>NZ_JAHXKI010000002.1:0-1200000 GCF_019392195.1 Marinobacter sp. F4206
TTGGTGGGTCGTGAAGGATTCGAACCTTCGACCAATTGGTTAAAAGCCAACTGCTCTACCAACTGAGCTAACGACCCGTAACTGCTGATCAGCGCCTTGACCCTGACCAATTCCGGAATGACTCAGCACACTCCGGAACTTCTAATTTGGTGGGTCGTGAAGGATTCGAACCTTCGACCAATTGGTTAAAAGCCAACTGCTCTACCAACTGAGCTAACGACCCAAACGAGGCGCATATAGTAATGATTTTTTGGCGTTGATCAACCCTTTTTTCTCAGGTTTCTCAACATTTTTCCCATGACGGCCTGATAGTGGTTTCAGGACTCCAGAAACTTCTGCGCCAATTTGGCGGCACTGCTCTGCGGGTAGTCCCTGACCACACTTTCCATTCGACGCTTGGCTTCCTGCTTCTCGCCTAGCCGGTCCAGAGTGACACCCAACTTGTAGACCGCATCCGGGGCCTTGCGATGATCAGGATAGCGCGTTGCAACAATGGTGAAGGCCTGTTTGGCCTGCTCCAACTGGGGTTTAACCAGGTATACCTCACCCAACCAGTAATAGGCATTAACAGTCAGATCCCCTTCCGGATATTGATCGATAAACTCGTACAGGCGGCTGATCGCCTCATCGTAGTTTTTCTGATTCCGAATCAGATCCTGAATGGCCTCGTACGCCTTACGCTCCTCGGCATCAGGCTGACGATACTCCCTGGTCGGTGTACCGGTATTCCCGGCGCTGCTGGCTGCCCCCTCACTGGTCGGAGCTGCAGGTGGTTCAGCGACTTTCTCCGACAGCTCAAGGATGCGCTGGTCAAGATCAATATAACGATCTCGCCCCTGCTCTTTCAGCCGATCAATTTGATATTTCTGCTCTTCCACCTGTCCCTGGAGGCGCCGGATTTCACCCTGGAGCTGCTGGATCATGTAGAACAGCTCGGCGGTGGCCTGACTGCTATTCGCCTTGCGCTGGGCTTCCGAACTGCTGTTCTGGAAAGCCTGCGTGGATGATTGCGCCAGCGCCCCCCCCGTTTGCCCAAGGGCAAACGGGAGGATCACTGCCGCCATGAGTCTTTTTCTCATGGGCATTCCTGACATCTGATGCGTTTACTCGAACACGAGCTCCACACGACGGTTTTGAGCCCAGGCACTTTCAGTCGAACCCATGACCGCCGGCTTTTCTTCACCGTAGCTTACGGTTTCCATCTGGCCACGTGAAGCGCCGTTGACAACCAGGAAGCGCTGAACGGCGTTGGCACGACGCTCACCCAGGGCCAGGTTGTATTCCTTGGTTCCACGCTCGTCAGCGTGGCCTTCGAGACGCACCTGCTGACCGGGGTTGTTGGCCAGGAACTGGGCATGGGCAACCAGAACGTCACGAGCTTCAGCTTTGATCTCGGCAGTGTCGAAATCGAAGTAGAACGTCGTGATATCGCGCAGAGCTTCCTGTTCCGCCTGCTGCTGAGCAGCCATACGCTCTTCTTCTGTCATCGCAGAAGAGGATACGCCATCCTGATCGCCGCCGCCGTATACAGTGGAGCCACCTTCCTGATCAATCGCGTCCACATCAGAACCGTACGCACCCTCGCCTACGGTTTCACCGGTAGAGCTACAGCCAGCGAAAAGGCCAGCAGACAGCAGAACGGCAAAAAACTTGGATTGAGCTGACAACTTCATAAAACGTTCCTTTCAGTTGATTGACTAGTTTACTGAATCATTTGACGGGCAGCAGAAGGCTCCCGTTACCGCACCAGCGGGCCCCAGGCCGGTTCACGCACGTCGCCTTCCGAGGCGGGCAGACTGTAAGCCGCACCACCATCGACGGAAATAACCGTGAGCACGCTGTCTGAACCCTGCTTGGTTGCATAGATCAGCATTCGACCGTTTGGAGACACACTTGGGGATTCATCGGATTCTGTACGGGTGAGAACTGTTTCCTCACCGCTTTCAAGATTCGTTCGGGCAATGTGAAATGCGCTGTTCCGCTGATGCACGTAATAGACAAAGTCGCCGGTATTATCAGGCCGGGGGCGTGCGTTATAGCGGCTGCCAAAGGTAATACGCCGGGGCGCAGCACTCTCGCTTTTCTTGTAATAGATCTGGGGCCCACCGGACCGGTCGGACGTGAAGAAAAGGCCGTCACCGGAATGATCCCAGCTCGCCTCGGTATCAATGGCCCAGTGATTGGTTACCTTGGTCAACTGACGGCTTGCCAGATTCATCCGGTAGATTTCCGCATTCCCGTCTTTGGACAGGGTCATAAGCAATGATCTGCCGTCATTGGACCAGGCTGGCGCCGAATTCAGCCCGGGGAAATCCGCCACTTTGGTCCGGTTCCCGGTTGCCAACTCGTGGACGAAGATGACCGGTTTTCCGGTTTCAAAGGAAACGTACGCAAGCTTCTTGCCGTCGGGCGACCATGCTGGCGACAGAATTGGCTCCTGGCTTTCCAGCCGGATTCTGGCACGCTTGCCATCCACGTCGCTTACCTGCAACCGGTAGCGGGGCTTGCCATTGAACCTGTCCAGCGTTATGTATGCCAGCTTTGTGGAAAAAGCTCCGGGTACTCCGGTGATGGCTTCGTACACCTTGTCGCTTACGTGGTGAGCCAGAGACCTTATATTCGAGACCGGCGCGGCGGCCGTTTCACCCAGCAGACGCTCTTCCGTATTGACATCAAACAGTTCGTACCGAGCAGAGACCCGGTCACCCGTTCGGGTAAGGCCACCAACCAGGACGTAACGTTGGCCAAGCAGACGCCAATCCCGGAAAAAGACCTCTTCACGCCTGGACGGAAGACTCAGCATTTTTTCAGCCGGCAATGGGCTAAACTCACCGCTCATGGCCAGATCACTGTGGACAATGTCCCCGACTTTATCGCCCGGAGGCACAGCACCGCTCTCTGAAAACGGCACGACGGCAATCGGAATGGCAGCGTCCGCGCCTTCGGTGATGCGGATCAGCAGTTCCGCGTGTGCAGAGTTCGCCACCAGAACGGCCAGAGTGATCACTGCAAAGAGTTTTCGTAACGGCATAGTCCAAACCCGCTGTGTCATTGTGTCATCCCTTCCTTATCTCAACCGGCGAGGGTTGAACTCAATGGTAAACTGACGGAAATACCGCTCGAAAGTGTCTCGCTCATCCGGAATTGGATAACGGTTCAGCGAGCGAACTGCGCTGAGCGCCGAGTTGTCGAACGCGGTATTGCCACTGCTACCTACCAGTTTAACGCCCGCCAACTCGCCGGTTGGCAGCAAGGTAATCTGAAGGCGCGCCGTCATCTCTTCGGTCGCCGAGGAAGGCGGATACCAGGCCTGACTGAGACGCTCCCGGATCAGCGCCTGATACTTTTCGCTCTCTGTCAGCATCTGCGCTTCGCGTGCTCTGGCTGCAGCCGCCTGTGCCTGCCTGCGTGCCTCCGCTTCCTGCGCCTGTTTTGCCTCCTGGGCCAGCGCTTCCAACTGCTGCTCTTTCAATCGGCGTTCGGCCTCGAGCCGCTTTCGCTCAGCCTCCTTCCGCGCCTCTTCCTCGCGCTTCTTGCGCTCGGCTTCTTCGCGCTTTCGCTGCTCTTCCTGGCGCTGCTTCTCTTCTTCCGCCTTGCGCCGAGCCTCTTCCTGTTTACGCTGCTCTTCCTCCGCCTTCCTGCGCTCCCGCTCCTTGGCTTCTGCCTCGGCCTTCTGGCGGGCGGCCTCTTTTTCCCGGGCGGCCTCTTCCTTCTTACGCTGTTCGGCGATTTGGCGTTTGCGCTCTTCCTCTCTGGCCTGGCGCTCGGCTTTTTCGCGGGCCTTCTGTTCGGCTTCCCGGCGAGCCTCTTCCTGACGCTTCTGCTCTGCCTTGCGTTTCTGCTCCTCCTGACGCCTCTCTTCCTCACGATCAGGCTGGTCAACCGGTTCCACAATTGGACTGGGCTCCGGTTGCTGCTGAGTGATCAACCGGGCTGAAATACTCCGGGGTGGCGGCTCGTGATCCGGACTGCTCCAGGTCCAACCCGCCAACGCAACGCCAATAATCACCAGATGCAGGGTTACCGACAATGCAACCGGGGATTTCCAGGGCGGAACGCCAGTGCTGGTAACTTCACGCTCGTGACCTATCACAACAAACCTGCCCGCACTGATGTCACTTGTCGTCCAGAGGCGCTTCGGTAATCAAGCCGATACTGCTTGCCCCCGCACCCTGCAATTCCGCCATGAGGCGGACCACCGTTCCATATTCCACGTGCTCATCACCACGCACCAGAATCTCGCCGTTGGCACGCTGGGAAAGAATTTTCCCGACCTGCTCGCGAACCTCACCCAGGGACATCGGGTCACTGCCCTTATCCCCCACTTCGACGTAATAGGCGCCATTGGTGTCTATAGACACCACAATCGACTCGACGTTCTTATCGGCTTGAATTGGGTCTGAGGTTGTTTCCGGCAGATCCACCTTTACACCCTGAGTCAGCATCGGGGCGGTGACCATGAATATCACGAGCAGCACCAGCATGACGTCAATGTACGGTACGACGTTAATCTCTGACATCGGCTTTCGCCGATGCTGTGGCATCATCCCCATGCCCTTCATCGCGCTACCCTCCGACCTTTACCAGAAACAATCATTTACGCCGCACTCTTTTCGCTGTTATGAACGCGACGATGCAAGATGCTGGAGAATTCCTCGGCAAAGGTTTCGTAGTTTTTGAGGAGCGCATCGGACATGGCCGAGAAACGGTTGTAGGCGATGACCGCGGGAATGGCCGCAAAAAGCCCCATCGCCGTCGCAATGAGCGCTTCCGAGATACCCGGCGCCACGGTTGCCAAGGTAGCCTGCTGCACCTGGGCCAGACCACGGAACGAATTCATGATGCCCCAGACGGTACCGAACAGCCCCACGTAAGGACTGGTCGAGCCGACCGTTGCCAGAAACGGCAGATGGGTTTCCAGGCGCTCCTGCTCCCTTGAGAAAGCAACCCGCATGGCCCGCTGCGTACCCTCCATAACAGCATCCGCATCACGGCTCTGCTGGCGCAGACGGGAGAATTCCTTAAAACCGGCCCTGAACACGGATTCCATGCCGGAGAACGGGGTCGGTTCGGCGTTGACTTCGCGATAGAGTTGGCCCAGATCCATACCCGACCAGAACCGCTCCTCGAAGGCCAACTGGGATTGCCTGGCTTTGCGGAAGACCTGGAGACGCTGGAAAATCAGCGCCCAGGAAACGACGGATGCCAGGGCAAGAAGCAACATAACGAGTTGCACCAGCACACCGGCATTGGACACGAGATACCAGACTGAAACTTCTGATTCCACCTTTTGCTCCTGGCTTATTCTGTTGTCTGAACGTTGTTGACTAACAACGCCTGCATGTTCTCGGGTAACCGGCGTGGACGGCCGCTATCCAGCGCCACACACGCCACGCGCACATCCGCCTCACACAGCAGTGCTCGGTCGTCCGCCCTGAGGACCCTTTGTTTAAAGTCCATCCATACCCTGCCAAAGGCTACAGGCTCAGCGGTGACCAGCAATTGATCATCCAGACGAGCCGGCACCGAGTAATGAATATTCATACGCTGTACAACATAGCTGATGTTGTCAGCGAGACCGGCTCGCAGCCCCACCCCGCAGCTACGCACCCACTCGGTACGTGCTCGCTCCATGTAATGAAGGTATTTGGCATGGAAGACGATACCACCGGCGTCCGTGTCTTCAATATAGACACGTATTGGCAACTCAAAAGCACCATTCGATTGCCGCTCAGCCAAAAAGATCGTCCTCCCGACCGGATTTTGGCGGCACCACACCGAAATGCTGGTAAGCATTAGAGGTAACCATGCGCCCCCGAGGCGTTCGAACCATGTACCCCTGTTGGATCAGGAAGGGCTCCAGCACATCCTCAATGGTGCCTCGTTCTTCACTGATTGCGGCGGCGAGGCTCTCGACCCCAACCGGGCCACCGTCAAACTTCTCGATCATGGCAAGCAGCAGGCGACGATCCATGTGATCAAACCCCTGACTGTCTACCTTGAGCATGTTCAGCGCCTGATCTGCAATATCCGAACTGATGTGCCCGTCGGAACGGACCTCAGCGAAATCGCGCACGCGACGCAGCAGGCGGTTCGCGATACGGGGCGTCCCCCTGGACCGCCTTGCAATTTCAAAAGCACCCGCTTCATCGATATCGACGGTCGACAAACGGGCGGACCGCAAGATGATGTGGGTAAGATCTTCGGTATTGTAGAACTCAAGACGCTGGACAATGCCAAATCGGTCCCGCAATGGAGACGTCAGCAACCCCGCACGGGTCGTGGCACCCACCAGCGTGAACGCCGGCAGGTCCAGCTTGATAGAGCGCGCTGCCGGTCCCTCACCGATCATGATATCCAGCTGATAATCTTCCATCGCTGGATACAGGACTTCTTCGACCGCCGCACTCAGGCGATGAATTTCGTCGATGAAGAGAACATCGCCCTCTTCCAGGTTGGTGAGCATGGCGGCGAGATCGCCCGCCTTTTCCAGTACCGGCCCGGACGTCGTTTTAATGGATACGCCCATCTCATTGGCAATAATGTTGGCCAGCGTCGTCTTACCGAGACCGGGCGGGCCGAAAATCAGCACATGATCAAGCGCTTCCTGACGACCACGAGCTGCAGAGATAAAAATATCCATCTGCTCACGCACCGAGGGCTGGCCGACGTACTCGGACAGTAAGGTAGGACGAATCGCCCGATCCTGCACCTCTTCGTATTCACCGGCCCGGGCTGAAATCAGTCGGTCGGATTCGATCATGGCATCATCCATTTGTGAGGAATCAACATCGTGCCTTAGCGCTTGCGTCGGAGTTAAATCGTTGCCCCAATTGTACAAACAGTCCAATGGGTGTCACGTTACGCTCTCTACAGGTTTGACACCATATTGGCGGCATATTAACCAGTTATGGTCAAGCTGGAATCATATTACGCAAGGCGAGCCTGATCAGCGCTTCACTCGTCATACCTTCCTCGGCGACCTTGCTGATCACCTTGGCAGCTTCCTGGGGCTTATACCCGAGGGCAATGAGAGCCGCTTCAGCCTCATCTCTAGGATCCTGGCCTCTCACCGGCAGCTCCTGCCCGGTTACGCCCGCTCCTGTCGCCTCTGGCGACGCGGGCACAAACTGACCTTCAAGTTGCCCTATCCGATCGGTCATTTCAATAAGCAGGCGCTCGGCGGTTTTCTTGCCAACGCCCGGCAGCTTGACCAGGGCATTGGCATCACGTGCTTCAACACAGCGAATGAATTGCTGGGCATCCAGTCCCGAGAGGATACCGACGGCCAACTTGGGACCGACGCCATTTACCTTGATCAAAAGCCGGAAAAGGTCCCGATCCAGGCGCGATGCGAAACCGTAGAGGTGCTGAGCATCTTCCCGGACAGCGAAATGGGTATGAAGGGTCACTTCCTGACCGTTTTCAGGGAGGTGGAAGAAGGTGGTGTACGGGATATCGATTTCGTAACCCAGTCCGGCACACTCCACCAATACCTGACCAGGCGCTTTCTCAATCAGTAATCCTCGGATACGACCTAGCAAAGGGAATCTCCTGTCGCTCCTGAGAGCGGGTTATTGTTCTCGTACGCGCCCGCTGCGGACCTTGCCTCCTACGCCGGCGACCCTCAATACGCTCTGGCTCATGTGCGCATGGCAGAGGGCAATGGCAAGCGCATCGGCGGCATCAGCCTGGGGTTTACGGGAAAGGGCCAGCAGGGCCTGAACCATATGTTGTACCTGGGACTTGTCCGCCCCACCCTTGCCGACTACGGCCTGCTTGACCTGGCGGGCGGAGTACTCATGAACGGCCAGGCCGCTGTTGGCTGCACTGACGATAGCGGCACCACGCGCCTGGCCCAACTTCAACGCAGAATCAGGATTACGCGCCATGAAAACCTGTTCGATCGCGAATTCTTCAGGCCGGTACTCACCGATGAGCGTGCCAAGACTGTGGAAAATCGTCTGCAGACGTTCCGCCATCGGCTTTTCGCCGACCCGAATACAGCCGCTATCAATATACTCAATACTGCGGCCTTCGGCGCGAATAATTCCAAAGCCGGTGATCCTCGATCCGGGGTCTACACCCAGAATGATCGCCAAATCGATACCCCTGTCGCCTCAGAGCGAGTCCATGATGTCGCCGGCAATATCGGCGTTGTAATACACGTTCTGGACGTCATCCAGATCTTCCAGCGTATCGATCAGCTTGAGAATAGTTTCCGCACCATCCCGATCCAGCTCAACCCGGGTGGCCGGCACCATGGTCACCTCCGCATTGTCTGGCTTGAGTCCGGAAGTCACCAGCGATTCCTTAACATCCAGAAACTGCTCGGGCGTAGTCACAATCTCGAAGGAACCGTCCTCCTGTTCCGCGAGATCCTCAGCCCCGGCAGTCAGCGCGGCTTCCATCAGCTTTTCCTCAGACACGTCAGGACCGTAGCTGATGATACCCTGCTTACTGAAAAGATAGGCCACCGAACCGTCGGTACCGAGATTGCCTCCCATCTTGTTGAAGGCATGTCGGATTTCCGCCACCGTGCGGTTCTTGTTGTCGGTCATTGCTTCCACGAAGACGGCAACACCGCCTGGACCGTAGCCCTCGTAGGTAAGTTCTTCGTAGTTGCTGTCATCACCACCGCCAGCGCCCCGCTCTACGGCACGCTCAATGGTGTCTTTCTTCATATTGGCTGTGAGCGCCTTGTCGATTACCGCACGCAGACGCGGATTATCTTCAGGATTACCGCCGCCCTGGCGGGCGGCGACGGTCAGCTCACGGATAATCTTGGTGAAGATTTTACCCCGCTTGGCATCCTGCGCTGCCTTGCGGTGTTTGATGTTGGCCCATTTACTGTGACCAGCCATAAAACAACTCCCACCAGCACCGGGGCGCGCTAAACCAGCCGCACACCCGGCTCTCAAGAATTTACTCGCCTGCCGCGCTCTCGCCTTCTGCCTTGTTGCCTTCCACGGCCTTGGCGGATTTTCTCCGGCGAATGTGCAGCTCGCGCAGTTGCTGATCATCCACTTCGCCCGGCGCTTGGGTCATCAGACAGGTGGCGCTCTGGGTTTTCGGGAAGGCAATGACGTCACGAATGGACGACGCGCCGGTCATCAACATGACCAGACGATCCAGACCAAAGGCCAAGCCGCCGTGTGGCGGGCAACCGAACTTAAGCGCATCCAGAAGGAACCCGAACTTGGCGCGAGCCTCTTCCTCTTCAATACCCAGGATGCGGAAAACCGCCTCCTGCATTTTTTCGTCGTGGATACGGATAGAACCGCCACCCAGCTCGGTACCGTTCAGCACCATGTCATAAGCGCGTGATAGCGCTGTTGCCGGATTGGCTGCCAGCTCCTCTGCGCTGCAGGACGGCGCCGTGAAGGGATGGTGAATCGCGGTCAGGCCGCCGTCCGGAGTTTCCTCAAACATCGGAAAGTCGACAACCCACAGCGGCGCCCACTCGCTGGTTAGCATATCCAGGTCATGGCCGACCTTGATCCGCAGCGCACCCAGCGCTTCGTTAACCACCGTTGTCTTGTCGGCGCCAAAGAACACAATATCGCCGTCCTCGGCACCCACACGCTCCATAATGGCCTGAGCGACGTCGTCGCCGAGGAACTTGATGATCGGCGACTGAAGACCTTCGACACCCTTGGACAGATCATTGACCTTGATGTAGGCCAGCCCCTTGGCTCCGTAGATCCCGACAAACTTCGTGTAGTCATCGATCTGTTTACGGGTCAGTTCGCCGCCTTTCGGCACTCGAAGCGCAGCAACACGGCCTTTCGGGTCCTTGGCCGGACCGGCAAAGACCTTGAAGTCAACACTCTCGACCAGATCCGCAACATCAATCAGCTCCAACGGGATACGGAGATCCGGCTTGTCGCTACCATACCGTTGCATAGCCTCGGAATGAGGCATGCGAGGGAAGCTTGGCAGCTCAACGTCGAGCACATCCTTGAACAGGGAGCGGATCATGTCCTCATTCAGGCCCATCAAGGTTTCTTCATCGATGAACGAAGCCTCGATATCCACCTGAGTGAATTCCGGCTGGCGATCGGCACGGAGATCCTCATCACGGAAGCACTTGGCGATCTGGTAATACCGGTCAACGCCCGACACCATCAGCAACTGTTTGAACAGCTGGGGCGACTGGGGCAACGCAAAGAAGGAACCCTCGTGAGTGCGGCTGGGAACCAGGTAGTCTCTGGCGCCTTCGGGCGTGGCACGGGTCAGGATCGGAGTTTCCACGTCCATGAATCCATTGCCATCCAGGTAGTTCCGGATATAACTGGTCACACGCGAACGGAACCGCAAACGATTGATCATTTCCGGACGTCGCAGGTCCACGAACCGGTAACGCAGGCGCACGTCCTCGCCCACATCCACATGCTCGTCCAGGGGAAACGGCGGCGTGGCCGCCGCGTTCAGGATATTCAGTTCCTTACCCAACAACTCAACCTGACCTGTCGGCATGTTGCTATTCTCGGTGCCCGCAGGACGACGACGAACCCGGCCAGTGACCCGGATGACAAACTCACTGCGAACTTTTTCCGCCAGGGCAAAGCTTTCGGGGGTGTCTGGATCAACAACCACCTGGGAGATGCCATCCCGATCCCGCAGATCAAGGAAAATGACACCACCATGGTCACGGCGGCGATGTACCCATCCGCAGAGAGTGACTTCCTGATCGATGTGGGATTCGTTGATCCCACCGCAATAATGACTGCGCATACCGGTTCCCGTTGTATCTGATGTGTGCTTAATGTCTGCCAAGCAAGCGGGCATGGCTTACTGTGCTTCAAAATTGGGCCGCAAAAAAGACGTGGCGACCATACTGGAAAAGCCGCCCATTATAAACACAATGGCGCTGAAAATCAGGCGTCAATCTCGGCGCTCCGCGCAGCCGGATGACTCACCGACAACAGCCCGCTAGAATGCCCCGTTCACGCAGTTGATGGAGCCCTACCTTGTCGTCCAGAGCCGAGCAAAAACTTCGTACCCGTCGCGCCCTGATGGATGCTGCCCTGGCACAGCTGAGCGCCGACCGGGGCTTTGGCAGCCTGAGCCTGCGGGAAGTTGCCCGGGAGGCCGGAATCGCCCCGACTTCGTTCTACCGCCACTTCTCGGAACTGGACGAACTGGGCCTTGCCCTGGTCGACGAGGGCGGCGTGGCTCTACGCCAGCTGATGCGCCAGGCTCGAAAGCGAATTGCCCGGGACGGAAGCGCCATTTCCACGTCCGTGGAAACCTTTATGGAATACCTTGGCAATAACGCCAACCTCTTCCGGCTGATGCTCCGGGAGCGTACCGGCGTCTCCAAGCCCTTCCGAACCGCGATCAAGGCGGAGATTGACCACTTCGTAACGGAGCTTGCGGACGACCTTCACCGCGTTGCCGAGGAACAGGGCAAGCCACTGTCGGATTCGCGACTGGCAGCTGAAGCCATGGTTACCCTGGTATTCAATCAGGGCGCAGAAGCACTGGACGCGACCCACAAGGAACGGGACGAGTTAAAGGTGAAGCTTAAAACGGAGCTGAGGATGATTCTGGTTGGATCGCAGACGCTGGCCCGCAGAAAGGCACCACAAAAAAGCTAGGAGGTTCAGAGTCTTCTTGAGAGGCTTTTTTCATTGGCTACGCCAACGACGCCAGAACCGGAGCCAGCCGCTCCCTGGCCACCTCAAGCTCGTCTTCGCTGTAGGGCACCGGAGGCTGCACGCCCCAGACCGGCCCCGGCCAAGCCGGATCGCCTTCAAAGCGGACAATGTGGTGCAGGTGAAGCTGGGGAACCATGTTGCCAAGTGCGGCCACGTTCATCTTGTCGCCCGAGAACAATTCCATCATGCCGCGACTCAGGACTGACGACTCGTATATCAGCCGCTGCTGCTGCTCATCACTTAACTCAAAAATTTCCCGGATACCACCCACAGCCGGCACCAGAAGCAACCAGGGCCAGGTGCGATCGTTCATCAGGCGAATGTCACATAGTTGGCTACGGCTCAGATCAATGGTATCCGCCGCCAACCGTTCGTGAAGCTGGAACTCCGCCACCTGGCTCATAATCACACCGTATGAAACTGATTTCTGCCCCGCCCTATGGCGTAGTAAATCAGGCCATAGCGCTCAAGCATTTCGGGTTCGTACAAGTTCCGGCCATCGAATACGACAGGCTCTCGCAGTGCTGCAACAACCCCATCAAAGTCCGGGGAGCGGAACTCCTTCCACTCCGTGCAGATCGCAAGAACATCTGCGCCTTTCAGGGCCTGCTCTTTAGTTCCGCAAAGCGTCAGTCCGTCGCGATCACCATAAATGCGCTGAGTTTCCTCCATTGCCTCGGGATCGAAAGCCTGGACTGTGGCGCCGGCTTTCCACAGATCTTCCATCAGCGTACGCGACGAGGCTTCCCTCATGTCATCGGTGTTGGGCTTGAAAGCCAGCCCCCACAACCCAACGACCTTCCCGTTAAGGTTACCCCGAAAGTAATGGGAGATCTTGTCGAACAGAACATGCTTCTGCGCGTAATTTACCGACTCCACCGCGTTTAGCAGCCGGGCGTCGTAATCGCAGTCGCGGGCGGTGCGGGCGAGCGCCTGAACGTCTTTGGGAAAACAGGAGCCACCGTAGCCGCAACCCGGGTAAATAAAGTGGTAGCCAATGCGAGGATCAGAGCCAATCCCCTGACGAACCGCTTCGATGTCGGCGCCCAGGCGCTCGGCGAGATTGGAGATCTCGTTCATAAAGCTGATCTTGGTCGCAAGCATGGCGTTGGCCGCGTACTTGGTTAGCTCCGCCGACCGAACATCCATGAAAATCATCCGGTCCCGAGACCGGTTGAAGGGGTAATAGACCTCGCGCAACAGGTCCGCCGCCCTGTCGCTGTCGGTGCCGACCACAATCCGGTCGGGCTTCATGAAGTCATTAATTGCCGCCCCTTCCTTGAGAAATTCAGGATTCGACACCACGTCAAACTCAAGCTCCAGGCCCCGACTGTCCAGCTCCGCACGCAAAGCCGCCCGGACTTTGTCGGCGGTGCCCACCGGCACGGTGGACTTGTCCACCACCACCTTGTGGTCATCCATGTACTGACCGATGGCCCGGGCAACCGCGGTGACATACTGCAGGTCTGCAGACCCGTCCTCATCGGGGGGCGTACCTACCGCTATGAACTGGAGGGTGCCGTGCCTGACCGCCTTTTCGGTGTCCGTTGTAAAGGCCAGCCGCCCTGCCTCCACGGTGTGATTAACGATCGCTTCGAGGCCGGGCTCATAGATGGGAATCTGACCATTCTCAAGTTTGTCGATCTTGGCCTTGTCGACATCCATGCACAGCACATGATGCCCTACATCAGCGAGACACGCGCCTGTCACCAAACCAACGTACCCGGTCCCAAAAATCGTAATGTTCATCCAATCAATCCTGATACTGTTAAGGGGCGAATGTCAGATCTCAGCTCGGGAGATCTTTTCTTTTCTGCCAGATGGCTTCCCAGGCCAGCGCGGTCCCGACGATGGTGTCGAGATTGTCGTAATCCGGCGTCCAGCCTAGGGTCTCTTTAATCCGCTTGTTATCAGCCATCAGGGCCTCAGGGTCCCCGGCACGACGCCCGGTCTCGGTGACCGTAAAATCGACGCCAGACTGCTTCTTGACCACATCAATCACCTCATTGACCGTGAATCCTCGACCATAACCGCAGTTCAGCACCTTCGAATCTCCGCCCCGAGCCATATAGTCGAGCGCCATCACATGGGCCTTGGCAAGGTCTTCCACGTGAATGTAATCGCGAACGCAGGTACCGTCACGGGTGTCGTAATCCGTGCCAAACACACTCATTCCCTCTCTCTGGCCGGTCACGCATTCACAGGCAACCTTGATCAGGTGAGTTGCCTCCGGCGTTGCCTGGCCCAGCAAGCCGTCGGGGTTTGCACCCGCCACATTGAAGTAACGAAGGATTACGTAATTCAGGTCAGAAGCAGCGGCCAGATCCATGATCATCCGCTCGCTCATCATCTTGGAGGCGCCGTAGGGGTTGATCGGCGCCAGCGGCATATCTTCCGTCAGCACGCTTTCATCCGGCATGCCATAAACCGCCGCTGTTGAGGAAAACACCATGTACGGAACCTGGTGTCGTTCCACCGCTTTGAGGAGATTCAGCGTATTACGGGTGTTATTGCTGTAGTACTTGAGAGGATTGGCTACGGACTCGGGCACCACGATATTGGCAGCGAAGTGCAATACCGCATCAAATCGATGGCTGGCAAAGACTTCCTCGATGGCTGCCTCATCGGCCAGATCACCAACAATGAGCTCCCCGGCTGTGACCGCCCAGCGATAGCCGGTCGAAAGATTATCAAAGACAATGATGTCATGCCCTGCCTGACCCAGCTGGCGCACAACATGGCTACCTATATATCCGGCTCCGCCGGTGACTAGAACTTTCATGGGTAATGTTACTCCTTCCCTGAAGACTGATTACGCTTTTCCCGGATCTCTTTCCGTCGTGCGCTGAAGAAGCCGCTGATCATCTCACTGGAACGCCGGCCAAGCACCCCGGAAACCACCGCCACGTCCCAGTTGAGATGGGGCTCTTCCAGCGTCCGCCGCGCCGACTCCACGGCACCGGCCTTGGGTTCCGGAGCACCATACACGAGGCGACTGATGCGACTATGAACGATGGCGCCAACGCACATGGTACAAGGCTCAAGCGTTACATAAAGCGTAGCACCGGACAAACGATAATTGCCGACCCGGGCAGCGGCATCCCGAAGGGCCCGGATTTCAGCATGGGCAGTGGGATCACACCCTGAAATAGGGGCGTTGAAACCCGCCCCTATTTCCCGTCCGTCTAGCACTACGACAGCCCCAACCGGAACCTCGCCAAGACTCGCTGCCTGTGCCGCTAATTCCAGCGCACGCCCCATCCAGCGCTCGTCAGCCGCAACTGGCTCGGACAGTGGATCCATGCGCGCCGGTTTACTCCCACTCAATGGTTGCCGGTGGCTTTGACGAGACGTCGTACGTCACCCGGGAAACCCCGGTTATCTCATTGATAATCCGATTGGAGACGGTTTCCAGCAAGTCGTACGGCAGGTGAGCCCAGCGCGCAGTCATGAAGTCGATCGTCTCGACGGCACGCAAGGCAACGACATACTCGTACCGTCGGGCGTCGCCCACCACACCTACGGACTTCACTGGCAGAAACACGGCAAATGCCTGACTGGTCTTGTGGTAAAGGTCAGCCCGATGCAGCTCTTCCAGGAAGATCGCGTCGGCACGGCGCAGGATATCCGCGTACTCTTTTTTGACCTCACCCAGAATACGCACACCCAAACCCGGCCCCGGGAATGGATGGCGGTAAACCATGTCGTAAGGCAGACCCAGCTCAAGACCGATCCGGCGAACTTCGTCCTTGAACAGCTCCCGCAGAGGCTCCACGAGCTTCAACTTCATGGTTTCCGGCAGGCCACCGACGTTATGGTGGGACTTGATGACATGTGCCTTACCGGTTTTGGAGGCGGCTGACTCGATGACGTCGGGGTAGATGGTCCCCTGCGCCAGCCAGTTCACATCCTTGATGGTCGTCGCTTCTTCGTCGAACACGTCGATGAAGGTGTTGCCGATGATCTTGCGCTTTTGCTCCGGATCATCCACGCCCTTCAGCTTGGACAGGAACAGATCCTCGGCGTCCACCCGAATGACTTTGACGCCCATGTTACTGGCGAACATATCCATGACCTGATCGCCCTCGTGCAGCCGCAACAGACCATTGTCCACGAACACGCAGGTCAACTGCTCGCCAATCGCCTTATGCAGGAGCGCCGCAGTTACCGAAGAGTCAACACCGCCTGACAGGCCCAGGAGGACCTTGTCGTTGCCAACCTGTTCGCGGATCTGACGCACGGCATCATCGACGATTTTCGCCGGCGTCCAGAGCGCCTCACACTGACAGATATTGAGGATAAAGTGCTCAAGGATGCGTTTGCCCTGAAGGGTGTGGGTCACTTCCGGGTGGAATTGAACGCCATAAAGGTTGCGGCTCAGATCCTGCATCGCCGCAATCGGTGCACTTTCGGTCGAGGCCAGGAGCTCAAAGCCCTCGGGCATGACCACCACCTTGTCTCCGTGGCTCATCCAGACATCCAGGAGAGAATCGCCAGTGCCCGTCAGGTGGTCGGTAATGTCCTGGAGCAACGGCCCTTCTGCGCGGACCTTCACCTGGGCATAGCCGAACTCACGCTTTTCAGAGCTGGCCACCCGACCACCGAGCTGCTCCGCCATGGTCTGCATGCCGTAACAGATGCCGAGTACGGGAATGCCTCGTTCAAAAAGGCCTTCCGGAGCACGCGGGCCACCCAGCTGGGTCACTGATTCGGGACCGCCAGCGAGGATGATGCCCTTGGGGTTGAAATCATCAAGCTCTTCGTCAGTGATATCGAACGCCTTGATTTCACAGTAGACGCCGATCTCGCGAACCCGTCGCGCAATCAGTTGGGTGTACTGGGAACCGAAATCGAGAATCAGGATGCGGTGGTCGTGGATATTCTGGGCCATGGAGTCCTCGGGGCAGAAACAAACAACGCGGCTCAGGGGAGCCGCGTTCAGATAAGGCAGTGATTAACCGATACGGTAGTTCGGCGCTTCCTTGGTGATCGTCACATCGTGGACATGACTCTCACGCATACCAGCGTTGGTGATGCGCACAAACTCAGGCTTGGTGCGCATCTCTTCCATGGTGGCGCTGCCGGTGTAGCCCATGGAAGCGCGCAAACCACCGATGAGCTGGTGAACGATGTTCCTCATGGGCCCTTTGCAGGCAACGCGCCCTTCAATACCCTCTGGGACCAGCTTCTCGATACCCTTGCTGGCATCCTGGAAATAGCGGTCGCTGGAGCCCTGCCCCATCGCGCCAATGGAGCCCATGCCGCGGTACGCCTTATAGCTCCGCCCCTGGAACAGCTCAACCTCACCCGGCGCTTCGTCGGTGCCGGCAAGCAGGCTGCCGATCATAACGCTGTGGGCACCAGCGGCGATGGCTTTGGCAATATCACCGGAGAATCGGATACCACCGTCGGCAATCAGCGGTACACCCCGGTCTTTCAGTGCCGCGGCCACGTTGGAAACGGCCGAAATTTGCGGGACACCGATACCGGCGACGATACGGGTAGTACAGATGGATCCCGGACCAATACCGACCTTGACCGCGTCCGCACCGGCATCTGCCAGCGCAATCGCGGCGTCGGAAGTGGCAATGTTACCGCCAATCACCTGAACTTCCGGGAAATTCTGCTTCGCCCAGCGAACACGTTCGATGACACCCCGGGAATGGCCATGGGCGGTATCGATCACGATGACATCCACGCCGGCTTCAGCCAGTGCCGAGATACGCGCCTCAGTGTCGCCGCCAGTACTCACCGCAGCCCCGACACGCAGCCGACCCTGGTCATCTTTGCAGGCCAGCGGATAGTCCTTGGCCTTCTGGATATCCTTGACGGTAATCAGACCGCGCAACTGGAAATTGTCGTTGACCACCAGCACCTTCTCGATGCGGTGACGGTGCAGCAGCTCCTTCACATCATCAAGGCTGGCACCCTCTTGCACGGTTACCAGCTTGTCTTTCGGCGTCATGATATCCCGGACCGGCGTTTCCATGCGGCTCTCGAACCGAATGTCGCGACCGGTAACAATACCGACCAGGTCGTTGCCGTCAACAACCGGCAAACCGGAAATGCTGTTCGCCATGGTGATGTCCACCAGCTCACGGACAGTGGTATCCGGGGCGACCGTGATGGGGTCCTTGACCACCCCGCTCTCGAATTTCTTGACCTTGCGAACGGCTGCTGCCTGTTGTTCAACCGTCATGTTCTTGTGCATGATACCGATGCCGCCTTCCTGAGCCATGGCAATGGCCAGCTCGGCGTCAGTAACCGTGTCCATTGCTGACGACAGCAAAGGGATATTGAGGGTAATTCCCCGGGTCAGCTGAGTCTGCAGACTGACCTCGTGAGGGAGAACTTCGGAATATCCGGGTACCAGCAGAACATCATCAAACGTGAGGGCTTCTTCGGCAATTCGCAGCATTGGGATCCGCCTTTTGAACGTGCTAAGTTGGGAGTTTCCCTGCTGCACCCGCGGCGGCACAGCAAAGCAAAATCCTTAATCGATCTATTATAAAGGGGCGCTGGAAGACAGTAAACCGCGCCTTTTTGAAGGTTTGATTGCATCCTTTTGAAATCCGGCAACTTTTACTCTTCCACTTTCGGCTATTGCGTATGGATGACTACGGCACACCCCGGGAAACCCCCCTGCTTCAAGACACCAGGCCAAGAGCCCTGAGCGTCAGTGAACTCAATCACCAGGCCCGACACCTGCTGGAATCCAGTTTCATGCAAGTCTGGGTGGAGGGCGAACTGTCGGGCTTTTCCCGGCCGTCCTCTGGTCATTGGTACTTCTCACTGAAAGACCGGAAATGCCAGGTCCGCTGCGCCATGTTCCGGGGCTTCAACCAGCGCATTCGGAGTCTTCCCAAGGAAGGCGACCAGGTCCGGATTCGCGGCAAAGTGACACTCTACGAGAATCGCGGCGATTTCCAGATCATAGTCGAGCACATTGAGCCGGCCGGCCTGGGGGAACTCCAGCAAGCCTTTGAGGAACTCAAGCGCAAGCTGCAGATCGAGGGCCTGTTCGATACCGCAAGAAAAAAACCGCTGCCAAAAACACCCGGGCACATTGGCGTAATCACCTCGCCGACCGGCGCTGCCATTCATGACATCCTGACCGTCCTTGCTCGCCGATGCCCTGCCATCCCCGTCACCCTCTACCCGACGGCAGTACAGGGCAAAGCAGCCACAAAGGATATCGTTAAGTCTATCGAACAGGCACAGGTCCACGGGGTGGCGGATGTCCTTATTATCGGTCGTGGCGGCGGTTCGCTCGAGGATCTCTGGTGCTTCAACGAAGAAGCCGTCGCCCGCGCTATCGCCAATTGCGGAATACCCACCGTGAGCGCGGTCGGACACGAAGTGGACGTCACCATCGCCGATTTTGTGGCCGATCTTCGCGCACCAACGCCCTCGGCGGCTGCCGAGAAGATCTCGCCCGACCAACAGGACTGGCTGAGACAGATCCGGGAACGGGAGCACCGGCTCGCGAATGCTGCACGACGCACCATCAAACGATTTGCAACCCAGCTCGAACACCTCGGCGCTCGCCTGCGGGATCCGCGCAGGGAGTTATTAGAGAAGGCACAGAGGATGGATGATTTGGAACTTCGCCTTCGCAAGGCCATGATCCAGCGCACGGAACGCCTCAGGGTGAAGAGCGAGCATCTCGGCCAACGCCTTGCCCTGCAGTCTCCACGCCGTCAACTGATCGACAGTCGGGAGTCGCTCACCCGCAGCAGTGACCGCCTGGACTCGGCCATCCGCCTGCAGCTTAAGCAGCGTCGGGAACGGCTGGAACACGTCGCACAGACCCTCAACGTCGTCAGTCCGCTGGCGACTCTCGGCCGGGGCTACGCCATTGTGCGGGACGACCAGAGCAACATTATCCGCGAGGCTACCGATCTCACGCCCGGCGACGGAATCACAGTCCGCATCGCCCGGGGAGAAATAACCGCCAGAGTGACCTCCGTCAATTCACCAGAGAATTAGCGCACAAAAATGGCGCAACTAAGCCAATGGTCTACTAGTCCATGATTTCAAACGGCCTAGAGTTGTTCAGAAAGACAATAAAACAACAATAGGCAGAATGAGGTGGAATGTATGGACTACCACTCCGAGTTTCGGCGGTCGATTGACCAATCGACCGACTTCTGGCGTGAACAGGCAGAGCAAATCGAATGGATCGAGCCGCCTAAAACCATCTGGACACCGACAGAAAACGGTCACGGACGATGGTTCCCCGACGGCGTTCTGAACAGCTCCTACGTTGCCCTGGATGCCAATATCCGTGCCGGACGCGGCGACCAGACCGCATTGATCTACGACTCTCCCGTGACAAACACCAAACGCTCCTACACCTATCAGGAACTGACCGACGCTGTCGCCCTGTTCGCCGGTGCACTGAGCGAGCGTGGAATCTCCAAGGGCGACCGGGTGATTATCTACATGCCGATGATCCCCGAAGCCGCCATCGCGATGCTCGGCTGTGCCCGCATTGGCGCTATTCATTCGGTCGTTTTTGGCGGCTTCGCCTCTCACGAACTAGCGGTCCGGATCGATGACGCCAAACCCAAAGCCGTGGTCACTGCGTCCTGCGGCATCGAGATAAATCGGGTGATCGAATACAAACCGCTGGTAGACAGGGCGATTGAGCAGGCAACTCATAAGCCGGATAGCTGCATCGTTTACCAGCGCCCTCAATCCAAAGCCGAACTGCAACCCGGCCGGGATTTTGACTGGAACGATTCCGTGGCCTCGGCCACGCCGGCAGAGCCCGTTCCGGTCAAATCAACAGACCCGCTGTACATCCTGTATACCTCCGGTACGACCGGAAAACCCAAGGGCGTCGTTCGGGATAACGGCGGGCATGCGGTTGCGCTGAACTACAGCATGAAGCTGGTCTACGACGCCAACCCCGGAGATGTGTATTGGGCGGCCTCTGACGTCGGCTGGGTGGTTGGCCACAGCTACATTGTCTACGGGCCATTGTTCGCCGGCTGTACAACCATTCTCTACGAAGGCAAGCCGGTGAAAACCCCTGACGCCGGCGCGTTCTGGCGTGTGGTTCAGGATCACGGCGTGAATCTTCTGTTCACCGCTCCTACCGCTTTCCGGGCCATCCGCAAGGAAGACCCGGAGGCCGACCACCTGTCCCGGTACGACGTCAGCTCGTTGAAGCGGATTTTCCTGGCGGGCGAGCGCCTTGATCCGCCGACCTATGACTGGCTGAAGGAGCATACCAATCTGCCTATTCTCGACCACTGGTGGCAGACCGAAACCGGCTGGGCAATCTGCTGCAACCCTGCTGGCATTGAAATGATGAAGACCAAGCCCGGTTCGGCGACCGTGCCCTCGCCTGGCTTCAACGTGCAAGTCGTCGACATGAATGGGCGCCAGATGCCGGCGGGCGAACAGGGACAGATCGCGGTCAGACTGCCACTCCCTCCCGGGTGCCTGCTGACGGTATGGGGTGACGATGCCCGTTTCCGCAAAAGCTACCTCGAACCCATTCCCGGATTTTACAGTTCCGGCGACGGGGGCTTCATCGATGACGATGGCTATGTCTTCATCATGGGGCGCACTGATGATGTCATTAACGTGGCCGGACACCGACTGTCCACCGGCGAAATGGAGGAAGTGGTTGCCTCCCACCCGGCCATCGCCGAGTGTTGCGTGGTTGGCGCCCATGACGATCTGAAAGGCCAGGTACCGATAGGCCTGGTGCTGATCAAGGATGGCGCAACCATCGACCACGATGAACTCGAGGATGAACTGGTCGAAATGGTTCGGGAAAAAATTGGTGCCATCGCCTGTTTTCGCAGGGCCATAGTCGTTGATCGTTTACCGAAAACCCGGTCCGGCAAGATACTGCGGCGAGTCATTCGCCAGATTGCCGACGGCGAGGAGTATACGGTTCCGAGCACCATTGACGATCCCGCCATTCTGGAAGAGATCAGCGAACACTTCAGAGGCTGACTCGTCTGCCCGGGAAAACCTCCCGACCTCCAATCGGAGGCTCGGGAGTCTTTGCCTGCCCGCCTGGTCAAATGCTTGTTTTTAAAACACTAAAAACACGCAGGAAACCACCAAAAAAAGCGTTGACGACCCCCAAAGTCGGTCTATACTGAAATTGCTGTGAAAATACAGCGGTATTTGGTGAATGCGCTATAACGTCCTGCCGCAGTGCTCTTCGTTGCTCCTTCCTCAGTACTCTCTGGATTTCTCAGCATGGATTCCATAAGGAATATGAAGGTCCCGTGAGGGCAAATTTCAGAAAGACAGGAAAGATCAATGTCCGATACAAAAACCGGCCACGTAAAGTGGTTTAATGAGTCCAAAGGCTTTGGCTTCATCGCTCAGGACGGTGGCAGTGACGTGTTTGTTCACTACAGCGCAATCAACGCAAGCGGTTTCCGTACCCTGACCGAAGGTCAGCAGGTACAGTTTACCGTAACGCAGGGACCGAAAGGCCCTCAGGCGGAAAACGTAACCCCGGTCTGAGGTTACCACTTCCGTCCTCTGCCCCTCACGGGCATGGGAAAATCAATAAGCCGGCACTCGTGCCGGCTTATTACGTTTGACTCCTACACTCTCTCAGGCATCGACAGCTTCCGGGCTCCTCCGCGGAGTCGGCATCTCGGTACCTACTACTTGGGCCACCGCTGAGAACAGTGCCTGCAAGGTCGCAGACGTGGTGTCTTCAGCCAGGGCCGCTGCGCTGCAGTGCTGCCCGCCCGCCATCAGGCGAATGCAGGCCAGGGCATTTGCGTTCGTGCCCTCACCCAATGCGAACTCATCGTAGGCCTCAACGGCAATCGATATTCCGAATCGGCGCTCCAGTGCATCGGACACCGCTTCAACGGCTCCCAGTCCACGCCCTTCCAACGACACCGGCGCGCCCTCCGACCCCACGGTTACGTCGGCTTGCACACCGTCAGCATCGCGATGCAGGTCATAGGCATGCAGTGCCCAGTCATCGTGGATTTTCAGGTAGCGATCCTCGAACAACCGATGGATAGTAAGGGAGTCGATTTCCCCGCCATTGGTTTCTGCCTCCCTTTGCACCATCTTGCTGAACTCGATCTGCAACCAGCGTGGCAGGCTGATGTTGTAATCCCGCTCCAGCACATAGGCAACACCACCCTTTCCGGACTGACTGTTGATGCGCACAACTTCTTCGTAGCGGCGCCCAACATCGAACGGGTCAATCGGGAGATAGGCAACATTCCAGGCCTCACCCTGCTCACGCCGCGCGAGGCACTTACGAATGGCGTCCTGATGACTGCCAGAGAATGCCGTAAAGACGAGTTCTCCCGCGTAGGGATGCCGGGGATGTGTCGAAATCTCGGTACAGGCCTCTACCACTTCGGTGATCTCGGCCATTCCGGAAAGATCCAGTGTCGGATCAACCCCCTGGGAATAGAGGTTCATGGCCATGGTGACCAGATCCATGTTACCGGTACGCTCACCGTTGCCCATCAGCGTGCCCTCAACACGGTCAGCACCTGCCATAACGGCCAGCTCAGCGGCTGCCACCGCGCATCCACGATCATTATGGGTGTGCACACTGATGCTCAGGTGTTCTCGACGCTGGATGTTGTCGCAAATCCATTCAATCTGGTCGGCGAACACGTTTGGCGTTGCCATTTCCACCGTTGCAGGCAGGTTGATAATGACCGGCTGTCCCTGGTCCGGGCGCCAGACGTCAGTCACCGCGTCTACTACCTCGGCCGCAAAGTCCAGTTCGGTGCCTGTAAAACTCTCTGGCGAATACTGGAACGTCCACTCGGTCTCCGGGTGTCGAGCGGCAATATCCCGCACCAGCTTGGCGCCGTTTACCGCAATGTCCCGGATACCTGCCCGATCAAGCCCGAACACCTGCTCCCGCTGAACCGTGGAGGTCGAGTTGTAGACGTGGACGATTGCCCGCTTGGCGCCTTTCAGTGCTTCGTAGGTGCGCTCAATCAACTCCGGCCGGGCCTGGGTCAGAACCTGAATTTTCACATCCTCGGGGATGCGGTTCTCCTCAATCAATTTGCGACAGAAATCGAAGTCAGGCTGACTGGCAGCCGGAAATCCAATCTCGATTTCCTTGAAACCGAGCTTCACCAGCAAGTCAAACAGCCGCTGTTTCTGGGCTACCGTCATCGGCTTGACCAGTGCCTGATTACCATCCCGAAGGTCCACCGCGCACCAGGTCGGCGCCGCTTCGATGACCTTGTCGGGCCAGCGACGATCGGTTTTGCCTACAGGCTTGAAAGCAACGTATTTACGGTAATCAAAAGCCATTTGAGTCAGTCCTTGCGGTTACCAATAGGAAGTCTTGCAACAGTTTTAATAGGTTAACGTTAAAATTCGAGCATATGATTGCTATTTCAGCCTTTCAACACTATTTTTAGCTACATTATGCTTATTATTTTATTTTTTGTGGAACTTTATGGCTATCAAACCCGAAAGTCTTATCAAAATAGACAAAACCGATCGTCGAATTCTCGAGCAGGTGCAACAGTATGGCTCTCTGACCAACCAGGAACTGGCTGACAAGGTCGGACTTTCGCCGTCACCTTGCCTGCGCCGTGTCAGGGCTCTGGAGGAGGCGGGTATCATCGTCCGGACGGTCACCATTCTGGATCACAAGAAGCTCGGCCTGTCCTTGACGGCCATCATCCTGATCGGCATGGATCGGCATACTCCTGAGCGGTTCTCGGCGTTCGAGGAGCAGGTCGCCCAGTACCCGGAAGTGCAGGAGTGTTACCTCATCACCGGCCAGGACGCCGATTACATGCTGAAGGTCGTGGTTCCGGACATGGATCATTACCACCATTTCCTGCTGAACCGGATAACCCGGATTCAGGGCGTAAGTGGCGTGCATTCAAGTTTCGTTCTGAGAAGGGTCATCGACAGCACCTCGCTCCCGCTGGGTTACCTGTCCTGACAGGTCGACTGGCTTAATCCGGCCAGCGGCAGGACTTCAAACCAACATCACCGTTTAAGTCGATCGCCGTCTGTACCTTGCGAAGCAGGCTCCGTACAATAACGGCCACTTTATGAAACAGTGAGCCTAAACAGGCTTCGGCGGCCCCGTTACTGCCTGCCTGATAGGCTGACACCCCCTGATTCGAACCAAACGGAAGACACGATGCGAGCAAGCCGCTATCTGATTGCGACCCAGAAAGAGACACCGGCAGACGCCGAGATTATCAGCCACCAGCTCATGCTGCGTGCCGGCATGATCCGCAAGCTTGCGGCCGGACTCTACACCTGGCTGCCAATGGGTTTGCGAACCCTGCGCAAGGTTGAACGAATTGTTCGGGAAGAGATGGACAAGAGCGGTGGCCAGGAAGTCCTGATGCCGGCGGTTCAGCCAGCGGAATTGTGGGAAGAATCCGGGCGCTGGACCCAGTACGGTGGCGAGTTGTTGCGTATGCACGACCGTCATGGCCGGGATTTCTGTTTCGGCCCTACCCACGAAGAAGTCATTACCGACCTGATCCGCAACGAGCTGAACAGTTACAAGGAACTGCCGTCCAATTTCTATCAGATCCAGACCAAGTTCCGGGATGAGCGCAGGCCCCGTTTTGGTGTCATGAGAGCACGCGAATTCGTCATGAAAGACGCCTATTCGTTTCACCTCAATGGCGAGTCGCTGAACGAGACCTATCAGGTCATGCACCGCACCTACTGCGCCATCTTTGACCGGCTGGGACTGGATTATAGACCGGTACAGGCTGACTCCGGAGCGATTGGCGGCAGTGCGTCCCACGAATTCCACGTGCTGGCTTCCTCTGGCGAGGACGACATTGTGTTCAGCACGGAAAGCAGCTATGCCGCCAACATCGAGAAAGCCGAGGCGGTAGCACCGGCCGGCGAACGTGCAGCCCCCGGCGAAGAGCTCAAGGAAGTCTCCACTCCGGGTCAGCGCACGATTGACGCGATCTCCGAATTTCTCGGCGTCGATGCTACGCGCACCGTTAAAACGCTGCTGGTCAAAGCCGAGGCGGACGAAGATGAAGAAGCGGGCCTTGTCGCCCTGATCTTGCGGGGTGATCACAGCCTCAATGAGATCAAGGCTGAAAACCTCGCCGGTGTCGCATCACCCCTGACCATGGCCACCGATGAGGAAATTGAAAAAGCCGTGGGCTGCAAAGCCGGCTCAATTGGCCCGGTGAACCTGAATGTGCCGATCGTGATAGATCGCAGCGCCGCTCACCTTGCGGATTTCGTCTGCGGTGCCAACAAGGACGATTTCCACCTGACCGGGGTGAACTGGGATCGTGACGTCCCGCTTTCCAGGGTCGAGGACATCCGTAATGTCGTGGAAGGCGACCCCAGTCCGGACGGCAAAGGTACTCTGGAAATCCGCCGAGGCATTGAGGTCGGCCACATCTTCAAGCTCGGCAACAAGTACAGCAAGGCCATGAACGCGACAGTGCTCGATGAAAATGGCAAAAGCGTCGTTATGGAGATGGGGTGCTATGGCATCGGGGTCTCCCGCATCGTCGCCGCGTCCATCGAACAGAACCACGACGACAAGGGTATTATCTGGCCAGACGCGATCGCCCCGTTCCAGGTTGCCATCGTGACCCTGAACGCCCACAAGTCGGCTACCGTCGCCGAAGCGGGCGAAAAGCTCTACGAACAGCTCCGTCAGGCTGGGTATGATGTTCTGCTGGACGACCGGAATGAACGCCCGGGCGTGAAGTTCGCCGACATGGAGCTGATCGGCATTCCCCACCGGTTTGTGGTTTCCGATCGCGGCCTGGCGGCTGGCACACTTGAATACAAAGGTCGCCGTGACGCCGAGAAACAGGATATTCCGGTTGCCGAAGCCCTGCCCTTCCTGATCAACGCATCGCCACGCAAAGGGCTCTGAATTCGGAGCCCGGCGTCGCTAGCCTATGACGCCGGGCTCCATCTCAAGCTCCACGCCGAACCTTGCCTTTACCGAATCCCGTATTTTTCCAGCCAGCTCAAGAATATCGTGCCCGGTGCCCCCGGAGTGGTTGATAAGCACCAGGGCCTGGCGATTGTGAACGCCGACCCGCTGGTTCCTGAATCCTTTCCAACCGCACTGATCAATCAACCAGGCGGCTGCCAGCTTGACGCCCTGGGGCTGTGGATAACCAACGACGTCCGGATAGGCGGACCGGAGACCTTCGTATTCAGCCGAAGCCACCACAGGATTCTTGAAAAAGCTGCCAGCGTTGGGAATAAGATCGGGATCAGGCAGCTTGCGCCGCCGAATGGCCATGACAGCTTCCGCCACATCAATCGCACTCAGCTCGGACCGAGGGCGATCACCCAGGTACTCCTCGAGATCCCGATAACCTAGCTGCAGCGGCTTGTCCCGGGAAAGTCTGAGGCGCACCTCCAGAATTGCGTAGTGGCCCGGCAACTGTTTGAACAGACTATCCCGGTATGCGAAGCGGCATTCGTCATTATCCAGCCGGACCACTTTGCCAGCCTGGCGATCCAGTGCTGTTACGGACTCCAGTGTGTCACACAATTCCACTCCGTAAGCGCCGATATTCTGGACCGGGGCCGCACCCGCGGTGCCCGGTATCAACGCCAGGTTTTCGATTCCCCGGTACCCAGCCCCGGCAGCATAGAGCACGGCCTCGTGCCAATTTTCACCGGCACCCAGTACCAGGGTCGCTTCATGGTCCCTGGCGCGCTCCCAATAGCGACCGCGCACACAGATCCGAATGACCAGACCGTTAAAATCGCCATTGAAGACCAGGTTGCTGCCACCACCGAGGATCAGGACCTTGATACTCCGCTGTTCAGCCCAGGCAAGGGCGTCCATCAACTCATCAGCATCGCTGACGTCCTGATAGAATCGCGCAACAGCAGGCACATGCAGGGTATTGAGATTGTCGAGTTCCACGTACTCGCTCGGTTCTGCTTTGTGGCTCAAGCCAGACGCTCCCGAATCTTGGCCAACAACCCTTCTCCAGCCTCATGAATCAAATCCAGGACCAATTCGAACCCCTCGTCGCCGCCATAATAGGGATCGGGTACCTCCTCGTGCGTCGACTGTCCGTAGCTGAGAAACAGGGCGGGACGAGTACCACCTGTGCGATGCCAGACTTCGCTGACCTCCGCCAGATTCTGATGGTCCATCACCAACACGTAATCAAAGGCTTCCAGGTCGTCGGCAGCGAACTGGCGGGCCCGCAGCCTGCTGATATCAATGCCGCGCTTGCGGGCGGCCTGTGTCGCCCGCGCATCCGGAGCCTTGCCAATATGCCAGTGGCCAGTGCCGCAGGAATCAATCTCAATCCGGTCATCCAGACCCGATTCTTCAACCAGCGCGCGGAACACGCCTTCAGCGCTGGGAGATCGACAGATATTCCCCAGGCAGACGAAAAGAACGCTTATTCGATCGGTCATTGCACCCTCCCGGAGTCCAGCCACGCCCTGATCCGTTCCAGGTCCGCCTCGGTATCGACGCCAGCGGGCGGCTTTTCCGCCGCCACGTCCACGTGAATTCTGGCACCATTATAGAGCGCCCGAAGCTGCTCCAGGGACTCGACCCTCTCAGTAGGAGCCGGAGCCCAGTTGACGAATTGCCCCAGCACACTGGCGCGGTAGCCATAAATACCAATGTGGCGGAAGTAGCCAACACCATCCGGCAAAGACACGTCCGCCCCAGCCAGCGGGCGACTATCCTGCCAACGATCGCGGGCCCAGGGGATCGGGGCCCGGCTGAAATAGTGGGCCATGCCCTGATGATCGAAGACGACCTTTACGACATTGGGATTGAAAACGTGTTCAACGTCATGAATGCGCTCGCAAAGGGTCGCAATTGCGGCATCAGGATAGCGCTCGAGATTGTCCGCGACCTGATTGATCAGGGCGGGCGGAATAAGTGGCTCATCCCCCTGTACGTTCACCACTCTGTGGTCCGGCGCGAAGTCCAACTTTCTCGCAACCTCTTCCAGACGATCAGTGCCGCTGGCATGGTCAGGTGACGTCAGGACCACATCGGCTCCGAAGCGCTCACAGGCCGACCGGATGCGTTCATCATCAGTCGCTACGACTACCCGGTCCGCACGGCTTTCCAGGGCACGTCCATAGACATGCTGCACCATGGGTTTGCCGGCAATCTCTGCCAAGGGCTTTCCGGGTAGGCGACTGGAAGCGTATCGGGCCGGAATAACGACAGTAAAAGACATGGGTAAAAATCCTGAACGGGTGACTTAACGCTTATCGAGACGCTCGTCGGTCGTGAGTGTCCGGGCTTCGCTCGCCAGCATTACCGGTATCCCTTCACGAATCGGAAAGGCCATGGCGTCCTGATAGCAGACGAGTTCGGTGCGGGCATCGTTCAGTTTCAGATCGCCCTTGCAAACCGGGCAGGCCAGCATTGTCAGCAGTTTTTTATCCATGATGTTTTCTCACCAACGTTTAAGAGATTATCTGTTCGGAACCTTGCCGGATTCTGGCGATCACCGACGCGATGAATTCAGGAGCCAATCGGGCCCGAACGGAAAACACCCAGGTATTGTCCGTGGCGAAGCCTCGACATTTCACCGCGTCCTTGGCCGTCATGACCACCCACTGCCCGCTTTCTACTTCCAGATCGGCGGGCCTGAAATCATGATGATCCGGAAAAGGTATGCCTTCCACAACCGCTCCGAGATCCCGCAGCGTGTCAAAAAACCGCTCCGGGTTGCCGATACCTGCCACCGCCCGAACGGCTTGCCCCTTCAGATCGTCCAATGGGCGTGATTCTCCGGTTTTCAGGTTGGTCAGTGAAAACGGCTCAAGCGCCATGGTGTAAATCTGCGGATGCTCAATGCCATGGAAGGACTCGATATGCTCGCCACCCTCGAACTCACCGCCGTTGACGACCACAAAATCTACTGAAGAAAGCCGTGACACTGGTTCGCGCAGCGGTCCAACCGGGATGATGGCGCCGTTGCCGATGCCCCGCACACCATCAAAAACCGCTATTTCGAGGTCTCTGGGGAGCGCATAGTGCTGCAGGCCGTCGTCGCAGATCAAGAGATCTCCGAGCCCTTGTTCAAGGGCCCAGACTGCGCCTCGTCGGCGCTCGGGGTCCACCACGACCGGCGCCCCGGTAGCCCGGGCGAGCATTACCGGTTCATCCCCCGTCTGGGCAGGCTCGCTGTCCTCTTGCACAAGCAACGGGTATCGCGGAGATTTGCCGCCATAGCCCCGACTGAGCACCACCGGCCGCCATCCGGCCGACCGGAACTCGGCAACCAGCCAGGCGGTCAACGGTGACTTTCCGGTACCGCCCGCAGTGATGTTACCCACAACCACGACAGGTACCGGCAACTCCTCATCCCGGGCATCCCAGGCCTTGCGCCGTCTCGAGGCTGAAACCGCCTGGTAGAGCCAGCTTAGTGGCGCGAGAAGCCGCAAGGGGCGACCGCTCCCGTACCAAAACCGGTCAACCAGGGAACTCATGCCGATTCGCTGAACTGCATCTGATGCAACTGGGCGTAAGCACCACCCGCAGCCAGCAACTCGTCGTGGCGGCCTGATTCCACAATCCGCCCGTTATCCATGACCAGAATCCGGTCTGCTTTCTCGATCGTGGACAGGCGGTGCGCAATCACCAGTGTGGTCCGCCCTTCCATCACCGTTTCCAGGGCATCCTGAATGTGACGTTCGGATTCGGTGTCCAGAGCCGACGTCGCTTCGTCCAGAATCAACACTGGCGCATCTTTCAGCAGTGCCCGCGCAATCGCCAGCCGCTGCCGCTGGCCGCCTGACAGCATGACACCATTATCACCAATCATGGTGTCCAGGCCTTCCGGCATACGATCAATGAACTCAAGAGCGTGAGCCTTGGCAGCGGCTTCGCGAATTTCCTCGCGAGTACAGTCACGCAAGGCGCCGTACGCAATGTTGGCGGCGATCGTGTCATTGAACAGCACGACACTCTGGGTCACCAGGGCAATCTGGGCGCGCAGGGCCTTAAGGGAATAATCCCGAAGGGAGTGGTCATCAATCAGAATGTCGCCGCCGGTGTATTCATAGAATCGCGGCAACAGGCTGACCAGTGTCGATTTTCCGCTGCCGGATCGGCCGACCAGAGCCACACTCTGCCCCGCCGGAATGGTCAGGGAAATGCCTTCCAGTACGTTGTCGAGTTGATCCCTGTATCGGAACGAGACATCATCAAAGCAGATGCTTCCCTCAACCCTGGTCGGGGCGAACGTGCCCGGATCCTGTTCCGGGCGCTCATCGATGGTTTCGAATACGTCGTAGGCCGCGGCAACACCCTTCTGGATCTTGGCATGGACAGAGGTCACCTGCCGGATGGGTTTGGCCATCGTGGTTGCCGCAGTAATGAACGCAACCAGCTGGCCCGTGGTCATCTCACCGCGTATTTCCGGCGCCAGCATGGTCCAGACGAGCGCCGCGATGGCGATTGCCACGAGAACCTGAATTACCGGCACACTGATCGCCTGGGTCGAGGCCATTTTCAGGCTCTGCTTGAGATTTCGGTCGTTGACTTCACGAAAGCGCTGCTGCTCATAGTCTTCGCCACCGAACGTGCGGACTACCCGGTAACCGGCGATGGATTCTGAAGCCACGTGGGTTATGTCACCCATGGAGCCCTGTATCCGCTTGCTGATTCTACGAAAACGTTTGCTGGCATAGCTGACCACGCCACCGATTATGGGCCCAACAGCAAGGAAGATCAGTGTCAGTTTCCAGTTGGTGTAGAGCATATAACCCAACAAACCGGCAATTGTCAGGCCTTCCCTGAGGGTAATGGTCACCGCGTTGGTGGTCGCTTCCGCTACCTGCTCCACGTTGAACGTCAGCTTTGAAACCAGTCGCCCGGCCGCATTGTCGTCGAAGTACCGGGATGGGAGGGTCAGAAGCCGGTCAAATACATCGTTGCGCAGCGCATTGATCACCTGGCGTCCGACATAGCTAATAAAGTACTGACTCATGAAGGTACCGAGCCCCCGAAAAGCAAAGACGCCCACAATCACGAGTGTTAGTAGCAGCCGGTTGTCATCAGTAGGATTCTCGATCGCCGCTATCACGTATTCCATGGCTGCGGCCATGCCGGTGGATGCCGCCGCATAGATAACGTTGCCGACCACCGCGAGCGCAAACGCCAGCCAGAAAGGCTTCACATACGCCAGAAGACGCTTGTAGGTTTCCCAGCTGCCGGACGGTGTTTCCGGGGGCTGCGTAGCAAGCGGTTCGGTGCTGCTCACGGGCTTTCAGCCTCCCGCTCGGTGGTAATGCTCAGTTTGGCAAACCCGAGCCGACCGGCAACGTCCATGGCACGAACCACAAACTCATGGGGCGTGCGAGCATCCGCGGTGATGATGTATGGAAGCGCATTGTTGCCTTCAGCCAATTCCCGAACGCCTCTTTCAAGAGTCTCCCGTCGGTTGTTGACGAGGGTCCGGTCGTTCAGGATGTATTGTCCCTCGGCATTGATCACCACATCAATCTGCTTCACCTCTGCTGGTGACACCGGCTCGCCGCTGGCTTCCGGGAGCTCGACCTGAAGGTGGCTCTCACGAGTAAAGGTGGTGGAAACCATAAAGAAAATCAGCAGCAGGAATACCACGTCGATCAGTGGCGTCAGGTCTACCGCGACTTCCTGACTTCTCTGGCGCTTGAACTTCACGGTGTTCAGGCTCCTTCCACGTCAATTTCGCGGTCTCCGTGGACTACCTCAACCAGCTTGATCGCTTCCTGCTCCATGCTGACCACCAGTTCGTCTACCCGCCGGATAAAGTAACGGTGGGCAATCAGGGCGGGTATCGCAACACTGAGCCCGGCCGCGGTGGTAATCAGAGCTTCGGAAATACCCCCTGCCAGGTTGCCGGCATTGCCGACGCCGGCCAACTGAATCTCGGCAAAGACCTTGATCATGCCAATCACGGTTCCGAGCAGGCCAAGAAGGGGCGTAATGGTGGCAACCGTACCCAGTGGGTTCAGGAAACGTTCAAGGTCATGAATGACCTGACTGGCTTCGTGCTCGATGCTCTCTTTCATGATCTCACGACCGTGCTTGGCATTGAGCAGACCGCCGGCAAGAATCCGGCCCATGGGAGAGGACCCCTGGAGCGCTTTCAGCTTGCGGCCATTGAGCTCTTTCTTCTTGATCCAGCGCCATAACTCGTTGACGGTCTGGGATGGAGCAACCCTGGATGCGCGAAGGGTCCAGAAACGCTCCATAATGATGGCTAGCGCCAGAATGGAACACGCAACAATTGGCACCATCAAAATGCCACCGGCTTTCAACAGCTCGAACACGCTCGGTCTCCCTGATAATTTACAAGCCGCGCTACTTTAGCATAGCTGCCGTTGGAGGCCACACCCGTTATGTCACGGTATTTTACATCCGGCCCGGGCCTGATCCGCACCGCTAATCCAGAATGGCGCATCGCGTCGCTTTTCTTTGATGGTCAGACGGTTATGGTCAATGGCCAGAATCAGCATTCCGGAACAGGCAGTACTGAAGGAACGGCCACCCCGGCTCCGGTATCGGGCCGTCACCATTGGATGTGGGTGCCCGAATCGATGGCGGTACCCCGCCGAGTAAATCACCACGTCCGGGCTTAGCGAATCCACCCAATTCACTGACGAGGAGGTTCTGCTGCCGTGATGAGGCGCGAGCACCACCCGAGTCACGCCACTTGCCAAGTCGGCAACCTCGTTCAGATAGGCTAGATAGTGTGCCTCTACATTCGCGCCGATATCCCCCGGGAGAATCCACTCGGTGCCTGATTCCGGGTGCTCTATCCTCAGCACACAAGAGGCATCGTTGCCTTCACGCCTTCCCGGCGCCCGCCAGTAGCTGACTTTCAGACCGCCCAACATTTCACTGCCCTGCAAACAGGGGACAACCGGGAAACTGGCCGGACCATCCAGCTTTTGCCTCACGTCAGGAACTTCACCTGACACCAGCTGCCCTATTTCCAGCGAATCCGTCAGCAAAGCGAGACCGCCAGCGTGATCGCTGTCCGCGTGACTGATCACCAGTGTATCGATTCGACGAACGCCCAAGGCTTTCAGGTTAGGCAGCAGTGTGGATTCTACCGATGAAAACACCCCCGGTACCGCCGGCCCCGTATCGTAGAGGAGAACCTTATCCCCGGCGCGCACCAACACCGACAAGCCTTGCCCCACGTCCCAGATTCGTACCTCGGGCTCAGGCATTGCCCGGTTCGACGACGACTGCAGCAGAGCGAGCCCCAACCAGGACAGAATTGCCAACACTCCGGCCACCCGGCCACCCCGAAACGGCATCCGGAACAGCACCAGGACAAGGCAAGCCAGAAACGCGACCTCCACCGGCCCGGCGTCGAGTTCGGGTGACCCGAGCTGCGCCAGCTCGGTGAGCAGACTCCATAGGACGCCCAGTACCGTATCGAATACACCGGTCACGACCCCGGCCCCCACTGGGACAGCTGCCACCAACAAGCCTCCGACCACGAGCACCGGCATAACGACCGTCGAAACCAGGGGGATGGCAACCAGGTTTGCCAGCCCGCCAATCAAGGGCTGATCCTGCCCGAAAACCTGAAGCACCGGCCAGAGGCCCGCAAATACGGCACACTGTGAAACCAGCAGTGCCCTGAGCCAGCCGGAAACCGCCAGGGCACCTGCGAAGACATAGATCAGCACCGAGACCGCACTGAACGAGAGCCAGAATCCCTGATCAAGAGGTGCAAACGGATCCAGCAACAGGATAACGGCCAGAGCCAGGACCAAGGCGTGCCACGCCGCCCTCTGCCGGGCGAACAACAAGGACCAGCCCCCAACCACCACCATCAGCAAGGCTCGTCGGGTCGGCACAGTGAAACCTGCGGCCAGCGCGTACAGGAGGCAACACAGCATCACGACCATGAACACAAGCGCGCGTTGAGTTGCCTCATTCAGACGAACCGGCGGCAATGCCAGCAGGAGTCGCTTGACAATGAGCCCGGCACCCAGGGCAATAAGCCCGAGGTGAAGGCCTGAGATGGCAACCAGATGGACCGTCCCCGTTGCCTGCAGAACCTGCCAGTGGGCATTAGTCATAGCGCCCCGATAGCCCACCAACAAGGACGCAATCAGCGGCAGGTGTTCAGCGTTGGCAAACCTCACTTCAACCCAGCGGGCCAGCCCGGCATGGACCTGTCGATAGAGGCAATGGAGACCGCAGCGGATCGTGTCATCCGGCTCGACGGCGCGCACGGTTCCGGTTGCACGATAGCCCTTCCGGAACAGCCAGTCCTCGTACCGAAACCCTTCGTCATTCAGCGTTCCGTGAGGACGCTTCAACACAACCGAGAGCCTGAGACGATGAGCGGGAAGCTTTGATACCTCTGCCCCGTACCAGGCCAACCGGAGCAGTCTGGGCACAGGCCGGGCTTGGCCTCTGTCCTTCGGAAGGTCGTGCCAACGCGTGACACAGAAACTGAATCGCAGACTTCGGAAGCTTCCGGGAGCAGGCACGTCACAAACGTAACCGGACACCGACACCCTCTGGCCCTCGGCACCCGCCGGTAACTGCTCGCTCAAACGCTGGCTGGCATGCCAGCCTGCCCAACCACTCCCCAAGGCCAGCGCCATAACCACAAGGGCACCTTGCCGAAGCATCGGACGACGGGAACGTACCGCAATGCAAAAAGAAGTGATAAAGCACGCCACGAACCATTCTGGTGGTGGCAACACCGATAACCGATACAGTAAGATAACGCCGCAAGAGAAGGCGAAAACGCCCACAACTGCTGTACCGTGCCCCTCCAGGGGCCGGCGTTGATCATTTGAACTTCCGGACAATCCTTGTCCTCCCGGTTTGAGACATCACCGGCAGCATCCTTGCTACCGGGTTTTACACTTTTCAACAGGCAGCGCTTCCAATGCCAAAGAAGTTCATGAAACGCTATCTGCCATCACCGGAGAAGGTGCAAGCGATGAAGTCGCTGCGCTTTCTTGGCGATATCCTTCATGAACCCAACCTGTGGCACATCAATCGACACAGTGTCGCCCGTGCTTTCCTGGTGGGCATATGGTTCTGCTTCATACCCATGCCCTTCCAGATGCTCGGCGCGGCGCTCTTTGCGATCTGGTTCAACGCGAACCTGCCGCTGTCCGTGGTCCTGGTCTGGATCAGCAATCCGGTTACCATGCCGCCGATCTTCTATTTCAACTACAAAGTCGGCGCCTGGATTCTCAACCGTCCGGTACTCAACTTTGAGTTCGAGCTCTCCTGGGCCTGGATCAGCGAACGAATACTGGATATTGGGATTCCGCTGTATCTCGGCTCGCTGATCATAGCCACCATTTCAGCCTGCGTGGCTTACCTGACCATCCAGTTTCTGTGGCGCCGAAAAATACGCTCGGACTGGCAAGAAAGGCGGATCCAGCGGATCCGGCGCAGTCGAGCGGCGGATCAGTTCTCCTGAATCAGCCGCCCCTGCTCCAGTCGCAAGACCCGCCCCAGACTCCGCGCCATCCTCATGTCGTGGGTCACCATGACGAACGAGATGCCCAGCTGATCGCGAAGCGCTTCGATCAACTCGCGTACACCTTCCCCGGTGTGCTCGTCCAGGTTGCCAGTGGGCTCGTCCATTAACACGCACTGAGGCTCATTGACCAATGCCCGCGCAATCGCAACACGCTGACGCTCACCGCCGGACAACTCACCTGGCTTGTGGGCCAACCGCTCTGCCAGTCCCACGCGGGCCAGCAATTCCCCGGCCTTCTTCCTCGCAGCATTGACAGCCATACCGCCCAGCGCGCACGGCATCATCACATTCTCAAGTGCCGAAAATTCCGGCAGCAGGTGATGGAATTGGTAGACAAAACCCAGGTGCCGATTCCGAAAACGGGCCCGACCAGCCTCGGACAGCCGGTGAATATCTTCACCACAGATAGCAATCTGGCCGGATGACGGTCGATCCAGGCCACCGAGCAGGTTCAACAAGGTCGTTTTGCCGGCGCCACTGCTGCCAACGATTGCGACCGTCTCTCCGGACGCCACCTGCAGGGAGATATCGGAAAAGATCGTCAGCCTTTCCGGCCCTTCGGTGTAGGTCCGGGTAACCTGTCGACAATCGATCACAGGCGCGGAACTCGGCTGCATCGTGTTCTCCTTACTCATAACGCAGCGCCTCCGCCGGATCGACCCTGGATGCCCGCCACGCAGGATAGACAGTTGCCACCAAGCTCATGGCGAGACCAGCACCACTGATTATAGAAACATCCTGCCACTGCAACTGGGAAGGCAGGTAGCTTATGAAATACACGTCAGCACTCAGGAACTGGTGCCCAAGGACCCCCTCGAGCCACGAGATAAAGGCACTTATGTTCAGTGCGCCAATGACACCCAGCGTCGTGCCAATCAGAGTACCGAAAACGCCGATGACCGCCCCCTGAACAATGAAAATCCGCATGATTCTCCCTGGCGTAGCGCCCATGGTTCGCAAAATTGCGATATCTGCGGTCTTGTCCGTCACCACCATTACCAATGTGGAGACAATATTGAAGGCCGCCACTGCCACGATGAACATCAGCAGCAAACCAATCATCGTTTTTTCCATCCGAATCGCCTGGAACAAATTGCCGTGGGTCCGGGTCCAGTCAGAGATGTAATAGCGCCCTTCCAGCATTCGAGCCGCCTGCTCTGCCACCTTCGGAGCAGCAAACAGGTCGTCCACCAGCAACCTCACCCCGAGAGCCTTGCCACCGGTACGCATTAGCTTGGAGGCATCGTCCATATGCACGAGCGTGTAGTTGCCATCCAGCTCCGCGCCCACACTGAAGATGCCTTTGACAGTAAACCGCTTGAGCCTTGGCAACACTCCGGCCGGCGTTACTGACGCCTCGGGCAGGACCACTGTAATCTTGTCACCCAGCTGAAGCCGCATGCTGGCCGCCATCAGGCGCCCGATGATAATCCCGAACTCGCCAGACTTGAGATCATCCAGGCTCCCCTCAATCATGTGATTCTCAATGATCGAAACCGTCCTCTCCTGTTCCGGCAGCACGCCGTTTAGCAGAACGCCCCGAACGTTACCCCCTCCGGTGACCATCCCCTGCCCCTGGATAAAGGGCGCGGCAGCCAGGACCCTCGGATGCTGCTGGACTTGCTGATCAACCGATTCCCAATCCTGCAGAGGGCCGGAGCCCTCAATCACCGCATGGGGAACCATGCCGAGAATTCGCTGTTTGAGCTCCCGATCGAAGCCGTTCATAACCGAAAGCACGATGATTAACACCGCGACCCCCAGCATCAGGCCGATCATGGAAGTCAGTGATATAAAGGAGATAAAGTGATTACGACGTTTGGCTGCGGTGTACCGCAAACCAATGTAAAACGATAAGGGTCTGAACATGGGGAGGCGCCTGTCGCTACCTTCAGGTCTGTCGTGGTCTGGTTTTCCCAACCGTCTTCCAGCGACGCGGGAAACTGCTAAACTGTTCTATACCAATAAAAATTTCGTTGTCGGAGTCAGAATGCCGTCACCCAGCACACCCAGTGAACCGGTGGAGTATACCTCCGAACGTCGGGATTTCTTCCGTATCGAAGATCGAATCGGCCTGGAAATCCGAAGGCTTTCACCTAACACCTCCCCCGAGGAAGACGCTTTTGATGGTGATCACCTGGAAAGTCTGAAAGCCGAATTCCGGCGACTGGATCAGGATGTCAGATCGCAGCTCGCCAGTCTCGCTGAGCGAGACCGCCTGCTGACCGGACTGATCAAGTCCCTGAATGGCAAGCTGGATACGCTTGCGCGCATTATGACCTTTGAGCAAAATCCGTTGCAACCTGAAGACTGGCAGGAGGTCACCCTGAGTGAGGGTGGCCTGGCATTTTCCAGCAGCACCCCGGCATGGGCGATCGGCGACCGCCTTGCCATCCGCATGACCCTGCCGCCAGAACTTTTTCAGCCCCGGGCGATCGCACAGGTTATTGACGTGCAGCCCGACAGCACGGGCGGCGCCAGGGTCCATACCGAATTCGAGCGCATTCAGGACAGTGACCGCCAGCAAATTGCACGACATGTGATGCGCTGGCAGATTCGGCAACGTCAAAAAGAGTAACCTTGGAAAAACAGGTGACTTTTGCTTGTCCTTTTAAGATATTACGCTTTATCCATGTCCTTCCGGATGAACCCCGGGAGGCACCAGGCATTAATGGAGATCATTCAATGAATAAACACAGAATAAGACTGAGCACTCTGGCTCTCGCGACGACGCTCACCCTGTTTCCGGCGAGCGGTCTGGTAGCCGAGCAACTCAGTATTCCCGTGGGCTCCCAGGCCGATCGCGAGCTGGTCAGCACCCCCAAAACCGGGATGAGCCAGGCGTCCGTGCGGGCCACCTGGGGAGACCCACTTGAGGTGATGGGCCCCGTGGGCGAACCTCCGATCACCCAATGGCACTACCGCAACTTTGTGGTCTATTTTGAACACGACCGCGTACTCCATGCCGTGCTCAAGCCCAACCGCTGAGACTTAACAAAAAACAAGGTCTAGCAGGTAGCAAATTCCCGGCACAGATCCTGACGCTGCGCCCACCGCTGGTTAGAATGGCGGCTTTTACAATTCAAGGTGGCTCTAAAGTGACATCCAGACGTGTGTTGCCCGCCGAATGGGCTCCGCAAAGTGCAATAATGCTGACATGGCCCCATGCGGGAACCGACTGGGCCAAGGTTCTTGATCAGGTAGAGCCGGTTTTTACAGACATTGCCAAGACCGTTCTGCGCTTCGAGCACCTGCTGATAAGCTGCGAACATGTGGCCCGGCTCCAGCAACTTGAGCAGACCCTGAATGGCTACGCCCGGCAACACGGGCTGCCCGGACGGGCCATCGCCGTTCCGGCGCCCGCAAATGACACCTGGGCGAGGGATCACGGCCCTCTGACCGTACAAACCGAGGACGGCCTGGCACTTCTGGACTTTCGTTTTAACGCCTGGGGCGGCAAGTTCCCGGCAGAAAAAGACAACGCCCTCAACCGACATCTTGCAAACGCCGGCGCCTTCGGGGCCACGCCTTTGCAGCCGGTTGACTTCGTGCTGGAGGGCGGTTCAATCGAATCCGATGGTCAAGGCACCATACTGACCACGAGCGAATGCCTGCTCACACCAACCCGCAATCCATCCGAGGACCGAACGGCCATCGAGAGACTCCTTGCCGAGTTATTTGGCGCGGACCGCGTCCTCTGGCTGAACCACGGTTACCTGGCCGGTGACGACACCGACAGCCATATCGACACCCTGGCCCGCTTCTGTGCTCCGGACCACATCTGTTATGTCGCCTGCTCCGATGTTGCCGACGAGCACTACAGCGCTCTGGCCGCCATGGAAGAAGAGTTGCAGGAATTCCACCAGCGCGACGGAAGCCCTTACCGACTGACGGCCCTGCCCTGGCCTGACCCGATCCACGACGAGGATGGCAACCGCCTTCCGGCGACCTACGCCAACTTTCTGATTATCAATGGTGCGGTGCTGGTACCCACCTATGGGGTGCGCCAAGACGACGAGGCCATCGCCATTCTTGAAGACGTGTTCCCTGATCGGGAAATCATTCCGATCAACTGCCGGGCACTGATTCTCCAGCACGGAAGCCTCCATTGCGTCACCATGCAGATTCCGGCAGGAGTGGTTTCTCCATGAGCAACAACGCCACCCCCCAAACTCTGAACCTGGCTGCTGTCCAGCAGGCCTGCACGGACGACAAGGCTGCGAGTCTTGCCACGACTGAAAAGCTGGTCAGGGAGGCCGTCGCCAATGGTGCGGAGCTGGTTGTCCTGCAGGAACTACACGCCACCCTGTATTTCTGCCAGACGGAAGACACGGACGTCTTCGAACTCGCCGAGCCTATCCCGGGACCAACCAGTCAGAGACTGTCCGATCTCGCACGGGAGCTGGGCATTGTCCTGGTCGGATCCATTTTCGAGCGCCGGATGAATGGCGTGTACCACAATACTGCAGTGGTTTTCGAGAAGGACGGCTCTATAGCCGGCCTGTACCGCAAAATGCACATCCCGGACGACCCGGGGTTCTACGAGAAATTTTACTTCACGCCGGGCGATGCCCAGTTCAACGACGGTCGCAGCGGGTTCACACCCATCCATACCTCCGTCGGCAAACTGGGTGTACTGGTGTGCTGGGACCAGTGGTATCCGGAGGCGGCCCGATTGATGGCGCTGGCCGGCGCTGAAATCCTGATCTACCCCACGGCCATTGGCTGGGATATGACGGATGATCCGGAAGAGCAGGTGCGACAGCTCGAGGCCTGGGTAACGGTGCAGAGAGGCCATGCTGTCGCCAACAACCTTCCGGTCGTTGCACCGAACCGCGTCGGAACAGAACCCGATCCTTCCAATCAATCGGACGGCATTCGTTTCTGGGGTAACAGCTTCATCTGTGGTCCGCAGGGCGAATTCCTTGCGCGCGCGGACGAAAACAGTGAATGCATTCTGGCCACCACGCTTGACCGCACACGCAGTGAATCGATTCGCCGTATCTGGCCGTATCTGAGAGACCGTCGCATCGACGCCTACGGCGACATTCTCAAGCGTGTGAGGGACTGACGCCATAATGAAAAAACTGGTCGACACCGTTGTCAGCGAACTGAACCAGATATTGCTAGGCAAAGAGCAACAGGTGCGTCTGGCACTCTGTGGCCTGCTGGCCAGAGGCCACCTGCTGATCGAAGACATCCCAGGCATGGGCAAGACCACCCTCTCCCATGCGCTTGCCAAGATCATGGGGCTCTCCTACCAACGCATCCAGTTCACGAATGATCTGTTGCCGGCCGACGTACTTGGCTACTCCATGTACGACAAGGAAGCCGGCAGCCTGGTATTTCATCCGGGCCCCATTTTCGCCCAGATCGTACTGGCCGACGAGATCAACCGCGCCTCGCCGAGAACCCAGAGTGCCCTGCTCGAAGCCATGGAAGAGCGGCAGGTATCGATTGAGGGGCAGACCCGGCCCCTGCCCCAGCCATTTTTCGTGATTGCAACCCAGAACCCCATAGAACAGGGGGGCACCTTTCCTTTACCGGAATCCCAGCTCGACCGTTTTCTGATGCGCCTGCGCCTCGGTTACCCGGACCCGAGGGCAGAGAGGGAGCTGTTGGAGGGCGAGGATCGCCGCGCCATGACTGATCGATTGCAGGCTCTCCTGCCCCAGAAGGAACTGACCACACTTCAGGAGGCCGTCAACCGCGTAAAAGCCAGCCCCGCGCTGCTGGACTATGTTCAGCGTCTGCTGGAACAGAGCCGTCGCATGCCGGGACTGCTTTATGGCCTGTCACCCCGGGCCGGCCTCGGTCTGTTGAGAGCGGCAAAGGCATGGGCTCTGATGGAAGGGCGCCATCATGTCCTGCCCGATGACATTCAAGCCGTGTTCCCGGCGGTTGCAGAACATCGCCTTGAACAGGGAGAGTCCGGCAAGAGTGCAGAACGGGTTAGGCAACTTCTCGCCACGGTTTCCGTCCTTGAATAAATAGCAAAGTTTTATAAGCAGAATTGGCCAATTCGAATGGCAGGCTGCCTCATTCGTGTTAGCCTTCTGCCCGTTCTCCGCAAATTTGAGCCCATCAAGGGCATCAACGTCGTACCCGTTTTTAGTGAGAGACAGACACAAATGAGCGAAACCAAACATTCCCGACTGATCATTCTTGGTTCCGGCCCTGCCGGTTACACCGCCGCGGTTTATGCCGCCCGTGCCAACCTCAATCCCACCCTGATCACAGGCATTGAGGTCGGCGGCCAGCTCACCACCACCACCGATGTGGACAACTGGCCGGGAGACAACGACGGCGTTCAGGGGCCCGAGCTCATGCAGCGCATGCTCAAGCACGCAGAGCGCTTCGAAACCAGCATTGTGTACGACACCATCAATGAGGCCGACCTTCGCGAGCGACCATTCCGCCTGAAGGGCGATGGCGGCGAATACACCTGCGATGCGCTGATTATCGCAACCGGTGCCTCGGCGATGTATCTGGGCCTCGACTCCGAGGAGAAATTCAAGGGCCAGGGCGTGTCTGCCTGCGCCACCTGTGATGGTTTCTTCTACAAGAAACAGAAAGTTGCGGTGATTGGCGGCGGCAACACTGCCGTGGAAGAAGCGCTGTACCTTTCCAACATTGCCGATGAGGTAACTCTGGTACACCGCCGGGACAGCCTCCGTGCCGAAAAAATCCTTCAGGACAAGCTGTTCGAGAAAGCCGAGAATGGCAACGTCAAGATTGTCTGGGATCATACCCTTGATGAAGTCCTGGGCGATGGCACCGGCGTAACCGGCATGCGGATCAAGAGCACCAAAGACGACTCAACCCAGGAGCTAGACCTGGCCGGCGTCTTCATTGCCATCGGTCACAAGCCCAACACCGACCTGTTCCAGGGTCAACTTGACATGGAGAATGGCTATATCCGCATCCGCTCCGGTCTTGAAGGTATGGCCACCCAGAGCAGTATTCCCGGGGTGTTCGCCGCTGGTGACGTGGCAGACCATGTGTACCGCCAAGCGGTCACCTCAGCCGGTTTCGGCTGCATGGCGGCACTGGACGCAGAAAAATTTCTGGACCAGCAGGACTGAACTAAACTGCCAATAGACGTTCAATAGTTTGGCAAGGCCTGCGGGTGCCAATTGCTGAAATTGTGCGAAGCCACGGACGGCGTAGTGTGCAATGAAGCATCTTCATGCCATTGGCGCCCACGGACCGAGATCCAGAACCACATACCATGCAGGCAAACTCCCAAACCGGAGCAGGATGACCTCACTACCCTGGCTTGACCCGGACCAACTCTGGTTCCCGCCCGCAGACGAAGCACTGGACGATCCCGACGGCCTGCTGGCCCTCGGTGGAGACCTGTCTACCGAACGACTTCTCCTTGCCTATAAAAACGGGATCTTTCCCTGGTACAGCGACGACCAGCCGATACTCTGGTGGTCCCCAAATCCGCGCTGCGTCCTCGTTCCCCACGACATTCACGTTTCCCGCAGTTTGCGACGAACATTGAATCAGGGGCGATTCAGTGTCACCGCAGATCACGCTTTTGGCCGCATCATTCGATTGTGCGCAACCACCCGGGCCGAAGGCACGTGGATCACCGAAGACATGATTGCCAGCTACTCCGAACTTCACCGCGAGGGGTACGCGCATTCAATCGAGGTCTGGAACCGCGCCGGTGAGCTGGCGGGGGGCATGTATGGACTGGCAATCGGCCAGTGCTTTTTCGGCGAGTCCATGTTCTCGCTTGAAACAAACGCCTCAAAGGTACTGATGGTCCACCTTGCCAATCAACTCCGGGAATGGGATTACAAAATGATGGACTGCCAGGTGGAAAGCCATCATCTGCTCACGATGGGGGCCCGTAGTATTCCCAGAAGCGAGTTTTTATCTATACTCAGGGCATGTGTCGATCGGGAACCGGCTCGGCACAACTGGACATTTCGCTGGCAATGGTCTGGTCCGGAGGCGTGAATGAGCAATCTGAGAACATTGGTGTTCTTCGCAACCCCACCTCATGACTGCAGTTACCTCCCGGACCGTGAAGCGACCACCATGTTTGTCGACCCCAGGGCCCACATCGACAAAAAGCTGTATAGCCAGCTAACCGCGCTGGGCTTTCGGCGAAGCGGCTCCCATTACTATCGACCCCATTGTGAAAGCTGCAATGCCTGCATTCCAGTCAGACTGAGGGTGGATGATTTTGAGCCTGACAGAAATCAGAAGCGCGTGCTCCGGAAAAATCGCGACCTCGAATTCAATTTGGTCCCGGCCAGTTTCAGCGAGCAGTATTACCGGCTTTATGCGGAATACATTGAGGAGCGTCACAAGGACGGAGACATGTATCCGCCGTCCAGGGAACAGTTCACCTCCTTCCTGGTGGATGGTGCTACGGATTCCTGGTTTCTGGAAATCCGGCTGGAGAGCGAGCTGGTCGGCCTTGCCGCCATCGATCTGCTCGACGACGGCCTGTCCGCCATCTATACCGTGTTCAAGCCGGCACTCGAACACCGCAGCCTCGGCACTTACGCCATTCTCTGGCAGATAGACGAAGCAAAGCGGAGGGCACTGCCCCACTTGTATCTGGGCTACTGGATTCGGGAATGTCGCAAGATGAACTACAAAACCCGCTTCACGCCGATTGAAGCGCTGCGGGATGGGCACTGGCGAACCATCGATTTGAACTGATTTTTGCCAAATGCCGATAATTCAGGCAGAATTGCGCAATTTAAAATCACGAGAAGTACATTCCAAGAGAGGTTTCTACTGAATGGCGAAATCAGATGTCATTGAAATGGAAGGCGTTATCATCGACACCCTTCCAAATACCATGTTCCGTGTTGAACTCAGCAACGGCCACGTGGTGACTGCTCATATTTCCGGAAAGATGCGCAAGAACTACATCCGTATTCTGACCGGAGACAAGGTCAAGGTTGAGCTGACTCCCTATGACCTGAGCAAGGGCCGCATTGTGTACCGCGCCCGTTAAGGCTTTCTGGCATCTGAAAAGCCCCGCTTCGGGGCTTTTTTTGTTTCAACCGCTCGGAGAGCATAAAAAAACCGCTGCCTGTTGGCAGCGGTTTTTTGTTGGTTAACGAAAGATCCCGGGCTAGACCGCTTCCGCGGGCTCATCCTCGTAATCAAACACCAGGTCGTCATCACGCAGGTGGATGTAGACATCCCCGCCCTTCTCGGACAGCCGCCCGAACAAGATCTGTTCCGCCAGCGGACGCTTGATCTTATCCTGGATCAGGCGCGACATCGGGCGCGCACCCATGGTGACATCGTAGCCCTTTTCAGCCAGCCAGACCTTGGCATCCTCGTCCACATGAAGGACAACATGTTTCTCGTCGAGTTGCGCCTGCAACTCGGTGAGGAACTTGTCGACCACGTGAGTGATGGTGCTCTTCTGCAGATCGGCAAACTGGATAATGCCATCGAGACGGTTCCGGAATTCCGGGGTGAACGTCTTGCCGATGATTTCCATGCCATCCGTGCTGTGGTCCTGCTCGTTGAAGCCAATTGAGCGGCGGGCCATGCTTTCGGCACCGGCGTTGGTGGTCATCACAAGGATCACGTGACGGAAGTCGGCCTTGCGACCGTTGTTGTCGGTCAGCGTACCGTGGTCCATTACCTGCAACAGCAGGTTGAACACTTCCGGATGGGCTTTTTCGATCTCGTCCAGAAGCAACACGCAATGCGGGTGCTTGTTGACCGCTTCGGTCAGCAGGCCGCCCTGGTCATACCCCACATAACCCGGAGGTGCACCGATCAGGCGGGACACGGTATGCCGCTCCATGTACTCGGACATGTCAAAGCGGACCAGCTCGATACCCAGAACCTTGGCCAACTGTTTGGTCACCTCGGTCTTGCCCACGCCGGTAGGACCGGCAAACAGGAATGCGCCTTCCGGCTTTTCCGGGGCCTTCAAACCGGCTCTGGCCAGTTTGATTGCCGTGGACAGCGACTCGATGGCGGGGTCCTGACCGAAGACCACCATCTTGAGATCCCGCTCCAGATTGCGCAGCAGGTCCTTGTCACTGGTGGAGACATTCTTGGGCGGAATGCGGGCGATGTTGGCAACGACATCCTCGATGTCAGACACATCAATCGCCTTTTTCCGCTTATTTTCCGGCTGGAGACGCTGCCGGGCCCCGGCTTCATCGATCACGTCAATGGCCTTGTCCGGCAAATGACGATCGGTGATATAACGATCTGCCAGTTCGGCAGCCACGCGCAGTGCCTTGTCGGTATATTTCAGGTCGTGATGTTTCTCGAAGTTCGGCTTGAGGCCCTTCAGAATCTGGTAGGTATCCTCAACGCTTGGTTCATTGACATCGATCTTCTGGAAGCGACGCGCCAACGCACTGTCCTTCTCGAAAATTCCGCGGAATTCCTGGAAGGTGGTGGAACCAATGCAGCGGATCTCGCCCGAACCAAGCATGGGTTTCAACAGGTTGGACGCATCCATGACACCGCCGGACGCGGACCCGGCGCCGATGATGGTATGAATCTCGTCAATGAAGAGAATGGCGTGCTTTTCTTTCTTCAGCTCCGCCAGCAAGCCCTTGAGCCGCTTCTCGAAGTCACCGCGGTACTTGGTTCCCGCCAGCAGCGCTCCCAGATCGAGCGAATACACCACCGCGTCCGATATGATTTCAGGAACCTGGCCATCCACGATACGCTTCGCCAGGCCTTCGGCGATTGCGGTCTTGCCGACGCCCGCCTCGCCAACCAGCAATGGATTGTTCTTGCGCCGACGCACCAGGATCTGAACAACCCGTTCAACCTCGTGCTCCCGGCCGATCAGGGGATCGATCCGGCCCTGACGGGCCTGTTCATTCAGATTGGTCGCGTAGCTCTCCAGTGGCTTGGAATGCCCACCCTCTTCGCCTGCTTCATCGGGAGCTGCCTGATCATGACCTTCCTGATCTTCAGCACCCTGAACCCGGGAAATTCCATGGGAGACGAAGTTGACGACATCAATGCGCGCAATGCTCTGTTTTTTCAGAACATAAACCGCCTGACTCTCCTGCTCACTGAAGATCGCAACCAGGACATTCGCCCCGGTCACTTCTTTCTTGCCCGAGGACTGGACATGGAAAACCGCCCTCTGCAGCACACGCTGGAAACCCAGGGTCGGCTGAGTCTCCCGCTCACTGTCGTTACTGGGAATCAACGGCGTGGTGGAATCGACAAACTCCACGAGCTCTTCCTGAAGCCGCTCGAGATCTGCTCCACAGGCTTTCAGAACACCCACCGCCGACTCATTGTCTAGCAGGGCCAACAGTAAATGCTCGACCGTCATAAACTCATGACGCTTGTCCCGGGCATTTTTGAAGGCCGTATTCAGCGTAATTTCAAGATCTTTGCTCAGCATGGGCCACCCCAACGTCTGTCAGTCCGCACGTTCAATCTCGCAAAGGAGCGGATGTTCGCATTCCGAGGAATACTGGTTCACCTGTGCCGCCTTTGTTTCTGCGATGTCTCGGGTATATACCCCACATACGGCTTTTCCTTGCGTATGGACGAGCAGCATCACCTGCGTCGCCTTTTCTTCGTTCATACCGAAGAAGGTCATCAACACGTCCACCACAAAATCCATGGGCGTGTAATCGTCGTTCAATAACACCACGCGATACCTCGCCGGGTGCTTCAGGGCGGGTTTTTCGGGCGCAACGCTGAGATCGTCCTGTCGTCCCGGTTGTTCGTCCTCCCCTTGATTAAATACTAGTAGAGAATCTTCGATAGTCCGCATCATTCTTTACCGGTTTATCGGTGCCCTTGCTGTAATGTGGTTGTCAGTACCCGTGTTTTCAAGCGAAGCCGAAAAACCGGGCGTGAGATATTTATCACTACGATCATGATACCGGTTCCGGACCGCGTTCAACCACACATTCCGGCAATAGAAACTATTGACTCATCGCGCCGTTTGGTCGAAAGTTAACTTGCATTGTTAAATAATGTAAATTCATACGAGCTTTACGTAACAGGACCCGAGTCGGGCAATTACGACCGGAATGCGCACTGCACCAATAATAAAGTGTGACAGCACATGGACAGGGGAGTTCATCATGCCAAGAGGCAAGGTCAAGTGGTTCAACAATGCCAAAGGGTACGGTTTCATTATTGAGGATGGCTGCAGCGATGACCTGTTTGCCCACTTTTCGTCGGTACAGATGGACGGTTACAAGACACTGAAAGCCGGCCAGACCGTAACCTTTGACAAAAAACCCAGCGATAAGGGCGTTCACGCAATCAACATTGTTCCGGACGAACAGCCCCAAAAACAGTCTCAGGATAGCTCTGGATCGTCGGCCGAGAAAAAATCGGGTTCGGACGATTCCGGCCGGGGCGACTACCCGCCCCGAGCAGCGAATGCCTGACTGAGTTTCGCTGAATGTTCCGGCGCGCCTACTGGCCTACCAGTCGAAAGGTAGGCGCACCCAAGCCGGTATGAGTCAATCCAGCTCGGTCGAAGCCCGGGCAAGGTTTTGTTTGTGCCCTGAAAAACACCCCTTAGAAGACAAACCGGCCCGCTTTGCCATTCACCTCTGTTGCAGTACCCTTCCAGTCCTAACCCAACCTAACACCCCGGATGCACTGACTGGAATGGCCGATCTGATTCTTTTCAATAAACCGTTTCGAGTTCTGAGCCAGTTCACAGATGACCGCAAGGATCCGTCCAAGCCAGTCCGGGCAACCCTGGCAGATTGGATCTCGGTGCCCGGCATCTATCCGGCGGGCAGGCTTGATTACGATTCGGAGGGACTTCTGCTGCTAACGGGCGACGGCGCGCTCCAGCATCGAATTGCTTCGCCGTCGCGGAAAATGCCCAAGACCTACTGGGTACAGGTGGAAGGCCTGATTACCGACGCCGCGCTGGCCCAGTTGGAGCGCGGCGTCAGCCTCAAGGACGGCAACACCGCGCCCGCCAAAGCCGCCAGACTGGACGAGCCCTCAGTCTGGGGAAGAACCCCGCCGGTTCGGCATCGGGACTCCGTGCCGACCAGCTGGCTGGAACTCACAATCACCGAAGGCCGAAATCGGCAAGTCCGCCGCATGACGGCTGCCGTCGGCTTTCCAACACTCAGACTCATCCGCTACCGTGTGGGAGACTGGACCCTGAACGGTTTGAATCCCGGCGAATTCCGAACTGTCGCGGTACACGTTCCCGCGCCCAGGCCTCGCCGGAAGCCCACGACGGCCAGAAAGTCAGGCAAGCCAACAAGGAGCGCCAAAAAACGATGACCTGGACCCCTCACGCCACCGTTGCCGTTATCGTAGAAGACCAGCAAGGCCGCTACCTCGTTGTCGAGGAACATAGTAGCGGTCGCATCGTCTTCAACCAGCCCGCAGGCCATGTTGAAGAGGGTGAAGCCATTCTCGACGCCGTCAGACGGGAGACCCTGGAAGAGACCGGCTGGCGCGTTGAACCGGAACACTTTCTCGGTGTTTACACCTACAAGGCGCCAGCCAATGGTGTTACCTACTACAGATTCTGTTACTCCGCCCGCGCCCTGGAACACGTCACAGACGAGCTCGACACCGGCATTATTGCCGCACACTGGATGCATCTGGAAGACATACGCCAGTTGGGGGACAAATTACGAAGCCCCCTGGTCCTGGAGTGCATAGAAGATTACCGAAACGGTCGTCGCTTTCCTCTGGATGTCGTTGTGGATGCGCAGACGTAACGACTGACAAATGATAAACTTGGCGGCTTTTCAGGCAGATTGAAGTATTCATGACACACGCAACCGAAACACGTCCCACAGCACGCACCCGAGTGATCGTCGGCATGTCCGGCGGTGTGGACTCGTCTGTCGCAGCCTGGCTGCTGAAAGACCAGGGTTACCAGGTCGAAGGGCTGTTCATGAAGAACTGGGACGAAGATGACGGTACTGAATACTGCACGGCCATGACCGACCTGGCAGACGCGCAGGCGGTTGCCGAGACCATCGGCATCAAGCTTCACACCGCCAGCTTCGCCGCCGAGTACTGGGATCGGGTGTTTGAACACTTTTTGTCCGAGTACACCGCTGGACGCACGCCCAATCCCGACATCCTTTGCAATAAGGAAGTAAAGTTCCGCGCGTTTCTGGATTACGCCGTTACCCTGGGGGCCGACTACATAGCCACCGGGCACTACACGCGTCAGCGTCCGCTCGATGATGGCTCGGGCAAAGCCCAACTGCTCAAGGGGCTCGACCCCAATAAGGACCAGAGCTACTTTCTGCACGCGGTCTCCGGCGAACGGATCGCCCGAACCCTGTTCCCGGTGGGAGAGCTGGAAAAACCGGAAGTCCGACGGATTGCCGAAGCCCAGGGCTTTGTCACCCACGACAAAAAGGACTCCACCGGTATCTGTTTCATCGGCGAACGCAAGTTCACTGACTTCCTGAAGCAGTATCTTCCGGCCCAGCCCGGTGACATCGAAACGCCGGACGGCAAGGTTATTGGCCGACATCAGGGCCTGATGTACCACACCATCGGACAACGCCAGGGGCTTGGGATCGGCGGACTCAGCGATTTCGGAGACCAGCCCTGGTACGTGGCGGAAAAGGACCTCGACAGAAACGTGCTGATCGCGGTGCAGGGCAAACAGCACCCGCTGCTGTTCTCTCGAGGGCTTGTATCCGGCCCCATTGACTGGGTGGCAGGCGAAGCACCAGCCCATCGCTTCCGTTGCAAGGCCAAGACCCGCTACCGGCAGCCGGATCAGGACTGCGAAGTCCAGGTTCTGGAGCACGGCGTCAAGGTGATCTTTGACGATGCCCAGAGGGCCGTCACGCCTGGTCAGTCGGTCGTATTCTATGACGGCGAGGTTTGTCTGGGCGGTGGTGTAATAGAAGAAACCTGGCGCGATGGCGAAGCACTGCCCGCGCGTGTAGCCGCATTGCCACAACAGGAAGCCGGTGCATGAGCCGTACCCTAAACGATCAAACCCTCGCACTGGCAGGTGTGTTCCAGGCCGCCAACCTGGTCCAGCAGATCGCCCATAACGGCCAATGCACGGAGGCCAGCCTGGAAACCTGCATCCGCTCCCTGTTTGCAACGGACCCGGCATCAACCCTGGACGTGTACGGTGGTGATCTGGCGGATATCCGCGAGGGCCTGGTCACGCTCTCGTCGGTCCTGAGCGAGCAGAGCAAACAGCAGGACATTGAAGTCTTGCGTTACGTACTGAATCTGATCCACCTTGAGTCAAAGCTCAACCGTCGACCGGATATGCTGGACGTGATTGGCAGCCGAATCGATCAGGCCCGGCACACGGCCAGTCATTTTGGCTACACGCACGGCAACCTGATCAGCAATCTTGCTTCAATCTATGCAGACACCATCAGCACCTTCCGCCTGAGAATCCAGGTCAGCGGCAACCCCACTGTGCTGCAGCAGGAGGAGAACGCCGCGAGGGTTCGCGCCCTGCTCCTTGCGGGCATTCGTTCAGCAGTACTCTGGCGCCAGACCGGTGGCCGGCGGTGGCAGTTGATCTTCGCCCGCAAAAAAGTCATCCGGCACGCCCGGGAACTCGCAGAGCAAGCCAATCGGCCCCTGTAATTCCAATACAACTGCTTCGGACGCAGCGCTGGTGTATCATATTCGCCCCACATTTTCTTTTGTCCCGTTTCTTTGATGATTTGAGAGGTTTTCGATGGAACTCACCGCCCTGACCGCCATTTCCCCGGTCGACGGACGTTACGGCAACAAAGTCAGCGTCTTCCGAGACATATTCAGTGAATATGGCCTGATCAGGAACCGCGTAACCGTCGAAATTCGCTGGCTCCAGAAGCTGGCAGCTCACCCGGAGATTGCGGAGGTTCCCGCCTTTTCATCCGAGGCAAACGCGTTTCTCGACAAGCTGGTCAGTGAATTCGGGCTGCCGGATGCGGAGCGCATCAAAGACATTGAGCGCACGACCAATCACGACGTTAAAGCCGTCGAATACTTTATCAAGGAAAAGATCGCTGACGTTCCAGAGCTTCACGCCGTCACCGAGTTTGTGCATTTTGCCTGCACCTCTGAAGACATCAACAACCTCTCTCACGCCCTGATGTTACGGGAAGGTCTGGACCATGGCCTGTTGCCAGCCATGGACCGCGTGGTCGCCAGGCTTGGCGAACTGGCCCAGACCCACGCGGAACAGCCGATGCTCTCCCGCACCCACGGCCAGACCGCCTCCCCGACCACCGTCGGCAAGGAACTGGCGAATGTGGTTCATCGCCTGCGGCGACAGCTGAAACAGATTCGCGCCACCGAATTGCTGGGCAAGATCAATGGTGCGGTTGGCAACTACAACGCTCACCTGTCGGCCTACCCCAGCATTGACTGGTCGGCCAATGCCCGAGAATTCATCGAAAGCCTCGGCCTGGACTGGAACCCTTACACCACCCAGATTGAGCCCCACGACTACATCGCCGAACTGTACGATGCGGTTGCCCGCTTCAACACCATTCTGATCGACCTGGATCGCGATATCTGGGGCTACATCTCCCTGGGCTACTTCAAGCAGAAGACCGTGGAAGGCGAAGTGGGTTCCTCCACCATGCCCCACAAGGTAAATCCGATCGATTTCGAGAACTCCGAAGGCAATCTGGGAATCGCCAATGCGCTGCTCGGGCATCTGTCGGCCAAGCTCCCGATTTCCCGCTGGCAGCGAGATCTGACTGACTCCACCGTACTGCGCAACCTTGGGGTCGGATTTGCCCACAGCCTGATCGCCTATGAAGCCACCCTGAAGGGCCTTGGCAAGCTGGAGATTAATCCGGCACGTCTTGATGAGGACCTTGACCATGCCTGGGAAGTACTCGCCGAGCCAATTCAGACGGTCATGCGTCGATACAACATCGAAAAGCCCTATGAAAAACTCAAGGCCTTGACCCGCGGCAAGGCAATGACGCCAGAAGTGATCAAGAATTTCGTTGAGACACTCGACATCCCCGAGGCTGCCAAAAACGAGTTGATGGCGTTGACTCCGGGCAGCTACATTGGCAACGCCATCGATCAGGCACGCAACATCTGAACCCGGGAGCGGACACATGGACATGCTTGGCGGACTGACAGCCTCCGAATTTCTGCGGGATTACTGGCAGAAGAAACCGCTGGTTATCCGCCAGGCTTTTCCAGACCTGGAATCTCCGGTCAGTCCGGACGAGCTCGCCGGCCTCGCCTGCGAGGAAGCCGTCGAGTCCCGGATCGTTATCGAAAACGACGACGGCAAACCCTGGCAGCTGCACAACGGCCCGTTTACGCCCGAACGTTTCAGCCAATTACCGGAACAGGACTGGACCTTGCTGGTTCAGGGCCTTGACCACTGGGTTCCGGAGATCGCCGACCTGCTGGAAAACTTCCGCTTCGTGCCCAACTGGCGACTGGATGACATCATGGCCAGCTTCGCGCCGAAAGGCGGCAGCGTGGGCCCCCACTACGACCAATACGATGTTTTTTTGCTCCAGGCCCAGGGCAACCGTCGCTGGACCTTCGGTGGACACTGCGATCATACGTCGCCCCGCGTCGAAGGCACCCCACTGCGCATTCTGAGCAGTTGGGATGGCGAAGAGACGGTCACCCTGGCCCCGGGCGACATGCTGTACCTGCCCCCGGGAATCGGACACCATGGCATTGCCGAGAACGACTGTATTACGCTGTCGGTGGGCTTTCGGGCTCCGACCGTCGACGACCTTCTGACGGGCTTCACCGATTTCCTCTGCAGCCAGTCTGATGCCTCTGACCATCTCAATGATCCGGAACTTCAGGTTCAGGACAATCCCGGCACCATACAACCGGCGGTGATCGACAAACTGGACGCCGTATTGCGTGAAAAACTCGGCGATCGACGCCAGCTTTCCCTCTGGTTCGGCCAGTACGCCACCGCTCCCAAGAGCATGGATATTGTCGTGCCCGCCGAGGAACCGGCGTCGACCGAGGAATTTGCCGGGGCCATCCGATCCGGCGAGCAGCTTCGGTGGAACGAAGGCTCCCGCTTCGCCTACTACGATTTCGATGATGAAACCGCCTTGTTCGTGGATGGTGAACAGTACCTGCTGAAAGGTGACGCCCGGCCGATGGCAGCGCTGTTGTGCGCCGGCGCGCGGGTTGATTCCGCCAGGCTGTCCCGGTTTGCCGACGACGAGGCACTGCTGGGATTGCTCTGCACCTTGTATAATCAGGGCTCGGTCTACTTCGAATAGTTTGGTCGCCATGAGAGTGAAATTCAGGAAGTACAGCTGGCAACTGGCTCCGGGTCATATCCGCGACATCCGTCAACGGGTCTTCATTGACGAACAGAAAGTGCCACCCGAGCTGGAATGGGACGACACTGATGAGATTGCCGATCATTTTCTCGCCGTGTTGCCAGACAACACGCCGGTGGGCGTGGCAAGACTCTTCTCAACGCTCGGTGAAACCGGACATATCGGTCGCATGGCGATTCTCCCCGGCTTCCGCGGGAGAGGCATTGGCGAAGCACTCCTGCACCACCTGATTTCCGAGGCCGCTGGGAATTATGACGAGCTGAGGCTCTCGGCTCAGGAACATGCCATTCCTTTCTACCAGCGCTCCGGATTCCACGTCTGCTCTAGGCCGTATGACGATGCCGGGATTCCTCACGTCGATATGCGCTGCCTGTCCCCGGCACTGGTTGTCGATGCCATCGAAAAGCGCACCGCCCCAATGCTCCTTGGTGAAGACGCAGAAACATGGCTGTTCTCCGGCGAACACCAAATGGTCAGCCTGATGGATTCGGTTGTGGGCCAGGCCGGACAACGACTCTGGCTCTACGACCGATTGCTGGATCATGATCTGTACGACCGCCACCGTTTCCGGGAATTGATCTCCGCCCTCGCCCGACGGCACCGACTCAGTGAAATCCGGCTACTGATTCATGATGACAAGCCGCTGGTCAAACGCCGACATCAGCTGGTTGAGTTAATGCGTCGGCTGCCGAGCCGGATCGAGCTGCGGCTCGTGAACGACGATTACCCGATTGAGGACCAGCCGTTCCTTCTGGCGGACCGCTCCGGAGTACTCTACCGCCACGACTTCTACAAACCCGAAGGGTTTGCAAAATTTGCCGACGGCGGCCGTGTAAAACTGCTTTCGGAGAGCTTCCAGCGCATGTGGGATGCCGGTCGAAGCTCCCTGGAGCTAAGGGAATTACCGCTCTGAATGATGCACACGGGATGCTTCCGCTGATTCAAACTGGGCACCGAAAGGCGCAAACTCCGTATCTACCTCTTCGGCCACCTCCGCAATCAGCTTACGCAACCACTGATGATCACTGTTGTGTTGCAGTAACGGGCTCCACGCCATTTTCAGTTCGAAGGGCGGAATTTCAAACGGCGGCACTTTGACCACCAGGTCAGAATTGTCCTTCTGCAACCAGGCCGCGCGGGACGGCAGGGTCGCGATCAGATCATGCTGCTCGGCCAACAACATTGCCACCTGGTAGTGGCGTGTAAACACCGATATCTGGCGCTTTCGCCCCATTCGTGACAGCGCCTCGTCCACCCAGCCCAGGCGCTGGACGTCCTTGGGATTGACCCCCACGCCAACGCCAAACCCCGTCTTGCTGACCCAGATATGACTGGCATCCAGATAGGTGTCGAGGGTAAACGGTTCCTTCAGAATGGGATTTCGCGCGTTCATCAGGCAGGCAAAATACTCGGTCCACAGGGTTTTCTGATGAAAAGACTGCGGGATTTTATCGAACCGGTTGATTGCCATGTCGAGCCGGCCCTGCTCGACGTCCAGAAAACTGACGTCGCTGGGCGTCAGTACATCGAGCGTGACGTGCGGGGCTTCCTGTCGAATCCGCCGCAAAACCCGAGGCATCAGGCAGGACTCTGCGTAGTCACTGGCCATGATGCGGAATACGCGTTGGCTTTCGAGCGCCGAAAACGGTGTTTTTTCCTGTACCGCCTGCTCGATATCCGACAGGATACTGCGTACCAAAGGTTGCAGTTCCCGCCCCCGCTCGGTGGCTGTCATGCCCTCACTGGTCCGGACCAGCAAGGGGTCGCCAAATAGATCGCGGAGTCGCCGCAGGCCATTACTCATGGCCGGCTGAGTGATACCCAGATGGTTCGCCGCTTTGGTGACGTTCCTTTCCCGTAGAAGGACATCCAGATAAACCAGAAGATTCAGGTCGACGCGGGAAATATCCATTGGCAACTCCGGAAGGTACTGCAGGTTTGCGGTAAAGAAGAAAGCCTCGCGCGACCTTCATTCACCACAGCAATATACACGAGATTTAAAATTCATTAAATCAATAGACCGCAGTAGCTTTCACATTTTGCAACGGTTTCAACGCCGTATTTCTGCTAGTCTTTCTCAGACTTGCTGAATAATATCGGTACCTTGAGGCCGGCATTCCCACCTGCCATCAATTGATCCAAAAGCCGGAGTCATTACTGACAAAATGGATACAACAACCATCGTAATTTTACTGGCTGCTATCGTTACGACCTCCATCGTGATTATCGTTCTGAGCCAGATGCGCGAGAGGGCCAAAATAGAGCGGGCCCGAAAAGTGACCGCGCAGGAAGATGCCTACAACCGGGCCCAGCGCCTTCTTTCAGAGATCCCCGGCCAGTATCTGACCACTGACCTCAAACTTCTGCTCATCAAACGGATGGAAGAGGCCTGCTCTGAGCTTGCCGCGCTCAAAGCCAACCTTCCGGTCAAGAAGTGGCAGGAATCCACACTGCAGCTCAAGAACCAGGTTCTCGAAAAACAGGACGCCCGGACACCGGTCAAAATTGACTCTCCTGAAAAGTCCACTTACGTCAAAGAGTTGCTCCAGAATCTGTTTAAAATGATCGAGAGCATGCACAAAAATGGTCGGATTGACGCTGGAACGGCCAAGAAAAACCTGAAGTACGTTTTGTTTCTCGTACACAAGACCCATGCCGACCTGCACGTCTTCCAGGCCCGGGATTATGTTCGTCAGAACCAGCTACGGAAAGCCATCCACGCCTATCACCTGGCCAGCACCGAGATGGGGAAATCCCGGGACAACCCCTTGGCCATGAAGGCCGTCAAGAGCTTCCGGACCCGAATCAAGGAACTGGAGGCAATCAGTACTGAGGGCAAAGACACCGCAAGCGCCGAGTCGCAATCCAAGCTGGATCGCGAATGGGACACCTTCCTCCACGATGAGGAATGGAAGAAAAAGGCCGACTACGACGATTGACGGCGGTTAAACCGGGCAGCTGGACCTGCCCCGTTAACAGGGACAGTAAACACTCGTGATCAATAGCTTCAGAAAGCGACTCTCCTTTCGGCTGACCCGCGATACGGTTCTGGTCGCCATGGCACTGGGGCTCGCTCTCAATGTCATTCAGATCACGCTGGACTATTTTAACGCCCGGGAATCCATGGAGGAGGAAATCCACGCCCTGCTCGACATCAGCGTGAGCCCCGCTTCCCAGATCGCTTATAACATCGACGTCCGACTCGCCGAAGAACTACTGGACGGCCTGCTGCGCCATCCGGCCACCATCGATGCCAGAATCATAGACAACGATGGCCAGACCATGGCGGCCGCCAGCCAGAGCAGCCCGGGCTCGCCCTATCGCTGGGCCAGCGATCTGCTGTTCGATTCAAGCCGGGTTTTCAGTCAGGAGTTGCGGGTCCCACAACTCGAAGAGCTTCCCCTCGGGCAGCTCATCGTCACCATCGACACGTACCACTACGGTCTCCAGTTTCTCGAGCGTGCCACCTACACGCTGATTAGCGGCCTCCTGAAGAGCCTGACGCTAACCGCCGCCCTGCTTGGTATTTTTTACCTGGTACTCACCCGGCCCATGCTCAACGTAATCAGCGCCCTGTCGCAAGTTAAGGCAAGTTCGCCCGAGAAAGTCCGACTCCCGGTGCCAGCCAACCATCAATATGACGAAATCGGCACCATGGTCGGCATCATCAATCATCACCTTGAGACGATTGATTCCAGTCTCGCCCAGCTTCGCACCGCCGAAAGTGCGATGAAAAACTACTCCTTCCAGTTGGAGCGTGAGGTTGAAGACCGGACCCGCGAAATATCGGAAAAAAACGATGCACTCCAGCGAGGAAACCGTGCGCTGATCAAGGCCAAGGAAGATGCCGTTCGCCGGGCCAGAGCCCGCGCCAACTTTCTTGCCAGTATGAGCCACGAAATCCGCACCCCACTCAACGGGGTTCTGGGCATGCTCGGGCTGGCTCTCGAGGGAGACCTGGACTCAACCCAGCGCAATCGGCTGGAAATTGCCTTTAATGCGGGCGAAAGCCTGCTTGGCCTACTGAACGATATCCTTGATATCTCCAAGGTCGAAGCCGGCAAGCTCAGTCTCGAAAACATTCCCTTCAGCATGCGCAATCTGATCGAGGAATCGGCCACCCTGCATGCACAGCAGGCCCGACGCAAACGGATTGATCTGGTGAGCGAAGTCGACCCGGCCCTGCCGGAGAGTTTTCTGGGCGACCCTACCCGTGCGCGCCAGATACTGAACAACCTTCTCAGCAACGCCATCAAATTCACAGACGAGGGCTCGGTTCATGTCAAGGCGACCTATTCGGCCGGCAGCCTCAGGCTGGACGTCATCGACACGGGCATCGGCATGTCAACGGAGGGACTCCACAGGATATTCTCACCGTTTTCTCAGGCCGATGCCGACACCACTCGGCTCTATGGCGGTACAGGCCTGGGACTGACTCTCTGCAGACAACTGGTCGAACGAATGCACGGGCAAATCCTGGTGGATTCCCGGGAGGGACGCGGCACCCACTTTACCGTGACCCTGCCTCTGCCAATGCATGAAGACAGCAGCCCGGATGGGCTGCCCCAGGTCGCGGCCAAGCTTCGGGATATTGGTGCTGCTCTGGCCATACCGGCGGACAATCCGCATCGGCGGGCAATCGAACGCCAGCTCGACGCTTGGCAGATCCCGATCCGGGATATCAGCGAGCCCCAGCAAGGCGTTCTCATTACGTTGTCCGAAGGTCCAGGCGAGGCGCCCCAGAGCCTTGCCCTGAACTGGCAGGGAGAAGGGGTTATCCTCGCAGACCCGACGGGTTCTGCAGTCCGCGCCAAACCTGAACATCAGATCCTGTCCCTGCCTGTGCGTCGGGACGAGCTATACCGCTGCCTCTGCCGGGCGGTCGGGATTCTACGGAACGAGGTGACGCTAAAACCGGCAAGGCCAGCCAGACAAGAGGAAGTCGAACGCCCCCTGAAGATCCTTCTGGTCGAGGACAATCAGGTCAATCAGATGGTGGCCAGCAGCCTGCTCAAGAAGCTGGGCCATCAGGTGGACCACGCCGAAAACGGGCAACAGGCGCTCGATTCCCTGCATGCCCGCAACTACGATCTGGTATTGATGGATTGCCAGATGCCGGTGATGGACGGCTATGAGGCAACCCGGCGAATCCGGAAGAACCCGGAATGGAAGGACCTGTCCATCATTGCAGTGACGGCCAATGTCATGCAGGGGGACCGCGAGGACTGTATAGCGGCAGGCATGAATGACTACGTCACCAAACCCTACAACCGGGACGAATTGCGGGCCGCCATCAGTCGTTGGGCCCCGTCTTACCCTCAAGAACCGTGAGAAGCGCCTTGAGCTCCTCGCGCAACGCCTGCAGCCGCTCTGGCTCAACACCAACCTCACAGAGCAGGCGTTCCGGGATTGATCTCGCCTTTTTCCGTAGCGTCCTGCCGGCTTCGGTCAACGTCAGTATAACCACGCGCTCATCCACCCTACTCCGCCGACGTTCCAGCAGCCCCCGATCGGCCAGCCGCTTGAGCAATGGCGTCAGGGTGCCTGAATCCAATCGAAGCCGACGCCCCAGGTCTGACACCCGCGTGGCGCCTCCCGAACTTTCCCGCTCCCAAAGCACCAACATCGTGAGGTATTGAGGGTAAGTCAGGTCAAGGTCGTCCAACAGTGGGCGGTAACGGGCTGTCACCGCCCGATTGGCCGCATAGAGGGCGAAACAGATCTGGTTGTCGAGAGATAACGCCTCGTCGGGTCCACCCATGGTTACAGCAGTTTTTCGATGTCTTTGCGAATGTCCTGAGGCTTCGCAGTCGGCGGATATCGACGAACCACCTGCCCGTCCCGACCCACCAGAAACTTGGTGAAGTTCCACTTCACCTTCTCGGAGCCCATCAGGCCCTTGGCCTCACGCTTCAGGAACTGATAGAGCGGATGCGCGCCGGAGCCATTGACCTCAATCTTCGAGAACATGGGGAAATCCACGCCGTAATTAAGGCTGCAGAACTCGCTGATGGCATCATCATTACCCGGATCCTGATTCATGAACTGATTGCAGGGGAACCCGAGCACCTCCAGACCGCGATCGCCCAGCTCCTTGTGCAGGCTCTGCAAACCTTCAAACTGTGGCGTAAAGCCGCACTTACTGGCGGTATTCACGATCAGGAGTACCTTGCCGCGGTAGTCGGCCATGTTTTTTTCATTTCCCTTGATATCGCTGACAGTGAAGTCATAAACGCTGGATTCGGACACACGACTCTCCTTGCACTTGGCTATTAATATTTTTAACGATTCAATTGTGCACAATCTTTATCAGAAAACCAAGGCTCACAGTAGTCGATTGATCCTGGTTTCAAGAGGGACTTCAGCTTTGGACGCTAAATCTGCCTGAACACGCCACAATTCATCATAATTGCCCTGTTGTCGCTGCCCCTCGCTCCGCTAGAATAAAGGGCTGTTAACCAACAGTTTTATTTTCCGAATTCAGACCAAGGAAGCCTGGGCCTTATGCAGAACTACTACAAATCCGCCAAGCTGGATAACGTGTGTTATGAAATACGTGGCGTGGTTCTGCGGGAAGCCCGTCGGCTGGAGGAAGAAGGTCACCGGGTACTGAAGCTGAACATCGGAAATCCTGCCGCATTCGAGCTGGACGTACCTGAAGAGATTCAGCAGGACGTAATATACAACATGCACCTGGCCCAGGGGTACGTTGAGTCCAAAGGACTGTTTTCGGCCCGCAAGGCGGTCATGCATTACTGCCAGCAGCGAGGCATCGATAAAGTCGACATTGACGACATCTTTCTCGGCAACGGCGTCAGTGAGCTGATCGTAATGTCGATGCAGGCGATGCTGAACACCGGCGACGAGGTGCTGATCCCCGCGCCTGACTATCCGCTCTGGACCGCCGCCGTCACGCTCTCCAGCGGCAAACCGGTCCATTACCGGTGCGACGAGCAGCAGAACTGGTTCCCCGATATCGACGACATTCGTAAGAAGATTACCCGCCGTACCCGGGCGATCGTTCTGATTAATCCCAATAACCCGACCGGCGCCGTTTATTCCAGAGAACTGCTGGAACAGGTCATCGAGTTGGCTCGCAAACACAACCTGATCGTGCTCTCGGACGAGATATACGACAAGATCCTTTACGATGGCACGGAGCACGTTTCCACTGCGTCCCTGGCAGACGATGTGCTGTTCTTCACCTACAACGGCCTTTCCAAGAACTACCGCGCAGCGGGCTACCGCTCCGGCTGGATGATCATCAGCGGGGCCAAGCACCGGGCAACGGATCTTATTGAAGGCATCGAGATGCTCTCTAACATGCGCCTGTGCGCGAACGTTCCCGCGCAACTGGCGATCCAGACCGCCCTTGGTGGTTACCAGTCGATCAATGATCTGGTCGTTCCTGATGGACGCCTTTACGAACAAAGAGAGACCGCCTGGCGTATGCTCAACGACATCCCTGGCGTAAGCTGTGTCAAACCCCAGGGGGCTCTTTACCTGTTCCCGAAGCTGGATCCGAAGCATTTCCCCATCGTCAATGATGAAAAGCTGGTGCTGGACCTGTTGTTGCAGGAGAAGATCCTTCTGGTGCAGGGCTCCGCCTTCAACATTGATGACAAACAGCACTTGCGCGTGGTTTTCCTGCCCAGGGAAGATGCCCTTGAGGACGCCATGTCGCGGCTGGGCCGCTTTCTAGGCAACTATCAGCAGTAAGGGAGTTTCCATGGCTGACATTCATGTGGAGGAATTCTACAAGGACGTTGCGATCGCTCTTGTCCAGCTCTACGGAGCTTTCCCTCGGCGCGTAAACCTGTTTGTGGAGGATATTGCAGGCCCGGACGAGCCGGATGAATTCGGGCTTCACAGCAAACGCCACATGGCGTGCTTTGGCGCGCTCCTCTGGCTGGAGGAAGAAGGCCTGCTTCGCTACGTTGACACGATCCGACAGGAAGCTCTCGACCAGGCGGTTCTGACCCATACCGCCTTTGTGCGCCTCAGCGCCCCTGCTCCGACAGCACTGACAAGGACACTGGGCCAGAGTCATGAACGCGCTGAAGAAAAACTGCCTCCATCGGTGCAAGAGGACCTTTCAACCCATATCCACCTGATTCGCACGGCGCTGAAAAGTGGCCATTCCGGACGCATCAGCCAGATTGTCCAGGCGACATTTTTCGCCGATGGCAAACATTAAACACCTGCAAAGACATTGAACTTGCGAACCGCGGCCACATAATCCGGTCTTAGGCACAGTTTTTACGTGTTTGACTCATCATTCAGGGATGTAACATGCGCATACTGTTGTTTCTGGCCACCAACCTGGCCGTTATCCTGGTCGCAAGCTTTACGCTGAGACTGCTGGGTGTAGACAGCTACCTCTCTCAACACGGCATTCAGTATGGCCCGCTGCTGGCCTTTGCGGCGGTGTTCGGGTTTGCCGGCGCCATCATCTCGCTTCTGATATCGAAGCCCATGGCGAAGTGGAGCACACGGGCGAAGATCATCGAATCCCCCCGCTCCCCAGCCGAACGCTGGCTGATGGATACCGTCGCCGAGCTGGCCAATAATGCCGGCATAGGAATGCCGGAAGTGGCCATTTTCCCGGCTTCCCAATCCAATGCGTTTGCCACTGGCTGGAACAAGAATGACGCGCTGGTCGCCGTCAGCGAGGGGCTGCTTCACCGCTTTAACAAAGATGAAATCCGCGCCGTTCTGGGACATGAAATCGGTCACGTCGCCAACGGTGACATGGTCACGCTCGCCCTGATCCAGGGTGTCGTCAACACCTTCGTGATATTCGCCTCCCGGGTCATCGGCTCGTTCGTTGACCGTGTTATTTTCAAGAACGAGAGCGGCCATGGTATTGGCTTCTTCGTCGTCAGTATTGCCGCGGAAATCGTGTTGGGCATTCTGGCCAGCACCATCGTGTTCTGGTTCTCCCGTCGACGAGAATTCCGTGCTGATATCGCCGGTGCGCAGTTGGCGGGCAGGTCCGCCATGATCAGTGCATTGGCGCGCCTGAAACAGGAAAGCGAAGTACCGGACCAGATGCCCGACACGCTGCAGGCATTCGGCATCAACCGCGGCGCCCGTGGCGGACTCAGCGCCATGTTCATGACGCACCCGCCGCTTGAAGACCGTATTCAGGCCCTGCAACAAGCCAGGCTCTAAACGCAAAAACCGGGGCAAACGCCCCGGTTTTTTAGTTCGGATGGTCGGTCAGATTTTCAGCTTGAACCCGATCGCCCGAAAGCTGTCCTGCAGGGATTTGCTGGTTCCCTTCAACTGGACTTTCAGGCTGGAGCATTCCCGGCGCACCGGATAGTCCCGCCGTAACCGGTCAAAGGCAGCAGCCCTCTCTTCGGCTGAACCGGCCATGGCCACTCGCAGACGGGCATCATCCTGCCTTGGATCATAGCACGCCCTCAAGGCAATCCGGATGGCCTCGTCCTCCTCCGCGGCGCTGGTGAACGAAACCTTACTCAGGGCGGGTTCCGGTAGGAACTGACCGGCCTTTTTCCGTATCGGCAGGCCCAGGTAGTCGCTTAGCGCCCGGTAAATCATCTCAGTACCCTGAACTTTGCCTTCAAGGCTGTAGCCCGCAATATGCGGCGTAGCAAGCCACACCCGGTCAACCAGCTCCGGATCGATGCGGGGTTCCCGCTCCCAGACATCCAGCGCCACAACCGGAGCGTTCCCCCCCTGCGCCAGACGGGCATGCAACGCCTCGGTATTGATCACTTCGCCACGACCGGCGTTAATCAGCAACTGATCCGCGGTCAACGACGCCAGCTGGCTTTCATCCAGCAAATGATACGTGGCATGTTTCTGGTCACGAGTAAGGGGCGTATGCAGTGTGATCACATCGCATTCCAGGGCCTCTTCGAGGGACACGAACTCCTGGCCGCCATCATCTTCGCGTTCGGCTCGTGGCGGGTCGCACAAACGCACCTCAAAACCCAGCCGTTCAAGCTTGTGGGCAAGTTCACCGCCGACATTTCCCACTCCGACAATGCCCACGCTCATGCGCGTCCAGTCGTCCAGCGCACGCCGTTCTGCATGGAGAGAAAGCACAGCAAGGACGTACTCGGCGACGCTGTCAGCGTTGCAGCCGGGCGCGGCAGAAAACCGGATACCTTTTTGTGCCAACCAGTCACGATCAACATGATCCGTTCCAATGGTTGCCGTACCCACAAAACGGACGCGACTGCCTTCCAACAGTTCCGGGCCGACACGGGTAACCGAACGTACCAGAAGCACATCCGCGTCACGGACATCGCTAGCTGTCATCGTCCGGCCGGATACCCGACGTATCTCCCCAAAGTCCCCGAAGAACGAATCCAGTAGGGGAATGTTTTCATCTGCTACGATCAACATGATGCTGTCCGGCCCTGTCAGTTCCTGCGCTGGCGCTGATTGCGGCCACCGGGGCCCCCGCGACCACCCTGGGGGCGTCGACCGCGCTTACGGGTAATCGGTGGATTTTCCATTGCCACCATCAGCGCCTCATCCGGCACCGCTGTTTTCAGCTTCTGGCTGATGTAGGTCTCGATGGCCGGCAGTGCGAAGGAATCATCCTCCCCGGCAAAACTGACCGAGACCCCATGCTTGCCCGCTCGTCCGGTCCGGCCAATGCGGTGCACGTAATCTTCTGCGTTGTCCGGAAGATTGTAGTTGAAAACGTGAGTCACGCCGTTGACGTGAATGCCACGCCCGGCGACATCAGTGGCAACCAGTACCTGAATGCTCCCTTTCTTGAACTGATCCAGTGTCTTCAGGCGTTTGTTCTGGGCAATCTCCCCGGACATCAACGAAACCTTGACGCCCTGGTTGCGCAGGTCCTCTTCGAGATCCCGGCACTGGTCGCGGCGATTGGCGAAAACGATGGCCTTCTCCACCTCCGGTCGCTTGAGGTAGTTCACCAGCACCGGCAGCTTTTCATCGTCACCGACCAGGTATACCGTTTGCTCGACCCGCTCTGCCGTCTTCTGTTCCGGCTCAATTTCCACAAACTCGGCGTTCTTGGTCCACATGGACGCAAGATTGAGAACATCCTGGTTAAAGGTGGCACTGAACAGCAGCGTCTGGCGATCTTCCTTGGCGGTACATTTGCGGATGATGCGTTTCACGTCGGGAATGAAGCCCATGTCGAGCATCCGATCCGCCTCATCCAGGATCAGGATGTCCAACTGATCAAGGAAGACGTCCTGGGAGCCCAGGAAATCAATCAGTCGCCCCGGTGTTGCCACCAGAATATCCACGACCTCATTCTGCAACTGGTCCCGCTGTTTGTCGTAGTTCATGCCGCCCACGACGGTCACCACATTATGGCCGGTGTGCTGACACAGTTGCTCCGCGTCCTTGGCGATTTGCATCGCCAGCTCCCGCGTGGGCGCCAGGGCGAGAACCCGGGGCTCAGAGGCAAAGCGTTCCTTCTCCGGAATTGGGGTTTCGAGCAGGGTCTGGATCGCGGTGATCAGGAAAGCCGCGGTTTTCCCAGTGCCGGTCTGCGCCTGGCCAATCAGGTCCTCACACGCAAGTGTCCACGGCAGGGTCTCCGCCTGGATTGGCGTGCAGTACTCAAATCCAATCGCCGTAATGGCATCCAGCAAACGTTTATCCAGATTCAGATCCTGGAATCGAAGATCGCCAGTGTGCTTTGGGTCAGATGTCATACAGTCTCAGTTTTCCTCGGGATGTTCAGTGCGGAACTCAGCGGAGCAATGCGTCGGGCATCCTGATACCAGGATTCGAGCACCGTATCAGCGGTTCCATAAAAGGTTCTCAGTGCGTCAAAAAATTGTCCGGCTCGTTGCGGCAACCCATCCGACAGGTATTGCCCAGCCTGCTCCCGGACCTTCCGCCGGAAGCCCCGCTCATCCGCTGGACCATCACCGGAGAGGTTATCCACACTGATATGAAACCGGGACCCGGCTGCCAGAGAGAACAGCCACTCCAGCGCCTGGGGTTTAACCTCCACCTGCTCGAACACCTGTTGCTGTTCCGGTGTTCGACCATCAGGACAGTACCAGTAACCGTAATCATGAAGCGTGCGACGGCGCTCACCGGCAATACACCAGTGGCTGATTTCATGCAAGGCGCTGGCATAATAACCGTGCGCAAAAACAATCTGCGCAAGCCCGTCCGGCGTAGCGGCAGGCAGGTATTCAGGCTCGTCACTGCCTTTGACCAGAATTGTCCGGTAGTCTTCCCGAAACAGGTCATTAAACAGCATGATAAGATCATTTGGACTGTGATTCATTGGCTCGCTATTGTGCGACTTTACAGCGATCAATACCAGAGGGAACTTTGAGGTCCCGACTTTGTCCACTGGCTTCGAAAGCCCCGGCGAGAACGGAACGGTCCGCGGGTGCACAGAACCCGAGTAAAACGAACAGCTAAAGGAATCAGAACAACCCATGACAGTATCCGCTGCGGTTTTCAAGAACTGTCGACGCGCCCTCACCCTGACCCACCTGCTGATGCTTTTGGCTCTTCTGGCGGTGACCGGAACAGCCTCCGCCCTGGGTACGAGCGGCAACTCCCTGTTTGGAGCTGACAACAACACCTTCCTGCCGGTGGACGAGGCCCTCCCGTTCAGTTACAGCACTGACACCGGCTCCGTTGTTCTGTCCTGGAACATCACACCCGGTCATTACCTGTATCGGGATCGCGTCAGTGTCACCTCGGTGACCGAGGGCGTTCAAATTGGTGAGCCCTCGTTCTCGCAGAACGGGCAGGTTGTTGAGGATGAGTTCTTCGGCGAAGTCACCGTTTTCTATGACCCAATAGAGGTGCGGCTCCCGGTTTCCCTGCCAGACGGGGTGCGCGAAGCCCAACTTCAGGTTACCTACCAGGGATGCGCGGAGGCGGGCCTGTGCTATCCGCCCCAGACTCGCGATGCACTTTACTACCCCGGCAATTCGGCCAGTCCGGACCCAACCTCTTCCCCTGCGGCGGGAACGGCGCCCCTCGGCCGGGACAGCGGCACTGCGGCTCCCGTGGACACTTCGTCAGCTACTGGCCTGGCAGGCTTTCTTTCCCGGCAATCCTCGTTCGTTATCGTAGGTGTCTTCTTCCTGCTCGGGCTCGGGCTGACGTTCACCCCCTGCGTGCTTCCCATGGTGCCCATCATCTCAACTCTGGTTTCCAGCCATAATACCCGCACCTCCGGTCACGCCCTGATGTTATCCATCAGTTATGTTCTGGGAATGGCCCTGACATACGCGGTCGCCGGGGTTCTGACGGGTTTACTGGGGGCAAGCTTCAATCTCCAGGCGCAGTTGCAGTCGCCCTGGGTCCTCGGCGTCTTTGCCACACTCTTTGTGGTTTTCGCCCTGTCCATGTTCGATCTGTTCGAAATCCAGCTGCCGCGCTTTATCCGTGAGCCGCTGGATGATGCCAGCCACCGACTGACCGGCGGCCGCGTGCTAAGCATTTTCGGTATCGGGGCACTGTCGGCTTTAATTGTTTCACCCTGCGTTTCCGCACCACTTGCCGGTAGCCTTCTCTACATTTCGACCACCCAGGACGCTCTGATCGGGGGCTCGGCGTTGTTTGCACTCGGTCTCGGAATGGGGCTTCCGCTCATACTGGTGGCCGTAGGAGGACGCAGGTTCCTGCCCAGCAGCGGGCATTGGATGACCACTGTAAAGCACTTCTATGGAGTGATGTTGCTGGCGGTTGCCATCTGGCTGGTCGAACGCCTGGTTCCGGCCTGGCTGGCGCTGACGCTCTGGGGCCTTCTGGTTGCCATTACTGGCGTTCAGCTTGGCGCCTTCGATGCAGCAAAAGCCGGTTGGGCACGTACCCGAAAGGGTCTGGGGCTGGTAATGTTCGCCTACGGACTGGCGCTGCTTGCCGGCGCCATCGGTGGCGCCAACGATCCACTTCGGCCACTGACGCCCTTTACCATAGCGTCGGGCTCCATGCCCACACTGAACAGTCCCGAGCATGCCGGATTCAAGCGGGTGGAAGCGCCGGCCCAGATTCGCGCCATGCTGGAGGAGGCGCAGGCGCAGAATCGCCCAGTGGTTCTGGATTTCTATGCCGATTGGTGCATATCGTGCAAGGTGATGGAGCGCAACGTATTCAGCGATCCTCAGGTTGCCCAGGCACTGTCTCCGTATACGCTGTTACAGATCGACGTAACGGACAATACTCCGGAACAGCAGGCCCTTCTTGATGAGCTTGGACTGTTTGGCCCGCCGGCAATCCTGTTCTATGGCCGGAACGGCGAGGAAATGTCCGGTCAGCGTGTATTGGGTGAAATGAACCGGGATGACTTCATCCGTCACCTGAACGGCCTTCGATCCGGAGCCTGATTCTATCAGGCTTGCCCTCGTCGAATCAGAAACACGAACTCCCCGCCCTGCTCCTCATCCTGGACCAGCTCATGGCCGAGGAACTGGCAGAATCGTGGAATATCCCGGGTGGTCGAGGGATCGGTCGCGCGCACTCGAAGCACCTGTCCCGGCTCTACATCATTGATACGGTTGTGCAGCATCATCACCGGCTCTGGACAAAAAAGTCCCCGGGCATCCAGCTCTGCATCGTACTCTGAAGCCGTCAAAACCTTCTCCTGTTTGAATACCTGATTTTTCCAGAAAACCTGCTAAATTATTGTTTATAACAGCGAAAAATTGGAGGCAAGCCATGATTCGGGTGCTGATTGAACGTCACATCGCCGAGACCCTTGAAGACGCCTATGAGCAACGTGCCCGCAAAGTCCTGCAGCAAGCCGTGGGCGCGCCAGGCTTTATTTCCGGTGAAACCCTGGCTGACAGCCATGATCCCAACCACCGTATCACCCTCGCCAACTGGCGTTCTGAGGCCGATTGGGATCGGTGGTACCGCTCCCCGGAACGCCGGGAACTCATGTCGGAGCTGGTCCCAATGATGGACCAGGACGAAACCATCACAGTCCTCCAGCAGAGCGCGGTCTAACCGGTCCGCTCAATAAAACAGGTGATCTCTTCCCGGTCGTGGTAGAGGTGGCGGGCCCTCAGATTATAGCCAATGCCCGCCTCTGCCAGACCGCGAACAATGATATCACGGCAGATCAGCCATTCATCGTAGCGCTTCTTCATCGGCAGCTTGAGGTTGAACACCGTATAACGGCAATATCCGCCAGTAAGCCAATCCACCGCCAGCCGCGCCGTTTTACGAGGCTGGTCGACAATGTCGCACACCATCCAGTCAATACCCCGTTTGGGCCGCCAGCTATAGCCATCGGCCTCAACGTGCTCCACCTGACCGGACGCCATCAGCTCGGGGTTCATCGGGCCGTTATCCACAGCCGTTACCAGCATACCCTGGCGCACCAGCTGCCAGGTCCAGCCACCTGGCGCAGCCCCCAGGTCGGCTGCCTTTTTGCCTCCGCCCAGGTAATCCAGCTCCCGTTCCGGCGGCAGAAAAACCTTCCAGGCCTCCTCCAGCTTGAGCGCCGAGCGACTCGGCGCCGATGCCGGCAAACGAAGCCGGGGGATCCCCCCCACATAGCGGGCCCGGTTGCCCTCGGGACTATACCCGACCACTGCCTCTGAGAAATCCGGCAACAGGATCTCGAGCCTGGCAGGGGCCGGGGCATTCTGATCGGCCTTCAGAAGGCCTGCACCACGCAAGCCCCGTGACAGCGGTGAAACCCATTTTCGGGCAAAATTGCCGAGATCGCCATCGGCGTTATTTTCTGACAGCCTGACCTCCAGTCGGGCACAGCCCGGGTAGCCCCGCTCCAGACTCCGGAGCCCATCGATCACTGCCCCCACCCGATCATGCTCCGGTAGCGGAAAGCGACCCAGCACCACGAACCAGTCCCGGACAAACACCAGATCGGCCAGCGCCAGTCGCGACAGGAGATCCTCCGCGGTCTCCGGTCCACCCAGCGAATACCAGACCATGCCCGTACCTTTATCAGGCTCAAAGAATCCGAAAAAGCCGTGCTCGGCGGCCCGATCCGTCATTTCACGGCCCGCTTCGGCTTCAAAGCCCGGCCGACAGAATGCAAGAAGCTGTTCCATTCAATACCTGTTTTCAGGGGGCCCAGTGCGACCCTTTAAATTTGAAACTGTTTAACATCAAAGTTTGTGTGCTTTAGCTACACTCTTCGCTCTACTGCTTGCGGGAAACCCCAGATGTCGCCTGTTCTGCGCCTGTTTGCCATCCTGAGTCTCAGCCTTCTACCGGCCATATCCTCACCCGCCGCCCAGGCGTCCGAGTCCGGATGCCCGGTTCTGGAGGCTATGGATACTGAATCCCGGCGATCCTTGATGCACTACATCTGTTTTTACAGCGCCGCACCCGGGGACCCGGCACACGACGCCAACTCCCCCGATGACCTCCCGGAAGATCTTGACTGGAGCCCCGCCAGGGGACACGACCTGGTATTCAGCCACACCTCATCCGTGTACTGGGTTCATCTTAACGTCAAAAACAGCGGAAACCGGGAAGCGCTCTGGTACCTGAAACTGAATTATCCCCTCCTGGACGAGGTAACCTTCTGGCAGTCCGGAAATGGCCCGAATACTCACCTTGCCACGGGAGACCAAAGACCCTTCGATGCAAGAGGCATAGACTACCGGTATTTCCTCCTTCCAGTCACGCTTGCCGAGGGAGAAACCCGGTCAATCACCCTGCGCGTTCAAAGCAGCGGCGCACTCAATGTTCCCCTGACCTTCGAAACGCCGGAAGAGGTCATCGCCCACAGCAATCACCTGACGCTGACACACGGACTTTTCTACGGCGCCCTGCTGGTTTTCGCCATATTCAACCTGCTTCTGTTTTTCAGCTCCGGCACCGCCTATTACTTCTATAACGCTTTCTACATGGCCGCCATGGGGCTCTTCATGTTCGCCATGGGCGGATTTGCCAACCAGTATTTCTGGCCTGACAGCACCGGCTTTGCCAACACCTCTATCCCACTCAGCCTGGTACTCTGCGCCCTTTCAATGACGTTGTTCGGCCGCTCCTTCCTTGAGGTCGAACAGAAAACCGTAGCCGGAACCGCCATAAAGGCACTGGCCTGGTTCTGCATCGTTTTTCTCGCCCTCACTCTGGTACTGCCCTACAACAAGACCATATTGCTCAACACGGTTCTGGCACTGACCGTTATCTGCAGCCTTTTCGTCATCGCGGTGATTCGATGGCGCCATGGCTACCAGCCAGCGATGTGGTACGTGCTTGCATGGCTGGTCATGTTGGTGGGTGGACTGATCTATGCCCTGGCGGCCTTTGGCTATCTGACGGACTTCCTCGCTCGCGAAGCCCTGATGCAGGTCGCCGTCGGGGGCCAGGTCGTTCTGCTTAACTATGCAATGGTCCAGCGCTGGCGACTGCTGAACGAGAAATTGCTTGAGGTGGAACACAGCGCCCGGACCGAACTCGAATTCAAGGTTCACGAGCGCACCTCGCAACTTCGAACCACCATGAGAGAGCTGGAAAAGGCCAACCGGCAACTGGCCACTCTGAGCCTGAACGATTCACTGACCGGCCTGCACAACAGGCGTCATATGGACAACATACTCCCGGAACTCTGTGCCGAGGCCAGACGTACCGGGCAGCCCCTGACCCTTGCCCTGGTGGACGCCGACCACTTCAAGGCCGTCAATGACACCTGGGGGCATGGTTTTGGTGACACCTTCCTGCAACTGATCGCTGACATCCTGACCCGGCACGTGAAGCGCCCCCGGGATGTGGCAGTCCGGTTTGGCGGGGAGGAGTTCGCGCTGCTGCTGCCGGGCACCGACATTGCGGGTGCACTCCGGGTGTGCGAGGCCATACTCCACGACATTGAAACCACCTCGCTGACCAGCCCGGACGGGCGCAAGGCGAAGATCACACTGAGCGCCGGTGTGGCGTCCCTGGCCCACGGCGAAGACCGGACACGTCTCTTTGACAGGGCCGACGAAGCCCTCTACCAGGCCAAGACTGACGGTCGAAACCGGGTCGTTGTCTCCGATTACTCCCCGGTGGACAGAGTCTGAGACCTGACGCGCTCGTTGATGAACACTCGCGCCTCCTGCGCAGCTGCCGCAATCAGCGCCAGCTGGCTGCTGTTCTGGCGGGCCAACGGCTGAAAATCGTGATTCCCGCCTTCCAGCCAACGCAGACGAACGCCTTCCAGCTCGGATTCGTGCCCCGTCATCTCCTCGGGTTTGCCAAACGGGTCCCGGGTTCCCTGCACAATCAACATCGGGCAACGCAACGAGCAAAAATGACCGGTTCGCCACTTGTCCGGCTTGCCCGGAGCGTGGAAGGGGTACCCGAAGCCCACCACGCCGTCGATACCGTCATACTCACTGGCCAACAGACTGGCCATCCGCCCACCCATGGATTTGCCGCCAACCACAATCAGGCAGTCGCTCCCCACTTCCCGTCGGACCTGCTCCACCACCTGGGAAAAACTCTCCAGCAACCGGGGCTGTCGATCGGGTGGCCGTTTCCGGCCGTCCTCACGTCGCTTCTGCATGTACGGAAACTCGAAACGAACGTTCGGAATGCCTTCCGCCTCAAGGTCATTGGCCAGTACCTCCATGAACGGAGAATCGGCGGGGGCCCCTGCCCCATGCGCCAGAATCATCACGATATCCGGACCGTTCTCGAAGCCTTTGGTCTTAATCAATTCCACTTCATTCACCTACCGTTTTTTAGGGACTATCATTAGAGGTCAGGCACCGGCATATGCCACACACAAAACGTCCCTTTTAGTGACCGGTGCAAGGATGCCATGTTGCTGATTTCGGCGCATTTGACAGGGTTCAGGAGTTGACCTGAGTCATTGCAAAGCGCTAATGCTTTCTCCATACTTGCGCCCGCATAATTTCTCACTCTAAACCCATTGGTAAGGCTATGAGCACAGTAAATGCAAACCTGACTTACAACTACAAGGTGGTAAGACAATTTGCCATCATGACGTTGGTCTGGGGCATTGTTGGCATGGGTATGGGCGTGTTGATCGCGTCCCAACTTGTCTGGCCAGCGATGAACCTCGACATGCCCTGGACACACTTCGGTCGTTTACGGCCGTTGCATACCAACGCCGTCATCTTCGGCTTCGGTGGAAGCGCCCTGTTCGCCACCTGTTATTACGTCGTTCAACGCACCTGTCAGGCTCGCCTGATTTCGGACGGCCTCGCTGCGTTTACCTTCTGGGGTTGGCAAGCGATCATCGTGGCCGCCGCCATTACCTTACCGATGGGTCTGACCTCGTCCAAGGAATACGCTGAGCTGGAGTGGCCAATCGACATCGCTATCACGATCGTCTGGGTTGCTTTCGCGCTGGTATTCTTCGGCACCATCATGAAGCGCAGCACGCCGCACATCTACGTGGCGAACTGGTTCTACGGTGCCTTCATCATTACCGTTGCCTTCCTGCACATCGGTAACAACCTCGCCCTCCCCGCAAGCGCGTTCAAATCCTACTCTGCTTACGCCGGTGTAACTGACGCCATGATGCAGTGGTGGTGGGGTCACAATGCGGTAGGCTTCTTCCTGACCGCCGGCTTCCTCGGCATGATGTACTATTTCGTTCCGAAGCAGGCCAATCGCCCGGTTTACTCCTATCGCCTGTCCATCGTTCACTTCTGGGCGCTGATTGCGACCTACGTCTGGGCCGGCGGCCACCACCTGCACTACTCTGCGCTCCCTGACTGGGCACAGACCGCGGGCATGGTGATGTCCCTGATCCTCCTTGCTCCGTCCTGGGGCGGCATGATCAACGGCATGATGACCCTGTCCGGCGCGTGGCACAAGCTGCGGACCGATCCGATCCTGCGCTTCCTGGTGGTATCCCTGTCCTTCTACGGCATGTCCACCTTCGAAGGCCCGATGATGGCCATCAAGACCGTCAACGCTCTGTCGCACAATACAGACTGGACCATTGGCCACGTGCACTCCGGTGCCCTGGGCTGGGTTGCCATGATCAGTATCGGCGCCATTTACCACCTGATACCCAAACTCTGGGGCCTGCAGGCCATGTACAGCACGAGCCTGATCAACGTGCATTTCTGGCTGGCAACCGTTGGTACTGTCCTGTACATCGTTGCGATGTGGGTAAACGGTATCATGCAGGGCCTCATGTGGCGCGCGGTCAACGCCGACGGCACTCTGACCTACAGCTTTGTTGAATCCCTGGAAGCTTCGTACCCGGGATATTTCGTCCGCTTCCTTGGTGGCGTCATCTTCCTGAGCGGCATGCTCATCATGGCGTACAACGTGTACATGACCATTCGCCAGAAAGATGCGGTTGCGGCAGATACCGCAGCGGCTCAGACGGCGTAAACGGAGAGAGGTCAGATGAACCACGATATTGTTGAAAAGAATATTGGCCTGATGATCGTCCTGATCATCTTGACCATCAGTGGCGGCTTTCTGGTTGAAATCGTGCCGCTGTTCTTCCTGAAAGAAACCAACGAGCCGGTGGAGGGTCTTGAGCCCTACACCGCTCTGGAACTGGAAGGCCGGGATATTTACATCCGGGAAGGCTGCCACGTTTGTCACACCCAGCAGATCCGTCCGTTCCGCGCTGAAACCGAACGCTATGGTCACTACTCCGTAGCCGGTGAGTTCGTTTACGACCGGCCGTTCCTGTGGGGCTCCAAGCGCACCGGCCCGGATCTGGCCCGTGTCGGCGGCCGCTACTCGGACGCATGGCAGCGCCAGCATCTTTACAACCCGCGCAGCGTGGTTCCGGAATCCAATATGCCAGCTTTCCCCTGGCTGTTTGAAAACCGGGTAGACCACACCGACACGGCAGCAAAGATGGAGACTCTGCAGACACTGGGCGTGCCTTACACCGACGAACAGATTGCCGAGGCATCTGCTCAGGTCGAGGGCAAGTTCGAAATCGAAGCTCTGGTCGCGTACCTGCAACAACTCGGTACCGTGATCTCAGAGAAACGGTGATCCCATGGATTTGAACGAGTTACGCGGTATTCAAACCCTTCTGGTCATGGCGGTCTTTTTCGGAATCGTCTGGTGGGCGTACAGCGCCCACCGCAAGAAGGCCAACGACGAGGCAGCGCATCTGCCCTTCGACGATGACGAAGTGGAAAAGCGTACTCTCGAACAGGAAAAAACGGAGAAGAAACAATGAGTACCTTTTGGAGCCTCTGGATCAGTGTGATCGTGCTCGGTACTGTTTTCGGCTGTATGTGGCTTCTGTGGGCGACCCGTAAGAACCAGACCACCGATACCGAAACCGACCGCACCACCGGCCATTCCTTTGACGGCATCGAGGAATACGACAATCCGCTGCCTAAGTGGTGGTTCTATCTGTTCATGGCCACCTGTATTTTCTCGCTTGGCTACCTGGCACTCTACCCAGGGCTTGGCAGCTTCAAGGGCTTCCTGGGCTGGACCTCAGCCAACCAGTGGGAAGCCGAAGTGGCCGCCGCCGAAGAAAAATACGGTGAGATCTACGCACAGTATGGCAACACCCCGGTCACTGAACTGGCAACCAACGACGACGCCCTGAAGATCGGTCAGCGTCTGTTCGCCAACAACTGTGCCGTCTGTCACGGCTCAGCGGCTCGCGGCCAGGTCGGGTTCCCGAACCTGACCGACGACGACTGGCTCTATGGCGGCTCGCCGGATGCCATCCTTGAGACCCTGCACAACGGTCGCATGGGCAATATGCCGGCAAAAGGCGTCATGCCCAACATGACCAACGAGCAGGTCGATCAGGTGGTCAATTACGTGCTGAGCTTCAGCGGTCGCGAAAAGGACGCCGAGGCAGCAGAGGCCGGCAAGGCCGTGTTTGCCCAGGGCTGCGCCGCGTGTCATGGCCCCGACGGCAAAGGCATGCAATCTGTCGGCGCGCCCAACCTGACCGACAACACCTGGCTGTATGGTTCCACTTACGAGTGGATCAAGGAAACGGTAATGAACGGTCGCCAGAACCAGATGCCCGCCCAAAGCGGTCGTCTGTCTGAAGACCAGATTCAGATTCTCGCAGCCTACGTATACAGCCTGTCGAACTGAGTCAGCCGGCCGGGGCTCCGCCCCGGCCTGGTCTTTTCCAGCCTGTGCCCTGCCCCCAGCCGGACACAGCCTGGAACAGATCAGCAGACCCTCTCCGGGCCCGCTTCGTGCTTTACCCTTTCATCGGGAGGTTTCGATGAGCAGTGAGATTCCGGTCAAACAGGTTGACCCATCCTCTGACCCCTCCGATAACAATAAAAAATCCGGAAGTGTCGAACTCTACGCCAGCCGCAAGAAAATCTATGTAAAGGAAGTCAAAGGCTTCTTTCAGCGCATCCGGAATGTCAGCCTGATGCTGCTGATGGGCATGTACTTCCTGTTTGTCTGGATAACTCTGGACGGCCAGCCACTGATCCATTTTGACCTTCCGGCCCGGGAGTTCCACCTCTACGGTCTGACGTTCTACCCGAAGGATTTCATTCTCCTGTCCGGGATGCTCATTATCTGTGCCTTTGGCCTGTTTTTCATCACCACCCTCTTTGGGCGCGTGTGGTGCGGCTACACCTGCCCGCAGACAGTGTGGACGTTTATCTTCATGTGGGTTGAGGAACGCATTGAGGGCAGCCGTAACAAACGGATGAAACTCGACAAGGCCCCGCGGTCCGGCGAAAAAATTGCGAAAAAGTCGGCCAAGCACGCGGCCTGGCTACTGATCGCCTTGGCAACCGGCCTCACGTTCGTCGGATATTTCTATCCTATCCGGGAACTGATCGCCGATCTCTTTACGCTACAAGCCAATGGCTGGGCCTATTTCTGGGTCGCCTTCTTTACCGTTGCAACCTATCTCAATGCCGGCTGGATGCGCGAGCAGGTGTGCCTGTACATGTGCCCCTACGCCCGCTTCCAGTCGGTCATGTTCGACCCCAACACCCGCGTTGTTTCATACGATCCCAACCGGGGCGAACCCCGTGGCGGACGCAAGAAGGGCATAGACCCGGCCGAAGCGGGCCTTGGCGACTGCATCGACTGCGGCCAATGCGTTCAGGTGTGCCCAACCGGTATCGATATCCGCGATGGTCTGCAGTACGAGTGCATTGGCTGTGCACTTTGCATTGATGCCTGCGACGAAATCATGGACAAGATGGATTACCCCCGGGGCCTGATTCGCTACACCACCGAGAACGAACTGGAGGGCAAGACGTCCAAACTGCTTCGCCCGAGGACCTTCGGCTACGGCGCGGTTCTGTCGATCATGATCGCCGCCATCATCGTGACTATCGCAACACGGGTACCGGCGCAGATGGATGCACTCCGTGACCGGGGCGCACTCTACAGCTTTAATGGCCAGGGCAGAATAGAGAACTCCTACACCCTGAAAATTGCCAACATGACAGAAGTGCCCCAAACCTTCTCGGTTTCGGTTCGAGGCCTGGACGACATCCAGATTTTGACCCAGACGTCGGTAACGGTGGAGAGTGGTGAAAACCGGTCATTGCCGACCGTTGTTGATGTGCCACCAGAATCCATTGCGCAGTCCAACAATGAAATTTACTTTCAGGCCAAGTCGCAAACAGACAATTCACTGATGCTGGAAACTGAAAGCCGATTTGTTGGTCCAACGCGCTGATCCGAGACTCGCGCGACGACCACCCTGTTTATACGAGAACGAGTAATATGACTGAACAAGCTCCAATAGCTCCCTGGTATCGCCAGCCCTGGTTCTGGTTCCTGACCATTTTCCCGCTGGCCGCCATCATCTGGTGTATCTTCATGATCATCGTCGCCACCAACTTGGAAGACACCATGGTCACCGACGATTACTCAAAAGAGGGCCGCGGCATCAACATGGAAATAGCCCGTGACCAGAAGGCCAAAGACCTTGGTATGGTTGCGGAGATGCGTTTTGATGACCGCACCATTGCCCTCAACCTGTCCACAGACAACGGGCCGGCGGATTTCCCGTACCTGGTCCTGAACCTGTTCCACCCGACCCTGGCGGACCTTGACCGCACGATTCAGTTCCAGAAAACAGGCACCGGGCAATACAGTGGCAAGATGCTCGAAGATATTGATGGCCGTTGGTACTACGACCTGCGAGGGCCCGATAACCAGTGGCGATTGAAAGGCGAAGCCTGGCTACCGGCGGACAACGGGATCACTGTCAGCTCGGAAGGCGCCGCTAAAGGGTGAAGGCCCTGGAGTGCTTCCACTGCGGCGAACCAGCCGATGGTGAGCCACCGATTACCCTTGAGTTGGATGGACGGATACGGCACTTTTGCTGCCAAGGCTGTAAGGCCGTGTGCGAAACCATCCACGGCGAGGGGCTGACCGGTTTCTACGACATACGCACCGAGCCTGCCGTTACACCGCGGCAACTATCCAGCTCGGAACTTGATCGCATCCGGGAACTGGATCACCCTCTGGTCCAGCAAGCGTTTGTCTCGCCGGTCAAAGGTGGAGAGGAAGCCCAGCTCTTGATAGGCGGTATCACCTGCGCAGCCTGCATCTGGCTTCTCGAAAACCACATAAAAAAGCAGCCTGGTGTGCTGTCTTTCAGTGTCAACCATACTACCCAACGTGCCCGCCTGGTCTGGGCCCAGGATCAGAGTCGACTCAGCGACCTGCTGATTGCCATTCACGAACTCGGGTATACCGCACGTCCCTACCAGCCAGACGAAGCGGAGCAGGCACTGAGATCGGAGCACCGCTCCATGCTGATCCGGCTGGTGCTCGCCGGCATTGGTTCCTTTCAGAGCATGATGCTGGCTTTTCCGCTCTACTTTGAAATGGTAAACGACCTGTCGCCGGAGTTCGTCAGCTTCTTCCGCTGGTTCAGCCTGCTGATCGCCACGCCGGTCGTTTTCTATAGCGCGCGCCCCTTTTTCAGCAATGCATGGCGTGATCTGCAAACCCACCACCTGACCATGGATGTCCCGGTCGCCATTGCCATTGGCCTCGCCTACGCAGCCAGCGCCTGGGTGACGGCATTCGGTGGGGAAGAAGTGTATTTTGAGTCAGTCTGCATGTTCACCTTTTTCCTGCTATTGGGCCGGTACATTGAGGTTCAGGCACGTTTCCGCGCCGGCCTGACCGGCAATGCCCTGGCAGGCTTCCAGCCATCGGTAGCTACCCGTGTTCAGGGCGAACACATTGAGGTGGTTCCGGCGCATGCTGTCAAACCGGGGGACGTAATTCGCGTCCGGCCCGGAGAGACTCTGCCAGTTGACGGCGAAATCGTCCACGGTCAGTCCACCCTCAATGAGGCAGCGCTGACGGGTGAATACCTGCCTGAAACCCGGTCCCCCGGCGATACCGTCCACGCCGGCTGCATTAACGGCGAAAATCCGCTGGATGTCCGGGTGGTCAAAGCCGGCTCCCAGACCAGGCTGTCAGGGATCATGCGGGTTCTCGATCGGGTTCAGGCCGAAAAACCACCGGTAGCGCTGATGGCCGACCGGATCGCCGGCAAATTCGTGGCCCGGGTGCTGGTGCTGGCCCCGGTGGTCTGGTTTGGCTGGTGGCTGGCAGGAGCGGACAACGCTTTCGACATTACCCTGTCCGTCTTGGTGGTCACCTGCCCGTGTGCACTGTCTTTGGCGACACCGACCGCCATTACCGCAGCTACCGTAAAACTCCGGCGTCTGGGCTTCCTACCGACCCGGGGGCATACCCTGGAATCAATGAACACGGTTGATACCGTTATCTTCGACAAGACCGGTACCCTGACCCGGGGCGAACTGAGTCTTGTGGCATTGAAGGTGTTAGGAGACCTGGACGAACCTGCGTGCCTCAAGTTGGCCGCAGGGCTGGAGCAACACTCGGAACATCCGATTGCCCGGGTTTTCCACAACCAGCCTTCGGCAGCCGTGGAACAGGTCAAAAACCATCTTGGCGGCGGGCTCTCGGGAACACTGGGCAATCAGCGACTCTACATCGGCCACAAGGATTTTGTGGCGTCTTCGGTCAGCCTGCCAGCACCGGTCTCGCCGGACTACAACGGCATGGAAATCTGGCTTGCATCAGACAGTGAATGGCTGGCCTGCTTCTGTCTCGACGATCAACCGAGACCGGACGCCGCGAGTGCCATCCATGCCCTCCAGGGACTTGGCATCCGTACCCTTCTGCTGAGTGGGGACCGTTCGGACCATGTCTCCCAGGTTGCCCGGGAGCTGGGCATTGAAGAGGCCATTGGCCAGGCATCCCCCGAGCAGAAATTAGACATACTGAACAAGCTGACCCGGGAAGGTCGCAACATCATGATGGTCGGGGACGGGCTCAATGACCTGCCGTCCATGGCCGGTGCAGGTATATCCGTCGCCATGGGGTCAGCCGCGGACCTGACCCAGCTTCATGCGGATGCGGTGCTGCTGAATGGCCAATTGGCGCAATTGGTCGAAGCCCTGAAAACCAGCCTTCTTACCCGCAGGGTCATACGCCAGAACCTTGCGTGGGCGCTCGTCTACAACGTCTGCGCCCTACCCCTTGCCGCGGCGGGCATGGTACCGCCCTGGCTCGCAGCTATCGGCATGTCCGTGAGTTCCCTGGTCGTCGTCCTGAATGCCCTGCGTCTGGGCGCACAGTCCCGCGGGCCGAAGAACCAGATCAATCCAGCGGTTGGCGCCCAGGTTGTGTCCTGATACCGTGTCCGAATATTTTCTCCGCGAGGTTTCGCCGTGCAAATCGTTATGATTCTGGTCCCACTGGTGTTGATTGTCGTGGCACTCGGCATTTTCCTGTTCTCGTGGGCGGTCAAAAGCGGTCAGTACGATGATCTCGAGGGGCCGGCGCATCGGATTCTCTATGACGATGACAAAGACATGATTCCGGACGACGCCCGTACGGACAAGTCGACTGCTGCCCCGGAACAGGGAACCGGGCAGGCCCCGGATTCCAACTCCGACGAGGACGCCTCGAAACGCTGATGGGCCCGGAACTCTATCTCAGTTATCCCAGCGCCTTTCTGATCGGTCTGCTGGGAAGTTCTCACTGTCTGGGCATGTGCGGTGGCATCAGCGCCTCACTGTCCATGGCCCTGCCAGTCGGTAAAGGCTTCCGAATCCGCCAGACTCTGATGCTGCTGGCCTTCAACGCGGGTCGCATTACCAGCTATGCTCTGATTGCCACACTGGTGGCACTGCTCAGCACCTCGGCCGCGAACCAGTGGTCAGAGCTCGGAGTCGTCCTTCGCTCCGTAGCAGGCCTTCTACTGATCGTCATGGGCCTGTCGATGGGACAATGGTGGCAGGGTATCCGGCACATTGAACGGGTCGGAGCGCCGGTCTGGAAGCGTTTGTCCCCGCTCACCCGCCGCTTTCTACCGGTTAATCACGTCGGGCAGGCTCTTGCGCTGGGAGCGCTCTGGGGGTGGCTGCCTTGTGGCCTGATCTACACCACTCTGGGATGGGCGGCGCTTCAACCGACCGTCGGCTCCGCGGCGCTGACCATGCTGTTCTTTGGTCTTGGCACGCTCCCCTCCATGTTGGCAACCGGTTATGCTGCAGGCTGGGTACGGGGGCTGCAGGGCCACCGGCTCTTTCGGAAGCTGACCGGCGCCCTGCTGATTGTGTTCGGTATCTGGACCCTGCCACTGACCGGCGCGCTGGCCCATTGAGGTCGAGGCCTCACCGGCGCATTCCAGACGACGAACGCTAGATATTCAGGACATCCAGACGACCGAAACTGTTCGCTTCTTCGGGCTCTGCAGTCTGTGCCGCTTGTCGCTTCCCGCCCAGGCGCTCGCCATCGCGGAAATTATAGAGGTTGGTATCGGCAAGGTGTGACGGTTCGACATTACACATGGCCCGGAACATGGTTTCCAGGCGCCCCGGATGCTGCTTATCCCAGGACTGAAACATGTCTTTGATCACCTGACGCTGCAGATTCTCCTGAGAGCCACACAGATTACAGGGAATGATCGGAAACGCGCGAAGGCCTGCGTAACGGGCAATGTCCTTCTCACGGCAGTATGCCAGAGGCCGGATCACTGTGTTTCGTCCATCGTCGCTGTGCAGGACCGGTGGCATGGACTTCAGTTTGCCGCCGTAAAACATATTCAGGAAGAGGGTTTCCAGGAGGTCGTCGCGGTGATGGCCCAGGGCGATCTTCGTTACCCCGTGCTCTTCTGCAAAATTATAGAGGATTCCGCGCCGTAGCCGCGAACACAGACCACATGTGGTCTTCCCTTCCGGCACTTTTTCCTTAACAATACTGTAGGTGTCCTTCTCGATGATGTGGTACTCGATACCCATGGTTTTCAGGTACTCGGGTAGCACTTCCTCCGGAAATCCGGGCTGTTTCTGATCAAGGTTGACCGCAATCAGCTCAAAGGAAACCGGTGCACTTTTCTGCAGATTGAGCAGAATGTCGAGCATGGCGTAGGAGTCTTTGCCACCGGAAAGGCAACACATCACCTTGTCGCCGGCTTCAATCATCGAGAAATCGGCAATCGCCTGCCCGACGTCACGGCGCAGACGCTTCTGCAGTTTGTTCAGCTCCAGTTTCTGACGGCGCCCGAACTTGGCGCTCTGGGACGGTTCGGGACTGGCGATCATTGCTTCGGACATACCAACTACGTTCATAAGGTTAATGAGCGTCGGATTATACGCGTCACATGGATTCAGGGACAGGATACCAACATGGATATGTTGCAACCGCATCACCAGATTACCGGAAAACGAGAGCTCAACCGTGCCCGTAACCGAAAGGCGATCCTCGACGCCGCCCGGGAATGCTTTCGAGAACATGGCTACGACAACTCCACGATCCGGGATATTGTCAGGCGTACGGACCTCGCCGCGGGCACCTTCTACAACTACTTTTCCAGCAAACAGGATATCTTCGCGGCGTTGCTGACCGACTTCCTGACCCAGCTGAACACGAGTCTCACCCGTAATCGCCGGGCGGCCGACTCCACGAAAGACTTCATTCATTCGGCCTATCTCGCTCTCTACACCGCCACCGCACGTGATCCACTGGTCTATGAGCTGGCTCATCGCAACGACCGGGCTCTGCGGAAACTCTTCGGTTCAGACATTCTCGGGCTGACAATGCTGTCTCTTGAAGAAGACGTTCGGGAGGCGATGACCCGCGGGCTATTACCTGAACTGGATCACGACTTTCTTTGCGCAGCGTTTTTCGGGGTCGCCTATGAAATGAGCCTGCGGGTTGCCCAGAGGGCTCATCGCGAACCCGAAACCGCCGACCGGGAGGCGCTTCGAGCGACTCATTTTTCCACGGCGCTGTTCCTGGGCGGCATACCCGAGCTTTCGAGACTTTCCTGACACGCTCGACTGCCCTACTATTGGCGCATGACTGATTCCACCTCAATCCGGCAGCGTTCAGATTCCGCCGCCCGCAGTGATAACGGTATTCTGGAACAGCAGATACAACACCTGCTGGTGGCGGTGGAGCACGAACTTCGTCAGGCGCCTGACGGGGTCAGCGAGCTGGCGCTCATCAAGGCGCTACAGCAGCCCCCTTGGGAACTGATTGGCGATGTCTGCTTCAACGATCCAGAGAAACTGTACCCGGTGCATTTTCTGCTGTTCCATACGCTTTATCGGCTTCGGGACCAGCTTTCACAGACCAGTGAAACACTGCAAATAGCCCCACTGCGGATTCGCCTTGTCCCCCAAACCGTCATTGGTGGCTCTGGCCTGCCTGATGAAAAGGACAAGCTACGGGAGTTCTATCTGGACCTGTCTCAGTACCGTCTTCCGGAGGATGCCATACAACGGATGATGGACGATTTCTGGGCCGGGAGACCCGGCAACAGGCCGGAAGCCTCCGAGACCCTCGCTGCCGCGGAAAAACTGGGCTTCAACAAGGTCCCGGACAGTTTTCCGGAGGTAAAACAGCGTTTCCGGCGAGCCGTTATGCAGGCACATCCCGACCGGGGAGGCGACACCCGAAGCATCCAGGCACTCAATCAGGCATTCGCCGTCCTCAAGGCCCACTTTCAACTTGCCACCTGAGTGTCACACTCCGAGTTATCACCGTTTGAAAGGATATTTCATGGTACAACGAACCTTATTGAAGCCAATTCTGTTGCTTGCTCTGGCCTCACTGTCCCTGCGGGCCGGCGCCGACCTTGTTGTGCTGCAATATCACCATGTCAGTGATTCCACGCCGTCCTCTACCAGCACCTCGGTTTCTCTGTTCAACGCTCAAATGGACATGATTTCGGACCTCGAACTGGCGGTTGTGCCACTGGAGAGCGGCACTCAGGAAGCCCTCGCCAGTGAGCCCGGAACGGAAAATCGATTGGCTATCACCTTTGACGACGCCTACGACTCGGTCTATTCCACCGCCGCACCGGTATTGGCGTCCAAGAACTATCCCTATACCATTTTCGTGAAAACCGAAGCGGTTGGCCGCCATGGTTATATGACCTGGGAACAGTTGAGGGAACTGGGCCAAAGGGAAGGCGTCACCCTTGCGAATCATAGCGCCGACCATGGCCACCTGGCCCGCAAACCCGCTGAGAGTGAGAGTCAGTGGGCACGGCGCATCGATCAAAGTCTGGATTCCGCCCAGGCGACCCTCCGAGAGCAACTTGATAACCCGGCGCCGTTGTTCGCCTACCCCTATGGCGAATTTGATTCGGCCCTGGAGGCGAAACTGGCTGACCGGGGGTGGTACGGATATGGCCAGCAATCCGGCGCAATTGCCCAAACCTCGGATGATACCCGGCTGCCCCGGTTCCCGATGGCAAACGCCTACGGCCAGCTCAATGGCCTCGAAAACAAATTGCGGAGCAAGGCATTTCCAGTTGACGCAAGCAGCCTGCCCGACGGGGTGATCTCCGAAAATCCGCCTGAACTGGCCTTCACCCTGCCTCCATCCATGGAATCATCTCGACTGACATGCTTCGCGTCAGGAATGGGGCGCATTGACTTCGAAGTCGATGAGGGCGAAGTCACAGTACAGGCGCCGGAGGCATTTAACAGCCGTCGCTTCCGCTACAACTGCACGTACCCGGCTGGAGGCGGCCGATATTACTGGCTGTCACAGCAATGGCTGGATCTGACTCAACCCGAAGACTGATGCGCCCTTCTCACTCCGGACCGGCCGTCATCAGCCCGATTTCCCCATGGCTCACATGGGGAATGGCCTCTGGTCCCTTGTCCGTCTCAATGACGGTTTGACCCTTCAGGTCGATGTTGCGGGTGAAGATGACCAGCCAGCGTTCGCCCTGTCCCGGAAAGACCGGCACCCAGGCCTCCAGAAACCCCCGACGGCTCCACGTCTCCGGTTCATAGGAACTGACCAGATCTGTGACCAGCCGTACCGGCTGGAACTGCCCGTCCAGAAAGACCAGCGACGGCACGAAAACGCCGTCCTGAGCGTAGGATCTGATGCGCGCGATGAAATCTGATCGACCGGACTCACTGGAAAGAGAAATCAGCTGGAACGGACTGTCTCCGGTAAGAAAATTGTGGGCTGGAGACTGTTCGTTAATATCGACACCAAACTCCCTGCCTTGCTGCCACTCCTCGTGATCACTGGTGTCCAGGCCACGACAGCAGAACTCGCTGAAGCGGGCAAAATAATTGCCATCGTCAGGTTCTATACCAAGGACGGCAAAGGCGTCTGGATCACTTCCTGTCACGGGCCGTTCCGGTTCAATGTCGGGGCCGGCGTGGTAAATACTGGCGGGCGTCAGTTCGATGGGCGGCGGAACACGCCCTTTCTCCTCGTCACTGCGGGTATCCGGCTGGAAATAACTGACCCGAACATTTCCTTCGGCGTCACGCCAGGTAAAATACGGCTGCCGCTCGCCGGGGCGAACGTAACCGTCCCTGGCGAGCTCGGTTGCGTCCGGGTAGTTCTCCAGGGTGTACTCGGTTTCCTCTTCCAGTGTCTGGGACATCTGGCGCCCATCAGCGTCGTCCCCGGCAAACTTGCCTTCCGGAGCACTAACCTCAGGCTCCACGTCCGCACCAGAGGCCTCTTCAGGGGTATCTACGATGGGTGAATAGCGGACTCTGCCCTGCTCATCCACCCACGTGAAATACCCTTCCCGTTGGGATACCGAGCCTCCGCCAACCTGGCACCCGACAACCAGACCGGCGGCTAAAAAAACAGCGACTGTTTTCACCAGAACGCGAAGCGTCATGCAATGAGTCCACCCTGCCATCGGGCTCCAACCGGTCAGAATTTGGTCCGAAAACTGAGACCCGCCATGACCACCCGAAGCGATGTTTTAATATCCAGCCCCGCATAGGGGTTGTAGATGATGTTGGTGATATTGTCGCAGTTTACGTTACAACTGGTGTCTGCCGGAATGGTCTCGATGGATTGCAGATAACTGAGATTCATGTCGATCTGGGTATCCTTGTCCCACTTGTACCCCATACCAACGCTGTAAAGGTTGGCACCACCAAACGGCGCCATGATCGAGCGTTGATCGTCCGGGATGACAGAATCCCGGATCTCGACACCCGCCCTCAGGTCCAGACGCGACGAGGCATGAAATTCGGCACCAAACGCCCAGTTCCACTGGCTCTTGAATCCCAGTGGCAGGCGTAAGGTGTTGGAGGTAGCGTTGTCCGGCGAAAGAATCTTGGCTGCATTCAGAAATTCCAGGTTTCGGTCAAACCGGAACACGAACGCATCCCACTGGGCGTAATCGGTCCAGCCGATATCCGCATTCAGGGTCAGCTTGGGGTGTACATCGACACTGATCCCGGTCTGGAAGTGCTGGGGGTACACCAGGTCCATGCTGACATTCCCCGCCTCCCGTGGGGCGCCCGAGGGCAGGCTGAGAATGGCCGAAGTAATGGCGCCGAGTACCGAGCTGTTTACACTCTGCCAGAACCCGGACCAATCATCCGTGTACTCGATTTCATAGGAGCCCTTCATGTTCATGTCGGCTTCGGAGGTATAACTTGCCCCCCAACTGAACCAATCTGTCGGCTCCCACATCACACCCACTGAATAGGTTGGCGACAAGGTTTCCTGAACATTGATGCTCAGGGCGCCGATGTCATCCCAGGGTCCGACGTTACCACCACAGAGGGCAAGCCATGGCTGAAGTGGCTCGTCACCGCTTTCACAGTTGAAGGCATCCTGAAGTATTTCCGCGACCCCCAGCAACAGGTTGGGCGCCCTCATATACTGATCGGCGGCGACCCCCATATGTGAGAGATGTATTCCCGCACCAACCGACCATTCATCATTGATTTCATAACCCACGGTCGGGGAAAGGTAGGTGGTGCGCTGGAGAGCCGTTGCCTGAGGCATGTAACGACCTGGATCGTCCTTGTCCCGGTAGTAACCGGCAACCAGCGGAAGATAGAACGCATTGGCAAAGGTCAGTTTGGACCCCGGCGGATTGATACTGATACCGGCGGAGGGAGCAACCGCGGGGCCAGGCGGCGCGCGAAGGATGCCGTAACCCGGAACGTACAATGCGGCGTTGTTGGTGTGGCTGTGAGTGTTCGCAACCGGGTCTTTCTGTTTACCTGTCAGCGGATCCGTTTCCAGACCATCAATTCCGAAGATTTCATACCCTTCGGGTGCGAAAAAATCGGCGTCGATATCCAGATAGACGCTCATCAGGTTTACTTCAAGCTGGCGATCATCGAGCTTGGTAAGACCGGCCGGGTTGTAATGGATGGCCATGATCCCCGGGGGATCCGCGGTCACCGCGTTACCGAGCGCCAGCGCCTTTGGATGAATGGTGAGATTCTGCACCAGCTGGGCCTGGGCACCACACGAGATGGTCGTGGCGATCAGCGCCGCGAGAATCTGCCTTTTGTGGCTATTGTGTCCCATGAAGTCCTTCCCTTCCCGTAAAACGTCGGCGGCACCAATCACTCTTTGAGGCCGGAGAAATTAATGGGCAGGGATACACCCAGGGAGAAGTCCGGGGCATCCTCGGTCAAACCAATACCAAGACTGGTGTTCACGATGGTGGTGTCGCTGACCCGGGTACCGAGCGACATGCTCAGGAAGCCCGTCATCTGGTCCTGAGCTACAGCCTGATCACCGTTACTGAAGGTCAACACCGTTTCGTCGCTGTAACTGAGCTGCGCAGAAATACTCAGGGAGATGTCGTAGGACAGCGAATAGGCAAAGCCGGCGGAGCCGGACAGACCGAATCCTGGATCCACTTCGGTCAGCAAGCGGGCGCCTCGGACCTGGTTGAGATCCTCTGCCGGCAGGTTATAGGTCAAACTGACCGAACCGAATACAACGACCGGATCGAGGACTTTCGAGAGGCTGGCGCCACCGGCCAGAGAGTAGTAACCACTACCGGTCGAAAGTTGCTCATTGATGTCAATCTCGTACGGACTGACGCCGGTTTTCGAGGTGAAGGTGCCGAACAGCGTGGTCGACATTTTCCCGGGGACATAAGCAAAAGGCTGCCACCGACCGGTGAACGAAATATCGCCAAAGTCATAGACGGTGAGCTCATCCTGCGAATCGTACTTCACGACCAGCGGAATCCGCGTGCCTACGGTCAGGTTATCCAGCAGGCCATAGTCATAGGAAAAAGCATTGGTGAAATTGTGGGTGGCGGAAGGAACCACATCGAGATTCCTGACCGAGCCATCGGTGATGGCAAGGTCCAGACGCTGGTCTGCCGTGTAGGAATAATCGAACGAGTAGTTAAGGGCGTGAGACCCCTTTTTCTGAAGCGAGTAATTCTTCTCGGCAGCCTGAAAAACCTCTTCCAGTTGCTGTGAAGAATCCTCATCTCCCTCCTGCTTGGCCAGGGCTTCCCGCGCCTGGTCGACATTGCCTTCCTGCGCCAGGGCCATGCCCGGAAGCAGTCCTGCCGTGGAAACAAGGATAACGCCTCGCACAAACCAACGATTCATCCTGACTCCCTTATTTTATTTGTAATTTCCTGACCCGGGTAAAACTACCCGGAGAATTAGTTACGACGGTAATGCAGTTGTTTTCTGGTGTTTTCTACGCTGCCGTCGGGATTGTTCTTCTGGCGTTCCAGCAGATTCTGGATTCGCCTTTCAGTCGCCTCGTGGAACTCCGGAATCCGTTCCAGCGCCAGCAAGGTCATGGTCTGGTCGTCTACAAATCGCAGGTCTTCCTCTTTCAACTCCAGGTTGTCCAGTGGCTTATCACTGCCGGGAAAAACGATAAAGAGCACGTTGTCATCCCACTTGTCCTCGAATTCCGCCAGGGTAAAGGAGATGTTGCCTACCGATGGATCGGCCATATAAACGCGGCCGTCACGGATTGTTCGAAGAACCACGAAGTGCTTGAAACCGGCATGATGGATGGGAACGATGGCGGGGTGGTCCAGATCTTTCAGATCATCAATGGTGGCCCTGAATCCACCCGACGGATAACCCAGTGCCGTTACCAGACGTTTAAAGTCAAGCATCGAAAACGCCCGTCGTTGAACAATCCGCTCACTCTCCCCGTAATGAAGCAGTCCTTCCATCACCTGACGTTCCGACAGTGTCCGACCCAGGTAAAAGTTCAGTACCGTGGTCAGCGCCGCGCTTCCGCAACTGTAGTCGTAGGCCTGGCGCACGATGTTCCGATATTTCTGCTCGACCAGCGGCTCCACCCGGATATCAGAGCGCAGCAGTACCGGCCCGGAATCGACATCCTGCTCAATGACAACGGTGCCTTTCTCGAAAGGCTCGACCACGGTCGCTTCCTGCACCATGGTGAATGTGAGAATGGATCCGGCGAGCACCAGCAGCATGTCAGAGGAGGTCCCTGTTCTTGTTAGCCATGACATTTATCGGGTTACATGTTGTTACGGTAAGATACCGAAAAGCCTGAGCCCTTAAAGATAACTGTGCCTCAAATCTGTCGGTGCAGAAGAGGCCTCCGGAATCGGATTTGAGAACTGGTTCAAGGCTTTCCAGAGAGGGAAGCAGGCGGTGGGTTGTCGGGAACGGAGGCCGATGGCAAGCAGCTCTAGTTAGCAAACACGAAACCAAGGAGAACGTAGCAAAGCAGTGTGACCACGCCGACACCGATCAGGTTTAAGGCAAAACCCGCGTTGATCATGTCACCGATTTTCATGTGGCCGGACGAAAACACGATGGCGTTAGGCGGAGTCGCCACAGGCATCATGAAAGCGCAGCTGGCCGCAACCGCGGCTGGCACGGCCAACAATAAAGGCGACAGCCCTTGAGACACCGCCAGCGCTCCCAAAAGAGGCAAAAATGCCGCAGCCGTGGCGGTATTGCTGGTCACTTCGGTGAGGAAAATAATCACCCCAACCACCAAGCCAATGATGACAATGGGTGGCAGGACACTGGCAGCCCCCAGGCTCTCCGCGATCCACTGCGCCAGCCCTGAACTGCTAATGACGCCGGCCATCGCCAGCCCGCCACCAAATAACAGCAGTACGCCCCAGGGAATGCCCTTGGCGGTGTCCCAGTCCAGTACAAACACCCGTTGCCGTAAATCCACCGGGAGAATAAACATCACGATGGCTGCGGCGACGGCAATCCCAGTGTCACTGAGCCAGGGCATCAACCCGTCCGAGAGCAGCGGGCGAAAAATCCAGGCGCTGGCAGTCACCACAAACACCAGCCCGACCAGCTTTTCACCCTTCGTCAAAGGCCCCAAAGCGGCCAGCTCATCGCGAATCATCTGGCCACTATCGCCTTTTCGGCCAAGCCCGAAATCCCCTCGGGTCAGCCACCACCAGGCAGCAATCAACATGACAACCGTTACCGGAACACCAAGCAGCATCCATTGTGCAAACCCCACGGACACGCCCTGACTTTCACTCAGGTAGGCCGCCAGCAATGCATTGGGAGGCGTGCCTATCAGAGTGGCAATGCCGCCGATGCTGGCCGAGTAGGCAATAGCAAGCAGCAACGCCGTGGCATACCGGCGAACGGCGTCCGGACGGTCGGTATCCATCATTGCAATCACGGACAGGCCGATCGGCAACATCATGATCGACGTGGCGGTATTGCTGACCCACATACTGAGAAACGCTGTGGCGAGCATGAAACCGCCAATCTGGCGTTTGGGCTCATCGCCCATGGCCTTGAGCGTCAGCAGTGCAATACGGCGATGCAAATTCCAGCGCTGCATCGCCAGCCCAAGAGTGAACCCTCCAAGGAACAGGAAAATAATCGGATGGGCGTACGGCGACGTTGCTTCACTGATCGACCCAAGTCCCAATGCGGGAACCAGCACGATGGGGAGCAATGCTGTTGCGGGAATGGGGATGGCTTCGGTCGACCACCAGGTCGCCATCAACAGCATCAGACCCAGGGCGGCCCAGGAATCGGACCCCATGGTTTGAGGTGGCGGCAGAATCTGTGTGGCTATCAGGAAGAACGCACCTAGTGCCAACCCGATCAGCTGGCTTTTTGGCAGCCCCGTTGGCTCCCTGTTGGAATCTGTTGCATCAGTCATGGCAAACGGACCAATTGGATGAAAAAGCCAAATCAGCGCCGGCCAAGCGCCGCAATCTGACGATCCTGGAGTTTTCCCAGGGACACCAGCGCAAGAATGGCGCCAGACAGCGCCCAGGCCATGTCCGACTGGGTGTCCCACACGTAGCCCTGAGTCCCCAGGAACGATTCAGCCGCTTCTTCACTTGCCAGCGCGACCCACCACTCGATCAGCTCGTAGAACGCACTGAAGGCCAGGCAGAAACAGACAATAAAGAAAGACCGCCAGCCACGTCTGGCGAACACTCCCAACCGGATAACCAGTTCCCGGGCAATCAGCGCCGGGACGAAGCCCTGGACGAAGTGCCCCAGCTTGTCGTAGTTGTTCCGCTCCCACCCGAACCAGTCACTAAACCAGTCAAACAGGGGCACCTCGGCATAGGTGTAATGCCCGCCCACCATGAGAATGACGGCGTGAATCAGAATCAGCCAATACAGCATAGGCGTGAGCGGAAAACGGACAACACACCAGACTACCAGGAACAAACCGATCACCGCCGGCAGCACCTCCAGTACCCAGGTGGCGCGGTCCTTGGGCCCAACACCGGACCAGATCAGCACTGCCAGAAAAACCACTGTCCAGACCAGAGCTGGTACCGGTATTCGCGCCATCACATACTTCCTGCTGTTTATTCGATTGGTTTCGTGGGTCCAAGCACCGGCGTCAGTGCTGACATCATCCCGTCGTGGCGGGCAGGAATCGGCCGAATCCGGTTTCCTTGCCCAGAGCCGGTTCAATGTGTTCATCCGTGACCGCGGGCCGGCCATTGATCAGCACATGCTTCACGCACCCTGGCACCCGGTTCACCATCCGCTCCAGGCCAAAGTTCTCCATTTCGGCCCAGGCCACCTGCTCAAGGTCCTGATTCAGGCCCTCGGGGTCAAGAATGGTAATGTCCGCGCGATCCCCCTCCCGGATATGGCCGGCATCAATGCCCAGCCAGTCGGCCTGTTCCCCGGTCAGCCGGTGGACGGCACGCTCAAGGGACATCACCGGCTGGCCACGCAGATGGCTTTCACGAACCAACTTCAGGAACCGGAGGGGCAGATTGTAGAAGGCCATGTTGCGAATGTGCGCCCCAGCATCGGAAAACGTAATCAGGGCGTGGGGATTTTTCACCATTTGCCGAAGCCGGTCCTCGCGATGGTTACCCACAACAGTAAACCATCGCAGTGCCCGGCCATGGGCAACGACCATGTCGAGGAAAAAGTCGACCACATGGATTCCGCGCTCATCGGCCAGTTCGGCGAAATTCCGACCAATCAGTGATGAATCCGGGCAACCCAGGACGATGGCATCACCGAAATCTCTCTGCCAGACCCGGGGCGACAACTTCTCCTTGTAGAATTTGCGAAAGGTTCGTCGATACTCTTCATCTTGCAGCAACTCGTTGCGCTCAATCTGGTCGCGGACATCCAGTGCCATTTCTCCGGCTCCGAATTCCTCGAACAGCACAATGTCCATGCCGTCGGCATAGATTGCAAAGGGTGTGGGTAGCAACTGCCAGCGAAAATTGCCCCGGAAAGCGTTGGCAAGCCAGCCCACCAGGTTTGCCATGGGCCGGACCGTGGGATTGCCTTTGAGATCAATCATTGCAATCAGGGTGGTTTTCAGTGGCTTCCGGAACCAACCCAGGGTTTCCCTCAGATACTGGGTTACCTGAAGCGGATTGGCGGCATTGGGCGCTCCCTGGTGCACACGCCCGTAACGGCGCAGGATCCGGTTCAGGCGGCTGACTTCACGCCACCGAGCGTAAGTGCTGGGCAGGCTCTTGGACCATTCCCGGTCACCATCCACCTTGTCCCACTTCAGGCACATGGTCGACAAGCCGAGAAACCCTACCTGTAACGCCTCCTCCAGCAACTGCTCCATCCGTCCCTGCTCTTCCGCCGTTGGCTTGATACGGCGGTCAGTCGAGCGATGGAGTCCCATGACACCGACACGCAGGTCGCTGTGCCCCAGAAAACTGATCACGTTGGGGCCGAGTGGATGTTCACGAAGAAAGCTCAGCCATCCCGAAGGCGTGCGCCAGCTTTTATGTTGCTGCAGAATCGGGAGTACTTTCTCCCTCGGCACCGTCTCCACCCGGGTAAAAATGTCCGATGCGTCCTCGGCGTCCGAGCACACCATGCTGAGCGAGCAGCTGCCGATCAACACCGTTGTGACACCATGACGTACGGACTCGGACAATGAGGGCGCGACAATCAGTTCTGCGTCATAGTGGGTGTGGGTGTCGAGGAAGCCCGGTGTAACCCAACACCCCTCGGCGTTGATCACCCGATCCGCGAGGTTGGCATCTGGCTCGGAATTGAAAACCCGCTCGATGCGACCGTCGCGCACCGCAACATGGGCGATGCGGGATGGCCCGCCGGTACCATCAAAATAGCGGCCACCGATAATAAGCGTGTCATACCGGTTCATGGAGGCTGACTCCTGTCATGTTGTTCTTCTGGGAAAACAGTCTAGCCAGACAAGCCCGACATTTCCTTGTTTTCCTGACACCGGCCACTACCTGCTCCGAATCCGCACGCCTTCCTCCAGTTGCCGGTCCGGATGGCGCACCACCAGGTCCCCCTGACCCAGGCCGTCCTTTACAACGGTATAAAGGCCATTGCTGCGACCGGTGACCAACGGTGTCAGCCTGGCCCGACCTTCGTCAGCACGAAAGACGTGACTGGCCCCCTCGTGCTGGAAGATTGCCGAAGCAGGAATACGGAGAACGTCATCGGCTTCCCACAGAACGAAGGTGGCGTCCACCCGGTAGCCGTCACCGAGCATCTTCCATTCGTCTACCGGGCTGACTATATCCGCCACCACCTGAACCCGCTGCTCCTCCACGCCAAGGGCCGATACATCCTCGAATCCAACCGGCTCAACCCGTCTCACGGTGGCCTCCAGCGTCGTGCCTCCCCAGCCCGTCAGACGGACCCTGACCCCGGGTGTCAGTTTCACTGCGTCGAAACTCAGCACCTCCACCACCACTTCCAGTGCGCCCGGATCCCCAACTTCCAGAACCGCTTCGCCTGCCTGTATCACGCCCTCACTCTTGCGGACTATTTCCAGGATGGCTCCGTTGACCGGTGATTTGACCGCAACTCGTTCAATATCGTCGTTTCCGGTTACCCTCGCCGCGGACACCTCAAGCCGAGTCCGCGCCGCACTCAGTTCGTGAGCCATCACCTCCTCGTCAAAGCGGGCGGATCGCAAAATCGCCTGCGCCCTTTCATCCGCCGCTTCCGCCTGTTGCAGACGATCCTCCGAGATAAAATGACTGTCGGTAAGTGCCTGCAATCGCCTAAGTTCCCTGGCGGCAAAGATAGCTTCCGCTTCTGCGGCCGCAACTTTCTGTCTGGCCGAATTGAGCGCTGAACGGGCCGCCCCCACCCGGGCCTCGGCCTCCGCCCTGCTGCGTGCGTCCAGTACACTGGCCGGCATCGGATCCACCTCGGTCAGCAGTTGGCCGGGTGCCACGGGATCCCCAACTTCCAGCGACACCCGATGCAGGTATCCTGCAACGGGCGAGGAAACCAGGTAGCGGTCTTTGACCCGAGTCTTACCCTCCTCGGTGATCGAGACTTCCATTGGCCCTCGACTTGCTGGCACCAGATCCACCCATACCGGATCGGAGCGGACGGTGAGGTATATGGCCCCGACGACCAGGACGGCGAACAGGCCCCAGAATAGCCATCTTCCTGTAAAACGCTTCTCTGTCATCACACTTGTCCTGCTTTACTCCCTCGTTTTCAGTACGGCCACCAGATCCAGGTGCTTGAGACGCCACCAGGCAACCGCTCCCGACGCCAGTGCCGATACCAGCACAACCGTCGCCGACATCGCCAGCGTCTGGGTTGTGATGGTCAAAGGCACCCGGTAGAGCTCGGTCTGCAAGGCGGTAACAAGCAGAAAGACCAGTCCATGCCCGATGAGCCAGCCGAAAACGATGCCGGCCACCAGCAGCAGCGCCATTTCACCAAACAGAATGTGGGCAATTTCGTTATGGGTGTACCCCAGCACCCGAAGACTAGCCAATTCGCGGCCTTTTTCCGCCAGTGATATACGGATCGTGTTGTAGATCACACCGAACGCGATGATTGCGCCCAGCAAGCTGTTGAAAAAGGTAAAAGTGAGGAACGTCCGCGCCAGCGTTTCGTAGAAGCTGTCCAACATGGCCTGCCGAATACCAATACCCAGCACACCGGGTGTTTCCCGGAGATCCCGGTATACCGTGTCTGCAAGCGCAGGATCCACGTTCAACAGGGCCTGGTTGATCAGCGGCCCCTCCCCCAATATCCGGTTCAGAGACTCCAGCTTCATGTAGGCGCCCACGCCCAAAAACTCACTGGTGGTTCCGGCCACAGGCACAGACAGGGTTCGGCGGTCACCTTCGAGAATTTCCACCGTGAGACTCTCCCCTGCAGACACCCCGAGTTCGCTGGCAAGAAAGTCCGTCAAAAGCAGGCCGTCAGCGGGCAGACTCACGGACTCAAGATCCTTGTCCACAACAAACTGCAGCTCAGCGCCCTGGGGAATTCCGGTCAAAGCGCTGCGCCACTCCCGGTGCCCATTCACCAACCTCGCGGCTACTGAACGGCGCCCCTCCACGTAACGAACGCCAGGCTGGCGCTTCAATCCGAAAAGAGCAGCGGAGTTGACCGGCTCAATCAGGGTGGCCGTCAGGTCCTGCTGCTGTACCCTGGCAAACTCGGTTTGCACCATGAGCGACACCGAATCGAACTGAAAGTTGCCTACCATGATGATCGCCGTGGACATGGCCACCCCGATCATGGACAGAAAGGATCGCAGAGGGCGTCGGGTCGTCTGCCGGACAATCATTCGGGAGGGCTGGGTAAAGCGGATTCCAGACAGCCACTTTTCGGCCAGGGTGATCCTGAATTTCGCGGGCCCTTCCGGTCGCATGGCTTCCGCTGGTGCCAGCGAGGCCGCCCGATGGATGGCCCGCCAGCCGCCAAGCCAGGCGACCACGACGGTAATCAGGGCGAGCGCCAGGAGCCAGGCCGGTTCAAGTTGGAACCGTAGCCCCGGAAACCGGTAGAAGTCCATGTACAGCTCACCCAGGCCACGCCCCAGCCAGACGCCAAAGCCGATCCCGAGAACAAGCCCGGTGGCGGCTATCGTCAGCACGAGCTGGCTGTAGTGCCAGGCTATCTGTCGATTATCGTAACCAAAGGCTTTCAGTACCGCGATGATGTCTCTCTGGGTACTCACCAGGCGACTAATGACCACATTGAGAAGAAACATGGCAACGCTCATGAAGATCAGCGGAAAGACCGTCGCCATGATCTTGAGCTGGTCGAGGTCGTCACTCAGAAACCGATGTGAAAACTGGTCTTCCCGGGCGAAGGCCCCGGTCGCGCCATACCGGTCGAGCAACCGGTCAAGCGCGTCAATCACCGACGCGACCGGATATCCGGGTTCAACCCGGGCCACCACGCTGTTGAATGCCCCCCTCATGTCCATGGCCGCCGCCAGTGATTCCGAGCTCAACCAGAGCACACCGTAGCGTTCGAAGTCCGGGAGCATGCCGCCTGGCGGGATAACATAAATGAACTCGGGCGACTCCACGGTGCCGGTAAGAGTCAGCGTCTGCTGGCGCCCATTGATGATGGCCGAGAACCGGTCACCGGGTAGAAGATCATGAGCCTCGGCAAAGGAACCGACGGCAGCGACCTCGCCGGTCCTGCCCGGGGCCGGTAAGCGGCCTTCACGCACGAACAGACGGTTGACCTCCGGTTGCCCCTCGGCGGGCAGGGACAACACTCGGGCGGAAACCGGGTCGGTGAACCCGGGAATTTCCAGTTTGGCCGCCCCTTCGACCCGCCCCGTCAGCCGACTGACCCCGGGAATCCCAGCCACCTGTTGCAACACATGGTTCGGCGCCCGCTTTACCGAAGCGAAAACCTCGGCAAATTGGTACTGCTCGTAATACTGGCCGCGCGTGGCTGACAATGAGGAATAAGCCACCAGCGACATCACGCAGACGGCGACGCCACCGGCAATCACCAGAGCAATGGCAAGCACCTGCCCGCGCATCTGCCAGAGTTCCCGGCGTACCTTGGTCGTCAACGCGGAATTCACTGCTCTACCAGCTCAGAGTATGTGGTGACTGGCGCTCGCTGTTACGCCGCTCGCCACTGATATTGCCATCCGACAGGGTAATTACCCGGTCCGCCATACCGGCGATCGACGCGTTGTGGGTGATGATCACGGTGGTGGTACCGGTTTCCCGGTTGGCGCTTTCCAGCGCTTCCAGCACCAGGATGCCGGTTTGGGAGTCCAGGGCCCCGGTTGGTTCATCACACAGCAGTACCGCCGGGCGCTTTGCAACCGCCCGGGCAATCGCTACTCGTTGCTGCTCGCCGCCGGACAGTTGGGCGGGGAAATGATGCATTCGATCCTTCAGCCCCACGAGATCCAATGCATCCTCCGGTACCATTGGCCGTGTCGCAATCTCGGTGACAACGGCAACATTCTCTCGGGCCGTCAGACTGGGGATCAGGTTATAGAACTGGAATACAAAACCAACGTGTTCGCGCCGGTACCGGGTCAGTTCCCGATCACCGGCGTTGTTCAGCTCAACATCCCGGTACCTGACTTCGCCGGAGGTGGGCACATCCAGACCTCCGAGAATATTCAGCAGTGTGGATTTACCGGAACCCGATGCCCCCAGCATAACGACAAGCTCCCCACCATAAAGATCCAGATCAACCCCGCGCAGCGCACGAACCTGAACTTCGCCCTGATCATAGGTTTTGGTCAGGCCTCGGGTATGGAAAACAGGTTGCGGATCCATCAGCGCCGTCCCTGGTGTCGATATCGCTCAGTCCTCCGCACAATCAACGCAGAGGGTGGTATACGGCAGGACCTGCAGACGACGAGGATCGATCGGCTCACCACAGGACTCGCAATCATCACCGATTCCGTTTTCGATGCGTTCGAGCGCCCGCTCAATCTGGGCCAGCTCCTCACGGGTTTCCGTCTCCAGGGAATCCACCACTTCATCATTCTGGGTCTGGCTTGCCTGTTCCTCGAAATCCTTGTCCAGGGCACCGTCTTCACGGTGTTGGTGGGCTTCAAAACGGGCCAATCTGACCTTCAAATCTGCTCTCAGGGTTTCAAGTTCTGCTTTCCGATTACTCATCAGGCGCCTCCTGCCAACAGGGAAATCAGGCATTCACACATTAATGCCACACCCTAAAGCATAAGCCGAACCTCGGCTTGACGCCTGTCAAAATTGTGCAACGCGAATTCGGGCAGAATACCCACTCAACCGTTATGCAAACAAAGGAGTTGTCAGCATGAATAATGAAATGTTCGAAAAAGCCACCCGCCTGAATGAAACCCTGATCGAGCAGTTCAGCAAGGCCGCAGAAATGCAAATGGACGCATTTCGACGCTACGCGGATGTCGCCACGGAACAGGCGAAGAAAGTCTCGGAAGTGCGAGACCTCGATGGGCTGAAGTCCCTGACCGGAGATCAGGCGGAAACCCTGAAGTCGCTGAGCGAGCAGTTCACGGCTGACTGGAAAGCATGGCAGGACTATTTTACCGAGGCCCGGGAGCAGATCCAGAACGCCGTCGACGCCCCCAAGACCGAAACGGCTAAAGCCAAACCGACAGCACCCAAGTCCGGTTCCAGCGGCAAAACCGCTGCCTGATCCAGTGTTGAAAGCGCAGCCGGTCCGGGTACCCCCGCTCCGGCTGTTTTGCCTTTGGTAACGAGAGTAATGCTATGTTCGGTCTGGATCTGCTCAGCAAAACCACCCGTCATCTGATCAACGGTTTTGAAACCAACTTCCGGCAAGGCCAGCACCAGCTGGAGAAATGGCTCGGCGACAGCGGCGTGATGGACGACGCCTCACTTTCAACACTGGCGGAAATGTCGGATGCGTACCGCACCATGGCGGAGGATCTCCTGCTGCATCCGCTACGTTTCGCCAGTGCCGAACTCGACCTTGGCCGCAAGCATGCGGCCCTGGGCTTCTACACCCTGGCCAGACTGGCCGGCAGAGAAAAGCAGCCGGTGGTGCAGCCTGAAAAGGATGACCGTCGCTTCCAGGCCGAGGAGTGGCGCAAGCATTTACCCTTTGATGTGTTGCATCAAGCCTACCTGATCAATACCCGGACCTTTCTCAACTGGGTGGAGCACATGGAGGGACTCCCCACCAGTGGTCGTGATCAGATGCTGTTCTACGCCCGGCAACTCACCAGCGCGTTGTCGCCGTCAAATTATCCTGCGACCAATCCCGAGGTACTCAGAATAACGTGGGAACGCAAGGGCATGAATCTCGTCGACGGCGGCCGCCAGTTAATCGAAGACCTGCGCCAGAACCCGTCGCTGTTCAATGTCGGAATGACCGACCGCTCGGCCTTTGAGGTGGGACGAAACCTGGCAACCACTCCGGGTAAGGTGGTCTACCAGAATGAGCTGATGCAGCTGATCCAGTACACGCCCACAACCGAGACGGTCAGCAAACAGCCCGTGCTGATTGTGCCACCGTGGATCAACAAGTATTACATTCTCGACCTGACGGCCCGCAATTCGTTCATTCAGTGGCTGGTTAACCAGGGTCAGACGGTATTTATGATTTCCTGGCGTAATGTCGGCCCTTCGCTGCGCGACAAAGGCTGGGAAGACTACATGCAAGAAGGCCCGCTTGAGGCCATGGCGGCGGTGACCGAAGCCACTGGCGAGGAGCGCATGAACGTCATTGGTTACTGCATCGGCGGCACCTTGCTGGGGTCAACCCTGGCCTGGCTGAAAAAGAAACGCCGGAATCCGGTGATCAGCGCTACCTATCTGACCACACTGCTGGATTTCTCCGATCCGGGTGGCATCGGCGTCTTCATTAACGACCATTCAGTCAGCGGTATCGAGCGGATGCTGCAACGCAAAGGCTACCTGGATGGCCGGGCCATGGCCTTTACCTTCAATCTGTTGCGGGAAAACGAGCTGTTTTGGTCATTCTGGACCAACCATTACCTGAAGGGAGAGAAGCCGGCAGCGTTCGATATTCTGTACTGGAACACCGACGGCACCAACCTCCCGGCCCGAATGCACAGTTTCTACCTGCGGGAAATGTATCTGAACAATCGGCTGATCAAGCCGGATTCCCTGACCCTGTCCGGCGAATCCATCAACCTGTCGGAAATTGATCTGCCTTCTTTCTTCCTGTCTGCCCGCCAGGATCACATTGCCAAGTGGAAGGCCACGTACAAAGGGGCCTGCGTCCATGGCGGCAACGTTCGGTTTGTACTGTCGGGCTCCGGTCACATCGCCGGTGTGGTGAACCCGCCATACAAGGAGAAGTACGGTTTCTGGACCAACGACGCCCTGCCGCCCGACGCCGACGATTGGTTTGCCGGCGCAAACCACCATCCTGGCTCATGGTGGCCGCACTGGCTGGATTGGCTGGGCCAGTATGCCGGCGAGCCGGTTCCTGCGCGCGTCCCGGGGGATGGAAATCTGAACGCTATTGAGGACGCGCCCGGCAGTTACGTCCGGGTGAAAGCCGAAGAAGCGACGAAAAACTGAAACGTGACGCCGCCCAGAGCGCCCCGGACTCGCCGCTGACAGCGGGATATGGCACTATTGCCTGCCCTGTGACCGGCGGAGATTTGGGATGTTCTACACCACCGTGGCAGCGCTAACCGCTGCGCTGCTCATTTTTACCTGGCTGGGCCTGAGAGCCCGACTCGCCGATGGCAGTCTGGACGACTACGTAACTGCTCGCAATACCCAGGGCGCGAGAGCACTGGGTCTGTCTTTTCTGGCGTCTGGCATGGGTGGCTGGATTCTGTTTGCGCCCCCGGAGGTCGGTGCGCTGGTCGGCCCCCTGGCGCTGGCGGGCTACGCCATTGGCGCGGCACTGCCGTTCATCGTGTTTGCCTATTGCGGGCCCGCCATCCGTCGGTTACTACCGGAAGGCCGCAGCATCGGTGAGTTTGCCCAGGCCTGTTACGGCCGCGGTGTTCGCCACCATGTGTCGCTGATCTCCGTACTGTACATGCTGTGCTTCCTGACCGCAGAGCTCACGGCGATCGGTGCGATCACCTCCCTGCTTTCCGGCATTAACGGCAATCTTGTGGTACTTGGCGTTGCGCTCACCACCCTGATCTATACCGCCTGGGGCGGACTGCGAGCCAGCATTGTGACCGACCAATGGCAGGCCTTCCTGCTGATTGGTCTGCTGGCCATTGTCGGCTTTGTCGGGCTCGGGCAGCTGCCCGAGGTTTCCACTTCACGTTTACCCGATGTACCCGCGACCAGCGCTCTCGGCGTCGCGCTCACCCTGATCATTGCGGTGACGGCCGCCAACCTGTTCCATCAGGGGTACTGGCAGCGACTCTGGTCGGCCCGCGATACCGGCAGCCTGAGTCGTGGTGCCGCTCTGGGTGGACTGATCACCGTCCTCGTGGTCGCCGTCGTCGGCGGACTCGGCATCCTGGCCTCGCTCAGTGGCGCCGATCTTGGCAATCCCCCGATTCCGTTCTTTGCCTTGCTGGGCGAGGCGCCAGCCTGGCTGACCCTGCCGGCCCTGATTCTGGCGATAACCCTGGTGGCATCCTCGGTAGACACCCTGCAGAACGCACTGGCCTCGCTGGCGGTGACGGAAAAGCGCGGGCTGTCCATTACCTCCGCCCGCTGGATCACTGTGGCGTTGATGGTCCCGGTAGTGCTGGTGGCGCTGCAGGGCATCTCGGTGCTCAGGCTGTTCCTCATTGCTGATCTGCTGTGTGCAACGGCGGTGCTGCCCGTGTTGATGGGGCTGTGGTCCCGGATGACCACAACCGCCGCCATTTTTGGTGGGCTGGCCGGTCTTCTGGGGGCCGTGCTCCCCGGCTGGATTGCCGGCGGCTCAGTCATGGCAGGACTGGAGGCGGCCAGCTTCCCGGGCAGCATTCCCACCCTGATGCCGTTCGTCGGCGCGCTGGCCGGCTCCGGCCTGGTCAGCCTCGGTATCGCCCTGGCCCGCCCGGCTGCTGGCCGAACCTGAATCGGCAACGAGACTGGCGTCGGTCAGGCGACCTCCGCCGAGACCTGGAACTGACCAGTCAGTCTCTGCAACTTATTGGCCGAAGCCTGAGTGCGCTCCGAACTGAGCGTCAATTGCTCAATGACGCCGTTCATGACCGACGCACTCTCGGCCACACCCGAGGTCTGGCTACTTTGCTGATGGTTGGTATCCTCGATTCCGGAAATCGCACGGAACAGCTTTTCAACCATGTGGTGAAGCGCAGAATTGTCGTCGGCAGCGGCCTCTGCCTTTTGCAGTCGCTCTTCCATCTCGGACATGCCCTCTTCCATGGTCACCACCGCCCGACGGGTTTCCTCCTGGACGCCCTCGAGCCGTTCTCCAATGTCCTTGGTGGCCTGGGCGGTTCGGCTGGCTAACTGCCGGACCTCGTCGGCGACCACCGCAAAGCCCCTGCCTGATTCTCCCGCCCTTGCGGCCTCAATGGCCGCGTTCAAAGCCAGCAGATTGGTCTGGGCGGCGATGTCGTTAATCACCAGCGCAGTCTTGCTGATTTCTTCGGTACGATCATTCGCCGCCCGAATCCCTACGGCCGACCGGTTGATCACCTCTCGGATACTCTGGGTTTCCTGGCTGACCCGGGCGAACTGCGCCCGCGCCCGCTCCACCACATCCTCCATGCCCGAGCGCATTTCCTGTGCGGTGGTGGATGCGTTGCGGATCTCATTCTCCTGCTCCGTCGCGCCTCGCACCATGTCGTCAATGTGCGTGAGAACCTCACGGATTCTTTCGTCCGCCAGCCGGTTCTGGGCCATCAGTTGATCGCTGGCCTGGCGCGAATCAGCCGCCAGCGAGATCACCTGACCCACCATGCCGTCCAGGCTGTCGATGAAACTATTGATCCAGCGGGCAAGGTCACCGGTTTCGTCCCTCCGCATACGGGAGAGGTCCATACGCTGTCGCAGGTTGCCGCCTCCCTCGGCAATATTCCGGATCACGTCCGCCATGGCGCCAAGCTTTTCAGACAGGGGCTTTGCCGCGGACACCCGGAACAGCATGATCATGGCCAGGGCCGCGAGGGCGTTCACCGCGCCCTCCAACCATAGCGGCACTCCACTCCACGCGAGGGCAAAGTTGATGGCCCAGAGTAAACTCATGAGGACCGTCATACGGGCCGAAAGACGCCAGGATATGGAGCGCCGACGGTACACCTCTTCCAGATCGCCTTCGCACATCATGCCCCATCGGTCCGGCGAGCCGGGCATCTGAAAGGTCACGCCCTTGCCAATCACCGGAATATGGCGGTAATCCGAGTAACCCGGGTATTTCACATACAAATTCTCACCGCGACTAATGGTTTCCCGGACGCCCGGGTGCAACTGCCCCGTGGCCGGGTCGGTGAAGCGAATCTCGAATTCGGTGTGTTCACGCACACCCACCGTGCCGAACCCCGTTCGAATGCCATCTTTCAGATTATCACCATGGCTGAACGTGGCGTCTTCGAAACGGGACCGGGATAACGCCGTCCCCGCGAGGATGGTGTTATCGAACTTGCTGTCAATCATGAACAGATAATTGTCACCCGATTCCTCGAACACGTGCCCCGCTTCGCGCTGGATCAGGTCGCTCATCACGTCATTGGGAATACGTGCACAGATGGCCGCTGGTCGCCCAGCGTTCAGCGTCACCGGCTGATAGAACATTAAGGTTACGGCATCGTGGAAGCGGGATGTGGTAGCACCGAGTTCCAGGGTGGCCTGATCCCTGTAAGGACCATGCAAAAGTCGCGAGCGGATACCCGCTTGAACCGCCTTCTGGGGCAAATCCCGCTTACCGCGACGCCCGGGCGCTGACGATTCCAGAACGACACCGTCCTCGTCCACCACGAACAGTTCGGAAATCTCCCGAAGTCGTTCAGATGACGCCTGAACGAGCTCCCTTGCGCTTTCCTCAGCCTGGCCATCGAGACGGGCCGCCAGCGACTCCATGAAAGCCCACTTGTGGTCGGCCCAGGCAATCAGCGCGTCTCGCCGCGTCCGGGCGATACTTTCGAAAATCTGCTCGTTGGTGCCGTACATACTCCTGTTCAGGAAACAGGACCAGCCCATGGCCAGCTTGCCCGTCGAGCCCCAAACCGGGAGCCAGCTCCGCTCCTCACCGGTCAGTTTCATGGTTTCACTTTTCAGGGTCATTCACGCGTCCTCCAATCCGTACGCCAGGACTGCACGGCACGATGCCGGTGCAGTCAAACCGGAATGCAGGAACTTTTAGCAAGGTTCAGGCCGAATACGACTGGTGGTAGGAAACTAACGTTCTCGGCTCATCCGAGGGCGTCGAAGGTCACATTAGGGAAGGAACAGGCCATAGAAACGCACCGCATTGATGCACAGCGATTATTTCCTGGCCAGGCAATGCACTATGTTGAGGCCGGGCGTTAAAGCTCCCGACCCCAACGGGTACGGCTGTTGATGTCAGTTTCCGCGATCCGCAATGTAGTCCGTGATTGCGGCGTAAAACTCCATCTCGTCGAAGGTGTCCGGACCGACACCGATCACATCGAGGTGGTCCTGGTTGATGACATAGGCCGACGAGGTCATCTGGGTGCTATTGGGGTGGTTGATATCCGAGACATAACCCAGGTTTGTTCGCTCCCAGACATAGTCCAGGCAGCCCCAGCATTCCGCGTATTCCATGCGATAACCTTGCTGCTGACTGTTGATGCCGACCACGCCGTCATCATCCCGCTCATTGGGATTGCCATCGCCCTGGCCCGCTGCGCCGTCATTGTTGCAGTCGTCGTAGCAGTAGCCGTCTCCGTCAATGTCGTAGATGAGTTCGGACAACAACCACAACGCAGGATTCACATTGCCACCATCCTGGGCAGTCATCAGCGATACCGAATTGGCGACATAGCTGGTGCTCGATGGGTATTTCTGGTTGAACGCCTTCAGACCGGTGGTAACACCGTCGTTGGCATCGTAGTCGTTGTAGACCAGTTGCTTGGCACCGGCTATGGCATCGTTGCCACTGTTGTAAACGATGTCGCCGAAGTAGTTTGCCAGGGTTTCGGTAACCGAATTGGCGTAATAATCCAGGATGTATTTTGCCGCGGGGGAACCCCGGTGCGGTGAGGAAATACTGACATGCGTTTCCACGACCCGGTAGCCTTTGCGCTCACGAAGCAGTCGCGCTGCCTTGCGGGCATCGATGCCACCCTGTGAATGCGAAACAATGTTCACTCGACTGGCTCCCGACGTTGCCATGTAACTCTCGATGTTATTGGCAAGCTGGTAGCCACGAACCTCGGAACTCTGGAACGGAGTCACTGCCGAGACAAAACTGCGCTGATTGTCATTGATATCGCCATTGCAGTTCGACTCAAACAGCTTGTCACAGGGGTCGAGGACGAAGGTGCCGTAATCGTCCCCCCAGTAATCGTAACCGAGAATGTCGTCGAAGCCGGCCATACCATGGGCGAACACCACCGGATACTGAGTCAGGTCTGCGTCGCGAGCCATGGCTTGCGGTGCGGAGAGGATGCCTGCTGCAATGAGAGCAGCCGCGCCCAGTTTTTTCAGGGTACTTGGGTTCTTCATTGTTGTTAGCCTCTTGTTTTTGTTGTGAGCCTAACCACGGTACTGCGTGTCTGGGGCCTGGCATATCGCCGACATCCCCGCGGGCAGGTGTCCCTGTCCCCATATTCGGTCCCTGAATCCTCGCGGCGCAGACGGAAAAACTACGCCGTCCAGACTACCGAGGCGTCTGCGAAATGCAGACCCTACCTTTTTATCTGATATATCGCAGGGGTTGCGTGATTGCTGTCACGTCTCTGTAGATCCGCGAGCCACGTTTAGCCAATAACGCTTGGCACGCCATCGAACTCACGGCAGGCTAGACCTCAGACTCCGACCGAACACCACAAAAATAACGGAAACGGGACAACATGACGCTGACCAAAACAAAAAGCCTGACCCTGGGTGCGCTGGCAATCGGCTTGGCTGCCGCCGCCTGGTTCATTCCGGATGCCGAGCAACCCAAGCAAAGCGCACCTCCGACCGTTGCAGCCGCCCAAACCGCAGAGACCACCTCCGCCCAGTCGGCTCCAAAGCCGGCGCCGTCGGTGGCGCCAGAGAACAGTGATCTTGATCAGGTCCGAAACCAGCTGCTCGAAAAATACGGGGCGCAATTGGCGCACCCGAAGTCCCAGATTCGCATGCTGGAAGAGCTGATGCGTTACCTTGCGCAGATAGATCCGGAGCACTGGCGTGAGAATATGCTGGCCCTGTTACAGGCCTGGTTCCCGAATCAGCATGAGGCGCTGACGCAGCGGATGACTTCCCTACTCGCCTATCAGACCTTCATGGAGCGGGAACGGTACGCTTTGAGAGCCATGACACCCGACGAACGCCGGGATTTCATCTGGTCCAAGCGGCGGGAACTGTTTGGCGATGAGGCCGAGATTATCTGGCAGGCGGAACTGCAAAACCGGGCCCTCGCCCAGTCTCTGCAGAGCATTAATTCGGATTCCGGCACCCCCGTTCGCAAAGCACAGGCTTACCACGCAGCCATCGAACAGGCTTTTGGCGAGCAGGCCAACCGGCTACTGGAAAGCCGGCGCCAGGAACTGACCGACAGGTTCCTCACTCTGTCATCGGTTCAGCAAACCCTTCATCAGCAGTCAGCCCCAGAACGTTACGACACTCTGCGTGCAATCCGGTCTGAGCTTGGCATGAAGGAAACCGCGCTGAACCGTTGGAGTGAACTCGACAGAACCCGTGACGAACGCTGGAGCCAGGGCGATCGCTATCAGGCGAAACGGGAAGCGATCATGGCCAAGTACGAAGAAGGCCCCGAGCGACAGGAAACGCTGGAACAGGCAGCGGAAGAGATGTTCGGTGAGGACATGGCCGAAGTCATCCGCTCCGAGGAAGCCGCCGGCTACTACCGGTTCGACGGCGAACGGGTCTACGGTCAGAACTGAGATGACAGGGATTGCCTGCGCGCCATTGGAATCCCACAACCCGGGGAACAACGGCCCTTTTCAGGGCCTACAATTTGTTACCCAATCTTCAACCTAAGTCCCATTGTTGACCTGTCGTTAGCCACGGAAACTTAGCTCCGGTCAAGAACCAAATAACAAAGAACCAGCCGCGCCATGCTGACCCGGTGCGGCATGCTGGAGCTAACATCCATGACTTTCAGAAAAGCAGTCTTTTCTGCCTGCCTGCTATTGCTGGCAGTAACCACCGTATCCGCTGAAACCCTGAAGATCGGACTGAATTATCCCCAGACCGGGCGCTACAAGGATCAGGGTTTGCAACAACGACTCGGCACCTTCCTCGCCGTGGACGAAATCAACCAAGCCGGCGGCGTTATGGGCCGGCAACTGGAGTTGGTCATCCGCAACACACGCGGGGAACCGGCACAAGGGGCCAAAAATACCGCCGAGATGATCGACCGAGAAGGCGCGGAGATGGTCTTCGGTGGTGTCTCAAGCGCCGTGGCCATTGCCTCCGGCAAGGCGGCCCGGGACCGTGATCGACTCTATTTCGGAACACTGACCTACTCCAACGCCACCACCGGCAGCGAAGGCCATGGGCATATGTTCCGGGAGCCCTACAATGCCTGGATGACCGCCAAGGCGCTCAGCCAATATCTCAAGCGCAACCACGCCGGTGAAAAATACTTCTACATTACCGCCGACTACACCTGGGGCTGGTCCGTTGAGGAATCAGTGCGCAAGTTCTCCGAGACCGAAAACGCCACCCATCACCCTGGCGTTAAGACTCCATTTCCGCGGGCACTGATCAATGATTTCCGGGAAGCACTGGAAAAAGCGGCGGCCAGTGACGCCAAGGTGCTGATGCTGGTCCTGTTTGGGGACGATATGGTTCGTGCCCTGAATGTCGCTTACGAGATGGGCCTGACCGACAAAGTCCAGATTGTGGTGCCCAACCTGACCCTGGGCATGGCCCGCCAGGTCGGCCCCACCATCATGGAAGGCATCGTCGGTGGCGCGCCCTGGGTCTGGAACGCGCCTTACGAGAAAAATTACCCCCGGGGCAAGGAATTCGTCGAAGCCTTCTCAAGTCGCTACGAAATGCGGCCATCCTCTGCCGCTGCATCGGCGTACAGCATCGTGTATCAGTACAAGGAAGCCGTGGAACGGGCCGGCACCACCAACACCTCCAGTGTCCGGGCCGCTCTCGAGGGGCACCGTTATACGTTCCTGAAAGACGAGCAGCAATGGCGTGAATTTGACCACCAGAACGAACAGACGGTGTATGTGGTCAAGGTCAAACCCCGCAACACGGTGGTTGCCGACCAGTACAGCTCCGATTACTTCAATATCATCGATTCGATGCCGGGAAATGAGGCAACCCAAACCCGTGCGGAATGGGAGGATCGGCGTGCTCAGGCTGGCAAGCCGCTGACACTTTGAGGATGATCAAAAGGTCGGGACCTTTGGTGAGGCCTGCCTCATCAAAGGCTGCATAACCCCCTGAAAATCACTAGACTTGAGGATTCGCTCGAAGCGGTTCGGATTTCGCGTTAGAACATTACCAAGGCAGAGGAAGTGTGAATGGCACAGCGTCGCCGACAGGACCTGATCATGGAGCTGATCCAGCAGAATGGATTCGTAACCACGGAGGAACTGGTCGATCAATTCAAGGTAACGCCTCAAACCATCCGCCGCGACCTCAACGAACTGGCCAGGGAAAAGAAGCTTCGCCGCCACCACGGTGGTGCGGGTATCGACTCGAGTACGGTCAACACGGCCTACCAGGCCCGCAAGATTATGGACCTGGAGGCCAAGGAACGGATTGCCGAAGCCCTGGTTGAAATGATCCCCGACAACGCTTCGATGTTCATCAACATTGGCACCACCACGGAGACGATCGCCAGGGCCCTACTGGCAAAGAACAATCTCCAGATTGTCACCAACAACCTGCACGTCGCCTCCATCCTCTCTGCCAAGGAAGATTTCCACGTGATCATCGCCGGTGGCGAGGTCCGGAATCGAGACGGCGGTATCGTGGGTGAGGCCACCCGTGATTTTATCAATCAGTTCAAGATGGATTTCGGCATCATCGGCATCAGCGGCATCCACGACGATGGCTCACTGCTCGACTTCGATTACCGGGAGGTCCGTGTGGCCCAGGCAATCATCGCCAATTCGGATCAGGTCCTCCTTGCCGCAGACCACACCAAATTCGGCCGCAATGCCATGGTTCGCCTGGGCAACATCACCCAGGCCGATCACGTCTTCACCGACGCCCAGCCTCCACTGGACATTCGCCAACTGCTGACCGAACACGACGTCAAACTTCACATCGTCTGAATGCGAACTCTCGCGCCCTGTGTAGCGCCCTCTGATCCAACCCAGAATGTTCGTTTATTTTCTTATTTTTCCTTTACGAATATTTCAGACTTTCGCATAATGCTCGAAATCGAATGAAAAGTGTGCAACGCAGGGTCGCACTATTACCAGAGAGGAAGGAGAAGACCAGCCATGACCAAGGAACAGGACACCTTTGACGTTGTTGTCGTCGGTGGCGGCGTGAACGGTACAGGCATCGCGATGGATGCGGCAGGGCGTGGTCTCAAGGTTCTGCTTTGTGAAATGAATGATCTGGCCTCGGCCACATCGTCCAGCAGCAGCAAACTGATCCACGGTGGGCTGCGCTACCTCGAGCATTATGAGTTCCGACTGGTCCGCGAGGCGCTTTCCGAACGTGAATCACTGCTCCGGAACTCTCCGCACATCATGTGGCCCATGCGCTTCCGGCTGCCTCACCGCCCTCACCTGCGGCCGGCCTGGATGATCCGGACCGGACTGTTTCTGTACGACCATCTGGCCAAGCGGGAGCTGCTGCCCGGCTCCCGATCAATCAGGTTCGACAGTTCCGACCCGCTGAAACCCGAGCTTACCAAAGGTTTCGAATATTCCGATGGCTGGGTAGACGACGCCCGGCTGGTCGTACTGACGGCAAAAAAGGCCCAGCAGTCCGGCGCCCGGATCATGACCCGGACCAAATGCGTGAAGGCCGAGCGAGGCACCAGCAATTGGAAGGTGACGCTCAGTGATACGCGGGACGGCACCGAACAAATGGTCACCACCCGGGCCATTGTCAACGCGTCCGGGCCCTGGGTGAGCAAACTGTTCGGTGAGACCTTTTCTATGCCTGCGCCCAGAGCCATTCGCATGGTCAAGGGCAGCCACATCGTTGTGCCCCGCCTGAACAAAGGCACCGAAGCCTACATCCTGCAAAACGAGGACGAGCGCATCGTGTTCGTGATTCCCTATGAAGACCAGTTTTCACTGATAGGCACGACGGATGTCGAGTACGAAGGAGATCCCAAACAGGCGCGAATCTCCCCGGAAGAGACCAAGTACCTTCTCGATATCGTGAACGCACATTTCAAGCGTCAACTCGACGCTGATGACGTTGTCTGGTCCTATTCCGGCGTTCGTCCCCTGATGGACGGCGAAGAGGAAAACGCACACAAAGCCTCCCGGGACTATTCCTTTGAAGTCAGCAGTGATCCGGGCAAGGCGCCCCTGATTTCGGTCTTCGGTGGAAAGATCACGACCTACCGGAAACTGGCGGAGGCGGCCACCGACAAACTCTGTCAGTTCTTTCCGCAGGCAAAGGGGCCCTGGACCAAGAACGCCGTTCTGCCGGGAGGCGATTTCGACAACCAGGAAAACCTGTCGGCCCGCCTGCAGCATGACTTCCCCTGGTTACCGGCGAACGTGATCAGCCGTTATGCGAGAACCTATGGAACCAGCGCCTACGCCTTCCTGCGCGACTGCAGCTCGATGGAGGATCTCGGCCAGCATTTCGCGGGCACGCTTTACGCCACCGAGGTTCGTTATCTCACTGAAGCCGAATGGGCCATGGACGCTGAAGACATACTGTGGCGCCGCACCAAACAGGGGCTCTACGCGACAGAGCAGGATGTCGAAAACCTCGATCACTTTCTTCAGAGGCAGCAAGGAGCGAATCCGCACGAAACAGCCATGCACCACAGCGCCTGATGATCAGGTCTCTGCCAGGATCGAGGCAATTCGCGCCCGCAGCGCCGGGACAGTGACCTCTTCAAACCAGGGATTCCTGCGTAACCACAGATTGTTGCGGGGGCTGGGGTGCGGCATTGGCACCACGTCTGGCCAGAAGCGCTTCCAGTTCTGTACATTACCCGTCACCGAGACCTCGCCATCCGGCAGATGCCAGGCATGGGCGTACCGGCCAATCACCAGCGTCAATTCAATATCCGGCAAGCGATCAAGCAGAACCTGTCGCCAGGCCGGTGCGCACTCCGGGCGCGGGGGCAGATCACCGGATTTTCCCGTCCCCGGGTAACAGAACCCCATCGGCAGAATGGCCAGTTTCTGCTCATCGTAGAAGGTGTCCCGGGTCACCCCCATCCAATCGCGCAACCGGTCACCGCTGGGATCATTGAAGGGGAGCCCGGTGTCGTGAACGCGGCGACCGGGCGCCTGTCCGACCACCAGAATGCGAGACGACTCCGACAACTGGATGACTGGCCTTGGGCCAGACGGCAGCACATCCTTGCAGATGGTACAGGCCCTTACCCGTCGAACCAGTTCCTGGAAGGGTAACTTGGCAAGATTGTCAGTCATTGATCCATCGTCGTCCCAGCGATTGCATAACTCACACTTTCCCGTAACCATAGAGCGACACGAACACAAAAGGAACCGTTATGAATGCTAAGGCAGGCGCTCTCCCGGACATCAACGTGGAAGAGTTTCGAAAAGTGGTGCGCAGCCGACGTTCGATACGTCGATTCAGGGACGAACCGGTGCCGGACGACGTCCTCGCGGACTGCCTCGATCTGGCCACACTCGCTCCCAACTCAAGCAATTTGCAGCCCTGGGAGTTTTATGTGGTTCGCACGCCGGAATTGAAATCCAGGCTGGCCGACGCCTGCCTCGGGCAGAATGCGGCCAAAACCGCACCGGTCCTGATTGCCATTGTTGCCCGCACCGACACATGGCGGAACCACGCCCGCCTCGCGGTCGAGGAATGGCCTGAAGAGAAACTCCCGCCGATTGTCGAAAAGTACTACCGCAAGATTGCTCCAATCCATTACAGCCAGGGACCACTGGGTCTTCTGGGCGTTGCGAAGAAGGCCGCCGGGTACGTGGTTGGACTGTCCCGCCCGGTTCCAAGGGGCCCCTATTCAGCCAATGAAATGAAAGTTTGGGCCACCAAATCAACCGCATTGGCCGCCGAAAACCTGATGCTGGCCCTCCGGGCCCACGGGTATGACTCCTGTCCGATGGAAGGCTTCGATGAATGCCGGGTGAAAAAACTGCTGAAAATTCCCAGGAAAGGGCTGGTCACCATGGTATTGGCAGCCGGAAAACGGGCAGAGAACGGCGTTTATAACCAGCAGTACCGGTTAGACCAGACGCAACTGATTCACTATCTGTAATCAGCGCCGAGGCCCGCCGGCATGGATTAGACCTCCGGATTCCCCAGCGCCTCAGCCGCACCCAGAAGACCGGTGTGGGGCTCGGTCACCACATAGACTGGAGTACGCTCGACCAGTGGGCGCATGCGACCCTTGTCTTCGAAGCCCACCCGAAAGGGGCTCTCAAGGAAGAAATCGAGAAAGCGGGGCAGGATGCCACCACAGAGATAGACGCCGCCGGTGCTGCCCAACGTCAGCACCGCATTGCCGGCAACCCGTCCCAGAATTTCGCAGAAATGCCGCAAGGTGTGACGTGCCAAAGCATCCGCCTGTCCCAGTGCCGCCGCGGTGACTTTGTCCGGCGCGTCCAGCGGAGCGGCAACACCCTGGATTTCCGCGTGGGCCCGGTAAAGATTCAGCAACCCCTGGCCGGACAGAATCCGTTCCACGGACACACGACCAAAGCGGGCTTTCAAGATGCGCAGGACGGCCATTTCAGTATCGTCGGTGGGCGCAAAGTCCACATGACCACCTTCGGTCATCAGGGGCACCCAGCCGTGGCTAATGGGCACCAGAGCGGAGACACCCAGGCCGGTTCCCGGGCCCATCACCAGCCGGGGCCCGCGGGCATCGCCCGGCCCGCCACAAACATGAACCAGCCTATCTGAACCAACGTGAGGCACGCCCAGCGCCATGGCCGTATAGTCATTTACAACCTTGAAAGACTGCCAGCCAAACCGGGACCGGATCTCGTCGGTGTCGAAGCACCAGTGGTTATTGGTCATCCGTACCCGGGTACCGCTCACCGGAGAGGCCACCGCAAAGCAGGCTTCGGAAACAGCTGCCACGCCGGCGCGCCTGAGGTAGTCCACCACGGCATCCTCGAAATTGCCGTAATCCCTGCATGGCAGGGCTTCAACGGCTTCCAGCCGGCTACTGCCCTGCTCGACCAGTGCAAACCGGGCGTTGGTACCACCAATATCCCCTACCAGGGCGTAATGATCTGCGGTCATGCGTTATGATTCCAGAAAAAGCTGGCGCCCTCCTCGGGGGTACTCGCAGAACGGCGCATCCAGCCGAACAACTCCCGACCGTAACCGTGATGGTATCCGCTAAGGTCAGCTTTGACCGAACCCCGTTCTACAAACTCGTGATGGTCAACCTCGACGCTCAAACGGCCAGTCTGTGCATCGAGGCAGATCAGGTCACCGTCCCGGACCCGAGCCAATGGCCCGCCATCAAGCGCTTCCGGGTAGACATGAATAGCCGCGGGCACCTTGCCTGAGGCCCCGGACATTCTGCCGTCGGTCACCAAACCGACCTTGTAACCCCGATCCTGAAGGACGCCCAGGTAGGGGGTCAGTTTGTGTAACTCCGGCATACCATTAGCCTTTGGCCCCTGGAAGCGCACAACGACGATGCAGTCCTTGTCCAGATCGCCGGCATCGAACGCTGCTTTCAGTTCGTTCTGATCATCGAAAACCACCGCCGGGGCTTCCACTCTGCGGTGTTCCTCCGCCACTGCCGACACCTTGATAACCCCCCGTCCCAGATTGCCATCCAGAACACGCAATCCCCCATCCGGGGCAAAGGGCTCAGCCGCCGAACTGAGCACTTCCGGACGCAGACTTTTCGCCGGTGCCGGCTGCCAGGCCAGGTTATCACCCTCCAGGACGGGATGCCGGGAGTACCGGTCCAGACCGTGCCCCACCACAGTCTCGACATCGTTGTGCAGATACCCGCCATTCAGCAGCTCACGAATCAGAAACGGGGTGCCGCCTGCCTCATGGAAGGCGTTCACATCTTCCTGGCCGTTCGGATAGATGCGGGTCATGGAGGGCACCACCGAGGACAACTCCGCATAGTCGTTCCAGTCGATGATGATGCCGGCGGCGCGGGCAATGGCAATCCAGTGAATGGTGTGATTGGTTGATCCGCCGGTCACCAGCAAGGCGACCAGCGCATTGACGATGCTTTTCTCGTCAACCATATCGCCCAGACCGAGCTCGCCGCCATGGGGTTTGGACAATCGAATCACCTGCTCCGTCGCCACCCGGGTCAGCCTATCCCGAAGCGGGGTACCGGGATTCACAAAGGCGGCACCGGGCAGGTGCAGCCCCATTACCTCCACCAGCAGTTGATTGCTGTTGGCCGTGCCGTAGAACGTGCAAGTACCGGGACTGTGGTAAGACTTGCTTTCGGCCTCCAGCAGCTCATCCCTCCCAACCTTACCTTCGGCATAAAGCTGTCGAATGCGCTGCTTCTCCTTGTTTGGCAAACCCGACGGCATCGGACCGGCCGGAACCAGGATGGTCGGCAGATAACCAAAGCTGAGGGAGCCAATCAGCAGCCCGGGAACAATCTTGTCACAGATCCCCAGAAGCAAGGTGGCGTCAAACATATTATGACTCAGCGCCACTGCGGTACTCATGGCAATGGTGTCGCGGGAAAAAAGGCTGAGTTCCATACCCGGCTGCCCCTGGGTTACGCCATCACACATGGCCGGCGTGCCCCCCGCAAACTGGGCGACTGACCCCATGCCGTGGGCTGCCTCCCGGATAATATCCGGGAACTTTTCATAGGGCTGGTGGGCCGAAAGCATATCATTGTAGGCAGACACGACAGCGACGTTGGCCTTGTTCATGAACTTCAGTGCGTCCTTGTCGCCGGGAGCACAAGCTGCAAAACCATGCGCCAGATTTCCGCACGAAAGGCTGCTCCGATGGGGGGACTGGTCTTTCAGCTCATTCATCCGGTTGAGATAGTCCTGCCGGCTGGACCGACTGCGGTCAATGATTCGCTGTGTAACCTTGTCGACGATCGGGTGCATGATGAGCTCCATTAAACTGACTGGTTGGACGCCTACATAGACGTAACTTTACTTTCTTTTTACGGATTTATCAGCTGCCATACGTTCAAAAAAGCCACTTTTATTGTATTATTTACTACACAAAATAAGGAAAACGACAAAACCAACAACCGAGGAGTCGGACGATGACTATCCGCATCGCAATCAACGGCTTTGGAAGGATCGGTCGCAATGCTCTCCGGGCACTTTATGAAAACGAGTACCGGAAGCAGCTTCAGGTAGTGGCGATCAATGACCTTGGTGATGCCGAAACCAATGCACATCTGCTCAAGTATGATAGCGTCCACGGTCGTTTTGAAGGCGTGGTAGGCCACGATGCGGAATCACTGACGGTGAATGGTGACCGCATCGCCATTTCCGCCGCTCGCAATCCCGAAGAATTGCCCTGGCGGGATTTCCATGTCGACGTCGTGCTCGAGTGTACCGGCCTCTTCACCCGACGCGATGCCGCAGCCGCGCACCTCAGAGCCGGAGCCCGCAAAGCCATCATCTCTGCCCCCTCCCCTGACGCCGACGCTACCGTGGTTTACGGCGTCAATCATCAGATCCTGTCCCGAGAGCATGACGTAATCTCGAATGCCTCCTGCACCACCAACTGCCTGGCGCCCGTCGTTGAAGCTCTGCACAAGACCGTGGGCATCGAAAGCGGCCTTATGACCACCATTCATTCCTACACGAATGACCAGAAACTCAGCGACGTCTTCCACTCGGACCTGTACCGTGCCCGCTCGGCTACGCAGTCGATGATTCCAACCAAAACCGGGGCCGCCGCTGCCATTGGCAAGGTGATACCGGAACTCGATGGCAAACTCGATGGCCTGGCTGTCCGGGTCCCCACCATCAATGTCTCATTGGTGGACTTCGGCTTCATCGCCGGCCGGGACACCACCGTTGAGGAAATCAACGAGGCGGTCAGGGCGGCGGCCGAGACCAGCCCCATTCTCGGCTATAACATGGAGAAACTGGTCAGCGTAGACTTCAACCACAATGCCCTATCCAGTGTTTTCGACGGCAACCACACCCGCGTATTGGGCCGTCACGTAAAAGTCATGGCCTGGTACGACAATGAGTGGGGATTTTCGAACCGAATGCTGGATAACGCCATAGCCCTGATCCAGGCTAACCAGTAATTCTGACCGGCACGGGCTATTACACTATTATTAACAAGACACTCCCGACTAACCAAAGGACACCACACATGCTAAGGCGCACCAAGATTGTCGCCACTCTCGGTCCCGCGACCGACTCCCCCGAATCCCTCGCCGCCATCATCGGTGCCGGTGTCGACGTCACCCGACTGAACTTCTCCCATGGCAGCGCCGAAGAACACATTGGCCGGGCGCGCCAGGTCCGTGAGGCTGCCGCCGCCCAGGGTCGCTTTGTAGCGCTGCTGGCAGATCTTCAGGGACCGAAACTCCGCATCGCACGATTTACCGACAACAAGGTCACCCTTGCTGCCGGCCAGACCTTCGTTCTGGATGCCTCAATGGACAAGGAAGCTGGCACTGCGGAACGGGTCGGAATCGATTACGAGCAACTGATCGAAGATGTCGAGCCAGGCGACATTCTGGTCCTGGATGACGGCCGCATCGAAATGGAAGTGACCTCTGTCGACGCCCAGAGCATCACCTCCACGGTCCTCATCGGCGGACCGCTCTCGAATAACAAGGGGCTCAACAAACGCGGAGGCGGCCTGTCGGCAGACGCCCTGACAGAGAAGGATAAGCAGGACATCGTCACTGCAGCCCGCCTGGGCGCGGACTATGTGGCGGTATCCTTCGTACGAACCGCAGAGGACATGTATACGGCCCGCCGACTCCTGAAGGATGCCGGGTCAGACGCAGGCCTCGTGGCCAAAATTGAGCGGGCCGAGCTGGCGCACGATGAAGCCGCCCTTGACGCCGTGATTGAGGCCTCCGACGCTGTGATGGTTGCCCGTGGTGACTTGGCGGTGGAAATCGGCGACGCGGAGCTGGTAGGCGTTCAGAAGCACATCATCAACCGGGCACGGGTCCTGAACCGGGCGGTGATTACCGCCACCCAGATGATGGAATCCATGATCACCAGTCCCATGCCAACCCGGGCCGAAGTCTCAGACGTAGCCAACGCCGTGATGGACTACACCGACGCGGTGATGCTGTCGGCGGAAACCGCCGTTGGCGATTACCCGAAAGAGGCCGTGGAAGCGATGGTTCGGATCTGCCTGGGGGCGGAAAAGCATCCATCGATGCATCAGTCCAAGCACCGGATTCACGAAAGCATGGAACGCGTGGACGAGGCTATTGCCCTGTCGGCCATGTACGCGGCCAACCACCTTGAAGGGGTCTCCGCCATCATCTGCATGACCGAAACCGGCGCCACCCCCAGACTGATGTCCCGCATCAAGTCCAGCCTGCCGATTTTTGCGTTCTCCCGGCACCACTCGACCCAACACCGCGTGGTTTTGTTCCGTGGCGTTCAGACCATCCCGTTTGATTCCGCCAAAATCCCCAATGAACGCACCAATGCCCTGGCGGTATCGGAGCTGGTGAACCGTGGCGTCGTCAATGAGAATGATCTGGTGGTCATCACCAAGGGCGACTATGTGAATGCCCAGGGCGGCACCAACACCATGAAAATTGTTCGGGTCGGCTCGGACATTCGCTAAAGCGTCACAGAACGGCCAGACTCCCGCGCGCGATCTCGGTAATCCGAGCCCAATCCCGGGCGGCAACCACGTCGCCCGGGGTCAACCAGGAGCCCCCAACAGCCTGAACATTCTTCAGCGCCAGGTAACTGCCGGCCGTGTTACGGCGAATACCACCGGTTGGGCAAAAGGTGACGTCGCCGAAGGGGCCGCTGAAGGCCTTCAATGCCGGAACACCGCCAGCGACTTCCGCCGGGAAGAATTTGAACTCCCGGTAGCCGAGGGCGTAGCCCATCATCAGCTCTGAAACGGTCGCGATACCAGGCAGTAATGGCGCTTCGGAGGTCAAGCCAAACTCGAGAATGGCTTCGGTTACACCGGGTGTAATGACGAACTGGGCACCGGCCGCCTCCACCTGACGGTACTGGGCTATGCTGGTGACGGTACCGGCGCCCACCCAGGCATCGGGAATGGCCGCACGAACCGCTTTGATGGCATCCACGCCATGCTCCGTCCGCAGGGTAATCTCAAGCACATTAATACCGCCATCGACCAGCGCCTGGCACAACGGCACGGCATCCTCAAGATTCTTGATCGCAATCACCGGTACCAGAGGCGACGCTTCCAGCACTGAGCGGACGCGCTTGCGATGGAAATCAGAAAGCTGGGTCATAATCTTCTCCAGAGAAACATTCAGCGCCGGATTCAGGGACTCCAGAACACATTCAGGCCGGGCTTGAGAAAGCCGCGAATCGGCATCGACATGACATCGTCCGGCACCGCCATCGCGCGCCGGAGCGTCTCGAGTTTGTCGCCTCCTTTGAGGTGAAGCGCAGTAAAACGGGCATCCCTCAGCGGCGGCCAGGTCAGGGTGACGCGCTGTTGAGACTGGGATGGCGGTGTGCTCGCAGCAACCAGCTCCCGGCAATCAGGGCTCATGGCCTCAGCAAGCTCCGGGGCATCCGGAAACAGAGACGCCGTATGGCCATCATTCCCCATCCCCAGGATCAGCACATCAAGGGGCAACGCCAGGCCAGCCAGCTCCGCCTTGACCGCCTCCAGGCCCTCCTGTGGCGTAGCTCCCGGCTGCTTCAGGGAGAGAAAATTGGCGTCCGCCGCATGCCCCTGAAGCAGGTTTTCCCGCACCAGCCGGGTATTGCTTGCCGGATCGTCCTCCGGCACCCACCGCTCATCGGCAAGCAGGAGATCAACCCGATGCCAGTCGAGGTTTTCCCTCGACAGCGCTCGAAAAAACGGCAGCGGCGTTGACCCACCCGAGACCACCAGACTGGCCCTTGACGCCAGCGCGAGCCGCTCTCTGAGAAATCCTGCTACGGCTTCCGCCAGGTTCAGTGCCACCTGCTCCGAATCCTCACCTAAATGCACCTGCACGCCCTCGGGCCAGTCAATCTCAGGCGTCCTCATACCAGCTCCTCCCGTCGCGAGTGATCATGGCAATCGACGCCACCGGCCCCCAGGTTCCTGCGGCGTAGCGCTTCGGCGGTTCGCCGCTGTCACGCCAGTTGCGGATCACCTGATCCACCCATCGCCAGGCGTGCTCAACTTCGTCACGGCGGACAAACAGGTACTGATTACCTTTCATGATCTCCCACAACAAACGCTCGTAGGCATCCGGAATGCGATCGGTATCAAAGGTCTCGGAAAAGGTCAGCTCCAGCGGCCCTTGCCGGAGGCGCATTCCCTTGTCCAGGCCCTGATCCTTGGTCAGGATTTTCAGTGACATGCCTTCGTCCGGCTGCAAACGAATGATCAGCTTGTTGTTGGCCAGGTGCTTCTGATCCGGATCGAAGATGTAATGGGGAGCCGGCTTGAAGTGAATGATGATCTGGGACAGCTTCTCGGGCAGGCGCTTGCCGGTCCTGATGTAGAACGGCACACCCGACCAACGCCAGTTCTCGATTTCTGCTTTCAGGGCCACAAAGGTTTCGGTATCACTGCCCTTGTTGGCGCCCTCCTCCTCCAGGTAGCCCGGGACCGGCTTGCCGTTGCTGGTGCCGGCAGTGTATTGGCCGCGCACAACGCGACTCTCCATCATGTCCGGGGTGACCCGCCGCAAGGCCTTCAGCACCTTCACTTTTTCGTCCCGGATGCTGTCAGCGGACAGATCGGATGGTGGATCCATTGCAATCAGGCACAGCAGCTGGAGCAGGTGATTCTGGATCATGTCCCGGATCTGGCCAGCCTTGTCGAAATACCCCCAGCGCCCCTCAATGCCCACGCTCTCGGCAACGGTAATCTCGACATGGGAGATGTGGTTTTGGTCCCACTGCGAGGCAAAGAGGTTGTTTGCAAAGCGCAGGGCTATCAGATTCTGGACCGTTTCCTTGCCCAGGTAATGATCAATCCGGAACAACTGGTTTTCGTTGTAAACCTCTCCCAGCTCGTCATTGATCACCCTGGAAGATTCGAGATCGTGACCGATGGGCTTCTCCACCACAACGCGAGTCTTCTCGGTACAACAGCTTGCCGCCCGGAGATTGCGGGCAATCACCCCGTACATCGCAGGAGGCGTTGCCATGTAGACAATCAGCTCATTATTGGCATCGTCGCGCCACTCATTGAGCACCTCGAACCCATCCGGGTCATTAAAATCCAGCCGCTGAAAATCCACGCGCTCAAGGAATTTCTCGACCACGGGCGCCTCGAACTCATCAGCCCTCACATGTTGCCCAAGCTTCTCGCCCAGTTGCTTCCGCACCGCCGCTGTATCAGTCTCGGTCCGCGCTATGGCAAGGATGCGACTGCCTTCAGCCAGCAGATTGGCGCGTTCAAGTTGGTACAAGGCTGGAAAAAGCTTGCGTTGGGCCAGGTCGCCCAGGGCGCCAAAAAGCATCAGGTCACACCGGGTATCGACTTTGTTGACCATTGATTCCTTCTCTCTGGTGGGTGAGGCAATCCCGAGAACCGCCCGGACAGCCAATAATGTAGTAATCTTACCAAAATAATGACACCGGAAATCGGTTAATCCAAGCAAAAAAACCACTTAATGATACTTTTACTACCCTATAATACCGAAAAACACGGTATAATCTGCGCGTTTCAAAAAACGATCGCCAAGATTCAGGGAGTACCTTAAATGGCTGCGAACCAGGCGCACCGCGACGACAATCTGCTTGAAGACATCCAGGCCCGACTGGACAGCCTCAACAAATCGGAGCGAAAAGTGGCCGAAGCCATTCTTCGGGACCCCAGCGCGGCCACTCGTTACAGCATAGCTGCCCTTGCCCGTGCCGCAGAAGTCAGCGAACCCACGGTAAACCGTTTTTGCCGGGGCTTCTCTGCCACCGGTTTTCCGGATTTCAAGATAAGACTGGCGCAAAGCATTGCTACCGGTACACCCTATGTCGGCCAGAATGTCGAACCGGACGACACCGTGGCCGAATTTTCAGACAAGATCATGCTGAGCACCATTGCCAGCCTGGACAAGGCCCGCCAGGCACTTGACCCGAAGGCACTGGCCATGGCCATCGACTACCTGATCCAGGCCAAGCAGATCAATTTCTTCGGGATGGGCGGGTCCGCCGCAGTAGCCCTGGACGCCCAGCACAAGTTTTTCCGTTTCAATATTCCAGTGATGTCCTACGACGATGCGCTGATGCAGCGGATGGTTGCCGCCGGGGCTAATGTGGGTGACGTCATTGTTCTGATTTCGTACACCGGCCGCACGCGGGAGACGGTCGATATCGCCAAGCTTGCCCGAGCAAACGGCGCCACGGTTATCGGCATCACCAACCCTCAATCTCCGCTTGCTGAAATCTGCACGACGGTCCTGGGTGTAACGGCACCCGAGGACACGGAAGTCTATATGCCCATGTCCTCCCGAATCATTCACCTGACCGTGATCGACATCCTGGCAACCGGAGTGACGCTCAAACGGGGCGCCGACTTTCTCGGGCACCTCAAGAAAATCAAGGAAAGCCTCAAACCCACACGCTTTCCGTCAGAGTAAACCCTGAGCCTGACCACAAAAAAACCCGGGAAATCCCGGGTTTTTTGTCATCAGGGCCACAACTACCAGCCCCACTCCCTGCTACATCTCATGGCCGCTCTACTTCGGCTCGATTCCGAAGGAACTGCTGATACGCGGAGTACTCCCGCTGCCCTTCGAGAGACGCCAGGAACTGGCTCAGCTGGTTAAACTCGGCGCCGCCCTCTTGGACCTCGCCTTCGTTTACGCCATCCAGCGCCACAATCGCGGCACGGTCTGAACTAACCGACTGGCCGTAGCTGGCATCACCTTCCGCCGGGCGCGCCAGGGAAAAGACCGTTCGCATTATGCCCGGACTCACTTCCTGCCCATTACGGGACTGCGCCTCGTAGCCGACCCATTCTCCGGCTCCCAGTTCTTCGAGGGACTGGCCTGCCTCAAGCCCGGCTATGATTTCTTCAGCCCTCTCACTCAGAGCGTTCCGGGTCTCCCTTGCAGTCAGCGTAGCCCGAATATCCTCGGCCACTTGCTCCAGAGGTAATTGCTGCGCTTCACGGTATTCCCGGACACGAGCTACCACGGAGACATTATCACCGACATCGATCAGCTCGGTGTTGTAACCTTCCTCAAGCACATCGGCCGAGAACAGCTGGCGAACCAGACCCTCGTGATCGAACGGCGCCATGCCACCGTTACGGCTCACCCCGGTCGCCTCCCGAACTTCCAGGCCAAGCTCTTCGGCCGGCCCCGCCAGATCGTCGGCAGCGTAAGCGGAATCCGCCAACTGGGTGCGAATCTCGGCAAAGCGCTCTTCAGCGCGGTCACGAGCCAGTTCGTTGCGAAGCTGATCGGCAATCTCCTCAAGCGCAGGAACCTCGGAGCGACGCACATCGTCGAGCTTGATCAGATGCACACCAAAGCTGGTTTCCACCGCGGCTGAGACTTCCCCCTCTTCAAGGGCAAAGAGTGCCTCCTCGAACGCCTCATCGTAAACACCTCGACCGGCATAACCCAGATCACCGCCTTCCTCGGCGGATACGGTATCGATCGAGTATTCCCTGGCCAGGTCAGCAAAGCTCTCTCCGGCAGCGAGACGTTCCCGGATCGTCGCCATGGTGTCATCGGCGCCTTCACCATCCTCGATCAGGATATGCGATGCCCGACGCTCCTCGCGGGCCAGGTCGTCGGCACGTTCTTCATAATAGGCCCGCAGCTCGTCGTCACTGATGTCGATGGTGTCTGCCAACGAACCCAACGACAATGTAATGTAGGCCGCATCAACCTGATCCGGTTGTTGAAACGCGCTGCTGTTCTCGTCGTAGAACGCCTGAACCTCTTCTTCGGTAACCTCTACCTGCTCAGCTACGGCGCTGTCGGGAACCGTCAACATCCGGAAATCCCGGGTCTGATTCTGGATACGCAGAATCTGGGCCACGTTCTCATCCGCCGCTACGCCACTCTGCACAACACCGGCCCGAATCTGGTTGACCACGTACTGCTTGCGCATCGCCTCACGGAACTCGGCCACGCCCATCCCCATGTTGCGCACCGTCGACACAAACCGGTCTCGATTAAATTGGCCATCAACCTGGAACTGGGGCATCTGGGTAATCAGCGCGTCAATGTCAGCATCGGTCAGCGCCAGCCCCTGGTTGCCAGCGTCCTGAATCAGGACTTCCTGCTGAATCAGGGATTCCAGCACGTCCGTGCGAATCTGGTCTTCGTTCAGTAGCGAAGGGTCCGGGGTTTCCATGCGCGACAGTCGACGCTGGCTTTCCATCTGGACCAGACGAAGAAACTCCCGCTCTGTAATGTCTTCACCATTGACTGTCGCCACTTCCGGCTCACCGGAGAACCCGCCAATAATGGCGTCCATTCCCCAGATGGATAGGGACACGATCAGAAGACCGATGATGATCTTGGCAATGGTGCCCTGGGCATTTTCCCGAATATCTTGAAGCATGTTTCTCCCGAATCCTGTTCAAGGTCGTGCAGTTTTTATCATTAGGCGATGAGCGTTGGGGCGCCGAACGTAAAAAGGCGCACCCTGTCCGGAATGCGCCTTAAATTCTTCTTGGGCAACCCTCTGCGACAGGGGTTGCCAGAGAAAGAACCGTTACTTAACGGCGTCTTTCAGGGCCTTGCCTGCTTTGAACCCAGGCACTTTAGAGGCCGGAATCTTGATCTCGGCACCAGTCTGCGGGTTACGACCGGTGCGAGCAGCACGCTCTTTAACAGAGAAAGTGCCAAAACCGATCAGGGTAACCTGATCGCCTTTTTTCAGGGCACCGGTGATGGAGTTGGTCATAGCATCCAGAGCACGGCCAGCGGCGGCTTTGGAAATATCTGAGGACTCTGCAATTGCATCGATTAGTTCGGACTTGTTCACACTAAACCCCTTCGATTTCAGGTTGAAGATGTTATAGGTTGGTTTGTTTTTTCTCGGACGTTCTCGACTATCGCATAAGCGGTCGGAGAATTCCATTCTTCAGTTTTCTTATCCCTTGCGGTTTTTAACCGGTGTTCGGAATAGGCACTTACTGCGCGGGAGCCCTTGGTATTGGCTGCTTCACGGCGAAACAGTTATACCAACGGGCTCTCTGGCATGTCAACAACTCATCATGGCTTTAGTGCGTATTTATGCGTTCTGCACTGTCACTTTCATCATCACGAGGCTTGCCTGAACCCGCCTCGGAAGACTCATTTTCGGCACGGGGTTCGGGCGGATAGGCCAACGCAATATCCAGAACTTCGTCGATCCATTTCACCGGACGGATTTCCAGGGACTCCTTGATGTTGTCCGGTATCTCTTTGAGATCTCTGACATTTTCATCTGGAATCATCACAGTCTTGATGCCACCGCGATGCGCCGCCAGCAGTTTCTCCTTGAGCCCGCCGATGGCCAGAACCCGACCGCGCAAGGTGATCTCACCCGTCATCGCCACATCGGCCCGGACCGGAATTTTGGTCAGAGCAGAGACCAGAGCCGTACACATACCGATACCGGCGCTGGGGCCATCTTTTGGCGTTGCACCCTCGGGAACGTGGATGTGCAGATCGTGCTTCTCGTGGAAATCATCGGCAATACCCAAGCCCGGCGCGCGACTGCGGACCACCGTCAGGGCGGTCTGGATTGACTCCTGCATTACATCCCCCAGGGAGCCGGTCTTCACGACCCGCCCCTTACCCGGGGTCAAGGCACATTCGATCGTCAGAAGTTCGCCGCCAACCTGGGTCCAGGCCAATCCGGTCACCTGTCCGATCTGATTCTTTTCTTCCGCCAGACCGTACTTGAACTTCTTCACCCCGGAGTAATCCTCCAGCACGTCCGGCTGCAGGGTCACAGAGGCCTTGTCATTGCTCTCGACATGCTCGCGCACAACTTTACGGCAGATCTTGGCGATCTCACGCTCCAGGCCGCGTACGCCCGCTTCTCGGGTGTAGTAACGAATCAGGTCCCTCAAGGTTTCCTCAGGGATCACCAGCTCGTCCTTGCGCAGGCCATTCGCCTTGATTTGTTTCGGCAATAGGTAACGCAACGCAATGTTTACCTTCTCATCCTCGGTGTAACCAGGGATGCGGATAATCTCCATCCGGTCCAGCAGCGCCGGCGGAATATCCATGGAATTGGAAGTACACACGAACATGACATCAGAGAGATCGTAATCCACCTCCAGATAATGATCGTTGAAAGTGTGGTTCTGCTCCGGGTCGAGCACCTCCAATAGTGCCGAGGCAGGATCGCCACGATGATCCATGCCCATCTTGTCGATCTCGTCGAACAGGAACAGCGGGTTTCTTACCCCGACCTTGGACAGCTTCTGCAACAGCTTGCCTGGAAGCGCGCCAATGTAGGTTTTCCGGTGACCCCGGATCTCGGCTTCGTCGCGTACCCCACCGAGCGCCATCCGCGTGTATTTGCGATTGGTTGCTCTGGCGATCGACTGCCCGAGCGAGGTCTTACCGACACCCGGAGGGCCAACCAGGCACAGCACGGGGCCTTTCACTTTCTTCACGCGGCTCTGGACCGCCAGGTATTCGAGAATCCGTTTCTTGACCTCGTCCAGCCCGTAGTGGTCCCGATCGAGGATTTCTCGGGCCTTTTCGATGTCGTGACGGACCCGGCTGCGCTTCTTCCAGGGCACCGCCAACATCCAGTCGATGTACCCACGTACCACGGTGGCTTCAGCCGACATCGGTGACATCATCTTGAGCTTGTTCAGCTCGGTCTCAGTCTTCTTGCGAGCCTCTTCAGGCAGCCCGGCTTCCTCAAGCTTCTGCTCGAGCTCCTCAAAATCGTTGTTACCCTCGCCCAGATTGCCCATCTCTTTCTGGATGGCCTTCATCTGCTCGTTCAGGTAGTACTCTCGCTGGCTGCGCTCCATCTGTTTTTTGACGCGGCCGCGAATGCGCTTCTCGACTTCGATCAAATCGATCTCGCCGTCGAGCTTGCCCAGAAGCAGATCGACCCGCTTGCGCACGTCCAGCGCCTCCAGCAGCTCCTGCTTCTCCGGAATCCGCATTTCCAGATGCGCGGCCATGGTATCGGCCAGGCGCTCCAGCTCCTCAATGCCGGTCAACGCGTTGGACACCTCGGACGGCACCTTTTTCGAGAGCTTCACGTACTTCTCGAACTCATCCATCAGGGTCTTGATCAGAACGTCCTGTTCACGCTCGGGCAGTCCCTCCTCGTCCATCAACACGGCACCACCGGAGAGATACTCACCCTCCGAAATGTCGCTGATGGTCGCGCGGGCATTGCCTTCAACCAGCACCTTCACAGTGCCATCCGGGAGCCGCAGCATCTGCAGCACAGTCGCCAGGGTGCCCATATCAAACACATCACCGGGGCCCGGCTCATCGGTGGAGGCATCCCGCTGGGCCACCAGGAGGATTTCCTTACTTCCTTCCATTGCGGCTTCGAGCGCCTGAATGGATTTATCACGGCCCACAAACAGCGGGACCACCATGTGCGGGAACACCACCACATCACGCAACGGCAGCAACGGGTATTCTTGCACAGTATTTTCGGGTATCCGGGTCATAGGGAATCCTCTGACGGTGTTTCTTTGAGCATACCACCCTTCATTGGGGCGCCCGTATAAATTGCAATCTTTTTACCAAACGAAACAGAGAGGGAAAACGGGGTAACAGAACGCGAAAAGGGGCGTTTCCGCCCCTCTCCTGTGTACCTTGATGTCAGACCAACCGGTCAGTCTTCCGGTACCGCCTTGGCATGATCACTGCTCGCGTAAATCTTGAAGGGCTCGGAGTCCCCGTCAATCACGCTTTCATCGATCACAACCTTGGTTACATCATGCTCGGACGGGATCTGATACATGGTATCCAACAGCGTGGCTTCCATGATCGAGCGCAGTCCGCGGGCACCGGTATTCCGTTCCATGGCCTTTCGCGCCACGGCCCGCAACGCATCCTCCCGGAAATCCAGCTCGACACCTTCCATATCAAACAGCTTCTGATACTGCTTGGTCAGGGCGTTCTTCGGCTCGGTCAGAATCTGTACCAAGGCAGCTTCATCCAGCTCGGTCAGAGTAGCGACCACCGGGAGACGGCCCACAAACTCGGGAATCAGGCCGAACTTGACCAAATCCTCGGTTTCCACATCCTTAATGATGTCGCCAGTACTCTTCTTTTCGTCTTCACTGACTACTGAAGCCGAGAAACCAATGGAACTCCGCTCGGAGCGTTCCTGGATCACCTTGTCCAGGCCGGCAAATGCACCGCCACAAATGAACAGGATGTTGCCGGTATCCACCTGCAAAAACTCCTGCTGCGGGTGCTTGCGTCCGCCTTGGGGCGGAACCGACGCCACGGTACCTTCGATCAGTTTCAACAGCGCCTGCTGCACACCCTCACCCGACACATCCCGGGTGATTGACGGGTTATCTGACTTGCGGGAGATCTTGTCGATCTCGTCAATGTAGACGATACCGCGCTGAGCCTTGTCGACATCATAATCACACTTCTGAAGCAGCTTCTGGATGATATTCTCGACATCCTCACCCACATAGCCGGCTTCGGTCAGGGTCGTCGCGTCCGCGATGGTGAACGGCACGTTCAGCATCCGCGCCAGAGTTTCAGCCAACAGCGTCTTACCGCTACCGGTCGGACCGATCAGAAGAATGTTGCTCTTGCCGAGCTCAACCTCTGCCTTGCCTTCACCGTAGCGCAAGCGCTTGTAGTGGTTGTAAACCGCTACCGAGAGCACAACCTTGGCGCGGTCCTGACCAATAACATACTCATTCAGAGTGTCGCGGATTTCTGCGGGTGTCGGGAGCCGGTCGCTGGCCTCTTCCTGGGCATTCTCCTGAATTTCTTCACGGATAATGTCATTGCACAGGTCAACGCACTCGTCGCAGATGAACACCGAGGGCCCTGCAATGAGCTTTCGGACTTCATGCTGGCTCTTTCCGCAAAACGAGCAGTAAAGCAACTTGCCGTTATCGTCGCCCCTGCCGTTTCTTTCATCTGCCATTGAATTACCTCTGATCTTGGTTTGCCGGCGTTACTGGCTCATACGCCGGCCAAGTATGATGCGATTACTTGCAGTATTATTTATTCGGTACGCGCTTATCAAGTATAGAATCGATGAGCCCGTAGTCTTTCGCCTGCTCCGGATCCATAAAGTTATCACGATCCGTGTCTTTGGCGATGGTATCCAGCTCCTGACCAGTATGGTGGGCCAGGATCGAGTTCAGGGTATGACGGATCTTGAGAATTTCACGGGTATGGATCTCGATGTCGGTCGCCTGACCCTGATAGCCACCCAGCGGCTGATGGATCATGACCCGGGAATTCGGCAGGCAGGCGCGCTTGCCCTCAGCACCACCGGCCAGCAGGAAAGCACCCATACTCGCGGCCTGGCCCACGCAGAGCGTGGCAACATCCGGCTTGATGAACTGCATGGTATCGTAGATGGACATACCGGCAGTAACGGACCCACCGGGGCTGTTAATGTACAGGTGGATGTCCTTGTCCGGGTTCTCGGATTCCAGGAACAGCAGCTGGGCAACGATCAGGTTCGCCATGTGGTCTTCAACCGGGCCAACCATGAAAATCACCCGCTCCTTGAGCAGACGAGAGTAGATGTCGAACGAACGTTCGCCCCGAGCCGTCTGCTCGATAACAATCGGCACCAGGCCGGAATTGGTAACCATTGCGGGACCATCAATTGGTTTCTGCGTCATTTGCGCCTGAACTCCTTATGGACAATGGGTCGTGGACTCGCGCCACGGCGTTCATTATAGGTGTTACTCCACCTCTTACTTTGCCAGCAGCAGGCCCAGATGAAAACAGCCGGACAAGCCGGCTGTTTTCTGAATTCGGCCAGCAGGGCCGGAATCAGTTCCGGCCCCGGCAGGATCAGCGCTGGGGCTGACCAGCCTGAACGGCTTCTTCGTACTTGACCTTCTTCTCTTTGACCTTGGCCTTATCCAGAACAAAATCGACAACCGCATCTTCAAGCACTGAAGATTCGATCTGGGACTTCTGCTCAGGATTGCTGTTGAAGTGGGCAACCACTTCTTCAGGCTGTTCATACGTAGATGCGATCTCCTGGATCTTTTCATCTACCTTGGCAGGGTCCGCTTTCAGGTCGTTCTGCTTGACCACTTCCTGGAAAAGCAGACCGGTTTTGACGCGACGCTCAGCCTGCTCCTGGAAGATTTCCTTCGGAAGCTGCTGGAAATCCACCTGGCCGCCGAAGCGCTGAACCGCGTCCTGACGCAGGCGATCAATTTCCTGATCAACCAGAGCAGCCGGCACATCCAGCTCGGTGCTTTCAAGCAGGCCGTCAACCACGTCGTTCTTAACCTTATTGGAGACCGCCTGCTTCAGCTCGCGCTCCATGTTCTTCTTCACTTCCTCACGGAAAGTGGCTTCATCTTCCGCCTCAATACCGAACTTCTTGAAAAATTCGGTATCCAGCTCCGGCAACTGGGGCTCTTCCACCTTGTGGATCTTGATCTCAAACTTCGCAGGCTTACCCGCGAGTTCTTCGTTATGGTAATCCTCCGGGAAGGTCACTTCGATTTCCATGTCCTCACCGGCCTTGCCGCCCTGGACAGCCTTTTCGAAGCCGGGAATCATCTGACCGGAACCGAGGGTCAAACGGTGGCCTTCAGCGGCACCGCCCTCAAATTCCTCGCCGTCAATAAAGCCTTTGAAGTCGATGGTCAGCACGTCCTTGTTCTTGGACTTGCGCTTCACTTCCTTCATGGTGGCCTGCTGGCGACGCAGGTTATCGATCATGTTGTCGATATCCTTGTCTGCGATTTCAGAGGTCAGCTTCTCGACAGAAACCTTGCTCAGATCACCCAACTCGATCTCTGGCAGCACCTCGAAAATGGCAACAAACTCCAGATCCTTGCCTTCTTCCATGGTCTTTGGCTCAAACTTCGGCCAGCCTGCAGGGTTGATGTCCTGCTCCTGAAGCGCCTTGATGTACTGGTCGCGCATCACCTCGCCGACCACTTCCTGGCGGACGCTGTCACCGAAACGACGCTTTACCACCTTCATGGGCACCTTGCCCGGGCGGAAACCGTTCAGGCGCACGGTGCGCGCTGTTTCCTGCAGGCGCTTCTGGACCGCCTGGTCAATTTCCTGGGCGGGCACACCAATCGTCATGCGACGTTCGATGTTGGAGGTCGTTTCAACAGACACTTGCATGGAAGATCCTCAAATTACAGGTTCGGTATGTGAATGAAATTAAAACCAAAAGTCCTATTCAGGGCGAACTCCCGCGAAAGGACCAAAATTTAAAGGCCGACAGTTTATCACGGTTTGACCCACCGAGAGAATCACCTGCCACAGGCAGTTTCCGGGAAGGGGACGGCACCGGCCCAACATACTTTGGAATAAACTTGGGGACAAAACACAAAAAAGAAAGGGTGGTGCGAGAGGAGAGACTCGAACTCTCACGGGTTGCCCCACTGGAACCTAAATCCAGCGCGTCTACCAGTTCCGCCACTCTCGCACATCATCTGCAAACCCCGAGGAACGCTGTTGCCAGCATGGAGTTCTGCAGAAGCGGAAAAACAAATCAGGAAAAATGGGGTGGACGAAGGGGTTCGAACCCTCGACCGCAGGAGTCACAATCCTGAGCTCTACCAACTGAGCTACGTCCACCACAATCAGGACATACCTTTCGGTATCTTCGACCTATCAACTTTGCTGGTTGGCGACCCCGGTTTCGGACCAAGCCGACGACTTAATGGCGCGCCCGGCAGGACTCGAACCTGCGACCACCCGCTTAGAAGGCGGGTGCTCTATCCAGCTGAGCTACGGGCGCTTAACCGTTCGCCCACCTGAATACTCAGAAAAGTGGTCGGGGTAGAGAGATTCGAACTCCCGACATCCTGCTCCCAAAGCAGGCGCGCTACCAGACTGCGCTATACCCCGTCTGAACTGAACAACAAGTGCCTCAGCAAAGTTGGCGCGCATATTACCGGCGCCGGACCACGCCGTCAACACGGAATTCCAAATTCACCGAAAGATCAGGATTCTCTGTGACTCGCCATCCCCTGAAAAGTTCCCGTGAGCGCGCCCTACTCCCCGCCAATTGGAGTTCCGACGGAAGCATGAGACAATGCCCAGCCTCCACTTTCCAACGCCCAACCGACAAGACGAGACATGAGCGCCAAACTGATTAACGGAAAAGAAATTGCCGCCGGTGTAAGACAGCAGGTTGCAGCCGGTGTAGAAGCCCGCCAACAACAGGGATTACGCGCTCCCGGGCTGGCCGTGGTTCTGGTCGGAGACGACCCGGCCTCCCACGTGTATGTTGGCAATAAACGAAAGGCCTGCGACGAAGCGGGCATCCTCTCGCTCTCCTACGACCTGCCGGCCGACACCTCCCAGGAGGCCCTGGAAGCCCTCATTGATGAGCTGAACGAAAACCCGACGGTAGACGGCATCCTCGTCCAGTTGCCGCTACCAGAGCATCTCGACGCAGACCCGATTCTGGTCAAGATTCGTCCCGACAAAGACGTGGACGGCTTCCACCCATACAACATCGGGCGCCTGATGCAGCGCAAGCCGACCCTGAGGCCCTGCACACCAGCGGGCATCATTACCCTTCTTGACAGCATTAACACGCCGTACAAGGGCCAGCACGCGGTGATCGTGGGCGCCTCCAACATTGTCGGCAGACCCATGAGCATGGAACTGCTACTCAAAGGTGCGACCATCACCGTGTGCCACCGGTTTACCCCAAACCTTGAGAAGTTCGTCCGGGAAGCGGACATCCTGATTGCTGCCGTGGGCAAGCCCAACCTGATCAACGGTGACTGGGTGAAACCTGGCTCAACAGTTATTGACGTGGGCATCAACCGGATGGAGGACGGCAAACTTCGTGGCGACGTGGATTTTCAGACCGCTGCTGAGCGTGCCGCCTACATCACCCCGGTTCCCGGTGGCGTGGGCCCAATGACAATCGCCACCCTTCTGGAAAACACGCTGTACGCGGCCAACGTCCTGCATAAGGACTGACACTTCGGGCCGGAGCCCCCGGCCTCTAACGTTTCTCCAGGCACAAAAAACCCCGCTCAAGGCGGGGTTTTTTGTGTCACTCTTCTTCGCTTACGCGCCGTACTTGGCCTTGGCCTTCAGACGGTATGCGTGCAGGAGTGGCTCAGTATAACCGTTCGGCTGCTCCCGACCCTTGAGGATCAGATCCATGGCCGCCTGGAAAGCAACGCTGTCGTCGAAGTCAGGCGCCATGTTGCGATAGGACGCATCGCCGGCGTTCTGCTTATCTACCACGGCCGCCATACGCTTCATGGTCTCCTCAATCTGCGCCTCGGTGCAAACACCATGGTAAAGCCAGTTGGTCAGCAGCTGAGAGGAGATGCGCAGCGTGGCGCGATCTTCCATCAGGCCCACGTTGTTGATATCGGGAACCTTGGAGCAACCAACGCCCTGCTCAACCCAGCGTACAACGTAGCCCAGAATGCCTTGCGCGTTGTTGTCGAGTTCCTGCTGAATCTCGTCCGCGGACAGCGCACTCGGATCGGTCATCACCGGCACAGTCAGAATGTCGTCGAGACTGGCCCGCGCGCGACTTTCCAGTTCCTTCTGGACGTCAGCAACACTCACCTGGTGGTAATGGGTTGCGTGCAGGGTTGCTGCGGTCGGCGATGGAACCCAGGCGGTGTTGGCGCCGGATTTTGGATGGCCGATCTTGGCTTCAAGCATGCCTGCCATCAGGTCCGGCATGGCCCACATACCTTTACCGATCTGGGCAACGCCACGGAACCCGGTTTCCAGGCCAATGTCCACATTCCACTGCTCGTAGGCATTGATCCAGGCCGCCTGCTTCATCTCGCCCTTGCGGATGAACGGTCCCAGCTCCATGGAGGTGTGCATTTCATCACCGGTGCGATCCAGGAAGCCGGTGTTGATGAACACTGCACGCTCTTTCGCCGCGTGGATGCAGGCCTTCAGGTTGACGGTGGTACGACGCTCTTCGTCCATGATACCGACCTTGAGGGTATACTGGGGCAGGCCCAGTGCGTCCTCGACACGGCCGAAGAATTCGTTGGTGAACGCCACTTCTTCCGGACCATGCATCTTCGGCTTCACGATGTACATGGAACCTTTGGTACTGTTCTGGAACTGACCCTGACCTTTCAGGTCATGGATGGCAATCAGCGACGTGATCAGCCCATCCATCAGCCCTTCAGGTACTTCCTGGCCATCGTTCAGCAGGATAGCCGGATTGGTCATGAGGTGACCGACATTACGGATGAACATCAGACTGCGACCTTTCAGGCTCAGCTCGCCGCCATCCGGAGCCGTGTAGGTCCGATCAGCGTTCATCTTGCGGGTCAGTTGCTTGCCGCCTTTCTCGAAGGTTTCCTGCAAATCACCTTTCATCAGGCCGAGCCAGTTGCGATAGGCCAGCGCCTTGTCGTCGGCATCAACGGCTGCTACGGAATCTTCGCAGTCCATGATGGTGGTCAGGGCCGACTCCATGAGCACGTCCTTGACGTTGGCGCCGTCGTCTTTGCCGATCGGATGGCTGGCATCAATCTGGATCTCGAAGTGCATGCCGTTCTTGACCAGCAGCACACCGGTCGGTGCATCAGCGGCTCCGGTGTAACCGACAAAACCGGATTCGTCTTTCAGGCCGGTGGCCTCGCCGTTCTGCAGTTTGACGACGAGCTTGCCATTTTCAACACTGTACTTGGCGGCGTCTTTGTGGCTGCCAGCAGCGAGCGGTGCAGAGCTGTCAAGCAGGTTGCGGGCCCACTCGATAACCTTGGCTCCGCGCACCGGGTTGTAGCCGGGACCTTTATCCGCACCACCCTCTTCGGAAATGGCGTCGGTACCGTAAAGCGCATCGTACAGACTGCCCCAGCGGGCATTAGCGGCATTCAATGCAAAACGGGCGTTCATGATCGGCACAACCAGCTGCGGACCCGCCATGGTGGCAACTTCCGGATCAACATTGGAGGTGGAGATTTTGAAATCCGACGGCTCGTCGACCAGGTAGCCGATGTCCTTCAGAAAGGACTTATACCCGGCCATGTCCAGCTGCTGACCCTTGTGGTCACGGTTCCAGCTGTCCATCTTCTCCTGGATCTCATCACGCTTGACCAACAGTTCGCGATTGCGCGGGGCCAGCTCGTTTACGATCTTGTCAAATTCTGCCCAGAATTTGTCGGCGTCGACGCCGGTTCCCGGGATCGCCTCGTTGTTTACGAAATCATAGAGATTCTTCGCGACCTGAATGCCGCCGACTTGTACGCGTTCTGTCATCGTTGTCTGCCTCAGTGGGTTACGTTTCCCGACTCCCCCTTCACAACGAGGGGGCATTCTAATTTGAGCGCCGCATTGTACGGGAAAATGCCTACAAGGTCATTCCCCTGAGGTCAATGCGGCTATCGTCAGAGGACCTCTGTCTTGTTATCCCCGTCGCCAGGTGGTTCCCTCACGGGAATCGTCCAGGACAATGCCCTTGCCCGCCAGCTCATCGCGGATGCGGTCAGCTTCGGCAAAATCCTTCGCTTTCCGGGCATCAGCACGGGCCTGGATCATGGCTTCGATGTCACTGGCGTCCAGCTCGCTGCCGGTATCGGCCTGGAAGAACGCCTCCGGATCCTGTTGCAGGAGCCCGAGTATGGCACCCAGACGGACCAACACGGCCGCACTTTCTTTCGCTTGTTGATCACTACCCTCGCGGCGGTGATGGTTAATACCGTTCGCTACCGCGTGAAGCACCGCAATGGCGCCCGCCGTATTGAAATCGTCATCCATCACTTCCATGAAGCGCCGGTCGTGTTCGGTCTCCGCCACGTCACTGTCTTTGGCCGGCACAACACCCCGGAGGGCATGGTACAGCTTGGTCAAGGTTCGACCTGCCTCGGCCAGATTCTCCTCGGAATAGTCGACCTGGCTGCGGTAATGGCTCGATACCAGGAAGTACCGCACCACTTCCGCCGGATAGCTCTCAAGGATTTCCCGGATCGTGAAAAAATTGCCCAGGGACTTGGACATCTTCTCTTTATTCACCCGAATCGCGCCGGCATGCATCCAGGCCCTGGCAAAATCATGGCCGGTTGCACACTCGGACTGGGCTATCTCATTTTCATGGTGCGGAAACAGTAGGTCCGGGCCACCTCCGTGAATATCGAAGGTGTCTCCCAGACAGCTGGTGGACATGGCGGAGCACTCGATGTGCCAGCCGGGGCGACCGTCACCCCAGGGCGATGGCCAGCTAACCTCACCTGCGCCGGCCGCTTTCCATAGCGCGAAGTCGGCAGGACTGCGCTTGGCTTCCTGCACATCGATCCGCGCTCCGGCCACAAGATCTTCCAGCTTCTTCTTGCTGAGCTTGCCGTACCCCTCAAAGGAGTCGACCGCAAAGTACACGTCGCCATTATCCGCGGCGTAGGCATGACCACTGGCAACCAGCTTGTGGATCATTGCCACGATTTCGTCAATATAGCCAGTGGCCCTGGGCTCCTCGGTGGGTGACAGCACCCCCAGCCGAGCCTCATCCTCGTGCATGGCGTGAATCATACGTTCGGTCAGGTCCGTGAAAACCTCACCATTCTCCTCCGCCCTGCGCAGAATCTTGTCGTCGATATCGGTGATGTTGCGCACGTAGTGGACATCGTAACCGCTGTGCCTGAGATACCGCGTGATGACATCAAAAGCCACCAGGACCCGAGCATGGCCAAGATGGCAGTAGTCATAAACGGTCATACCGCAGACGTAAATGCGCACCTTGCCCGGCTCGATTGGCCGGAACTCTTCTTTCTGCTGCGTAAGCGTGTTGTAGATACGGATCACTTGCCCCCCTTACCCCAGGAATCCCGCAGAGTAACGGTTCGGTTAAAGACCGGCCGACCGGCGCTCGCGGTGAGTTCCTGATCGCAATAGAAGTAACCCTCACGCTCGAACTGATAAGGCAGATCGGTGCGCGGCTCCACCAGCCCCTTTTCGGCCCTGGCTCCTTTAAGAACAACCAGCGATTCCGGATTCATGTGATCCACAAAGTCACCATCCTTGTCGCTGTCCGGGGACTCATGATTGAACAGGCGGTCATACAGGTTGATATCCGCCTCAACACTGTCGGTGGCGGACACCCAATGCACCACGCCATTGGGCTTGTAGCCTTCCGGATTGACACCAAGCGTCTTCGGATCGTATTCGCACTTCAGCTCGACAATTTCACCGCTGTCGTCACGTATGATCTCGCGGCAGGTCATGACATAACCGCCCCTCAGACGAACGGCCTGATCGGGCGCGAGGCGCTTCCATTTGCGGGGCGGCTCCTCCGCAAAATCCTCGCGATCAATGAACAGGGTCTGGCTCCAGGTAACCTCCCGCTCACCCATATCAGGGTTCTGGGGGTGGACCGGCAACACCAGGGTTTCGGTCTTGTCGGACGGATAATTGGTGAGTGTCACCTTCAACGGACGCATCACGCACATCGCTCGCGGCGCCCGGGTGTTGAGATCTTCCCGGATGGCATGCTCAAGCATGCCCACATCTACCGTTCCACCCGCTTTGTTGACACCAACCATGTCGCAGAAGGTTCGAATGGATTCCGGTGTATACCCTCGGCGACGCATGCCGGAGATGGTAGGCATCCGCGGATCATTCCAGCCATCAACGAACTGTTCATCCACCAGGCGCTTCAGTTTGCGCTTGCTGGTTATGGTGTAATTGAGGTTCAGCCGGGCGAATTCGATCTGGCGCGGATGGCAGGGCCCGGAGATGTTCTCCAGAACCCAGTCATAGAGCGGGCGATGATCCTCAAACTCCAGGGTGCACAGCGAGTGTGTGATTTCTTCCAATGCATCCGAAATCGGATGGGTAAAATCGTACATCGGGTAGATGCACCATTTGTCGCCGGTCTGGTGATGATCGGCGTAACGGATACGGTAAAGGATCGGGTCCCTGAGATTGATATTCGGAGATGCCATATCGATTTTCGCCCGCAGCACCAGTTCGCCGTTCTGGTACTTGCCGTCGCGCATATCCCGGAACAGCTGCAGGCTTTCATCCACGGGCCGGTCCCGGTAGGGACTGTTCTTTCCAGGCTCTTTCAGACTGCCACGGTACTCGGCCATTTCATCCGCAGACAGGGCGCAGACGTAGGCCTTGCCCTTTTCAATCAACTCCTCGGCAAAAGCGTACAGCGCGTCGAAGTAGTCGGAAGCGAAGCGGACATCCCCGGCCCATTCATAGCCAAGCCATTCCACATCCTGTTTGATGGCATCGATGTATTCCTGGTTTTCCTTTTCCGGATTGGTGTCATCAAACCGCAGGTTGCATTCGCCACCAAAGGTTTCAGCAATGCCAAAGTTCAGACAGATTGATTTGGCGTGGCCAATGTGCAGATAGCCGTTCGGCTCCGGCGGAAATCGGGTCACCACCTTACCGGTGTGCTCGCCCTTGGCGATGGCGTCTTCGATCAGGCTCTGAATAAAGTTGTGGGCTTTCTTCGATTCGGCGCTCATACGTTCTCTGTTAACAGGAGGTGGATCTGAAACCGACTATTATACTCACAAAACCCGGCCAGACTCATGCATAGCGGGAAACTCTTGCGTACAATATGGCCCTTACCGATTCTAACCCGTCTGAACAGGAAACCCTGATGATTCTGCTGAAAACCAACCACGGTGACATCAAGCTCGAACTGGACTACGACAAGGCACCGGAAACCGCTAAGAACTTTGAACAGTATGTGCGTGATGGCTTTTATGATGGTCTTGTTTTTCACCGCGTGATCAGCAACTTCATGATTCAGGGCGGCGGGTTTGAGCCGGGCATGACTCCGCGCAAAACCCGTGAGCCGATCCAGAACGAGGCCGACAATGGCCTGAGCAACATGCAGGGCACGGTTGCCATGGCACGCACCATGGACCCCCATTCCGCCACCGCCCAGTTTTTCATCAATGTCGAGAACAATGGTTTTCTAGACCACACCGCCAAGAATGCGGAAGGCTGGGGCTACTGCGTCTTCGGCAAGGTGGTGGAAGGCATGGATACGGTAAATCAGATCCGCGCTGTCCGCACTACCATGCGTGCCGGCCACCAGGACGTCCCCGCTGACGATGTCGTCATCGAAAAAGCGGAAGTGCTGGAGGATGGAGGCGCAGCGTGACTACGCTGTTCATCTCCGACCTTCACCTGGAGGAATCCCGGCCGGACATCACTGACGCCTTCCTCGGCTTTCTGACAGACAAGGCGCTGGGCGTGGAGAATCTCTACATCCTTGGCGACTTCTTTGAGGCCTGGATCGGTGACGATGAGAGAACGCCACTGCAGGAGAAGATTGCCGAAGCCTTGCGCGAGGTAAAGGCCAGCGGAACGGATATCTTCCTGATGCACGGCAACCGGGACTTCCTGATTGGCGAGGACTTCTGCAACCGCGCGGGCGCCAGACTTCTGGACGACCCAACCGTGGTGGATCTTTACGGCACCCCCACCCTGCTCATGCACGGTGACAGCCTGTGTACCGCCGACGTGGAGTACCAGAAGTTCCGTGCCAACATGCGCAACCCCCAGTGGCAGCAGATGATCCTGCAACGCCCGCTCGCGGATCGTCAGCAGATGGCCCGCCAGCTTCGGGAAATCAGCATGGCCAAGAACCAGGGCAAGGAAGAAACCATCATGGACGTCACCCCGGAAGAGGTGGTAAAGGAAATGGAGGCTCACGGGGTTCAGCGCCTGATCCACGGCCATACCCACCGTCCGGCTGAGCATGAACTGGAAGCCAATGGCCAGCCCGCCAAACGGATAGTACTGGGTGACTGGGACACGCACGTCTGGTGGCTGGAGGTAAGATCCGGCGAAGAGCCGATGTTGGAGAAACAACCCCTTTAAACAGAAAGGCCGGGCAAATGCCCGGCCTTTCTGTTTCTTGCTCCGACTCTAATGCGCCAGGATCTGTTTGAGGAATTTTTGCGTCCGTGCTTCCTGCGGATTGGTGAAAAACTCGTGGGGAGGCGCCTCCTCCACGATCTCGCCTCCATCCATGAAAATCACCCGGTCCGCCACGGTCTTGGCGAAGCCCATTTCGTGGGTGACGCAGATCATGGTCATGCCACTGCCCGCCAGTTCGATCATAACGTCCAGCACTTCCTTGATCATTTCGGGATCAAGCGCGGATGTCGGCTCGTCGAACAGCATGATCTTCGGCTTCATGCACAACGCCCGAGCAATGGCAACACGCTGCTGCTGACCACCGGAGAGCTGGCCTGGGAACTTGTTAGCCTGATCCGGGATCTTCACCCGTTCCAGGTATTCCATCGCCGTGGCTTCCGCTTCCTTGCGCGGAATTTTGCGTACCCAGATCGGAGACAGGCAGCAGTTTTCCAGCACAGTCAGATGCGGGAACAGATTGAAATGCTGGAACACCATACCCACTTCCCGGCGGACGGTATCGATGTGCCGTATGTCGTCTGTCAATTCCACATCATCAACGATGATGCTGCCCTGCTGGTGCTCTTCCAGGCGATTGATGCACCGGATAAAGGTGGATTTACCGGAACCGGATGGCCCACAGATTACGATGCGCTCGCCCTGCCTGACGGTCAGGTTCAGATCCTTGAGGACATGAAAATCACCGTACCACTTGTGCATGGCTTCAACCCGGATAATGTCCGGCTTCTTACCTTCCGCGCCTTGGGCGGAAGGCTGTGTTTCAGGAGTTTGGGATTGTTCTGTCATTGGATTACCCATCAGGTTTTATGACCGGTGTCGAGTTTGCGTTCGAGATTCTGGCTGTACCGCGAGATACCGAAGCAGAAAACCCAGAAACAGAAGGCCACGAAAACATAGCCCTCGATAGCAACGTTTTGCCAGGCCGGGTCTGTCACGGTTGACTGGACTGTTCCGAGAATGTCGAACAGACCGATGATCAGGACCAGCGTCGTGTCCTTGAACAGGGCAATAAACGTGTTCACGATACCTGGAATGACCAGTTTGAGCGCCTGCGGCAGAACAATCAGCCCCATTTTGCGCCAGTAGCCAAGCCCGAGCGCATCCGCCGCCTCGTATTGGCCCCGCGGAATGGCCTGTAAACCACCACGGATAACTTCCGCCATGTAGGCGGATTGCCAGAGCGTGATACCAATCAGTGCCCGTGCCAGCTTCTCGAAGTTCATGCCGTCAGGCAGGAACAGTGGCAGCATGACCGAGGCCATGAACAGAACCGTAATCAACGGCACCGCCCGCCACACTTCAATGAAGACGACACAGAGCCCTCGAATAATCGGCATTTCGGAACGGCGCCCAAGCGCCAACAGAGTACCTATTGGCAACGACGCGATAATCCCGATGTAAGCCAGGATCAGCGTCAGCATCAGCCCGCCCCACTTGGTGCTCTCCACCTGTTCAAGGCCGAACGTCCCGCCGGGAATGAGGAAAAAACCAACCAATGGCAGTCCGGTCATACCGAAGATGCCAAGCCACTTCCGCCCCGGGAAACGCTCGATGAACTGCGGAACAAAAGACACGGCAAGCAGCAGGAACATGACGTCCACGCGCCACTGAAGATCATCCGGGTAGAACCCATAGATAAAGAAGTTCAGACGCTGGTTAATAAACAGCCAGCAGGCACCCGCTCCGGAACAGTCACTGGGATCAGTGCCCTGGAAGCTGGCATCGAACAGAACCCAGTTCAGCAACGGCCCCACGCTGGTAACAATCAGGTAACCGACCACGACGGTCAGCAGAGCGTTGTACCAGGTGGAGAACAGATGCTGACGCATCCAGTTGACCGGACTGAGCGCTTTTTTCGGTGGTTTCATCGTTGACTCAGTCATCATCGCTCCTTAATCGCCACGGCCCGGTTATAGATGTTCATGAACAGGGAGATCAGCAGACTGATAGTGAGGTAGACCGCCATGGTGATGGCCACGACCTCCACTGCCTGCCCTGTCTGATTCAGGGTCGTGCCCATGAAGACAGCAACCAGATCCGGATAACCGATTGCGGTTGCAAGCGAGGAGTTCTTGACCAGATTCAGATACTGGCTGGTCAGCGGTGGAATGATGACCCGCATGGCCTGGGGAATCACCACCAGCCTCAGGGTCAGACTGTTCGGAAGGCCGAGAGCCTTGGATGCCTCAGTCTGGCCCTTGCTGACCGACAGGATGCCGGAGCGAACAATCTCAGCAATGAAACTGGCTGTGTAGAGGGACAAAGCGATCCACAGCGCCGCCAGCTCGGGAATGATGGTGATACCACCGCCGAAGTTGAAGCCCCTGAGCGCAGGAATATCCCACTCCAGCGGGCGACCCGCGACGAAATAGGAAATAACCGGCAGAAGAATCAGAACAGCGACACCGACCTTGAACGTTGGAAAGATCTGCCCCGTCGCGAGCTGTCGCCTCTTAGCCCAGATCCGGAGCCCCACTACGGCGGCAATCGCCACCAGGATACTGCCCCAAACCAGTCCGAACCCGTCCTGGGTTAGCGGCTCAGGCAGGTATAGACCACGGTTGTTGAGGAACATGGTACCGCCCACATCGACGCTTTGTCGGGGGGATGGCAAGTTGCTCAGGACCGCGAAATACCAGAAGAATATCTGGAGCAGCAATGGAATATTACGAATGACTTCGATGTAGACGAGCGAGATTTTGGCAACCAGCCAGTTGCTCGACAGGCGCGCCACACCCAACACGAACCCTAGAATTGTTGCTGCCACAATACCCATGGCAGAAACGAGGAGGGTGTTGGTGAGACCTACCCAGAAGGTTCGCCCGTAGGACATGGTCGCATCGTATGGCACGAGGTGCATTATGATGCCAAAACCGGCCGACTCCTCAAGGAATCCGAAACCGGTGCTGATACCGCGGCTCTCCATGTTCGAGAGTGTGTTGTCGACCAGGGTCCAGCCACCCCAGAAAACCAGCGCTATGGCGACAACCTGGAAGAAAATCGAACGTACCCGAGGGTCGTACCAGGGTTTTGGTCCCGCGGGTCTTGAATCAATGGTTTGTTTTTTCATGCAGTTTCCCGGAAAGCTTCCCTGCAGTTAACGTCATCAGAGATAACAGCGGGCGCCCCGTGAAGGGCGCCCGCGTGCGCTTTCAGGTTTTACCGTACCGGTGGCGCATACAGGATGCCGCCTTCAGTCCAGAGCGCGTTGATGCCTCGATCGAGACCCAGCGGGGTGTCCGGACCAACGTTACGGTCATACATCTCGCCGTAGTTACCAACGTGCTTGATGACCTCGTAGCCGAAATCATGCTGCAGGCCTAGCTTGGCCCCCATATCGCCATCTTCACCGAGCAGGCGCTGGATGTTGGGGTTGTCAGATTTCAGCATCTCGTCGACGTTTTCACTGGTTACACCCAGTTCCTCGGCGTTGATCTGAGCCGACAGCACCCACTTCACGATATTGAACCACTGGTCGTCACCCTGGCGAACAACAGGACCCAGCGGCTCCTTGGAAATAGTGTTCGGCAGGATCTTCGCGGAACTCGGATCGGACAGCTTGGAGCGCAGCGCTGCCAGCTGTGAACGGTCGGATGTCAGCACGTCACAACGACCGGCGGCAAAGCCCTGAACGGTTTGCTCGGAGGTATCGAACACGATCGGCTTGAACTCCATGCCCTTCGCACGGAAATAATCGGACAGGTTCAGCTCAGTGGTGGTACCGGACTGAATACAGATAGTAGCGCCATCCAGCTGGGTGGCATCATCCACGCCAATACCCTTGTTGATCAGGAAGCCCTGACCGTCGTAGTAGTTAACGCCCGCGAAATTCAGACCCAGGGAGGCATCACGGGTGAGCGTCCAGGTTGTGTTCCGGGACAGCATGTCGATCTCGCCCGATTGAAGAGCAGTGAACCGCTCTTTTGCGGTCAGTGGAGTGAATTCTACGGCCTTGGGATCGCCAAAGATGGCAGTGGCAACGGCGCGACAGGTATCAACGTCGATACCGGTCCAGTTACCATTCTCATCAGGCTGGGAGAACCCGGGCAGACCGCTGGTAACACCACACTGTAGATGACCTTTATCCTTCACATTTTCCAGCGTCGTTGCAGCCATTGCACCGGTGGCCGTGAAAGCGCCCACAGCCAGTGCCATTCCCAGGGCAATCGATTTCGTCTTTTTCATTATCGGATCTCCGAACTTCGGTTGGTTGCTTCGCGATGGTTTTCAGCAAATTGTGAGCCATGCAAGCTAACTTATTGATTAATTGTACTTATTTTCAATTTTCCAGCCTTTATTCTTGCCGCGACCGGCGATAAAAGTCAAACCGGCACCGATATTGTGCAGGCGACCGGACTCTACGCCCTATTCCGAGGCAAGATTAACGGACCGTACCCTTACAAAGTAGAACAAAGTTCGAGATTTCAACTAGTTTTTACGAAATTTTATGTGGCCGCCTTCATTTCTGCCGGCTCTTTATAGGTCTCCAGGCGCTTTAACCAGCCGTTGAGCCACCGTTCTCTCTCAATGGGATTTTCGGCATTTTCCGCCCGGCGCTTCAACACATATCCGGCAGCTTCCCGGAAACTCGCCAGGGTGGACTGTCCACCGGCCTCCCTTTCCATGGCAAGCAGAACCTGGAGCAGCCCCCACCCCTGCCCCTTGTAGCGTTCTGTCTGGGACAGGCCTTCACCTTTGAAATTGACGTAATCCATCAAAGCATAGATTCCGCCGGGTGTAGCGGTTAATGCCTTGAGACGACTCTGCACGGCTTCACGCTGCCCCTTGGGCGCCGCTGCAACAACATCGTTCAGTGACTGCCTGGCTCGCCGGACAATGAACTCTGCCTGCAGCCCCTGGGTGCCCGCAAGGAATTCCCGCAGTTCCGCCACTTCGACCGAATCCTGGCCGGCCAAAAACGCCTCGCGGTCCGGCCAGGGTGCGTCAAACGGTTCGAGTTCCCGCAACCACTCCGGCACGGACGCCTGACGCTGCTTCATGTACTGAATCAACGCGGGAAAACTCTCAACAAACCGGCCCTCGATGCCCTCGGGGTACCAGATGAAATGGCCGATACCCAATGACGGGAATTTTTCCCCCTCGTTCCAGTGCACCAGGCAGTCGAACTGGCCCGCACATTCGTTGCGAAATATCTGTGCGCCGACCCAGTCCATCTGGGCCGCTTCAAGCGTTATCGAAATATCCGGCTCGTCGGATTCAGCCTCAGCATCGGCCTGCATCGCAGCCGGCTGATCGGTCGCCTTCTCCGGCGTATCGCAACCACCCAGTATCAGAATCGCAATTGCGAAAAAACACACTCTCATTGCCACTGCCACGAAAACACCTCTTCATCTGCACCAGCCGGGAGCAATCGAAACAGGCTCCCGATCGAAATTCGAACGTCTTAGTATGGAACAGACCCAGCCTGCCGGGGGCGAAGTTTGGCTTACGAAATGGAAATAAACCGGATTGACTTAGCTTGACACTGCAGACAGTCTTCACTTTGTCGTCGCAAAATTAACGGATCTGTCATGATAAGAGCTGCATCTTCTCCCGATTCCTCAAGACTTCGCATTGCAGTATTCGGGGCCGGCAGTGTTGGGTGTTATATAGGCGGCCGGTTGATTTCCGGAGGCGCCGAGGTGGTTATGATTGGCCGGTCTCGCATGCGTCAGACCCTGACCGATCACCCGCTGGTACTGACGGATTTCGAGGGGTTCGCGTTCGAGACCGTGCTCACTCCCGAGCAGTTCACAGAAGATGCCGCGCAAGCCGCCAACGCCGATCTTGTCCTGATCACAGTAAAATCGGCAGCTACCGCCGATGCAGCAAAATCTCTCGCCAAATACCTCAGACCCGGCACCCCGGTGGTCAGTCTGCAAAACGGTATTTCCAATGCGGAGGAAATTCGCAGGCACCTCCCCGATGCCCGGGTGTGCGCCGGCATGATTCCGTTCAACGTCGTCCAGAAAAGCCCGGGACACTTTCACCATGGCACCGAAGGCCATCTGATGGCGGCCCACGATGACAGCCTTGGTGCCTTTCTGCCCTTGTTCGAACAATGCGGCCTGCCACTTGAGCTGCGCGATGACATGACATCGGTCATGTGGTCCAAGTTGTTGCTTAACCTGAACAACCCGATCAACGCGCTCTCCAATGTACCATTGCTGGAAGAGTTGTCCGACCGTTCCTATCGACGCTGCCTGGCGGCGGCGCAGCGTGAAACCCTGGAGCTGATGCAGAAGGCAGGCATAGAAACGGTCCAGCTCACGGCCATTCCCATGCGCCTGGTGCCCGTTGTGATGAGTCTTCCGGACTGGCTGTTCAAGCATCTGGCCAGTCGCATGCTGGCCATAGACCCGATCGCCCGCTCCTCGATGTGGGAGGATCTGGAGGCCGGCCGAGCCACCGAGGTGGACTGGATCAACGGCGAAGTGGTGAGACTGGCCGAATCCATGCATAGCTCGGCACCGGTGAACAGGCGCCTGACCGAACTGGTGCATGAGTGTGAGAACACCCGTCGGCGGTGGCCGGGCGATGAGCTGCTGGCCGAACTTCGTGCTGCCAAGGCCGGGGCAGCAGCCTGACCCCGACCAAGGACTGAGTCGATCGAATCAGTCGATCAGATGCTCGGACAGTTTCTCGCGGATTGGGTCCGGAATCGGCAAGGCTTTCTCGCTGTCGTAATCGAAGTGGATAAGCACCGCCGTGCCGCGGGCAATCGGCTTGCCGTTCTGCCAGGCCTCCTGAACTACATGAAAGGACGAATTGCCGATCTTGCCGATGCCGGTGCGGATCAGCACCGGCATATGCCAGTAACTCTGGGCCAACAGGTCGATCTCGAGCCGGGCAATGATCAGCGGCCAGGCTTTCACATCGAGGCTGGGGTGAAATATCTTGAAAACCGGCGTTCGCGCCTGTTCGAACCAGATGGGCAGCGCAGTGTTGCTGATGTGCCCCAGGGCATCGGTGTCGCTGAAACGGGGCTCAATTTCCAGTTGAAACATAGGATTTTCCTATTGCGAAAACCCGCCACTATACACCGATCCGGAGTATCCTCGGAATGCCAGGAATTGCGACGTTGGTATGCCTTGTCGACCACCGGGCACGATCAGCGCGCCGGTGTCACTCGGAGGATCTGTCCCTGCGGGCTATCCGTCAGCAGGTAGACGGCCCCGTCCGGGCCAGTGACCACGTCCCGGATCCTCGCGCCCAGCTCTTTGAACAACGTTTCCTCGTCGCGCGCCTGACCATCCCTCAACTCGACCCGGTGCACGCTCCGGTCGGCCAGCGCGCCCACCAGCAGATCGCCCTGCCAGTGCGGGAAAAGCGCGCCCCGGTAACGGGCCATTCCGGAGGGCGCGATCGATGGGGTCCACTGCAGCAGAGGCTGCTCCATGCTCGCACGGCGGGTGAACGGGGTCACCATGGCGCCGGTGTAATCAAGGCCATAGCTGATCACCGGCCAGCCGTAATTGTTACCGGGCTCAATCAGGTTGATTTCGTCGCCCCCCCGGGGACCGTGCTCGTGAATCAGCAATAATTGCTCGACGGGATCGTAAACCAGGCCCTGAACATTACGATGCCCGTAGCTATAGATCTCCGGACGCGCTTCCGGGGTTGCCACAAAGGGATTGTCGTCAGGAACTGTGCCATCGGGCATGAGGCGAACAATACTGCCCAGGTGACTGGAGAGGTTCTGGGCCTGCTCGCGGTAGTCGAAACCATCTCCCAGAGTCACGATCAGCGAACCATCCGGTAGCCAGGCCATGCGCCCACCGTAGTGTGCGTCGCCCTCTTTGGCCGGCATCGCCCTGAAGATCTCGGCAACGGCGGTGAGACGACCATGGATCAGCTGCCCACGGCTCACGCACAAATGGTTCGCCGCTGCCGAACCGCAGGCATAGGAGAGAAAAACCAGACCATCATCAGAGAAGTCTGGCGAGATCACCACGTCAAATAGCCCGGCCTGCCCCGAACTGAAGACCTCGGGCACACCGGCCACAGGTTCTGGCTGTACTTCGCCAGCTTCGGAGAGCAGCTGCAACCGCCCTGGGCGCTCGGTCACGAGGGCGCGACCGTCCGGGAGAAACACCAGGGACCAGGGGTGTTCAAGTCCACCGGCATAAACCTGCACATTATAGTCGCCCGGGGTCTGCGCCAATGCGTCTGATCCGGGCCATATCATGCCGGCAGCGAGCACCAGCGCCAGTGTGGGTCCGGCGGAGTAGCCAGCGTCGGTCCGCCGGTTCGCCGCCGTCAGCCAGGCGAACAGCCAGCCCGAACAGGCCGCCGTCAATAACATGACCAGCAGGCCGTCCGGCGTGCGGGTTGCCGCAATCAGGGTTGGCATCGGTGCCAGCGCATTGACCACAGTCAGCGTTACCCAAAGACCAACCCCACCGCCAAGGGCGTGAAACGGAGCCCGGGCCCCGAATCCGAGCAGCTTCAGCATCAAGCCGGTAATCAAAGTGGATGCCAGAAAACTGAAACCGAACACCACGGCGTAGAGGGGCGCAAAATGCAGCAGATCCTGGATCGTCGTCGATACCCGGGTGCTCAGATCGATATCGACTCCCAGCTCCTGGAGCGCGAGCAAGTTGAACTGCGTCTGCACCACGCTGCCCAACACGGTCCCAACCAACAGGGCGATGACAAAACCAACCACCACCCGTTTCACTCTAAGTCCTTCCACATCATTCCCTTTCAAACGGATTCGCCAATACAACGACTATAGCGACCCTGCCGGGAAATACATCAAAGAAAAACCCCGGGCTTTCGCTCCGGGGTTTCCTCGGTGAACACCTTATCGAAATGTCGGGCGGGTTACTGCTCGACGAAGGCCCGCTCAATCACGAAATGGCCCATGTCACCACCGCGCGCTTCCTTGAAGCCCATTTTGTTGAGAATGGCACAGGTGTCCTTGAGCATGCTGGGGCTGCCACAGATCATGAAGCGGTCGTTCTCCAGATCGAAATCCGGGAGGCCGAGATCACGGGTAATCTTGCCATTTTCCATGGCATCGGTCAGACGGCCCTGATTGCGGAAGTCCTCACGCGTCACCGTCGGGTAGTACTCCAACTTGCCTTTGACCATTTCACCGAAAAACTCGTTCTCCGGCAGCTCTTCGATCTCATTCTGATAAGCCAGCTCAGAGACATAACGGACGCCGTGGGTAAGGATCACCTTGTCAAACGCCTCGTACACCTCGGGATCCTTGATGATGCTCATGAACGGCGCAAGACCTGTGCCTGTGCTGATCAGCCACAGATTCTTGCCAGGCAACAGGTTGTCGAGGACCAGAGTGCCGGTGGGCTTCCGACTGACCAGGATTTCATCGCCAACCTGAATTTTCTGAAGCCGCGAGGTCAGCGGACCGTCCTGAACCTTGATCGAGAAAAACTCCAGCTCTTCCTCGTAATTCGCACTGGCAATACTGTAGGCGCGCATCAGAGGCTTGCCGTCAGTTTCCAGGCCAATCATCACGAAATGGCCGTTCTTGAAACGGAACCCCGGGTCGCGGCTGGTCTTGAAGCTGAACAGGGTATCGTTCCAGTGGTGTACGCTGGTCACTGTTTCTTTAATCAGGTTGCTCATGTAAACCTCGTCCTGTTCGGATCGCTTTTTACTGCGAATGTTTCAACTTTGAATTGCACAAAGTGTAACCCACCACTAACCTATCGGGAAAATGGGATATTCTCATAACCTTATTCGAGCGAGTCGATTAGAGCGTTTTCTTATGAAATACAGTTTTCGCCAGCTGGAGGTTTTTCTCGCCGCTGCGCACTTCCAGAACATTACCCGGGCCGCCGAATCCCTCGCCATGTCCCAGTCCGCCGCCAGCAGTGCGTTGAAGGAGCTGGAAAACCAGTTCGACATCCAGCTGTTCGATCGTGTGGGCAAACGCCTTCAGTTAAATGAACTCGGCCGACTCTACCGCCCCAAGGTGGAGGCGGTGCTGGCCCAGGCCAACGAACTGGAGCAGGCGTTCAGCAAGCACACTGAGGTTGGCGCATTGAAAGTCGGCGCCACCCTCACTATCGGAAACTATCTGGCGGTGGGCGTGATGGCCCAATATATGAACACCCCGACCCACCCACGGGTATCCCTGGAAGTTGCCAACACCAGTACGATTGCACGCCGGGTCCGGGATTTCGAACTCGACATCGGCCTGATCGAGGGCGAGCTGCAATCCTCCGAACTGGAGGTGTTGCCCTGGCGTGGCGACGAGCTGGTGGTGTTCTGCTCCCCCAGCCACCCGCTGGCCGAAAAACAGTCACTGACCGATGACGATTTACGTCAAGCAACCTGGATCATGCGCGAACAGGGCTCAGGTACACGGCAAAGCTTCGAACGCGGGATGCATGGCCTGCTGTCTGATCTGAACGTGCTACTGGAACTGGAGCACACGGAAGCGATAAAACGCGCGGTGGAAACCAATCTGGGAATCGGATGCCTGTCCGAGGTGGTTCTCGAGGATGCCTTCCGGCGGGGCAGTCTGGTTCCTCTGAAAGTTCCGGAGCACCGGCAGTTCGATCGCCAGTTTTACTTCATCCTGCACAAGCAGAAATACCGGAGTGCCGGCATTGATGCCTGGATGGAGCTGTGCCGGAAGCTCTGACTCAGTGCACAGGACCACTGTGGAAGCGGAATTCGGTGTCCGGCTCGGTAATCAGCCCGTGTTCAATCTGCAAAAACTGTCGCACCCGATCCGTTACCGGGCCGCCATTCGCCTGCTCCGCCAGGCCAAGGTAGTCCTGATAGTGACGGGCCTCGGATTTCAGAAGGCCATTGTAGAAATCCCCCAGCTTGTCATCCAGGTGCGGCGCCAGAATTGCGAACCGCTCACAGGACCGGGCCTCGATGATGGCACCAACGATCAGTACATCGACGAGGCGCCCGGGATCTTCTGCCCTGACTTCCTGCCGCAACCCGGCGGCATAACGGGCCGGGGTCAGATGGCTGTAGTCCACACCGCGCTTTTTCATGATCGCCAGCACCTGCTCGAAATGGCGCAGTTCCTCCCGTGCCAGTCGGGACATCTTGTTTAGCAACTCGGTGTTGTCCACGTACCGATACATCAGGCTCAGGGCGGTGGAGGCGGCCTTTTTCTCGCAATGGGCATGGTCGATCAGCATCAGGTCCTGGTTGGCCAGGGCGTTCTCAATCCATTGTTGCGGGGTACGGCACGGCAGAAAGTCGTGAATCTCTAGCAGGGCGTCGTTCATGTCGTTACTACGGTGATGAATTGGCGGACGGGAGTATAACGCACTTACCAGATACCTCCGACCTCTGTCCAACTTAACTTTATAAGGGGTTTCCTATAGAATGCAGCGCCAGTTAGGGAGCCTCTGAATAAACCCCCAATGCCCGGCCCGGTGACTTGAGGCGTTATTCAGAGGCTCCCGTGGCCTTTCCGCCATAAAACTCCCGCCAGGCATGAAGCCAATGGCGCGGGACATTCCAACTGATGAGGGTCCATATCGTGTTAGAAGCCTATCGTGAACACGTTGCCGAACGTGAAGCCCTGGGTATTCCTCCCAAGCCCCTGAACGCCGAGCAGACCGCTGCTCTGGTTGAACTGCTGAAAAACCCGCCTGCGGGTGAGGAAGAAACCCTGGTTTACCTCCTGGAAAACCGCATTCCGCCGGGCGTGGACGAAGCCGCCTACGTGAAAGCAGCTTTCCTGACTGCCATTGTCAAAGGCGAAGCTTCCTCTCCCCTGCTGGACAAGCAAAAAGCGGTTCAGCTGCTGGGCATGATGCAGGGTGGCTACAACATCGCGACCCTGGTTGACCTTCTCGACGATTCTGATCTGGCCGAACTGGCCGGCGAGCAGCTCAAGCGTACCCTGCTGATGTTCGATGCCTTCAACGATGTGAAGGAAAAGATGGACGCCGGCAACGCCGTCGCCAAGGCCGTTGTTGAATCCTGGGCCAACGCCGAGTGGTTCACCAACAAGAAGAAGGTTCCCGAGAGCACCAAGATGGTGGTCTTCAAGGTGACCGGTGAGACCAACACCGACGACCTGTCTCCGGCCCCGGATGCCTGGTCCCGTCCGGACATCCCGCTGCACGCCCGCGCTGCCTATAAAATGGAACGCGACGGCCTGAAGCCGGAAGAGCCGGGCGTTACCGGCCCGATGAGCCAGATCGACGAAATCAAGGCCAAGGGTCTGCCCGTCGCCTTCGTTGGCGATGTGGTCGGTACCGGCTCCTCACGTAAATCTGCCACCAACTCCGTTCTGTGGTTCTTCGGTGAAGACGTCCCGGGCGTACCGAACAAGCGAGCCGGTGGTGTCTGTATCGGTAACAAGGTTGCTCCGATCTTCTTCAACACCATGGAAGACGCGGGCGCCCTGGTATTCGAAGCGCCGGTCGACGACCTGAACATGGGCGACGTCATCGACATCCGCCCCTACGAAGGCAAGATCCTGAACGAGGCTGGCGAGACCATCTCCGAGTTCGGTTTCAAGTCCGACGTAATCCTGGACGAAGTTCAGGCCGGCGGTCGTATTCCGCTGATCATCGGTCGTGGCCTGACAGCCAAGGCGCGGGCAGCACTGGACATGGGTCCGACCGATCTGTTCCGCCTGCCGAAAGATCCGGAAGCCGGCACCAAGGGCTTCACTCTGGGTCAGAAGATGGTTGGCAAGGCCTGTGGACTGGAGGAAGGCAAAGGCGTTCGGCCCGGTACTTACTGCGAGCCGCACATGACCACCGTGGGCTCTCAGGATACCACCGGTCCGATGACCCGTGACGAGCTGAAAGACCTGGCGTGTCTGGGCTTCCAGGCCGACCTGGTGATGCAGTCTTTCTGTCACACCGCCGCGTACCCGAAGCCGGTCGACGTTGAAATGCAGCACACCATGCCGGACTTCATCCAGACTCGCGGCGGCGTCGCCCTGCGTCCGGGTGACGGCATCATCCACTCCTGGCTGAACCGCATGCTGCTGCCGGACACGGTTGGTACCGGTGGTGACTCCCACACCCGCTTCCCGATGGGCATCTCCTTCCCGGCCGGTTCCGGCCTGGTGGCGTTTGCGGCTGCTACCGGTGTTATGCCGCTGGATATGCCGGAATCCGTTCTGGTGCGCTTCAAGGGCGAAATGCAGCCGGGCATCACCCTGCGTGACCTGGTACACGCCATCCCGCTGTACGGCATCAAGCAAGGCATGCTGACCGTTGAGAAGAAAGGCAAGATCAACGAGTTCTCCGGTCGCATCCTGGAAATCGAAGGCCTTGAGCACCTGACCGTCGAGCAGGCGTTCGAGCTGTCCGACGCTTCTGCCGAGCGCTCCGCGGCCGGTTGTACCATCAACCTGTCTGAAGACTCCGTAGCCGAGTACCTGCGCTCCAACATTACCATGCTGCGCTGGATGATTGCCGAAGGTTACGGCGATCCACGCACCCTGGAACGTCGTGCTAAGCAGATGGAAGAGTGGATTGCCAATCCGAAGCTGATGCGTGCGGACAAAGACGCCGAGTACGCCCACGTGGTGGAAATCGATCTGGCTGACATCAAAGAGCCGATTGTATGCTGCCCGAACGATCCGGACGACGCCAAGTTCCTGTCCGAAGTCGCCGGCGACAAGGTCGACGAAGTGTTCATCGGTTCCTGCATGACCAACATCGGCCACTTCCGCGCCGCTGGCAAGCTGCTGGAGCAGAACAAAGAGCCCTTGAAGACCCGTCTGTGGATGTCACCACCCACCAAGATGGACCAGGCTCAGCTGATGGAAGAAGGTTACTTCAACACCTACGGCACTGCGGGCGTTCGTACCGAGATGCCGGGCTGCTCGCTCTGCATGGGTAACCAGGCTCGCGTAGCTGCCAAGAGCACCGTGCTGTCCACCTCCACCCGTAACTTCCCGAATCGTCTGGGCGATGGTGCCAATGTGTACCTGACCTCTGCGGAACTGGCTGCGGTTGGTGCGGTTCTGGGCAAACTCCCTTCTCCTCAGGAGTACATGGAGTACGCCAAGGACCTGAACAGCATGTCGAAAGAGATCTACAAGTATCTCAACTTCGACCAGATGGAGAACTACACCAAGAAGGCTTCTGAAGCGAACGTCGCGTAAACTTCAGAACTTCAAGGTCTAGTCCCATGAAAAACGCCAGCCCTTGGGCTGGCGTTTTTTGTTTCTGGCTAATACAGCGCGAGCCGAATCAGGATCGCCGCCACCATGATCAGCGTCATTCCCTTTACCCACCTGGCGCCCCTGGCGCTCATGTTCACCCGGGTCGCGATGAACGCACCGGTGACATTTCCCACCGCCAATGTGAGCCCCACCGTCCAGTCCACCTGGTCATTGATGGCAAAGACCACCAGCGCCGCAAAGGTGAAAGGCAGGATGATTGAAACCTTCAGCACGTTAACCTGGCGCAAATCTATCTTCAGCATGTGGTACAGCACCACGATGAAGAGAACTCCGACCCCGACCTGAATAAATCCGCCGTACACACCGATGACAAACATGGCCACATAGATCGCGGGAGACAGCCGTTCCGGGCTCAGTGTCCGCGTATCCAGCTTCGGTTGTGGCAACAGCATGAATACCGAGGCGCCAATCATCGCCGAGACAAGCACCCACTCAAAAACCTGATCCGGTACCCAGGTCGCGATCCAGGCTCCCAGCACCGCCCCGATAACGGCCGGAATGGCCAGGTGAATCCCGACCCTCAGGTTGCCATGCCCCATCCGGTGGAAGCTGCCCACAGCCATCAGGCTCTGCAGGGTGATCGCCACGCGATTGGTGCCATTGGCAACCTGGGGGGGAAGTCCAAGAAACATCAGTAGCGGCAGCGTAATCATGGAACCACCTGCAGACAGCACATTGATAAACCCGGCAAGGCTGCCCAGAACCAGCAACGCCACAACATCGGTCATTTTCGACTACGCCTTCCAGTAATAACCAAGGTGTCCACGGGGGGGACAGCGGACAAAAAAAGGGCCCCCTTCCGGGAGCCCTCTTCGTTCAGCAACTGGGTTCCGGGATTGCCCGGAACTCAGTGCAACGCCTTACGGCAGGTTATGATAGCGGGCCTTGATGGCCTTATCGAAACCAGCCAGGATCTCGGCGTGCGGCTTGTCACCGAACTTGGAGACAAGAACGATCGCAATGGTGGCAAAGAGGAAGCCCGGAATAATCTCGTACAGGTCGAGAAGACCGCCGGACATGTTGCCCCAGATTACGACAGTCGCGCCACCCACAATGATACCGGCGATGGCACCGTTGCGGGTCATTTCACGCCAGAACAGCGACAGTATCAGTGCCGGACCGAAGGCCGCACCGAAGCCGGCCCAGGCATAGGACACCAGTTCCAGGACCTTGCTGTCGGGGTTGAGACCCAGAATGCAGGCAATAATCGCGATACCCACGACAGCAAAGCGCCCTACCCAGACCAGCTCTTCCTGCGAGGCGTCCTTGCGGAACAGTGCCTTGTAGAAGTCTTCCGCCAGCGCGGACGAGGACACCAGCAGCTGAGAGTCAGCTGTACTCATGATGGCCGCCAGGATGGCCGCCAGCAGGATACCCGCAATGACCGGATGGAACAGGGCATCAACGAGAAGCATGAAGGCCCGCTCACCGTCATCCAGCGGTGTCTCGAAATAGCCGATGGCAGCAAAACCGCACAGCAGTGCGCCTAGCAGGCCAAGACCACTCCAGATTACCGCAATCCGGCGTGCCGCCGGGACGTCGTCTTCGCTACGAATAGCCTTGAATCGCGCGAGAATGTGCGGCTGACCAAAGTAACCCAGACCCCAACCCAGCAAGGACAGGATGGAGAGCACGCCCAGCGCTGCGCCATCGGAGCCCGTGAAGGCATCAAGGAATTCAGGGTTCTTGGCTTCCATTGCAGCTGTGGTTGCCGCCCAACCACCATCGGCATTGATGGCCATGATCGGCACCAGCAGCAGAGCTGCGAACATCAGCAGGCCCTGAATGACGTCGGTCCAGGTCACCGCCAGGAAGCCGCCAAAGAAGGTGTACGAGACCACCGCGATGGTGCCGACAATCACCGCCACCGTGTAATCGAGACCGAATACCGTTTCAAACAGTTTGCCCCCTGCGACCAGACCAGAGCTGGTATAGAACAGGAAGAACATCAGAATGAAGAAGGCACACACCACACGCAGGATACGACTGGTGTCGTGGAAGCGATTTTCGAAGTACGAGGGCAACGTCAGTGAGTCGCCGGCGGACAGCGAATAGGTGCGCAGGCGGCTGGCCACAAACAGCCAGTTCAGCCAGGTACCCGCCAGCAGGCCAACGGCGATCCAGATGGCCTCGTAACCGGCCGCATACGCGTAACCAGGCAGACCCAGCAAAAGCCAACCACTCATGTCGGACGCGCCGGCACTGATTGCAGATGGCAGGGGGCCAAGACTACGGCCGCCCAGGATGTAATCGGAAAGATTAGAAGTTCGTTTCCAGGCTACATAGCCGACGCCAAGCATCAGCAGGATGTAGGCCAGGAACGTAATACTGATCCCAACACTGTTTCCTATCATTTCGGTTTTCTCCCCGTGCGCTATCTGGGTTGTTTATTGTTGGCTTTGGAACGGCTCTCCTTCTGCACCCTGCGGACAGGATGAGAGGGACAACCCTGAGACGGAAACCTGCCGCCCGAAGACGCCAGATAACCGAATTTTAGACGACATCCATGCCGTTGCTATACTTTTGTAATTCCTAAACTTTTTCAATACCTAGTGACAGCAGCGATGCATTCCCGCCCACTGCGGTGGTGTTGATGGTTCTTGTTCGCTCGGTGGCGAACCGCTGCAGGTAGTGCGGCCCGCCCGCCTTCGGACCGGTGCCCGACAGCCCGCGGCCGCCGAACGGCTGCACGCCAACCACCGCGCCTATCTGGTCCCGATTGATGTAGCAGTTGCCAACCTTGACCCGTTGCTCGATCCAGGCGGCGGTCGATTCGCTGCGGCTGTGAATGCCAAGCGTCAGCCCATAACCTGCGCCGTTGATCTCATCGATCACCTCATCCAGCCGCTCTGCCCTGTATCGGATTACATGCAGGATCGGTCCGAAATGCTCCGTCTCCAGATCACCCATGCGCGAAATACCGTACGCCGAGGGCGGCACAAAATGACCCACCGCACACTCGGGCGGCACGGGCGAACGGGCAATAAAACGGGCCGACTGTTCAAGCTCGTTCAGGTGCTCCTGAAGCCCTTTCCGGGCCTCTGCGTCGATCACAGGGCCGACATCCGTGCTGTATTTCTCGGGACTGCCCACGGACAGCTCCAACATGGCACCGGCCAGCATTGCCTCAATGTGCTCGGCAACCTCTTCCTGCAGATACAGTACCCGCAGTGCAGAGCATCGCTGACCGGCGCTGGCAAAGGCAGAATGGAGAACGTCGCGAACCACCTGCTCCGGCAGCGCGCTGCTATCCACAATCATTGCGTTCTGGCCGCCGGTCTCGGCAATCAGCGGCACAATGGCACCCTCACGCTGAGCCAGCGTGCGGTTGATCAGGCGTGCCACCTGAGTAGATCCGGTGAAGGCAACTCCGGCAATTCTGGGGTCCGGGGTCAGTTTGCCGCCAAGTTTTGCGCCATCACCGGGTAACAGTTGAATCACATCGGCTGGAATACCGGCTTCAAGCATCAACTCGACAGCGCGACCAGCCACCAGACTCGTCTGCTCCGCCGGTTTGGCAATGACGCTATTGCCGGCTACCAGGGCCGCCATAATCTGGCCCGTAAAGATGGCCAGTGGGAAATTCCAGGGGCTGATGCACAGGAAGACGCCGCGACCTTCCATATAAAGCTCATTGCTCTCACCGGTTGGCCCCGGCATGGCAATGGCATCGCCGAACCGCGCCCGCCCCTGTATCGCATAGTAGCGACAGAAATCCACGGCCTCGCGCACTTCATCGATGCCGTCCTGCAGGGTTTTTCCCGCCTCGCGGCAACAGATCGCAATAAGTTCGTCCCTGTTCTTTTCAAGCAGGTCCGCATAGACCTGCAGGCACTGGGCGCGCTCAGCCACCGGACGGGCATTCCAGGGCCCGAAGCCATCCTCGGCGGCCTCGAGCGCTTTCTCTGCATCCCGCTCGCTGGCGAGCACGACCGAGCCGACCAAGCGGGCGTTGTCATAGGGCGAGCGCACCTCGACGCGTTCGCCATCGGTATGGCGTATGCCGGCGATGACGGGCCCGGCAGTCCAGCTGTGTTCCGACCACTGACCAAGACCGCTGAGCAAGGGATCGAGATCCGCCGCAACCTGGATGTTCAGGCCCCGGGAATTGATGCGCTCCTGACCGTAGATGTCCGTCGGTGCAGGGATGCGGTCATTCGGCATGGTCTCGTGTTTCAGCAACTCCTGAACAGGATTCTGGACCAGCACCTCGATCGGTGTTGCGGCGTCCACAAGGCGATGGACAAACGACGAATTGGCGCCGTTTTCCAACAGGCGCCGGACGAGGTATGGCAGCAACTCCTTGTGGGCACCAACCGGCGCGTAGATCCGCACAGGAATGTCGTTATCCCTGAGGATGCTGTTATAGAGCGCATCACCCATGCCATGCAGGCGCTGGAACTCAATCCTGCGCTTGCGATTCTTCGCCATCACCAGCGCAGCAGCCACGGTATGGGCATTGTGACTGGCCAATTGGGGATAAAGGGCACCCTCGGTGTAGTCACTCAACAGGTAACGCAGGCAGGCCAGATACGACGTGTCTGTTGCTTCCTTTCGGGTAAACACCGGATAACCTGTCAGGCCCAGTTGCTGACAGATCTTGATCTCAGTATCCCAGTAAGCCCCTTTGACCAACCGGATCGGGATCTCGTCACCCTGCTCTTTGGCCAGCTTGGTCAACCAACACAACGCTGGCAGGGCACGCTTGGAGTAGGCCTGGACTACCAGTCCAAAGCCGCCCCACCCTTTGGCCGCTCTGGACGTAAAAACCTTTTCAAACAGCTTGAGGGAGATTTCCAGGCGGTCCATCTCTTCCGCATCAATCGTGATCGCCACATGCTTTTCGCGGGCAAAGGTCACGAGATCTCGGACGGTGCGATACAGCTCCTTGAGAACCCGTTCCTCCTGGGCGTATTCATAGCGAGGATGAAGGGCGGAGAGCTTGATGGAAATAGAGGGCCGGGGCCCTTGATGACCCTCGTCGGGGTCTGCGCCCACTGACTCGATGGCCTTCATGTAGTCATTAAGGTAGCGGGCAGCATCCTCAGCGGTCAGCGCTGCTTCTCCCAGCATATCGAAGGAGTAGGTATAGCCCATCTCCCGATAGTCCCGGGCATTCCTGAGCGCCTCATCAATATCCCGCCCAAGGACAAACTGCTTACCCATGATGCCCATGGCCCGGTACATCGCACTGCGTATGACCGGCTCCCCGCTGCGCTTGACCAGACGTCGCCACACATTGGAAGGAGATCCATCCAGGCGCTTGTCCATCTTCACAACGCGCCCGGTCAACAAAAGCCCCCAGGTGGAGGCGTTCACCAGTGTCGATTCGCTGCGTCCCACGTGCTTCTGCCAATCGGCCATGGACATTTTGTCATGAATCAGCGCATCCGCAGTGTACTTGTCGGGGATGCGCATCAGCGCTTCGGCGAGGCACATCAGCAGGATGCCTTCCTCGGTATCGAGACTGTACTCCTGCAGCAGTGCGTCAATCATATGGACGGCGTCGTCCTGCTCGCGCACTTTGGCTATCAGCCCAGTGGCGGTTTCCGTGACGGCACGGTCTTCCGCCGTATCGCTTTGAGCGAGCTCAATCAGCTCCCGGAGGTAGCCGGCTTCATCGACAGCGTAGTTCGCAACCAGACTCCGCCAGAAGACAGATCGGGGCTGCTCCTGGAAAGCCGGTTCTAGAACCTTGCTTGCGTGAAACATGTCGGCACCTGTTACGAATGTCCGGTTTTGACCGGCGTCCGGTTCGTGATTTCAGCGACAGCAAACAGGCACTCGTGGGGCCTGGGCACTGACGAATTCGGTTACCGTTTAACTTAGTATTACTACGGACCCACGGCTTACAAAATCCTACGATTCTTTTATAAATTCGTCCGAAAAAGCCGATCTTTTCGCAATTTAGGCTACTTTTTCACCAAACCGTAACTTTGTGGGGGTAGTACCCTTGTGTTTTCTCAAGGCATTGGTCAACGCACTGTGGGACGAAAACCCCGTGCGATAGCTGACTTCCGAGACGGAAAGAGAGGTGGACATGAGCAGCTGGGCTGCCTGGTCCAGTCGGGTCTGAAGTAGAAACTGATGCGGGGTCACGCCAGTGACCTCCCGGAACATTTCGTAGAAACGACTGACACTGAGACAGGCCACACCCGCAAGATCCTGGACTGTGATCTTGCGATGGAGATTTTCCATGATGTAACGCCTGACCATATCCGGGCGAATCGCCTGACGATTCGTTGCGACTGTTCGACTCGCGTTCAGCCGCTCGGCCATGCAGTGGAGAATACTGGCTGCAAGGTGGCGCTTCATACCGTCGTTCGACGGTGATCGGTCAAATTCGCCCGCGGCGAACTGCACCAGCCCCTGCAGCTTGTTATCCAGCCCCAGTGTCCGGGGACGTTCAAATAGCGGCGCGAGATGCTCGTAATCGGCGTGGGCGGGCGTGTTGATCGCGGGCACATAGGGATCGAGATTGATCACCAGAACGTGGTTCTGGTTGTCACCACAATAATCATGGCGGGCCTCGGTCGGGACGAGGCAGGCTTTCCAGGTATCCAGGTGAGATCCGGTACCATCAACGCTCAGTTCCGCTTCGCCCTGAACGCCCACCACTATCTGATGATGCTCATGTCGGTGCTGATGAGAGGCAATGGGCAACTTCAGTAGGCGTGCATCCAGCATAGACGCGAGCGGACCTTAATTACTGAGAATGTGACTCAATTAAAGCAGATCCGAGTGAAACTTGCACATCAGCTCGCTCACTCGGGCACTGACCTGCTCCAGAGGGGCCCCGGCGTCGACAACGCTGTACCGGTCGGGCGTGGCCCTTGCGCGGTCCAGGTAGGTGTCGCGAATTCGCTGAAAAAACGACACCGCCTCCTGCTCGAAACGATCCAGTTCGCCGCGCTGTCTGGCCCGTCTCATGCCGGTTTCTACCGGGGCGTCCAGCAGGATCACATGATCCGGCCGGACCTCGCCCTGAACCAGGGTTTCCAACTGGGCAATTCTGTCCACGGAAACGCCGCGCCCCCCGCCCTGATAGGCAAAGGTGGCATCGGTGAAGCGATCACAGAGCACCCACTGCCCCTTTTCGAGAGCCGGAAGAATGCGGGTATGCAGATGCTGGGCCCGGGCAGCAAACATGAGCAACAATTCGGTGAGATCGTTAACCGGCTCGTCGCGGGGCGTCAGCAGTAATTCCCGGATGGCTTCCGCCATCGGTGTACCACCGGGCTCCCGGGTGACAATAAAATCAACGCCCAGGGATTCAAGGGTTGTGGACGCGTTTGCCAACTGAGTCGACTTGCCGACCCCTTCCGTTCCTTCAAAGGTAATAAACTGACCGCGCGAGGCCATCACTGCTCTCCATTACCATCGCTGGCGTCACTCTGAACCGCTGGCGACGACCGATAGTCCTCTCGACGATTCAGCTGGAATTCACGAACCGCTTTCTGGTGCTCCGACAGCGTCCGGGAGAATTTGTGAGTGCCATCACCCCGAGCCACAAAGTACAGGGCGTCCCCATCGTCCGGGTTCAACGCTGCATGGATGGCCTCGCGACCAGGCAACGCAATGGGCGTGGGCGGAAGACCATCAATCCGATAAGTGTTATAGGGCGTGTGCGTACGCAGATCGCGGCTGCCGATACGCCCCTGGTAGTTATCGCCCATGCCGTAGATCACCGTGGGATCGGTCTGCAGCCTCATACCCTGTTGCAGGCGACGCACGAAGACACCAGCCACCTGCTCTCGCTCATGGGGCGCTCCGGTTTCCCGCTCAACAATGGAGGCCATGATCAAAGCTTCGTAGGGCGAATCGTAGGGCAAGCCCTCTTCCCGGCCCGCCCATTCCTCTTCCAACACCGTGGACATGGTATTGAACGCGCGCTTGAGAAGGTCGAGATCCGATTCGGTGCTGGTAAACAGGTAGGTATCCGGGAAGAAACGGCCTTCCGGATGCTCGCCCTCAGCCCCCACTGCCGCCATAATTTCCTCATCGGTCCAGTCCCTGGTGACCTGTTCAAGTCGCTCTGTCCGAGCAAGGGCGGCCCTCATGTCACTGAAGGTCCAGCCTTCAATAAACTGAACCGACCAGTGCTTGGTATCACCCGACACCATGGCCGTCACCATGTCCAGCGGCGTCATGCCGCCGGTGAACTCGTATTCACCGGCCTGAATCCGGGCCTGCCCCGGATAGAGACGCCCGTGCAACCGCAGCCACAGACTCTTGTCAACCAGACCCTCACGTTCGAGCATTCGGGCGACCTGACTGAACGCCGTGCCGGTGGGCACGCTGAATAGAACCGGCTCCTTCAGAGCCACCGGCTTTTCCAGGGTTTGCAAACCCTGCCACACCCAGAGCCCGGTGCCGGCCCCGACCAGTATTGCCGCACAAACAGAGGCTATCAGTAACTTCTTGAGCAAAGGAATTATTCCAGTAGTTCGAAAGGATTGAAGATTGTCGCAAGTCCGGTTTCGACAGGCAAATCGTGGTCGGCGAGAGTGCGAACCGGAACAATGCCAAGCACGCTGTTGACCAGATACAGGCCCAGACAATCAGACCCCAGAATATCGTCCGTCGTTAACGGGCGCTCTTCCACGTGCTCGCCCCGTTCCCGCAAGCGCTCAAGCACCCATTCGCGCATGACCCCCGACACCGCCAGGGTGGCGCCAGCCGGCGTTATCCAGCCATCCCGAACCTTGACCAGAAGGTTGGTTCTGGTGCCCTCGATCAGATGGCCGGCGCTATCCGACATGATGACTTCAAAAAGCCGGTCGTCCAGATCCCTCGCAGCCATGACCTGCTCAAGCCGATTAAGTGACTTGATGCCCGCAAACAGCGGATTCACTGTCAACGGAATCCGGGAGAAGTCTGCGACGACACCACCGGGATCTGGCACGGGCGGAATTGAGGCCGCAGCCACCATCAGGTTGGGAACCATAACCGGATCCGGACGATAGCCACGACCGCCGGCGCCTCGCGTCAGGGTCAGCTTGAGAATCCAGCCTGCGTCACCAAAACCGCCGGCGAGCCGGTGAGCAGCCTGGGCACAGACCGACCTCAGCTCGCGTCCCGATACGGCGATGCCCAGCCGCGCAGCATCCCGAGTCAACCGGTTGATATGCCGTGAAAGGAGAACACCCTGGCGCCCCTCCATGCGGATGGTCTCAAACAGTCCATCACCATAGGCAAGCCCTCTGTCAGCAGCAGGAAGGCCGCCCTCGTCCGCCCAGAAGAGGTTGAGCATGGAAATGCTCAGTCCTCGTAACGACGAAAGATCAGTGTGCCGTTAGTGCCACCAAAACCAAAGGAATTGGAAAGAGTCACACCGACGTTCGATTCGCGGCTGGCATTGGCGACAAAATCCAGATCACAACCTTCATCAGGATTGTCCAGATTGATTGTCGGCGGCAATACTCCGTCACGGATCGCAAGCACGGAGAAAATACCTTCGACCGCGCCGGCGGCGCCGAGCAGATGCCCGGTCATGGACTTGGTACTGCTCATGGCCAGTTTCCGGGCATGGTCGCCAAAGACACTCTTCACTGCAGCCACCTCGGCGACGTCGCCGACCAGGGTGGAGGTACCGTGGGCGTTGATGTAATCAATCTCATCGGGACTGATTCCCGCATCACGGATCGCGTTCCGCATGGACCTTGCGGCGCCCTCTCCGCTCTCGGGCGGCGCAGTAATATGGTGGGCGTCATCACTCATACCAAAGCCGATCACTTCCCCGTAAATGGACGCCCCCCGCTTTTTGGCATGCTCCAGTTCTTCGAGAACCACGACACCCGCGCCGTCACTCAACACAAAGCCGTCGCGATCACGATCCCAGGGGCGGCTGGCTTTCTCCGGCTCTTCGTTGCGGGTGGACAATGCGCGGGCTGCGGAGAACGCGGCAATGCCCGTACGGGTGGTCGCCATTTCCGAACCACCCGCGAGCATTACATCGGCATCGCCATAGGCTATGGTGCGTGCCGCGTAACCAATGTTATGGGTGCCTGTGGTACAGGCAGTGACAATGGCAATATTGGGACCGCGGTAGCCAAATCGGATGGCAGCGTTGCCGGATATCATGTTGATGACCGACGCAGGCACAAAAAACGGTGACACCTTGCGGGGACCGGACTTGTCCATGGTCAGAACATTCTTCTCGATGTATTCCAGACCTCCAATACCAGATCCGATGGCAATACCTGCCCGATCCTTGTCGAGTTCGTCGTAGTCGTTCAGTCCGCTGTCATCGACGGCCTGTTGCGCTGCAATCAGACCGTAATGAATAAAGGCATCAAGCTTTCTGGCATCTTTGGTGGACAGCCAGGGTTCAAGATCCAGATCCCTGATGGCTCCGCCAATACGCGCGCTGTACCCGGACGTGTCAAACCGCTCGATCATGCCAATACCGCTGCGACCTGCCCGAACGCCTTCCCAGGAACTCTGTACGTCGTTGCCTAGAGGAGACAACATACCCATGCCTGTGATGACAACCCGTCGTTTGCTCATAACCCCTTTCACCTGAATCTAGTCTGAGTGCATCCGTTCACCGATTGAACCCGAAATTCAGCCAATAAAAAAGCCGTCCTTAGTTTGGTCACAAGGACGGCTTCTTGCCTGGCTTTGATTACTGCAGAGTATCAGGTGTGCGCGACAATGTAGTCAATCGCGTCCTGAACACTGGCCAGCTTCTCGGCTTCTTCATCAGGAATTTCAGTTTCAAATTCCTCTTCCAGTGCCATAACCAGCTCAACGGTGTCCAGTGAGTCAGCGCCAAGATCCTCTACAAAAGAAGATGTGTTCTGAACCTCGGACTCCTTTACGCCCAACTGTTCACAAACAATCTTCTTAACGCGCTCTTCAACTGTACTCATAATGTCCTCACTTTGTGTGTCAACCAAGCAACTCTAGTGCTGCCAGTTTAGTTTAAACCCCACCCGCAAACAAGCAGGGATTCGGTCAAACATGTTGTGCGACAAGGGGTTGCGTGCAAGCAACTCCAGGCGCTTATCCCATGTACATTCCGCCGTTGACGTGAATGGTCTCGCCGCTCACGTATCCGGCTGCATCTGACGCCAGAAAGGCAACCACTGCTGCCACTTCTTCCGGCTCACCCAGACGACCCGCAGGTATGATTTCCAGCATAGCTTCACGCTGCTTGTCGTCCAGTTTTTTTGTCATATCTGTGTCGATAAACCCGGGCGCCACGCAGTTCGCAGTAATCCCCCGATTCGACATTTCCTTGGCCAGACTGCGCGTAAAGCCTTCGACACCTGCCTTGGCTGCGCAGTAATTGGCCTGGCCCGGGTTCCCCATACCGGCAACCACGGAACTGATGTTTATGATCCGCCCCCACTTGGCCTTCGCCATCCCCCTGAGCACGGCCTTGCTGGTGCGATAGACGCTGGACAGGTTGGTTTCCAGAACCGAGCCCCAGTCATCATCTTTCAAGCGCATCAGCAGGTTATCACGGGTGATACCGGCATTGTTGACCAGCACCTGAGGCGCACCGGATTTCTCCGTTAATGCTTTCAGGCCGGTATCAATGCTTTCGGGATCCGCCACATTCATGACGATACCGTAGCCTTTCAGGCCGGCAGACTTGAGATCATTGGAGATGGATTCAGCACCTTCGGCACTGGTCGCGGTGCCCACGACTTCAGCACCCTGTTCTGCCAGCGCCCGGGCAATGGCCTTGCCAATGCCACGCGTTGCACCGGTCACCAGTGCGGTTTTGCCTTCCAGAGACATGAATAACTCCCTTTCGTTATGACTGACCGAATGCGTCCAGCGCTTTTGCCAGAGAATCCGGCTCCTCGATACCGTGAACCGCCAGACCGCGATCAATGCGCTTGATCAGACCGGCAAGTACCTTGCCGGTGCCGCATTCAACAGCCACTTCTACCCCATTGTTAACCAATGCCCGCACGGAATCGGTCCAGAGCACGGGAGAATAGAGCTGCTTCAGCAGATTGGCCTTGAGTGTATCGGAATCGGTCTCGGCAGCGGCGTTAACATTTTGTATAACCGGTATGACAGCGTCATTAAAACGCACGTCCTCAAGCGCTTCGGCCAGTTCCTTCGCGGCACCCTTCATAAGTGCACAGTGGGAGGGAACACTGACAGGAAGCGGCATGGCCTTACGGGCACCCTTTTCCTTGCACGCCTCGATAGCGCGTTCCACAGCCGCTGCAGAACCGGCGATCACAACCTGACCCGGCGCATTGAAGTTAACCGCCGCGACCACGTCACCCTGAGCGGCGCTTGCGCAGGCTGCGACAACATCATCATCCTCAAGACCGAGAATCGCCGCCATCTTGCCTTCGCCGGCCGGAACCGCATCCTGCATAAGCTCGCCCCGAAGGCGAACCAGCTTGACGGCCTCGACAAAATCCAGGCTTTCCGATGCGACCAGCGCACTGTACTCACCCAGGCTGTGGCCCGCCACAAAATCGGGCTTACTGCCGCCAGCCACGAGCCAATGACGCCACAGAGCAACACTGGCCGTCAGCAACGCGGGCTGCGTCACCATGGTCTGATTCAGCTCTTCCGCCGGACCTTTCTGGCAGAGCTGCCAGAGGTCGTACCCAAGCACATTGGATGCCTCGGCGAAGGTTCTGTTGATAATGGGCCACGCCTCTGCAGCATCAGCAAGCATGCCAACAGACTGGGACCCTTGACCGGGAAAAATAAAGGCTGATTTCATAAACAGGATCTTAACGTCATTGAGGGGTTACGGGAGATTAGCCAATAGTACAAGTTAGGCCAATTATCCGCGAATACACGAAAGAAACAGGACAGACTTTAGTCTCAGGGAGTTACAACATGAGGTCGTCGAGACGCTCGTTGATACGTCGCGGCACTTCGAGCTCCACTTCCCGAACGGCCTGGCGGATGGCCGCCAGCATGGCGCGCTCATTGGCATTGCCATGGCTCTTGATAACGACACCCTGCAGCCCGAGCAAGCTTGCACCATTGTGACGAGACGGATCCATCAGCCGCAGAAGACGGCCGATAATAGGCCGGGCCAGCATTCCGACCACCCGCCCGTATAGTGTGCGGGTAAAGGCCTGCTCCATCAGCTCAATCAGCAGACCGGCGACGCCTTCGCCGGTTTTGAGGGCAATGTTGCCAACAAAACCGTCACAGACCACCACGTCCGCCACATCCCTGAACAGATCACTGCCTTCGACGTAACCGATGTAGTTGATGGTATCGCACTGGGCAAGCATGTGGGACGCCAGACGAACCTGCTCGTTACCCTTGATCTCTTCCTCACCCACATTCAGCAACGCCACACGCGGCTCAGACTGGCGCGACATGGCCGACGCCATAAGGGATCCCATCAGGGCGTATTGGTAGAGGTTTTCTGCGGTCGAATCGACGTTGGCCCCGAGGTCCAGGACATGGCACCGCCCCCGCAGGGAAGGAATCAGCTTGGAAATGGCCGGGCGCTCGATACCCGGGTACATGCGGATGATGGAGCGACCAAACGCCATCAGGGCACCGGTATTGCCGGCACTTACGCAGCCCTGTGCCTCGCCATCGCGGACCAGGCTGAGGGCAATCGCCATGGACGAATTTTTCTTGTGCCGAAGGGCGTGGGACGGGCGCTCGTTCATCCTCACCACGTCTGCCGCCTCGACGATGCGAATTCGGGCGTGGCCTTCACGCAACAAAGCCTCAAGCTCGCTCCGTATTCCGACCAGAACGATACTCAAGGCTTCGTTTTCGCGCACCGCATCCAGCGCCGCGGAAGCCACCACTGTGGCTCCGCGGTCACCGCTCATGGCGTCAATCGCAATGGTAACCGGGTTCACCGCTTCTCCATCCGACACAGGGCGGCGCCTTTTCGTAACGAAATTACTCGTCGCGCGCTTCAATTACCTGCTTGCCGCGGTAAAAGCCGTCTGGAGAGACATGGTGACGACGATGAACTTCACCGGTAGTCGCATCAGTGGACAGAGCGGCGGCGCTCAGGGCGTCGTGAGAGCGGCGCATGCCACGCTTGGAACGGGTCTTTCGGTTTTGCTGTACAGCCATGATTATGCTCCTGACCTGTTAACGTAAATAAAACGTGTGTTCGTTGTAATGCGCCGACCCCCGATCAGAGCCCGCACCTGCTTAATGTTTCGTCTTCTTGAGATCCGCCAGCACGCTGAAAGGATTCTCTTTCCGCGGCTCCTCCGGCTGCGCCGGAGAACCGTCCGGCTCGAGCGCTTCCAGCTCTTCCCGGGCCGGACACTCATTCCGGTCATGCAGCGGGAATGCCGGCAGCACCAGCAGTAACTCGTCCTCAACCATTGACCAGAGATCCGCACTGAAATCATCTGTCAGGAACGGTTCAAGATCTTTCGGCAACTGCTGCGCTTGCTCATCGCTGGTCGCCAGTCCCAGTGTGAACCGGGATACCAGTGTCGTTTGCATGGCACCCATGCAACGCTGACACTCCAGATCGACTGGAGCCTCCAGCTCACCCGACGCGATGCGGCGGCGCTCAGCATCCATGTAAAAGGACAGCTTAACGCTGCACACGGCACCTTCATCAACACCCAAAACCGCTTCACGGAAACGAGTCAACGCACTGAGGGGAATCTCTCCCTCCAGCGTGCTGTTGTGTTCCGCCAATCGGTAGGGATCGACAGACTTGGGCAACTCGGCGTGCGGAGCTTTTGACATAGGCGCGCAATTTTAGGGGCGCGGCCCTCTGGTGTCAAAGACTTCGTTGTCTTTTGGCCAGGGGTTCCGACGAAGATAGGTGTATTCTACGATAAGACACCTTGCGCAACACCAACAGACGTCATAAGGAATAGAAAGATGACCTCCTCCCCGCTCCTTCTGGCTTCGTCATCGCCCTACCGCCGGAACCTGCTCCAAAGGCTCGGCCTGCCCTTCGAAAGCGCCAGTCCCGAGATTGACGAGACCCCGCAACCGGGCGAAACCGCAGACCAACTGGCCACCCGCTTATCGGAAACAAAAGCCCGCGCCCTGGCAGACCGCTACCCGGCGCACTGGATAATCGGATCCGACCAGGTCGCCTGCCTGCCAAATGGCACCCTGCTGAACAAACCTGGAAACCACGAGCAGGCCGTTTGGCAATTGAGCCAGAGCAGCGGCCACGCCGTGCAATTCATGACCGGACTGACCCTGCTCGACACCCGATCCGGAAACGCACAAAACCACTGCGAGCCATTTTCCGTGCATTTCAGGGATCTGACGTTCGCCGAGATTGACGCCTACCTTCGCAAGGAACAGCCCTATGACTGCGCCGGCAGCTTCCGCATGGAGGGACTGGGTATTGCCCTGTTCAGCCACATGGAAGGACGCGACCCTAACAGCCTGATCGGCCTGCCACTGATCGCTTTGAACGACATGCTGAGAAACTGGGGGCGAAACCCATTGCTTGAAACCTGAACCGCCCCTTCCAGCACCCTGCCTAGCGGAGCTCCAGGCGGGACTCCAGCATCTGGCCGGCGAAACCCTCACCAACGGCAACACCAAGCTGATCGACAAAGTCCTGCAACGGCGATTTGTGTCGACTGTAGTCCACCAGCTCTTCCTGACCGACGATCTGGCGGGCCACCCAGGACGAACTACCCAGGCCATCAACAAGCCCCAGCTCCACCGCCTGCTCGCCACTCCAGACCAGCCCGCTGAACAGACGACCATCGTCCGCAAGCCGGTCGCCCCGGCCCGCCTTGACGGCTTCAATGAACTGGCCATGAGTACTTTCAAGAACCCCTTGCCAGAACGCCACCTCGTCATCCTCTTCCGGCGAAAACGGGTCAAGGAACGCCTTATTCTCACCGGCGGTGTAGAGCCGGCGCTCCACCCCCACCTTTTCCATGACACCCGTAAAACCGAAGCCGCCAGCTACCACACCAATGGAACCGACCAGACTGGCACGGTTGGCGTAGATTTCATCGGCCGCGGATGCAATGTAATAGGCACCGGAGGCCCCGATGTCCGAAATCACCGCATACACCTTCTTGTCGGGATACTCTTCCCGCAGGCGCTTGATCTCGTCGTAGACATAGCCCGACTGCACAGGGCTGCCGCCCGGACTGTTGATCCGCAATACCACAGCCATTGCATTTTTCTCTTCAAACGCCGAGCGCAGCGCACCCACGATGTTATCCGCACTGGCCAACTCATCGGCCGCAATCGGGCCGCTCACCTCGACCAGCGCGGTATGCTTTCCCGTCGCCGCATCGATGGTGTCGCCCAGAGGAAACTTGAACATGAACAGGAGGGCAAACAGGTAACCGAAGGTCAGAAACTTGAAGAAGATACCCCAGCGCCGACTGCGGCGTTGCTCGGACTGCAGGGACATCACCAGCTTTTCAATCAACTTCCAGTCGCGCCCGCTTTCGGGCGGCAGGGCCGGCCCCTTACGGCCAGCACGGGGCTTACCCCCCTCCTCCGGCGAAACAGGCTTATCACCCCATTCAGGCGTTTTTTCGGAATCCCAGTCAGTCATGCACACATCCTGTCAGCAACATTATTTTGATTTAAGCGTCAGAGCCCGAGCACCCGGCGGAGATCGGCCACCGAATTAACGACGGCATGAGGGGAATAATCCTCCAGAACGTCGCGCTTGTGCACCCCCCACTCAACACCAATCGACGGCATCCCCAAACGCTGGGCCATATCCAGATCGTACCGGGTGTCGCCAATCATAACGGCTTCCGACGGGTCGATTCCGTAGAAGCGAACAATCTCCTCAAGCATGGCAGGATCAGGCTTGGAGCGGGTTTCATCTGCACACCGGGTAATATCGAAGTGCTTACCAAGACCACTGGAAACCAGAGCCATATCCAGACCGCGTCGACTTTTTCCGGTGGCAACAGAGCAGCCACGCCCCGAAGTGCGAAGATCCGTAACGACGTCGGCCATGCCCTTAAAGACATTCTGCGGTGACGTCACCTTGCTGAAGAAATACCGGCCATAGCCTTCCCGAATAGCATTCATTTCATCCCGACTGATCCCCGGGTAGAGCTTTTCCAGCGCCTCAACCATGCCGAGCCCAATGATATCCCGATAGGCCTCCCGCTCAAGCTGCGGATACCCCAGCTCGGTAGCAGCCTGATGCAGGCTTTCAGCAATGTGCTCGACGGAATCCACCAGGGTTCCATCCCAATCAAAGATAACGACCTTGACCTTCATTTATTGACCCCTGTTGCGCGCTTCGAGTTTTCTGAGCACGTCATTAAATGCATCATCGTAGGGCGCTTCCAGGCGCATTGCCTCGCCGGTTGCCGGCAGAGTGAACTCGAGGGCGCGGGCATGCAGCATGAGCCGCTGGCCGCCGATGGACCGAAACGCTTTCAGGCTCACATCATCCATATACTTGTCATCACCGGCAATCGGATGACCTTCCCAGGCACAGTGAACCCGGATCTGGTGGGTCCTGCCCGTAATCGGCGATGCCTCCACCAAACTGTACCCCCCGTAACGCGCCAGACACCGAAAAACGGTCAGCGAAGACTTGCCAGCATCGTCAACTTTCACCCGACGCTCGCCATTGGGCATTTCGTAACGCAACAGCGGCTCGTCCACGCGACCAACCGACTCTGACCAATGGCCGGCGACCAGGGCGTGATAGTGCTTCCGGATTCGCTTCTGACGCAATTCATCCTGGAGGAACCGCAGTGCCGACCGCTTCTTGGCAACCATAACCAGGCCCGAGGTATCCCGATCAAGCCGATGCACCAACTCCAGGAACCGGGACTCTGGCCGAGCTGAGCGCAACACCTCAATCAGACCAAAACTGAGACCGCTGCCGCCATGAACGGCAATGCCCGAGGGCTTATTGACCACCAGCATCTGGTCATTCTCAAAGACGACCGCAGCTTCCATGACCTCCTGGACCCGACTGCCCGGCTCGACCTGAGCCGGCTTCTCCTTTCTGGTCACTGGCGGAATGCGGACCTGATCACCTGCCTTGAGACGCGTATCCGGCTTGACGCGCCCCTTGTTTACGCGCACCTCGCCTTTGCGCACCACCCGGTAGATGATGCTTTTAGGCACCCCCCGCAGCTGAGCAAGCAGGAAATTATCCACCCGCTGCCCCTCGTTATCCTCATCAACCGTGACCCACTGGACGGCCTGGCGCACCTCCTTCCGACCACCGGATTGCGCTTCAGGCCTATCATTCCGGGCGGATTTTCTTGTCGCGGGCTTGCGAGGCATAGAATTCCTTAATAGAGGCGTGTTTGCGGGATTGAACGGCCACCCGAATACTGTTATATTCCGGCGTGCTCTGCCGTTTGTCTACGGCCTGACGAACTCCAGTCAGAAGCCGGAGCGGCAGAAGTATACCGACACTATTCGAGAGTTTGAACGCCGTATGCCCAATCACTATCGGGATCGGCGCAGGAAGTGCTCCCGGAGCTCCAGGACAGACCGATGACGGCTGTTAACCTGCCTTCGGGAGAAGTGGAAAACCGTGCGGAAAACCGACGGGCGACATCGCGAAGAATCATTGCCACGCAGGGCCGGGCCGTCCAGCTTACGAATACGACGTGAGACCCAGGCACCTGAGTGAACCTGAAAACGGATAACATGCGTCAACAGACACGAACCTTACACGACCTCTCGCTGCCCACAGGCAGCGGGACCGTCGGTGGTCTCAGACCAAGAGAATCGCACCCCATAAGGGTCTGATTCGTCTGGCCGCCGGCTTGCTCTTGATGTAGAAGAGCCCCGCGGCACGCACATCCCGCTTCGCTGATGCGATCCCCTCTGGTTTTCTGTCAAAACCAAACGACAGGAACCCTTTCTTTCCATGAAAAGAATGCTTATCAATGCAACTCATCCCGAAGAGTTGCGCGTAGCTCTGGTCGACGGCCAGCGTCTGTTCGACCTCGACATCGAATCCAGCTCACGCGAGCAGAAAAAAGCCAACATCTACAAGGGTCGCATCACCCGCGTCGAGCCCAGCCTCGAAGCCGCGTTTGTCGACTTTGGCGCCGAACGCCATGGCTTTCTGCCCCTGAAGGAAATCTCCAAGGAGTACTTCAAGAAATCGCCGGGCCAGATCGAAGGCAAGATCAACATCAAGGACGTGGTCTCCGAAGGCCAGGAAGTTATTATTCAGGTCGACAAGGAAGAGCGTGGCAACAAAGGCGCAGCCCTGACCACCTTCATTTCACTCGCCGGACGTTACCTGGTGCTGATGCCCAACAACCCCCGCGCTGGAGGCATATCGCGGCGTATCGAGGGTGACGAGCGGGCACAGCTGAAAGAGGCCATGAACGACGTCCAAGTGCCCAAGTCCATGGGCATTATCGTGCGCACGGCCGGTATCGGTCGGACCACGGAAGAACTCCAGTGGGACCTCGACTACCTGGTACAGTTCTGGGAAGCCATTACCCAGGCGGCCGGCGAGCGAAAAGCGCCATTCCTGATCCATCAGGAAAGCAACGTCATTATCCGTGCGGTACGTGACTACCTCCGCCAGGACATCGGCGAAGTGCTCATCGATGCCAACGGAGTGTACGAAGACGTCCTCAACTTCGTGCGCGCCGTCATGCCCACGTTCGAGAACAAGATCAAGCTGTACAAGGACGAAATCCCCCTGTTCAGCCGATATCAGATCGAAGGCCAGATCGAGACCGCTTTCGAGCGCGAAGTAAAACTCCCGTCAGGCGGCTCTATCGTTATCGATCCAACCGAGGCCCTGGTCTCAATCGATATCAACTCCTCCCGCGCCACCAAAGGGCACGATATCGAGGAGACCGCACTACAAACCAACCTTGAAGCGGCCGAAGAAATTGCCCGCCAATTACGCTTGCGTGACATGGGCGGTCTGATCGTCATCGACTTCATCGACATGACCCCGGCCAAGCATCAGCGGGAAGTCGAGCAGAAAATGCGCGAGGCCCTGGAAATCGACCGTGCACGGGTTCAGGTTGGAAAAATCTCCCGCTTCGGCCTGCTGGAGATGTCGCGCCAGCGTCTGCGTCCGTCACTGGGCGAGACTCGAAGCGAAGTCTGCCCGCGCTGTGAGGGTCAGGGCACCATCCGGGGTATCGAGTCCCTGGCTCTGAGCATCATGCGTCTGATTTACGAAGAATCCTCCAAGGAAAAGACCGGCGAAGTCCGGGCTGTGGTCCCCGTTTCCGTGGCCACCTTCCTGCTGAACGAGAAGCGCAAGCAGCTGGCCGATATCGAAGCCCGCCAGGAAGTCAGCGTGGTCGTAGTGCCGGTCCCCCATATGGAGACTCCCCACTTTGAAATCCTGCGCATGCGTCAGGATGAAACCACGCCCGAGCACATCTCCAGCCATCAGGTGGCCCAGGAATACAGCGAGCGTGAAGAAGAGGTGTTTGAGGCACCGGCGCCCGAGCGCCCGGCACGTGAACAGGCTGCGGTCAAGGCTATCCGCCCGTCTGCTCCGGCTCCCAAGCCAGCTGCGAAGGCGGCTGAGGTTCCCGATCAGGAAGAAGGTCTTTTCCGCCGTCTGGGCCGCAAGATCTCCAGCTTCTTCTCCGGTGACGAAGAGCAACCTGCGGAGACCCGAGAGAAGAACAGGGCTGCGCGCGAGGACCGTCGAACCCAGGGTCGTCAGGACCGTCGCAAATCCCGGGTCGCCCGCGACGACCAGCGCACAGGTGGCAACCGAAGCGGCGGCGACCGTCGTCAGGGCGGCCAGCAGAACCGCGGTGATGACAACCGCGGTCGCGGCCGCAACCGGAGCGATGATCAAAACCGGGGCAATCAGAACCGCCCGGCAGCAGACAAGGCTGCCGACAACAAAGGTGGTGAGGGTCGTAAGGAAGCCCAGGGTCGAGGCCGTGGTCAGGGCCGCAACAAGCCCCAACGGGAGCAAAAAGAAACTCGCGAGCAAAAGGATCAGCAAGGTCCCGCGAAGAAGCCGGCCAACGCCGAGAAAAGCGCCGGCGGCGAGAAGCGCGGCAAGCCGCGTCGTCAACGTGGGCGTGACGGTTCGCCGACCGAAACACCCTCTTCCACGCCGGCGGACCGCAAGGCTACACGCAGTGACAAACACCAGAAGGATACCCAGCCTGAGCAACCGCTGGAATCTGCTGGCAAGCCGGACGTGAAGCAAACTGAAGAGCGCCCGGATAATCGTGCGAAGGCCGCGGCCACTTCGGAAAAGGCCGATCAGCCAAAACAGGCCAAGACCGAACCCCAAGCAACCTCGCCCAAGGCTGAGCCAACCGCGGAAGCCAAAGTCGCGAAACCTGCTGAAGCCAAGACTGAAAAATCGGCAGAAGCCAAGGCAGAGAAACCGGCAGAAGCCAAGGCAGAGAAACCGGCAGCAGAAAAAGCCGAGAAGTCGGCTGAGCCAAAGGTGGCTGACAAGGGAGAGGCAAAGCCCGAGACCAAGGGCGGCGAAAGTACCGCCGCGGAAGCGCCAGCCAGCCTGCCTGCCCCGGCAAAGACCGAGACCGAGACAAAGGCCAGTGCCGGACGAAAGCCGAAATCGTCGGACAACGCGGAGAGCCCGGCGGCAGCCGATAAGATCGAGGCGGCCGAGCCTGCCAAGGCTTCAGCCAAGCCCACAGAAGCCGCTGCCCCCAAAGGCGAGAAAGCAGAAACCGCGCCCGCAGCCAAGGCCGAGCAGGCCGCGCCTGCTAAAGCCGAAGCAAAGGCCGAAACAGCGCCCTCAGAAAAGCGGGTCGACGAAAAACCGGCCGCTCAGGCCAAACCGGCGCCGGAGAACCGGCCCAAAGCCGCAGCCAGCACTTCGGAGCCTAAGACACCTGAGCAGAGCCAGCCGGAGCAAAAGGCGTCTGATCAGAAAACACCCGAGTCCCGGGCGCCAGAGCCGAAGCCGGCTACCACGCCTGAAGCCGAGTCAAAACCCGCGAGCGAGCAGGCCAGCAAACCGTCCAGCAGCGCGGCCGAAGAGACCAAGCCACAGGAACAACCTGCGATTGACGTTCCGGTGACACCCGGTCGTGCCTACAATGACCCAAGAGAAGTCCGTAAGCGCCAACGCGCCGCGGAAGAGGCCAAGAAAGCCGGGAGTAACTAACGAATGCTATCCAATTCCGACATTGAAGCGCTGGAAGACATCCTGTTTGCCGATCCCTGGGGCGACGAAGCCCTGGACTTCTTCGGCCTGCACGGAGTCGTCTGTGCCAGCGTCGTCGGCCCGGCAGAGTTGAGCGCGGAAGACATCTTCCGCCTCGCCACGGGCACCCAGACGGTGCCCGGCGGCGAGGTTCCCGAAATCTTTGCCCGCTGCGTCCATAAGCTTTCCGGGGACATGGCCCACTCCCTGGACATGGGGCAGGCTCTCGAGCTCCCGGAACCAGAAGACGGCGATCCCATGAATGCGCTAGAAAACTGGTGCGCCGGTTTTGTGGATACGTTCCTCGAGCATGAGGACGAGTGGCTAGAGGCAGCGAGTGAGGAAGAGACAGCGGACCTTCTGGTTCCCATGCTCACGCTGTCTGGGCTGTTCGATGACGAGGATTTCCAGAAGGTCCGTAACAGCGACAAGCTGTCACGCCAGATGGCCGATGCCATTCCGGATTCTTTGACTGACCTTTACCTGCTGTTCCACGCGCCGGACTAAGCCGACGCGGACGCCTCCACAGGTGTTTTGAAATGATGCCAGACCGGCTCGAGCCCGTCTGGCATTTTCATGATACGCCCGAGCTCACACCAGGCGGCGCCCGGAAAGTGGAAATCACTACCCTGGGAAGCCAGCAACCCCTCCCGCCGACAGAGTTCAGCCAGGAATCCCAGATCTCCACTGGACTGACCCGACGCTGAGACCTCGATCGCCCGGCCGCCGGCACGACGAAAATCACCCGTCAGCTCTCTCAGTTTCGTTGCTGTCAGCTGATACTTCCGCGGGTGGGCCAACACCGCAATACCGCCGGCGTCGTTAATCCAGCCCACTACTTCCTCCAGCTCCGGCCAGTAGGCTTTCACGTCACCGGGCTTGCCATTTCCAAGATGGCGCTTGAAAGCCTGGGCGGTGTTACTGACCACACCCTCCTGCACCAGTATCTGCGCAAAATGGGGGCGCCCGGGTACATCGCCGCCCGATGCCTCGGTGGCACGCTCAAGCAGATCCGGGACTTTAAGTTTGCTCAAACGTTCGGCAATCATCCGTGCCCTAGCCCACCGATTTTCATTCTGCCGCTCCAGTGCTGCCAGAAAGCGCTCATCCGTCGGGTTAAAATCCAGACCAACGATGTGAATGGTTCGGCTTTTCCAGAGACAGGACAGCTCAATGCCCGGAATCATGACCAGGCCCTGCTCACTGGCGGCCACCCCGGCTTCCGCCAGGCCCGAAATCGTGTCATGGTCGGTGAGGGCCAGATGTGTCACCCCCCGCTCCACTGCCCGATGCACCAGTGAGGTGGGCGCCAGGGCCCCGTCAGAGGCTGTGCTGTGGCAGTGCAGATCAATGCACAATGCGGGGGCTTGCGGTATAGTCACAGAAATTCCTGAATCAGTGGGTCGGCAACGGTGCCGGTTCGTCGACTAGTGTACCAGTCAGACCCTGATGCTGTATTACATCTCATTGCCGGACGAGATTCGGTATTCAACAGGACAATGGAGAGCTGAATGTACTACGCAATCATCAGCGAGGACGTCGAGAACAGCCTGCCGATGCGCCAGTCTGCGCGACCCGCGCATCTTGAGCGCCTGCAGGCGCTGAAAGCCGAAGGTCGCCTGCTCGTCGCAGGCCCCCACCCCGCCATCGACACCCCGGACCCGGGAGAAGCCGGCTTCAGCGGCAGCCTGGTCGTCGCCGAATTTGATTCGCTGGAGGCCGCGCAGGCATGGGCCGATGCCGACCCCTACATCGACGCGGGCGTGTACCAGAGGGTAACCGTCAAGCCATTCAAGGCCGTGCTGCCTTGAGCAAAGACGCGCACTCCATGAGTTTATTGTAATGCTGGCCCGCTTGAATGGCCTATTATCTATGACAAAATTGCGCCTTTGATTAATGACCGCTTTTTAACCGTCTAACTCAGGGATTGTATCCAGTGACGCCTTTCCGTCTTCTTGTCAGTGTACTGTTAATTGTGTCTTCTGTGGCAGTCGCCCAGGCCAAAACCGTTTGGGTCGATGACCAACTGTACCTGCCGGTTCGCGCCGGAGCCGGTACCCAGTTCCGGATCATCGAGAATGCCGTTCCAAGCGGCACTCCTCTGGAGGTACTGGAAACAACTGAGTCAGGATATACGCGGGTGCGCACACCCAAAGGCACCGAGGGCTGGGTCTCAAGCCAGTACCTCAGCGACACACCCATCGCCGCCGATCGTCTCCAGCGAGCAAATCGCGAACTGGAGCAAACCCGGAATGAGCTGTCGCAGGTCAAGGAACAGCTGTCGGAAGTAACCAAAGAGCGCAATTCCCTCGAAAGCTCCGAATCCTCACTCTCAGACCGCTCCCAGGCGCTTCAGGAAGAGCTTCAACGCATCAAGAGCATTGCCGCGGACTCGATCAATCTGGAGCGTCGCAACCGTGAATTGCGCGAAGAAAACCAGAAGATCCGCAATGATCTGGAAGTGCTGACGGCAGAAAATGAGCGTTTGGAAGCCAGCAAGGAATCGGATTTCATGTTGTTGGGAGCCGGCCTCGTTCTCGGTGGCGTACTCCTGGCGCTGATCATTCCAATGCTCAAACCAACAAGAAAAACTGACAACTGGGCCTGATACCATGAGGGACTATTCGGAGAAGCGGGACTTTCACCGGATGCAGGTGAACTCGGAGATAGAACTGACCGATGGCAACGGTGAGGTCTTTACCGGCATCTGCCGGGATCTCAGCGCCACCGGCATGCAGCTGTTGGTGCATCGTCCGGTTGCCGTTGGCGAGGAACTGAAAACACTGCTCCGCCCCACCGGCGACGAGATTCCACCACTGGAGACCGTCTGCGAGGTGCTGCGCTGCGAACCGGACGGCGATGGTTACCTGCTGGGCACGACTATCAACGAAGTAACTTGAGTTGAAACCGCCGGAACGCAGCAGGCGCGGCGTTCCGAGGTAATGAGAGCCTCAGACCAGAGGCTTCTCGGAAACAATGATGCCGTTGTTATCGGCATAGACATAGTGGCCCGGATGGAAGGTCACCCCGCCAAACGTCACTGCCACGTTCAGATCTCCGAGGCCACGCTTCTCGCTCTTGCGCGGGTGTGTGCCCAGCGCCTGAACGCCCAGCGCAGTGTTGCCGATCTCATCGACGTCCCGGACACAGCCGTAGATGATCAGACCCGCCCAGCCGTTATTCGCCGCCTTCTCCGCCAGCATGTCGCCCAGCAGAGCGTGACGCTTTGACGCGCCACCATCGACAACCATGACCCGACCGTTACCGGGCTGGCCGACCTGCTCCTTTACAACCGAGTTGTCCTCAAAACATTTCACGGTGACGATTTCACCGCCGAATGCCTTGTTGCCGCCGTAGTTATTGAAGCCCGGCTCAACAACCTGAACCTCCGGGAACTCGTCACACAGGTCGGGTGTAATGATCTCTGTCACTTCTCGTTCTCCTTTTCCTGAAATGGACTCAGTCGATTTTCTCGTCGGCGAGGAAGAACCAGGTATCCAGCACCGAGTCCGGGTTCAACGAGACGGTATCAATGCCCTGATCCATCAGCCACTTGGCCAGATCCGGGTGATCCGACGGCCCCTGGCCACAGATGCCAATGTACTTGCCGGCCTTCTTGCACGCCTGGATCGCGTTGGACAGCAGCGCCTTGACCGCGTCATTACGTTCGTCAAAGAGGTGCGCAATGATCCCGGAATCCCGGTCGAGGCCGAGGGTGAGCTGGGTCAGGTCGTTGGAGCCAATGGAGAAGCCATCGAAATGCTCCAGGAACTGGTCCGCCAACAGGGCATTGGCCGGCAATTCACACATCATGATCACGCGCAGCCCATTCTCGCCACGCTTGAGACCGTTTTCGGCCAGCAGATTCACCACCTGCTCCGCCTCTCCAACGGTCCGTACGAACGGCACCATGACCTCCACGTTGGTCAGCCCCATCTCGTTGCGGACTTTTTTCAGCGCCCGGCATTCCAGTTCGAAGCAGTCCCGGAAGGTCTCGGAGATGTAGCGAGAAGCACCGCGGAAACCGAGCATGGGGTTTTCTTCATCCGGCTCGTAGAGCGTCCCGCCAATGAGATTGGCGTATTCGTTGGATTTGAAATCCGACAGGCGCACGATCACCTTCTTTGGAGCAAAGGCAGCGGCCAGTGTGGAGATGCCCTCCACCAGCTTGTCCACGTAGAAATCCACGGGTGAGCTGTAGCCGGAGATACGCTTCTCAACGGTCTGCTTGATATCGCGCGGCAGGCCATCAAAGTTCAGCAGTGCCTTCGGGTGGACGCCAATCATGCGGTTGATGATGAACTCGAGACGGGCCAGACCCACGCCTTCGTTCGGCAATGCCTGGAAATCGAAGGCCCGGTCCGGGTTGCCCACGTTCATCATGATCTTGAACGGAATGTTGGGCATGGAATCGACGGTATTTTCGCGCAACTCAAAGTCCAGCGCGCCCTCGTAAATCATCCCGGTATCGCCTTCGGCGCAGGATACCGTGACTTCCTGACCGTCTTTCAGCAGTTCAGTGGCATCACCGCAGCCAACCACCGCCGGAATACCCAGCTCTCGAGCGATGATGGCCGCGTGGCAGGTTCGACCGCCCCGATCGGTAACAATTGCCGAGGCGCGCTTCATGACCGGCTCCCAGTCCGGGTCGGTCATATCAGTCACCAGCACGTCGCCGGCCTGAACGCGGTCCATCTCTTTAATGCTGGTGATGATTTTCACCGGGCCACTGCCAATCTTGTGACCGATACTGCGTCCTTCGACCAGCACCTTCCCGGTTTCATTCAGCAGGTAGCGCTCCATGACGTTGGCAGAGGCTCGGCTCTTGACCGTTTCCGGACGCGCCTGAACGATGTAGATCCGGCCGTCATCACCATCTTTCGCCCACTCGATGTCCATGGGGCGCTGGTAGTGCTTCTCGATGATCATGGCCTGCTTGGCCAGTTCTTCCACTTCGGCATCGGTGATGCAGAAGCGATTCCGCTCGTCCTGCTCCACCTTCACCGTTTCGACAAACTCTCCGGCATCGGGGCTGGAGTGATAAACCATCTTGATGGCTTTGCTGCCGAGATTGCGGCGCAGAACGGCGGGCCGGCCGTCGTCCAGGGTCGGCTTGTGGACATAGAATTCATCCGGATTCACAGCGCCCTGAACCACGGTTTCGCCCAGGCCATAGGAGGCGGTTACGAACACCACGTCCCGGAACCCGGATTCCGTATCGAGGGTAAACATGACACCACTGGCCGCCGTCTCACTGCGCACCATTTTCTGGATACCGGCGGACAGCGCCACCAGCTTGTGGTCGAAACCATGGTGAACCCGGTAGGAAATCGCACGGTCGTTGAACAGGGACGCAAACACTTCCTTCACGGAGGTGCGAACCTGCTGCAGCCCAACCACGTTCAGGAAGGTCTCCTGCTGGCCGGCGAAGGAGGCATCGGGCAGGTCTTCGGCGGTCGCGGACGATCGCACGGCAACGGCCATGTGCTCGTTGCCGGCCTGAAGCTTGGAATAGGCTTCAGCCAGCGCGCTCTCAAGAACGTCCGGAAAGTCCGTATCGATAACCCACTGACGAATCTGGGCACCCACGCGGGCCAGTTCGTTAACATCGTTGACGTCCAGGGCATCCAGGGCATTGTCGATCTTGTCTTTCAGGCCATCTGTGGCCAGGAATTCGCGATAAGCGTGGGCTGTCGTGGCGAAACCGCCGGGAACGGTAACACCTGCGTTGGCGAGATTACTGATCATTTCACCGAGAGAGGCGTTCTTTCCTCCCACCCGGTCAACATCGGACATTCCCAGGTGATCAAACCAGATAATGTAATCTTCCAAAGCACGTCTCCCTTGAGTCTGTGAAGCAAAGAGCATAACCGGGCCAGCGGTATCTAGCGGCAAAAGCGGGCAATATCCACTGCGGAGTCTCGAACTTGGAGTGTATGATACTGTAACCTGCGGCATTTACCTAGGGAACCCGCCAAATACGGAACCGGACGATACACCATGAAACGCACTGCTTTCTTTATTTCCGACGGCACCGGCCTGACCGCCGAGGCCCTCGGCCACAGCCTGCTGGCCCAGTTTGAAAAAATCGAATTTGAGCGCGTGACTGTGCCTTACATCGATGACGAGGAAAAGGCCCGGGACATGGTGAAGCGCATCAACAAAGCCGCCGAAACCGACAACGCCTCGCCACTGGTGTTCGACACCATCGTGAACAGCGATATCCGGGAGGTTATCGCCACGGCCGACGGTTTCATGGTGGACATCTTCGGAACGTTTCTCAGTCCACTGGAGCAGGAACTGCAGTCTTCGTCTTCCTATACGGTGGGCAAGTCCCACTCCATCAACAACGAGGGCAGCTACGAGCGCCGCATCAATGCAGTTAATTTCGCCCTCGACAACGATGACGGTGCGCGCATACGCCACTATGACGAGGCAGACCTGATCCTTGTCGGCGCCTCGCGCAGCGGTAAAACGCCAACCTGCCTTTACCTGGCTCTTCAATACGGGGTCAAAGCGGCTAATTATCCGATCACCGAAGAAGACCTGGAGGATCAGCAAATGCCCGCTGCCCTCAAGCCCCACAAGCAGAAAATTTTTGGCCTGACCATCGAACCTGAACGCCTCGCCACGATCCGCAACGAGCGCCGCCCGAATTCCCGGTACTCGTCATTGAAGCAGTGCATGCATGAAATCGAGGAGATCGAGCTGATGTACCGGCGGGAACGGATTCCCTACCTTAACACCACGGCCTATTCGGTCGAGGAAATCTCCACCCGGATCATGGTCACTACCGGCCTCAAGCGGAACCGCTGACGCAGTAAGGCCCGACTGAGGCACAAAAAAAGAGGGCCTTTCGGCCCTCTTTTCCTGCGCCCGCCCGGGGTTACATTTCTTCGATCGCCAGGCCGAGCTCCTCGGCAACCTTGCGGTTTTCCGGACTGGTGACCACCGCGGTGCTGGCTTTCTCAGGCACCAGCCAGGTACTGGCCACTCGCCTGAGATCATCCAGGGTCACGGCCAGCACACGCTCGCGGAACCTGACGCGTTGCTCCGGGCTTCGCCCAAACAACTTGTTATGGAAGGCGTGCCGCGCCGCCCCGGCCGGGGAACGCGGACGGTCCAGCTGGCCGATGACGCCCAGGATGGATTCTTCCAGCTCCTGGTAATCGTGATCGGTTGTCTGCAGCCACTCCAGCGCCTGATCAAAATCGTCGAGAGTCTCAGCCAGACGAGGGTCCCGGTAGGAGAAGAACCGGAAGGTCCCGTTCACACTGTCCTGGCCGGCGCCACCGCCGTAGGCACCCCCCTTCTCGCGGATCGCCCGGTGCAGGTAGCCGTTGCGCAGGAAGCCGCCCAGTACCGTCAATGCGGCCGCATCAGGGTGATCCACAGGAACCGTGCTGTAGGCTTTTGCGCAGAAGTTCACCTGGGTGGAGGTCAGCCACGCCTCGCGGGTGGTGTAGTTCACCGGCTCCATTTTCCAGGGTGACGACTCTGTGCTTTCCTCGCCCTGCCAGCAGGATTTGAGGTCATCCACCATAGCCGGAAGCTGGCCCTCTTCACCAATCACCAGGAACTCGCGGCCCTGACTGCGGATCTTGTCGTGCAGGGACGACAATTTCGCACACAGCGCCTCCAGCTCTTGCGGATCATTCAGCGCCTGATCCAGCTGCTTGGTCCCGCGAATGCCCGCCAGGCCACCCAGCCGGAACGACAGCCAGGATCCCGGACTCATGCCCTGGGCAGCCGCACCCATTGCCAGCGCGTGACCGCTGCCGGTCACGGCCTGTTCCCGACGGGTGCGAATCTGGGCAATGATCTCGCGAATCCGCTCCTTCTCATCAAAACGAGCGCTGGTATAAACGTCCCGCAGCAGACGTGTGAGCTCACTCCGGTTCCGCGCGAGGGCTTTGCCATTGAACACGATGTATCCGGACAGATCCTGAACATCGTCGACCTTTCCCTTGGCACTGAACGATGCGCCAATGCCGCCGGATTCCGCAGAAATACGATCCTGCATTTGCAGGTAGTCCAAATCCCCACAGCCCACTTCAGAGATCAGTGTGGTGTAATACGGCACCAGCAATAGCTCTTCCTCGGTAAGGTCCGGGACCGGCACCACCACCTGTTCATAAACCAGACCATTGGTGCCGCGGGCAAAGACAGTGGCAGAAATGTCACCGTCGTACCGGGACTCAGGCTCCGGCATCTGCAGCGGAACGTCGGAAAGATCCACCTTGGGCAGAATAGAATCATCGTCCTTGCGCATCTGGCGCTCTTCCAGTGCCTTGGCACGCTCGACAATCTGCTGAACTTCCGCATCCGTCAGCTCGGCCTTGCGACGAGCCAGGGCCTCACGGATTGCCTGCTGGCGATGGCTTTCCAGCTTGTCGTCCGGGCGCAGGGTCAACGTAACCCGATGCGGGTTTTCCAGCAGTTTCCGCCGGATCAGGTTCGGCACATACTGGGGATCCCGGATCTTCTCGCGCAGGATTTCCAGCACGGGTTCGAGATCCAGCAATTCAACCGGGTCGCCACCATGAACCATGGGCGCAATGGCGCTCATGATCAACTGCAGGCCATAGGGGAACTGATCCCCGGCGATCTCACGCTGGTGCAGTTCAAGCTGGTGCAGAATGGCCTCAAGACGCTCCTCGCTGACACCTTCCTCGGCTACCTTGAGCAGAGTGGTTTCAATCAGTGCCTCCAGCTCCTTGTGCTGCTCCGGCTCACTGCCCTCGATGCCGCAAACAAAGGTCATTTCCCGGTTGGAATCCTCAAGACCACACATCGGCGATGGCGCGTGACCGAGACCGGTGGTTTCCAGGGCGCGCATCAACGGCGAAGCACTGTTCTCCAGCAAAACGGCAGACAGAAGCTGACCTTCAAGGTTTTCCTGCAAATCAAAGCTGTGACCGAGCAACCAGCCCATGACAATGTGGGTCTTCTTCTCGGTGTCCTCACCTTCGTTCACGGCGTACCCGTGCTCGACCCGCACCGGCGAAAACATGCGCTTCTCATCCCGAACCGGCAATTCGATATCAAGACGGTCAAACCGTTTCAGGGCCAGCTCCTCGAAACGCTCGTGGTGCTCGTGGGCCGGGATATTGCCATAGGTGGCAAAAATGGCGTTGCTGGGGTGGTAATGGTGACGGTAGAACTTCACCAGGTCGTCGTAACTCAGATCGACGATGTGATCCGGCTCGCCACCACTGTTGTAGTGGTAAGTGGTGGTCGGAAAAAGGTGACTGCTCAGGTTCTGCCACAACTGAGAGGTGGGCGAACTCATGGCGCCCTTCATCTCGTTATAGACCACTCCGCGGTAGACCAGGTCGGTACCCGGGTCGTCCGGCGTATCGAATTCAAGCCGGTGACCTTCCTGGGCAAAATCCAGCTGATCCAGCTTGGAGAAAAAGACCGAATCCAGGTAGACCGACAGCAGGTTGTCAAAGTCCTTCCGGTTCATGCTGGCAAACGGATAGGCGGTCCAGTCACTGCTGGTGAACGCGTTCATGAAGGTATTCAAGGAACGACGGATCATCATGAAGAAAGGGTCCCGCACCGGATACCGCTCACTGCCACAGAGGGCGGTGTGCTCCAGAATGTGGGCAACGCCCGTCGAATCCATCGGGAAGGTCCGGAGCGCCACGAAAAAGACGTTCTCCTCGTTGTCCGCTGCCAGGTGCAGGTGCCGGGCGCCGGTCTTCCTGTGACGATACTCCTCAACATCCAGATTGAGGGTGCCAATCCGATGACTGCGAAGCTTTTCAAAGGCCGGATGGGCTGCGTTCTCGATCTCTGAAGCCATTCGAACTATCCTGTCTTTAACAATAAGAGACTTGTAGGGTAACACGTAGTATCGATTATCATGCACAGTCCACAAGCGATAAGGTAGCCCCGCAATTCATGACCACCTATTCACCACACACCAAGGCCGTGGACGCCCCTGAAGTGGCCGTGTATTGGGCTGAACGCCGTAGGTATCTCGAGCGCATCCGCAAGGTTCCGGAAATCAGACAGCGATTCTGGCGCGAAGTTGCCATGTACCTGCTTCGTCGGATCCTGTGGTCCTTTGGCTTCTTTCCCATTTTTATCGCGTTCTGGATTCCGTTCGTTCTCGCCAGCTTTAATCCGGTGGTGATGGCCTCGGACCTGATCCCCCTGCTCCAGGAGTTCACCAGCTCCAACCCCGAAGTCCAGGCCACCACGATCAGCACCCTGACCATTGCCTGGGCATCGATTGGCTTTATCTTCCTGGTCTTTGACTTCGTACTGACGCCGTTCCGTTCCCCCTATGAATATGAAGCCGATGTGTACATGAGGTCATGGGAACAGCTCAACCATGACCAGCTTCCGGACAAAGTGTGATTTGGCCTGCATTCTCGTTAACTCCAGACACTTTCTGTTACATAAGTTTGCACTCACTGGTTAAGATGCAGAGGTAGACAGAATTCTGAGAATGCAGGTTCACGAGGTTCCACCATGGTCGATGTCAGACCGCTTCTGTTCATCAACGCACTGGCCCTGATGCTTCTGGTTACCGCCGGCTTCGCGTCCGTCCGGGACGACGCGATGGCCCTGGCGGAGGTCGCGCCCCCCGCCGTTGACCAGGCGCTTGCGACGGCGAACCAACCCGAGCCCGAGGCGGCGCAACCTGATGTTTTTGCCGAACCCGCCCACCCCCCCGAGTCCGAGCAGGCCGGATCCAGGACGCTTGCCATCGGAACAGAGGCGGAGTTAACGGAAGAACCACGAAGGCCGAAAGCGGAAGCAGAGCCTTTCAGCGTGCCGCCTATGCCAGAGCAACCAACCGTGCTGGCTGTCGCGGAACCGTCCGCAGCCATGGCGACCAGAAGCGATGTATCGCCGACGCCGAAACCAGAACCGGAAAAACCAACTCCGACCACCGGAACCCTTATCCTGCGCTCGAATGTGGTCGGTGACAGCGTGACCATCAACGGCGAACCCTACGGCGCCACTCGACTCGACCTGGAACTCGATCCCGGCCGTTACGAGATCACCATCAGCAAACCCGGATTCAGTGACTGGAGCCGTCAGGTTGCGGTGGAGGCCGGTCGCGAGATGACTCTGGTGGGCAAACTTGAGGCTTATACCACCGTCAACTATCGCAAGGGCTCCTGGGTCGGCGGCGTAAAAACCGGTGACGGCACCTATGAAGACAAAGACGGGCTGCGCTACGAAGGTCACTTCGTCGATGGAAAATTCCACGGTGAAGGCACTGCCTGGTACCCCGATGGCAGCCGCTATGACGGCGACTGGAGTGAAGGTCAGCGGCATGGAGAAGGCACCTGGCGTGGCGCAGATGGGGCGCGCTATACCGGCGAATTCGCGGCCAACCGCTTTAGTGGCAAAGGCACCCTCACCATGGCCAATGGCGACATCCTGACCGGCTACTGGAAAGACGGCCACCTAAACGGCCACGGTTCGCTAACCACAGCGGACGGCATGCTTTATGTGGGCGCCTTTCGGGACGACGAATTTCACGGCCGCGGCTCGCTCACCTACCCGGATGGTCGTCATTACGAAGGCGAATTCTCCACCGGAGCATTTCACGGTACCGGCTCCGAAGTCTTTGCCGATGGCAAGAAGTACGAGGGCGAGTACATTGAAGGAAAATTCCACGGCAAGGGGCTGCTGTTGAACCCCAACGGCAGCTCCATCGAAGCCACCTTCCGACATGGCGAGCCTTATGGAAAGGTGCGCCTGACAACCGCGGCCGGCGAAATATTCACCGCCCGGACAACCGAACCCGGTGTCTGCTATCGGGACAAGAGCTACCGGGCCACTCAATGCCCGAAACTGGAAGGCTGGTAACCGATACCGGCCCGATCATACACGCGTTTGCAGTACAGGATTGAGGTAGTGACATGGCGATCAAGAACGCTCTGCTGGTGGACGACTCCAAGGTGGCGCGGTTTGCCCTGAGCAAGCTGCTGGAAAGTCGTGACATGGAAGTGAACATGGCAGGGTCGGCCGAGGAAGCACTGGATTTCCTGAACGGTTCCGACCGCCCGGACGTCATTTTCATGGATCACCTGATGCCCGGCATGAATGGCGTGGAAGCGACTAAGGCTATCAAGGGCAACCCGGACACCGCCGCCATCCCGATCATCATGTGCACCTCCAAGAAATCGTCGACGTTTATGGAGGAGGCGAAGAACTTCGGTGTATACAACATTCTTACCAAGCCGCCCCACACAGATGGCCTGACCCTGGTTCTTGAGCAACTGGACCGCGATGTCACCGAAGGCACGTTACCCGAACCACCGGAGGTCGATTCAACCAACGCCAACGGAGAAGACGAACTTCTGAACATTCCCGACGACGCCTCGGTTGAGCTGTCCCTCAAAACCGAGGGCGATGCCGCGCCTCAGGACAGTGCTTCCTCGAATGTCGTGCCCCTGACCGGTGACCTGATTGAGCAGATTGCGCGTTCAGCGGTTAAAACCCACATCAACAACCGGCTGCACGAACTGCTCAGCTCCCTCTTTGACGAACAGTTTGATCATCTCAAGCGGGCACTGGATGAATCCCGCAGCAGGCAGGAGAGCACTGTCGAGGAGCGGCTGGATGGCATGGCGGCACTGGTGGAGGAACGCACCCGACACCTGCGCGACGAAGTGGCTGCCGAAGTGAATCTCAACCTGGCCCGCGAACTGGCAGACCTGAAACGGGAACTGAAAAGCAATTCCGGGTTCACCACTGACCACATGGCGGAACTCAAGGACCACATCACCAGCGTCCAGACCATCGACACCGAGTTCTGGCAAACCCTTCAGTCAGAGGCCATTCAACAGGCCCACGAAATATCACGGGAAACCGCCGAGGATATCGCCCAACGGACCATCGATCTCTTCGTGGCCCAACAACGGTCGGCCTCTTCCAAGGTCTACACCGTGGGACTGGCCGTCAGCCTGGGCATCTTCAGCGTCGGGATTGCCTGGTTGTCCGGCCTGTTTGGCTGAGCCTCGACCTTACCTCTTGCCAGTCTTCCGGAGTGTCCACATCGTCGTGGACACCCGGAATATCAACCCGGGTCGCCCTGACGCTGGCCAATAGCGCGCCAGCGCCGCGATCACCTTCCAGCTCCATTAGTTCGGGCCAAAGCCACCGTGGCAGGTAGGCAGGCACCCCGGGCCGACCATCGTAATCGGCTGCGACCGGCTGATTCGGCACAAACCTGGCTGCCTCGCCAAACGCTCTCAGTGAATCTACATCCAGCAACGGCTGGTCGGCCAACAGGACAAAGACGCCCCGGGCTTTTGGCCCCATGCTCGCCAGGCCGGTCGCCAGGGACGCTGAAAGCCCCTGATACCAGTCAGGCGACCTGAGCCAGGCCGTCGGTTGCGACGAGCAGCGAAACCGGATCAGAGGATACCAGGCACCACAAACGACCCGGACGTCTCGACTGAGCACTCGCCCCAACTCGATGGCCCGGTCCAGCAGGATCCCCTGTCGCTCCCCCATGGGAAGCAACATCTTGGGCCGGCCATATCGGCTGGAAGCGCCTGCAGCAAGGATAAGTGTCGGAAATTCCTGATCGGTCGCGCGGGGGGAGAAGTTTATGATAAGCGTCTCGATAGTCAGATACATGAAGCCCGGAGCAGATGCAGACTGCCGGTTTCAGTGATTTTTGCTAGAATTCCGCCATCATTCAACCATACCCGCCCGGACTTTTAATGAATCACCTCTTTGTGGACAACCTCACCGTCATAGATTTCGCATACCTGGACCCTACTCGCGGCCTGGTCGGCGAGAGCTGGATCGCGGATGTGGTGCTGGGCGGCGACCTGGACGATCAGGGTATGGTGTTCGATTTCAGCAACGTGAAGCGGACCATCAAACGGATTATTGACGAGCGAGTGGATCACCGGCTCGTCATTCCCCGTGGCTATGAAGGCCTGTCGTGGAACGAGGATGAACCCGACACGTTTCGCTGGGCGCTGACTGACGGCAGCGAAATCGTCCATCGCTCCCCGGACGAAGCCGTGGTGTGGCTGTCATCCGAGCGGGTCGTACCCTCTGTGGTCGCCAGCCTCCTGGAGCATGAACTCAAGGCGGTTCTGCCTGCAAACGTCACCACCGTTGAAATCAATCTGCGAGAAGATGTGATTGAGGGAGCTTACTACCACTATGTGCATGGGCTCAAAAAACACCTGGGCAATTGCCAGAGGATAGCCCACGGGCACCGCTCACCGATCCGGATCGACCGCAACGGGCACCGGGATTACGATCTGGAACGCCGTTGGTCCAAGCTCTGGCGAGACATTTACGTAGGCTCCGAGGAGGACGTTGTCCGGCGCCACGTGGGCAATGACGGGGTTCGGTATGTAACCTTCGAATACGAGGCAAACCAGGGCGAGTTTGCGCTGACACTGCCCGAGGATCGGGTATACATGCTGGATACGGACACCACAGTGGAACTGATCGCCGCCCATATCGCCGACAAGCTGAAGCTGGAATTTCCGACCGACAGGATCCGGGTCAAGGCCTACGAGGGCGTTGGCAAGGGTGCCATTGCAGCCCGTTAGAAACAGGCGTACGAGCAGCCCCCACACAGACACCGGGGGCTTTGCCACAGATTTCTCCAGGCACAAAAAAACCGCCCAAAGGCGGTTTTTTTGATGGCTCTCCGGTGGACTAAACCGTCAAGCCGAATTGGCGTCCCCTAGGGGGTTCGAACCCCTGTTGCCGCCGTGAAAGGGCGGAGTCCTAGGCCACTAGACGAAGGGGACTAGAAATTGGTGGAGCCAGGCGGGATCGAACCGCCGACCTCAACACTGCCAGTGTTGCGCTCTCCCAGCTGAGCTATGGCCCCTCAACGGCTGCGTATATTAAGGATCCGCCCTATGGGCGTCAACCTCTGAATCGCACTTTTTTCAAGTTTTCTGAACATCCCTGCTCAAGCCGTTTATTTCTTCACCAAAGCGGTTATTAAGCACCCAATGCGGCGTACTCTTTCTCCACTCTCTTGGTCTCCTTCTTTGAAAACCCACCCAACACTTCCAGGGCATGACGCAGACGGGAACGGGTCATATCCGGCCCCAGCAGGTCCATGGAATCCATTACCGACCAGGAATTCGGGGTGCCGGCGACGGCAACGAAGATTGAGAACATGAAGTCGCCCATCTTCAGCTCCATGGCTTTGGCCAGGGCTTTGATGTCCGCGAAGATGTTTTCCTTGCTCCAGTGCCGCTGCGCTTCCAGCTTCCACAGGGTGAACTGGAGGACGCGTTTGATCTGCGCCTCATCCAGCTTGTTGTGAGCGAAATCGTCCGGGGTCAGCTCCAACATTCCGGAGAACATGAAGTTGGCCATAGGTGCGACATCGGAGAACACGTCTGCCCTGCCCTTGATGTGAGGCACCAGTGCCTTCAAGGCATCCTCATTGAACCACCACTGACGCATGCGCTCCATGAACTGTTCTTCGGTGAGCTCGTCGCGCAACCACTGGCCATTGAGCCAACGCAGTTTTTCCACATCGAATACCGGACCACCGAGGGAAACCCGCTGGATGTCGAAGTTCTCGATCATCTCGTCCAGCGTAAACTTCTCGCGCTCATCCGGCATCGACCAGCCCATGCGGCCGAGGTAGTTCGTCACCGCTTCCGGCAGGAAGCCCATACGCTCATAGAAGTTGATGCTGGTCGGGTTCTTGCGCTTGGACAGCTTGCTCTTGTCCGGGTTACGCAACAGGGGCAGATGACACAGCTCGGGCATGTCCCAGCCAAAGTACTGGTACAGCAGCTTGTGCTTGGGCGCAGAGTTGATCCACTCCTCGCCACGCAGGACATGGGTAATACCCATCTTGTGATCATCGACCACGTTCGCCAGGTGATAGGTTGGCATGCCATCCGATTTCAACAGAATCTGGCAGTCCACCTGGGCCCAGTCGATCTCGATGGTGCCACGAAGCATGTCCTGGATCTCACAGATACCCTCGTCCGGAACCTTCATGCGGATTACGTGCGCTTCACCGGCATCCAGACGGCGCTTCACCTCTTCTTCCGGCAGCTCCAGGTCGCCTTTGATGCCCGGATTCAGCCCCTTGGCCTTGCGCTCCTCACGAATGGCCTCCAGTTCTTCCGGTGTCCGGAAACAATAAAATGCGTGGCCGGACGTGACCAGGTCCTCAGCATACTGCTTGTAGGAATCCTTGCGTTCGGACTGACGGTACGGCCCATGAGGACCACCGACGTCGGGCCCCTCATCCCAGTTCAACCCGAGCCAGCGCAGCGCCTGAAGGATGTCCCGTTCTGATTCCGCTGTACTGCGAGCCTGGTCAGTGTCTTCAATCCGCAGGATAAACTGACCGCCGTGCTGGCGGGCAAAGCAGAGGTTGAACAGGGCGACGTAGGCGGTACCAACGTGAGGGTCACCGGTGGGTGATGGAGCAATTCGGGTGCGTACTGTCATGAAACCTTCCTGAAATGTCGGTGGCCGTTTATTAAGCCGGGCATTATACCGACCCACCCCGGATTTCGCATAACCCGCTGGCTTTGCGCGTCCAAACGGTCAATGCCAGCGCCACTCTTGGCGCATCGCCACCGATAATGTAACATTATAACATTCTATTGATTGAACCAGGACACGCCAGCCATGCTACGAACCTATGCCAACGCGGCCACCGCCTTTGCCGCCGGTACGCTACTTTCCCTACCCTCTCTGGCCACGGCGGCCGAAGTCGTCACCTCTATCAAACCACTGGAACTGCTGGTCCGGGCGATTGCTGAAGACGACGTCAAAACCAGCACCATCGTCCCCGCCGGCTCAAGCCCGCACACTTACAGCATGCGTCCCTCACAGCGGCGCGCCCTGGAAAACGCCGATGTGATTTTTTGGGTCGGGCCCGACGTCGAAAGCTTTCTGGACCGGCTCCTGCACGGCGAAGAGTTCCGGGGACGAACCGTTGGCCTTATGGATCCCGAAAACGCCCACGAGGAGGAACGGCATGACGGGCATCACGACCATGGAGGGAAGCATTCCGGGGAAGCGGATATGCATGACCATGGCGACGGTGAGGACCCTCACCTATGGTTGGATCCGACTCTGGCGCTCGGCATGGCAAAAGACATCCATAAGGCCCTGTCGGGACTCAAAGGCGCCGACCAGGAAACTCTGGACCGGAATCTTGCCCGTTTCGAGTCAAATCTGACTGAAACAGAATCCATCATCCGCAAGAAGCTGGAGCCAGCTCACGCGCTCGGCCTGTTTGCTTACCACAGCGCATTCACTCGATTTGCCGAACACTATGAGCTGCCGCTTGTCGACGTACTCACCCTGAATCCGGAGCTGTCCCCCGGTGCCCGGCACGTTGCCGAGGTTCAGACCAAGTTACGCGAGGCAACACACCCCTGCCTTCTGACCGAACCGCAATTCAACCGTCAGTGGTGGACCTCCATCACCGAGGGACTGGATGTCACGTTCAGCACCTGGGATCCCCTGGCCACGGACATCGGAGTAAGCGTAAACGGCTACCAGGAGTTTCAGCTCGGCATTGCCGAGGCTGTGCTGAAGTGCCTACCAGAGGATACTGAGCATTAACGGAATGGAGACGATGGCCAGTAACGTCTGGCCACTGATAATACCCGCCATCAACGGGGCATCGCCGCCGAGCTGGCGGGCAAGGATATAGGCAGAGGTGGCCGTGGGAAGTGCCGCCAACAGAACCGCAACCTGAACCATGGTTCCGTCGAGGCCCAGCAACAATGCAAGCCCCCCGGTCGTGAGGGGAAATCCCACCAGCTTAAGCACCGACGAAACGATAAAAGGCAGGGAAGCCCCTCTCAGAGCCTTGAGCTGAAGCCCCGCACCCACCGTCATTAACCCCATGGGCAACGCCAGGTTGCTGAGAGGCTCCAGAATGCCGCCGATCAGGGGGTGAAACCCGATCTCGAAGAAACTCCAGACCACGCCAATCACCGAGCCCACGATCAGTGGATTGGTCACGATCGCCTTGAACACCGGCACCAACCGGACCGGACCCTCCGTGGCCACGAGAGAAAACATCAGTATGCAAAGCAGGTTCAGCAACGGCACCATGATGGCAACGGCGATCGCCGTCAGCGACAAGCCCTCGTCCCCCAGCAGCATGCCGCCTGCGGCCAGACCCACATAGGAATTGAAACGGATAGCGCCCTGGTAAACCGAAGAAAACACCGGGCCGGGCCAGCGCCAGAACCACTGCGCCAACGCCAGGACCAGTGTCATTGCGATCAGCATGGCACCAATCAGCAAGGCAATATCGCCATAGGCGGAGGCCGGCAACCGCGCCTGTCCCAGCTTGAAAACGAGCATGGCTGGAAACAGCACGTAATAGGTAAACCGCTCTGCCTGTGGCCAGAAATCTCCGCCTGGAAAATCCATGCGCCGGAATACATGCCCGAGCATGATCAGGAAAAATATCGGCAACAGGGCCTGCACCATCAGCGGCATACGCGCAAACTCCAAGGCTTGGGGAGGCTGCCAATTGCCCACCCGTTATTAGCAAGCTATGTAGGGTAGCAAAACCGCACAATCCCGTCTTTCAGACGATCCGGGGGGGGATCAGCCCCGGCGCAGTTTTTTCATCACCGCGCGAGTTACAGCTGCAGGCGATGACCGGGCAATCGGCCAGAGTATTTTGAACTGACCCGAAACCGGCCTGTGAAGTTGCGGCGAGCACACCTGTTTCCAGACCTCTGCGGCAACCTCCGCAGGTGCCAGGTTCACGCCAAGGCTGTCGAACAACCGCGATCCCCCCGCATTGGCCTGAACCATACCCGTATTCACAAATGGCGGCATCAGGTCGCAGACGCGAATGCCATGGGACTCCCATTCGATGTCTAAAGCCTCGGTCATGGCGCGGACCGCATGCTTGCTCGCCGAATAGGAGGCAAAATCGGGTGTTCCGTAAGCCGCTGATGCGGAACTCATGTTCACCACTACCGCGCCCGGGGCAGCCTTGAGGTAGGGAAAAGCTGCATGCAAAACATTCATCAGGCCGATCACATTAATTTCGATCACCGCCCTGTGGTCCGCCATACCAATGCCTTCAAAGCAGCCCACCCTGAGAATGCCCGCATTGTTGTGCAACGCGTCGATGGTGCCACCGGTGCTTTCTGCGAATTTCGACAGGGCGCCGATGACGGCCTTTTCGTCGGTCACATTCAGAGCATGAACGGCGCAAACACGCTCACCCAGCTCAGCCTGGAGGTCGTAAAGCGCCTGTTGGTCACAGTCCGCCGCGCCCACAAACCAGCCTTTTGATGCGAACAGACGTGCAGTTTCCAGGCCGATTCCGGCACCTGCACCCGTAATAAAGATGGACTTGGTCAAGGTTGCTTTTCCTTATTTGTTATTGAGCAAGATTGGTCATAAAAATCGTCCAGCATCGCCCCCCAGCCAGGCTGCTCCCCGCACCCCACTGGAATCCCCATGAACCGACCTTTTGATTGGGGTCCTGCATTCGCCACCGAACACATAGCCAGACAGTCTGCGGGGCAATTCCTCGTATACTTGCTCGGCATTACTCATCCCCCCACCCAGCACAATAATGTCCGGGTCCAATACATTGATCACAGCCGCCAGGCCGCGCGCCAGGTGACCCAGATACCGGTTCATTGTCTCGCTGGCCCGGGACTCGTTCTTGCGTGCCTGCTCAACGATGGCTCGGGCTGACTGTTTCTGGCCGGTGATCAACTTGTGAGTAAGCGATAGGCCGGTTCCGGACAGAAAGGTTTCGTTGCAGCCATGGCGACCGCAGAAACATGGACGTTGCTCCAGTTCAGACTGTGATGTCCAAGCCAGAGGGTTGTGCCCCCACTCACCGGCCACGCCATTGGGGCCGCTGAGTATGTGACCGTTCACACTGATGCCAGCACCGCAGCCTGTACCCAATATGGCCGCAAACACAGTGCCGTGGTTCCGACCTGCGCCGTCCGTCGCCTCGGAAAGAGCCAGGCAGTTGGCGTCGTTGGTGAGGGTTACCGGCCGTTCCAGCAGATCGCCAAGGTGCTTCTGCATGGGTTGGTCGTTTATCCAGGTGGAGTTGCTGTTTTTTATACGGCCGGTAACACCTGACACACTGCCTGGTATGGCAATACCAACGCGTAACTCGCCATCGCCGGCCCGCGCTTCGGCCTCGAACACCAGTGCCCGGATGGTTTTCAGGGTGGCTTGATAGTCCCCGGCAGGCGTGGGAACCCGCTTCCGGAAATGCTCCGTGCTTTGCCGATCCATAAGGATGACTTCGGTTTTGGTTCCGCCCAGGTCAACGCCTACCAGCCAATTGCTGTCCATTACGCTCTCTTGTTCACTTCAGTTCCACAAACATAAAGCTTTGTATCATTCGAAGGAACCACACTACTTGCAATCCAACCAATGCCAGTCGCTGGACGAGTTTCGCCAAAGCCCTACGGAAATTCCATGGCGAACCCTGTTAAACTGCCCCGCCCTTGATTAACGTAACGGTCCAGAACTGAAGCAGCTAACAGGTAACCGCAATGCCAGCAATGCCGTCGCAGGACGCCGCCATCCACAATTCCGGTCCCTCCCGCCGCTTTTGCGTCGCCCCGATGATGGATTGGACCACCAGTCACTACCGGTATCTGGCCCGACTGCTGAGCCGCAACACCCTGCTCTATACGGAAATGGTGACCACCGGCGCGTTGATTCATGGCGACACGGCACGGTTCCTGCGCCACGACCCTGCTGAATATCCTCTGGCGTTGCAGCTCGGTGGCAGCGATGCGGGTGAACTGGCCCATTGTGCGAAATTGGCAGAACATTTTGGCTTTGATGAGGTGAACCTGAACGTTGGCTGCCCCAGCGACCGGGTGCAGAACAACATGATTGGTGCCTGTCTGATGGGCCACCCGGACAAGGTGGCTGAAGGCGTTAGTGCGATGATTGAAGCAACCAGTCTGCCGGTAACGGTTAAGCATCGCATCGGCATTGATGGCCGGGAATCCTGGGATGACCTTTGTGAATTCATCGAAAAGGTCGCCGCAGCGGGCTGTCGAACCTTCATCGTTCATGCCCGGATCGCGATCCTCGAGGGACTCAGCCCCAAGGAAAATCGGGACATTCCGCCGCTCAAGTACGACTGGGTCTACCGCCTGAAACAGACCTACCCGGAGCTCGAGATCATCATCAATGGCGGCATCAAGACCTTTGAAGAGTGCCACGAGCATCTGGCGCGCACCGACGGCGTAATGCTTGGCCGGGAGGCCTACCACAACCCCTGGTTGCTGGCGGGCGTCGACGCCGAATTCTTTGGTGATGACGCACCCACCCGCTCTCGCCATGATGCGCTCAGGGCCATGTATCCCTTCATCGAGAGCGAACTCAAGCGCGGCGTGTTTCTTACCCACATGTCCCGGCATCTGCTTGGTCTGTTCCACGGTGTGCCCGGAGGCCGCCAGTTCCGACGTTACATCAGTGAGAATGCCCACAAACCCGGGGCCGGACTGGAAGTCATTCAGACAGCGCTTGAGAAGGTCCGGGAGCCGGAGCGCTCTGCCATTGCCGAAGCTTAATCAAGCCCAGACCTTTTGTTGTCTTGTTCCTGTCAGAGCGGCCCGTTATTGTAGGCATAGAGCCAGCATCCGGGAGTCGGATGCATCAATAACAGATCAACCGGGACGACAGGACGAATGACGAACAAACTTGAGCAACTGAAAACCATGACCACGGTGGTGGCCGACACTGGCGACCTTGACGCCATTGCCAAATGGCGGCCGGAAGATGCCACCACCAATCCTTCCCTGCTGCTGAAAGCCGCCGCGTCCGACGCCTACCGGCCCATGCTGGACAAGGCCGTCACGGAAGCTCGCCGTCACGGCGGTTCTGACGCCGAACAGCTCACCGTTGCAACGGATACGCTGGCGGTGCTGGCAGGGCGGGAAATCCTGAACCTGATTCCCGGCGTGGTCTCCACCGAAGTGGACGCACGGCTCTCCTTCGATACCGCCGGCACGCTGGAGCGGGCCCGCCGCCTGGTTGACCTCTACGACAAACAGGGTGTGGACACCAACCGGGTTCTGATCAAGATTGCCTCAACCTGGGAAGGCATTCGTGCCGCCGAGCAGTTGGAGAAGGAAGGTATCCGTTGCAATCTCACCCTGCTTTTCTCCTTCATTCAGGCGGCTGCCTGTGCCCAGGCCGGCGCCTTCCTGATCTCGCCGTTTGTGGGGCGAATCCTGGACTGGCACCTGGCCAGCAGCGGCCGTGACAGCTTTCCTGCCGCCGAGGATCCGGGCGTCCTGTCGGTTTCCCGCATCTATAACTACTACAAGGCCAACAGCTATGACACGGTTGTTATGGGTGCGAGTTTTCGCAACACCGGCGAGATCGAAATGCTGGCCGGCTGTGACCGACTGACGATCAGCCCGGCACTATTGCAGGAGCTGCAGGACGACACCAGTCCCCTGACACAAAAGCTGTCGGCCCAGGGTGCCCGCTCGCCGGATCGGCTCGGCACAATCAACGAGAAGCTATTTCGCTGGGAGTCCAACGAAGACGCCATGGCCACCGAGAAACTGGCTGATGGCATCCGGCGCTTTACCGCCGATCAGATCGAGCTGGAACACCGGGTGCGACAACTGGCCAAAGCCGCCTGAATTCACCGTTTACGGAGCGCTGTTAGCCGATCATGATTGACCAACTGAAAAAGCTGTTTGCCGCCCCTGAAGCTGACCAGTCCGAACCAGACCCGCACCAGTTGGCTGTGGCCGCCACGGCTCTGATGGTTCAGCTTAGCCGGGTCGACCAGAACGAAGATGAACGGGAACTGCAAACCATTGTGGACTGCGCGGTAACGGCCCACCAGGTGACCCGGGAAGAGGCCGAGGCCATTCTCAAGGACGCCCTGGACCACGCCGAAGACGCGACCTCCATGTACGAGTTCACTGGCCAGATCAACGAGCACCTCGACCAGAATGCCAAACAGGCGCTGCTGGAGAGTATCTGGCGGGTGGCGTTTGCGGACGGCCGTATCGACAAGTACGAGGAACACCTTATACGCCGTATGGCTGATCTGCTGCATCTTAACCATCGGGAGTACATGCAGGCGCGGCACCGTGCCGAGAGCGCCAGCTGAGACAAGGAGAAAGCATGTTAGCCATTCTTCACCCCAACACGTCGCTGGACAGTGATGCCTACCGCCAGACCCTGCACTTTCTGGAAAACCTGCCCGGGGTGTCGGTGCGGGTTCATGAAATCCAGGGCGCCAGCCAGCGACTGACCGAAATCTACCTGCTGGGGGACACCAAATCTCTGGACAAGGAAGAAATCGAGGCGCTGCCAGCCGTCGAACGCGCCATCCGCATTTCCGATGACTACCGCATACTCGGGCGCCACCGGGATGATCGGCGCCAGAGCGGTTTCACCTATAACGGCGTCGAGTTCAGTCAGTCCAACCTCAACGTGTTTGCCGGACTGTGTGCTGTCGATGTTCCCGAGCACGTGGAAATGATGATGCAGGCCCTGGAGGACAACGGCGAAGTCTGCACTCGAATGGGCGCCTACAAGCCCCGCACCAATCCCTACTCATTCCAGGGTCACGGCAAGGGGTGCCTGCCCTGGGTGTTCGAAAAGGCGGGCAAGCATGGCATCAAGGTGGTCGCCATGGAGATCACCCATGAAAGCCATATCGAGGAAATTGACACCTGCCTGGAGAAGCTTGGCCGCCCGACCGGGGTGATGCTGCAGGTCGGCACCCGAAACACCCAGAACTTTGAGCTCCTCAAGGCGATCGGCCGGCAGAGCACCTATCCGGTCCTCCTCAAGCGCGGCTTCGGTATCACCCTGAACGAATCCCTCAATGCGGCCGAGTACCTGGCCAGCGAGGGCAACGCCAACGTGATCTTTTGCCTGAGGGGAATGAAAACCGAGGCGGGCCAGCCGCACCGGAACATGGTCGATTTTGCCCACGTGCCAGCGGTAAAGCGACTAACCCGGATGCCCGTGTGTATTGACCCATCCCACTCGGTGGGAAGCCGGGAAAAATCACCAGACGGCGTGCTGGATGTCATGCACGCCACAGCCCAGGGCGTGATCGCCGGGGCCAACATGGTGCTGGTAGACTTCCACCCGAAACCGGAGAAAGCGCTGGTGGACGGGCCCCAGGCCCTGCTGATGAGCGAGCTCCCCGCCTACCTCGAAGACATACGGCTCTGCCACGACACCTGGAAGAAACGCCAAGCCATTTATCAACGCCTGAAAGGTGAAGCCACAGAATGATTGTGTACGGACACAGAGGAGCCAAGGGAGAAGCTCCGGAAAATACCCTGCCCGGTTTCGTCCATGCCTACCGGCATGGAATCCGTCACTTTGAGCTGGACCTGGTCCTGTCCAAAGATGGCAAACCGGTGCTGGTGCACGATCTGACCGTGGACCGTACCACCGGCCAGAGAGGGGATGTCAGCAGCTACACAGCCGCCGAACTCGCGGACATGGACGCCCGCCGCAACACCAGCTCATGGCCCCGGAAAATTGGCATCCCCACCCTCGAGGATCTGCTGGACCAGTTCGATGATCTGGAACATCTTCAACTGGAGGTAAAGAAGGACAGCCGGCAGCGACTGAATATCCTGTGCAACCGGATTACCGAAATCATCCAACGCCGGGATCTTTACCAGACCGCTGCCATAACCTCGTCCGACACCTGGTTCCTGAAGGAAATTCGTCGCCGGAACAGGCACATCCGGATTGGACTGGTCGCCGAACGCAAATTCCCACGACCACTGAACATGGCCGCAAGGCTCGACTGCGACTACCTGTGTCTGAACTGGAAGCTGTGCTCGAAGGAACTGGTTGAAAATGCCCATCGCAAGGGGCTGCATGTCTCAACCTGGACGGTTAACCGCATCCACGACATGCTTCAGCTTGAGGAGATGGGTGTGGACAGCATCATCACCGACTACCCGACCAGCACCCGGATGTTCTTTGATAACCGTGCCCGAGCACTGTTATCCCTACCTTCCTCTCAAGCCGACACCCTCTCGGGCGGCGAAGCACTGTCCGCCGGCTGAACCCGGATCAAAAGATCCGGTTCAGGCCATTCAGTGCCGCGACCCGATAGGCTTCTGCCATGGTCGGATAGTTGAACGTGGTGTTGATGAAATAGTTCAGGGAATTGGCATCCCCTTCCTGATTCATGATGGCCTGTCCGATGTGGACGATCTCGGCTGCCTGGTCCCCGAAACAGTGGATGCCGAGGATTTCCCGGCTCTCACGATGGAAGAGGATTTTCAGCATGCCCACGGCTTCCCCGGTGATCTGGGCCCGCGCAAGGTCCTTGAAAAAGGCCTGGCCCACTTCGTAGGGCACCTTGGCTTCCGTCAACTCGCGCTCGGTTTTGCCGACGGAACTGATCTCCGGGATCGTGTAGATACCAGTGGGTACGTCGGAGACAAAGCGGAAATACTCGTCCTTCACGATGTCCGACGACGCGGACCGGCCCTGATCGTAGGCCGCACTGGCGAGACTCGGCCAGCCGATCACATCCCCGGCGGCGTAGACATTCTCTACCTCGGTACGGTAATGCTCATCCACTGCCAGCTGTCCCCGGCCATTCGGCACCAAGCCAATGTTATCGAGGCCGAGAGATTCCGTATTGCCGCTGCGGCCATTACACCACAGGAAGGCGTCGGCCCTGATTTTCTTGCCGGACTGAAGCGACAGGACCACGCCGTGATCATCGCCTTCCACTTTCTCATACTGCTCGTTGTGCCGCACCAGCACGCCGTTGTTCCGCAGGTGGTAGCTGAGTGCATCGGAGATTTCATCGTCGAGGAATGAAAGCAGCCGGCTACCCGGGTTGATCAGGTCGACTTTGACCCCCAGGCCGGCAAATATCGAGGCATACTCGGATCCGATAACACCGGCACCGTAGATGATCAGCGTCCGTGGCGTATGGGACAGGTTCAGGATGGTATCGGAGTTGTAAATCCGGTGGTGGCGGAAATCAACATCGGGTGGCAAATACGGGCGCGAACCTGTTGCGATGATCACCTGCTTGAAATGCAGGGTTTCGATCGACTTGTTGCCCCGGATTTCCAGCCGGTGGCTATCGAGGAAGGAAGCACGACCGTTGATGAGGTCTACCCGGTTCCGGGAGTAGAACTGGGTTCTCAGTTTAACCTGCTTGCCAATCACCTTCTGGGCGTTCTGCAGTACCCTCGGAAACGAGAACCAGCGCGGTTCTCCGATATCACGGAACATCTGGTTGGTGTTGAACGTGATGATCTGTTTAACGGAGTGACGCAGGGCCTTGGAAGGAATGGTACCCCAGTGGGTACAGTTACCGCCGACGGTGGGTTTGTCTTCGATGATCGCGACACGTTTACCGTGTTTCGTCGCATTCATCGCCGCACCCTCACCGGAAGGCCCAGCGCCGATAACGACGACGTCGTAATGATGTTCTGCCATGCGCGCAGTGACTCCTTATCTACGTCGTGGAAAGGTATTCTTAATTATTGAATCGGTATCAGTGTTTACTGGCGTTGCTGGCGTCGTAAGCTAGGTCTTCGGCAGCCTTGCCCTCGCTGGCAACCCGCTGATTCTCTTCTTCGCACTTCTGGGTGTTCCCACCGCAGATGTCGCAGGACTGGCTGATACCCAGTGCCCCAATGCCGCCACAGGTGCCGCTGATCGGTTTACGTCCAAAAATCACACCGACGGACATGGCCGCTACAAGCAGAACCACAATAAACAAAACAAGAAGAAAGGTACCCATGTTGCCCTCCCTTTACTGAGTCACAAATGACGAAAACGCCGGCGTCTGATGGGTTTCAAAGCCGCCTTCCGTCCGAATGATGAAATAGGCCGGGATATTCTCCCTGGTGGCAAGCGCTTCCGCCCGCTCGTAACCCATCACGTTAAAACCGGTCGCCAGGGCGTCGGCTGTCATGCAGTTGTCTGCGATTACCGTAACCGACGCCAGATTATGCCCAATCGGTTTGCCCGTCGCAGGGTCTATTGTATGGGAATAACGGCGACCGTCCGATTCGTAATAGTTACGATAGTCACCGGACGTCGCCATGGCACGACTCTCCAGTGCGACAACGCGGTTCACCTGTCGCCCTTCCGACATCGGCTGTTCGATTGCCAGGCGCCAGGCATCGCCACCCGGTTTGCGTCCGTGAACCCGGACCTCGCCACCAATTTCGACCAGATACGCTTCGATCCCTTCACTGTCGAGGTATCGGGAAACCACGTCAACCCCATAGCCCTTGGCGATCGCCGACAAATCGATGTACTGGGGCACGACGGTCCGGACCGCCGGCGGCGATTCCCTGAGTTCGAGCTTGTCGTGACCGGTTAGTGCCAGGGCGGCTTGCAGTTCCTGATCAGTTGGTACCTGTTCCGGGCGCGCCTCGGGCCCGAACCCCCAAAGATTTACGACTGGCCCGATGGTAACGTCGAATGCCCCATCGGTGAGACTCGCCACTTCGTCGGCTCGTTTCAGCACTTCAAACAGCGGATCCGATAGCGGTATCCATTCCGACTGATCGTCTGCGCCATTGAGGTTCGACAACTCAGAATCCGGGCGCCATGTCGACATGGAGGCATCGACCTTTTCCAGCTCGGCTTCAATCCCTGCCGCCAGAGTCTCCAATCGCGACTGGTCTTCGGTCAATACGACATTGATGTGATAGCTGGTGCCGAAAATCGGTCCGGAGATCTCCCAGACTTTTTCCTCGGACTGAAACGAACAACCCGCCAGAGCGGCCGCGGCCAGTACCATCGCGGCACTGGCCAGGGCTACCCTGACGGGTCGTAGCATGCAGGATGTCATCTGAGCTGATTAACCCCCGAAGTCATCCAGCATGATATTTTCGTCTTCGACACCCAGATCTTTCAACATCTTGATGCAGGATGCGTTCATGATGGGCGGCCCACACATGTAGAACTCACAGTCTTCCGGAGCCGGATGGTCCTTCAGGTAGTTCTCGTAGAGGACGTTGTGGATAAAGCCGGTCGGGCCTTCCCAGTTGTCTTCCGGCAGCGCATCGGAAAGCGCCACATGCCATTCGAAGTTATCGTTCTCTTCCTGCAGCATGTCGAAGTCTTCCACGTAGAACATTTCGCGGACACTCCGTGCACCGTACCAGAAGCTGATCTTGCGCTTCGAGTTCAGACGCTTGAGCTGATCGAAGATGTGCGAGCGCATCGGTGCCATACCCGCACCACCGCCGATGAATACCATTTCGGCATCGGTCTTCTTGGCGAAGAACTCACCGAACGGCCCCATCACGGTAACCTTGTCGCCCGGCTTCATGTTGAACACGTAGCTCGACATGATGCCTGGGTTGTGGTCGGTACCTGGAGGCGGAGTCGCGATCCGGATGTTGAACTTCAGGACGCCCTTCTCTTCCGGGTAGTTCGCCATGGAGTACGCACGGATGGTCTCTTCCTTGTTGATCGCCTTGAAACGCCAGATGTTGTGCTTGTCCCAGTCTTCGTGGAACTCTTCCTCAATATCGAAATCCTTGAAGTCGATTTCGTAGGGCGGGCACTCGAGCTGAACGTAACCGCCAGCGCGGAAATCCACTTCTTCGCCTTCCGGAAGCTTCAGTACCAGCTCTTTGATGAACGTGGCCACGTTGTGGTTGGAAATAACCTCACACTCCCACTTCTTGACGCCGAAGAACTCTTCCGGAACCTCGATCTTCATATCCTGCTTCACAGGAACCTGGCAGGACAGACGCCAGCCTTCCTTCTCTTCGCGATTGGTGAAGTGGGTCTTTTCAGTAGGCAGCATCGCACCGCCACCTTCGAAAACCTTGCACTTGCACTGGGCGCAGGTACCACCGCCGCCACACGCAGAGGACAGGAAGATACCCTGATTTGCCAGGGTACCCAGCAGTTTCCCGCCAGCACCGGTTTTCATGGTGTGTTCGGGATCGTCGTTGATCTCAATCGTCACGTCACCGGTGCTTACCAGCCTGGAGCGGGCCGCAAGAATAATTGCGACCAGCGCCAGAACGATAACGGTGAACATGACCACGCCGAGAATAATTTCTGTATTCATGGTCTCGCCTTTTCGTTAAACCGAATCACCGGGTGAGTTACAGAGAGATGCCGGAGAAGGACATGAAGCCCAGGGACATCAGACCAACGGTAATGAAGGTGATACCCAGGCCACGAAGCCCTTCCGGTACATCGCTGTACTTCAGTTTCTCACGGATTCCGGCCAGCGCAATGATGGCCAGGGCCCAGCCCACACCGGCGCCAAAGCCGTACACGACACTTTCGCCGAAGGTGTAATCCCGCTCTACCATGAACAGTGACGCACCCAGAATGGCGCAGTTCACCGTAATCAGGGGCAGGAACACACCCAGAGCGGCGTAGAGCGCAGGAATATACTTGTCCAGAACCATTTCCATGATCTGAACAATTGCCGCGATTACACCAATGTACGTCAGCAAGCCGAGAAAGCTCAGGTCAACGTTGGGCAGACCAGCCCAGTCCAGCGCACCTTCACGCAAGATGCTGTTATACAGCAGGTTGTTCACCGGAACAGTAACGGTCAACACGACCACAACGGCAATGCCAAGACCGGTAGCGGCCTCAATCTTCTTCGAAATGGCCAGGAAGGTACACATCCCGAGGAAGAAGGCCAGCGCCATGTTCTCAACGAAGATGGCCTTAACAATCAAGCTGATATAGTGTTCCATCAGAAGGCCTCCTTGGCGGTATGGCGAGACATCTTGTAATCCGCCTCTTCAACCTGCTCCGGCTTCCAGGTACGAAGACCCCAGATGGCCAGGCCGATGATGAAGAACGCACTCGGCGGGAGCAGCAGCAGGCCATTCGGAATGTACCAGCCGCCTTCATTCACGGTCGGCATCAGAGAAACACCGAACAGTGAGCCAGCGCCGAGCAGTTCACGGAAGAACGCCACGAACAGCAGCAGGACTGAGTAGCCCAGACCGTTACCGATACCGTCGAGGAAGCTCAGGTACGGCCCATTCTTCATGGCGAAGCCTTCGGCACGACCCATAACGATACAGTTGGTGATGATCAGACCGACAAAGACCGACAACTGCTTGCTGATCTCATAGGCATAGGCCTTGAGAATCTGATCCACCACGATAACCAGCGACGCGATGATCGTCATCTGGACGATGATCCGGATGCTGCCCGGAATCTGGGCCCGCACCAGCGACACCGCCAGGTTAGAGAACGCTGTAACCGCAATAACCGCAAGACACATGACGATGGTCACGTTCATGCTGGTGGTCACGGCCAGGGCCGAACAGATACCGAGGATCTGCAGGGCAATGGGGTTGTTGCTAAAAATTGGTTCGAAGAGAACCTGTTTGGCTGATGCATCTGCCATGATCAGACCTCCCCTTCACGAAGTTTTTGCAGGAACGGTGCGTAGCCCCGGTCGCTCATCCAGTAGTTAACCAACTGCTGGACACCCCGGCTGGTCAACGTTGCACCAGAGAGCGCATCGACCTTGTGCTCTTTGTCCGCTGCATCCGCACTGACCCCGCCCTTGACCAGACGAATCTGGGGTTCGGTCAGCTCACCGCCATAGACCTCTTTGCCAACCCACTGTTTCTTCCAGCGCGGGTTGTCGACTTCACCACCCAGACCCGGTGTTTCCGCGTGAGCGTAGAAACCAAGGCCTTCAACGGTGTTCAGGTCGCCTTCCAGCGAAATAAAGCCGTACAGGGTCGACCATAGACCGTAACCATGGATGGGCAGCACTACCCTGGTCACCTTACCGTTCTCACTCATGGTGTAAACCTTGGCAACGTCAGGACGGCGTTTGATTCCAGCCTTGTCTTCGGAGGCAGGAATGTCCGTAGACAGTTCCGGATCCGAGGCGGCCTTGTACATGTCGTACTTCATCGGGTCTTTGACACCAACGAAAGACGGCTCGACGTACTCGCCGGTTTTCAGGTTGACCAGACGGACCTCGAAGCGCTCGAACAGCGTTTCAATGTCCTGGGCGCTTGACCCCTGGGGCAGCATACCGGCCGCCGACAGGATGTTGGTCTTGATGTCCAGGTTCTGGTTCTGGATCTGGGCCGGCTTGAGCATTACCGCGGCGGTGGACACCACAACGGAGAACACAATACTAAGCACCAGAGCAACGATCAGCGTTCTGGAGACAGTTTCTTTAGCTTTAGCCACGAGCAAGCCTCCGTTTGATGTTGGCCTGAACCACATAGTGATCCATCAGCGGCGCAAACAGGTTAGCGAACAGGATGGCCAGCATGATGCCTTCCGGGAAGGCCGGGTTGACCACACGAATCAGCACTGTCATCACACCGACCAGGATGCCGAAACACCAGCGCCCGGTATTGGTCATCGCCGCGGAAACAGGGTCCGTCGCCATAAACATCATACCGAAGGCAAAGCCACCCATGACCAGATGCCAGTGCGCCGGGATCGCAAACATGGGGTTGGTTTCCGAGCCAACCGCATTCAGCAACAGAGACATACCGATCATGCCGATCAATACCCCACCAACAATCCGGTAACTGGCAATTTTCATCACCAGCAGGATGATACCGCCGATCAGCACCGCCAACGTGGAGGTCTCACCCATGGACCCCTGAATGGAACCCATGAACGCGTTCATCCAGCCAACCTGCTCTTTCAGCGCGTCCAGACCACCGCTGGCAGCCCAGCTCAGCGCGGTTGCACCGCTGAATCCGTCAACTGCAGTCCAGACGGTATCGCCGGAAATCTGCGCCGGATAGGCAAAATACAGGAACGCACGGCCGGTCAGTGCCGGGTTCAGGAAGTTCTTGCCGGTTCCGCCAAATACTTCCTTGCCGATCACCACACCGAAGGTGATGCCAAGAGCCACCTGCCACAACGGGATGGTGGGCGGGCAGATCAGAGCGAACAGAACGGAGGTCACGAAGAAGCCTTCGTTGACTTCGTGACGACGTACGGTAGCGAACAGCACTTCCCAGAAGCCACCAACCACGAAGGTTACGAAGTAGATAGGCACGAAGTAAGCCATGCCGTAGACAAAGTTGTCCCAGACACCCGCTCCAGCTCCAGTCACCGCCAGAGCCTGGATAAAGGCGGTACGCAGGCCACCGTCGGCAACCATGGCGTCCGGATTAGACGCCAGGAAGCTGTTGGCCTGGAAGCCAATATTCCACATCCCGAAGAACATGGCCGGGAAAGTACACATCCAGACCGTGATCATGATCCGCTTCAGGTCAACGCCGTCACGCACGTGAGCCGTGGTGGACGTCACCTTGCCCGGTGTGTAGAAAATGGTATCGACGGCTTCGTACAGGGCATACCAGCGCTCGTACTTGCCACCCTTTTCAAAATGATGCTCGATTCCATCGAGAAACTGTCTGATAGCCATCGTATTAGCCCTCGATCTCGATTCGGGTCAGATTCTCGCGGAGAATCGGACCGTATTCATATTTACCCGGGCACACGAAAGTGCACAGCGCCAGATCCTCTTCATCCAGTTCCAGGGCACCGAGCTTCTGTGCCATTTCGGTATCGCCAACGATCAGCGAACGCAGCAACTGGGTCGGGAGAATATCCAGAGGCATGATCTGCTCATAAGCACCAACAGGCACCATGGCGCGTTCGCTGCCATTGGTGGTCGTGGTGAAGTTGAACAGCTTGCCGCCTGCCAGCTTGGAGAGATAGATATTCAGCACCGAGAATTTGTTGGGACCCGGCGAGAGCCAGCCCATAAATTCACGTTTGGTACCCTCTTCCAAAACCGATACCTGATTGGCAAACCGGCCCAGGTAGGCACAGGGGCCATCACCACGACGACCACCGAAGACCGAACCGGAAATTGCACGGACTTCGCAATCCGTCGCCACTTCGCCCTCGAGAAGCTCGGGCAGACTGGCACCCAGACGAGTGCGCACGAGACGCGGCTTCTGCGCCTTCGGGCCGGCGATTGCGACAATACGCTCAACCGGTACTTCGCCGGACTCGAACAGCTTGGCGATATCGATCACGTCCTGGTAGTTGATGGACCAGACAGTCTTGCTGCCGGACACCGGATCCAGGTGATGAATGTGAGTACCGACGTTTCCGGCCGGGTGTACGCCATCAAACTGGTGCACTTCGATATTGTCGGCCTTGGGAACGGCAACATCGGAACCGGGCTTGCCGGTCACGAACACCTTGCCTGCGGTCAGCTTGGACAGAACCGTCAGGCCCTGCTCGAAGGCTTTGCTGTTCTCACCAATGATGACAGTCGGGTCCGCGGCCAGCGGATTGGTGTCCATGACAGACACGAAAATGGAATGGGGCGCGCTGTCGATCGTAGGGACTTTGCTGTAGGGGCGGGTTTTAAACGCAGTCCACAGCCCGGATTCCACCAGGTTGTCCACGACCTGCTGGCGTTCCAGGCCGGCAAGATCCGCGTCGTTGTAACGGGCAAAGGTCTCAGCGTCGTCGCCATCGATTTCGATAACGATCGACTGAAACACGCGACGCTCACCACGGTTGATTTCTTTCACCACGCCGGCAGCGGGTGATGTATAACGAACGCCTTCGGTCTTCTTGTCCGTGAACAGCAGCGTGCCGCGCTTGACGCGGTCCCCTTCTTTCACAGCCATCGTCGGCTTCATGCCGTTGTAGTCAAAACCGATCAACGCCACGTGGCGAACGGGTTTGCCCTCTGTAATGGTCTGTTCGGGAGCGCCGCTGATGGGAAGATCCAGGCCTTTCTTGATCTTGATCATTAGCCTCATCCAATCATCAGAAACTATTCTATGGATTTGTAACGTCCGGCCCCTGCGACCCAGGTTTCCTCTCCGGTTTGCACCAGACGGCAGCCCCAAAGTAGCGAAAGCGATAGCCGCCTGAATGCGGCCAGACCTTCGACGCAGGAAAAGATGAGAAACTGGGTGCCAGACATACCCAAAATCGCGCCAATTATAGAGATTAAGGAAACCTATTTCCACCAGAAACCGGAACAGGTTTGTGCCCGAACGTAAACCTCACAGACCACAATTTCCACAAACAAAAACCCCGGCAGCTCTCGCTGCCGGGGTTTTCGAAGACGTTACGCGCCAACTAGGACGCGTTTCGATCAGTCCCGGGCACGTTTCGGGAAGATCGGATAGGTAACGCCTGCCATCTGGTTCACGACCCGAACAACCTGGGCACTGTAACCAAACTCGTTGTCGTACCAGACGTACAGGATCAGACGCTTGCCACCGGCAATGGTTGCCTGGGCGTCGACCACACCGGCATGACGGGACCCTACAAAGTCCGTGGAGACCACTTCCGGCGAGTTCACGAAGTCGATCTGCTTCTGAAGCTCCGAGTGCAGCGCCATGTCACGCAGGTACTCGTTAACACCCTCGACATCCACATCTTTCTTCAAGTTCAGGTTGAGGATTGCCATAGACACGTTCGGGGTCGGGACCCGGATTGCGTTACCGGTCAGCTTGCCCTTCAACTCGGGCAGCGCCTTGGCAACGGCCTTGGCCGCGCCGGTCTCGGTGATCACCATGTTCAGAGGCGCACTGCGACCACGGCGACTGCCCTTGTGGTAGTTGTCGATCAGGTTCTGGTCATTGGTGTAGGAGTGAACCGTCTCAACGTGACCATCCTCAATGCCGTACTCGTCCTCGATCGCCTTCAGAACCGGAGTAATGGCGTTGGTAGTGCAGGACGCCGCCGACAGAATCCTGTCGTCTTTGGTGATCCAGTCGTTGTTGATGCCATAGACGATATTCTTGATGTCGCCTTTGCCTGGCGCGGTCAGAATAACGCGGCTGACGCCCTTGGACTTCAGGTGCAACCCCAGTCCGGCCTCGTCACGCCACTTACCCGTGTTGTCGATAACAATGGCGTTGTTGATGCCGTACTCGGTGTAGTCCACTTTGTCCGGACCGTCGGAGTAGATCACCTTGATGTAGTTGCCGTTGGCAATCAGGGCAGACTCTTCCTCGTTGACGGTGATGGTGCCGTCGAAAGGCCCATGCACGGAGTCACGACGCAGTAGGCTGGCGCGCTTCTCCAGGTCGTTCTCGGCGCCGCCGTTACGCACCACGATGGCACGCAGGCGGAGGTTGTTACCACCGCCGGCCTTTTCAATCAGGATGCGGGCAAGCAGACGACCGATACGGCCAAAGCCATAGAGCACCACGTCTTTGGTGTCGTTATTGGCATCTTCCTCGGACTGGGCAGCGTATTGCCCAACCACCGGGCCGATTTCGCGCTTGAGGAACTCGACCAGGTCGCCGCCCTCTTCCTTGAACTTGACCGCCAGTTTGCCGATATCGACGTGGGCGCGCCCCAGCTCCAGAGAATCCATCGCCTGCAGGATCGGCAGCGTGTCATGGACGGACAGCTCGCTGTCTTCCACCTGGCGAACAAACCGGTGGGCACGGATGATATCGATCACAGACTGGTTAATAATGGCGCGGCCATAGACGGACGTCACCACGTTGTTCTTGCGGTAGAGACGACCGATCAACGGAATCATGGTTTCCGCAGTGGACTCTCTTTCCGTCCAGTTAGACAGGTGCTGATTGATCTGTTCGTGGCTCACGGTTGGGACCTCTGTATAGCACGGGTTGGAAATTTGGGCGCACATTATCCAACTTAAATACCCTGACGGCAAATACGGACTGACCCTACCTTCGTAGACACGCAGCATCGGGCGTTGCCAGCTCTAAACGGCTGGAGTCGGCAGTCACCACAACCATGACACCGCCCCTCGCGGGCGTTAGAATACGCGCCTCGCCATCTCCCGGTCACCCACAGCAGGAGAACACGACTTCCCATGAGCCAAGGTGCACCTACACCCGAACTGCCCCACTCATTGATCGCCCCGGCATTCCCGGACAAACCGGCAGATCACCGCACATGGGGCCAGCTGCATGGCAGCAGCGACGCCTTGGCTATTTGCGAGAGCGCCCGCGCTCACCGGGGGCTGACCCTGGTCATTACCCGCAACACCAACGATGCGATCCGCCTGGAACAGGCAATGCGGTTCTTTCTCGGACTGCCCGCCGACGAGGAAGGCGCGGCCATCAGCCGGGACGGGCTGGAATTGCTCTCCTTGCCAGACTGGGAAACCCTGCCCTACGATCTGTTCTCGCCGCACCAGGACATCACCTCCCGGCGCATCCGTACGCTGCACCGACTGCCTTCCACCAGTCACGGTGTGCTGGTGGTGCCCGCGCGGACCCTGATGCACCGATTGCCGCCAGTAAAGTACCTGCAGGGCAACACCCTGTTGCTTGAAATCGGCCAGTCACTGGATATAGACACCTGGCGCCTGCATCTCGAATCCGCCGGATACCGGCACTCGGAAAACGTCTATGAGCACGGCGAATATGCCGTCCGCGGGGCCATTCTCGACATATTTCCGATGGGCTCCAACCTGCCCTACCGTATCGACCTGTTCGATGATGAGATTGAAACCCTGCGTACCTTCGATCCGGAAACCCAGCGCTCCATCGACCGCGTTGAGCGCATTGAGCTTTTGCCCGCGTTCGAGTTCCCATGGCACAAAGAGGCCCGCTCCGGCTTTCGGAATCGCTGGTTCGAGCAGTTTCCCGACGCCGACAAGGACGCACCGATTTATAAGGACGTCACGAACGCCATCACCCCGCCGGGCATCGAGTATTACCTGCCTCTGTTTTTCGATGACACGGCAACCCTGTTTGATTACCTGCCCGGCAAGACCCAGGTATTCACGGCCGAGAGCCTGAACGACGCGGTCAGCCTGTTCGATACCGAGACCCGAGACCGCTATGAAGACCGCCGCCACGACCGGTTGCGGCCAATCCTGCCGCCGACCCGCCTGTTCCTGCAGCAGGACGAACTCTTTGGCCACCTGAAAGCCTTCCCCAGGGTGACTACGACGACAGAATCGGTGACCGGCACAGGCGCGAAAAACTGTGCCGCCGAGGCTCTCCCGGACGTGGCCATGGATGGACGGGCCGCGGACCCCGCCGGGCGACTCAAACGTTATCTGAAGGAATTCAGCGGCCGGGTGCTGATCTGCGCGGAATCTTCCGGCCGTCGTGAAGCCCTGATCGAGAGCCTCGGCGACCACCAGCTCAAACCCAAAACCCAGGAAAACTGGCAGGCCTTCCTGGAAGACGACCAGTGCACCCTGGGGATCACCATCGCCCCCATGGAACAGGGCCTTGCGCTGCCGGGACAGCACCTTGCACTGATTACCGAGACCGCGCTGTTTGGCGAACGGGTTCTGCAACGCCGGCGTCGACAGAAGCCTACCGAGGCGGATGACGCCGGCTACCGCGACCTGTCCGAACTGCGAATCGGCGCCCCGGTGGTGCACATCGATCACGGTGTAGGACGCTATCGAGGCCTTGAAACCATCACTGTCGAGGGTGAGTCCAACGAATTCCTGATGCTGGAATACGCCGGCGGATCGAAACTCTACGTGCCGGTTTCCAGCCTTCACCTGATCTCACGCTACGCCGGAAATGACGCCGATCACGCACCGTTGCACAAACTTGGCAACGAACGCTGGAGTCAGGCCAAGCAGAAGGCGCTGGAAAAAATCCGGGACACCGCGGCCGAACTGCTCGATGTTTACGCCCGCCGCGAGGCCCGAAAGGGCTTCAGTTTCGAGAACCCGAAAGAAGCCTACCGGGCCTTCGCCGCCGGCTTCCCGTTCGAGGAGACCCCGGACCAGGAAGTTGCGATTCAGGCCGTCATCGAAGACATGACCAGCGAACGCCCGATGGATCGACTGGTCTGTGGCGACGTGGGCTTCGGCAAGACCGAGGTGGCCATGCGCGCGGCTTTCATGGCCACCTACTCCGGCAAACAGGTGGCCGTACTGGTACCTACAACCCTTCTGGCACAGCAACACTATGAATCGTTCCGGGATCGGTTTTCCGATACCGCGGTCAACGTCGAGCTACTCAGCCGTTTTCGCAGCAGTGGCCAGACCAGCAAAGCGCTGGAGGCCATCGAAGCCGGCAAGGCCGATATCGTCATCGGCACTCACAAGCTGCTGCAGGGTGACATTAAGTTCAAAAACCTTGGCCTGGTGATTATCGACGAGGAGCACCGCTTCGGCGTCCAGCAAAAAGAAAAGCTGAAAGCGTTACGAGCCGAAGTCGATATGCTGACTCTGACGGCAACCCCCATTCCGCGCACCCTGAACATGGCCATGGGCCATCTGCGGGACCTGTCGATCATCGCCACCCCCCCGGCCCGACGGCTGTCGGTAAAGACCTTCGTTCGCCAGCGCGACGATGCGATGGTCAAGGAAGCTATCCTGCGGGAGATTCTGCGGGGCGGTCAGGTGTATTTCCTCCACAACGACGTCGCCACCATCGACAAGACCGCCGAGGATCTGCGGCGCCTGATCCCTGAAGCCCGCGTGGGCGTGGCCCATGGCCAGATGCGGGAGCGTGAGCTGGAACAGATCATGTCTGATTTCTACCACAAGCGCTTCAACGTGCTGGTGTGCAGCACCATCATCGAAACCGGCATCGACATTCCCAGCGCCAACACAATCATCATCGAACGCGCGGACAAGTTTGGCCTGGCGCAACTGCACCAGCTCCGGGGACGGGTTGGCCGCTCCCACCACCAGGCCTACGCCTATCTGCTGACACCACCACCGCGCTCCATCAGCGCGGACGCCAAGAAGCGACTGGACGCTATTTCGGAATCCCAGGACCTGGGTGCCGGCTTTATGCTTGCTTCCCACGATCTCGAGATCCGGGGCGCCGGCGAACTTCTAGGCGAGGAACAGAGCGGGCAGATCGAAAGCATCGGCTTTACCCTGTACATGCAACTACTGGACGAAGCCGTGAAGGCCATCCGGGAAGGCCGGACCCCCAATGCTGACTTGCCGCTGAGCCACGGCACGGAGATGAACCTGCGGATTCCCGCACTCATTCCGGAAGACTATCTGCCGGATGTGCACAATCGCCTGATGCTGTACAAGCGCATCGCCAGCGTCGACAACAAGGCCGCATTAAAAGAACTTCAGGTTGAGATGATTGATCGCTTCGGTTTGTTACCGGAACCTGCCAAAAATCTGATGTCGCAGGCAGAGTTGCGACTGCGGGCCGAAGGCTTGGGGATCGTACAGGTAGACGCGGGCAAGGAGTGGGCACGACTGGAATTCGGCGGCTCCACACCCGTTGACCCGCTGGTTCTGGTTAAAAAAGTGCAATCCGCACCGGACCAATACCGACTGGAAGGGGCCAACAGCTTCCGGTTTCGGCTGAAGGACGCGTCCACCGGTGGTAAACTCGACGGCATTTCCGAGATGCTTGGCGAACTGGCACCCGCAAAAACGGCTGCAACCGCCTCATGAACGCTCGATTCACACGTGGAGTAATACCCTTGCAGACTGACGCTAATTGCGGCGGCCGCTTAATGGCACGCACAGTATTCACAGCCCTGCTGCTGACGTTTTCACTGACGGCACAGTCACAGGAAGCGGGAACGGATGTCAACGCCATCCCCGAGAACTACTATCGGGCGGAATTGGTGATCCTCGAACGCATCGTCCAACCGACGGCAGTCAATGAGCAAATGGCCGATCGAGCGGTCGAACCGGCATCCGACACCGAAGAAATCCTTCGGTCAGTGGCCCGGGACGGCAGCGCCGAAACCACTCTGGAGCTGGTGCCGAACGGCGAACTGCACCTGCATAGCGCCGCCCAGCGCCTTGAGCGCAGTGGTCGTTACCGGGTACTGGTTGAGGCGGGCTGGTACGAGGCATTCCCCCCCGATTACGAAGGCCAGCCCTTACGAGTAGCCGTCGGTGACTGGCTCGAGGGCGCCGGCACCCGCGAAATCGAAGGCACGGTCACAATCGATCGCCAGCGTTACCTGCACGTTGGTGTGCAGCTCAACCATTGGCAACTCGCCGAGAACGAAATGCCGGAGCCCGCGGCAATGCCCCAGGGGGAAGGCGATCAACCAGATACGGAGACCGGAGTCGCACCTGAAACCGGCAGTGACGTCGCGTCAATGGCAACCGTTGCAGACGTGCAGACTGCCGTGCTAGCCGCCCCCGTCGAACTGCTTACCTGGATTCGTGAAACCCGCCGTATGCGCAGCGAGGAAATCCATTTCCTGGACTCCCCCACGATCGGTGTACTGGTGTTCTTCAAGAAGATTGAGGCATCGGAGTAAGCTTCCCGAGACCGGCCATCGACCGCTCCAGCATGCTCTTGACGCTGGACATACCCTTGTCGATGGCCTCGTCAATTTCGGCCATGGTGATGATGTGGTCAGACTTGCCCGCCGCCCAGTTCACCACCAGCCCCAGACAGACATAGCGCATACCGAGCTCGGCTGCCAGCACGGCTTCCGGCATGCCCGTCATGCCCACCAGATCGCAACCGTCACGCTCCATTCTGCGGATCTCCGCGGCTGTCTCCAGCCGCGGGCCCTGGGTTGCTCCGTACACGCCGAAATCCGAGAACGACGCGCCCAATGAACCGGCGGCGTCAATCAGGATCTGGCGCGCTTCCGCATCGTAGGGCCAGGTGAAATCAATGTGGGTCACGCCCTCAAGGTCACCCTCAAAGAAGGTACTCGGGCGCCCCCAGGTGTAGTCGATAATCTGGTCAGGAATCACCACGTGTGCAGGCCCCATATCCCGATGGATGCCACCAACGGCATTGACGCCCACCACGGTCCGGACACCGGCATCGTAGAGCGCCTTCAGGTTGGCGCGGTAGTTCACCTGGTGCGGGGGAATCCGGTGCGGATTACCGTGTCGAGCAAGAAATACCACAGGCTGATCGCCCAGCGAACCATCAACGAGGGGCGCCGAGGGCGTTCCCCAGGCCGTTTCCACCGACCTTTCGCCGGCGATCTCCAGCCCGGAAAGCGTTGTCAGCCCGGTGCCGCCGATGATCCCGACCGGGTAGTTCTCCGCCGCCTTGTTCATTCTGCATCTCCCGCTTCTTCCTGATCACCCGCGTGCGCCGTCTGACGTGACCGCTCAACGGGTTTGCGCTGCTCCCTGGACTCGCTGCCCTGATCCGGTTCACGGCCACCCTCGTTATTGCCCTCTCTGGCATTCGCCAATCGGACCCCCTCGGGCAAATGCAGAGTGCGCGTCGGGAATGCGACCTCGGCACCATAGCCCTCGATAATCTCACTGATCTTCAGCAGGACGCTCTGCTTTACCTCATGGTAATGCACCCACTGGGTGGTTTTCGTGAAGGTGTAAACCATGATGTCCAGCGAGGAGGCGTTAAAGGCCACGAAGTTCACGATCAATGTCTGATTGGTATCGATTTCGTCGTTATGCTCCAGCATGGACCTGATGTCCTCGACAATTTCAGCCATCTGGCTGACGTCCGCATAGCGGATGCCGATGGTTTCACTGATACGGCGATTGCTCATTCTGGAGGGGTTTTCCACGGCAATCGTGGTAAACGCAGCATTGGGGACGTAAAGCGGGCGTTGATCGAACGTCCGCACTGTGGTCAGACGCCAGCCAATATGCTCGACGGTTCCCTCAATGTTCCGATCCGGGGACCGGACCCAATCGCCCACCTTGAATGGGCGATCAAGGTGAATAATGAAACCACCGAAGAAGTTCGCCAACAGATCCTTGGCCGCAAAACCGACAGCAACACCGCCGATACCGCCGAACGCCAACACCCCGGAAATGCTGTAACCGAGGGTCTGCATGGCTATCAGCACGGCGGTGATGAGAACAACGGCACGGGACAGTTTGCTCACCGCATTGACGGTGGTGTAGTCCATCGGCGTTTTCATCTTCAACGGGGAGATGAGAATTTTCTCGGCCTCTTTGATGAGCCGAAGCAACGCCCAGACGAAAACCCAGATAAAACCGACCTGAAGGACCGTGTCGTTGGCCTTGAAGATCTCGGCCTGGGAATAACGGTGCGCCACCTCAGCCGCCCAGTACACGCCCTGCAGCCAGACAAAGGCAACGGCGGGCTTCCTGGCAGCATGGAGAATCGCATCATCCCAGAGGTTTTTCGTGTTGCTGAACCTGTGCTCCATCGCCCCGATAATTTTACTGACGATGTAGGCGACGGTCGCCGTGCCAAACACCAGCGCAAAGACCACGATCCCCACGCGCCAACCCTGGGACAGAAGATCAAAACTCTGAATCCAGCCATTGATCATGGCAGTTACGTCTCCGGTCATCGGATCCCTCTGGTCAATCTGGTTTAACGGATAACAACGGCCGTGCCAGCACTCACCCGTTCATACAGGTCAATGACATCGGCATTGCGCATTCGAACACAACCATGCGACATGGGCACACCCATAGGCTCGGTTTCAGGCGTGCCGTGAATGTATATGAAGCGGCGGAAACTATCGACCCCGGGCCCGCGGTTTTTACCGGGTTCGAGACCGCAAAGCCAGAGAATGCGGCTCAGAATCCAATCCCGCCCCGGATTCTGGCGAGCCAGCTCCGGGGTATGGATTTCACCTGTGGGCCGGCGGCCACGGAATACGGTGCAAATGGGTTGGTCGCCACCAATCTTGGCGCGGATATAGTGCTCGCCTCGAGGCGTACAGCCACTGCTGTCCTGCTCACCGGGGCCATTGAGGGCTGTGGAGACCGGATACTCGGCCAGCACCGTGCCGGCACTGTTGACCAGGGTCAGGATCTGACGATCCAGACTGATGTGGATTTGCGGGGCGGTGGAACGGTCGAAACTCAAATCGGTTAAGCTCCCTTCGGGCTGGCGCCAGAAGGAAGCCTAACCGACTGCGCAGAACTCAGGCAACCGAGACCTTGCTGCCGGACGGAGGAATAAGCATGGTGTCTTCGGCCTGCATGCCGGCAGCCAGGAAAGGCACCAGCCTGGCGGCGATTTCCTGAACGGTGGTTTCGACGCCCAACTTGTTCTGCAGGATATCCCGCAAGGCGTCGCTGCTGGACATGGTAAAGGCGGTGGCACCCAGCATGAACTGGATACGCCAGTAGCGGTCCACCGCAGACAACTGAGGGGTTGCTTCTTTAAGCAGGCGCATGAACCGGCTGAAGGGGTCGCCGTATTCCTGTTCCAGAAACTTCCTGAGATGGCCCTGGGACTGGGTATAGGCGAGTCCGAGCAGGCGCATGAAAATGGAAATACCCTTCTCATTGCGCTGGGGCATGCGGACCGCACTTTCGGTCAACGCCCACAGGGTCTGATTCAGGGTCGGCGGCTGCCCCTCACACCGCTCTTCCAGTTCGTCGAAAGCTTTTTCCAGAGTGGCCGAGAACGGAGTCAGGAACCGGGCAAATACCGCGTGAATAAGCGCGTTTTTCGAACCAAAGTGGTAATTGACAGCGGCCAGGTTTACTTTAGCCTTACTGGTAATCATGCGAAGCGAGGTTTCCGAGAACCCGCGGTCGGCAAACAGCTCTTCGGCTGCATCAAGTATCCGGTCAACGGTATCAGACTGCGCCATTTTGTTATCAAAGCCTCTAGCAAACGTCTGTTTGAAACATACGTTTGAAGCCATCCTATGTCAAGTTCTCGACTCCGGCTCTGCGGCTACGCCCTGCCAGCCACGATCGATGGCCTGCTGATTCCCCTCGAAGAACGCTTTCTGTACCCGGTCATAGGCCTTTTCGGCCTCCAGCAGATAGATCAGGTACATCCGCACGTGCTCTCTGCGGGTCAGGTGGCGGGCCAGCGCCCGCTGTTCAGACAGTCTGACCAAGTTGCTGAATCGGGTATTCTTCAGGGCCGGATTGAAGTCCGCCATACGGGCACACTGCCAGATCAAGCCTTCATTACCTTCCAGATGCGCTGCATGGGCACGCGCATCCCGAAGCATACGCTGACGCTTCATGACGACATCCAGGTAGGAGGGGCTCGCGGAATAAATGCGCCGTACCGAGGGAACACCCAGCAACAGAATGATCACAAATGCACCGAAGCCGGTACCGGCGACCCAGGCCGGGACAAAACCGGTCAGGCCGCTCAGAAACACCAGGGCGGCCAGCAGTGCGCTGAACAACCACAGATCCCGACTCCGGCGTGCGGCGGCGAGCGTGTAGTTATCCGGCCAGTCGTTCATGGCCAGTTGTTCAAAGTCCATCAACAGAATTCTGTCGCATTGACGCAACATCAGCCGGAGCTGGCGCTGCCTTGAGTGGGCCAGCGTCTGCTCAACGTTATCTTCCGCATTGTCATCGCCCGGGGCATCCCCGGCTTCGCCAACACCTCCGTCGTCGGGCGCCGACAACCGAGCCTCTGCCCCCGCCTGTTTTTCCACCGGTTCCGCCACGCCGCCAGCGAGCCCTGCCAGGGGCACAGAAGACGACTGGGCGGGATGGGGTGCCGTCGACGGCAAAGGGTCAGCAGCCCGGCCCGGACGCAACACGGCACCCTGGGAAGGGTCTGTAACTGGCGGGGCGGTCCTCTGATTCTCGACCATGCTTAACCATCCGGAAAATAGGCGATGAAATCGCATTTGAATGCGGCTCTACCTGCATATCGACAGTTTAACCCCATTCTTGAGCCAGCGTTACAGATGCAGTCCGGATTGCTATCAACTTGGCAATGGCGCAACCGCCCGTTATCCTTTGCCCCCACCCAAGCGGTCAACCCCGCACTTTTCTCGAGAGGTCCGGATATGTTCACAGGCATTGTTCAAGGGATTGCAACCGTTGCGGAGATCAACACGGCTCCCGGACTGAGCACGTTCGTGATTCGCCTGCCCGAAGACAAGGCCGAAGGGGTCGCGATCGGAGCCTCGGTCGCTATCAACGGCACCTGCCTGACAGTCACCCGCCAGGACGGAAATGCCCTCTACTTCGATGCCATGCAGGAAACACTGAGGCTGACCACCCTTGGCAACCTGGCCGCCGGCGATGAGATTAACTTCGAGCGGGCAGCAAGGATTGGCGATGAAATTGGCGGCCACCTGTTGTCCGGCCACATCCACACCACAGCGACCATCGTGGAAATCCTGCGGCCGGCAAACAACGTCACCCTCTGGTTTGAGGTTCCCGAAGAATGGACCCGCTATATCTTTGCCAAGGGCTACATTGCCATCAACGGTGCCAGCCTGACCATTGGCGAGGTTCAGGGCAACCGATTTAACGTGCACCTTATTCCCGAAACACTTCGGGCAACCACCTTTGGCACAGTGACCGAGGGAGACCGGGTCAACATCGAGATCGACAGCCAGACCCAGACCATCGTGGACACGCTTGCTCGACTGGGTTACGACCAGCCACCGAAACACCTTTAAGCTAAATCTGCTAGCGCCGCCCGGCCTCCAGAACGACAAACTTCGGACTCGCATCCAGCTGGTGAACCTGCGGGAAAAACCGGCGCAGGCTGCGATGGTAGCCAAGGTGACGGTTTCCGACCATGAGCAGCCGGCCACCGCTGGAAAGGTGTTTCGCCGCCTGCTCAAACAGGCGAAGCGCGACGTGGTCGCCAACCACCCCACCCTCGTGGAAAGGCGGATTCAACAGAATCAGATCGAACAGTCCGGCTGAATCAGGAATGCCATCTGCGTGCTCGAAGCTGACCGGAGTGCCAGGGAACGCTCTGGAGACGTTGAGACGGGCGCTGGCAACTGCCTGACTGGACACATCTGTGAAGGTAAGTGTCAGATCTGGCCGCTCCGCCAGCGCACTTACACCAACCACGCCATTACCACAGGCGAGATCCAGAACCCGGGCTCCCGAAGCAAGACCCGACACGGACGCTTTCACCCGGGGCAAAAGCAACCGTGTGCCAATATCCAGCTTCTCCCGGGCAAACACCGCTGGCAGGGCATCAACCCTGAATCTGACCTCGCCGGGTCCATAGCCCTTCCAGGTCCCGGACCACTCTTCCAATTCCGCCTGCCCCCGCCGACAGACCACAACCCGGGCCTTCTTCCGGGCAGGACACACCATCTCAGTCTGTACCGCCTGGGCAAACACCTCCACGCCGCGGTCGGGAAGATGCTTGATCATTCCGCCCGCGAGCAACAGACCATTATCCTTCAGAACCCCATTCACCCAGCGCAGAAGCCAGGCGAGATAATCCGCGTGACGGGGAATTCTGAGGACAACCGCGTCATAGGCACCCACTGGCGGCTTCAGCCAGCTGTGCACGACATCCGGAGTGATCACCCCGGGATTCATCCCGGCATTGTGCGCCAGGGCATCCGACAACGTAGCGCTGTCCGCAACGAGGTCCGGCTGATATCGCTGAAGACCGAGGGCCAGGGCGCCAAACTGGTCGTCGATAACCAGCACTTTCGGCGCCTTGTCGGCATCCACACGCCCGAAAACCTCCTGCAGCAACAGTTCATCCGCCGCATCCCATGCCCGGAGTGACGGATCCCCGCCGCCAGGCCGGGACAGGGTGAGCCGACCTTCCGGAAATTCCAGTACTGCAGTTGTCATTTCAGGCATCCAAAACGAATATTTTCACAATCACGACATTTTAGGCTGATTATTCTAGAAATTAACCCTAGATTAGAACCTGTTCACGCAACATCCCTTTTCCGGTTGGCTCCGTTGTTTTGGACGCGAACCTTTTGCCCCTCACCCCAGGGGCTTTTTTCGTTGGGCACTACAGAAAACAGACCTGTTGCCGGTTCAGCGTCTGATCGCCCGGTAAACGGTAAAGCGCCGATCTTCATAAAGGCGCTCAACCGGACCAATAAAGCGCTTGATCATGGATTCGTATGGCAGAAAGCTGTTGGCAACCAACCGCAGCTCTCCCCTTGATTTCAGGTGGCGTGACACCTCGCGCAGGAAGTTTTCAGTCATTGAAGTGTCGGTTTTTACTCCGGCATGGAACGGCGGGTTCGTTACAATTGCGGACCAGAGGCCGTCGACTTCTGACAGACCATCCGAGGCGAGAATGTCTCCGCCAGCTCCGGAACGCTCGTAGGTTGCCCGAGCGCAAATCACAGCCTGTGACTGCACATCCACACCATCCACCACGCTGGCGGGAACCCCTTGCTCCCGTTGCCAGGCCTGATACCACGCCCCGATCACACCCGCTCCGCAGGCAAAATCCAGCACCCGCTCAGCCCTGAGCGGCGAACTGACCAGGGTTTCCAGCAGAAGCGCTGTTCCATCGTCCAGCTCGCCCTGACTGAAGATGCCGGGCAGCCCACACACCTCCAGCGAACAGCCGGCATGACTGACCGTATGCCACTCCATCCAGTCTGTCAGGTCAAACTCCGCCAGGGATGCGGGGTCGGAGGCCGCCCAGACCTGGCAATGCCGCGCGCTGTCGACCTTTTCTGCCCCGGGAGCGACCGCCTTGAGTTGCTTCACCGCGCCGGCAATGCCTTCCTTTTTTTCGCCAATGAGGATCAGGCTGGCCCCGGGCGCCGCCAACCAGCGCGCCAAAGACAGTCTCAAGTCCAGTTCGGACCGGGCTTTTGGCAGGAATACCACCACCGTGTCAAAACCCGACGCGGTCAGCGCAGGGTCGTCATAACCGAAACACACCTGCCAGTGATCCTGGGTTGCCAGCGCAGCTGCCTGACCGGCGTGTTCACTCATTGCCAAGCCACCGGAGGGAAGCTCCGACAACAACGCCGGCGTACTGGCACCCAGCAGAGCGACACGACCATTCAATCGGGACCGATTCCGGACCAGGGCTTCATGGGAATTGGGCATAGCAGGCATTGGCAGAGAGATCCCGTGACTGATTTTTGAATCGGGATACTCTAACCGGAATCAGCCCCCGAGTCTCGCCGGGAACGGCGGAATCAGAGGGCCAATCGGGAGGACAACAACGTGAGAAGGTTACTTGTAACGGGCGACCGTGCCGACCCGGAGTGCGTCTTCCGGAGACATTCCCCAGTCCTCACTCTGACGACTGCTGCCAGCCTTTTGGCCATCGGTCCGGACATCTGACTCAAGGTTATCGGACTTTCGTTGCGCCAGGGCACTCAGCGCTTTCTGCATCAATTCTTTCATGGTCAACCCCCTCGCTTACTGCAAGTACCAATGTACCAAAACGGGAGGTGACCAACTGTGATGACGCCACGGGTCCACTAGTGACGTTCATCACGAATTTTTGACGCAATTTTACATTTTGAGCTACACGTTTTTTTGGCGCCCGGCGCGAACCGGTCTTTGAACCAGTTCATCCACACTGTTCTGTTTGACCCGTTCGCGGTCCTGCTCGCTGGAAATCGACAAGCCCATATCCCGCAGGATGCCATCGGCAAGATCGTAGACAAAACCGTGTACCGTCAGTGGCTGACCACGTTTCCAGGCTTCCTGAACAATGCTGTTCTGGCACACGTGGCCCACCTGCTCTACCACATTCAGCTCGCACAAGCGGTCAACACGATCCTGTTCACTTGAGACGTCATCGAGCACTGACTGGTGCCGGTCCCGAACATCCTGAACGTGGCGCAGCCAGTTGCTTATCAGGCCAAAGCCTTCGTCCAGCAGCGCTGCCCGCACCCCACCGCAACCGTAGTGACCAACGACCATGACATGCTTGACCTTCAGCACTTCAACTGCGAACTGCAGCACTGAGAGACAGTTAAAGTCGGTGTGGACAACCACGTTGGCAACATTTCGATGAACGAAAAGCTCCCCCGGCAGCAAATCCACGATCTGGTTGGCCGGCACCCGGCTGTCGGCACAGCCGATCCAGAGATACTCCGGCGCCTGCTGATTGGACAGGCGGTCAAAGAACTTGGGATCGGCGGACTTTATACCATTGGCCCACGCCCGGTTTTTCTCAAGAAGGTGGTCAAGCTGACCCATCAAATAACCCCCACTCCATGACTTGAAGGCTCAGATTGAACGGCAATCGTTGCCACAAAGCAATACTCAGTTGGTCTCAGGTTCAACCTCAAGATGACCTGAGTGCATTGTACTCTGCGCCAGATCCAGCAACTCTCTCAGCGCAACAGAGAACATGGCGTACTCAGGCTCACGCACACCCTTGAGTTCCGCGAGCATGGATTTCCAGCGATGGATCATTCCGATGTGGCGATTCAGCCAGGCATCCACGCAGGCGGGAACATCCTCCGGCTTTTCCGCCAACCGGAGCACTCCCGTGGTTAACGCCCTCTGCTGCCATTCGAGGTCCTCGCGGAAGCTTTCCCGAGCCAGGGCCTGCCAATGCGACGCAGGCGTCAGCGAAGCGATAGCCTGGGCAAACCAGTTCAGATCAAGCCGGTCTCCCAGATCATAATAGAGGTTGGCCACTGTCTTGAGTGGCATTCCTGTCGCTTCCTGAGCCTCAATGATCCCCAGTGAGGAATAGAGATAGTCGGTACCCGATACCACCGATGCCAGCTCCTTGGGCAAACCCGCGTCCATAAGGACTTGGTGACGTTTCTCCCAGGCCACGCGGGCCTGCTCGCCGAGGTAATCCGGTAGATTGGCGGTAATGGCCCAGACACTGTCGGCGAAACGTTCGATGTGGTTCTGGATGCTGAGCTCCGCCCGACGATTCCGCAGCAGCCAGCGAACCGAGCGACGCATCAGCCGCATCAGGTCCTGCATCAGCGTCATTTGCAGTTGGGCGGGAACATTGAAGTCCTGCTCCTCAATCCGGTCCCACCAGTTATCGATGCGGAACACATCCCGGGCGATGATCCACGCCAGGGCGATGGATGCCGGATCCGCCCCGGTGGATTGATTCAGCCGCTCAACAAAGGTGATGCCCATGTGATTGACCATGTCGTTGGCAATCTGGGTCGCAATGATTTCCCGCCTCAGCTGGTGCTCGCCCAGCTCCCTGGAGAACCTCTGCGTCAACTCGCGGGGAAATACCTTGTACATCTCCCCAGCCAGCAGGGGCTCATCCGGCAAGGTGCTGTCGATCAAGGTTTGCTTGAGGTCGCCCTTCACATAGGAAATCAGCACCGAAAGCTCCGGCCGGGTCAGCCCTTTCTTGTCGAGCTTGCGCTCCGACAGGGTTTCATCGTCCGGCAAGAATTCCAGGGCCCGGTTGAGCTTGCCTTCATTCTCGAAGGTGTTCATAAGCCGGCGATACTCCTCAAGCCGGGTCGCGGCGTCCTCGCTGGCAATACTGATGGCCTGGGTCTGACGGTAGTTATTCTTCAACACCAGTGCAGCAACATCGTCGGTCATCTCTTCCAGCATGATGTTGCGCTGTTTGCCAGTCAGGTCGCCCATGGCGACGGCCTGGTTAAGCAGGATCTTCATGTTCACTTCGTGGTCCGAACAGTCGACACCACCGGAGTTATCGATGAAGTCAGTATTCAGACGCCCACCCCTCAATGCGTACTCAATACGCCCGAGCTGGGTAAGTCCGAGGTTCCCGCCCTCACCGACGACCTTGCAGCGCAGTTCGGTGCCGTTAATCCGCAGACCATCGTTGGCTTTGTCGCCGACATCCCCGTGCGTTTCACTGGTGCCCTTCACGTAGGTGCCAATACCGCCAACCCAGAGCAGATCCACCTGGGCCTTGAGAATTTGTGAAATCAGCATGTTGGGCGGAACCCGGTCCGACTTGATACCCAGCAGCTTCTTCATCTCGGGGCTGAGCGGAATCGACTTGGCGTTACGACTGAACACCCCGCCACCCTTGGAGATCAGCTTGGTGTCGTAGTCGGTCCAGGAGGAACGGGGCAATTCAAACAAACGCTTCCGTTCCTTGAAGCTCTTCTCAGGGTCTGGCGCCGGATCAATGAAGATGTGGATATGGTTAAACGCCGCAACGAGCTTGGTCTTCTCCGAACACAGCATGCCGTTACCAAAGACGTCACCGGCCATGTCCCCGATACCAATAGCAGTGAACTCATCCAGCGCAGGGTTCACCCCCAGCTCCCGGAAATGTCGCTCCACTGACACCCAGGCGCCACGCGCCGTGATGCCCATCTTCTTGTGGTCGTATCCGTTGCTGCCGCCTGACGCGAAGGCATCGCCCATCCAGAAGCCGTATTCGGCCGACAGCCCGTTGGCGATATCCGAGAACGTGGCCGTCCCCTTGTCCGCCGCAACCACCAGGTAGTGATCATCCTCATCGTGCCGGACCACCCGTTCGGGGGGCTGAATGCCGGAATCCACCAGGTTGTCGGTAATGTCCAGCAACCCCCGGATGAAGGTCTTGTAGGCTGCAATCCCCTCGGCCTGGAAGGCTTCCCGATCGGAAGGCTCGGGCAGTCGCTTGGCGACAAAACCGCCCTTGGCCCCGACCGGGACAATGACCGCGTTCTTGACCTGCTGCGCTTTCACCAGCCCCAGGATCTCCGTCCGGTAATCCTCGAACCGATCCGACCAGCGCAGGCCCCCGCGGGCTACTTTTCCGCCCCTCAGGTGCACGCCTTCAACCCTCGGCGAGTACACAAAAATCTCAAACATGGGCATGGGCAACGGCATGTCCGGGATCCGTGACGGGTCGAACTTGGCGCTGATGTAGGACTTGTTGATGCCCTGATCGTCGGGCTGATAGTAGTTGGTGCGCAGCGTCGCCTGCATCAGTTCCAGATACAGCCTCAGGACCCGGTCTTCACTGAGGTTCTCTACCCCGTCCAGACCGGCGTTGAATTCGATTTCAAGCTTCTGCTGGGCCGCGCGGCTCTTGCCATCACTCTGATAGCGGTCCGGATTGAACCGGACTTCGAAATAATCCAGCAGCATCCGGGTCAGCTCAACGTGATTGACCAGGGTGTTGGAAATAAAGGTCTGACTGTTTGAAAACCGGATCTGCCTCATGTACCGGGCGTAGGTCCGTAGCAGCGCAATCTCGCGCCAGCTCATGTAGGAGGACAACAGCATCCGGTTAAAGGCGTCGTTTTCGGCCTCACCATGCCAGACACGCCGGAACAGATCCTCGAAGATGGGCCGGATACGGTGAATATCCACCACGCGACCGGTGTGAGCCTGCAGGGTGAAGTCGTGAATCCACACCGTTTTGTCGTGACGATCAATCACCTCAAACGGATGCTCACCCAGCACCCGGAAACCGAGGTTGTCGAAGATTGGCATCACATCGGACAAGGGCAACGGCTGGTCCGGGAAAAAGAGTTTGAAATGCAGTGTGCTCTCATCCTCTTCCAGAGCCCGGTAGAAGCTCATCGCCAGATCATTGCTGCGGGCAGACTGAGAGATGTGTTCAAGATCAATGGCCGCACGGCGGGGTGAGAACATATCCGTGTAACTGGCCGGGAATCCCCCGGCCCAGATCCTATAGAGTTCGTTCCCTTCCTCTTCACCGTAGGCTTCACTGAGAGCCTCGTAGAGCCCGTCGCGCCAGGACTGTGCCATCTCGATAACTTTTTCCCGAATCTCGGAAATCGGCAGCTGACGGTTTTCCACCTGGGGCACCCGGACAGTGAACTGCACGCGGGCCAGTACCGATTCGGAGAAATGGGTAACAAATTCGATGTCTTCCGCTTCCAGCCGATCCAGCAACACCTGCTCGACCTTGAGCCGCAACTCGGTGTTGTAGATATCCCGGGGGAAGAAGGCGAGGCAGGTTACAAACTGACCGTAGACATCCTCCCGCATGAAGAGCTCGATGCGCCGGCGCTCCTGGATGTAAAGGATGCTCTTGGCCACCTTGAGCAGCTCATTGCTCTCTATCTGGAAAAGCTCGTCCCTCGGGTAAAGCGTCAGGATCTGTTCCAGCTCCTTGCCCGCGTAATCATCCCGGAGAAACCCCGAGCGTTTCATGACACTCTGGTATTTCCTCCTCAGCAGAGGAATTTCATCCGGGCGCTCGTTATAGACCCTTGCGGTATAGAGACCGAGAAAGCGGCGCTCGCCGACCACCTCCCCCTTGCTGTTGAATTTCTTCACCGCAATGTAGTCCGGGTAGGCCGGACGGTGAACCCGGGAGCGCTGGGCTGACTTGGCGAAGATGAAGATGTCATCAGTGCGGGTCATTTCATGACGGGTTCGCTGAGGCAGCTCGTTCAGCCGGACCCGGTCCGGACGCTCGTTATTGACCCGCAGGATACCGAGCTCGGAGTTCTCGACCCGTCGCACCGCCATGCCGCTTTTATCCTTGGCAAAGTCGTACTCGTCATACCCAAGGAACGTAAAGTGATCCTGCACCAGCCAGTTCAGGAACGCTCGCGCCTCCTCCTTTTCCTCGTCGCTGATACCCGCGGTCGTGTCGTCCAGCTCTTCCAGGATTTCCGTCACCTTATTGGTCACGATCGGGAAGTCCGCCACGGCTATCCGCACCTCGTGCAGGACGGTCTGCAGGGTTTCCTCCAGGTCTCTCAGATCCTTCGGATCGCTGTGCCGGTCGATCTCGAGTACGATGAAAGCTTCATACTCGGAGCCCTTGTTGGTTTTCTTGCTGGACAGCAGCTTGCTCAGCTTGCCTTCCTGGGTCCGCTGTACCTGCAGGATGGAATGCTGAATGGAATGGGTACCGATCTCCCGCTGGTTGATCGCGATTCGCAGGGAGTCGATCAGGAAGGGAATGTTCGGGTGCAGGATAAAAATGACGGTATGGGTGGACTGCCAACCATCGCTTTCAAGATCCGGGTTAAACACCGAAACCGGGGTTTCTTCGGCACTTCGCTTCTGGAGAAATTGCCAGGCGGCCAGCACCGCGCCGTAGGTATCCGAAAATCGTCGACTAACCAGCTCTTCAAGAGGAATATGGGCGTAATGCTGCTTCGCAAATTCGCTGATTTTCGTTGCCTCGGTTTTGGCAATTTTCTGAGCGAACGCATCAGCCAGTTGTTCGAAAAACTGATCCTTGCTGGCCACTGTCAGCGCATTCATGATCGACCTCGGTTAGTGTGAAATAAAAGTAATCGTCGTATCGTCACATAAGCATAGTCAAACCCTTGATTTTTGCCGGCCAGACACCAAAACTGCGGCAACTACTTACGGACGAAACACGTTCTTCTGATGAACCAAAAAAAGAGTGGGAGCAGTAACTTCCAATGTCGTTACAGAATACGTTCGGTGAGCTAAGAACGCAGTTGGCAAAAAGGATAATCGGGCAGGAAAAACTGGTGGACCGGCTGCTGATTGCGCTCCTCGCGGACGGACATCTGCTGGTGGAGGGTGCCCCGGGGCTGGCCAAGACCACCGCGATCAAGGCACTGGCCGAGCACCTGGATGGAGACTTTCACCGTATCCAGTTCACCCCGGACCTGTTGCCGTCCGATGTAACGGGCAGCGAAATTTACCGGGCAGAAACAGGCCTGTTCGAGTTTCAGCGCGGTCCCATCTTCCACAACCTCGTGCTGGCTGACGAAATCAACCGGGCGCCGGCCAAGGTCCAGTCCGCGCTGCTGGAAGCCATGGGCGAGCGGCAGATCAGCGTTGGCATGCGCACCTTCCCGCTCGAACGCCTTTTCATGGTTATGGCCACCCAGAACCCGATTGAGCAGGAAGGCACCTATCCTCTGCCTGAAGCCCAGCTCGACCGGTTTCTCATGCACGTGGTGATTCACTATCCGTCGGCGGACGCCGAAAAAGCCATTCTGCACCTGGCTCGCAATGACTACCGTCAGGGCCAGCCGCCGGCAAACATACAGCTGACCGCCGAGCAGGTGTTCGAAGCCCGTGCCGAGGTGGCAGAGATCTACATGGCAGAAGCGGTCGAGCAATACCTTCTGGCCCTGGTGCTGGCCAGCCGGGACGCCGCCAGTCTGGACCCGGAACTGGCACGGTGGACCGCTTTCGGCGCCAGCCCACGGGGTACCATTGCCCTCGATCGCTGCGCTCGGGCACTGGCCTGGCTGGACGGTCGCGACTACGTCACCCCGGATGACGTCCGGGCCATGGCCTTCGATGTCCTTCGCCACCGGATCCTGCTGACGTTCGAAGCCGAAGCCGAAGGCATGACCGCCGATACCGTCATCCAGCGACTGATCGACAGGGTGCCGGTAACTGCCTGATGTTCACTTCTGACCCGACAGACTGACCACGCCACCATGGCCAACATTGATGCTGTAACACATATCAGTCTGCCCGACCTGATTCGCCTGCAAGCGGACGCCAGGGCCCTGAAACTTCCCTCTGCCCGGCCGGTACGGAGCCGCCAGGCCGGCTTGCAGCGCTCCCCGCAACGGGGACGTGGCATGGCCTTCGCCGAGGTCCGGCAGTACCAGCCGGGCGATGACATTCGCAGCATTGACTGGCGGGTAACAGCCCGACGCCAGGCCCCCCACACCAAGCTCTATGAAGAGGAACGGGAACGCCCGGTGTTGTTGCTCTGCGACCTTGGCCAAACCCTGTTTTTCGCCAGTACCGGCGCGTTCAAACAGGTTCGTGCCGCCCAGGTTGCCAGTCTCCTTGCCTGGCTGGCGTTGTGGGCCGGTGACCAGGTGGGTGGCATCGTGTTCAACGATCGGGAACTGAGCGTCCTGCGCCCTGCCCGACGAAAGAAGTCCGTGCTGCGCCTGCTGGACACTCTGGCCGAGCAACAGCGACGCCCGGGTCGCGACCCGGACACCACCGTTGAAGGCCTTGGGGACGGATTGAACCGGGCACTCGCCGAAGCCCGGCGGGTCGCCCACACCGGCAGCCGCATTTTCGTTATCAGCGATTTTCTCAGTGTGTCAGCCGACACCGGTGCCCTGCTCGGTGCTTTAGCCCGCCACAACTCGGTGAGCGCACTGCGCATCGTCGACCCTCTGGAGCTCGAGCTACCTGACAGTGGCCGTTTTGCGGTTGCAGGGCCGGATGGGCCGGTGTGGTTCGACGCCGCCAACGGGAAGTTTCAGGAAGCCTGGCACCGCAAAGTAGAAGCCCATGAGGCGCAACTGGAAGAGTGCTTCCGAGCCTCCGGTGTGGCGGCTGCCACCCTGTCCACTGCCGACGATCCGGCGATGGTTCTCAAGACCCTGCTTGGGCCGGGAGGGCGCATCGGATGAATCCCCAGGATCCACTCAGCCAACTCAGGGACATTCATCTGCCACAGACCGGAGGCTTCTGGCCTCCAGCGCCTGGCTGGTGGCTGCTCGCGCTGGTCCTGCTGCTGTTGATTGCCGGCATTATCTGGCTCGTCCGCCGAAGACAGCGTAAAAACCGCTGGCTAAAGCTGGCGAAGGCAGAACTGGCAGACCTTGAACGAGAGGCCATGCGAGATCCGGACTGGTTCTCCAAACTGAACTCGCTTCTTAAGCGTGCTGCCCGGCAGCGCTACCCTGACCTCCATCCCGAGACACTGTCGGGAGAGGCCTGGGTCGCCTTCCTTCTGGAAAAAGCTCCGAGCGACCGCGTGGCCTCGAGACCGGTGGTCGAAGCCATCGTCCACAGCGCCTGGCAGCCCAAGGCCAGTGCCGATCCCCGCCAGGCCATGGACTTTGCCTGGCGCTGGCTGGGAGGTCAGACATGCTGACCCTGGCCTACCCCTGGCTGCTGTTACTCGCGGTCATCCCCCTGCTCCTGCAATGGCGGCGGCCCGTCGGACACTCGGTTGACGCGCCGGTCTTACCGGTCGGCCACTGGTTGTCCGAACTACCCGGCGTCAGTCGACGAGGCAGTGCCACGCCACTTTGGCAAAAAGCCCTGCTGTTCGTTATCTGGCTTTTGCTGGTCGTGGCCGTGGCACGGCCACAGCATGTGGGCGAACAGGTCCAACTGCCGGTGTCCGGACGCGACCTGATGCTGGTGGTGGACATTTCCCCGAGTATGGATGAACAGGACATGATCATTCAGGGTCGAAGCATCAACCGGCTTCAAGCCGTCAAGGTTGTGCTGGACGACTTCGTCACCCGACGTAAAGGCGACCGGCTGGGATTGATCCTGTTCGGCACCCAACCCTATGTGCAGGTGCCGCTGACCTTCGACCTGGAGACCGTGCGCACCCTGATGCGTGAATCCGGGCTTGGCATGGCAGGCCGGGCTACCGCCATTGGCGACGCGGTGGGCCTCGCCATCAAGCGCCTGCGCGATCGCCCTCAGGACCAACGGGTGGTTATCCTGCTGACCGACGGTGCCAACACAGCGGGCGAAATCACTCCGGACAAGGCAACGGAGATCGCCGAAGCGGCAGGCGTTCGTTTGTATACCATTGGTATCGGCGCCGAATCCATGGTCCAGCGGGGTTTTCTGGGCTCACGTCGGGTCAATCCTTCCAGGGACCTGGACGAAGCACTGCTCACCCGCATGGCCGAGCAAACCGGTGGCCGCTACTTCCGGGCCCGGAGCCTGCCCGAACTGGAAATGATCTACGAGAGCATCAATCAGCTGGAGCCAATTGAACTGGAGGGTAAGTTTTACCGGCCCGTAACCGAGCTTTTTGTCTGGCCCGCAGGCGCAGCGGCAGTGCTTTGGATGACGCTGTTAATGCTCAGGCAGGTCAGGCGCCTTAGGCTGTCTCGCCAACAGACCAGAGGGGAGGAAGCCCATGGCTGATTTTCATTTCCTTCGACCACTCTGGCTGCTGCTGATTCTGAGCCTGCCAGTGATCTATATCACCCTCCGGCATCTGCGTCGCGGGGACAGCGGATGGTCCCGCGTGATACCGGATCGACTGCTGGCACCAGTCATCCGACACGAGGGCGCAGCGGGCACCAGACAGCGCTCGCCCCTGTTGCCGGTTTGTGTTGCCGTTATTGTGCTTGCCATTGCACTGGCGGGCCCGGCTTGGCGGGAGGCGCCGACCCCCTTGAAACAGCCCGGAGACAGTCTGGTCATTGCCCTGGATCTGTCGTTGTCCATGCTCGCCACTGACGTGGAACCAGATCGACTGACCCTGGCAAAACGAAAAATCCGGGATATCCTGGATGCCCGGCAGGGCAGCCTGAATGGACTGATCGTGTTTGCCGCCGATGCGCACGTGGTCGCCCCCCTGACCGACGACACCAAGACCATTGAAGGGATGCTGGATGTGCTTGACCCAGTGATCATGCCCGCTGCCGGAAACCGGGCCGATCTGGCTGTCGCCGGCGCCAAAACCCTGCTCGGCCAGGGAGCCCCGGGCCAGGGCCGGATTCTTCTAATCTCGGATGATGTGCCCAAGCGATACCACTCAGCCATTGGCAGCACCCTGAAGGGTACGGATCTTACCCTGAGCACCCTGGTTGTGGGCACCGAGGAGGGGGGGCCAATCCCCCTCGCCAAACAAGGTTTCATCCGCGACAACGGAAACATCGTTATCAGCCGGGCCAACCCGGAAAGCATGGCCGATCTGGCCGACGAAAACGGCGGTTCGAGCCAGGCGCTGACTCTCGACGAAACGGATATTCAGGCGCTCGCGCTGGAACCCACCGACACCGGCGACTGGCAGGAAAGCGAAAACGGTCTCACGGTGAACCGGTGGCAGGACGATGGCTACTGGCTGCTCTGGCTAGCGTTGCCCTTGCTGCTGTTGGGATGGCGACGAGGCGCATTTGCGATCATGGCCCTGAGTATCATGCCACTTGTCCCCCAACCCGCCCAGGCCCAGGACTGGGACGCACTCTGGCAGCGCGAGGATCAGCGGGCACCCGAGCTGATCCGCGAGGATCCGGAGAGCGCCGCCGAGCAACTGGAGAATCCGGAATGGCGTGGTTCGGCACTCTACAGATCGGGCAGATTCGATCAGGCCGTTGACGCCTTTGCTTCCGGCCAGAGCGCGCGGTCTGACTACAACCGGGGCAATGCCCTGGCACGAGCGGGCAAACTCGAGGAAGCCATCACCGCCTATGACAAGGCGCTGGCCAAAAATCCGGACCTGGACGATGCCGACTATAACCGTGCCCTGGTCGAGAAGCTGCTCGAGCAACAAAAGCAGCAGAAGAACCAGGAACAACAGCAGGACTCCGGCGACAGCCAGAGTGACCGTTCCGAACAGTCATCGAAGAATCAGGATCAAGACCAGCAACAGAGCCCGTCCCAATCGAGCGACAGCCAGAACTCGGGGCAGAAACAGTCGTCTGGAGACTCCCCAGAGAACCAGAACCGCGACCAACAGGATTCCTCCGCTGAGTCCGAAAACGGTCAGGAAGAGCAGGAACAGCAGGCCGGGGCCAATGAGAGCGAACAGCCCGCCGGGCAAGCCGAAGCACCGGCGCAGATCTCGGAGAGACCATTGTCCCAGGGTCAGGAACAGTGGTTACGACGGGTTCCGGACAACCCGGGCGGGCTGTTGAAACGCAAATTCCTGCAACAATACCAGGAACGTCAGACACCATCCGATGAGGGCGATACACCATGGTGAAACAGCTAACCTTAGCCGCTGTCCTGCTGTTACTGCTGATGAGTCTGACGACATCACTCCGGGCCGAGGAACTCAAGGTCGAGCCGGACCGAACCCGGCTCTATGAGGGCGAAGTGCTGACCGTGACTGTGACAGGTTCCATGAAGCTCGACATCAACCTGAGCAACCTGTTCGACTTTGATCTTTCCGACCTGCCCGCCCCGGACATTGAGAAGGTGGAGCCGACGTTTGAAATCCTCGGCAAGAACCAACGTTACAGTATCCGTACGGAAAACAGCGAGATGATCGGTGAAATCACCTGGACCTATCAGCTGGCGCCAAAGCGCAATGGAACCCTGACCATACCAACGCTGACGTTCAGGGATTCAAAATCCAGACCGGTAACGGTTGAGGTTGTGAGCGGCAATCCGCCCGATCAGGGCACCGCCAGCAGGGACAGCTTCATCGAGCTCTCGGCCGACAAGGCCGAGGTCTACGTACAGGAGCAACTGACGCTGACGATCCGGCTGTTCTTCAGTGGCAACCTTATCCGCGGCGAGTTATCGGAGCCTCAGCACCCTAACGCCATCATTGAGCCACTGGGTAAACAGCGGGAGTTTTCCCGCTACCGTGATGGCGTAAGGTACCGCGTCGTGGAACGCCGCTATGCCCTGTTTCCTCAGCAACCGGGAGAGCTCTCGCTGGAACCGATCCAGTTCGAGGGCCAGGCCCGCGATGCCAGCGGCAAGCTGATCTTTCTCCGGGACAGCGAACAGCTCTACACGGTACCGGTCAAGGAAGTGCCTGCCGGCTTTTCCGGTAACACCTGGCTGCCCGCCAGCGGCCTCAGCCTGGACGAGAACGGCCTGCCGCCGACCATGCAGGTGGAAACTGGCGAAAACCTCACCCGGGAAATAACCCTCAAGGCCGCTGGCCTGCCCTCGGAAGCACTCCCGCCCCTGCCCGACGCGACGCCTGATGGCCTACGCAGCTACCCCGAGCCACCGGAGCGGTCAACCGAAGTCACACCCGCAGGCCTGACCTCCACCCTGAGTCAGACCAGCGCCCTGGTGCCCGTACATTCCGGACAGCTCACGCTGCCCGAGATCCGGATCCCCTGGTGGAACACCAACACCGACAGCGAGCAAGTGGCTGTTATTCCGGCCCGAACGCTTCAGGTGGCGGGCTCTGCCGCACCGGTCGCGCAGCCGCCAGAGACCGATAGCACTGAGAGCCAACCCGATTCACCCGACACCCTCAGCGTCTCAGAGGCGAAACCGGTGAATGGCATCACTGCGTGGCAATGGCTGAGTCTGGCGCTGGCGATTCTATGGCTGGTGACCATGATGATGTGGTGGCGGTCCAAAACACCCGATGCCCAGCACCGAATGGGTAGCGAAGAGTCCAACCCCCGCGAAAGGAACCTGTTCGAGAATCTCATCCGGTCTGCCCGGGCAGGCTCCTCATCCACCCCGGCCCTATTGGTGCAGTGGATGAACCATCGCTTTCCGGGGCGTCAGTTCCAGACCGCGAGCGACGTGTTGGATTGGTGTGACGATCAGACCCTGGCAACCGAGATTCACCGCTTGCAGGCGCACCTGTTCTCCCCCGAGGCAACCACGACGTCAGAATGGGATGGCAGAGCGCTGGCCGAGGCCCTGCAACGGCTGCGTCGTCATGCCCCCAAGGCCAGCTCCACGGACTCCGGGCTCCCGCCGCTTTACCCCGGCGACCTGTCTGCCTGAAACGCGGTCCCGAAGGAACCGACTGACCGGTCAGTCGGTGAGCTGCTTGTCGATGATCAGTTCCACCGGCGCCCCAGAACCCACGGCAACAGGTGCCTCGAGGCTCCCCTGCCAGTCACCCGCCTGGGCAATGGCATTCCCTGAACGGCTGAGGCGTGCCGTGACCATGACTTCCTCGGCACTGGAGATCTTCGCCTCGGGTGCCATCGATTTGCTGTCATCAAGACGCACCTCCGCCGGTAGCGCTCCGGCCGTCAGGCGCGTGATCGCCAGCGGCGGCCCACCGGCACCATCGACCCGACGGGCAAAGACAAACAGCGTGGTGTCAGCCGGCACCTGATCGCGGAATGCGTCCGAGATTGCGACCCGAACGGTCACCGCCGGACCGTCGGCCGCCGCCTGTTTCATGGCCGGTGGCTCCTCGCCCAACCGGTTGTACGCCTCGCGAATGCCGCCCTGAATGGACGCCAACTGCGGATGGTCCGGCGCAACTTTGCCGATGCGCTCCCAGTAACGAATCGCTTCGCGGTAATCCTGTTGACTGAAGGCGTGGATCCCCAGCAGTCCCAGAGCATTCACCTCATCGGGATTCAGGGCCCTGGCGGCCTCAATGGCGGCGGCTACGTCCTCTGTCATGGCGCCTTGACTGCGGTAAAACAGGGCTTGCGCCGCGAGCCCGAGGGCGACGGCACGTGCTCCGTCTTCCTCTACGCTGTCCGCCAGACGACGGAACGCCCAGGCTGCATCCTCGTACCGTTCGAGCCGCATATAGCTTTGCCCGAGCATCGCCCAACCATCGGAATTGTCCGGGCTGGCCTCAAGCTTTTCCCGCAGTTGCTCGGCCAGCTCGTTCATCCGGGTCTGGCGCGCCGCGTCTGTATCCCCCATCTCCTGCATGGTGATGAACTGCTCCACCCGATCCATGGCGCCCCACTCCTGATAGAGCAGGAAAGTCGCAGCAGGCAACACAAGAATGGCCAGAAGGCCGACTGCCATCGCACTTTTCCGGCCGCTAACCAGGCGATCGGGGCCGATATTCTCCGGGAGATCGTCGAGCATGGCGCCCGCAAGCTCATCCTTCAGCTGACGGTAGTTTTCGTCATCAAGGATGCCGGCTTCGTATTCCGCATCCAGCTCTTTCATCCGGCTGCGGTAGGCCAGCAGGTTCTGGTTCCTGAGGTCGGCGCGCTCCCGTGCTCCCGTACTGTGGAACAGCACCGGATAGAGCACAAAGGCAAGGGCGAGAATGATGAGTACCGCTGCGGCAATCCAGAAGGTTTCGGTCATGAAGCTATCGTCACAGGTTCAGTCATGGGTGCAGCAGAGAAGCGCTGACTCAGGCGCGTGTGTCCTGGTCATTCTCTGCAAGAATCTTTTCCACTCGGGCTTTTTCTTCGGTGGTCAGTGCAGTCGCCTGGGCGGTGCCGCGCCGGGATCGGATCACCACGACGGCGACCATCAGCAGCCCGCCCAGCACTGCTATGGCGGGCGTTGCCCAAAGCAGGATAGTGCGCTTTTCCACTTCAGGTTTGTAAAGGATGAACTCGCCGAACCGTGCGACCAGTGCATCCATAATCTCCCTGTCGCTGGCGCCCTCGCCCATCATCCGATACACCTCCGCTCGCATGTCCTTGGAGATCGGCGCATTCGAATCGGCAATGTTCTGGTTCTGGCACTTCGGGCAACGCAGCTCCTCAATCAGGTTCTGAAATCGCTGCTCCTGCTCCACGGAACCAAAATCATAGACATCCGCCACGTCTGCGGTCACCACTGCTGACAGAGACGCCAGCAGCAAGACAAATAGAAGATGCCTCATCAACCGTTCCCCCGGGCGTCGTTAATCGCCGGGAGCAGGGTTTCCTGCCATACCTTCTCATTGACCACTCCAACGTGGCGGTACCGAACCACGCCTGACGCATCGATCACAAACGTCTCCGGTGCTCCGTAGACTCCCAGATCAAACCCCAGGGTTCCCTTCGGGTCGTATATGGTGGTGCTGTAGGGATTCCCGAGGCGTTCCAGCCAGACCAGCGCGTCTGCCCGATTGTCCTTGTAATTCAGACCAACAATGGAGACGCCCTTATCACGGGCCAGCCGCATGAGGTCATCGTGTTCGTCACGACAGGCCGGGCACCATGTGCCCCAGACGTTCAGCAGCTGCACTTGTCCACGGAGCAGGCTCTCGTCCAGCTCTGCCTCCGGGTTGTTGAGGTCCTTCAGGCTGAAGGCCGGCACCGGCTTGCCGATCAGGGCCGATTCCAGTTTGGTTGGATCCTTGCCGATCCCGGCGAACAGGACAACCCCCAGCACAACCGCAATCAGCAGGGGAAGGAACAGAAAAAACCGCTTCATGATAAAGCTCCAGCAGGATCATCAGAGTGACCAGCGTTATCTCCGCGAGCACGCTCCCCTGCTCCGGCCCGCTCACGGATACGGTAACGACGGTCGGAAATCGCAAGGAATCCACCCGCAGCCATGAACAGCGAGCCCAACCAGAGCCAGCGAACTAGGGGCTTATACTGGAGCCGGATAGCCCAGGCGTCGTCCGAAATGCGCTCACCAATGGCAACGAAAATGTCCCGGAACAGCCCGGCGTCGATATCCGCCTCGGTCATGACACTCATACCCACCGAGTACTGCCGTTTCTCCGGATGCAGGTCGGCGATCCGCTCGCCATCGAGGATTACGTCAAAGCTGCCGTATTGCGCGGTGAAATTGGGACCTCGGCGCTCGCCAATCTCGCGAAAGACGAACTGGTAGTCACCCACCGTGGCGACATCGCCCGGAACCATCCGGACATCCCGCTCGATTCCGTAATTGGACACCACCGTGGCACCGGCCATGGTGATCGCCAGCCCAAGGTGACCGAGGACCATGCCGTAGTAACTACGGGACTGGCGCTTCAGCCCGTGGATCCGGCCCTTGCGGGACGAGGATTTTTCCCAGAGATCCCAGAATGTGGCTACTGCTACCCACATGGCGGAAAAGATTCCGGCGAACGCCCAGGGGGTGAAGCCGCCATAGCCGATCAGGACGGCGGTGCTTGCCACGAGGCTGATCGCCAGTGGCCACAGCAGCTTGCGCCCCAGCCAGCCGCCGTCGGTCTTTTTCCAGCGCGAGAAGATGCCGGTGCCGAGCAGTAGACCAGTGGCGACCGCCAGCGGGCTGAAGGTGAGGTTGAAGAAGGGCTCGCCGATGGACAGCTTGCCCATCTCGAGATAATCCAGCACCAGCGGATACAACGTTCCCACCGCGACCAGAAGAGTGGCCGAGACCAGCAGCACATTGTTCAGCAGCAGGAAAATTTCCCGCGACAGCGAACCGTAACGGGCCCGGACGTGGACCACAGGCGCACGAAAGGCATACAGGGTCAGGCTGGCGATCACGGTGATTGCCAGCAGGGCCAGCAGGAACACGCCGCGCTCGGGGTCCGAGGCAAAGGCGTGTACCGAGGTCAGGACGCCGGAGCGCACCAGGAAGGTTCCCAGCAAACTGAGTGAGAATGTGACGATCGCGAGCAGCACCGTCCAGCTTTTGAACACACCGCGTTTCTCAGTCACGGCCAACGAATGCATCAACGCGGTTCCCGAAAGCCAGGGCAGGAGCGAGGCATTTTCGACCGGATCCCAGAACCACCAGCCGCCCCAGCCCAGCTCGTAGTAGGCCCACCAGCTGCCCAGGGCAATACCCACGGAAAGGAAGGCCCAGGCAACGGTTGTCCAGGGGCGCGACCAGCGGGCCCATGCCGCATCCAGGCGACCATTGATCAACGCGGCAATGGCAAAGGCAAACGCTACAGAGAAACCGACATACCCCATGTACAGCATGGGCGGATGCACAATCAGGCCAAAGTCCTGCAGCAGCGGATTCAGGTCGGCGCCGTCAGCCGGAATGTTCGGCAACAGTCGGTCAAATGGATTGGAGGTGATAATGATAAACAGAAGAAAGCCAACGGCGACCATGCCCAGAATCGACAAAACCTGGGAGATCATCACCGCGGGCAGGCGCCGGCTGAACACCGCCACGGCCAGAGTCCAGCCTGCGAGCATCAGTATCCACAACAGCAACGACCCTTCATGGCCGCCCCAGACCGCACTGAACTTGAAGTACCAGGGCAGCAGGCTGTTGCTGTTATTGGCCACGTAGGCGACAGAGAAATCATCGGTCAGGAAGGCATGGGTCAGTACCGCGAACGCCAGCGCGGTAAAGACAAACATGCCGGTCGCCAGAGGGCGGGCAAAGGCCTGGAGATTGTCCCGCCCGGCAATAGAACCCGCCAGGGGTACTACGGAAAGGAGCACTGCCAGCAACAGCGCGAGAATCAGTGCAAGCTGTCCGAGTTCCGGATACATCTAAGCCCTCCAGCCAACCGGCTGTTCATGTGTGGTGATCAGTAAGCGGCGGCGTCTCCAGCCTGGCCCGACTCTTTCTGGTTCTTCGCCGACTTCGCCAAAGCATCTGCCACCTCGGGTGGCATGTAATTTTCGTCGTGTTTGGCCAACACCTGATCCGCGACAAAGCGACCCTCCGCGTTCAGCTGCCCCATGGCAACAACACCCTGCCCCTCGGCAAACAGATCCGGCAGAATGCCGACATACTCAACCGGAACCGACGCGTTGAAGTCGGTCACCCGGAACTCCACTTTCAGACTGTTCGGGTCGCGTACCACCGAACCTTCCTCAACCATGCCGCCGGCTCGAATTCGCACTTCTACCGGCGCCTCGCCCGCAGAAATCTGACTCGGATCGTAGAACAGATTGATGTTCTGGCGCAGTGCGTAGGTGGTCAGACCTACCGCGACGGCAATACCGGCCATCAGGAATAGAACAATGGTCAGCCGTTTTTTACGGATCGGGTGCATTCGGTACCTGCTCTTCAGTCTTGGGAAACGTTAACTCGGGTGAACGTGGCCGATGCGCGGTTAGCAGCGCCACCGTCATTCGCCTCAAGGGATTCATACTGCCGACGGCAGGACTCGATGACCGCCCGACGGCGCCGCAGCGACCAGACCATCATCGCCGCCATAAGCACAAAAAAGGCACCGTAACAGGTCCACACATATGGGCCGTGGCCCTCCATCGAGAGAAACGCGGCAAAGGATTCAAACGCCATCAATCAGGTTCTCCCCGCCATAACATACTCTTTGACCCACCTCGTGCGTTGCTCACGGACCAGTATCTCCGTCTGCATGCGCAGGCAGGCGAACCAGCCAAAAATCAGATACAAACCCAGCACCGACAACAACAGCGGAACCCACATTTCTGCCGGCATGGAGGGCTTTTCCGTGAGTTTGAAGGTTGCCGGCTGGTGCAGTGTATTCCACCATTCCACGGAGTACTTGATGATAGGGATATTCACCACCCCGACCAACACCAGAACAGCCACCGCCCGGGCGGCGGATTTTTCATCATTGATGGCTCGATCCAGGGCGATCACCCCCCCATAGAGAAACAGAAGGATCAGCATGGATGTCAGCCGGGCGTCCCAGATCCACCAGGTTCCCCAGGTTGGCTTGCCCCAGACGGCGCCGGTGAAAAGCGCGAGGAAGGTCAGCATCAGGCCAACAGGAGCCACCGCCTTGACAAAGACATCGGCCAGCTTCATGCGCCAAACCAGCGTCACCACTGCGGCGACCGCCATCATGATGTACACCGACTGCGCAAGAAACGCCGTTGGCACATGAATGAAAATGATCCGGTAGCTGTTTCCCTGAAGGTAGTCCTGTGGCGCAAATCCCAGCCCCCATACAACACCCGCCACCAATAACAGACTGCCACCGGCCAACAGCCAGGGCATTAACCGGGTTGCAATCCCGAAGAACCATTTGGGTGAGCCCAGTTTATGAAAAATCTGCCACATCAGATGGATACCCTAACAATCATCAACATCGTCCTAGCTGTTTGACAGGCTGATTCTCAATGCCGCCGAGGCTGCAAACGGTGCCAGCGTAATCGACAGAACCAGAAACGCCCCCATTAGTGCCACGTAAGCGCCAACCGGCGCGCCCTCGGTGGCCGCTGCCACGGTACCTGTACCAAAAATCAGGACCGGAATGTACAGCGGAATGATCAGCAAGGACAAGAGCACGCCCGCCGACCGCAAGCCCAGGGTCAATGCTGCACCGATGGATCCGATCAGACTCAGCACCGGTGTGCCAATCAGCAGCGTTAGACACAAAACTGCTATGGAGTTCCCTTCCAGATGCACCATGACCCCAAGAACCGGGGCCAGAAGAACCAGCGGCAATCCGGTCAGTGTCCAGTGCGCCAGCGTTTTCGCCAGCACCAGCAAGAACAGAGGTTGCGGCTGTAGTACCAACTGCTCAAGCGTGCCGTCATCAAAATCGTGGCGGAACAGGTGATCCAGCGATAACAACACTGACAGCAACGCCGCTACCCACAGAATACCTGCACCGGCCTCCCGCAGGAATGACACTTCCGGGCTAACACCAAGGGGGAAGAGCGTCACCACCATCACGAAAAACAGCAGCGGGTTGAGCAAATCCTGACGCTGCCGGAAAGCCACCTTCATATCGCGACTGAACACGGCCTTCATGGCGGCAAAACTGCCGACCCCGGAACTCAATGGTTTGATCACCGGGCGGGCTTCAGCGTTCATGGTGCACCCCCTCGCCCAGGACTATTCTCTGCATGCCTGGCAATTGCAGATCGTGGTGGGTGGTAACGACAACGGCTCCGCCCTCCTCCGCGCGATGCTGTAGCAAGGTTTCAATGGCACTCACGCCATCTGCATCGATAGCAGTGAAAACCTCATCCAGTAACCACAACGGTTCGTCGGCAATCAGCAGGCGTGCGAGCGCAACCCGGCGTTGTTGTCCGGCTGACAGCTTCCGGCAGGGAACATCCTGAAAGCCGTCGAGGCCGGTGCCGGCCAGCGCCTGGTGCAAAACCGTATCGGTCACCGGACGGCGGGGCGCCATCAGCGCCCGCAGGTTCTCCATTGGGGTCAGCAAGGCCTTGATACCGGGCCGGTGCCCCAGATAAAGCATGTTACGAAGAAATTCTTCCCGGTGGGTTACTCGCGACCGCCCACGCCAGAGCAATTCCCCCGACCAGGCATCATTGAGCCCCGCCAGGATTCGTAGCAGTGTGGTTTTGCCGGTGCCATTGGCACCCTCGACACGGGTTACCGTACCGGGCAGTATGGAAAACGAAAGGTCGCGGAAGAGTATCCGCTCATCTCGTTCACACTGCAGATTGGCAGCCTGTAGTAACGGCTCAGACATCAGGGCCCCGTAACCAGGACGATGCACGCACATACGGCATCGGGTGCATTCAAGACTGACACGGCGGGTGCAGACATTATTCACGGCAAGACTCGCCGGCGCGGCGTATTATAACGAAAGCGTTTACGGATTACTCTTGTCCAACATCAAATCGATAACGATGAAACTACCGACCGGCCAACAGCCCCCCCAACCTTCCGGGCAAACTCCGATCTCGCCGACCCGAGCGGCTCCGCCCTCTGCATCGGGGCCGGACGGTTTGCCACCATCGGCCCGCCAACAGCTGGAGGCGCTGCAGCTGGCTAACCGGCAGACCACACTGGCACGGGTTGCGGAAATCATCAATCGCCAGGGCAACCCATCGTCCGAGGTGCTGTTGGACGTGCGGGGAAAGTCATTGCTGGTCGAGGCCGCCATTGGCAATACCAGGCTGGAGACAGGCGACTGGGTCAAAGTCATGCGGGCCGGCAACGAGCTCCAGTTGATGGGCAAACTGGCACCGGCACAGGAAGTGGGAATCGCACGGGCTCTGGTCCAGCACATGCCCTGGCAACAGAACCTGGAGGGCGGACTTACGAAGCTGCTGGCCAGCCTGACCCAGGGGCTAAAGCCGGATCCCGCTCCCGGCCAGCTGCCCTCAGCCAGAGCGCCCCAGCCGCTACCAGAGGCCGCCCGACAGAGCATCCAGCAGATGTTAACCCGCCTCCCCTCTAGCACCAGCCTCTCCCCCGGCAGTGGCAATCAGGAGCAGCCGCTTCAACAGATCAAACAATGGATTGCCGAAAGCGGCCTGTTTGCCGAATCAAGGCTGACTCAGACACCCTCCGCCACATTGCCGGACCTGAAACTGGCACTAGGGCGCGTCATTACGGCGCTGCTGGCCCAACAAGGCAACGGGCCGGAACACTTCAGCCGCCTGACACCACTGGCCAGCCCGGAACTCGTGCAGGCTCCGTTGCAATTCCCCCAACCCGTAGGCCAGGCATCGTCACCGTCCTCCACCAACGAACCCACCACCGTGGGTCAGATGCTCAGGCTCCTGGCCGGCATGTTGAACCGCATAACCGTAAACCAGCTCCACAGTCAGGTGCTGACAGCACGGGCCGGTGGTGACGCACCCGCGCCTGTATCCACAACCCTGCTGGAATTGCCCTGGGTTACCCCGCAGAATGAACCTCGGGTTGCGCAGTTGCGCCTCGAACAGTATCCGGAAGACCAAAGAACGACGGGACAACAACACAAAACCGCTGCCCGTGAGTGGCGACTCTCGCTGGCCATGGACCTGGATGAAGCCGGCCCCCTGCACTTTGATGTCGCATTGCGTCAGCAATCGGTCAGCGCCCGGGTCTGGGCCGAGAAACAGAGCACGCTGCGCCAGGTCAACGAGGAATTGCCCCTGCTGAGGCGCAGCCTGACCGACCTGGGCCTGGAAGTGACCGACCTGGAATGTCGACGGGGCAGCCCACAGGGGGCAGCCACACGCCTGGAGCACAGACTGGTGGACACAAGAGCATGACCGAGCGAACGTCTGGGCAGAACTCAAACGCGGCCGTCGCACTGAAGTATGATGGCGAACAGGCACCGATCATTGCCGCAACCGGGACGCACGAACTGGCGGAGGAGATTATTCGGATAGCACGGGAACACGATGTCCCGCTTTATGAGAATGCCGAACTGGCCAGCATTCTGGCGCGACTCTCGCTGAATGAGGAAATTCCGGAGAGCCTGTATCGGGTTATCGCCGAAATTCTGGCTTTCGCCTTTCACATTCGCGGACGCACACCGGACGACGTACGCTCCGGCTCGCCCCAGGCCGAATCACCGAATCAGTGAGCGCATGGCCCAGGCCTGCTCCCAGTTCGCCCCTTTGCGGTAGGCAACCGTTGTCTCGAAATAGTGGCGCAGACGCCGCCGGTCCTCGGGCTGGTCCTTAAGGGCAGAACCCACAATGTGGTGCATCAGTTGCTCAATGGTTGTCACGGACCCGCTGTAGTACCAGGCATTCAGACTGGCCGCATGAGCCACGGAAACCGCTTCTGCCGTCGACAGCGCGGCACCAGCCAACCTGTCGGTACTGCGGCCATCAAGTGTCTGCCCGTTCCTTAATTCATGGAACATGGTGACCAACACCTCGATAACGGATTCCTCCAGCTCAACATCAACTCCAGCCCTGGTATTTGCCTTGTGCACTTCCCGGAGAACCACCGCCATTTCATCAGACAGACTCCGAATCGGAGGTATCTCCTCAAAGTCCATACGCCGCTTCAGCGCTGCGCTCATTCGATGCACGCCTTCATCAACGCTGTTGGAGGTAGCAACGACATTGAAGCCCTCCCGTGCAAACACAACGCCCTCCTCACCGGTCAGTTCGGGAATGACCGCTACCCGGTCAGACAGGAGCGACAACAGCGCGTCCTGGAGAGTCTGCGGGCAACGCGCGATCTCTTCAAAACGGACAATCCGCCCTTCCATCATGCCCCGCAGAAGGGGGCTGGGCACCAACGCTTTTCGCGTTGGACCCTCTGAACGGAGAACGGCATCGTTCCAGGTATACAGGAGTTGACCGATATGACTGACAGCTCCCCCCTGAAGGGTCAGGATTGAGTCTCCCGAAATAGCCGCGGACAACAGTTCCGATAGCCAGGATTTTGCGGTACCGGGCTCACCAACCAGCAAGCATCCTCGGCTGGTGCACAGGGAAATGATGATACGGACGACCATGGCCCTGTCTGCAACAAACTTCTGTTCTATCCCCAGGTTCGCGTCGCCCATGACAAACTTCTCGACTGCCCGGGGTGACATCTGCCAGCCGGGCGGAACCGGCCCCGGATCCGCATCAACCAGCCTTCGAAGCTCATCCGCGTAGATGACTTCCACAGGCTCTCGCTGAGCGGCTCTCCGCCGTTGCTCCTGTCGTCTCATAGCGGACTCCTTCGACCACCGCGCACTTCCGGCGCCATACGTTCCCGTGGTAAAACGCGGGGCAACTCGGACAAGGGAACGACGCCCTCAATGACATGATCCAGCGCGCTGTCACGCATCGTCACCAGGCCGGCATCAAGTGCCCGCCAGCGCAGCTCACCAATCGGCGGCTGGCTCGAGATCGCGTTCCGGATATCGGCATCGACCTGCATATACTCGACAATGGCTACCCGACCGCGGGTACCGCGGCCATTACACTGCTCGCAGCCCTCGCCTTCGAAACACCTGAAGTTTGCCGGTGCGCCTTCGGGGAAGAGCTCTTCCAGAATCGCTGCGTCCGGCACCGCCGGCGTGCGACAGTGCGGGCAGATTCGCTTGGCCAGACGCTGGGCAATAACCGCCAGCAATTCTCCGGCAATCGAGTTCGGATGCACGCCCAGGTCATACAGACGCTGGAGTGAATCTACCGCATCGTTGCAATGCAGCGTCGACAGCACCACGTGTCCGGTCTGAGATGCGCGGATCGCCTCCAGGGCTGTTTCCTGGTCACGGATCTCACCGACCAGAATGACGTCCGGATCCTCCCTGACAAAGGCACGCATGGCATCGGCAAAGCCAAATCCGATGTCGGAACGGACCCGCGTCTGCTGGACGTTATCAATGGAGTACTCAATGGGGTCTTCCACGGTAATGACCTTACGAAGGCCATCATCGGCAAGCTTCTGCAAACCTGCATAGAGCGTCGTGGACTTTCCAGACCCGGTCGGTCCGACCACCAGAACCAGGCCGGCCGGATTGTCTAGCAGGCGCTGGTATCGGGCGCCAATACGCTCCGCCATTCCAAGCTCCGCTATGGTCATGGCCCGTCCGGTCTGGGGCAACAACCGGATGATCGCATTCTCCCCGTGCAGGGATGGCTGGATCTGGATTCGCAAATCGTAGTCCATTTGACCCAACTGAAGCCGCGACCGGCCGCCCTGCGGCAACCGGTGCTCGGCAATGTTCAGTTCGGCGCGCAGCTTGATGACATTGATAACGCCTTTGATTTCCCGCGGGGACAACTGATATTGAGGGAGGTCATGCAGGTCGCCATCGACCCGCAACCGGATACGGACACGGCTGGCATACTGTTCAATGTGAATGTCGCTGGCCTTCTCACTGACCGCATCCAGCAGGATCGCTTCATAAACCGATACCAGGTAGGGACTCACATGATGCTTGCCCGCCTCGCCCAGAAGCAGGTCGGAACTGTCACCACGGGGCTCGCTCCCACCTTCGGGACTGCCTGACAGGTCAGCCACAAACCGACTACCTTTCTCGGTCAGGTCCAGCGCCGACCAGAGTCGACGGAAATCCGTCGGGGTCACCAACAGGCATTCGATGGCCTGATTGGGGCTCAGTCTCTCGAGCTGGTCGGTCCGGGCGTCAGGATCATCAGTAACCACCCGGATTTTTCCACCACCCTCGGCGACCGGAATCAATCGGGATAAATCCAGGAAGGTCCGTGAAAAACGCCGGAACAGATCCGGCTTCAACGTTGGTAGAAGGGTATCTGCATCGGTCAACTCCATGCCACGCTGCTGGGCGAGAGACCGATACAAGCCGTGTTCTTCAAGATTCAGTTTACGGCGCAGCAGGTCAATAACACGGCAGTTTTCGCCCGCCGCTTCTGACTTTGCGTCTTCCAGCGTCTTCTCGTCGACGACGCCTAGATCAATCAGCACCTGTTCTGAATTCCGATTGAAGTCGACCCAGCCAAGGGTTCTTGAACGCTCCAATTTCTGCCCGCGCTTAATGAACAAAGCCATGCTGGGAACGGGCCCGGCGCGACCCTCGAGGCAGGCCAAGAAGCCATTTTCCCGGAGGTGTCGGGCCATCACGTTGCGGTCCGCAACGAATGTTGTGCTGAGTATGAAATCGCAGGCCTGGTCCAGCCCAATGGTGTCCTCGATCGCTGATACCACGACCTCAACGTTATGGATTCCAAGGCGGGAAAAACGGGTGCGGGCGGCTTCAGCTACGGCCGGATTCTTCTCAACGTAGATGACCCGTTCTGCCATTTTGGAGAGCACTGCGGCCAAGTAACCGGAGCCACCGCCGACGTGCATGACGAGCTGATCAGGTTCAATTTCCGGAATCAGGTGAAGGATGTGACCAACGGTTTCTTCGCGGGGTATGGAGTGACCGGTAATGGTTGCAACCAGATCAGAGCCGGCAACAAAATCCTTGCGGGGGACCGCAAGAAGGGCCTCATCGGCCCTCGGATAAGCACTCTTCATTGAGCAACGTTCCTAACAGCATGACATCAGGCCGCCTGACGTTTTTTCAATGCTGATACCAGCTCGGCCTCGGGGCGGGAGATCCCGCAGGTGTTCATAAGATCGTCTATATCAGCGCCAAGATCAACAAGGCGGGAGGCCTCATCGTAGGAAATCCTTAGGGGATCGTTCTGGCGCATTTCATCCAGCGTGGTCCGCAGTTCGTGGAGTTGCCGTTCACAAGCCACCAGGCGCTGGCCAACGCCGACACTGCCGCTGGTGGTCGCATGCAATTCCCTGCCGAGGATGTCGCACCGGTCCTTGAGCGAGACTTTCAGCTGGCGAATCTGGCGCCCGTGAGCGATGCCCTGGAAGAGAACCAGTGACAGGGCAGCCACAGTCAGCCCCCAGGGAAGGTAGGACGGAATTTCTGCAAACATGACGGACGTCTCCCGTGATTTATAACGAAAGGCGTCCACCCTGAGCACTGCGAGAAAGCGATTTCCCGATTACAGCGCGGCGATTTCAGCCCATTCGTTCTCTGACAACATTTTGTCGAATTCAACCAGGATGATCAGTTCACCATCCTTGTTGCACACGCCCTGAATAAACTTGGCGCTTTCCTCGTTACCCACGTTCGGTGCAGTCTCAATTTCGCTGGACTTCAGGTAGACCACCTCGGCTACCGAATCCACCAGAATACCCATGACCTGGTTGGCGGATTCCATCACCACAATCCGGGTAGCGTCGGTCACTTCCGCATCCGCCAATCCAAACCGACGGCGGGTGTCGATCACCGTGACCACATTGCCCCGCAGATTAATGATGCCGAGTACATAATCGGGAGCTCCCGGGACCGGGGCAATTTCCGTGTATCTCAGCACTTCCTGGATCTGCATGACATTCAGACCATAGGTCTCGTCATCCAGCCGGAAGGTCACATACTGCAGTACCTGATCGTCCTGGACCTGATTGTGTTGTCCGCTCGGGGATGCCATAGCACTGTTTCTCCTCTGTGGCTGCCCTGCGGGCAACCTGATCGTCAAAAAATCATCATCAGTGCCCAATACTATATTTATGGGCACAAACCGTGCCAGCGCGGCAAGGTTTCAATCGGTAACCGGCGTTCCCGTCAGCTCAGGTCGAGATGATGCTCTCGTTCCGCCCTGACCAGAAGGTCGGCCATGGTGCGCACATCAATCAGCGCGCACATGTGATCAATAACCGTTCCAGCCAGCCAGGGCCTCTTGCTGCGCGCCGTGCGCCAGCGTACCTCGTCCGGCCTGAGCGTGAAGGATTGGGCTACGTCGTCGCAGGCCAGCCCCCAGTCGCTGTTATCCAGGCGGATGACAAACCGGTAGTTGTCACGGGCGTTGTCCGGTACCCGCCCTGCCATGATCCATTCAGCGGTATCCACCACTCTCAGATTCTGATCACGATCAGGGCGGATACCCATGTACCAGCGGGGGCTTCCCGGAATCGGCCGGATTTCCTCTTCTACGCGGTGGATGGCCCCAAGCAGAATCAGAGGCACCGCCAGCTGCAGGCCGGCGACCGTGAAGATCAGACACTCAAACGGCGCACCGGACCATTCCGGTCGCGACGACGGCTCGGCGGTTTCAGGCTGAGGCTCGATCTCGGGACTGGCTACAACCGCAGGTTCCGGCGCCTCCACGGCCCGCGCTTCGGCAATGGCTGGTTCTGGCTTTGCCCGTTCCACCACCTTCGGGCCCGCCACAGGGGGTTCAGGTTTTGTCTCCGGAACGGCCTTTACTGGCGCCTCCGCCCGGACTTCACGTACCGGAACCTCAACCACCGACTCCTCGCGCAACGCGGTGTCGGTCGCGGTATGCAGCAGGTCGTCCAGATAACTGGCAATGGCACTGGCCGGATCAGACAACCTTGTCAAATTCTCGTCAGCCATGCTGACGCTCCTTCAGGGAGCCTCTGCGCGTAAGCAAATCATCAAGCAAATGGGAATAAGCGCGAACGCCGTGGGTTTCCGCATCAAGCGCCGACGGTACGACACCCGACTGGCTCGCATCCCGGAATTTGGTGTCCACTGGGACGGCAAAACGCCACAGGCTGTCCGAGTAGGTCTTGCGCAACAAGTTCAGGCTTTTCACCGACGCCTGGGTCCGGCGGTCGTACAGGGTCGGCACAATGGTAAAGGGCAGTTCGTTTTTCTGGGACCGCATGATCATTTTCAGGGTATGCAGCATCCGCTCAAGACCTTTGATCGCCAGAAACTCGGTCTGGACCGGAATCACCAGATGTTGAGCCGCCGCCAATGCATTGACCATCAACACACCGAGCGACGGCGTATTGTCCAGGATCACATAGTCGAAATCGTCCCATAACTGCGCCAGGGCCCGCGAGATAATCAGGCCCATACCCTCGACACCGACCATGCGGCGCTCGAGTGTTGCCAGGGCCGTGCTGGCCGGTAACAGAGACAGTCCCTGGCAGCTGGTCTCGGTGATGAGCTGGGCCGGTAGCCCCTCGGGCACCTTGCCCTCGTGCTGGAACAGGTCAAATACACTGTGGGCAATGGTATCCGGATCGTATCCAAACCAGCTCGTGAGAGACCCATGGGGATCCAGATCAACGACCAGCACGCGTTTGCCGCGCTCGGCCAGCAAACCGCCCAACGCCACCACGGATGTGGTTTTGCCCACACCGCCCTTTTGATTGGCTACAGCCCAGATTCTCACGCTTGTTTCTCCAGAGAAAACGTCATTGCAGCGGGACACACCATCGCTGCATTCCGGTTTATCGGCCAGTTCATTCCCAACTTGACCCCCGCGGGCCTGAAAAAAGGAGATGACGGCAAACGCTTGCCGGCCGGAAATTATTACCTCGGAGTAATACAGGAACCATGCCAGAACGGCTATACGAATGTGCCGTGCACCATCGCGTCAGCGCATAGCCCCTCGGACATTGGCGTCCCGGGAAATGAGGAGAACAACTCGGCGATTTCGCCTTCGGCCTTCGTCGGTATCGTTGCGGGCCACCGGCTGAAACCGGCCATAGCCGACAGCCGCCAGGCGCTCCGGTTCGATACCTTCCATGGTCAGCATCCTTACCACCGCGGCAGCCCTGGCCGCTGAAAGCTCCCAGTTGGAGGGAAAACGCGAAGTACTGATGGGCTGGTTATCCGTGAATCCTTCCACTTTGACCGCGTTATCACGATCACGCAGGACTCTGGCGATCTTACTGACTACGTCAAAGGCATCGTAATGCGGCTCTGCATCGCCGCTTCCGAACAAAAGACTGTTAGGCAGATTCAGCTCCAACCAACGATCGCTGGTTTCCAGCGTCACCACGCCCTGATCAATCAGTTCGTCGAACTCCAGGGTCAGCTGATCGGCCATGGCCCGAAGCGCTTCGGTCCTGGCCTCGGCGTCCCGTTCGCTGTTGCGGGGCGCCTCCGTAACCGCCGGCGGAATCACCGCATCGGAGGGCGCGTCGACCGACTGCGACGGTCGGTCCCCCACCTCAATGGGTTTTACCGATCGTTGCGGCGCATTGAACACTCCGGTCAGGGTCTCGGAGAGTACCTTGTACTTACCCTCGTTCACCGAGGAAACGGAATACATGACGACGAAAAAGGCGAAAAGCAGGGTGATGAAATCCGCATAGGAAATCAGCCAGCGCTCTTTATTGTGGAGATCCTCCTGGGGTTGCCTACGGCGCCGCATAAGATGCCCTGACCATGATTGCTACAGGAAGCCCCGTAGTCGCATTTCAATGGATTTCGGGTTTTCACCGTCGGCGATGGCAATAATGCCATCGATCATCATGTCCTGGTATCGGGTGCGCTCCCGAACGATGCCGCGGAGCTTGTTTGCAACCGGGAAAAACAGCAGGTTCGCCAGGGCGACGCCATAGATCGTGGCGACAAACGCCGTCGCAATGCCGCTCCCCAGGGACTGCGGATCCTCCAGATTGGTCATCACCTGGATCAGGCCCATAACCGCACCAATGATGCCGATGGTGGGCGAATAACCGCCCATGGCCTCAAACACCCGCGCTGATTCCAGATCCCGTTGTTCCCGGGACTCCAGATCCACTTCCATGATACTGCGGATGGTCTCGGTCTCCGCTCCGTCGACCAGCAGTTGCAAGCCCTTCTGGGCAAACAGTTCAGGTTCGCGCTCGGCGAGCCCCTCAAGACCGAGCAGGCCTTGCTTGCGGGCTTTCACGCTCCAGTCAATAACTTTGCCGATGCCATCCTCCATGCTGATGAACGGGGGCACGAAGACCCAGCGAGCCTGCCCAAATGCCCGCTTCAGAACGGGCCAGGAGGTCTGCAGAATGGTCGCGGCCAGGGTACCACCAACAACAATCAGTGCTGCCGGCCCATTAAACAGCGAGCTGAGCGCCCCACCCTCAAGCAGGTTGCCGCCAAGGATGGCGGCAAAGGCCAGCATGATGCCCAGCAGGCTCAGAATATCCATCAGGCGACACCTTCCTTCAGTCGCGGTCCGATCTCCTCCAGCGCCAAAACCTCGTCGCTGAGGCCAGCCCGGGCCACGGCCATTGGCATGCCGTAGATGACCGAGGTCTTCTCGTCCTGGGACCAGATGTCAGAGCCGGTCTGTTTCATCATCCGACAACCATCCTTACCATCCGAACCCATACCAGTCAGGATCACGCCCAGGGTTTTACCGGGGAAGCTACGGGCCAGGGAGCCGAACGTGACATCAACACAAGGCTTGTAATTCAGGCGCTCATCGCCGGGCAGGATTCGAACCCGGGCCTGCCCGCCGCGGTTCTCAATCATCATCTGTTTTCCGCCCGGGGCCAGCAGGGCGAGGCCGGGCCTGAGCACGTCGCCGTCTTCGGCCTGGCGTACCTGGATCTGGCACAGCTTGTTGAGCCTCTCGGCGAAGGCCGGTGTGAAACTGGCAGGCATGTGCTGGACCAGTACAATCGGCGCAGGAAACGACGCCGGCAGCGACGTCAGTACCCGCTGCAAGGCCACTGGCCCGCCGGTGGACGTGCCGATACCAACCACGCTGTAATGCTTGGCCGACCCGCGCCTGGTTGTGCGCCGGGGTGTTTCCGGTTCGACGGCCGGCTGGGCCGTTCTGGGAGGCGACGCAGGACGGGTCGAGGACGTTGAAGGTGAACGCGGCCGCAGTGGTGCCGTCTCGCGCGGGGCCGGCGCGGAGGAAGCACTACCCGCAGCGGGCGCTGGACGGGCGCCGGGGCGGCTCTGAGCCACATCCAGAATACGATCAATGAGGATTTTCTGGAGTTGACTGCTGTCCCTGGCGATTTCTTCAAAGTTCTTCGGCAGGAAATCCACAGCTCCCGCCTCCAGGGCATCCAGGGTGACCCTGGCGCCCTCGTAGGTGAGAGAGGAGAACATCAACACGGGCACCGGGTGCTTCTTCATGATCTCCCGTACTGCCGAGATGCCGTCCATCACCGGCATCTCGTAATCCATGGTGATGACATCCGGCCGAAGCTTTTCAGCCAGTTCCACACCCTCACGGCCATTGGTGGCGACGCCCACCACCTTGATCTGGCCCGAGCCGGTCAAAATTTCCGTCAGCCGTTTGCGAAAGAACCCTGAATCATCCACGACCAGGACAGAAACTGTCATCCATTTCTCCTAACGAAGTCCAATCTCGGGTGCCACCAAACTGCGTCAACTGTAGTGTTGCAGCAGACTGGGAACATCAATAATCAGGGCAATACGCCCGTCGCCGGTGATGGTCGCACCGGCCATACCCGGCGTTCCCTGAAGCGCACGACCCAGAGGTTTGATGACCACCTCTTCCTGCCCCACCAGCTGATCGACCACAAAGCCAACCTGCCTTGTTCCCATGGCGACAATCACCACGTGGGCGTTGTCGGGCTCATCGTCACCGGCGGCGTCTCTCACCAGCCAGCGCTTGATGTGGAACAGCGGGAAGACTTTGTCCCGCACCACGATGCATTCTCGCCCGTCAACAATATTGGTCTTGGTCAGATCCAGGTGGAAAATCTCCACCACATTGACCAGCGGCAGGGCGAACGACTGGTCTCCGAGCATGATCATCAGGGTGGGCATGATCGCCAGGGTAAGGGGCACCTTGATGATGATCCGGGAGCCCTTGCCCAGCTCCGACACGATATTGATCTGGCCATTGAGCTGACCGATCTTGGTCTTGACCACGTCCATGCCGACACCACGGCCGGACACGTCCGAAATCTGCTCCTTGGTTGAAAAACCGGCGGAGAAGATCAAATTGAAACACTCGCTGTCGGTGAGCCGGTCGGCGGCATCCTGTTCGTAAATGCCTTTCTCGACGGCTTTACGCCTGAGCACCTCGGGGTCCATACCCGCGCCATCGTCATCGATCGACAAAAGGATATGATCGCCTTCCTGCTCAGCGGACAGGGTGACGGTTCCCTGGCGCGGCTTTCCGGCGTTCTCGCGAACGTCCGGGGCCTCGATACCATGGTCCACGGAGTTCCTGACAAGGTGCACCAGTGGGTCCGAGAGCGCTTCCACCAGGTTCTTGTCCAGGTCGGTCTCTTCCCCGTGCATCACGAGGTTCACTTCTTTTTTCAGGTTGCGGGCGAGGTCGCGGACCACCCGGGGGAATCGACCAAACACTTTCTTGATGGGCTGCATCCGCGTCTGCATGACGGCAGACTGCAGATCGGTGGTCACCACATCCAGATTGGATACGGCCTTGTGCATGTGCTCGTCTTCGCTTGCAGCGCCCAAACGCTGCAGGCGGTTTCGCACCAGCACCAGTTCACCCACCATATTCATGATGTCGTCCAGGCGTTTGGTATCAACCCGCACCGTGGTTTCTGCGGTCGGTGCCGGGTCCCTCGCCGGGGCAGCGGGCGCCGGGGCTTTGGCGGCAGATCCGGCATTGTCGGCCGGCTCGGGAGTTTCTGCCTTTTTCGGCTTGGGGGTCGACGACTCCGGCGTCGCTGCGGCTGACGATTCTGTTTTGGGCGCCTTGCCCCCGTCGTTAGCGGTTGGACCACCGCCCTTACCATGCAGCTCGTCCAACAGCTTTTCGAATTCGTCGTCGGTGATCAGTTCATCACCCTTACCCGTTGACGCCTCCTTATCCTGACGGGCACCGGTCTCGGGCTCGTCGGATTCCGGGGCGCCGGCAAACTGGCCTTTGCCATGGAGCTGGTCCAGCAAAGCCTCGAACTCGTCGTCGGTGATTTCGTCATCACCGGATTCGCCAGCAGGCGCCCCGGCAGAGTCATGAGAACCGGGCGCCTGGTTGTCGGCAGAATCGCTGCCGTCGTGAAGAGCATCAAGCAGCTGCTCAAATTCGTCATCGGTGATATCACCGCCGTCGTCCGCCCCCGGCTGCCGGGTCTCTTCGGCAGGCTCCTGTGAACCTCTTCCGGTGTCACTTTCCGGTTCGGCAAAGGCATCGAGGGCGGCAATCAGTTCATCCGGAGCCGGTGTCAGCTCTTCATGATTCCTGACCTGCTCGAACATGGCGTTAACGTGATCAAGCGCCTCGAGCACCACGTCCATGAGCTCCGAGTCCACACGGCGCTTGTGATTGCGCAGAATGTCGAACACGTTCTCTGCGGAGTGGCAACAATTGACCAGGGCATCGAGCTGGAGGAAGCCCGCACCACCCTTGACGGTGTGAAAACCACGGAAAATGGCGTTCAACAGATCACTGTCGTCCGGGTGCTGCTCGAGATCGACCAGTTGCTCCGACAGTTTTTCGAGAATTTCGCCAGCTTCCACGAGGAAGTCCTGGAGAATCTCGTCATCAGCATCAAACGCCATGCGAACCCCTTATCAATTCAGAAACCGAGACTGGACAGCAGATCATCGACATCGTCCTGTCCCGATACTACATCTTCACGCTCTTCAGCCTTGATCTGAGGCCCTACGCCCTGCTCCGCCGAAACCTGAGTCTCGTCAATCTGGTGCACGGTGCCGGTGATCTGATCCACATGGCTCGCCATCACCACAAGGCTGAGCATCTGTTCTTCCACTTCCTTCACCAGGGTCGTGACCTTCTGGATCACCTGCCCGGTCAGATCCTGAAAATCCTGGGCCAACAGAATTTCCGAAAGATTGTTGTACATGGTGTCGGCGTCGGTGGTCAGGCCGGCAAAGAACCGGTCGATGCGCCCGTAGAGCTCACGGAACTCGGCGGGCTGCATTTCCCGCCGGCGTAACCGTTGCCATTCATCCCGCAGTGCCGAGGCCTCATCGCGAACGGAGTGGGCAACAGGCATGGTCTCTTCCACCAGGTCCATGGTGCGGTTGGCCGCCTGACTGGTCATCTGGACCACGTACTCAAGGCGGTCGGAGGCATCAGTCATCTTCGACAGCGCTTCCTGCTGCTCGACGCTGCGTGGATCCACCTGAAAATTCCGGATTGCTTCGTGCAGGCTACGGGTCAGCCGACCAACCTCGCGGTAGAGACTTTGATCCCTGACCTCGCTGAGTTCATTGATCACGGTCATCGCCTGAGCAAAATCTCCGGCCTTTACGCTTTCGGCCAGCTCTGCGCTCTGACGCTGGAGCTGCTCAGTCACCTCCGGATCGAGGCTCCGATGGTTCTTGTTGCTATCGCTCATGAGAGCCATCCGACCTCTGATTACTGAATGCGTTCGAAGATTTTCTCAATCTTTTCCTTCAGGACCGCTGCCGTGAACGGCTTGACCACATAGCCATTCACACCTGCCTGGGCCGCCGCCACGATCTGATCCCGTTTGGCTTCGGCTGTCACCATCAGCACCGGCAGCGTCTTCAGATCTTCATCGGCGCGCACGGCTTTCAGCAGATCAAACCCGGACATCCCCGGCATGTTCCAATCCGTCACCAGAAAATCGTACTTGCCGCTTTTCAGCATCGGCAGCGCGGTGTTGCCATCATCTGCCTCGTCGGTGTTGCTGAAACCCAGATCACGCAGCAGGTTCTTGATGATCCGTCGCATTGTGGAAAAGTCGTCCACAATCAGGATTTTCATGTTCTTGTCCAATGGGACCTCCAGTTAGTAACACCCGGAATTCGTTTGACCTATGAGCTCGACATCTAGCAGGCCGCTGTTTTAAGCACTTATTGTCTGATCTTTGGTGCCCAAGTAAAGCGCCGGTTACCAAAAGCTACAGAGCGCTATGAACCAGACACACGGAGTAGGCGTCTAGTCGTCCGCTTCACGACGCCAGCCCGCAAGGCGACCACGCAACCTGAGCGCGGCCTGGCTGTGAATCTGGCTGACCCGGCTTTCACTGACGCCCAGAACGGCGCCGATTTCCTTCAGGTTCAGCTCTTCCTGGTAGTACAGGCTGAGCACCAGTTTTTCCCGCTCCGGCAACTCTTCGATGGCCTCGGCCAGATTGCGACGGAAGGCATCGGACGCCAGACCATCCAGCGGATTATCGCTGCTCTCTGCTTCTTCTATCGGCAGCTCGCCGGATTCATTGAGCTCATCCAGACTAAAAAGTCGCCCGCTGTTGGCGTCTGCAAGCGAGGCATGGTATTCGGAAAGCTCCATACCCAGTTCTTCGGCGACTTCGAGGTCCTGGGCTTCACGACCGAGACGGTCTTCAACGGCCTTGATGGCCTGGGAAATCCGGCGGGCATTTCGATGGACTGAACGGGGGACCCAGTCGCCCTTGCGGATCTCATCCACCATGGCGCCTCGGATACGGATGCCGGCATAGGTTTCAAACGTCGCACCTTTGGTCGAGCTGTAGCGTTGGGCCGACTCAAGCAGACCGATCATGCCCGCCTGCATCAGGTCGTCCAGCTGCACCGAGGCGGGGAGCCTGGCCATCAGATGAAGGGCAATTTTCTTGACCAGCGGAGCGTGCTCCTCAATGAGTCGAGAAGGACCTTTCGCGTCAGACTGCTGATAGATTCCCAGATGTTTCGCCAATGTCATGTATCCGGTGTTGATTTGACTGGATCAGAATCAGACTTCGACGAGCCGCTCCACAAAGAACTCGAGGTGTCCCCGGGGCGAGGATGGCAACGGCCAGTTGTCGACCTTGTCCGCCAGTGCCTTGATCGCAAGAGACGCCTTGGCGCGGGGGTAGGCGTCCAGCACCGCCCGCTGTCGCTGTACCGATTTCTTGACGGCTTCGTCGTACGGCACCATACCCACATACTGCAGAGCCACATCAAGGAACCGTTCGGTCACCCGGGTCAGTTTATCGAAAAGGTGGCGGCCTTCCTGCTCATTTCGCACCTGGTTTGCCAGAATACGAAAGCGGTTGGTGCCGTATTCGCGATTCATCAGCTTGATCAGGGCGTAGGCATCGGTGATGGAGGTGGGCTCATCACAGACAACGAACAGCAGTTCCTGGGAGGCCCGAAGAAAACTGACCACGGATTCGGAAATGCCCGCGGCGGTATCGACAATCAGTACGTCAATCTGATCACCCAGTTCACTGAAGGCATTGATCAGTCCGGCGTGCTCCATCGGGCTCAAATGAGTCATTCGCTGGGTGCCGGAGGAGGCCGGCACAATCTTGATGCCGCCGGGTCCGTTGACCAGTATGTCCTTGAGTTCGCACTCACCGGACAGCACGTCTGAGATGTTTCGGCTGGCCGTAATTCCGAGCAGCACATCAATGTTGGCGAGGCCCAGATCGGCGTCCAGAATCACAACCCGGCGACCTTTCTGTGCCAGGGCGATTCCGAGGTTGACCGACACGTTACTCTTGCCGACTCCACCCTTGCCGCCGGAAACCGCAATCACCTGTACCGGATTTGCTCTGCTCATGTTGATTCTTGTCTCTCGCCAGTTGTACTGAAGGCTCGTCTTGTTATTGAACGGCGCCAGCTCCGCGCGCCGGATGCCCTGGGATCCGGTTAAGGCATGTTTGCGCTCAGGCCCCTTCGGCAACCGACTGCTGTTGCTGAAGGCGTTTCAGCCGCTCCACCGCCAGCCGCACCAGAGGAATGGCTTCCGCGTGATGCAGATCCTCGGGGATTTTCTGCCCGTCCGTGTAATAAGCCACCGGCAACCCGGTTTCCATCACGAACCCCAGAGATTCCCCGAGTGTCAGGGCTTCGTCAATCTTTGTCATCACGCAGCCCGAAAGATTTGCCATCTTATAGCAATGCCAGACGGATTTCATGATACGCGGCTGGCTGGTGGCAGACACCACAAGGTGGGTACGGATATTGTGGTGGCTACGCGCCAGCTCCGCCAGCTGTTCCTGGTACCCCTTGTCCGTACTGGTCAGGCCGGCTGTATCAATCAATACCAGATGCCGGTCGGACAGTTCGTCCAGAATATCATCCAGGGAGTGGCTTTCATCCACCACCCGCACTGGCACGTTCAGGATCCGACCGAACACGAACAGCTGTTCATGAGCGGCCACCCGATAGCGATCGGTCGTGACCAGCGCCAATGAATCGGCCCCGTGTCGCAACACGTAATGTGCCGCCAGCTTGCCAATGGTGGTTGTCTTGCCGGAGCCAGTGGGACCAACCAGCGCGTAGACACCGCCCTCATCCGGCCATTCCTGGCGGGAGGTGCGGACACCGGTGGCGAGCATTTTCAGGGACTGTTTCCAGCCATCTTCCAGCCGGCCACCCTTGTGCCGACGGGACAACGAGCCGGCCAAATCGTTACTCAGACCAAACTCCTGCAAGCGTTCCGCCAGCCGCTGTTGGACCGCATTGCTGGCCGGCTTCGCTGGCTCGACCGGCCGACCACTCATCATCTCCCGCAATGAGCTGATTTCAGCCCGCATCTGAGCCAGCTCATCGGAATAACCCTGGGCGTCGCCAGCCGGTGCAGGCGTCGACGCCTCAAACCCGGAAGACGCAGCCTCGTTCAGGTCCGCAAAGGAAGCGCCAGAATACGATGCCCCCACCTTGGCCCGTTTCTCCCGCACGTCACGGATACGATCGCGGGATCGGTTCAGCTCGTCTTCAAGCCGGCGATGCTGGTCAGCCTGCATTTCGGCCAGTCGCGAGCCGTTGGTGGCGGACTCGGCCTTGTCACCCAATCGCTGGCGCGCCATGTTCTCGTCGTAGTCCAGTGCCGTCACGATTTCGACGCCACCATCAACACGACGATTGGAAAGAATCACGGCATCCGGCCCCATCTGTTCACTGACCTGCTTCAGCGCCTCTGCCATGCTCTGAGCGAAAAACCGTTTTACTTTCATACTGCCTCATCCTCCACCGGCAGCCCCCTGCGGGCGCTGGCCGCGTTGTGGTCCGTGTCGTTACTGACCGACGGACGCCACGATAGTGATCTGTTTGTTATCCGGTATTTCCTGGTAGGAGAGCACGTGCAGGCGCTCTACCCCGTAGCTCGCAAACCTTGCCAGAACCGGTCGCAATGGACCGGAAACCAACAGAATGGCGGGCTTGCCAAGCATTTCCTGGCGCTGGACGCTTTCCTGCAGGGACCGCTGCAGCTTCTCCACCATGTTCGGCTCCAGAACCAGACCGATGTCGTCCTGACCGCCGGATTGTTGACTCTGCTGAACAGACTTTAGCAATAACTGTTCCAGATCCGGATCCAGGGTGATGACCGGGATCTCCGACTCGTTCCCGCAGATACTCTGCACGATCATCCGGCGCAGGGACTGACGGGCCACCGTGGTCAGCAACTTCGGATCCTGACTCTTCGGATGAACGTTCACGATGGCCTCAGCGATCGAACGCATGTCCCGAATCGGCACTTCTTCCTTGAGAAGATTCTGCAGCACCTTGAGCAACAGGCTGATCGACACCGTGGTCGGCACCAGCTCTTCCGCCAGTTTGGGCGACACCTTCTCCAACTGGTCGAGCCACTTCTGCACTTCCTCATGACCGAGCAGCTCGTGGGCATGCTTCTGCAAGACCTGGTTCAGATGGGTGGCAACCACGGTGCTGGCATCAACCACGGTGTAACCCAGAGTCTGGGCCTGATCCTTCTTGTCCGGCTCAATCCAGCAGGCATCCAGTCCGAAAGCCGGATCCTTGCCCTGAATCCCCTCGACTTTGCCAAATACCTGACCGGGGTCGATCGCCAGTTCCCGCTCCGGGTGAATTTCAGCCTCGGCAATGGTCACACCCATGAGCGTGATCCGGTAAACATTGGGCATCAGGTCGAGGTTGTCGCGGATATGAACCGACGGCATCAGGAAGCCCAGATCCTGCGACAGTTTCTTGCGCACCCCCTTGATCCGACTCAGAAGCTGGCCACCCTGCGACTTGTCTACCAGGGGAATCAGTCGGTACCCCACTTCCAGCCCGACGATGTCGACCGTGGCGACGTCGTCCCAACCCAGCTCCTTGGTCTCTCCCGGCGCGGGCAATTGCCGGCCCGGATCACCACCACTATCCCCGCCGGGGGGCAGATCCTGCCCCGTCGAGCGCGGCATGCCGGCGGCACCGCCCCGGCCCGGGAAGACACCATCTTCCTCGACCGTCTGACGATCATGTGTCCAGATGTACCAGGCCGCTGCCGCTGCGAGGCTGCCGAGACCCAGGAAGGCCACGTGGGGCATCCCCGGAATCAGGCCAAGAATGATCAGGATCGCGGCCGCAATGGCCAGCGCCTTGGGCGCACTGAACATCTGGCTGAGAATCTGGCCGCCCATGTCCTGGCTGGAGGTCACCCGGGTGACCATGATGGCCGCGGAGGTGGACAAGAGCAGTGAGGGAATCTGGGCAACCAGGCCGTCACCGATGGTGAGCAATGCGTAACGCTGCATGGCCAACCCGAAGGTCAGATCGTGCTGCAGCATGCCGATGGCGACGCCGCCAATAATATTGATGGCAAGAATCAACAGGCCGGCAACGGCATCGCCCTTAACGAATTTCGAGGCACCGTCCATGGAACCGTAGAAATCCGCTTCCTGAGCAATCTCTGAACGGCGATGTTTGGCCTCGTCCTGGTTAATCAAACCGGCGTTCAGGTCGGCGTCGATAGCCATCTGCTTGCCTGGCATGGCATCCAGGGTAAAGCGGGCGCTGACTTCGGAAACGCGGCCCGCGCCCTTGGTGACCACCAGGAAGTTGATGATCATCAGGATGGCAAATACCACGAGCCCCACCGCGTAGTTACCGCCGATCAGCACGGCACCGAAGGATTCAATCACCTTACCCGCCGCGTCGCCGCCTTCGTGACCTTCCAGCAGCACAATGCGGGTGGACGCCACGTTCAGGGCCAGTCGCAGGAGCGTCGCCACCAGCAGCACCGTCGGAAAGGAAGCAAACTCCATGGGGCGCATGGCGTAGACACACACCAGCAGGATGACAATGGACAGCGTAATATTGAAGGTGAAGAAGACGTCCAGCAGGAACGCAGGCATGGGCAGGATCATCATGCCCAACAGCCCCATCAACATGACCGGGATGCCCAGATTTCCCCGCGTCAGGGATTTGACGTTGTTAAGGACCAATGCTCTGTCCATGCCGGACTGCTCTCCGCTAGGCTGTGCCTGAAGGGGTTTCAGGGTCGAGAATCTGACGCCGCGGCGCCGTTTCGAGGTGGTATCGCAAGATCCGTACCACTCCTTATCCGATTTCCCCAGGCTTTCTCCCGGTGTCGCCTGACGTTGCTCCTCAGATACGGTATCCTTGCGCCATTTGAACGCGCTGCAAAAACCCCGACAGATAAACCAGACACACAGGTGACCCATGCCAATCCACGAGGTTAAACATCCCCTGATCCGACACAAACTCGGCCTGATGCGCCGGGCGGACATCAGCACCAAGAATTTTCGTGAACTGGCACAGGAGGTCGGTGCCCTGCTGACGTACGAAGCCACCAAGGATTTCAATCTGCAGGAAAAGACGATTGAAGGCTGGGCCGGGCCGGTTAACGTTGAACAAATCCATGGCAAGAAAATCACCATCGTCCCCATCCTGCGGGCCGGACTCGGCATGCTCGACGGCGTTCTGAGCCTGATCCCGGTGGCCCGCGTGAGCGTAGTCGGCCAGATTCGTAACGAAGAGACCCTGGAAGCCAGCACCTACCTGGAAAAGCTGGTTGGCGAACTGGATCAGCGTATGGCGCTGATCGTGGACCCGATGCTGGCCACCGGCGGCTCCATGATTTCCACCATCGACCTGCTGAAGAAAGCCGGCAGCACCGAAATCCGGGCGCTGGTACTGGTCGCGGCTCCCGAAGGCATCGAGAAGGTGCTCGAGAAACATCCGGATGTGTCTATTTACACCGCCTCGGTTGACGACCACCTGAACGATAAAGGCTATATCCTTCCGGGTCTTGGTGATGCCGGTGACAAGATTTTCGGAACCAAGCAGAAGGACGTATAACCATGCAGGACCACACCAACGATCCGGTCTGGAAACAGGCCATCGCCGGTTCGCAAATGCTGTTGGTCGCCTTCGGTGCCCTGGTGCTGATGCCCCTGATCACCGGACTGGACCCGAACGTCGCGTTGTTTACGGCCGGTCTCGGCACCATCATTTTTCACATTGTCACCGGTGGCCAGATCCCGATTTTCCTGGCCTCATCCTTTGCCTTCATTGCTCCGGTGATTGCCTCCAAGGGCAAGTTCGGCATGGAAGAGACACTCGGCGGCCTGATGGCGGCCGGCATTCTCTACATCTTCCTCAGCGGACTGGTTCGCCTGCGTGGCACCGGGTTTGTCCGCGCCCTGCTGCCTCCGGTAGTGATTGGCCCGGTCATCATGACCATTGGCCTGGGCCTTGCCCCGGTCGCCGTACACATGGCCTCCGGCCGTACCGGTGACGGCGCCACCCAGCTCATCCCATACGATACCGCCATCTGGATCGCGATGACTTCACTGGCCGTGACCATTGTCATGTCGGTCTGGGCGAAGGGCATTTTTCGCCTGATTCCGATCATGTTCGGGGTCATCACCGGCTACGTGCTTTCGGCCATTGCCGGCATTGTCGATACCACGCCGATCCAGGAAGCGGCCTGGCTGGCCATGCCAAACTTCGTCACCCCAGAATTCAGCTGGGGCGCCGTCCTGTTCATGATCCCGGTCGCCATCGCGCCGGCCATCGAACACATTGGTGATGTTCTGGCCATCGGCAACGTCACCCGCAAGAACTACCTCGAGAAGCCCGGCCTGCACCGCACGCTCCTCGGTGACGGCCTGGCAACCAGTGCAGCATCCCTGCTCGGTGGACCGCCCAACACCACCTACTCGGAAGTCACCGGTGCCGTCATGCTCACCAAGAACTTCAACCCCCGGGTGATGTGGTGGGCCGCGGTCGTCGCCATTGTGCTGGCGTTCGTCGGCAAATTCGGCGCAGCCCTGCAGACCATCCCGGTTCCGGTCATGGGCGGCATCCTGTGCCTGCTGTTCGGCTCCATTGCAGTGGTGGGACTCAACACCCTGATTCGTCATCAGGTTGATCTTTCCCAGTCCCGCAACCTGGTGATCGTGGGCGTCACCCTGGTGTTCGGTATTGGTGGCATGGTGCTGGGACACCTTGAAGGCATCGCCCTGTGTGCGGTGGCTGCCATTATCCTGAACCTGATCCTGCCCGGCAGTCGCGAGGCGTGGGGCAAGGCGGTCTATGAGCACCAAGCCGACTGACAGTTCGGGCATCAGCTTTACCGCCCTCTATACCGGTGCCGTCTGGCACCGGTACGGGCTCTCCGATGACACCCTCGCTACCCAACAGGGCCGCTGGCTCTATCATCTGATGACGCCGTTCGAAGCCGCCAGCAAGGCGGCCATCGGCGGCAACATCCGGACCTTCCTGCTGCAGCGCCACCTGATCATTGACCACCTGATTGACCAGGCCATCCATGATCACGGTATTACCCAGGTTCTCGAGATTGCTTGTGGCATGTCCCCCAGGGGCATTCGCCTGCGAAAACGCCACCCTCAGGTTCACATGGTCGAGGCCGACCTGCCGGACATGGCCGGACGCAAGGCACTGCGACTACTCGCCACCGGCAGACTGGGAGACCACCATCAGGTCACACCCATCGATATCCGCGCCGAGCATGGCGAGTACCAACTTGAACAGGTCATTGATCGCGTCTTCGACAATTCCCAGCCGGTGATTATCATCACCGAAGGGTTGACCAGCTATTTCTCGCTGGACGTTATCAGCGACTTCTGGCGGCGCCTGGCCGCTGCCATGGCGAAACGCCCCCGGTCGGTCTACCTAGCCGAAAGCTACTATCGCCCGAAACAGCCACTGCTCGACGGCACCTTACGAGCCCTCGGTACGGTTCTCGGCGCCGCCACCCGGAGCGAGGTAACGTTCCACTTCCGGAACGACGACGAGGCCCGTGATCACTTCCTTTCCTGCGGGTTCAACTCGGCAGCGGTCCATGATCCTCGGTCCTGGTATCGCGTTCTGCCGATTCCGGAGAGTCGTGGAGAGCCGATGGTTCGGGTTATCGAAGCTTGCTCCTGAGGCGGTTATTCGGATTGGGCCCTGGCCTGATAGCTTCGGAGTATGGCGAAACCGACCTAAATATCCCGCCTCAAATCAGAAGGAATCGGTAAGTCCGGCATGCCGGGCTTGGGCCCACGCCCCTTGCGGAACTGGCGGAGCTGGAACACATAGGCCAGCACCTGGGCGATGGCCATGTAGAGACCGTCGGGAATCTCTTCACCGATGTCGGTGTTGTGGTAGACCGCCCGGGTCAATGGTGGTGTGCGGAGGACTTCCACCTTGTGCTCGCGGGCAATTTCCATGATCTTGAACGCCACTTCGTCGGCGCCCTTGGCCACCACCACCGGCGCGGCCATCGCACCCTGATCGTATTTCAGTGCCACCGCATAGTGGGTCGGGTTGGTGATGACCACATCGGCAGTGGGAACATCCTGCATCATGCGGCGCTGGGCCATTTCACGTTGCAACTGGCGAATCTTGCCTTTGACTTCCGGCTTGCCTTCGGTGTCCTTGAACTCGTCCTTGACCTCCTGCTTGGTCATGCGCAGCTTTTTCTGGTGGTCGTAAATCTGAAAAGGCACATCGATCAGGGCAATGATGATTGTTGCGCAAGAGAGCAGGAAAAAGCTCCAGCCGATCGTCCACAACACATGCTCCATCGCCGGCACCGCGGGCTCCTCTGCAATGCTCAGAAGATCCTCGGTCCTCAGGTTCAGGATCAGGACGGCAAGGGCCATCACCAGACTGACCTTGGCAATGGCCTTGACCAGTTCCACCAGCGAGCGGGCCGAGAACATGCGGCCCAGTCCCTTGATCGGGTCCATTCGGTTCAGCTTGGGAGTAATGGCCTTACCACTGAACAGCAGGCCACCAATACCAATAGAGCCGAAGAAGGCGGCGATCAATAACACAATCAGAATGGGTGACAGGGCCCACGCGGCTTCCTTGGCGGAAGCAATGAGCTGAACACTCATGTGCCGGGTATCAAAGATAGCCGAGCGTTCAAGCACGAAACTGTCTCGCATGATGCCTTCAAGCGCAGCACCGAGACTGGTGCCAAAGATCAGAAGGCCGCCGGCACCGGCCATGAGCACCGCCATGGTCGCCAGTTCGCGGGAACGGGCCGTCTGACCTTCCTCCTTGGCTTTCTCAAGCCTTCGGGGCGTGGCCTCTTCCGTTTTTTCCTGACTGTTGTCGTTTTCTTCGGCCATGGCTCAGGTTCTGTGGTGTCGGTGCCTAGGGCTGGCCCTGCAACTGCCGCATGAAATCAAACGTCTCCCGCGTGTACTGGTCAAAGTGCGGCAGAAAGTTGGCGTGCAAGACCCATATGGCAAACAATCCAAAAATCAGGCCAATCGGGAAACCCAACGCGAAGATGTTCATCTGAGGCGCTGCCCGGGTCGTTACGCCAAACGAGATGGTGACGATCAGCACCGCCGTCACCGCCGGTAACGCCAGGAGCATGGCGGAGGCGAACATCCAGCTGATGCGGTGGGCCAATTCCCAGATGCCGCCCTGACCCAACCCTTCGAGGCCAACAGGCAGGGTGCGGAAGCTTTCGATAAAGACCTCAAAAACAGCGAGATGGCCGTTCATGGCGAGAAACAACAGGGTAATCGTGATGGTGTAGATCTGGGACAGCACCGGCACGTTGACGCCGTTGGCCGGGTCAACCATGGACGCGAAGCCGAGGCCCATCTGCATCGCAATCATCTGACCGGCTACGACAAAAAGTTGCCACAGGGCGGTCAGGGCAAATCCGAGCCCTACACCGATCAGGATTTGTTGCAGGGTTATGACGACCGCATCGGCACTGAGCGCTTCCACTTGCGGCACCGGGGGGATCAACGGAACAATGAGGACGGTCATCAGCAGCGCCAGCCCCAGACGGATTCGGGCCGGCACCAATTGGGTCCCGAAGATGGGAATCACCATCAGGAAACTGGCGATCCGGAACAGGGGCCAGAGGTGCTGCCCTACCCACTGCCCCAGCATATCCGCGCTGAATTCCGCCGGTATCATCCGTCAGCCGATCAGGTAAGGAATGCTGGAGATCAGCCGGTTCGCATGATCCAGCAACTGAGTCAGCATCCATGGTCCCATGACGATGATGACAATCAGGGTTACCAGCAGGCGCGGCAGGAAGCTCAGGGTCTGCTCGTTGATCTGGGTCGCGGCCTGGAAGGTACTGACCACCAAACCGATGACCAGACCGGGTCCGATGATGACCGACGCCAGAAGCACGATCATCCACAGTGCCTCGCGAAGAATATCGATAACGGTTTCCGGAGTCATAACGCCCCCTATATTCCGTAGCTGGCCGCCAGCGTTCCCATAATCAGGGCCCAGCCATCCACCAGGACAAACAGCATGATCTTGAACGGCAATGAGATGATGATGGGCGACAGCATCATCATACCCATCGCCATGAGGACACTGGCCACCACCATGTCGATAATCAGGAACGGGATAAACAGGATAAACCCGATCTGGAAGGCGGTCTTTAACTCACTGGTGACAAAGGCAGGCATCAGTACCCAGAAAGACACGTCATCCGGCGTCTGGTACTGTTCATCCGCCATCCGCATGAACAGGGCCAGGTCGCTTTCCCGGGTCTGTTCGAGCATGAATTTCTTGAACGGCTCACTGGCCAGTTCCACAGCTTCCAGGGAGGTCACTTCCTCCTGAAGGTAGGGCTGCAACCCCACACGGTTGGCTTCCTCCAGCACCGGCTTCATGATGAAAATACTGAGGAACAGGGCGAGTCCGAGCAGGATCTGGTTCGATGGCGTGGCCTGCAGACCAAGTGCCTGGCGAAGGATGGCGAACACCACGATGATGCGGGTAAACGAGGTCATCATCATCAGCATCGCCGGCAGGAACGTCAGCGCCGTCATCAGCGCGAGGATCTGCAGGGTTACCGAATATTCCTGGACGCCTTCGCCTTCGCCGGGCTCGACGGTGAACGCCGGAATACCGGGAATGCCGCCCGCGCCACCATCCTGCGCCAGCGACAGGGGTGCCCAGAGCACGACAAGCAAGAGGATCAGAATCGGGAGAAACCGGTTGGTGATCAGGGCAATCATGGGCTCAGTCGTTCCTTGTCGGCGAAGTCCAGGATTTACCGATCATGCCCTGAAGCCGTCTGGCGAAGTCACCCGAGGGCGGATTACTGGCATCGACCACCGGCTCATCGAACACATGAAGGGTTCGGATCGCCGACGGCGTGATTCCCAGCAATATCTGCTGGCCACCAACTTCGATCAGCGCCAGACGCTCCCGGGCACCCAGCGCCATCACCGAGACCACTTTAATGGCATTGTTGTTCATCCCGGTCATGCCGTTCATCCGGCGAATGATCCAGGCACAGCCATAGATAATCGCAATGACGGCCAACAGCCCGATACCGAGACTGATAACGGTGCCCATCGTGTCCGGCGCACGAACCGGGGCCTCCTGCGCCGCCCTGGAAGCTTCTTCTGCCAGTACCGGGCCGGCAAGAACCAGCGTCGTCAGCGCCACCAGTTTTGACCACATGTTATTTCTGCAACCGCTTGATGCGCTCGCCCGGGCTGATCACGTCGGTCAGGCGGATACCGAACTTCTCGTTCACCATGACCACCTCGCCGTGAGCAATCAGCGTACCGTTGACCAGAACATCCAGTGGCTCTCCGGCCAGTCGGTCCAATTCGATGACCGATCCCTGGTTGAGCTGCAGCAGGTTGCGAATGGGGATTTGGGTATTGCCCACTTCCATCGAAATGGTCACCGGAATATCCAGAATCACGTCCATATCCGGCGCCGCCCCAGAACCCTGCGAAGGCTGTGTGGCGTGATCAAACTCTTCCATGGGCGCCGTCTGCACGTCATCGCCCTGACCCGACTCTCCGGCCTCTGCCATGGCAGCCGCCCATTCGTCCTCGGCGGAACCGCTGTCGTCGCCGGACTCTTCCATGGCCGCTTCCCACTCCGCCGCCAGCTTCTCGTCTTCGCTGAGTTGCTGCTCGTCTTTCTTGTCGTCAGCCATTGCGTCCCACCTTCAGTTGTTTCTTGACCTTGGGCAGCGATGCCCTTTCTTGAATTCGCAGTGCCAGCTTCCCGTCCCGTGTGCCCATGGTGGCCTTGTAGATCGGAATACCGTTTGCGGTCACCGTCAGATACTCGGGAATTTCGACCGGGATAATATCGCCGGTTTTCATATTGGCGATATCCCGCAGGGAGATCCGGCGACGACAGACCGTGGTGTTCACCGGTACGTTGACGTCCTTGATGTCCTCCTGCAGAGCATTGACCCAGCGCTCGTCGACGTCGTCAATGTCACTCTGGACACCGGCATCCAACACATCCCGGATTGGCTCGATCATGGAATAGGGCAAGGCAAAATGCAGTTCCCCGCCGCCGCCATCGAGTTCGATGTGGAAGGTACTGACCACCACCACTTCGCTCGGGCTGACGATGTTGGCCATGGCCGGGTTCACTTCCGAGCTAAGGTAGTCAAACTCCACCTTGAGGACCGCGTGCCAGGCTTCTTTCATATCGTGAAACACCTGGTCCAGCACCATCTGCACGATCCGTGTCTCGGTCGGGGTGAATTCCCGGCCCTCGATCTTGGCGTGACGACCCTCGCCCCCGAAGAAGTTGTCGACCAGCTTGAAAACCAGTTTTGCGTCGAGAACAAAGAGTGAGGTGCCGCGCAGCGGGCGAACCTTGCAGAGATTGAGGCTGGTGGGTACGTACAGGGTATGGATGTACTCACCAAATTTCATGATTTTCACGCCACCGGTGGATACGTCAGCATTACGGCGCATGAGATTGAAGAGGCTGATCCGGGTATAACGGGCAAAGCGCTCATTGATCATCTCCAGGGTCGGCATACGACCCCGAACGATTCGATCCTGGCTCGAGAGGTCGTAGGACTTTACGCCGGTTTCGTCGGTCTCTTCGTAGGTATCGATATCGCCATCGTCCACCCCGTGAAGGAGGGCATCGATTTCATCCTGTGACAACAAGTCCTGCATAGTAGTCCTGCCCCTGAAATGCCTTGCCCGCGACGGGCCCTATTGCACTACAAAATTTCTGAACAATACCCGCTTGATGGCGGGCTCGCCTTCCTGTTCAAGTACCTGGTTGACCGTCGTCAACATCTCGTCGGCCAGCCCCCGCCGGCCTTCCGGCGTTTGCAGCTGATCGAATTTACTGCTCCCCAGCACCATGACCAGTTGGCTCCGTATCAGTGGCAAATGCAGCTGGGCGGCAGCGAGCGCTTGCGGGTCGGTTGCTTCCAGCGCCAGATACACCTGAGCATAGCGCTGGCGTCCCTCAGCCTGCACCGTCGTGACCAGTGCTTTCTGCAGTTCGACGTAGGTGCTGGAGACAAAACTCTCTTCTACCGCCTCGTCGCTCCCCTCTTCCTCGCCGCCCGCCATGCCGGGCAAACTGCCTCCGAGGAACCAGAGTGTACCCGCAACGGAAAGCACAATCGCCAGGATGACAATCACCACCAGCATGATGATGAGTTTCAGCTTGCCTTTCTTGGCGGGGGCCGCTTCGGGCGCGTTATTTTCAGCCATAGTATCTGCTTTGCCAGAAATCCGTCAGACGGAGTGTTTTTCCGCGACTTTCATGGGTTAGATGCAAAGGTTGGGCCAGAAGGCCCAACCTTGCTGTTCAGAACCGCAGTTTAGCGTTGCACAGAAGGATGGGCAAAAGAGTTTGGAGGGAATGTTCTTAAGTGATAGCAGCGTACCGGCGACGCATCATCCAGCGAAAGCTGTCAGGCGAAAATGTCAACTTCACCCTTCCAGCTGAGATCCAGATTGCCCGCCTCAACATCGACATCATCAACATCCGACAGCGCGGGATTGCCCGGGTGATTTGCCTGCCCTTCGCCGTCACCCGGTCCCTGCTCTCCACCCCGCTGCTGGGGAGAATCGGAGACATCGAACCGCGCCAGGTTCAGGCCCTGATCTCCCAGCATGTCCCTCAGCCGATGCGAATGCTGTTCCAACTGATCACGGACGACCGGGTTAGCGGCGTGAACGGTAATGTTGGCCTGCTCGTTATGAACCCGGACTTTGACCTCCATCGGGCCCATATCCGGCGGAGTGAGATGGATCTCCGCCACCGACATGTTTCTGGCCGTCAACCAACTGAGCTTGCCCACCAGCTTGTCACCCCATTCGGCCTGACCCACGGGCGTATCGATGGACGTGGCGTAGCTTCTCAGCGGCACCGCGGCTTCTGCCGACAATTTGGCAGCGCCGGCGTTCGCCGCCTGCTGACCGGCCATCTCCAGAGCGGATTGGAATCGGCCGGAGGCGACAAGACTGGTCGGCTCCGCCGGACGGCCCGTTTCAGAGCCCAGCGTCGCGGCCAGAGCCTCGGTCAACTGCAGCCCCGTGGTGAGACCCGGAGCCGCCTGTCCGGATTGCCCTGCCTGGCCAAGCTTGCCACCGATTATGCCGTTGAGCGATCCGTTCGCGGTTATTAAGGGGGCCAGTGTTTGAGGCGCGCCTTTGGTCGCAGAGGCAGTCCCCGGAACCGCCGTGCCGGAATGACCGGCAGCCGGAACCAACAAGGCCTGCAACTCGGCGAACGTCAACGGTGTGGATGTGATCTCCATCTCGGAGACAGGCTCGGTCGTGACCTGAACAGCCGCCCCTTCCTGTTCTGCGACGGCCTTGTCCGCTTTTTCGTCGGCCCCGGGTTTCGATTGGGCCGGATCAGAAGAAGATCCGTTAGCCTGTCGATCTTTGCGGGTCTCGGCAGACTTGTCGGTGGCTGCCTTGTCACCGGACCGCACCTCGTCCCGGCGCTCATTTTCTGCGCGATCCATTCGCTTGTGCTCAGCCCGCGACACCGATTCATATCGGCTCTCGCCATCCGGCTCTCTTGAAGAACCGGACTTGGCAGCACTGGGGTCTTTTTGCATCCCGGGAGCGGGAGTCTGGGGAAGAACCATCTGGGGCATGGCAACCTCTTGCCGCTTTTGTCTCGTGAACACCCGAAACTTGCCGACTTGCAGCGAATTGACGGGCGGTTTCCACTTGATTTGCAAAAGCGATGCCAGACGGTTTTAAAGCATCACCGGACCAGCAGATTCTCCAGCATGCCAGTGACGTTGCGGAACTCGGACTCAATGGCATCCACCGTAGCGGGCGCGTCGTCCAGTCGCTGTTCCTTTCCGGCATTTTCGGCAACCCGGCAGAGCTCACCCAGCTGGGGCGCCCCGATGTTGATGCAGCTGCCCTTGAAGCTATGAGCCATGTGGGCCAGTGCATCGGCGTCCTGCCCGTTTACCGCCTGTTTCAGCCCCGCAATTCGCTCGCGGGAATCGTTCAGAAAGGTGTGTATCAATACTTCAAACTCATCATCCATGACGTCCTGAAGCTCAGCCAGTGCTTCTTCGTCAAGGTGTGGTGTTTTGCTCATACCAACCCCCTGTCTTTGTACCGGATATCACCGGTGTGTTGACGCCTGATCCGGCGAGGCCCCGGAAAAATCCCAGTCGTAGATGATTTCGACATGATTACCCCGTTGGTGGAAGGTGACGGATTCTGACAACCGTTTCAACAGCAACAGCCCTCGCCCAGCGTACCTTGCAGCTACTCCCGGCTTACCTTCCTCGCCCAGCACCGGATGGTTCCTGAAATCAAAACCCGGCCCGCTGTCCTCACAAATGACACGTAATCGGCCGCCCGAGGGTTTCATGGAATGGTGAAGGCTGAAGCGGATGTAATGCCCCTCAATCCGCGCCAGCCTGCGCCGGCGCTCTTCATAGTAGCGCCCAAACCCCTCGCGGGAGTGTTTCCAGTCCGACGGCAATGCCAACACCCCATGCTCGAGGGCGTTATTGTAGAGCTCCGCGAGCAAGGTGTAGATTTCGCCACTCTTGCGCCGAAGCCCCGGCACTTCCATACAGATGTGCAGCAACAGCGGCAAGGGACTGAAATCCCCTAACGTGCGCTCACGGATTTCATAGACACAGTGCCACTCGGTCGGCCCGGGTCGTGCCGATGGCGGAGCCCGGTCCGGAATCGCTGAAATGCCCGCTTCGTCCACCATTTCAAGGCAGCACAGGGTGAGGTCATCACCGTCCTCGTGGGCGCCCGTAAACTGATGCACGGCGCCCATCACCGCATCGAAGGGGTGCTGACCATCATCCCGGGACTCCAATGCCCGGGTAATGCCAGCCTCTCCAAAGGTTTCGCCCGCGGCATTACGGGACTCCAGAAATCCGTCTGTCATCATCAGCAAGCGGTCACCGGGCCTCGCGACCAGCGTTTCCATCTCGGCGTCGAATTGATCCGGCGCCAGAATGCCCAATGGCAGATGCCGGGACGGCAAGACCTGATGCTCACCCGTTGTCCGGACCAGCCAGCCATCCGGCAAACCACCATTCCAGAAGAGCAGCTGATTGAGCTTGAAATCCGCCTCAATCATCCCACCACAGCAGAACATGCCGGTGGGGAGAATCTGCCTGAGCTTCTGGTTAATCTCCCTGAGCACATCGGCACTCTTGAAGCCTTTGCCGGCCATGCCATAAAAGATCTCGGCCATCGGCATGGCGCCAATGGCCGCAGGCAGCCCGTGCCCCGTGAAATCGCCGATAAAGATCAGCATGCCGCCCGCCGGGCGCGGTGCGGCGAACAGAACATCACCGTTGAAGATGGTCAGTGGTGAGGCGTGATAGCGTATATTGAAGGCGTCGAGACAACCGGTGTGGGCTACGTTGTCAAAAACCCGTTTGGCGACTTCCTGCTCCTCCAGCAGCTGCTGATTGCGCTCCCTGATCAGATCCCGCTGATCCGAAAGGGCTTGGTGCATAAGCCGCATGCGATTGAAGGCGTTGATTTTGGCCTCTATGATGATTCGATTGTACGGCTTGCTCAAAAAATCATCGCCGCCCGCATCCAGGCAGCGCGCCAGTTCCCCCGCCTCGGAGAGTGAGGTCAGAAAGATCAGGGGGACCATTCGCTCCCCGGCCAGCCGCTTGATTTGACGCGCCGCTTCCATACCATCCATGACCGGCATGAGCGCATCCAGCAGTACAATATCCGGGGCGGACTCCCGGAACAGCCTTACCGCCTCCTCACCATTACAGGCATCAAAAACGTCGTGGCCGAGTCGTTTTACCAGTGTTTTGAGAATCAGGCGATCGGTGTCGCTGTCATCGGCGATAAGAATCCTGAGCGCCCGCGATTCGGCAACAGACTCTTCCACAATGAGTTCCCCGGACCGTGCGAGAGGATCACCTGATGGCGAACAGCTGCTCGAAATTGGAGATGGACAGAATACGGCGAACGTCGTTGTTGCAGTTTTCGATGACAATACGGGCACCGTCGCCGCCCGCGTAATCCCTCAGCAACAGCAACATTCCCAGTGCGGAACTATCCAGATAGGTGGTTTCAGACAGATCTACAACGTAGTTGCGGATTGATTGGTCGCCATGCTCATAGGCATCGCGGAAGGCCTGGTGGGTGCTGAAATCAAAACGGCCTTCGATACTGATAATCAGGGTCTGGCTATCCTCTCCGCGACGTGTCTGAATCGGCATTCCGAAACCTCCGAAGGTAATCTGGGCAGCGTTGACCGCCGAGTATTGCATGGTTCATCTTCGGGTAAGGATAGCCCAACCCGCCTGAATTGCATCCGTGGCGAATTGATGCAGGGCAATATTTATCGTTGGCGGCGAGTGAAGGCGCGACCGGCAGCCTCGTCAGCCAGTTTCTGCTCTCGCAGGTCCTGTTCACGCTGTTCCTGGCGGCGACAGGTTTTAATGTATTTTTCCATCCCTCGCCGGCGCTCCCAGGCCTGTTGCCACTCAAGCCGGCGGGTCTCGAACACCTGCTCCGCCTGATCCAGTTGTTTTTGCTGCTGCAGAATTACCTGATCCAGCTGGGCGATGAACGCTTGCCAGGCTTGCAGTCGACTCACCGGTACCACACCGTTCTGATTGCTTCGAATCTGGTCGCGGTATTCCTGCTGATACCGGTTCAGGTTGTCGACCTGCTCCCGCTGCTGCTCCGCCAGATTTCTGGCCTCGCCCATCCGTTCAAGGGCCTCCTGCTCCTTACGCTCCTCAAGGGACAGCACCACTTCCAGTCGCCGGGAACGCAGCATCAGCCATTACCTCTGCCTGCGTTAACCTGATTATTGGGCGCTGCTGACTTCAGACGGTCAGGAGAGCGGCGCTCTGGCACGACCGCCAACAATTGATCAATGCTCTCCTGTAACGGAGCACTTTCGTTCAAACCCTGTTGCAGGAACTGACCCATATTGCCAATGTGCGCGATGGCAAAATCGGTTTCCGGATCCGAGCCTTTGACATAAGCCCCGACACTGATCAGATCACGCGCCTGCTGGTAGCGGGAATAGACCTGTTTAAAACGCTGGGCCCGTGAAAAGTGCTCCGTCCCGGTGACCTGAGGCATGACCCGGCTGATAGAGGCTTCCACATCAATGGCGGGGTAATGGCCTTCCTCGGCCAACCGGCGGGACAACACGATGTGGCCATCCAGAATGGCGCGGGCCGCGTCTGCAATCGGATCCTGCTGGTCGTCCCCTTCGGTCAGAACCGTGTAGAACGCCGTGATTGAGCCACCACCCGGCCGGCCGTTGCCGGTACGTTCAACCAATTGCGGTAACTTTGCAAAGACCGAGGGCGGATAGCCCTTGGTGGCCGGCGGCTCACCCACCGCCAGGGCAATCTCGCGCTGGGCCTGGGCATAGCGGGTCAGCGAATCCATCAGCAACAGAACCCGCTTGCCCTGATCGCGGTAATACTCGGCAATGCGGGTGGTGAGCATCGCGGCGCGCAGGCGCATCAGGGGAGAATCGTCAGCCGGGGAGGCAACCACCACGGAGCGGGACAGGCCCTCTTCACCCAGAATATCCTCGATGAACTCCTTGACCTCACGCCCCCGCTCGCCGATGAGACCGACCACAGTGATATCGGCATCGGTGAACCGGGTCATCATGCCCAACAGCATACTCTTGCCCACACCACTGCCGGCAAACAGGCCCAGGCGCTGGCCCTGGCCCACCGTCAGCAGCGAATTGATCGCGCGAATGCCCACGTCCATGGATTCCCGGACCGGAGCCCGGTTCAGGGGGTTGATGATGTCGCCGGACAGGGCCACACGGGCCTCGGCCTGCAAGGGCCCCTTGCCATCAAGGGGCTCACCGCTGCCGTCCACCACGCGACCAAGCATCTGCGGCCCGACCGGCACCCGACTGGCCGCCGAAACCGGCACAACCCGGGCACCGGGCCTGAGGCCCTCGATGGCGGTCAGTGGCATCAGGTAGACCTTGTCGTCCTCAAAACCAACCACTTCGGCTTCAACGCTTCCTGAGCCCTGACCCTGGATAACGCAGCGGTCACCAACCACCATGGGGCACCCAACACATTCCAGCGTCAGCCCGACCATCCGGGTCAGACGCCCGGAGAGTTCGGGGCCCGGATCGCTCCCGATAAAGTCCTGGAACCGGTTTAAGCGATCAGCCAGACGTGAGGTCATCGCCCTCACCCCTGTCATCGCCGCTCTCGTCCGGGTGCCCGGACTCGACCGCTTCTCCGGCATCGGTCGAATTCAGCACATCGCGCTGAAAATCGGTCAGGTCTCCCATCAGGGCGTCCACATCCTCGGCTTCTGCGGCCACGGCCTCTTCCGACTGTTGTTCCAGCATGCTTTGTACAGCCCGCTGGAACCGTTTCTCGACGGTGAAATCCACCAGGCTGTGCCGGGTTTCGACCCGGCAGCCCCCAGGTAGGACGTCATCGTCTTCAATAATGGATGCCTGGGTTTCCAGACGTGCCGTCACCTCGCGGACCAGCTCACCGTCGTCCGGATGGATATGTACACGGAGGTTCTCGGCGGTCGAAGGCAACGCCTCGAGGGCCCTGCGGACAACGCTCCGAATTTGCGAGGAATCGATGGTCAGTTCCCTGAACACCACTGCGCGGGCCAGAACCGTGGTGAGGTTCACCAGCGCGCCCTCGATCTCGTCCTCATGGCGGCGGATCGGCAACAGCAATTCACCCATCAGATGTTCCAGACGGTCGAGCCTGGTATCCATTTCCTTGCGGGTGTCCTCGTAACCCTTCTTTTCACCCTGTTCGCGGCCTTCATCCTTGCCGGCTTGCAGACCCTCCTCGTGGCCCTGCTCCCGACCTTCGGCCAAGCCGGCCTGATAACCTTCTTCCCGGCCCTCGTTAAAACCGTCTTCTCTGGCCGCCCTGCGAATTTCGCTGATGTCGGCGGCCGTCAGGGGCTTTACGTTCCGCTCCTCTTCCCGGGCAACTTCGTTGCCCTGGCCGTCCAGCAGCGGCAGCTCCCAGCGTTCGTAGGCTGTGAGCTGTTCCTTGGGAATCCGGTTGAGATCCTTGGTGGAGTCTTTCATCACATCATTTCTTCGCCGGCACCACCGAGTGAGATCTCACCCGCTTCTGCCATCCGCCGGGCAACCGTAATAATGTCTTTCTGGGCCGCCTCGACTTCGCTGACCTTGACCGGGCCCTTCGCTTCGAGATCATCCTGCAGCAACTCGGCCGCCCTCTTGGACATGTTCTTGAAAATCTTGTCCTGGACAGCGTCATCAGCGCCCTTGAGCGCAACCACCAGAACTTCCGAGGAAACTTCTCGCAGCAGTGCCTGGATGCCCCGGTCGTCAATATCCTTCAAGTTATCAAAGACAAACATCAGGTCTTCAATGGTCGACGCCAGATCGGGATCCATGTCCTTGATCGAATCCATCAGGTTGCCTTCAATACTGCGGTCCATGAAGTTCATGATGTCTGCTGCCCGCTTGATACCGCCAATGCGGCTGGTCTGGGCCGCGGAACCACCGGAGAACTGCTTCTCGAGAATGTCGTTCAATTCCTGCAACGCCTGGGGCTGGATACTTTCCAGGGACGCCACACGCATCATGACGTCCAGACGAACCTTGTCGTCCAGCGTTGCCAGAATTTCGGCGGCCTGGTCCGGATCCAGATAGGAAATCACGATGGCCTGAATCTGCGGGTGCTCGTACCGGATAATGTCACCGACGGCCCGGGGCTCCATCCACTTGAGGGTATCGAGACCCGTGGTGTTGCCCCCGATCAGAATACGATCGATCAGACTGGCGGCTTTGTCGTCGCCCAACGCCTGGGTCAGCATGGCGCGAATGTAATCGTCGTTGCCGACACCGAGGCCGGTCTGTCCGCCCACGGCGTCCACGAACTGGTTCAGTACGAAGGTGACATCGTCTTTACTGACGTCCTTCATCTGGGCCATAGCCACCCCGACGCGCTGAACCTCCTTCGGGCCCATGTGCTTCAGAACCTGAGCCGCATCCGCCTCACCCAGAGACATCAACAGAATGGCGGCCTGCTCGACGCGCGGGATCTTACGCTGCGGTTTCTGGGGCGCAGCAACGCCCTGCTGGTTGTCTTGATCAGTCATCGACGTTCACCCACTGGCGCATGACCTGGGCCACCCGGGCCGGGTCCTCTGCAATCAGGCCTTTCAATGCATTAAGCTGCCTATCATAGCTGTCCGTCGCGCCCGGCAAAAGCAGGTCATCCTGTGACGACATGGCCTCGCGCAGTTCGTCGCCGCCCTCGATGCTGTCCAACTCTCCGTAGCCACGGTCACCAGACCCTTCGCCCCGTTCACGCTGGCCACCACCGGACAGGCTCTTCAGAGTCGGGCGCAACAGACCAAGCACCAGAACCAGAATCACCAGCCCCGCCAACACCTGTTTCATCAGGTCCCAGAACCAGGGCTGTTCCCAGAAGCCTGGCGCTTCGAATTCAATGGACTCCTCGGGTGCAAAGGCCGTATTCATCACCGTAACACTGTCGCCTCGGGCGGCGGAATAACCGACCGCATCACGCACCAGCATACTGAGACGCTGCAGCTCCTGTTCCGGCCACGGCTGATAACTCATCTCACCAGTCTGGGGGTCGACTACTTTCATGTCGTCCACCGCCAGGGCAACGGTCACCCGCTTGATGCGGCCCAGTTCCTGACGGACATAGCTGACCGTGCGATCCATCTCGTAATTACGGGTCGACTCCCGACGCACATCCACCGGCTGGCTGGCCTGTCCGCCTTCCTCGTCCTGAGCGTTGTCGGCCTGTTCGGGCACGGCAGCATCGGCCGGCGGCTGATTGGACAAGGCGCCCGGGATGCCAAGGGGACCGCCTCCGGGAACCCGCTGTTCGCTCATTTCCCGCTCGCTACGAACCGCCTGCTGCTCCGGATTGAACAGCTCTTCAGCCTGTTCCACCGATGAAAAGTCCAGATCCGCAGACACCTCGGCACGGTAGCGGCCCTCCCCAACGATCGGCGCGATCAGCGACGCCACCCGCCGGGTCAGGCGTTCCTCAACCTTGGAGGTGTACTCGTACTGGTCCTCCATTCGATCGGTGTCGCCTTTCCCGTCCATACCGGTCAGCAGGCTGCCGTTCTGATCCACCACGGTGACGTTGTCTTTTTTCATCATGGGAATGCTGCCGGCCACCAGGTTCACGACTGCATTGATTTGCTCCTGCTCCGGACGACGCCCGGCGAAGACTTCCAGGAATACGGAAGCCGAGGGTTCACGGGCATCGCGGACAAACACCGAGCGCTCGGGAATGGCCAGGTGAACACGTGCGCTGCGCACCCCGCGCATGGCGCCAATCGTGCGGGCAAGTTCGCCCTCGAGGCCACGGCGATAACTGACGGTTTCCATGAACTGGGAAGTACCCAGACCGCGCTCCTGGTCCAGCAGTTCAAAGCCCATGGTTTTCTGGTCGGTCACGCCTTCGGCCGCAAGTTTCAGGCGAGCATTGTAGACCTGGTCCGATGGCACCAGGAGCGCGCCGCTCCGGGGATCCATCTTGTAGTCGATGCCATTGCTCTCGAGAATGGTGGTGACGTCCTGCGGGTTGTAAGAGGACAGATCCCCCACAACCGGCTGGTAATTCGGCTCCTGCGCCCACAGGACGACGGCAACGCCCAGCGCCACACTGGCCGCGAGGCCAACCATCAGGCCAATCTGCCGGAGCAGATTCAGGCGATTGAACCCCAAAAACATATCGTTGCCGCTATCGGGCGCATCCGACGCCTGGGCTGCGGGAACATTCGGGGAGGAGGTTTCTGCAGGAACGCTGGCCATTTCTCTGCTCCGTTATCAGATCGGCATGTTCATGATGTCTTCGTAGGCCCGGACCACGCGGTTTCGAACCTGGGTCAGCGCTTCGAAGGAGACAGAGGACTTCTGAGCAGCAATCATCACCCTGGTAATGTCCACATTGGGATCACCCATCTCATAGGCCGTGCGCAGTTCACTGGTATTCTGCTGGAGTTCGTTCACGTTGTTCACCGCCTTGCCCAGCATGTCGCTGAAACTCGGCGCTTCCTGTGTCTCCTGGGTTTCCTGAACCTGGCGAGGACCGTCAATTCGACCCCGCACCGACTGATCCTGCTGAATCTGCTGATTCTGCATCATCTGTGAACGCAGTGAGCGGATGTCGGACAGAACACTATTGATGTCGGCACGCTGGACCATAACTCTCTCCCGATCCCGCCGCCAGTGGTGGCGGACTTACTCATGGAATTCTCGTTACAGATCGTTTAGCAATGACCAGGCCAAGTAGTTTTTATTCCATTATTTCAGTAGTTTAAATAACTATAGGACGATCAAAAATAGACCTGTGACGGTCTTTTGACAGCACGGATTGAGTATCCGGGAGGCAACAAAAAAAGGGCACTCGAATGAGTGCCCAATGAAGGAGTCTTCGCCAGATGTCAGGCCATTGCCAATTCGGAATCGAGATCGATCCCGGCGTCGCGCATTTGAGCCAGTTTGTAACGGAGGGTCCGTGGACTGATGCCAAGCTGCTCGGCTGCGCGGTTCCGACGCCCACGCTCCTGCTTGAGCGTCTGGATAATAATACGGAACTCCTGTTGCCTCAGATCATCGCCGAGGGATCCTGCGGCAAAGGTCTCGTCCTCCACAGCTTGCGAGTGGTCACTGACGGTCGGCTCACCTGCATATGACTCTGCCTGCGAAGGTTCGGAAAGAGACGACGACGGCGTCAACGCTACCGCAGTGGACGCATCCGGTCGACCGGTGATACCAAGCTCCAGGCACAGGTCACCGGCGTGAATGACATTGCCCTGATGGAGCACCAGAGCCCTCTGGATGGCGTTGTCCAGTTCCCGCACGTTGCCCGGCCAGGCATGACCCATCAGGGCATTTTTCGCATCGGCGGCGAAGGTAATGCCAGTCAGTTTCATTTTCCGGCAGTGTTTTTTCAGAAGCGTCGAGGCCAACGGCATGATATCCAGCGGTCGCTCACGCAGCGGCTGCCAGTGCATGGGAAATACCGTCAGCCGGTAATACAGGTCTTCCCGGAACTTGCCTTCACGAACGTAATCGCCGAGGTCCCGGTTCGTCGTGGCCACCACGCGGACATCCAGAGCGATGGTCTTGCGACCACCCACGCGTTCTACTTCCCGCTCCTGCAACACCCTCAAGAGCTTGGACTGCAGCCCCAGGTCCATTTCAGAGATCTCATCCAGCAGGATGGTGCCGCCATTGGCCTGTTCGAACTTACCCGGCGAAGACGCCACGGCACCGGTAAACGCCCCTTTTTCATGACCAAACAGAATCGCTTCCAGCATATTCTCGGGAATGGCCGCGCAGTTTATGGCAACGAACGGCTGATCCGCCCGGGGGGATTGCTGATGGATATACCGGGCCAGAACTTCCTTGCCGGTGCCACTTTCACCGGAAATCATCACGGTGGAATCACTGCCAGCCACCTTTGTGGCCAGCTGGAACATCCGCTTGCTGATCGGATCCTCTGCCACAGGCGCGTCGGTGGACTTCTGGCGCACACCACCGACCACCTTGCTGACCGCCTCTACCAGAACCTGGGGCTCAAATGGCTTGACGAGGTAATCGATGGCGCCCGCCTGCATGGCGGACACGGCATGATCGATCTGACCGTAGGCCGTGATCAGCATCATGGGCAGGCCCGGATACAGACGCTGCACTTCCGAGAGCAGTTCATGGCCGGACAGCCCCGGCATGTTGACATCGCTAACCACCATATCGACCGGCGCTTCCGCCAGACGAGCCAGCGCTTCCCGGGCGTTTGAGGCCTCCCGTACCCGGAACCGGGCTAGCTCCAGCGTCGTTACCAGTGCCTCACGCAGGTCATGGTCATCCTCAACAATCAGAATCTGGGCCTTGGCCATGGTTGCCTCCGATCAGTGGTTTTTATTCAGTTGCGGTAAACGCAGCGTGGCGACAGCACCACCCTGCTCCGGCGATTCAATGCGGAACTGCCCCTGATGGGCCTTGACCACGGCCTGAACCACTGCCAGGCCCAGCCCCGTACCATGGGACTTCGTGGTGTAGAATGCCTCCATGAGTCGACCAGCGTCGGAGCGCTCAAATCCCGGACCGTTATCGACCACGCGAACCACCAGGTCGCCGTGTTCAGCCGTCACCTGGACCGCGACGGCTGTGGCGCCGGCCTCAAGGCTGTTATTGACAAGATTGGTGCAGGCGCCAACCAGCGCGTCCCGGTTGCACATCAACCGGCTGTCCTCCGGCACCTCGTCGATGACCGAAACCTCAGCGCCGGGGGCCAGTTTCAGACCTTCCACTGCCGAATCGAGTGCCGAGACAAGTGTCACGGCGGACAGCTCTTCCGCCAGACGGGTCTCACCCCGGGCAAAGATCAGCATGTCACGCACCTGTTGTTCCAGATGAGTAAGGCGTGACATCAGGCGGGATGCGCAGCGCTGCCGCATTTCCTCGTCCAGGTCTTCCTGGCTCAAATGGCCGCCGTACAGGATTGCGGCAGACAGCGGCGTGCGGATCTGGTGCGCCAGAGAGGCCACCATCTTGCCCATGGCCGACAGGCGCTGGGCATGCGCCAGCTGCGACTGCAATTGACGGGTTTCGGTCAGGTCGGTCAGCAGAATCAGCTGTCCGGGTTGGTTCTCCATGGTCCGGATTTCAATGCTGACCCGGCGTCCGTCCTTGAGCGAGACTTCATGACCATCATCCCGGCGAGGCGCAAAGCAGCGCTGAATCACATCGACCCAACGTTCGCCGTCGAGGGGTTCGCCCAGCAGGGCAATCGCGGCCGGGTTGGTCTGGGTCACCACGCCCTGGCTGTCGAGCACCACGACCCCGGCCGGCAGCGCCGTCAGCAGGGTCGACAACCGGTCCGCCAACTCCTCCTTCGCTTCCAGCTCCTGTTGGCGCTGCATCGTCTCGTGGGTCAGCTCGCCGGACAACTGATTGACCCGGGATTCGAGCGTTCGATAGGAGTCAGTAATCTGCCGGGACATCCGGTTGAACAGCTCCAGTGCGGAATCCACCGCCTCATCGTCCTGCTGCGGAAACAGCGCCGTAACCTTATCGTTAACGTCCGCCGCCGCATTGGCCTGGGTCTCTTGCGCGTCGGATTGAACAACGGAATGTGCCTGACTCATCACTTCTACCCCCTGACCGGCCCAACCATTAGGCCGCACCATTCGGATTATTCGTTTTCAGGGACTTAAGCCAGCACCGTGCCAACTCAACTTTTTCTTTCAATATCAAAGGGAAGGAAAATCAGACAGAACGCAGATGACGGTTTTACGTCGGCCAGAAACGAGAACGGCGCCGCAGGTTACAAACCTTTGACGCCGTCCTATCCGGGGTTATCGGGAGCCTGGGATCAGGTTTCTTCGGACTCCTCCTCCCTGAGTCCATACTTCCGAACCTTTTCGACCAGAGTGGTCCGCCGAATCCGCAGTTTCTCGGCGGCCCGGGCAACGACGCCACCAGCCTCATCCAGGGCCTGCTGAATCAGCTGCTTCTCAAGATTGGAGAGATAGTCCTTGAGATCGATGCCGTTAACCGGCAGCAACGCCGGGGCATCCAGACCAATCAGGCCGGGCACGCTGGACGGCATGCCCGAATCCTCAACCGGTCGATTCTCATCATAGTCGTCGACGTAGCGGAACTTCTTCGGCAACTCCTGCACCCCGATTACGCCGTAGGGGTGCATGATCGCGAGGCGTTCCACCAGGTTGGCCAGTTCCCGCACATTGCCCGGCCAGTTATGACGACACAAACTCATGATCGCGGCCGAGTTCATCCTCAGGGAGCCACGCTTTTCCTTCTCCATTCTTGAAATCAGTTCGTTGATCAACAGCGGAATATCCTCGACCCGCTCCCGCAACGACGGCATTTCAATGGGAAAAACGTTCAGCCGGTAGTACAGGTCCTCCCGGAAATCGCCGGTTTCGATCATGTCCTCGAGGTGCTTGTGAGTGGCCGCGATAACCCGGACATCGGCGGACTGGGTGCGGTTACTGCCCACCCGTTCGAAGGTCCGCTCCTGAAGAACACGAAGAATTTTCACCTGCATGTTTAGCGGCATGTCGCCGATTTCATCCAGGAACAGGGTGCCGCCTTCGGCCATCTCAAACCGGCCGACCCGCGCCGTGATGGCGCCGGTAAACGCGCCCTTCTCGTGGCCGAACAGTTCGCTTTCAAGAAGTTCGGCGGGAATCGCTCCGCAGTTGACCGGAACGAATGGCTTGTCCCGGCGGGCAGAATGATAATGCAGGTTGCGGGCAACGACTTCCTTGCCGGTACCGGACTCACCGGTGATCAGGACGCTGACGTCCTTATCCGCGACCTGCTCCATCAGCTGCCGGACCTGATGGACCTTACGGGACGTCCCCACCAGGCTACGAAACAGCTGCAGACCGCGCTGCTGACCGCGCTCCCGTGAGCGACCGTACTGGTCCCGGAAAACCTGTGCGCGGTACAGCGAGTCAACAAACTTGGTGTAGTTAAGGGGCCATTCCATGCGGGCAATGACGCGGGCCGTGTGCTCGTCGGACGCACCCTTGAGCGATGGATCTCCCACCATCAGCACCGGTAAACCCTGAACGGCCGAGCAAATCGACGTGACGGTATCCACCACGCCTTTGTCCTCGCCATTAACGATGGCGACTGCAACGTCGGCCAGATGATCGACATCACCGGATTTCAGGAGCGCCAGGGCGTCATCACCGGCAACAACTTCCTCTTCACCAATGAATTCAAGAATCGTGACCATGTCCCGGCGTCTTGACTCATTGTCGCTCAGCACCAGCACCTTGTTATTTTTGGACATTCACAAAAAATCTCTTGATGGATTCGTGCGGTATTTAAGACTGTAAGGACGCCAGAGTCAATTTTATGACGCTATTTGGGACGATTTGAAGAAATGTTTTGATACGCCTTGGCGGCGTGACTATTTTGGTTAACGCCTTTGAGGGCATCCTGCGCTTCCTGACGGGCGCGTGTCGCGCCCTGATTGGCCGCGTCAACCAGTTGCTGGAGCTCCTGAAGCCGGGTGCGAACCGGCTCGGCAGCCACAGTGCCCGCTTCCAGAGCTGCCATCAGAGGCTCAACCGCCGGCCTGACCTGACCGTTGAGCCGGGCAAGCTCATCCCAGTCCTGATCGCTCAGGGCGCGCCCCATACTGGCCATCAGTTGATCGACGTGGTCCAGATAGGACTGGGGATCGGCCATGTCATTTTCTCCTCTTGGATACCTGTGAGAATCGGTGGGCGGGGGCCGGCATGAACCGGCCCCAGACCTCGACCTCAATCAGCGGCGGGCGGCCCGTCGGGCGGCCGAGGCAGTGAAATCATTGCCACGGAATCCCGGATTGAAATCATATGCCGGGAAACCGTCGCTCAGCCCATCGACATAATAACGATTGGCCTTGAGATCATACGTCATCTCCATGGTAGTCCAGAATACCGGCTCACTGTAATAGCTGATGTTATGAGCCTCCGACACACGCCACAGGTTACCCTCCTCGTCGTACTCCTCGGAGGCCAGAATCTGCCAGCTATCCTCATCCACGTAAAAGACCCGCCGATCATAGATGTGACCAATGCCGGTGCGGCGTTTTGCCTCCACCACCCAGACCCGGTGCAATTCATAACGGGTCAGGGTCTGGTTGATATGGTTCGGCCGAATAACATCGTCAGCCTGGACATCCTGGTCGTGCAGCAGGTAGGCATTGTAGGGAACATACAGTTCCCGCTTGCCTTTCAGGGTCCAGTCGTACTGGTTCGGCGCCCCGTTATACATGTCCTTCTGGTCAACCGAGCGGAGGGATGACGAATTGGGCAGATCTGTCTCATAGGCAAGATTGGGCGAACGGCGAAGCCTGCGGGAGCCGGCATCGTAACGCCAGGCCAGACGGGGAGAGCGGATCTGGTCCAGGGTTTCGTGCACCAGGGTGATGGTTCCTGCAAGCGCCGATGGCGAAATGGTATCGGTCTTGAGGTAGAAAATCTTGTTGTCGATCTCCTCAAGCTCCGCGCCTTTTTTGCTGTAGGCAAAGAAATATTCGTAGTCGTTTACCACCGGATTGTAGGAACCGTTAGTTTGCGGCGTGGCAGAGGCGCTGCGGAACGCCACCTCGGTGCCCCGATAACGCAGGATGTGGTTCCAGATCACTTCCAGGCCATTTTTAGGAATCGGGAAGGGGCTGGTCATGATGGTGTTGCGAACGCCATTCCCGTTATCCAGGAGCTCTGCCTGAACCGCATTCTTCCGGGACTTGTCGTAAACATGCTCGGGAAACGCTGCCGTTCGACGTGTCCGATAGACCGGCATAAAGAACTCGGGCCCGTATTGCTCAAGCATCCGGATATGCCCGGCAGACAGCTTGTCCCGATAGAGGTGGTAATTCTCGGCCGTAATCACGAACAGGGCCCTGTCGTTGGGGAATGGGTTCGTCTCGATCTGCCCCTTCGCCCAGGACTTCGGTGGCGTTTTAAGCCCCCCCGTCCACTCGGGAATGCTTCCGGAGGTGTTGCCCCCCCTCTCGGCACCGACAGGTGTCAGCTCGCTTTCGAGCCGTTCGGCTTCGGCCGGCGATACCTTGGACAGGGCGTGCCCGGACATTCCGAACAAAACCGCTGCAATACCTGCGACAACATGGTTTCGCATCCCTTACACCTCCAGAAAATCATGCAGTTTGGCTGGCTTTGCCGCCGTTTACAGGCCACCAGCAGATGGCCGTACTTCGCACAGATCGCACAACCGGGCGTCTTTTTGCCAAATTCAAACGACCGTTTCAAGTGAATGTTTGTATTTTCTTGTGAAACGGAAACCACCCAGACAAAGGGAGAAACTTGTGGCTGGAAATGTTATGCTGGTGAATTAATTTTCCGGGTTGAAACGACCGCTCCGTGATTGCAGGTATCCCATGGCTTCTCAGTGGCATTCGCTGGTTTCACAGAAACTGTTCCTTGCTCGAACTCTGCTGAGCCAGCTAGAGAACGACTCTGGGCCCATGAAAGACCGGCCAGCCACAGAGGCAGAACTGGCAATGGGACGCGAAGCGGTAATTCAGGGCGCCATTGAGCTCTTGCTGAGGTCACGGCGCTTGTTACTGGTGATGATTGCCCGCCTCTACCAGAAACGGAGCGAGGAACCGGCAACCCTGGATGAACTGGCGGCGTTGATCGGGGAGGCCCCCAACGACATTGCCCGCCTGCGGGAACTGGAGAGCCAGCCGGGCAGCTGGTGGAACCATCTGGATCAGATGGAAGCTTCACAGAGTCGGCCACCTGTGACCCGGAAATCGGTCAGTGCAGAGAACATCATTGCGGTTTCTGCCGATACCGGGCCTGACCGCTCAGCCCAGGGCCTGCGCCGGACACTTGGCGCCATGAAAAATTTTGCCGATGACCTGGAAGAGCAGCACAGCGAGTGGTAACCAAACGCTGAGCTACTCCGGGTCTCATTAATTGAAAGGTTTACCGAATGTCACCATCATTTTTTGAAATCGTACAACTGAGCAACGGCGACTATGCGTTGCGTCGTATCGACGACGATAGCGCACCGCTTGTGAAAATTTCGTTCTCTGAGGAAGCCCGGGAAATGATGGAAGACCGGGATATGAATGTTGCCAAGGCCATGATCGCGGCGGGCATCGAGGCCGTTGGAAATGTCGCTCACGACATTGACTGGGAAGATGACGAGCTGGAAGCTGTCGACAGCCAGCAGTCCTATACCCTCCACTGATTTACAGGCCCCGGCGGCACTTGGCCGCTACTGATCAGAGCCCGGCGTTGCGTCACAGGGAAAACCGTGACGCAACCGACCTCAACGCTGGCGCAGAACGACACCATGACTGCTGCCATTGGCTGAAGCCCGCTGGAGGGCCTCAAACGCCGAATTGCCAAGCTTGCGCGTCCACATCACGACGGCATGGCAGGTACCCGCACTTAATGCCCGCTCTGCCAGTTCCTGCGCCGAATGATCCGAAGTGGACCTGAGCACCAACAGCTCGCCAGCGACAATGCCATGCATTTTCTGCCATTTGCTGACCAGGGCCTGAGGTGGATCAATCCAGGCAAGCCAGCGCTTTTCCTGATTCAGTTGCGTCAGCATTGGAAGCAGCAGCTGAAAATTCTCTACCTGACCTTCCGGCAAAATAATCTCCGTGACGTTCCCGCTAGCCGCCGTATCGGTACGATCAGGTCTGCGCCGGGCCCGAATCACAGAACGCCTCTCCGGAGCCGCAGACGGCGGTACCGCGTGGGACAACGCACCTTGCTGATAAGCCAGATTCTGGTTGAAGCTTAATTGTTCCATGATTCACCTGCTCTCAAACTATCCGTGGCAACCCGACTTGGTCAGTGAAGGTCCGACCGTCGGATTACACCCACGCCCAAACCTTCGATAAACAGTTGCTGCTCGGTAAGGTCCACCTCAATCGGGGCAAATTCGTCGTTCTCCGCAATCAGGTAAACCTTCGAACCTTCCTTCCGGAACCGCTTGACGGTCACCTCTTCTTCGCCTACACGCGCCACAACTACCTGGCCATTGTGCACATCCTGGGTCCGATGGACTGCCAATAAATCGCCATCAAGGATGCCAATGTCCTTCATGCTCATCCCGCGCACCCGCAGAAGATAATCCGCCGACGGCGAGAAAAAACTGGGCTGGAGGGTGACATGATCCTCAATGTGCTCCTGGGCGAGGATCGGACTGCCCGCAGCCACCTGGCCAATCACCGGCAACCCGAGATCTTCCTCTGCTTCCGGCAGACGTATGCCTCGACTGGCCCCCGGAACCATTTCTATGGCCCCTTTACGAGCCAGGGCACGCAGGTGCTCTTCCGCCGCATTAGCTGAACGAAAGCCCAACTCCGCGGCAATTTCCGCACGTGTGGGTGGATAACCAGTTTCATCCAGATACCGCCGGATTATTTCCAGCACCTGAGATTGCCTTGCTGTCAGCTTCATTGAGCTACTCCATCACGGGGATCCCGGGAACCGGCCTTAATGACCCTTCTGACCAGCCCTGTTTTTATATACAGTAAAATGACTATATACAGTGTTTTATCCAGTGTAAAGTCCCGCCACGTTTTTTCTGCCTGCTGCGTAAACGCGCCCGCTTCGGTGATTGTGGTAAGGTGACAAAACATGAAACTCGCGTGTTAGGGAGAGCTATGAGCCAATCGACTGGCTGCAAGATGCCGGACATTCTTAGAACCGATGACGGCAAAGAGCGCCGCGTCGGGATCGAAATTGAACTTTCCGGACTGGGGTACGATGCACTGGTGAATCTTATGGCGCGTTTCCTGGGCACCGAACCCGACCTGCAATCGCGTTATGTCACCAAGCTGGATACTGACCTGGGGTCATTCACCATTGAGCTGGACTCAGATCCGATCAAGGATCTGGACCTGACCGATGAGCGCCTGCCCGACACCATTCGGGAGCTGGGCGGTCAGGCCATGGAAGTGATTGATGCCGCAGCCGAGCGCGTTGTTCCACTTGAAATCATCACACCCCCTATCCCGTTTTCCGAAGTCCCCCGGATAGAGGCGCTTTCAGACAAGCTGCGCGAGGAAGGAGCACTCGGAAGCCGGGAAGCGATCTATTATGCTTTCGGGCTCCAGCTTAACCCGGAGTTGCCGGACCTGAAGCCGGCTACGCTGGTACGCTATTTCCAGGCCTTCGCAGCACTGTACGAGTGGCTCAAATCCCGCCACCAGCTGGACATCAGCCGCAAATTCACCACCTATATCGAACCCTGGAGCAGCCGGTATACCGATCTGTTGATGGAAGATGACTATGCACCGGATCAGGAACAGCTGATGCGGGACTACCTGGAATACAATCCGACGCGGAACCGGGCACTGGACCTCCTACCCCTGTTCGCCCACCTGGACTCAGAGCTACTGGGCCAGTATGTGGATGACCCGAGGATCAAGAGTCGCCCTACCCTGCATTACCGGCTGCCGGACTGTGACATTGATAACCCGTCGTGGCACTTTTCCAGCGTCTGGAACGACTGGGTCATTCTGGAGCAGATCGCCTCTGATGCCTCCCAACTGGCAGAGCTCCGCAGGCTCTTCCGGGAGAAGAGCAAGATCAATCTGCACAACCTGACCCACAGCTGGCTTGATACAGCCGCCGAGTGGTTACATAGCAGGGGTTATGTCTGAACCACTTGGAACCGGAGATGAACAGCCCGGACTGACCATCGGTATCAGCGGTCCGGCACGAAAAGGCACTGCACATCGCCTCATCAGCCTCGGCATCAGGTTGCAGGGGGGGCGCACCCACTATATTCGCCCCGGGTCGCGAACGGATGTGTCTCTGCTGGATGGGCTCGTCCTGTCCGGGGGAACCCATGTGCATCCAGAGCACTACAATCAGCAACCGATGGTCACCGCGAACTATGACCGGGAACGGGATGCCACCGACCAGCGATTGCTGGAAGAGGCGGAACGCATCGGAATTCCCGTGCTCGGAATCTGCCGGGGTGCCCAGTTTATCAATGTGTTCCATGGCGGCTCCCTGTGCCAGAACGTGACGCCCTTTCGCGTCCATACCCGACACCGCCCGCTACTGTTACCGATGCAGACGGTGAGAGTGGTAAAGAACAGCAGGCTCGGGCACATCATGCAGTCGTCGATGATCGGTGCCAATCGCATCCACAGCCAGGCGATCAAACGGCTTGGTCGAAACCTCCGGGTAGTTGCTGTGGATAACGACCTGTTTGTTCAGGCTATCGAAAACACACACCACCAATGGCTGATGGGCGTGCAATGGCATCCGGAATATCTGCTATATCATAGTGGACATCGCCGCATTTTCAGACAATTCGTCCAGGCAGCACTGGACTTCAAACTGGGCCGCCTGGAACCGGATTCCGGAAAGCCCGATCCCGATGTGAATTCAGAGGAGGAATGACTCATGAACAGATGGAAGCGTGCAACAAGCCTCGGCCTTTCACTGGCGCTGGTCCCGGCTCTGTCATTGGCCGGCGAAGTTACCCTCAGCGGCGAAGGCAGTGTGCGGTATCAGCCGGACAGCGCCCGGCTGCAATTCATCGCCAAGGCCGAGCATGAGATGCCGCAACAGGCAACAGAGCAGGTGGCCGAGCTGATGGACCAGTGGCGCGAAGCGATCCGTCAGTATCAGGACAGGCTTCAGGATTACACGGATGCCATGGTGAACCTTTACAGCCGAACGCTGCCGGTAAGCGAACGGGGCGAGGAACCTCGGAAACAGGCGGTAGCGTCGCAGACGGTCACCTTCCACATTGACGACCTTTCCCTGCTCAACCCCCTGCTCGAACAGGCGCAGGCCATTGGACTGAACTACAATCTCGGCCCTGGCCAGTTTTTTCACTCCGATGAAACCGGCCTGGAGCAGGAAGCCTTGTCCAGAGCCATCGCCAATGCCCAGTCTCGCTGCGAGTTCGTGGCCCAGCAACTGCAACAATCCTGTGGTGACGTAGTGACCATCAACATCAACGGTGGCTTCCGGCCGGTTCCAATGATGATGGCGGAAGCCAAGGGATCGGCCGATGCCGTTTCCAGCGTCGGAGTGCGAGAGGTGCACGCCACAGTCAACGTAACTTTTGAACTGGACTGAGCTCAGAAATCCCGGGTGTAGAAGATGTCCAGCGAAGCGGCCAGACCACTGGCCGCTTCCAGGTAGAAGTACCGGCCGAGATCGTACCTCAGGGCCACCGTTGTGATCGGCTCGAAAATACCGACGCCATACCGGACACTCAGCTCATCCGTCAGATAACCACTGGCCACGACAGACGTCTGCTCCCCACTGCCCTCCGATTCCAGCATGAACTGTTCAATGCCGAATTCCTCACCGATCTGGCCGGTAAACTTGTTGGCCTGAGTCAACCCCAGGGACAACGCAGCACCGCTCATTTGCCCTTCATCCCCCCGGCCCTGGGGCGGCCGGCCCAGAATCAAATAGGACAGGGCGTCGGTCTGGGGCATTTCCGGGGTGGAAAACACTTCCGTCGCGGGCGATTGCACGGGCCCGCTCAAACGAATGCCGGCCACCACCGTATCCACCGTCCGCACGGCCTCAATGTCAAGGTAGGGTTGCGTCAGGTTGCCCACGAACAGTATCCGGGCCGTGCGCAACTCCAGCTCCTGGCCAAACTTCTTATACTGGCCATTCACGAGCTGAAGGGTGCCACGGGTATCAAGATTGTTACCAATGCGTATCGTACCCTCAAGATCACCGGTAACACCGAAGGCGGCGAAGGTTACCTGATCCTCGCCAACCACAACGGTTACATCCATATCCAGGGTTCGAATGGCCGGCTCTTCCTGTTCGACCCCGACAATCACCTCGTCTTCCGACACCGAGACCGCCTGCGCCGGCAGTCCCTTGATTTCGATGCTGCCCCGCGGCACTGCCAGCTGGCCGGTCACACTCAGCTCACCCTGGCGGAAAGCAATCGCGAGATCCGGCGCCAACTCCACCTGTGCGTAGGGTTCCAGGCTGAACGGAACACGCTCTCCATTGATTGTCAGTCGCCCTTCCGGCGCATTTTCCCAACTTACCGACCCATTCAGTGTGGTTTGGCTGCGGGCATTGCTTCGAATCCTGCCGCGAATATCCGCGGAGTAGCCATTCAGCCCCAGACTGACATAAATCTCTTCCAGGGGAATCGGCAAACTCGGGTCAACCACCCGACCATTGGTCAGCGCCAATTCGCCAGTAACGGCCGGTTTCATTAGCGGGCCGGACAGTTTCCCCTGGCCATTGATCTCTCCCGAGATCTCCTCAAGCCCCGCAAAAAGACCGGCCATGGCTATGTCGAGATTGTTCAACCTGAATGTCCCTTCCAACCGACGATCAGCGGAACGCGGATCAACTCCGACATCGACAGCGAGCTCCCCCAGCTGCGGACCTGCAAGCTGCAGATCCAGCTCTGCCCTCTCAGGCTCAAGATTCAGCTCTGTGATGAAACGCTCATAATCCAGGGACTCCCAGCCCTCATCGACCAGAATCTGAAAGTCCCCGCTACCGGCATCGACCCGAACCTGCCCGCTTGGCCCGCTCTCTGTCATGGTCAAATCGATCTCGCCATTCAGGCTGCCCCGCCAGCGCAGCCGCTCCGGCATTAACGGATCCAGGGCCGCCGTCGGGAAGTTGTCAATTTGATAAGCAAGACTCGGGGTGGGCAGCAGTGTCTGATTTTCAGCACAGACACTGCTCTGCTGCCAGCGCCAACAGTGGGCGCCAAAGCGGAGTTCGCCATCCTCCTGATACGCCAGGGTTGCTGCAGACTCCAGTTCCCAGCGCTGATTCTGTTCCGGTACCTCAATCAGCCCTTCGGACAGGGAGCCGTTCCAGGTGCTCCACGACTCCTCACTGAAACCACCGGCAAACAGGAGGCGCACGGCGGCTTCGGCATGACTGGCCGAAAGCTCAAGCTGGTGTTCATCCCGGGTGCCGGACGCATTCAGTGTGAGCGCCTTGAGTTGCTGACCGGCAGCCTCAATGCCTTTTGCATCGACGCGACCCTTCAGGCTGAAGCCTGACTCCAGAATCGCGTCAACATCCAGGCTTGCGATCCCCAGGGTGTCCTGCCAACCGAGTTCCCGGGCATCGACCGTCAGTTCTCCCGTGGGATTGTCTGGTGTACCCGCCACCGTCAGTTCCGCGTTCATCTGCCCCGCCAGATCCGCCAGCAACTGACCAGGGGCCGGCAAGCTCAAGCGAAGCTTGCCGGCTATCTCATTGCCCCAGGTTCCGGATCCGTCCAGGCGGTTGTCTCCGACCGTCATCTCGAGTCCGGACACTTCCCAACTGCCGGTTGAGGAATCAAGCGACCCTCGGGCTTGCGCCGGTTTGGACTGCCATTGGCCGGCCAAATCCCAGCGTGCCTGGATGGCGGGAATAGCGTCTTCGCGAAGCGTCCCGCTGGTTTCAATGTCGCCACTGAGGCTGGCCTCAAGGACGGGCACCCAGTAGCCCGGATTGAAACCGTCAAGCTGCAACCCGGCCTGCCAGGTCAGAGGCCCGGAAAAATTCACCTTACCGCTCCCGGACAGGGATCCGGCATCAGTCACCACGCTCAGATCTGTCAGTGTGGTCTCGCTGGTATCACCGTCCACGACCGAGGCCAGCGTCGCCGCCCCCTGGGGTCCCTCTACATCAGCTTCTACGTTGGCGTGATAGCGCCCGGCTGACCAGGTTACGGAGCCGTCGAGTCGATTCAGGCTAACCGCAGGCTCGGCCAACTCCGGCACCAGCGAGTACCAGGGAAAGCGGTTCAGTGACAGGTTCGCATCCGCCGCCAGACCGTCCAGCCAGGTTACGTTACCGGTGACGCGGACTTTGCCGGTCGTCCCGGAAGACGATGACGACACTGTCAGCGTCAGGTCTCTGGCCGCGCCGGTATCCACCAGACCCTCCAGGGTCAGGCCAATTGGCCCCTCGGTACCGGGCAACCTTGCCTCCGCACGGGTTTGAAAACCTGACTCGAGGCTACCCTCGGCCTCGACAAACCAATCCTGCAGCTCCAATGTCTCCGGCAGTGTTTCGAGCGCAAGGAAACGTGTCGAGGTGATCCGGAGTTCCGCCGGCAAGGCAGGGGCCAGGGGCGACAACCGGCCCTCCAGACCTGCCTCGAGGTATCCCTGGCTGTGTCCCGATAACCTGAGATCGCGAACGCTGCCCGCCAGGTTCACATCGAACGTCCAGCGATCGCCGGACGGGGGTGGCAGTGACACTTCAACATCCAGATCCACGGGCCAGTCCCGCCGGGTTTCCACCCGACCGGACACAGTGACCGAATAGTCATCCAGCTGGTAGCGCGCCTGCTCGATCTGCCAGTCCGATCCCGAACCACCGGCTGACAATTCCAACCGATCCCAGATTCGGGATTCATTCAGGCTGAACGGCCCGAGGTTCACCTCACCGATGCGGATTCCCAACGGCAAATCCAAACCAGGCAGGGCAATCCCCTGATCATCGCTCTCCTTGTCAGGGGACGGCTCGACACGCACATCAACCTGCGTGGCCCGAAGCGCGTCCAGACAGAGCCGTTTCTTGAGCAGACACGAAGGCGACCAGTCGATCAGCGCCGACTCGACCAGGACCTCCACGCCATAGCCCTGCCAGTCAACTGTTTCGGCCTGCCACTTACCCATCAGCGATCCCCGGCCTTCAGTCACCTCCAGGCCGGGAATCTGCTCTATCACCCAGGCGGTACCCGTTTCGGATTTAAGGGCCAACAAGATCGCGATCACCAGAACCAGAGGCAACAGAATCAGGCCACCCAACACAAGCAGCACCCAGAACCAGGCCGACCGGCGGCTGGGAGCCTGCTCCGGCTGCTGATCCTCGTCGCGATCCTTATGATCGGTCACAATTCAGGTCCCATTGAGAAGTGAATACGCCAGCCACCTCCGAACTCCCGGTCCAGCCCCTTGGCCACATCCAGCCGCAAAGGCCCGACCGGACTGATCCAACGAATACCGATACCGGCGCCGGTCGCAAGCGGATCAAACGGATCATTGATGGCGTTACCATGATCGACGAACACTGCTGCTCGCCAACGGTCAGCGAACTGGTACTGGTACTCGCCACTGCTCACCAGCAGAAAACGACCACCGACCGGAACCCCGTTGTCGTTCTCGGGGGACAGGGTTTCATACCCGTAACCCCGGACACTCTGGTCGCCGCCGGCAAAGAAACGAAGCGAGGGCGGCACATCTTCAAAACTGTTGGTGGCGACCGCGCCCACCTGAACCCGGCCCAGAAAGCGGTGATTGCCAAACACGGTATACAATCCCTTGGCCAGTGCATTGACGTGCAGAATGTCCACTGTCGACAGCACCGCCCGGTGTGCTCCGGTAACGTCAAACTGGAACCGGTAGCCTTTCGACGGGTCCAACGCCGAATCCGCATAGAGCTTGGAATAACCAGCGCCCGGCAAGAACAGGCTACTGGTACCCGTCTCGTCGTCGCCAATATTGAAACGCTCACCCTCCCAGCGAATGGACAGTACCTGAAGCCAGCCGCTATCCAGTTCGTGCTGCCACTGCTGGCCGAAGGTCAACAGTTCCGACTCGACATTCTCGATGTCTTCGCGCTGGTAACCTGCGGTCAATCGGATCAGGTCCGTCATTGGCGGCTCGAGCGGCAACTCGTACCAGGCGCTCACATTCTGGCGCGGAGCGGACAGCTCGGCATCGGCTCCCCGTTTGTGCCCCATGGGGTTGATCCAGTGTTCGCGCCAGTTCCCCCGCAACCGGGGCCCGACATCGGTAGAAAAGCCAACACCGGCGGAGACCGAGCGAGGATCACGTCGGGTCAGGGCGACACTGACCGGGATCACCCGGTCGACCGCGCTGGATGGCACAGCATCAATATCGATCCCGGAAAAATAGCCGCTATTGGACAGATCCCGGTTCAGCTTGGCGATTTCATCGGCGTGGTAGGGGATCCCCGGTTCAAAGGTGACAAAGTCCTCAAGCAGGCCAGTCTCGAACCAGTGGCCTTCCTCGAATGAGACGTCACCCAGGCGATAACGTTCCCCGCTGTCATAGACCAGCGTGATCTCGGCAATCCGGGTCTCGGGATTTACCTTGAGGCTTTTTTCTACGAAGGTTCCATCAAAATAGCCACGCTGGCGAGCCCGGGTCTGAATGGTGTCACGAAGGCCCGCATACTGGCCGTGATTGAGGACATCCCCTTCTTTCGGGTGCTCGGGCAGATCATCGGTGAACTCCGCATCAGAGGCAGCCGCTCCCCGAATCTCTACCGAACGCGATACGACCTTGACTGGCTCACCGGGAACGATGTCCAGAATAAGATGGGAGACCTCATCGGCATCCCCTTCCTCGACACGCCAGTCTATTTGCGGGCTGTAATACCCGAGCGCGCGCAAGGCCCGACTCGCCTGATTGACTGCGGTTGATGCGTAGCGACGCAGATTGCTGGCACTTCGACCTTCAACCTCTCCGATGAAGGCCTCGGCATTCTCCTTGAGCTTCGGGTAGTCCCCTTTGATCGTCACCTCGACCTGCTGGGCAAAAACCGACAAAGGCGCCCACAGGATCAGTAATGCGAGGAGCCGGAGCCGGCCTGATGTAACAACGTGTTTTATTGGTAGCATCCGGCTGCTTCAGGGTTGAGGGTCGTGAACAGTGCGTCCGTGTTCAAGCGTGGAAGTTTAATTGCAGGCGGTCAAGTTAATCCATGGCGAGTCGTCGTAAGGAACAAAATAAGCTAACCTGTCAGGAGGTTATAACGTCTTGGCAGGCAACCGGAAGCCCTGAATGCTCCACATTAATCGAGAGAATCTTAAGTCCAGCCATCAACTTGTCTGGTTCATCGTCGACTTCCTGATGCTTGGCCTGCTCATCATCAACCTGGCCTTCATCATCTGGGACTCCATCTACAACTTCGTGGCCGTCCAGAACCTTCTGCGGGAATACACCCCGGGACTACAAAGCCTGTACCACCCGATCCACGAACGCTTTATCTTTTACGACATGATTTTCGTCTCGGTTTTTCTGACCGAGTTTTTCCTGCGCTGGGGCTACGCCGTCAAAGCCAAAGTCTATGACCGCTGGTATTTCTACCCCTTTATCCACTGGTACGACCTGGTTGGCTGTATCCCCGTGGGCAGTCTCCGTTTCCTGCGGATTCTTCGGGTCATCTCGATCATTTATCGCCTGCATCAGTACAAGATCATTGATGTAACCAGCACCAAGCTCTATCGCTTCGTGAATTTCTACTACGAGGCGTTCATGGAAGAGCTGTCCGACCGAATCGTTCTGAAGGTGCTAAGCGGGGTTCAGCAAGAGGTCCGCCGCGGATCCCCGCTGTTCGACAAAATCCAGCAGGACATTCTCTACCCCCGCCGCGGCATGCTCGCCGACTGGATTTCAGACCGCGTTGCCGAAGCCGCCCAGGAGGGCTATGTACCCAACCGGGGGGCCTTGCGCAGTTACCTGGAGGACCGGGTAGACACCGCCCTCAAGCAAAACCTTGAGCTGTCCCGCCTGAAGTACCTGCCGGTGGTCGGCCCCACTATCCAGGAAACGCTGGAAGAAGCGGTCGGCGATATTGTTGCCAATGTGATCCACCAGATACTCGACGACCTGGCTTCGGCCTCCAATCACGCCTTCATCGAGGATATCGTTAACGTATTCCTGCCGAGCCCTGAACAGATGCAGGCAGACGAGACCGAGAATGAGGCGCTGATCAACCTCATCATCGAGATCATCGATGCTGTCAAGACGCAGGTCCGTGTGAAGTACTGGCGCGAAAATTTACCCTGATATCCTCACTCCTTCTGTACCGACAACAAGGCCCAGCGCTCATGAATTCACTCCATTACCAGCCCGCCCACGCGTTACTGGCGGACCTGAAAGCTGGCAAAGTAACCAGCGAAAGCCTGACCCGGACCTTTCTTGAGCGCATCCGGCAGCATAATGGCGCCGTCAATGCCGTGGTGACCCTGCATGAAAGCGGGGCATTGGAACAAGCCAGGGCAGCCGACCAGAGACTGGCGGCCGGCGAAGCCCCGCAAGCACTGCACGGCCTGCCCCTGACTCTCAAGGACACCTGGGAAGTTTCCGGCATGACCGCTACCGCAGGCGCACCAGCCTTGCAGAAACACATGCCCGAACAACACGCGGACATAGCCCGGCAACTGGAAGAGGCCGGCGCCATTATTCTTGGCAAGACCAACGTGCCCGTCTATGCCACCGATCTGCAGAGCTACAACAAGCTGTTTGGTGTAACCAACAACCCTTACCACTCCGGACATACCCCCGGTGGGTCCTCCGGCGGTGCCGCTGCGGCGCTCGCCAGCGGCATGACCCCCTTGGAGGTCGGCAGCGATCTGGCAGGCTCCATTCGCACGCCCGCGCATTTCTGCGGCGTATTCGGCCACAAACCAACCCGATCCCTGGTCTCCTTCCGGGGGCACATTCCGGGGCCTCCCGGCACCCAGTCCCGACCGGACCTGGCCGAAGGCGGTCCCATGGCCCGCTGCAGCAGGGATCTGGAACTCCTGCTGGGCGTTATTGCCGGTCCTCGCCCGGCCGAGAGCCGGAGCTGGTCGCTCAACATGGAGCCCGCCAGTCTGGACCACCTGGAGCAGGCACGGGTCGGGCTCTGGCTGGACGATCCGCTCTGCCCGATCGACCGAGAACTCAGCCAGGGCTATCAGAGTCTGGCGAGCCGGCTCGAAGAACGCGGCTCGCTCGTGGCCGAGGCCAAACACCAGTTACTCAATCTCGAACATATCCTGCCGGCCTACTTCAATCTCCTCGGAAGCCTGCTGGCGACCTCACTGAAGCCTGCTCAGCGCCGTCAGATGAAGTTCATTGCACGGTTCGAACGGTGGCTGAAGCTCTTTGGTCCGATTACCCCCTGTATCGGTGAGTATGGCCGTGGCGTCAATCAGGCCGCGCACCAGTGGGCGGTCTGGAACGAAATGCGCGAGAAAATGCGCAGCGAAATCGAAAGCCTGTTCGAAGAATTCGACGTCCTGCTCACACCGGTGACGCCCACAACGGCGATCAGGCACGATCACAGCCAACCGGTGTTCAAACGCCGGATTATGGTAGCGGGCCAACCAAGAGCCTATATGGATCAGTTCTGCTGGATTGCACTTGCCACCTTACTGGGCCTGCCTGCGACCTCGGTGCCAGTGGGGCGAACGAAGGAGGGCCTGCCGTTCAATATTCAGGTGATTGGAGCCCCCGGCAAGGACCTGACGACAATACGGTTCGGGCAATTACTGGAAGAGGCCGGACTGGCTGGCTTTCAGCCTCCGGCGGGATTCTAGGCAATAAAAAAGCCGACTGAAACGTCGGCTTTTAAATAGTGGTAGCGGGGGCTGGATTCGAACCAACGACCTTCGGGTTATGAGCCCGACGAGCTACCAGACTGCTCCACCCCGCATCAAACTGGTTGTCTTTCGGGGAATCCCCGATCAACGTGGCGCGCATGATAAGGGCTGGAGTCCGGCCTGTCAAAGCTAAATTGGAATTTTCCGGAACTCAGCGCTCCAGGATGGCCGTTACCCCCTGCCCGCCGGCCGCACAGATGGAAATCAGGCCGCGACCGCTGCCCTTCTCTTCCAGCAGCTTCGCCAGGGTGGCGACGATTCGCCCCCCGGTGGCGGCAAACGGATGCCCCGCCGCGAGACTGCTGCCCTTAACGTTGAGCCGGGTGCGGTCAATGCTCCCCAGCGGCTTCTCCAGCCCCAGACGGTCCTTGCAGAATCCCGGATCCTCCCAGGCCTTGAGCGTCGCCAGCACTTGTGACGCGAAGGCCTCATGAATCTCGTAAAAGTCGAAATCCTGAAGACTGAGGCCAGCTTTTTCCAGCATTCTCGGTACCGCATAGGCCGGCGCCATCAACAGACCTTCTTTCTTGACCACGAAGTCGACCGCTGCGACCTCAGAAAACGTCAGCCAGGCTTTTACCTCGTAGTTGTTGGCCTTGGCCCACTCCTCACTGGCCAGCAATACGCAGGAAGCCCCGTCGGTCAGAGCAGTACTGTTGGCTGCGGTCATGGTGCCGTTCTCACGGTCAAAACAAGGTTTCAACGTGGCGAGTTTCTCCAGCGAGGTATCCGGACGAAGGATGTTGTCCCGATCCAGCCCGGCCAACGGCGTCATCAGATCGGTAAAGAAGCCCTCTTCATAGGCCCTGGCCAGCTTCTGATGACTCTCCATGGCCAACTGATCCTGATCTTCCCGGGCGATTCCCCACTCCCGGGCCGTAACCTGGGCATGATCGCCCATGGACATGCCGGTGCGCGGCTCCCCATTCTCGGGAATTTCAGGAACCAGGTGCCCGGGACGAAAACGGCCCAAAATCTTCAAGCGCTCTTTTGTCGTCTTCGCCCGGTTGAGATCCAGCAGGATTTCACGCAGGCCCTCTCCAACACCAATCGGGGCGTCAGATGTGGTATCAGTACCACCGGCAATACCACACTCGATCTGCCCCAGGGCAATCTTGTTGGCCACCAGAATGGCCGCTTCGAGCCCTGTGCCACAGGCCTGCTGAACGTCGTAGGCCGGCGTTTCCGGGGCCAATCCGCAGCTGAGCACCGATTCTCTTGTCAGATTGAAGTCCCGGGAATGCTTGATCACTGCACCGGCGGCCACTTCACCCAGACGCTGGCCCTGAAGACTGTAGCGGTCCACCAGTCCACGCAGGGCCGACGTCAGCAATTCCTGGTTGCTGATCTTGCTGTAAGCGGTGTTCGACTTGGCAAACGGAATCCGGTTACCACCGAGAATGGCGACCCGGCGAACGCCCGTACCAGCCGTCGCTCCTTTTTTCGCCGACGCGGGCTTTGCGGATGCGGGTGCTTTCTTTTGAGTGGTTTTCGAAGCCTGTGCCATGATGATGTCCTTGCTGAAAATGGGTAACCTGAAAGCAGTCTAACCAGAAAGACTAGTCGCTCATTGGCATGCCTGACAATGCACCCTATACGTTGAGTCAATACAAAAACTGGCCGATTCTTTACCCTGTTGGTCGATTCGCATCCGAGATGCCCCTCAGCAACCACAAGGAAGAACCTATGTCTGACCTCTACCTTAAATTCGTGAATACTCCGGTGGGCAAAACCGCGGCCCAGTCGCTGGGCCTGCCCTCACCGGTCCCGCTCAAACGCCTCCAACGGCTGGACCAGCCCTTTATCGAGGGTGACGTACTCATCGGCGCCGGCACCGGCGGCAAAACCGTTTCGACCCTGGGCAGCATTCTGGGCGCCAGTGCGGCCACCCTCCATCACGCCGCTGGCATCAATTCGCTTACAGACTCGGCAAAAGCTGGCAACAAGGCCAAAGCACTGGACCTGGGCCAGAATGTCGAGCAGACCTTTTCCGCCCTGATCTTTGACGCCACCGGCCTCAAGACCCCGGATGAGCTGAGAGCGGTCTACGATTTCTTCCACCCGACCATCAAGAAACTTGCCGGCAATGCCCGGGTCCTGGTGATTGGCCAGAATCCGGCCACCTGCCGGAAAGCCCCCCAGGCCGCAGCCCAGCAGGCCCTGGAAGGCTTTGTCCGAAGTGTCGGGAAGGAGATCGGCAAGAAGGGCTCAACCGCCAACCTCGTCTGGATGGCGCCGGGCGCGGAGAAACAACTGGACTCCACCGTTCGCTTTTTCCTGTCCGCCCGCTCGGCTTATGTTTCCGGCCAGGTTGTCCGAATTGGCAAAAGCACGGCCGCGCCGGCCACCAACCCGGTCGCCCCGCTGACCGGCAAGGTAGCCCTGGTAACCGGCGCCTCGAGAGGAATTGGCGCGGCCATTGCCCAGACATTGGCCCGCGACGGCGCGACCGTGATTGGCCTCGACATTCCACCGGCGATGGCCGAACTGCAGAAGGTGACCGACGCCATCAACGGCAAGGCCCTCGCCTGCGACATCACGGACAAGGCCGCGCCCAAACTGATCGCGGACTTTGTCCAGGAGCACTTCGAGGGAGTTGATCTGGTGATCCACAACGCCGGTATCACCCGCGACAAGACCCTGGGTAACATGCCGGAGCACTTCTGGGATATGACCATTGCCGTCAATCTGAGTGCTGAAGAGTTCATTGACGAAGAACTGGCTCACCGGGAATTGCTGCGCGAAAACGGACGCATTGTGTGCATTTCATCTATCAGTGGCATTGCCGGTAACTTCGGGCAAACCAACTATTCCACGGCCAAGAGCGGCGTCATCGGTTACGTTGAGGCCATGGCCAAACAACTGAAGAACGGCATCACCATCAACGCCGTTGCCCCAGGCTTTATCGAAACCCAGATGACCGCCTCAATGCCCATGACGATCCGCGAGGCGGGGCGTCGAATGAATAGCCTGTCACAGGGCGGCCAGCCGGTGGATGTTGCGGAGGCCATTGCCTGGTACTGCAACCCGGCATCGAGCGGCGTTAATGGCAACGTGGTGAGGGTGTGTGGCCAGTCGCTGATAGGCAAATAGGCAACAAAAAAGGCAGGCCCTGAGGCCTGCCTTTTTCGAGAATTCTGGTGGGTGGTGCAGGGATCGAACCTGCGACCCTCGCCTTGTAAGGGCGATGCTCTCCCAGCTGAGCTAACCACCCGGGAATAAAATGGCGGAGCGGACGGGACTCGAACCCGCGACCCCCGGCGTGACAGGCCGGTATTCTAACCAACTGAACTACCGCTCCGCATCAATCCTGACCCTGAGGGCCCGAATCTAAAACCGGATGGGGTGATCCGGTGATGCACTTTGAAAGTGGTGGGTGGTACTGGGATCGAACCAGTGACCCTCGCCTTGTAAGGGCGATGCTCTCCCAGCTGAGCTAACCACCCACTTTCGCGCTTTCCGTTTTGAAAGCCATTCAAAGACTCTCACTGGCCGAAGCAGACTTGCTGTCTCAACCAAGTGAGACGCGCATTTTAAGCATTTCACTGACGGTGTCAAATATTTTCCCGGAAAAACCAGAAAAAACTTCCAACCCTCTAAAAAGTGGGCATTTTTTGAACAGAAGCTATTATTTGACGGCCGTCTTTCGCGGCCGTTTCACGACCTTCAGACTGGCCCGCCCCTGCCCCGCCTGCTCGGCTTTCTGACGCAAGGAAAGCTCGCTGACCTTCGAGCGCCTCTTTTCGGGAACCGCGCGATTGGCCAGTGAGCAATTCAGGTCATCCAGCCGCTTCTGGAGATCCTTCCAAGTGCCCAGCAATTGAGGCACTACCTCGTCGGCAAGCTTCTCGAGCCTGCCCTGTAATGAATCCTTCAAGGACATGGTTTTGACTTCCTGAATGTTTCAACCGATGTCAGTGTAGTAACGGCACCCCGACTCGACAATTGTGAAATCGCTCACAGTCCTTGTCGCCCGGGCCAATCCGTCAAAAAATCCACCAGCCTCCGCCCGATTCCGCTTCTTCTTGCCGCTCTCGTTCAAGCTCAAGCTGTGCGTACTCCCGCTCGAGCTGTTCGATTTTTTTCTCGGATTCGAGGGGAACCGTGGGGCCGCCACCAAAGGGCCAGAACCAGGAAGCCGATTCGTATTTGCCCTCTTCTTTCAGGCGCTCAATCTCCAGCTCCCGCTCCTCTTCGAGCACCACCATTTTCCGCTCGTAATCCATATCCTCGTTGGTCTCGACAATCGAGGTGGCGGCATGGTTTGGTGCCAGAAGATCGCTGTTCAGGAAGCGCGTGCTGACGATCTCGCCCGCCTGCATGGCGTAGCCCCGCGTCACCAATTGCAGATCCCCCTGGGCCAGGGGATGCTCAGGATCCAGATCCGGATGGGCCTGTTCGGGCTCGGTCAGTTCGTTGTATCGCAGGTAGTAGATGCGCCCGGCCTCAACCTTCAGGGTGGCGTCAGCGATGAGGCTCAAACTGAAGGAATTCAGCCCCTCGAGTCCCAGGAGTGGTCGCCGCATGGCAATATGACGCTCTCCCGGGCTCACCTCAAGCCAGGTATAACTGTCATTGCGGATATTGAAATAGTGTTTGTCGTCAATGTAGACGCTGGGGGACTCAATCTCATCCGCCGCCCACTGGGAATGGGTGCGATAGAAATAAAGAAGAGCATTCTTCCGGTCCCATTCGTCGTCAGGGATGTGCACGAAATCGGGACCGGATACCGGATGCAGGAAAGCACCAACGCTCTTGCCAATTGATTGATAAATCGTACAACCGGAACTGAGCAACAGCACTGAGGCAAGCAGGGCCCGAGCGGCCAATGCAGACAGCCGGTGAGCAGCCGGAACGGCTTGGGGCATTCGGGTTTTCATTGTTATTCACTCTTCATTTTTCCGCGAGTTGCCTGATGATAACAACTGCTCAAGGACAGAAATGAGAGCTACCGCAAAGGGATGAATACAAACCGTTACAAACGATCGAAACGCCCCCGAATCCCCACGGCTCGACCTAGTTCCGGGATACTTGTGACCGCAGCATGTTCACCTCTTCAGAAAGACGAACCAGGCGAGACGTCAGCTGCGCTCTTGAAGAGTCTATCGCCTGAACCGTGCGCTTGAGGCTGGCCACCTCATTCTGAAGCGCCCTGACACTGCTCTCGCCGGCAAGCGCATCCGATTTGTTTTCAAGGGCCGTGATTCGGCCTTCCATTCCGTTAATGCCAAGCTTCTGTTCCTGCTCGAACCGACGGATTCGGCTTTCGATCACCTGATCCACATCAGCCATCTGCTGACTGAGCCTTGTTAATTGATCCGTGGCCTGCCGCGTGGATTCCTGCAGTGCAACAATGGAGGTCTGGGTCTGCTCCCTGAGCGCTGCGATGTCGGCGGCCAATGATTTATTCACCTGATCAACCGAGGTTCCCAGTGCCGCCAGTGCCTCGACATTTTCTGCGAGGCCTTTCTCAATGGCGGATAGCCGCTCCTGATGCTCATTCAGACGAGCCTTGTTGCGCTCATTGGCCACCACCCACAATTTCCGGATTTCGCTGTTGGCCGACTCCAGATCCTTGTCGTTGGCGGCAATCTGTTCCGAAAGCGAGGCCCCACGTTCCTGGAGGTTCTCACCCGTTTCCGACAATTCGCCCTCGAACCGGGCCAGCGCCAGTTTGCTTTGCCGGGCCCAGTAATCCGCCTCTTCCAGCTGCCCCTCCAACGCCTGAATCCGCTGGTTCTGGGAATACCAGCCAGCGCCTGCAGCCGCGGCAACGGCAACCAGCACGAGCCACAACAGCGACCGGCCGCCACGGCCACCGCCTTTTCCGGAGCCGTTTTCACGGGACGGTTTTCCTCCACCACCCCGGGAGGAGTCCTCTGGTTTTTTCTGCTCCGGATCCCTGCGCTCTGCACGAATAATCGGGGCCTCGGATCTGAGTTCATCGTCATCTGGGCGGATGGGTTCCATTACAACTCCTGAATATGGACGGGCCTTACTTCAAGACCCGATAATACATGCACTTATAAACTTGGTGAAATGGAGCCTTGGCATCAGGGGGCGGGACAGCTCTGCAAACAGCCAGGCTTTGTTGCATGGTAAGTAGCCAAAACATACAATGGCCGGCTTTCCAATTATCACAGGACCGTTGCTTATGCAGCCGCTTGTAGGACTCATCATGGGCTCCAAATCGGACTGGCCCACTATGGAACACGCCGCGCAGATGCTTGAAAAGCTCGGCGTCGCCTACGAAACCAGAGTGGTCTCGGCCCACCGCACGCCCGACTTGCTGTTCGACTACGCCAAGACGGCTTCGGAACGTGGCCTGAAAGTGATTATTGCAGGCGCCGGCGGTGCCGCGCACCTCCCCGGCATGGTTGCCTCACAGACGTCCCTGCCGGTCCTCGGGGTCCCTGTGCAATCCAAGGCACTCAACGGTCTCGATTCCCTGCTTTCCATCGTCCAGATGCCCGGCGGCATCGCCGTGGGCACCCTGGCCATCGGCAAAGCAGGCGCCACCAATGCCGGCCTGCTGGCGGCCCAGATTGTCGGTACCGCCGACGACAGCGTTCGCAAGGCCGTTGATGAATTCCGCTCATCACAGACACAAACGGTTCTGGACAACCCGGACCCCCGAGACCAGTAGGTCGTTCCGCCATCGTCCGAAATCGGTCACACTGACCGCTTAATTTGCCTCTCAGTGGCAGGAGAATGAAGATGAGAATTGGTGTCTTAGGTGCAGGCCAACTTGGACGCATGCTAGCCCTTGCCGGTTACCCGCTGGCCAAAACCTTTGTTTTCTACGACATGTCGGGCAGCCCAAGCGCGGGACTGGGCGAAGTCATTATTGACCGTGAAGGTCAGTATCAGGACGACTTCCTGTCCCGGGTAGACCGTGTCACCTACGAATTTGAACATCTCCCGGTGAGTGTTGCCGAGAAACTGGCAAAAGTAAAACCGGTCCACCCCTGCCCCCGCGCCCTTCAGGTCTGCCAGAACCGGGAACTGGAAAAGACGCTTTTTGGTCAGCTGGGCATTCCCACCCCGGCGTGGAGAATCGCCGACAGTGCAGACTCCCTCCAGGCGGCGGCCGAAGAGCTTGGCTGCCCGGTGGTGGCAAAATCCAACACCGAAGGCTATGACGGCAAGGGCCAGGCGGTTCTCCGGAGCCCCGAAGACGCAGCTGAAGCCTGGGCCGCCATCGGACACCCGCGCCTGATCGTCGAGAAGTTCGTCGACTTCAAGCGCGAGGTATCCATGATCGCGGTGCGCGCAGAGGACGGTGACCTGGCCTTCTACCCGATGGCAGAAAACACCCATCACGAGGGCATTCTTCGGTACTCCATCGCACCGGCTCCCGATCTGGACAAGTCGGTCCAGGAAGATGCAGAGCGGTACATTCGCGCCCTACTGAACGAATTGGACTATGTCGGCGTATTGACTCTCGAACTGTTCGAAACGGCGGACGGACTTGTGGCCAATGAGATGGCGCCACGGGTTCACAATTCCGGCCATTGGACCATTGAAGGTGCGATGACCAGCCAGTTCGAGAATCACATCCGGGCTGTAAGCGGACATCACTTGGGCAACACCGAGCCCCGGGGCCTGAGCTGTATGATCAACATCATCGGCGAGCACGGCGACATTGAGCGCATACTCGAACTGCCGTATGCGCACTTACACCTCTATAATAAAGGGGAGCGCCCGGGCCGAAAGCTTGGCCATGTGAACATTCTGGCGGACAGCTACGAGGAACTGATCTGGCGCGTCCGAAACTGCGCACAGTTTCTTCCGGGCAGCCCGGAGTTTAAAAGTTCTTTAACACCAAGGGGTTGATATAGCTCAAATCGCCCTTATATTGGCCCACTGTACATCCACATAAAACAGAGAGACAGGGAGAACGACCTCATGGCATTTGAACTTCCCGCACTACCGTACGAAAAGAACGCTCTGGAACCGCACATCTCCCAGGAAACCCTTGAGTACCATTACGGCAAGCACCACAACACCTACGTAACCAAGCTGAACGGCCTGGTCGAAGGTACCGACAATGCCAACAAATCTCTTGAAGACATCATCAAGAGCGCCAGCGGCCCGTTGTTCAACAACGCCGCACAGGTCTGGAACCACACGTTCTACTGGCACTGCCTGAGCCCGAACGGCGGCGGCGCTCCGACCGGAGCAGCCAAGGACGCCATCGAAAAAGCCTTCGGCTCGTTTGAAGACTTCAAGAAAGAATTCAACGACAAGGCCGCCAACAACTTCGGATCAGGCTGGACCTGGCTGGTGAAGAAGGCTGACGGCAGCGTTGCCATCGTTAACACCAGCAATGCGGAAACCCCGCTGACCGGCGCCGACAAGCCGGTGCTGACTGTCGACGTTTGGGAGCATGCGTACTACATCGATTACCGCAACTCCCGTCCGAACTATCTGGAAGCCTTCTGGAATCTGGTTAACTGGGATTTCGTGAACGAAAACCTGGCCTGATCAGACACGCAGAACGACTGACAGACCGCAGCTGAAGACCGCTGCAACACAAACGCCCGCCCTGTGCGGGCGTTTGTGTATCCGAGCGAACGAAAACCTTACAAATTGATACACGTATGCCCTGCATTCTCTGAAAAAATTGCCGATACTCAACGAGGTTACGCCGCCCCGGGACCATACTTACAAGCCAACCGGGGCGTAATTCCCCAAGTCATGGCTAGTGTGCGACCATGACCTTCGATCATACGGATGACAGACAGGCCTGAATGAAAAACTCCTTCGAGGTTGAACATCGCCTGGGCTATCGCATTTTCTGGTGGATTCTCGCCATAGCCCTGCTCAGTGGCGTGGTCGTCAGCACAGTGCAAGTAATTCTGGATGCACGGCGCGTTTCCGTGGACCTCGACAATCAGGCTGCCCAGACCATTTCCATGGTCAAGGACGCCGCGACCCAGGCCGTCTTCAGCATCGATTCGGAACTGGCCCAGCAAGTGGTCGATGGCCTGTTCGCGCGGGAAGCGGTCCATATGGCCCAAATCGCCCACCCGGACGGTGAAGCACTGGGTAATCGTAACCGACCACTGCAGCAAACCACCTTCCGCCCGGTAACCGACCCGATTTTTGACGCCGAAAGACTGTATCGCACCCCCCTCGTCCGTGACGCCGACTCGGACATGGTTTACGGATACCTGGAAGTTCATTACGACACTGCCCCCGCCGCCAGAACCTGGCTTGACCGGGCCACCGTTACCTTCGCCTCCGGCGTGGCAACGGCGCTAATTCTCGGAATGGTTCTCTACTACGTGTTCCACCTGCTCCTGACCCGCCCGCTACTGCGGATCGTACGCTCGGTAAAGCAGGTAGATCCGGAACACCCGGATGATCGACTGGTCACGATCCCGGCGGGGCACCAAAGGGATGAGCTTGGACTCTGGGTAAACGCCACCAACAACCTGTTAGTGGCTATCGGTGACAGCCAGAAACGCCACCGCGAAGCGGAAGACAGGGTCAGCCGGCTTTCCCGCTTTGACCAGCTAACCGGCCTTCCAAGCCGTGACACCTTTATGGAGCTACTGGAACGGGACATCCAGGAAGCCCGGAAGCGCAGCAACGTGCTGTCACTGATCGTCTGCGGCATAGACGACTTCAAGTCCGTCAACGAGCAATGCGGATTCCGCACCGGAGACATGATCCTTCAGACCGTCGCCGACAGGCTGGTCGCCAGGCTTGGGAGCACCCGCTTTACCATCGCTCGCCTTGGCAGTGACCAGTTCGTGATTGTCGAGAAAGGCCTGCGGGATGGGTTTCAGGCAGCAGACACGGCCGAACGCATTCTCGCCTGCATCGGAGAGCCAATGCTGGTGGAAAACCAGAATGTTGCGACAACGGCTACGCTCGGTGTGGCCCTGTTCCCCTCCGACACCGACAAAGCAGACCGGTTACTGCAAAGTGCCGAACAGACCATGACACTGGCGAAGCAGAACGGGCAGGATCACTTCCAGTTCTATGTCGCCAGCATTGATCAGGAAATCCGGGACCGCAAGCAGCTTGAAAAAGATCTCTCCAACGCTCTTGCCAATCACCAGTTCCATCTTGTGTACCAGCCCCAGATCAATCTGGAGAGCAAGCGCGTCATTGGCGCCGAAGCCCTGCTTCGCTGGGAACACCCGGAACGGGGCCTGGTGCCACCGGACGATTTCATTCCAGTATCCGAGTCGAACGGCACCATTGTCGAGATCGGACAGTGGGTACTGGAACAGGCTTGCTGGCAAGCCGCCCGCTGGGCGTCTGAAGGCACGCCGCTGCGAATTGCAGTCAACCTGTCGGCCGTACAATTGCGCCAGGACACCATCGTCCACGACATTCTGGAAACCCTGCAGCGCCACAACATCCCGGCCGGCAGGCTTGAGCTGGAGGTGACTGAAACCAGCTTTATGACCAATCTGTCGGACGCGGTTGAAAAGCTGCACCGCCTGAACAAGGCGGGGATCAGTATCGCGGTGGACGACTTCGGCACCGGCTATTCATCCCTCACCTACCTGAAGCAGATGCCGGTACAGCATCTGAAAATCGACAAGCAATTCATCCGCGACCTGCTGGTGAACGAAGAAGACACCCGCATTGCCAACACCATCATTGATCTTGGAAAGAGCCTGAACCTTTCTGTGGTCGCCGAAGGTGTGGAAACCGCAGAACAGGAGTACTACCTGAGCCAGCGGGGCTGCCAACTCGCCCAGGGCTACTACTTCAGCAAACCGCTACAACCACGCGAATTTGAGACCTTCGTTAAAGGATTTCACGAACAGTTCGCCGAGAATAACGCCTAAACCTTAATCCCCCGAGGAGTTGCTATGGGAACTACCGTCATCGGTTTGATTGTGATCGCCGTCGCAGTGATCTATCTGGTTTTTATCTATAACCGTCTTGTCTCGCTGAGAAACCAGTTCAAGAACGGCTTCGCCCAGATCGACGTACAACTGCAGCGCCGGCATGACCTGATCCCCAACCTCGTCGAAGCCGCCAAAGCCTACCTGGACCATGAAAAATCCACCCTCACTCAGGTGATGGAAGCACGGAATAACGCGGTCAGTGCTCAGAAAGATGCTGCTCGCGACCCGGGTGACGGCACCAAAATCCAGCGTCTCGGCAGCGCTGAAAACCTGCTGACCAAGGCCCTGGCCAATTTCTACGCGGTGGCGGAGAACTACCCGGAACTGAAGGCCAACGAGACCATCCAGCAGTTGATGGAGGAACTTTCCAGTACCGAAAATCGGGTCGCCTTCGCCCGCCAGGCGTACAACGACGGTGTGATGAGCTACAACATCTTCCGCGAGCAATTCCCCAACAACTTCATTGCCGGCATGTTTGCGTTTAAGGAAACCTCGCAACTCGAGCTTGAGTCGCCGGAGGCCCGTCAGGCTCCCAAAGTGGCCTTCTGACGCTCTGAACCATGGCTCATTCCGGTTTTTTCCAGCGCCAGGCGAGTGCCCGGCGCAACACCAGCCTGCTCGTGTTCCTGTTCCTGACCGCCGTCGTGCTGATCACCCTGGCCGTCAGCCTGGTCGGGTACTTTGTCACCCGGAGCGAAACATCAGGTCTGGCCTTCCACGATTGGCTGCTCTCCAGCCACGGCCTGCTGACGTCGGCCACCGTTGTCACCCTGATCGGTGTGAGTTCCCTGATTCGATGGGTCGACCTGGCCGGCGGTGGCACCCGCGTCGCCAAGATGGTGGGTGCCCGGCCGATTGACCCCGACACCCGCGACGGTGATGAGCGCAAGCTCCGCAACATTGTCGAGGAGATGGCGATTGCCAGCGGCGTACCGGTACCGGAACTTTATGTGATGACCCAGGAAACCGGCATCAATGCCTTTGTCGCTGGCTACACGCCGGGCGAAGCCGTGATGGTGGTTACCCACGGGGCGATCACCCAACTCAGCCGTGACGAGCTTCAGGGCGTGGTCGGCCATGAGTTCAGTCACATCCTGAACGGCGATATGCGGCTGAACGTCCGCCTGATCGCGATTCTCGCCGGCATCCTGATGATTGGCCAGATTGGCAGCTTCCTGATGCGGATTTCGTTTTACAGCAGCCACCGTTCGTCACGCTCTTCCAATGACAGCCGGGGGCAAGCTGCAATGGGCCTGATTGGCATAGCCTTGCTTGTCATTGGCTACGTCGGGGTGTTTTTCGGACGGCTGATACAGGCCGCCGTTTCGAGGCAGCGGGAAATGCTCGCCGACGCCTCATCGGTGCAGTTTACCCGCAACCCCGAGGGCATCGCCGGAGCGCTGTTCAAAATTGGGCTCAAGGGTGGATATCTGGACACCACCAGCCATGCCAGTGACATGAACCACATGTGCTTTGGCGAGAGTGCGCGGATGAAATTCACCTCCCTCCTTGCCTCCCATCCGCCCATCGACGAGCGCATCAACAGCATCCAACCCGGAATGCTCGCGCGCTTGAGAAGCCGGTTCCGTGACACGGAAACCGGCGCTGATCTCCGTTCCGCCACAGAGGCCCGACGCCCCCTTCAGGCGTCCGGGTTCGCCGATGCCGTTGGCGCAGTGCAGCAACCGCTCAAACGATCCAGCACCTCGCCTCTGGCATCGACCGCGGCTCCTGAACCGACATTGGGAAATAGATTATCCGAACGGGTAGGCACGGTGACCGGTCAGGGCGAAGATTTTGCGGCCCGGTTCCTCGCAAGACTGCCTGCGACTTTCCGCAATCTGCTGTATACCCGAGCGGGCGCAATCCAGCTCTGCTATGCCCTGGTCATCAACGGCCTCTCCCGGGACGTTCAGCGGGAACGGCTGGCATTGGTTCCGACCCATCCACTGCTCGGCGCGGAACGGGACCTGCTGGACAAGCTTCTCCCGACGCTGCAAACCATTGGCGATAACGTCCGGTTTCCGGCCCTGGAATTGGCAATGCCGGCGTTGCGCAAGCTGGATCCGGAAGAGCGGGAGGGACTGATGACCAACGTTCAGAAACTGGTGGCGGCAGACAACCGGGTCACCCTGTTCGAGCTCGCACTGACCAGTTTTCTCTCCAGACACCTGGGCACTGGCGCCAGCCGTGCAATGCCGGCCCGCTACCACAAATACCGGCCGGTCATGCCTGCGATCCAGAAGTTACTGAGCTTGCTGGCACGAGCAGGAACCGAAGACGCTTCCGAGGCAGAGACACTCTACCGGGAAGCGATGGCCGGCTTCACAAGCGTTGGCCGGGGTAACGAGCCCGTCCTGGAAAAGGTGACCATGCGACAGTTGCGGGAAGCGCTGACAGCGTTGAACGGACTTTCACCGCTGCTGAAGCCCGCGGTCATAGACGCCTGCGGGTACTGCATCACCCACGACGGCAAAGTCGACGTCAGAGAGTATGAACTGATGCGACTGGTGGCGGACCAGCTGGACTGCCCGATGCCACCCCTCGCTAGTTAGTTCGGGGCGCGCAGCCTTTCGCGACGGCGACCATCGAACAGAACATCAATATCCGGGTTAGCTTCAGCCTCCGGCAGGTCCAGCTTCTCCCGGATGTTGAGATTCACTTCCCACAGCTCCTCGAACTTATCGTCGGTTGCGGCAATTGCTTCGGCCTTACCCAGCATGATGGTAGGGCGCAGGAACACCAGCAGGTTCCGCTTCACCCGACGCTCGGATTCCGAGGAGAACAACCGACCCAGAAAGGGGATGTCCCCCAGAAGCGGCACCTTGCTCTTGTTGATCTGGTAGTCATCGCGGATCAACCCGCCCAACACGATGGTCTCGCCGTCATCGGCCAGCACCGTGGTCTTGATTTCCCGCTTGTTAGTCACGATATCAGACGCGTTTTCAATGCTGTCGGCGACGTTTTCCGTTGTCTGCTCAACCACCAGCCGCACCAGGCCATCGGCACTGATGGTCGGCGTGACCTTCAGGGTCAGGCCGATGTCCCGGCGCTCGATGGTGGTAAAGGGATTGGTCGTACCATCGCCGGTCACCGTGGACTGCCCGGTACGGAAGGGCACGTTCTGGCCAACAATGATTTCCGACTCCTGGTTATCCAGGGTAATGATGCTGGGCGTGGACAACAGGTTTGCAGCAGCGGAGGTGGACAGGGCCTGGAGCAGAATCCCCCAGGTCACGCCGTCAGAGTCGTCCTGGCCAGCACCGATGGTGATGCCCCCCGCGGCCGGCCCGATCGGAGTATCGGTAACAATCGCGTTGATCACTTCACTGAGGCTGCGGCCAACGTTGCTGAAATTGGTACCGGCAATCGGCGTGGAATTTCCGGACTGATCGCCGACGGCAAACTGAACACCCAAGTCTTCGCCCAGCTCGTCACTGATCTCCACAATCGCCGCCTCGATCAGAACCTGGGCGCGCCGGACATCCAGAAGCGCCACAATCTGCTCTGCTTCCTGCATAAGCGACGGCTCGCCTCGCACTACAATGGCGTTCAACCCTTCGTCGGCAAAGACCGCGAAATTACTCTGGGGCTTGCCACCAGAGGAGCCATTGGAGCCCTCTGAGCCCTCTTTGACAAGCTCGCCCATCACGCCTTTTAGTATTTCCGACAGGTTCTTGGCGTCGGCGTGCTTCAGTCGGAGCACCTTGGTAGTTCCACCTGAGGCGGATGGCTGGTCCAGCTGCCGGATGAGGCCGCGCATCTTGTCGCGGAAGCTCTGGTCGCCCCGGAGGATAAGCCGGTTGCTACGCTCGTCGGCGGTGACGCTGTACTTGCGGGCGGCGTTCTCTCCTCCGTTCTTGCCGATTTCGTCGGGCGCAAGTTCCTGCAGCAGGGTCACCATATCCCCGACCCAGGCTTCATCAAGCTGGATGACTTCCACCTCGTACTTGGACGGACTGTCGAGCTCGCGGACGATCTGTTCGATACGCTGAATGTTGGAACGGTGGTCGCTGACGATGAGCGCATTGGCCGCCGCAACACCGGCAAGGTGACCATACTTGGCCACCAGCGGGCGCAGAATAGGAACCAGTTCCAGGGCGTTGGCATTGTCGATCTGAATGACCCGGGTAATCAGCTGTTCGGAGGGAATCTCCGTGAACCGGGAGACGGATTCCGCGGACTGCTTGGCATCAACCTGCTGAACCACCTTGATAACTTCTTCACCGGGGATCGCGGTGAATCCATGCACATTCAAGACCGCAAGAAACAGGTCGTAGATTTCGTCCTTGTTCATGGGGGCGCTGGAGAGAACGGTTACCTTGCCCTTGACCCGGGGATCCACCACAAAACTGTAACCGGTGATATCGGCAACCTGGGTTACAAACGCCCGGATGTCAGCATCCTTCAGGTTCAACCGCCAGGTTTCCTCCTGACCGTGGGCCAGGGTCATCAGCGGCAGAAGAATAATCAGGGCAAGTGCCCGCAACAGACTTGTCTTGTGGTTATACATGCGGCGATTTCGTCCTGTATCGATGAACCCGATCAGCGCCACTGCTCGGGTATGGCATAACTTATGGTGAGGATGGATCCGTCACGTTCGATTTCTATATCCACCTGAGACTGTCCGCGCCAGCTCTCAAGCAGCGATTTATCCTGTTCTATGTCACCCAGCCGTTGTCCGTTGATGGCGGTAATCACATCGCCGGCCTGCAGGTTGACGGCGTTGAGCATGGCATTGGAGCCGTCATACACGTAACCGGATGCGCCGCTCTGATCTGCCGGGCTCAGCCCGTACGCGTTGAGCGCTGCAACCCCCTGGCTGTCCAGTTCGGCCCGGGCATTCTCCAGAAAGGCATCCGGAGATGATTCTGCAGGCTGCTCAGGCGCATCTGCAACCAGCGTCTCTGAATCCGGCTCTTCAAACGTCAGCGATTCATAACGGCCGCCCCGACGGATCAGAATGCGGCTTGGCTCCACCTCGGCCAGCTCGGCATTCCCGGGCAACATGTCCCCAACCCGGTAATACGCGGTTTCTCCGTTGCTTCCTGCAACTATAGCACCGGAGTCTTCCGGGCGCTGTCCCACGAGAACCCCCTCAAGCCGGAGCCGCAAGCCGGTTTCCGGAGCCGAGCGCTTGACCACATCCGCTACCCCGGCTTGCTCTGCCGACCGGCCGAAAAAATCATAACTCGCCATCGGGAATGACAGCCCTGCGCCAGAGCCGCCCATGCTTCCGCTTGCAGAGACGGGCGCCACGGGAACGGGCTTGTCGTCCCAGGCGAACAGCCAGGTAATCTTCGCCAGCGAGACCCCCAGATAAACGACCAGCACCAGCAAAAGCAGGTTCGCCAGAGTACGGGATATGCGGCTTTGTGCATGCATGTCCATCAATGCCATATCAACGCGCCCCCGGGAGCAAAGGCTGCTTGACCCGGAACACAACATCCCCGGGACTGGCCGATTCTGACCAGGGTTGGCCGGCCAGATCCACCATCCGTTTATAGACCCGGACTTCCATCATGCCATTCCACAGGATATTGGCATCTGCCGCCGGGCCTCTGCCGCCCTGCTCTGCCACTGTCAGCGCGATTCCGCCCTGAGTGGTGTCGAGATTGGCCTGCATCGGCGGAAACCGCGCCTGCCCCGTCTGATTCCCCATCGGCCATGTCACCAGTCCGCCGGCCCAGCGACCCACACCGTCAGCCCGGGCAATCCGGTTATCCGCCCAGACCAGATTCAAACGGTCAATGGTCACATTGCCCTCGATCATCGCGCCACCACTGCGACGGATCAGGTCTTCAAATTCACTGACCACGATCTGCCCCCGGGCATCGAGCTCGGCGCGGTCCGGCCATACCACCTTAACATCACCCTCAATCGTGGATTGTGACGAAGCCACCGTAATATCGAGTGGTAACGACAGGCTGGTCAGGGATGGCCAGCCCAGGCGCCAGTCAACGCGAACCGGGTAACCGGCCACCACCAGCCCGGCGGCACCGTCCCAGACCTGGCCAGACACCTGCTTGACCTCCACCTGTTGTGGCAGAGGGACATGGGCCGAGACCTGGTGCCAGACCCACCCCGCCGGGATCCATATCACCAGCGCCGCCACATAGACGGCCAGCCCCAACAGGACAAGCAGAACTACCTTGCCGGGGCGAAGAAAGGATTTGGATTCGACGTCACTCATTCGGCTACACAAAGACAATGGGTCGGTAGCCGAGTCTAACAAAGGCCCGAGGCAACTTCATGAGAAAAAACAAAAACCCCGCGTCAGTGCGAACCGACGCGGGGTTTTTGAGGTCGATCGGGCCGCGCCCTGACGTTGCAGGACGCGGTTGGGATCAGGCCGGCATTACATCATGCCGCCCATGCCTCCCATTCCACCCATACCGCCCATGTCCGGCATACCACCGCCGGCGCCTTCTTCCTGCGGCTCATCCGCAACCATCGCCTCGGTGGTGATGATCAGGGATGCAACGGAAGCCGCGGCCTGCAGGGCAGAACGGGTCACCTTGGCAGGATCCAGGATACCCATCTCGAGCATGTCGCCATACTGCTCGGTGGACGCGTTGAACCCGAAGGAGCCTTCGCCTTCACGCACCTTGGCAACCACAACGGAAGACTCGCCACCTGCGTTGTAAACGATCTGACGCAGCGGAGCTTCCATGGCACGGCGCAGGATGTTCACACCGGCTTTCTGCTCTTCGTTGATGGCATCCACTTTATCCAGGGCCGCGATGGCACGGATCAGGGTAACGCCACCACCGGCCACGATGCCCTCTTCAACCGCAGCGCGGGTGGAGTGCAGTGCGTCTTCAACGCGGGCCTTCTTCTCTTTCATTTCCACTTCGGAACCGGCGCCAACCTTGATGACGGCAACACCGCCGGCCAGCTTGGCAACGCGCTCCTGCAGCTTCTCTTTGTCGTAATCAGAGGAGCTGTCTTCGATCTGCTTGCGGATCTGCTCTACGCGAGCTTCGATGTCCGCCTGAGCGCCAACGCCACCGATCACCGTGGTGTTCTCCTTGGTGATGTTGACGCGCTTGGCTGTACCCAGATCATCCAGAGTGGTGTTCTCCAGAGTCAGGCCGACCTCTTCTGAGATCACAGTACCGCCGGTCAGGATGGCGATGTCCTGCAGCATTTCCTTGCGACGATCGCCAAAGCCAGGTGCCTTGACGGCAGCCACTTTCACGATGCCACGCATGTTGTTCACAACCAGGGTGGCCAACGCTTCGCCTTCAATGTCCTCGGCGATGATCATCAGCGGTTTGCCAGCCTTGGCGACAGATTCCAACACCGGCAGGAGTTCGCGGATGTTGGAGATCTTCTTGTCGACCAGCAGGATGTACGGGTCATCCAGCTCGGCGGACATGTTGTCCTGGTTGTTGATGAAGTACGGAGACAGGTAGCCGCGATCGAACTGCATACCTTCGACCACGTCCAGCTCATCTTCCAGGCCACGGCCTTCCTCAACGGTAATAACGCCTTCTTTGCCTACACGCTCCATGGCGTCGGCAATCAGCTTACCGATGGTCTCATCACCGTTCGCGGAAATGGTACCAACCTGGGCAATGTTGCGGCTGTCGTCGCACGGCTTGGCCATGTCGCGGATCGCTTTGACCGCTTCGGTAGTCGCCTTGTCGATGCCGCGCTTCAGATCCATCGGGTTCATGCCGGCGGTCACCGCCTTCACACCCTCGTTGACGATGGACTGGGCCAGAACGGTGGCCGTGGTGGTGCCGTCACCGGCGGTGTCGTTGGCCTGGGAAGCGACTTCCTTCACCATCTGAGCGCCCATGTTCTCGAACTTGTCAGCCAGCTCGATTTCCTTCGCTACGGACACACCATCTTTCGTGATGGTCGGCGCGCCGAAGGATTTTTCCAGAACCACGTTCCGGCCTTTCGGGCCGAGGGTCACTTTAACCGCGTCTGCCAGTACGTTGACGCCTGCGACCATACGCTTGCGAGCGTTATCACCAAATTTAACGTCTTTTGCTGCCATGTCTTCTATTCCTGTTCGTTAAACCGAATTCGTTGACCAATCGGATTAATGAGGGTTCGTGCGAGCGACCTCAGCGATCACTCAAGCACGCCGTAAATGTCGTTCTCGCTCATGATGAGCAACTCTTCACCGTCGACTTTTACGGTGTTTCCGGCGTACTGGCCAAAGACCACGGTGTCACCCACCTTAACCGCCAGCGCACGGGTTTCGCCGTTGTCCAGGATACGGCCGTTGCCTACGGCAACCACTTCACCCTGGGAAGGCTTCTCTTTGGCGTTACCCGGCAGCACGATGCCACCCGCAGTTTTCTCTTCTTCTTCCTTACGGCGCACGACAACACGATCGTGTAGCGGACGAATTTTCATTGCTCGGTTTCTCCAGTCGTCAGATTAATGTGGCAATGACATTTGCTGTTTAAAAAGGTCGGACTTGCAAAGCGTCATCCGGCCAAATTGCCCGGCTGCCTAACCTGCTGTTTTCCAGCCGTTATCAGCCTGCAGCGAACTTGTGCAACTTATGTGGGGTTGGCGGTGAGGTTTTCAACGCCCCGAAATGAATTTTTTCACTTTTTTTCGATGCGGTCGCGATCGGATTCGGTCTCGTCCCGGTACTCGCCTTCGATGATGTTGCCATCACTGTCGCGATCAAAGGGACGCTGCCTGCCGAAGGGGTTCTCATGGCTACCGAACGGATCCTGACCAAACGGGCTTGGACCACCTCCAGACCGGAAATAAAAGCCCCGGCTCTGGCCAGAAACCACCATCCGCTTGAGGGCCTCTGCCGCCAGCCAGTGGCGGGTACCCGGGATGAGGCAAAGAAAGCCAATGGTGTCCGTAATAAAGCCCGGAGTCAGCAACAGGGCCCCACCGACCGCCAGGATCAGCCCCTCGGCCACCTCTTTGGCCGGCAACTCACCGCTGTTGAGGCGCTGATTGGCCTTCAGAAGGGTGGCAAGCCCCTGCTGGCGGAGCAGCCAGGCACCAATCACGGCTGTTAACAGTACCAGGCCGACGGTGTTCAGCACGCCGATAATGCCCCCGACCTTGATGAGCACCGCCATCTCGGCGATCGGCATGATAATGAAGAGAAACAGAAACACAGACATCAGGCCCTCACGGTCTGAAAAGGAATTTAGGAAGGTCTGGTATACTCGCAGCCCTTCCGTATTGAACAAGAAGCCACACGACTGGCTCGTTGCGCCCGTGCCGAATGGCGGGTTAGGGACACACGGCAAACGTAAACCACCTGATAACAGTAGTTAGGGCAAAACATGAAACTTCAAGATTCCGTAATCGCAATCACCGGCGGCGGCCAGGGCCTGGGCCGCGCCATGGCCGAATACCTCGCCGCCCGGGGTGCGAAACTCGCGCTCATCGACCTGATGCCGGAGAAGCTCGACGAAGCCGTTGCCGCCTGCAAGGCCGCGGGTGCAGAGGCGAAAAGCTACGTCTGCAATGTGGCAAAAGAAGAGGACGTGGTACAAACCTTCGCCGCTATTACAAATGACTTCGGTCGCCTCAATGGCCTGGTGAACAACGCGGGCATCCTGCGTGATGGGCTGATGGTCAAGGTCAAGGATGGCCAGGTTGAGAAGCGCATGGAGCTGTCCCAGTGGCAAGCCGTGATTGACGTGAACCTCACCGGCGTTTTCCTGTGCGGTCGAGAAGCGGCAACCCAGATGATCGAGAACGGTGATCAGGGTGTGATTATCAACATCGCTTCCATTTCCCGCGCTGGCAACATGGGTCAGAGCAACTACTCGGCAGCCAAGGCTGGAGTATCGGCGCTGGTTCCGGTCTGGGCGAAGGAACTGGCTCGCTATGGCATCCGCTGCATGGGTATTGCACCGGGCTTCGTTGAAACCGAGATGACGGCATCGATGAAGCCGGAAGCGCTGGAGAAGATGGCAGCGGGGATTCCGCTCAAGCGTATGGGCAAGCCGGAGGAGATTGCTTCGGCGGCGGCGTTTATTTTTGAGAACGATTATCTGTCGGGGCGGATGATTGAGGTTGATGGGGCGCTTCGGCTCTAGTCGCCTGCCCGTTTTTACGCAGCCCTCGAGTTTCGGGGGCTGGTCATGGGATGGGAGGCCTTTCCTTCTGGAACACGAACTCGCTGCGCTCAGACATCTTTGTTCCGGCAGAAAAGGCCTCCCACCCCATGACCGACGTACCAAATTCTATTCGCTAAAAAAAGAATAAAAGAGTTATGGCAGCCAGCGGAAACGGCGCATTGAGACTCTTCCGCTGATCACTTCTACGCCTTCCTGCTCCAGCAATTCCTTTTGCATTAGAAACGTGGACGAACCCTCTGGGAAGGCGATCTGGCCGTTGGTGCGGAGTACTCGATACCAGGGCACTGAATGGCCTGCCGGGAGCTTGCCCAGCGCGCGGCCGATGTAACGGGCCTGGCGTCCTAATCCTGCCATGTCGGCAACTTGGCCATAGCTTGCAACTCTGCCCTTCGGGATCGATAGAACCACCTGCCAGATCTTTTGATCCTTGGTTGGCTCCATGCTCAGGACTCCTTTGGTACTGCGTTCTCGTCCGGCTCGACCTGTTCGGCCTTTCTTGGTGCCAATGCATCCAGGCGCTCGCCCTGGCGGATCATGAATAGTGCCAGGAGGATGGCCGGCACGCCCATGACACCCGCCACGAAGAAGAACTGGGCGTAGCCAAAGTCAGCAACCACCATGCCGGAAAAACCTCCCAGGAATTTGCCCGGAAGGGTCATCAGAGAGCTGAACAAAGCGTACTGGGTCGCGGTGAAGGAGGCGCTGGTCATGCTGGACAGCCAGGCGATGAGCGCGACATTGGCGATGCCGCCGCTCAGATTGTCGGCACTGACCACAGCCGCCAGGGTCATGACATTTGGCGGATACTGGGCCAGCAGCACAAACAGGAGGTTGGTTGCGGCGGTCATCACCGCGCCCAGCAACAGAATCCTGCGAACGCCGTAGCGTACCACCATGACACCGCCGGCAAGAGAGCCGGCAATCGTCATGAAGAACCCGAAAATTTTGGTGACGTCCGCAACCTGGGTCTTGCTAAAGCCCATGAAATCCAGATAGAAGGGGTTCGCCATCACGCCCATGGCGATGTCCGAGATCCGGTAGACCGCGACCATCACCAGAATGAGAATCGCAAGCTCCTTATAGCGCCGGAAAAAATCGAGGAAGGGGCCAGCAACGGCGGCGTAGAACCAACCGACGAGACGGGCGAGGCGCGGATTAAGGTGGGTACGCGTCGCCGCTTCCTGCTCGATTTTATGGGCGATGTCCTGCGCTGCGGCGAAATGGTTGACCGCGGGCTCGCGGACGACCAGCACCGTGAGAGCACCAACGCCGACAAGGCTCGCCATCACCTGATAGGACACCTGCCAGGACCAGAACTCCGCCAGGTACAGGGCGCCGGCGCCGGCAACCAGCAATGCCAGCCGGTATCCGAAGATGTAGGTAGCCGCCAGCGCCGCCTGCAATCGCTCCTCCGCGATTTCGATGCGATAGGCATCAATGGCTACGTCTTGCGTGGCGGAGGAGAACGCGACCAGCAGCCCGAAAAGCGCCATCATTTCCGGCGCTGTCGTGGCATCGACACCGGCCATCAGATACAGACCCGTAGCGATACCGGCCTGGGCCAGAATGATCCAGCTGCGGCGTTTGCCCAGTAACCGATCCAGCAGCGGCAGCTTGACCCGGTCTACCACCGGCGCCCAGAAGACCTTGATGGAATAGGTGATCCCCAGCCAGCTGAAGAAGCCGATGGTTGCGGTTTCCACGCCCACATCCGCCAGCCGCGCGTTCAGGGTCGAAAACACCAACAGGAACGGCAGCCCTGCCGAAAACCCGAGAAACAGGAGGGCAATGACCTGCCAGCGAGTGTAGGTGTAGAGCGTGTCCCGGATCAGGGCGCGGCGGTCGCTGGAAAGAATGGTCGAGCCTCCGGGTCAGTCGCGAAAGTTATTGAACTGCAGGGGAATGTCCAGCTCCGCCTCGCGCAGCATGGCAATGGCACCCTGCAGGTCGTCGCGCTTTTTACCGTTTACCCGGACTTTGTCGCCCTGGATACTGGCCTGCACTTTGAGCTTGGCATCCTTGATCATCTTCACGATCTTCTTCGCCATATCGGTTTCGATACCTTGCTTCAAAACCAGATGCTGCTTTACCAGCTTACCCGCCTTACTCTCGCCATCCTCGCTGATCGCGCGGCTGTCGACGTTGCGCTTGGCAAAGGCCATCCGAAGGATCTCCATCAGTTGCTCGAGCTGGAAATCCTGCTCGGCGCTGATGGTGATGCCCTTGTCGTCCTGCTCGATGTCGGCGTCCACATTCTTGAAGTCCCAGCGATTGCCGAGCTCCCTTTTGGCCTGGTCCACCGCGTTGGTGACTTCGTGCATATCAATTTCAGAAACTATGTCAAAAGAAGGCATGGTCGTTATTCTCCGGCAGCCACTGGGGGTATACTGTGGCCTTTATTTATTCCTGAATGTTCAAGGTGCCAAAGCATAGCAAGACCCACGCCGGACCGCATCCGGCAAAGGCCGAAGCATTCGACAATGGACTGGTGAGAAGTAGATAACAATGCCAAACCTGGACCTACCCATCCTCGTAGTAGACGACGCCAAATTCAGCAGTATGGTGGTTGGCCGTACCCTGCGAAATGCCGGATATCGCGACGTACGCATCGTCAACAATGCTCCCGCCGCACTTGAGCTGATTGAGCAGCGTCCGGTCAGTGTCCTGATTGCCGACTGGCTGATGCCAGAGATGGATGGCCTGGAGCTCACCGACCAGGTTCGTCAGCAGGACGAGCAGAACAATCACTACACCTACGTGATTCTGCTCACCGCACGGGAAAGCGTCGAAGCGCTTTCGGAAGCGTTTGACCGGGGCGTGGACGACTTCATCTACAAGTCCGACATGACCAAGCAACTGATCCCAAGAATCTTTGCCGCGGATCGCATGGCTGATCGCCAGAACACCCTGCTAAAAGCCAATTCCCTGCTGATCGAGAACAACCGGGAACTGGAGGCGACCAACATCATCGATCTCGAAACCAGCCTCTGCAACAACAAATATGGCCGCGAACGCCTAGGCAAGATGTTGCGCCACGCTGAATCCCGCGGTGGCTCATGCGCCTATGTGCTTTGCGGCATCCGCAACTGGCAGGAACTCAAGCGCAAGCACCCGCCGACGGTGATGAGCGAACTGGCTGTCGGGATCGCTCGCCGTCTCAGCACCCTGATTCGACCGATCGATGCGCTTTGCCGGGTAGGCGACAACCAGTTCGCCATCATTGCCTACTTTCCCAACAGCGACCACTGCACCACCACCGCTTTTCGGCGGGTGTTCGATGGCATCAACCACAAGGCGCTGAAGACCACGGCAGGCTATATCTCGGTGGAAGCGGGCATGGTGCTTTGTCGGGCCGATGCCCAGAATGGAACACCCTCGGTGCAGGAAATGGAACGCACCGCCGTTCAGGGGCTGGTGGACGCCTACGAGACCCGCCGGTTTGCCGAAACAGCGCCGCAGATCACCGAAGAGGCCTGATACGCAGCTGGCCACTTTTCGAACAATCTGTAACAGTGCGACACACATCACACACAGACAGTGCAGAGCGAAAGCCTTATTCTGCAATTGTGGATTTAAGCAGTATCCCCCAGGGCGGAGGAGCCGTGTAGTACCTCCGCCGCCATCTGGGCCACTTTACTGAGAGATCCACCGGATTAACGAATTTTTCAGGCACTTTCGTTCTTTCCTTATTTTGGGCCAGCTGATTTAGCTGGCCTTTTTATTTTGTGTTTCCGAATTCCGGTATACTCGGCTTATAACGACTCCAATAAGCTGTGCTGTAACCATGAGATCCCTCGGAACTGCCTCTGTCGCCGCCTTGCGCCAATACGTCCGTGCCGCCGAATCCGCCGGCCTGGACACCACCGCCCTGTTCGACCAGATCGCTCTGCCTATCGACATACTGGCAACGGACGACGGTCGCATCCCGGGCGAGCAACTTCAGGACTTCATACGTCTGCTGTGCGAGTGTACCGGCAACCCCGTGCTCGGGCTGGAAACCGGCGACTTCGTGCAACCCGGCACCTACAGCGTTCTCGGTTATATCACCATGAGCTGCGCCACATTGGGCGAGGCCGTGGCCCGGATTGCCCCGTTCGAGAAACTCGTTGGCGACATGGGCACCACCAGCCTCACCGTCAATGGCGATGAAATCAAACTTACCTGGACCTGCCACTACACCGATCCCGTGGTGCGCCCTCACCTGGTCGACAATGTCTTTGCCTCCTGGGTGACGTACGCGCGGTGGCTGGCCGACAACCGCACCGCCTCACCCTCCCGGGTCTGCCTGCAGAGGCCATCGCCGGGCCCGGAACTGGAGCAGGCCTACCAGAAACGCTGGGGCTGCCCTGTCATTTTCGGTGCCGACGAGGACAGCGTTAGCCTGAAGAAGAACCTGCTCGACACCCGGCTGCGACAACCGGACCCACTGCTGCGCAAAACCCTTGAGGCCCATGCCCTCACCCAGCTTGCCGCCCTGGACACCGACAGCGATCTGACGTCCCGGGTAAAACACAGCATCCAGCAACAACTGATGCACGGTATCACGCGGCAGGATATGGTGGCGGAAGATCTGCGGATGACCAGTCGCACCTTGCAGCGCAAACTCAGTCAGGAAGGGATGTCGTACCAGAAACTGCTGGATGAGGTTCGGCTGAAAATGGCCGAGGATTACCTGCTCAACAGCGAGCTGCCGATACCGGATATTGCATTAAGGCTGGGGTACAGTGAAACCACGTCGTTTCACCGGAAATTCAAGGCTGTAAAAGGAAAGACGCCCGGAGAGTTCCGGGCGTCCAGAGACTGACCTCAGAGCGCGCGGCCCTTGCCAGCAGCAATACGCAGACGCAGCGCGTTCAGCTTGATAAAGCCTTCCGCGTCTTTCTGATCGTAGGCACCCTGATCTTCCTCGAAGGTTGCGATCTTCTCGTCAAACAGGGAATCGTCGGATTTACGACCGGCAACGTCGACATTGCCCTTGTAGAGCTTGAGGCGAACAGTGCCGTTCACATACTCCTGAGTCTGGTCAATCAGTGCCTGCAGTGCTTCACGCTCCGGGGACCACCAGTAACCGTTGTAGATCACCTCGGCGTACCGCGGCATGATGCTGTCTTTCAGGTGGGCCACTTCGCGGTCCAGGGTAATGGACTCAATCGCACGGTGGGCCCGCAGCATGATCGTTCCGCCCGGCGTCTCGTAGCAGCCACGGGACTTCATACCGACATAGCGGTTCTCGACGATGTCCAGGCGACCAATGCCGTTCGCACCCGCCAGCTTGTTCAGGGTTTCCAGAACCACATGCGGCTTCATTTCCTGACCGTCAATGGCAACGATGTCGCCTTTCTTGTAAGTCAGTTCAACATAGGTCGGCGTATCCGGGGCCGCTTCCGGAGACACGCTCCAGCGCCACATATCTTCCTCGGCTTCCGCCCAGGGATCTTCCAGGTTGATGCCTTCGTAGGATATGTGCAGCAGGTTGGCATCCATGGAGTACGGGCTCTTGCCCTTCTTCTTCTCCACCGGAATGTTGCGCTCGTCGCAGTAGGCCAGCAGCTTCTCGCGGGAATTCAGATCCCACTCGCGCCAGGGCGCAATCACCTTCACGCCAGGTTTGAGGGCGTAGGCACCCAGCTCAAACCGGACCTGATCGTTACCCTTGCCGGTCGCGCCGTGGGAGATGGCGTCAGCGCCGGTCTCGTTGGCGATTTCAATCAGACGACGGGAGATCAGCGGGCGGGCAATGGAGGTACCCAGCAGGTACTCGCCCTCGTAGATGGTGTTCGCGCGAAACATCGGGAACACATAATCGCGCACAAACTCCTCGCGCAGATCCTCGATGTAGATTTCCTTGACCCCCAGCGCCTCGGCTTTCGCCCGCGCCGGTTCCACTTCCTCGCCCTGGCCGATGTCGGCGGTGAAAGTCACCACCTCACAGTTGTAGGTATCCTGCAACCACCGAACGATCACGGAAGTATCCAGGCCACCGGAATAGGCCAGCACCACCTTTTTGATATCAGACATGCCCTTGCTCCAGACTGAACAGAATGGATGTATCGAAAATAAGGCGCATATTGTACGGGAGAGCGGGGGGAATGGCTATTGGGCCAAAGGCATGAGGGTGCGATAGCCGAATCGGGCCGGAACAGGCCCGATTTGGTCAGAAGAGGCGAGAAGCTCGACCGGTTCAACCGGCCTGCTGCTGAGCAACAACCTCCTCACGGATACCATCCCAACCTTCCTTGATGGAGCGCAGCAAACCTGCAACCTCATCAAGCCGGTTGATGTCATTGCGGGCGTTAGCTTCCCACAGCGCGCGTTCCATGTACTCATAGAGGGCATCAAGACGTTCCGAGAGATCACCGCCCTGCTCTTTATCCAGGAACCCGCGGAGAGCCGCCACAATGTCAATTGCCTTCAGAATCAGCTTGCCTTTGCCATCGAAATTTCGTGCCTGAAGCTGTGCCTTGGCCATGTTTATACGCTCAATAGCACCCTGATACAGGAGCTGAATCAGTTTATGCGGATCGGCGTCTGTGATGCTGGTCTGGGTATTAATACGTTGGTATTGCTGAAGACCGTTCATAAGTAACCTCTTCGAGTTCAGCGCCGTTTACTGCTGGCTGCCGCTGGATTGCTGAGGTGCAATCGCTGCCAGCTGCTGGCTGACGTAATTGCCCGTACTGTTCAACTGTGAGATCAGAGAGTCTGCCGCCGAAAACTGCGCGACCAAACGCTCGCGATAAGTCTCCATCCGGAGGTCAAGACGATCCCTCTGTTCCTGAATCTGATCCAGGGCATTATTCAGACCGTTCGTCCGCCCCGAAATCGCACCATCGCTGGCCAGATAATTTTCGATGGTTGCATCAATCTTTGCGGCAATACCGTCCGCGCCATTCTGCTCCGAAAACAGCGCAGTCACTGCCTCTGGATCGGCCTCCAGCTTATCCTTGAAGACCTCTGCGTCGAACTCAAGCTTTCCGGTGCTTGGATCTGTCTTGATGCCGAGATCTGCCAGGGTGCGAACGGTGCTGTTCTCCATGCCAGCAGGTACCGTGGTCAAGCCTGAGCGCAAATCCCGCTCAATGCTTCGGACCGTCGAATCGCCTGAAAGAATCCCCCCGACCCCGGTATCCGCATTGTAGCCGGAAGCCTTGTCGATAATGTCCTGAAGCGCGTTGAACTTGTCGACAAATTCCTGGACGCGGCCGGCGACTTCGTCCGGGTCCCTTTCCACCTTCACGGAGGTGGTGCCCACGGATTTCACGTCAAACGTTACGCCTTCCACAACATCTTCAACGGTGTTGGAGGGCCGACTGACCGAAATGCCATTGACCTCCAGCAACGCGTCTTTCGCTGCCACCGTCTCGGTCAGATTCGACGTAGTGCCATCAAATGCAAACTGCGACAGTCCGGACGCATCAGCGTTGTTGCCGTCGCTGTCGGCCACCGAGACCTGGACGGCATTTTCCAGTCCACTCTCATCGGAAGACAGAACGAGGCGAAACCCGCTGCCGGTGTCGACAATGCCCGCCGACAAACCGGCATTCGAATCGTTGATCGAATCGGCGAGCCCCTGGAGCGTGTTATTACTACCATCCACCGTCACGTCGGTACTGACACCATTGACGGTGAACGTGAGGGTGCCGGTGCCCACTGTTGTGGTATCGGTATCAGCAAAGGAACCCGAGGCAAGAGACTGAGCCTGGGCAAGCTGCGTCACGTTGACACTGTAGGAGCCGCGACTGGCGACCGTAGGGTCCACGTTGACTGCAGCAACCGACTCGTTAGAGGAACTGGCCGTCAGCGCCTTGAGGCCATCCGGAGATGCCAGCGTTTCGAGCGGCTTTTGCAGGGCTTCCAGAGCCCCCTTTAACGCGCCGAAGGCAGAAATCTTGGTCTGGGCTTCGTTTTCTCTGCGATTTAAACGGAGCTCAACGGGCTGTCGCTCTGCGCTGACCAGCTGGTCAACCAGATCGGCACTGAAGATTCCGGAGCCAGCACCCAGCGATGAAATTCCTGCCATATCGAGCCTCCTGCAAGGCTTGTTTGTTCTATCTATACATAACGGCAGCGGGCGGCAAAACTTTGCCTCATTCCCACCGCCTTTCAGTAACTATTTGTTAACCGCCTGCACATCCAGAACAGACGAAAACGCCGCCAGCCCGTAAGGGTGGCGGCGCTAACGCAGATCCACAGCATTCAGTGAACGGCCTACAGGTTAGACTTTCAAGTCAAATAACGTTAGCGGTTCATCCTGCTGCAATTTTTCTGCCAACCTCAATGCGACCTCATCCGGAATCTGCCGAATAACTTTCTGGGTTTCCTGATCAACGACCCTCACGATCGTTTTACCAAGCTCCTGGTTCACTTCGAATTGCAGATCTCTCTGCACATTCTGAACAAAGTCATTCAACTGCGAAACGGCACGCCCCACATCCTCGCTGTCGATCACCCGGCGACGTTCTTCAACCGGCGATTGGGCGTTATTTGATGCTGGAGACAGGTCAACATCAGTGGCCGACCTCCCCGGGGATAAGGCTTCTTGAGCGGAGACATTTCTGCCATCTGCTCGAGGTGACACGGACGCCCGAGCCGGAGCTTGCTCACTGGAGCGAACCAGCTTCAAATCCGGGCTGTTCAGGTTTACGTCATTCATGATCCACCTCGCTGTCCCTGAATGGAATTAACCAGCCCTTCTCAATGAAGGGCCGGTTGACTCCAACTGCCCCCGATTACTGAAGGAGGGACAGAACCTGATTGGGACGAGCGTTCGCCTGCGCAAGGACCGAGATACCGGCCTGCTGCAGTACGTTCGCCTTGGCCAGTTTCGCGGTTTCAGCGGCGAAGTCTGCATCTACGATCCGGCTGTTGGAAGCACTCAGGTTCTCGATGTTGGTGCCGAGGTTGTTGATGGTGCTTTCAAAGCGGTTCTGCACCGCACCCAGATCGGCGCGGAAGGTATTTACACTCGAGAGAGCTGCATCGATGGTGTCAAGTGCAGATGCTGCGCCAGTTGCAGTTGAAATGTCTACCGCATTGACGCTCAACCCGGCCGCCGTCATGGTTGTATCGAAGTCAACGGAAATTGTCTGACCAGCGTTCGCTCCAACCTGAAAGTCAACACTGGAAAGAGAACCGTCAAGTACATTCAAGCTGTTGAACTGGGTATCATCGGCAATGCGCGTGATTTCTGAGATGCGCTGAGTAACTTCAGCTTGCAGCAGGTCCCGATCACCGTCGGAGTTAGAGCCGTTAGCCGCCTGAACCGCCAGTTCACGCATACGCTGCAGGTTTGCAACCGTTTCATCCAGGCCACCTTCAGCGGTCTGGACCATAGAGATACCGTCGTTGGCGTTACGTTGCGCGACGTTCAAGCCACGAATCTGGGTATCAAAGCGGGTTGAGATTGCCAGACCGGCCGCGTCATCCTTGGCCGAGTTGATCCGCAGGCCGGAAGACAGACGCTCAAGAGCCTGATCGCTCAGACCCTGAGACTTGTTCAGCTGGTTCTGGGCGCTGAGAGATGCGACGTTAGTGTTGATTCCGAGAGCCATGATGCTTCCCCTTCAAAATTGTGTTTTGACACTTTAGAAAGGCCAGCCCCCAGATCTTCTGTTTGGGAACGCTGCCCTGTTATTCCACTTAACGGCAGCGTTTTCCATCGCTTTAGCGTCCATACCTGAATTTATGTAACAAACTGTTAAATCGACTGTATTATCACTTATCGGGCTCAGCATTCATGAGTCGATGGATAACCCATGGGTCCTCTTCCGGCCTCAGATCGGCAAGCATAACAGATGAAAAATGGTCGGGAAGCTGCTCCAAAAACTCCTTGAATGTCTGTCCCCAGTGATCCAGGAAATCCTGCAAGTCTTCATCCCGATGAGCGAGTCCATGACAAAGACCCGTTTGCAGAAAACGCTGAACCGACCCTTTCAGAATTTGCCATCCCATCATCTGAACAATCACCTGTGAACGTCGACCGCTTCCGGGCCCGACTCTGTTGAGATAGTCTCGAATCTGATTACACACGATGATCAAATCCTTGAGACCCGACAGGCGGCTCCCCCGTAACGTCAACAGAAACTCCCTCGCCGTTTCTTTAACCTCTTTCGCCACTGCAGCAAAGATCTGATCCCTGTCTATGAACGGCATGCTCTCTGCACTTTCTTTCACCGAGGCAATTATGCCGCTCCGCTCTGCTTCCGAAATTGCGGTTAAAGGCTCAATAAAGTCAGCTTCCGATAGCCATTCGGCGCCATTGATCAAAGCGCCGTCTGAGCAATTTCGCACGGAGAACGTGAGCCCTTGCTTGTCACGGTCTTCAAGATACCGTTCAGCTGCCCGTTTGGCACTGAAGTAATCGCCTTGGGTAATAACTGTGGTGCCATTCACTCCCTCGGTCTCAAACTTGGGGCGAGCCTCCGTTTCGGATGCAGTGTCCTTCCGAAAGCTCGTTGCGAATTCCGTCTTGGATTCCTGGCCATAGACTGAAAACCGGGAATGATGCTGGGACTTATCCTGGTAGCCGTAGTCCGTGCCAAACAGGAAGATATTTCGGAATCCGTAAGCAAACGCCAAGGCCAACGCGGCATTGGTGCATGTCGGAGAACAACCGGGAATGGCGTAGTCATTGAAACCGAGGAACGCCGGTATGTAGTACTCGGACGAGAAGTAGAAACAAAAATCCTCGAACAAGGGGGGGACCAAAGGGTTCACGCTGATCGTAGACAACAGTGTAATGTCGTGCAGACCAAACTGTTCATCGATATCGGTGAGCATTTCATAAATCATGTAATCGGCATCGAGTTCGACATGAAAATCCGGACGTACCCCGTGATTCAGCAGGGCTCGCAATCCGGTACCCGCGCTGATTACGATCAGTTTGTCTCGACATGCTTTCAAACCCTCAATCCTATTATCAATTGAGGGCCCACTCCCAACCACGGCCACGGGAATATTTGATTCTTCCAACTCGAACGGCCTTATGTGGCGCCCACCCAGGCGCAAGTTATGGAATACGTTACGAAGCCCCCTAAGCTCAAAATCGTAATTCCCCCAGTTGGCACCAACAACCGGCAAATCTTTTTCAAGGTCTTTGGCGATGCGGTACAACTCAACGTTCGCCAAGTGATTATAATACCAACTAAAAAATGGGTATAGCGGGACAATTTCTGCCATTTTCTTGCCCAGGACCCTGCGCACATTCTCTTCTGACGCGTCTGTCGCGATACAAAAAGAAATTGCGCGACCCTTGCCACGAAAACGCTTACAGATTTCTTCCCAGTCGACGGTAAACAAGGTCAAGGCAAAGCGCTCGGCATCGGGCTCAAAAACAACAGCGTCGATCACATCAGCCTGCGCAGTCAGGTATTCAATATGATAGCCGAGCCCGCAACCGAGGAAGACTACCGAAGGTAACACCTCACCGCGGTAATACCCTCTAAACGACTCGGGCGTAATCTTGCTTGTCGCAACGCTTTCAGCAACAAAGCGCGAAGCGAACCTCGCGTTGTCCCCGCCGGAATGAAATGGGGGCCGCATGGTGACAATGGGCTTTTCGGGCGGATTGTTTTCCAGAAATTTCTGAACCTCTGATTCAGAATATTCCCGGGCAAGATGGCGATAGACCGAACGTCCGGAATCCAATAGATCTACATCATCTCGCCCCGGAGTCAAAACCAATTCACAATGCTGAGGCTCAAAATTAGCAAAATATTGGTAAATCTCTGGACGATACTTCTGAAAGTAAGCCAGGTTTTTTAGTTTTCTCCGAATAAACGGCAGCGAAGCATCTTCATCGGTTCCAGACATCTAACGGTTTCCTTAATACTTGATCAGGATTCAGCCTTCAGACAAAAACTCACTGCGGTAACGCAATTGGCGAGCTAATTTTCCAAGGTTTCTTCAAGTAATACCAGAATCACCAAAGCAACAGCAAAACCTTCGTCTCCGGCATCAAAAAGAAGGCGGCAAATTTCTGCCCCTGACCTCACCCCACCACAGGCGGATAACTCACCTCTCCGCAAGCAGCTCTGGATTTTCTATTTATTTTCATGACCTTAATGAGATTCTTGCCCTTTTGGCACGTTATTGGCTTTACCTCGCCCAGGTAAACAACTTTTAGCCGGCCCAACATGCTGACGGCAAATGAAGTTGTCCAGAAAATCACACCGAGGAGAAAAAGAGATGCCTCAGATAATTAACACCAACATTGCATCACTCAATGCCCAGCGGAATCTGAACGCAACTCAAAGCGACGCCAACGTCGCCTTGCAGCGTCTCTCCTCGGGGCTGCGGATCAACTCCGCCAAAGACGACGCGGCCGGCCTGGCGATTTCCGAACGCTTTCAGTCCCAGATTACTGGCCTGAACATGGCACAGAGAAATGCCAACGACGGTATCTCGCTGGCTCAGACCACCGAGGGTGCGCTGGACGAAATTACCGCGAACCTGCAGCGGATCCGCGAACTTGCTGTGCAGTCTGCCAACGCCTCCAATAGTCCTTCAGACCGCCAGGCCCTGAATGCCGAGGTTCAGCAGCGGATTGAAGAAATTAACCGAATTGCTGGCCAGACATCCTTCAACGGCCTGAAGATTCTGGATGGCAGCCTGCTCACCCAGACCTTCCAGGTCGGCGCCAACGCGGGTGACACTATCAGCGTTTCCGGTTTCGATACCCGCGGCTCCCAGATCGGTTCGACCATCAACCAGAGCACCGGTCTTCTGGCCCTGACCGACGGGACCGATACCCTTCAGACTATTTTTGATGAAGGGCGAACTGTCGATATGGCTTTTGACATTACCGGCGTCGATGGCACCGTGACCACTGTCAACGTAACCGGTGCCGGCTCTCTGCAGGACGTTCTTGGACAGGTCAACGCCCAGTCACCGACCACCGGTGTCAGCGTGAACATGAACCGAACCAACGACGAGCTGATCTTCTCGTCCCAGTTCGGCGAGGACTTCTCCGTTGATATCACGCCCGCAGGTGGAGCCACACAGACTGTCGCTGCGACCGCCGCCGCCAATACAGTGTCAGCCAACGATACCGACATCTCCACTCAGGACGGTGCGGATTTGGCGATGATCTCTGTTGACTACGCCATCGAAGCCATTAATGGCATTCGTGCGGAACTGGGTGCGGTTCAGAACCGCTTCGAGTCCACCATCGCCAACCTGAGCACCACATCGGAAAACCTCTCGGCCTCAAACAGCCGGATCCGGGATGCTGACTTCGCCGCCGAGTCGGCGGAGCTCGCCCGCACCCAGGTATTGCAACAAGCGGGTCTTTCGGTGCTTGCCCAGGCAAACGCTCGTCCCCAGCAGGTGCTCCAGCTGCTCCAGGGTTAAGGTTTTGACTTGAAGGATTGAGGTATACCCATGCAAGCACAGCATCAAAATAGTGATCTCCACGCCCGGGACGCGCAAGCTGCCCGCCTGCTTCTGCAGGCAAACATCGCTTATGCCGATTCCAACAGCAGCGAGTCCAGCCTTGTTCAGAGGCTGAACGCGCGTCAGGAATGTCGGGGCCATCTGGAGCAGGCACTTGCAGTGGATCCTGAAAGCGCCGGAGCGCTGGGCTTGCTGGGACGCGTCGAGCTGGACGACGGCCAGTTGGAAAAGGCACAACTACTCTTCAACGCCAGCCTCAACGCAGACCCAGAGCAACCGCAACAATACGCCAACCTGGGCTATTGGGCGCTGAAGAGTGAGCGTCCGGCCCTGGCCGAGCAGTATTTCCTGCAAGCGCTGGATTACGACCGCCAATCGGCGTCGGCCTTCTGTGGCGTTGCCCATGCAAAGCGGCTTCAAGGCCAGTTTGATGTGGCCTATCTGCATTACCGGAAGCTTCTCGAAATGGGCGTCGAATGGGCGTCCGTCTACAGCGGCATGCTGAACTGTGCACTCCACCTCAACGTGGACCGGGCAGACGGCGATCTCGCCCAGGACGCCATCGCACTGCTTCGTCAGGAAGGCCTGCCGCACCAGGAACTCGGTCGATTTGTCGGTGCCATCATTCACCAGCAGTACGATCTGGATAACCCCAGTGCAGAAATCATTCTGGACGCCGCCAGCGAAGATGAGCTACTGATTCTTGCCCTGCAAAAAACGCTGATGCCCAGTCCGGCAATCGAGAACCTGGTGGTGCTGTTGCGCCGGGCTATCGTTGCCGAGGTGGCGCAGACGGTGGAGTTGCGCGACGACCTGCAGCGACTGGCCCTGGCCATCGGCCAGTATGTCGATCGCACCGGCTATGCCCTGATTGCCGAAGAAGACGAAGAACGGCTTGTAGCTGCCATCAACGACAGCATTCAGGCTCAGCTTGTCATGGCCGAACCTCAGGATGGCATGATCGGCTCGCTGATCATCAGTTCTATGTACGGCGCCCTGTTCCATCAGGCCTTTGCCGTGCAGCTTGGCCAGTGGAGCCTGACCGACTGGCCACTGGCGCTGCAGCCGGTTCTGGCCGCGAGCTACTATGACCGCGCCAACGAAGAAGCCATCAAACAGAATTTCGCCGAGAAGGCTGACGAACTGGCCCTGGAGAAAACGGATACACCTCAGGCCTGGCCCGCCTGGTCTCAGCTGGCCTTCCGCGCCGAGAGCAGCCTCAAAAGCCTGATGGCAACCGAACTGAAACTGCCGACAGACCATCTTCCAAATATTCTCCGAATCATGATCTGCGGCGCTCAGTCAGGCCAGCGTGCCATGGAATTGGCCCGCTATCTGAGTGATGTGGAAATCATTGCGGTGGACGAATCACTGGCCAACATCGCCAAAGGCACACGCATGGCCGGAGAGCTCGGCATGGAGAACATTGTGTTCTGGCCCTGGTCCATTGCCCAGCAATTCGTAGCCGATGGTCATCAGGTCCACTGGATCGAGATTGGACGACTGCCCTCCTCCGCCATGACCAACCTGTCCCTGGCGGCGCTGGTGAACGATGCCACCTCGTCCGGTGCAGTGGTGCACATGCACACCACCGTCGCCGAACAGACCCGCGGCGATCAGCACATTCGCTCGCTGATCGAAGAGCACAATCTGAAACCCAATCGAGCAACGCTACGGCAATTACGCCAGATGGTGCTCACCAGCCACCAGGACACCGACTGGCAGGAATTGGCGAACGAAGACGACTTCTTCAATCTCGGCGGGTGTCGCGACCGCTGGTTCTGTCCCCAGGAAACCTCTCAACTGAGACAGTTGATGGGCATGGTGAGCAACGAGGTGGAATGGAAACTGGTCAAGGCAAGGGATACGGATGGCCACAGCCTGGCCACCCAACCCGTGCAAAAGCAGATTCAGGCCGAAGCCCTTGGCAGCGAAGTCCAGAGCCTGGTCGGCCAGGGCCTGAGCGTCTACTTCTGTAAACGCCGCTGAGCCTCAGACGTACGGAATCAACGATTCCCCGTACAGATGCAGGTCTTCGAGAATGTGCCGCTTCTCCGGCGTTAATGCCGGATCGGCGGCCAGCCGCTGCAGCTCACCGGCGTAGGCCTCCAGCGATCGCCACCCTTTTTTCGGACGCATCAACCGCTGGGATCGGAATTCTTCCCAGCGCTCCATTTCTTCCCCGACAAGGGAGCCCGGGTAATTCCGGGCGCGGTATCGAAACAACAGCTCCTGCAACCGCTCATCCCCAAACTCGACGTCCTGCTCACCCAGGCTTTCCACCGGTTGCTGCAACAGCCAGTTCAGTTTTTCACGGTCCGTCTTGCTGATGAAGCCGCCGGCATACAACTGCTCGTCCGGATCGGTCAGGTCGCCCTCGTGTGGCTGATCAAATGCCTGCGCAATTCTGCCTGCCAGGCCGGGCGCCTTGCGCAAGATCGCGAGATTGCGTCGCAAGGCTTCCCCGTCGAGTTCCAGCTCGGCCAACCGCTCCGCTGACAGGGTCGACAACATGTTGGCGGGCGCGAGTACCGGGCATTTATTCAACTGCACCCCTTTGAGCGGAAAACGGCTGATGCCTTCGCCGAGCTCGGCCTGGGAAGTAAATACCCGCTCACGAATCTGCTCGGGCGTGGCTTCAATCAACTCGGTGGGGTCCTCCCGGAGGTCGTAGACAATCACGAGGTTCTTGTTGGTCGGATGTTCGGCCACCGGTGCCACCATTGCGCAGCAGCCACGGGCCGCCGGATACTTGGCCGAAATATGGAATACCGGCTTCATCGTCCCGGTATCCAGCATCGCGCGGGCGGAATGCTTATCTTTGTTCTGCAACACGAAGTCGAACAGCTTGGGCTGCTTTTCCTTGATCAGCCTGGCAACGGCAATCGTCGCCTGCACGTCGGACATGGCGTCGTGCGCACTTTCATGGGCAATGCCATTGGCAACGGTCAGCTCTTCCAGACGAAAACTCGGACTGCCGTCTTCTTTGCGCGGCCAGTTGATGCCTTCCGGACGAAGCGCGTAGGTGAGCCGAACCATATCAATGATGTCCCAGCGGGAATTGCCGTTCTGCCACTCCCGGGCGTAGGGATCCCTCAGATTTCGATAGAGCGTATGGCGGGTTACCTCATCGTCGAATCGCAGGCTGTTGTAGCCCACCACACAGGTTCCAGGCTGGCTGAAGGCCTCGTTGATCTGGGCGATGAATTCCGCCTCGGGGAAACCGTCGGCAAGCGCTTTCTGGGGCGTGATACCGGTGATCAGGCAAGCTTCCGGGGAGGGCAGGTAATCGTCCGCCGGTTTGCAGTAGATCACCAGCGGATCTTCGATGATGTTGAGGTTCTCGTCTGTTCTGACACCGGCGAACTGGGAGGGGCGGTCATGGACCGGGTCTACGCCGAAGGTTTCGTAGTCGTGCCAGTAGAACGAGCGAATCAAGGGAAAACTCCTGCCAGTCGTGTATCAATGAGGCAGGAGTTTAACATTTAAAACAACTGCGTCCCCATATCCGTCTGGTGCGTCTGCAAGCGCGGCAAACCAGAAGCGCCCGTTAACTGGCTCATATCAACGGTCATACTGGTTGGCAGGTTGATAAACACACCCTTACCGGCATTGATCACATTGGCACCGTCCGGGCTCTGCCATTCAACGTTTTCGCGCTGGAACCCAATGAAAAAGTCGTCGGTGAAACCGGTCGTACCGTCGGTGTTTTCAGTGCCTACAAAGAGCGACTGGACCTTGCTGATGGAAGCACATTCGGCGCACATGGTAGGGGCTGCACTGTCGGCAATACCAATCTGCGTGGCCCGATAGCTGGTGGCCTGGCCTGCAGCATCAAACAGAGCCGCATCATGAACAACATCCGAGGAATCTTTGATCTTCAGGCCGATGTTGCCGCTGAAACTGGAGGTAAGCGAGGAAACGGAGCCGCGGGCCTGCTGGAACCCCATCCGGAATCCGGCAAGGCCGTCCGCGTCCTCGGCCAGCTCAATGTACGGTTGAACGGCCTCGAACGGAACCGTCTCGCCGGCGCTGTAAACTTTGCCGTTATATTGTTCGCCGTCCTGACGGGCAATGTGGCCCAGAGCGACGTGCGAGGCGGCAAAATCGACGCCTCCGTCAATCTCACCCACGGTCGCATTGTCGATATTGACCCGGGTCTCGACATCAATCCCCAACGTCATTCGGGTAAACTGATGCTCGGAATCCGTTGGCACCGAGATATTTTCGACCTGCATAAACGCCTGCCCGGTTACCTCGCCCATGGTTTCATCAGAAATGGGCTTCAGTTCAGCCTGGGCAACGGGCGTCATACCCAGACAAAACATGGCAAGGACAGCGCATCCATACGCTTGATGTGTCATAGCTTGTGTCTCTGATTAGTAGTGTAGAGTCAGTTTCGACGCCCGACCCTGCTGCCACCCTGCTTTTTCTGATTATTAAGCTGGCAGGCGGCTATCCCGAGAACTTCATGTTCTTCTGTTTATTTGCCGCAGATACACTATAACGGAGGCGGCTCGGCCAATAGAGTGAGCCCCGTCACAATCAACACTAACGGGGCCGCCCCAACGCACCAAGCATGATCGCATTCACAAAAAAACATCGTGATGTAGCAAATGTGTACATAAAACAACGGCCTGTTATACTTCGCCGGATAAAACTCTGTCCTTGGCGAACCACATGACCACCCGCATATTAATCTGCGACGATTCCGCACTTGCCAGAAAGCAAATGGCCAGAGCCCTGCCCGGCGGCCTGAACGCAGAAGTCACCTATGCGGGAAACGGCAAAGAAGCGCTTGAGACGTTGCGGGCCCATGAAGCCGAACTGATGTTTCTGGACCTGAACATGCCTGAGATGGACGGTTATCAGGTGCTGGAAACGGTCCGTAAAGAAGACCTTCCGGTACTGACGATCGTCGTCTCGGGCGATATCCAGCCCGAGGCCCGGGAACGGGTTCGAAAGCTGGGCGCTATCGACTTCATCCGCAAGCCCACCGAATCGGGCATTGTACTGTCCCTGCTCAGAGACTATGGCTTCTATAGCCCCAGTGAGGTTGAAGACACCGCCCTGAACGACAGCACACTGAAAACCAACATCAGGAACGCACCGGCCGAACCCGCGCTGTCGATTTCGCTGAACGATTACCTGCAGGAAATTTCCAACGTCGCCATGGGCCGCTCGTCGGACCTGCTGGCGCGCCTGCTCCGCGTGTTTGTGAAGCAACCGATTCCCAAGGTTGCCTTCATAGCCAACTCGGAATTGCACATGGCCATTTCCGCCGCCCAGAATTACGACACCTATTCCGCCGTCTGCCAGGGCTTTACCGGGGCAGGCATTGCTGGCGAGGCGCTGCTGCTGTTTGCCGATGCCAGCTTCCATGAGATGGCGGAGATGCTGCACTACGAAGAACTCGAGGGCGAAGCGGTTAACGTAGAAGTGCTGATGGACATGTCCAGCATCCTGTTCGGCGCGTTCCTCAAGGGTATTGGCGACCAACTGGACCTGAAGCTCGGGCTCGGACACCCCACCGTTCTGGGGCAGCACCGACAGATTACCGAACTTCTTGAACATCACAGTTCCCGTGAGGAACGGCTGCTCTGCATAGAGGTCAGTTATGTTCTGGAGGATCGCGATATCCAATGCGACGTGCTGGTCTTGCTCACCGAGGATTCCGTGCCCTTTCTCGAACAACGTCTTGAATATCTGGTGGACTGATCCATGGCCTTTCAAGAAGTCGAAGCCAATTCGTTTCACTGGTTAATGGATATGCTTGAGTCCGTCGAAGTCGGGCTGGTGGTGCTGGATCTGGATTTCCGGGTTCAGGCCTGGAACGGTTTCATGGAAAACCACAGCGGCATCACCGCCAGCAGAATCCGCGACAAAGTGCTCTTTGATGTCTTCCCGGACATCCCGAAGGCCTGGTTATCCCGCAAGGTGGATGCGGTGGCACTGCTGAACACCCGAGCCTTTACCTCGTGGGAGCAACGCCCTTACCTGTTCAAATTTCGCAATACCCGCCCCATCACCGGCACCGAGGAATACATGTTCCAGAACCTGACCATCAGCCCCCTGTCCGGGCCGTCCGGTGAGGTCGAGAAGGTGTGCCTGATGGTGTACGACGTGACCGACATTGCCAGCAGCAAACGGGCGCTCGAGCGTGCCAACGAGCAGCTGGCCAAACTCAGCATGACCGACCGGCTAACCGGCCTGCTCAATCGCGGTACCTGGGAAAACCTGGTCGACGCCGAGTTCGAGCGCTTTCGACGCTACGGACAGGCCACCTCATTGGTTATGTTCGACATTGATCACTTCAAAAAAGTGAACGACAGCTACGGCCACCTCGCCGGTGACGAGGTTATCAAGCACACGGCTGCCGTAACGAAGAGCGGCCTAAGGCAATCCGACACGTCCGGCCGATACGGTGGCGAAGAGTTCGGGATCATTCTGCCGGAAACCGGCGCAGAAGGCGCGAAGGTGATCTGCGAGAGGATAAGAGAACATATTGAGCAAAGCGTGGTGGAAACCAGCGTCGCGCCGATTCGCTACACCATTAGCATGGGTGTCGCCCAGCTAACCGAAAGCCCGGAGAATTACATGCAATGGATGCAGCAAGCCGATGAGGCCTTATACGAGGCCAAAGAAGCCGGCAGAAATTGTGTGAAAGTTTTTGGTGGCTCAAATAGAAGAAAAGCCCGGCATTAACCGAGCTCTTCTTTTTTTTGAACAATCAAGCTGATCTTAGTTTTCCTGCCAGCTTTGTACGGCTTCCTTACCGTACTTGTCACGCCACTCGTTCAGAGTCTTGTGATTACCGCCACGGGTTTTAACGATTTCCCCAGTGTGCGGATTCTTGTATGTTTTCAGGGGACGCTTCGGGCGGCTACCCGCGACAGAGTCTGCCTTAGCACCAGCAACAGTAGGATCAATGGCTGACAAAATCTGAAGGACATCCTTCGGCGATTTGTCATATTCCTTCATCAACGCACGGACCTTGTTTTCAAACTCCAGTTCACCTTTCAGAGCCTGATCTTCTTCAAGCTTTTCCAGCTCTGCAGCAAGCTTTTCCATAAGCTGTTTTTTCTGGTAGTAATCGTTAATCTTTGCCATGGAAATAAAACCTTGTTCAATTTAGGGCTTTAAAAAAACGGGGAGTTTATGTAAATCGCAATAGATAATAATTAAATTAACAACATTTGGCAAAGTATTTAAAAAAGATCTGAGCGCAAAAAAGCCGAACTCACTGCTCGGCTTAAAAGACTTTTCGAATTCTGGTTCAATTCAGAACTACAACCTCAAGTCGGCTTCACCAAGCGGCAGCACCCCTTTCAAATCAAAAAGTACGCCATTGTCTTTTAAATAAGTGCGCAAAGCCTGCGAGGACTTTTCTGCATATTCCCGATGTGGAACAGCTAAGAGCAATGCGTCATAAATTCCGGTTTCAGGCGTATCAGTAAGCGATACACCATATTCATGTTCCGCTTCATCACTATCAGCCCAGCAATCTGTAATGTCTACCACACAACCAAAATCTTGAAGCTCTTTCACCACATCAATCACGTGCGTATTCCGCAGGTCCGGGCAGTTCTCCTTGAACGTAAAGCCCATAATCAATACGCGAGCGGAGGCCACGGCTTGTCCTGATTTAATCATTGCTTTAACCAGCTCAGCGGCCACGTAAGCACCCATTCCATCGTTTACCCGTCTACCTGCCAATATAATCTCGGGATGATAACCGATCGCCTGGGCTTTATGAGTCAGGTAATAGGGATCCACGCCAATACAATGCCCACCGACGAGCCCCGGCTTGAACGGGAGGAAATTCCACTTGGTACCCGCGGCAGCAAGCACTTCGTGCGTATCGATTTTCAATCGGGCAAAAATCATCGATAGCTCGTTAATCAGCGCGATGTTCAGATCGCGCTGCGTGTTTTCAATAACTTTTGCCGCTTCGGCAACTTTTATGGAACTGGCCTTATGAGTGCCCGCTGTAATGATCCCCGCATAGAGGGTGTCTATTTCATCGGCAATTTCAGGCGTGGAACCCGAGGTCACCTTCTTGATGGTTGTAACACGGTGTTCTCGATCACCCGGATTAATTCGTTCCGGACTGTAACCGGCAAAGAAATCTTTATTGAAGATCAGGCCGGATTCACGCTCCAGAACCGGGACACAAACCTCTTCGGTAGCCCCGGGAAAGACCGTGGATTCGTAAATAACAATATCACCTTTCTTGAGAACTTTACCGACACTTTCGCTTGCACGAATCAGCGGACTCAAGTCCGGCGATTTGTATTCATCAATCGGAGTGGGGACCGTAACGATATATATTTCGCATTCAGCAATCTCTTCAAGGGAGTCGGTGAATGATAGATTCGAGGAGGCCCTTAATTCCTCTCGTGAAACTTCGCGAGTGAAATCCACCCCATCCTTGAGCTCAGCAATCCTCTTGCTATTGATGTCGAACCCCTTAACCCGGCGCTGCTCGCCAAACGCGGCGGCAAGCGGCAGGCCGACATAACCAAGACCAATAACAGCAATATTCTTCATTTTAAGTCCCTTTGCCATGATTACACCTGAACAATGCTTTCCGTCCTCACCCTTTGAACCGGAGCCATCCCAATTCCTACCGGTAATCCGTTTTCGCGACCGGTGAGTGTCGTTCAATATCTCTCGTCGCTACCCTGCCGACAACCTCTTTCAGATACTTGGGAGCCAAACCGTAACCAGGGCGCACACTACGAATGTCGTTTTCCCGGATCATCTGCCCCGATTTGATATCCTGAACAAAATACAGCGAACGGCGGAACTGGGCGTTACCCTGCTCGCTGGACTTCCTTCCATAATCTACCCGGCCCAACGCTTTCCACGCGGTTTTACTATCCCGACATAACGCCGCAAGATCCTCCGGCTCCAATGAGAAACTGTCGTCCGGGCCTCCTCCCTGCCGGTCGAGCGTAAAATGCTTTTCTACAATCGATGCGCCGAGGACGACACTGGCAATGGCTGTGGTGTTATCCAGGGTGTGATCGGACAACCCGGTAACCAACCCAAAACGATCCTGCATATCGACAATAGTACGCAAATTATAGTCCTCCGCCGGAGCCGGGTAACCACTGACACAGTGCAGGATAGCGAGTTGGGTACAGCCAGCATTTCGGGCGGCGTCGACCGCTTCCCGAATCTCCTCCGCGTCGGCCATCCCGGTGGAAATGATCATCGGCTTACCGGTGCGGGCAACGTATTCAATAAGGGGCAAATCTACCGCCTCGAATGAAGCAATCTTATAGGCCGGGGCACCGAGCTCTTCGAGTAAATCGACCGCAGTGGTATCAAACGGTGAGCTGAAAATAGTAATCCCCAGCTTACGGGCGTGATCAAAAAGTGGCTTATGCCATTCCCACGGCATATGCGCTTCTTCATACAATTCATAAAGCGTGCGGCCATCCCATAAGCCACCTTTGATACAGAACTCCTCTGCCTGGGAATCGAGTGTAATCGTGTCCGGGCGATAGGTTTGCAGCTTAACGGCGTCTGCTCCCGCTTTAACCGCTTCCTCGATGATCCTCATTGCCGTTTCAAGTTTGCCGTTATGATTGGCCGACAGTTCCGCAATAATGTACGGGGATTGATTTCCGGAGATCTCCCGCCCATCGATAGTAATCATCGCCTCAGTCATAAATATGTCCACAGGTTACGAATTCGAATTCTGCCACTCTGAAGCAAGAATCCCGAAACAGACAATGTCATGGTATTGCTCACCATCGAAAAACTGGTCCCGGAGTGTGCCTTCAAGTGTAAACCCCAGCGCGCGGTGGAACCTGATCGAACGCTCGTTAAATCCAATGGCCTGGCCACAGAGCTTGTGTAACGACATGGTTCCGAAAGCATGCCGAAGCGCAGCCTGACCCAGTCCGCGCCCTGTCCCACTCCTTGCATTCGGAGCCAGATAAAAGCCCCAGTCGGCGATTGCCGGCCATCGCGTTTCGGAAATATTGACGAAGCCACACGGAATGCCGTCGAGCTCGTATACCAGCAGCGAGACTCCTTGCTCCTTCTGAGCGCGCTCAAACCAGTGCTTGTGCTCTTCCGGAGCAATCTCATGACTGCTGTACATATACCTTCGCACATCCGGATGATTACGCCAGGCAAGAACGCGATCGAGATCCCCGGAAACCATCGGCCTCAATTCACCTGTCGTCACTAGGCCCCTCCAAGCATTTGCGCAACAACCCGCCTGACTCCCTGTCCGTCACACAGAGAAGCGGCTCGATCGCTCATGGCTCGGATATGGGCCGGATCAAGCAACGACCTTACAGCACCGGCCAAGGATTCCGATACATGCGTTCTGTCCCCGACGGCAAGGGCGGCGCCGGTTCTAGCCAGCGCGTCAGTCCCGGGTTTCTGATTGGCGGCCATCACGACCAACAGAGACGGCAAACCAAGGCAGCATCGCTCCCAGGCGGTGCCTCCCGCGGCGCCGATGGCCAAGTCCGCGTCAGACATCAGTGACGCCATATCGCCCACATTCACCATCATCCGGGCGCGCAGACGCATCCGCTGAATCAACTCCGAAATTTCCTCAGCGTGAGGAGCCCCCCTCCCCATCACCACGGTAACGTGACAGGATTTCAGCTCTTGAACTGAATCCAGTGCGCGCAGTACATCGGACGTTATGTTCTCACTATCGACGCCGCCCATGCTCACAAGGATAGTTTGAACTGCTCCGGATCGCCGCCGCGCGATACTTATGGCCCGCTTATCGGCAAATTCAGGTCGCAACAAAGCGTAACGGAGGCCCATCAGTTTCACCGCAGTCTGAGGCAGCAAACCATCGTAATCGCTCTGACTGCGCCCAAGATTCTGATCCAGTAAAACATCACAAACGTGGGGGCGATCGGCAAGATCATCGATCACCAACAATGACTCCACGCTGTCGGCAAGAGCCTGCTCCCACCGGGCATCCAGGGCGTAGTGGTCTACGATAAGCCAGTCGGGCGGAGCATCCTGAATTGCGGCGATGGTGTCGGCGGCATCTGTTTTCCAGTCCGTCCGAAGCCAGCCTTCATGGCCGGTAAGAACTTCGCTATCCGATGGGCCGCGTTCCGGAAGCATCCTGACCTCATGGTCTTTGCTTTTTACCAGGCTCTCGAGGTTCCCGGGCAGGTTTCGCATCACAAAGATACAGCGAGCGTGCTTTGCTTGAAGGACATCGGCAAGCGTCAGGCACCTCATCGCATGGCCGGTACCGATTTCCAGAGACGCATCAACCCGGAAAACGACAACCATTTTACCCGCCATGACTGTTCCGGGCCCTCAACGCTTCAAACATATACTCCGCAGATTCCCAATCCTCTGGGGTATCCACGTCCTGAACGCGATACCGGGGAACGGGTACTGCCACCGAGTCCGGACTGAAGATGACGCGCTCCTCCATCCAGGCATCCGCCGTCCCCCAGTAAAACTGACCGGCATCATGCCACGCCTCCTCAAGATCCTGGGATCGCGTTGCAAATTGTAGGGGATCAACCATCTCCACCCGACCACCTTGTTTCAATCGCAGTGCTCGTTGGATCGGGAAGGCATAACTCGTTACTGAAAATGCAAAGCTGCAGCCGGACTCACGCAAACGCTGCTCTCCCTGCTGAATGTCCTCGACGGCCAGGAAGGGCGCCGTGGCGTATATGCAGCAGGCAAAGTCAACGGGGAAACCCTGGCCGACCAACCAGTCAACCGCATGCCGAATCACGGGAACCGTCCCGGCATAATCGCCAGACAGCGTCGCGGGTCTTCGGAAGGGAACCTCAGCACCATACTCCCGGGCTACGCTTGCGATTTCATCATCATCCGTCGACACAATGATTCGATCAAAACAGCCGCTGAGCTTCGCGGCATCAATGGACCAGGCGATCATGGGCTTGCCAGAAAAATCACGAATGTTCTTTCGGGGTATGCGCTTACTTCCCCCACGGGCAGGAATAATCGCGACCTTCATGCCGCCAGCGCCTTCGTCAGTGCAGCAACCACGGTGTCCTGCTGATCAAACGTCAGGCCGTGGAACATAGGAAGACTGATTGCTTCCCGGTAGTAACGCATGGCCTCCGGAAAATCCTCGGGCGAAAACCCCATGTCAGCGTAATACGGCTGGGTATGTACCGGAATATAGTGCAGATTGACGCCGATCCCCAGCGCTCTCAAGGATTCAAAGACTTGCCGATGGTAAGGGCCGGCGCCAGTGAAATGCAGGCGCACAACGTACAGGTGGAGCCCCGAATAGCTGTCTGGATGCTGAAAAGGTGCTGTCAACGGAAGATCGGCAAGAAGGGTGTCATAGCGTTTCGCCAACTCGTGACGTTTGGCCACAAAACTGTCCAGCCGATCCATCTGGCTGACACCAAGCGCTGCCTGGAGCTCGGTCATCCGGTAATTGAACCCAAGGCCAACCTGCTGGTAATACCAGGGGCCGTCCGGTTCGTGCGTCATTCGGTCTGGATCCCGGGTAATCCCGTGGCTTCGCAAAAGCTCCATACTCGCGGCAAGTTCCGGGTCGTTGGTCACGGCCATACCGCCTTCCGCCGTGGTCACTATTTTGACCGGATGGAAGCTGAAAACTGTGATATCGCTGTAGCGACCGTTCCCGATGAATTCGCCCCGGTATTTCCCACCAATGGCGTGGGAGGCATCTTCAATCACCCGAAAACCATAGTGATCGGCCAGGGATTTGATCGCGGCCATGTCACAGGACTGCCCACATAAATGAACCGCTACCACGACCTTTGGCAACCTACCTTCAGCCTTCGCGCGCTCCAGTTTGCGTTCCAGTGCCCGGGGACAGAGGTTGTAGGTTGCGGGATCGATATCGACAAAATCCACCCTGGCCCCACAGTAAAGACCGCAATTGGCGGATGCCACAAACGTCACAGGCGATGTCCAAAGCCAATCTCCTTCCGACAGCCCCAGAGCCGCGCACGCAATATGCAGGGCCGACGTCGCACTGTTCACTGCCACGCCAAAGCGGGCGCCGACGTGTTCGGCCACTTTTTGTTCAAAGGCCGGAACTTTTGGCCCCTGGGTCAGGAAATCTGACTGAAGAACCTCAACAACCGCATCAATATCCTGCTGGGTAATTTCATGCCGACCGTAGGGAATCATTGATCAAAAACTCCCAATCTTCTCGCGATTCGAATCGATCCAGCTCTGCAACTCCTGGTCCGACATCCACTCTGAATTATTGTCACTGGAGTAGATAAACCCTTCCGGGACTCTTTTGCCGTCCTTGATCCGATTCGCATCCGAACTCCAATCGTGAATCGCCGGCAAAATCTTGAAGTGTTCCGGATACTCGTACGTGTAGTAAGCGTCTTCGGCCCCAATCATCTGTTCGTGCAGCTTCTCACCGGGGCGGATACCGACGATCTCCTGCTTCGCTTCAGGGGCGACCACCCGGGCCAGATCCGTCACCTTCATGGAAGGAATCTTCTTCACATAGATCTCGCCACCTTCCATGTCCTCAAAGGCGTGCCAGACCAGTTCAACACCATCTTCCAGAGAGATCATGAAGCGTGTCATTCGCTCATCGGTAATCGGCAGAACACCTTTCTCCCTGAGCGACATGAAGAACGGAATCACCGACCCTCGAGAACCCATCACGTTCCCGTACCGTACGACGGCGAAGCGGGTATCGTGACTTCCCGCGTAGGAATTGCCAGAAACAAACAGCTTGTCCGAGGCGAGCTTAGTAGCGCCGTATAGATTGATGGGACTGCTTGCCTTGTCGGTGGAGAGAGCGACAACGCGCTTAACGCCCTTATCGATGCAGGCATCAATCAGGTTCATCGCACCATTGATGTTGGTCTTGATGCACTCGAACGGGTTGTACTCGGCAGTCGGAACGATCTTTGTCGCGGCGGCATGCACCACGTAGTCGACACCATCCAGGGCACGATACAGGCGATCCTTGTCACGGACGTCACCGATGAAGAAACGAACCCGATGATCGCCAGAGAATTTCTTGGCCATCTCCCACTGTTTCATCTCATCCCTGGAGAAAATAATGACTCGCCTCGGATTGAATCTCTCGAGGAGCATGGGCACGAAGGTATGGCCGAACGAGCCAGTGCCGCCGGTGACCAGGATGGAGCTGTTGTTAAACATGGATATCGAATCGCCTCAGTTCAGATGTTTCCGAGCCACATGCCCGAGCAATTAGTACTCCCGATGATAAAAGAAAAAAAGGACAAGGTCTTGTGGCCCTGCCCCCGACATCCCAGCTCCCCGTTCACCGGACACTTGTGTTCAAACTCGGTCGCGTTTCCCATCGAAAATTTCAGCCAAAGCCTCACTCATCGATTGGGGGGGAATCCAATCCACCACGTCCCTTGTTTCCTGAATATCAACCTGAAGTGTCCCACACAGTCTTCGTAGCGCAGCGTTTGCGCCAACTATCCGCCCTGCAACTCGCAGGAATACTTCAGGAACCGGGAAAAGAAGCGGACGCTTGTTCATAGACTTTGCCATTTCCCTTAGCAACTCTGTTGTAGACACGTCACGTCCGTCACTCACCAAGAACTTGTGCCTCGGCGCCTTTGGATGTTCGAGACACACACCAATCAGATCGACCAGATTTCCAACAGAGACCAAACTGCGCTTGTTTTTCAGTGCCCCCAAAGGCAGCGGCAATCGCAATCTTACGAGTTTCGCCAAAGCCCTGAAATTCGCTCCAACACCAGGGCCATACACGAGGGGAGGTCTAATGATTATCCATTCCAGATCCGACCCAATTGCCGCTTTCTCCAAAATCGCCTCGGCACACAGTTTTGATTTCGCATAGGGGTCATCTGTAGCTGGCGTATCTCCGGCACGGAAGGGTCTTCCCAACGTGGATTCCTCCCCGTGCACTTTCACGGTACTAAGAAAGACGAAGCGATTTACGTTCCGCCGCACGGCGGCCTGAACCAAGGCATCAGTCGCATCACAATTTACTCGTGTGTACTCACGTGAAAGCTGGGCACTCTCTTTCCCCATAAGGTGCACCAGAGCGGCACAGTGGACAACCGAATCTCCTGGCTCCAGCAACGCCATCCAGTCTTCCTGAGTCATAGCGGTGATATCCGACACCTCTACTCTCTCGCTCCCAACGGGTACACTCTGCTCTGACCGAACGACGCTTTTTACCTTATAGCCCCTCTCCAAGAGGTGTTTGACTACTGCACTGCCAACAAAGCCCGAAGCTCCTGTTACCAAAACGGTCTTCCTAGACATCGCTCTCTACCTTCAAATCAATGATATCGGCCGCCATAGCATTCATGATTTCCGTGCGAGCGTATCGGGATACAAAATCTCGACGGTCGTATGTTTTTAGAGCCAATCGATTAAGGGCCGCTTCAGCCTCATTTGAATTACATGGCGAGAACGTTTCCGCGCCTTTTACCTGATCAGCTATAAAAGACTTCGCGTATCCCTCCACACCGGCAAGGATGGGCTTTCCAGTAGCGGCATACTCGAAGAGCTTTGAAGGCAATACCCGGGAAAAGGCCGGCAAATTGTTTAAATGGAGGAACAAAACGTCAGCTTGAGCGTACTCCGCGGCAAGCTTCGAACGGGGCATTGCGCCGTACAACGTCACAGGTGCGTCCATTCTCTTTATTGCAGCATTTAGCCTTGGCAACGCCCCTCCATCACCGATCACCACGAAGTGCGCACGGTCTCGCAGTTTTACCGCCAACGAAGGAAGGATATGCTCAAGCCCTTGACCATCCCCAATATTTCCCGCGTACAAAATGGTGTACCGTTTTTCAGAGCTTGATTGGCTGCGATCAGGTTCGCTGGGAATGAACCCGAGAAACTCTTCATCAATTCCATTGGTGAAGAATCGATAGTCGGTTCGCGTATACCTAGATTCGAAATACGGTAGAAAGCCTTTTGATACCAGGTTAACTCGACTTGCCTGACCCAACACCCAGCGCTCGGCAAGCCCGAAGACCCATTTCGCAGGCCTCATCCAAGATGAAGTAAATACATCGTCAACCGTCTCGACAAAGATGTCTCGCACGTCCAGATAGAGCTTGGCACGCATACGCTTAGCGACGAATGCCCCGAGGCATGCAGTCATCAATCGTGATGAAGTCGCGACCACGATGTCGTAGTTGTCAGAGGGTAACGAGCGAATTGCTGAAGCAGCAAAGCTTCCGAACGCCCGGGTCTGACCGGAGACGCCATAACGCTGTTCCGGTAATGGGATACGTGTGACCGTATATCGCTGGTCGTTATTCTGACCAAGCTCTGGTTTATGACTACGATAACGATTCGGTTCCGTCGTCACGACATCCAGCTGTATGTCGGATCCCTCTTCCACCAAGGCATCGGCTAAAGCCTTGGCCCTGAACGAGCCGGCACTGAGATCTGGAGGAAAGTAAAAGGTTAGAAACAGAATTCTCACGACAAAACGCGCTCGTACAGCTCGACCAGTGAACCTTCCTGCTCCTCCCAGTTGAGTTGGTTTGCAGCAGTTTCAGCGTTGGAGGAATAGCGCTTTCTCAGGCCAGGATCCTTTACAAGGCGATTAATGGCATCGGCCAAGTCCTCAGAATCGCCTGGTTTTACAAGAACTCCCAAATCATATTTACGTATCACCTGCGCTATTTCGGGAAGCGCCGAAGCCACCACCGGGATACGGGCAACGACGTATTCAAAAAGCTTATTCGAGTCTGTGGTGAAGTGATTTAGACAGGTATTCTCAATCGGTTGCACACCGATATCCGCCGATGCGGTGTAATAAGGCAAATCCTGCAAAGGGACCGTGGGAATAAACTTGACCCGGTCCTCAAGGCCAAGCTCCTTTGTCCGCTGCTCCAACTCATCCGCTTGGCTGCCACCACCAACAAACACGAAATATGCGCCAGGCACATCCTTGGTAACCTCAACCAAGCGTAACAATCCTCGACCCGGTTGCAGGCCGCCCTGATAGAGAACAATTGGCCAATCCTCATCCAGAGACAGCTCCTCACGGATACGATTGCCTCGGCCAACCTTTGTTAACCTGGGACGATTCTGAAGCACGATCGGTCGCTCCATACCATAAGCCCTGGCAAAAAACTTGGCTCGTGCATCCGTGGTGGTGATTGAGCCAGCGGCCCTTGGCATGATCGCTCCTTCGAGACAGGCAACCATTCGGCCAATTTTTCGGTAGCCCTCTCGACCGGAACTTATTTCGTGGGCATCGTAAACCAGCCTGGCTCCGGAGAGACGGGCTGCCAACCAAGAGGTCGGCAAAACGTTCACGTCATGCGCATGGATAACATCTGGCCGTTTGCGCAAAAGGCTAACCAGAACCGCCAGATGCGTAAGTAAGCGGCTTAGCATCAGTGTCAGTAATTGTACCCGACTACGACCAGCAGTGTGTTTCCGGGGCTCGAGTAATCTGAGTCCTTGGATACGTCCATGACGGACCACTTCAACACCGGATGACAGGGACTCTGTTCGAGCCGTATAACCTGGCGCGTGCAGTGCGTGAACGGTAACCCGGTAGCCAGCCCTCGCTAAGGTATCTGCCTCATTTTGTACCCTTGCGTCATTTTGGAATGTATTCCATACAAACATATCAACTTTGGCACTGATGATTCTTCTTCCCATCTCTCTTGTTTCTGACTGACAACTCACTAGCAGACCGCTTCGGTACAACGAGCGAGACGTTCATATATTTCCGGAAGCAGTTCAAGCGCCTGATTGAGCCTTTGCCTCCTGCATTCACGGTCCAACGCATAAGATAGTGCTGCCAACTCCGCGTGGATTGGGTCGACCTCGGCGTTTGTATCCTTTTTCGAAGACTGCTCTTTCAAAGCATTCTCTAGTCTTGACAGCATGCTACGCCTCACGGGCCAGCCTGCACCTAACGGTTCAACCGTCCAACTCCCCAAATGCGTCACCAGAGGCCCTGAGCCATCATCAGGCAACCAAAGTTGGTCCTCTTTGATATCGGGAACAACGAGCGTCAAAGGTAACGAGCGAAGGATACGTTGCAGGTTGCCAAGCAAATTCCCCAAGGCAACTATGCATGCGTCATCAGTAGATGAAGCGGCTGCCGTATACAATTGGTCGCAAACCTGAGGCCCCAGACGTTGCCAAAGCATTGGTTGCGACCGTTCGAATCGATAAACGATATCCCGTGGTAAGCGGAGTGACATAAGGCGACGGCGGACTTCCAGCTCTGCCGACCTGAAAGACCGGACTGACGGGTAACTTCCGCTGGGAAGTCTGTAAAGCAGACAGGAAAACTTCTGGATGACTGTAGTTCCCAAAAACTCAGGGGCGGGCAAATCTGTAATTGCCTCACTGACCAAAGAGGCTTCATGCAGTCCTTGCCCTTTCCTTCTAGACCCGTATATTTTCAGGAGATAACCTTCACCGTCGCTTACAAACCTTAGTCCTGCCACATCCTGAATACCGGTTTGATGCCAGGTGATTCGCTGCAGAGCGTCAGCTCCATCAACCAGTTCACGATACACCGCTGACGCAACCGCCTCTCGTTTTTCCCTTGCTATGAGAGGCCAGATGGTTTTCTCCGGCTTCGTTGCCGGCATCAGTACCTTCCCGTGAAAAAACAACGCATCAACCTTAGTCTTTTGCTTTTGAAGCCAAGCCAGATCTTTGACCAGACTGACAACACGATTTGTCATTTGCCTCAGCAACAAAATGGCTACGATCGCCACAATCAGACCTGGCGGAGAACCCACGATAAAATCTGCCACCAAAAACCCAAACGCGATAAAGAAACCAACGCCCCCTGCGACCTTCAACGTCTGGTTCAGCCGGGCGTTCAGCTTCTCTTTAAATCCAGAACTTATGAAGCTCAAGCCGAGTAGCAGCATCGCCACTATCATTCCGTGGAGGGAAATGACTATAGCTACCCCCGGATACAGCCAAACCATTGTTGCCAGGGATATGAGTATGAAACATAAACTGGCCAAAGCACGTGTGTATCTCTGGTACGCACTCCCGGCCACCTCGTCCTGATTCTGGAAAAGAATGACTTTCCTACTCCTGGCAAGTAAGCGGACTGTTCCGCTACCAGTGACCCAATCAATGGCTCGCTCGGCCAAGAGATGTAGGAGGAAGAACGCAACAGTGGCTCCGCTCAAAGATACAATCAGGAAATCACGATCAACGCTCGACCAAGAGGCCGGAAAATAACGGGGAATTCCCTCAGAGCCTAGAAGAATGACAACTTTTAAAGGCAGAAAAAATGCCAGTAAAGAAGTTAACTGAGAACTCAGGGTGAGCAATACAACCCAAGACGTCTGCCACGGCACAACCCTGAAGAATTTATTCCCGAGCGATAGACACCATCGAATGAACGGCATAAGACTCATTTACCGAGGACGCTCTTCAAGCGGGCTTTGAGCTTGGCTTTGAACCCCCGATTAACTGAAGCCACGGGCCGCTCAATAGTTTCAGGACCGGCGACGTCACTTTTCTTACCAGAACCCATTTCGTACATTCCCGCCGTAGCACCCGAGGTGTCAGATTCCTTCCAGCGATCGAGAATCTCTCTGACTACCGGCGGGCAATCCGGAGTAAACAGTTGCTCAAGCTGAACACACTGAATCTGGTGATAATGTTTTGAGCATGGTTTCCCAAATATGTTGTATGCAGACCAATTCCCCATATCAAACCTGGGCAACATTGCTTCCACCGCCGAAAGCCCCTTATCCAGCAGATCATCAGCAAGTTGGCTATTGAACCTGTGTGAATACTCATGCAAACCCAGCAGCGCAAACAGCATCCCGTTCAGAACGAACGGTTTCTCGCCACCCTCACTGGCAAACTTCAAGTACCACCAGCTGTCGTCACTAAGCTTCTCAGTAAAGCCTCCCTCTTCCGTTTGAATACAGTAACCTCGAACAGCCCCGTCGGCCACCTGGAGATACTTCCGGTCACCGGTTGCATCAAACGCCCGAATCAGCAACAAAATAGCCTGCCCTTGCGCATGCCCCGATCTCCAGCCTGCGCTCATTTTGTTTTTGAAGGGATAGTTATACTTCCACAGGACAGCATCCGCTTGGGTAACAGCATTTTCTACAAGCCAGTCAGCACAATTAATCATGCCTTCAAGGTTGGACACTTGAGGTTCTGAACCGTTAGATGTTCTCAGGTCACGGCCCTCTGACCAAGAGTATGACAGCAGCACAGGTGATTGCGACGGATTCTCCTTGTTCCAGTAATCTAACCCCTTGTCCGCCACTGCAACTATTGATCTTTGATGACCTACAAGCTCCCCTTCTCTTTTTCCATAATCACTTAACGGAATGCCCTTATCATCCAAATTTACTGTTGCTGCGACCATATATTCCCCTCATAAAGTAATTACACGCGGCCGGAACTCGAGAAACAGGGTAAGATCAGCGTCTTACAAGCGCCCACCACATACATGGAAATCAATCGAGGCCCATGTAGATGGTTTTGAGTTCCGCGGCTCTTGTCGCCCAGGTAGGAATCGAATCGATGGGAGTCACTTCCCGCGAAAAAAGTTCGTCCAACCGATCAAGGTTGTCGAAGTCAACTACTGAAAAGCCGCCATCCAAGCTACCCTCCAGGGCTTCGGCAAGAGACTCGCTCACCATGAGTGGTCGCCCCTCAGCCACCACCTCAAAAGGCTTAATTGCGGGGACCAGACGAGTCAGCAGGTCTGCCTTCCGAGGCAAAGCAACTAGGTCCATCAGCTGATAACAGGCAGAAACCTCATGCCGTTCTACCCTCCCCGCAAAAATGACGTACTCCGCAACGCCAAGCTCAGCTGAAAGGCTCCTGAGCTTTCCCTCGTGTTTACCGCTGCCGACCAGCAACAGCGTCGGACGCGCATGTGAGGGAGTCCGAGCCAAAGATTCGATTAAAAGATCCAGACCCTCGTATTCAACCAACGAGCCGAGATAGCCGATCACGCGTCCATTCTCTGGCAAAGCAAACCTTGATCGCAGGTTTTCAACCGAAGTTTCTGAAAATTCTTCTACGTCAGTAACATAGGTCGCATTGCCTACTACGGAGATTTTGCTCTCAGGAACCCCCTTACCCGCCAACCATCTCTTCAAGGCCTCCGAAATAGTCACGACCTTGTCCACGTAAAAGCACGCAGCGATTTCTCGTTTCTCGCAATAATGATAGTGCTCTGATTGCCGATAGTTGGGCTGGGAAAAAGCTCGGGTTACATGCCATAAACCCCGAACCTCATAGACTGAGGTAATGCCGAGCAATGCACCCGCTTTGGCGGCAGCGAAGCCGTTCAGATAATTCGAAGCTGCATGGATGACCGAAGCCCTGCGATCGCTTGCAGCTTCGGCCAGCAATCGCCCATACACCTCGATATACTCAGAATCCGGGGTCCGCAGAGACACTCCGGCGTTAGGCCAGAACTGGAACTCTACACCCTGATAAGTTGTGTAACGAATCCGACGTTCCGTTTTGTGGGCAGGTAAATCCCACGGGTAGCCAGGCCTTACTACCGCGTTGACCCCAATACCCAATGCCTCGAGCCCTTGAGCCAAGGCAGTGGAACGTGAGGCGTATCCGGAGGGATCGAAAGCTCCGCAGCTATGAAAGGCCAGCATCACACAGCCATTAAATGGCTCCCGTCTTCCGTTTTCCTTTGAAATAGGATCATCCTTGGACACCAAAAAATCACGCATGTCCGCGATTTTCCGCTCCTGCTGCCTGACTCGCCCGCCGGTAAATCGCCACTTTCTCAATATCCGAAGACTCCCGGTAAGATCGCCCTGGGAATAAGCTTTAAGAAATGAAAAGGGAAAGGTCTGCGAAAGAACATTAAACCCCATTGCCAAAAAAGGGCGCACTTTCCCACCTTTCACGAAGAAAAGGTATTCTCTCAGCAGCCTCATACAATCACCGGATAAACACAAGCCAACCGGCGACAGGGAACCGGATCATTTCCAACGCCTCTAGCCATCAGCCTTCCTATATAAGTGCAAACCTTGGCCCTGCTCGATAGCCAAGCGCCCTAGCTTCTCGGAACCCCTCATACTTAGGTGGCCGGAATCATAATAAACGGGAACACCTTCCAGATACCCTGAACAAACCTTTCCTTGACAAAGCATATCCCTGACACTAATCGTGTTTACGTTATCAATCTTCTGAGCAAGATTTACAATAAACTCGTTAACCTCATAGTCACCGTCATTCTCGGTCATGGCGGCGTTCATGCAATCCATAAATGGAATTTTCAGAGCTTTATATTCGCAAAATCTATCGAAACTCGGTATTACCGGAATTTTTAGCGCAACAATTACTGACTCAGCATTATCACTGAGGTACTTAATAGTCTTCTCAACCTCCTGGTAAAAACCATCCTTCCGATATGCAGTCCAACTTGCAGCTACAATAACCGTTTTATATTTTTTTACTTCGGCCATCATAGCCTCATTAAAAGCTGAGCAAGTTTGACGATTTCTTTTTGCATAGAATCCAGAGTTTTCAAGCAGAGGAGGGCACGCCGAATGCGCAATATTTCTCATCGGCACCTTTAGTTCATCGGCTATTGCCTTAAAGTATCCTACATAGTGTGATGCATTAGAATCGCCGAATATCAAAGTATCAGGCTTAGCTCCTTCCGGGCCAATAACACACTTGGGATCATCCATCAGTTCCCGTCTGAAGTCGGGTCTTTGACAAACATAGGGGAAACGAGGTGCCGATATTGTTGCTTCCTCAAGTCCACTCAAAGCCGTCTGGTATCCGCTCGGCGAAACCGGATCAACCATACCTTCCGAGGCGTAAATAAGTGCCCCTAGTGACAAGGAGGCCAGACTTGCTCCTCCCACCATTACCGAAGCGCGCTTCAATTTTTCTGGACGCCTGAACGGCGTTTCAATCAGGTAGTATGAAACAAGTGTCCCCAATACGATAACAGCAGCGCAGATGAGTCCCGACCATAAGCCAAGTTCACCATAGGCATAGCGATAAAATGCCAGCACTGGCCAATGCCACAAATAGAGAGAGAATGAGATCTTCCCAATGAACCGAACCGGCCCAAGTGATAGGGCAAAACTTACTGGATTACCGGCGAATGCCCCACCAAAAATCAAGAGGGCTGTCGCTATGGTCGGCAGCAGAGACGCAATGCCCGGAAAACCGATATCGCGAGTAATTGTCATCAAGGAAATCACCAACAACCCCGCGCCGACAACAGAAGCCACGACACTAAACTGGCGACCGAGGTCAATTCGACTGTTACTTAACGCGAGAAACGTCAACGCACCAAAGAGCAACTCGCCAGCACGGGTTGGGAGCATGTAATAGGCGAAAGCAGGATATTCCTTAACCGACCACGCGCTTAGCGCGAATGAGATCAGGGTCAACCCAACCGCTGACAGGATGATGCCGCGCTTCCCGTCTATCCTGAAAGCAAAAAAGATGATTGCCGGCCAAAGAAGATAAAACTGTTCCTCTACCCCCAAAGACCACATATGAAGCAAAGGTTCGAATTCAGAGGAAGCCGCAAAGTAGCTGGTATCCAAGAACAGCCAGAAGTAGACGTTGGCAGCCATAAAGATTGATGCGACCGATGAATAAGTCAGATCCAAAAGATCATCAGGCAACATCACCAGCCAGCCAAACACTAGCGTACAAACCACCACAAATGTTGTGGCAGGCAAAATCCTCCGAAACCGCCTGAGATAAAACTCCTGAAAAGAAAAGGAGTCGTCCTGAAGCGTCTTGAATATAATCCCGGTTATTAGAAACCCTGAAATGACAAAAAATATATCGACACCAATAAAACCACCAGGAACCCAATCCTTGTTAAAGTGGTAAAGGACTACTGATAAGACTGCGATTGCACGCAGGCCATCAATATCTAAGCGGTATTTGAGATGCTTCACTTTTTCTCCTGGTTATACCTTGAAACCGTTAACCCCTTCCTAAGATCTTAAACATCAGAATCCCTAGCCAAAACTCACACTGAACCCGGAGTTAGTACTCTCAAAAACTGACAGCTCCTGCCTAAGAAGGTTTTTGGCCTCGACGATAAATTGATTGTCTACCGACCTATCCCCTTTATACTTATTATCAAAATTCCTGCTTCTGAAGTCTGTGCACATAAAACTTCGAGCAGACTCTCTAGTGAGAATCGACTTAAGATTCTCAATTACTTCATCCTCATGCCCGGAAATTTCTTCAAACTTTATAACAAGGTCAAAAGTCTTCCCTATTGCCTTTCGATAAAACTCCTTAACGAAGCTCACATTTTTTCTTAGATATTCCTGATCATCTGAGTCCGGAGATATAAATTCCCGATAGCTATTTTTCCTAAAAGTGCGAGACATAACTATATCAACTGGATCACGCAATAGCAGGACATTCCTTTTCTTCCCTCTATACAGGTCACTCATTTTCCAGCCACTCATATGTGATGAGTTCACAATTGGAATATAAAGAGAATTTAAATCTATATCACTCAAATTTAATAGGTGGATAGCGTTTAAGGCTACATCCCGTTCTGTACCCTTGAGACGTGAGACAATGGAACTCACCGGCTTGGCGAACTTTACCTCCCCGCATGGCTGTACCAGTCCCTTTTTCAAAAGCAGGTCCTGAACCCAATGCGATCCACTTCCCCCAGCGCTATGGAGGAAAATAATTTCTGCGTCGTTCGAAACTCTTTGCTCACTGACCGAAAAAAGAACCTTGTAGAAATTCGTCCTGCTAGATATATTCGCTAACTCTTGCAACCTTGGCAGATGAGTGCGAACCTTCGAAGCTGCTCTTTTTTCAGAGGGTGTCTCACCCGGAAGCTCTGGCGAACCCAAGCACTTTTCAAAATAATTAACCAAGTCAGTCTGCCACTGCGTTTTCACCGATACACTCCAAATAAATCAAGACAGCTTAAGTGGTAATAGCGCTAGCCTTTGATTGATAAGTTCATGCCATGCTTGGCGCTGGCTGAAAAGGATAAAGACTGCTCCTCCTTGCCATCCCGCCAGACTAAAACTTCCGATATGGTCTCGTCTCTATCGTTGCTTTCAGCTTTGCTTACCTCCGCATTGGAGGAGAAAGTAAACAAAGTCTTAAATCGGCCTCGGCTCTGTCCTCGCATTGCATACTGAAAGGCTGGAGATGGCTTGACCTCGCCATCGGACTCTGAGATCCAACCTCTCAATTCAGGGCTTTCATCCCCGAGGAACAAAGCCCCATCAACCGGACTTTCACTCGCCGATAGCACTGTCAATCGGGGGTCCATTTCGCACTCTGATTTATTGAGATAGATTGTAAACTCTTTATCGTTTTTGACTACAGAGTGCAGAGGAGACACGTTGAAACATTGTCGAACATCGTGGCTATGCCCCTTGATATCCGAAAAGTTATCAACGACCCATAACCAGTAACCTGGTTTAAAGATGAGGAAGCGGTCATAGCGGATGCTGTCAAATTCTTTGCATCGCGACCAACAAAAATACACGCCTGACGACTCACCGAAGCTTTCAATCGCGCTTCCAAACGGTTTGACGCCTCTTCTTTTGAAGTTGCGGCCATCGAATTCCAGTGTGTTGTGAGCACGAGTTGATTCACAATAGATTCGGTTTTCGTCTGAGTACCAAAATCCGTCAAGCCAGAGCCTAGACAGCCTTTTGGTCTTACCGATGTACCCATAACGGCCCGCATCAGTCAGAATTGGTACACCTCGGTCAAACCAAACAAAATTCAAATCGTCGGCATGCTTATGCGTTCGGGAATGAAAAGCCGCTGCATGTGCCAGATAACTGGATTGATTTTCCGCTAAAGATGCATTTGTAGTGTTGGCCCTAACAATCCAATAGCCTGATTTGTCGAAACCTCCGACTGGTGAATCGAAAAATTCCCCAGCTTGTCCTGAACTTGCAACAAACTGCATTTCGGGGGTCCGCCACTTTGTGCGCGCTTCCTCCACTGGCCGTCGCATGTCACGACTCGGAGAATCACCAAAGTTAACAAGAATGCCGTCTGGGTATACAAACCACGCAAGGACCTGCTCGATCCTTAAGGCACGTTCCGTAAGTTCAGGATCCGTTACCAACCCGGCATCCAACAAACCTTTTAGCGTTTCATACACCATCCGGTGATAGTCAGGTGAATGCTCTTTATGGACGCCCTCCTCAGTAAAGTGAAGCGCTAGTATTCGATGTAACCGATCAAGCCCTAAACGATAGGCTTCGGAGAGTTCCTTTGAAACGCTTGCAAACCTTCTCCCCAATGCCAACTGCCCGGCAATCTGGTAATAGCCGTGATTGTTTTGATAGGTGATGTTCTTTTCAGCTGCCAAATGTCGAGCATGTTTCAACATACATCGCCAAAGCAGCCTTAGCTGTGACCTATTTAATAGGCGCTTGTTATGGGCAGCATCGATGAGGTACGCCAAACGATAAGCACGCATACCCACCGCCATGTCATACCAGGAAAACTCGGAGACAGAACGAGTTTTCTGGTGGAGTTCAGCCCATTCCAGAGCTACCTCAAGGCAGGGTGTGAGAAAATGATCTTCGCCTGTTTCGGAATAGGCTGCCAAAGGGACATCCAGCATATTCCAGCAATGTAACGCACAAGCCCAAGAACGTGATTTGGGGTCCGAGATAGTCCAGTCGATCGAGTCGTGTCCAACTCGAACCGGCACGTTCTTCCCTACTGACCACCCAGTCTTCAGAATCCGGCGAGCGTTATCGACACAGCGCTGTGTGCTGATATTAGTGATTCGCTCGTAAGGATAAAATTCTCGACCCGCCAGCCGAGGAACTCCGAAACCAAACATTACCCCGATCCTTTCCCGATAAGATTTGCTAGAAGGCGGCGTATCCTGCCAGAAGAAATGTCCTTCTTTAAAAGGCGGGCATTTTCACGGGCAAGCGTCTCAACCCTTGCTGACAGTTTCTTCTCTCGTTCTTTCACACGCTCATAGGCTTCTTTTCGAGCGGCAACGACTTCCTTGTGCCTCGTGTTTCGGGAACGTAACGCCGTTTCAACTTTCTTGCGCTCGGATGCCGAAACAACCTCTGGCCACCAAGGCTGATATTGAACCGCTTCACTGCTAGACATAAACGGGGCTGGATCATTTGTTTCAGTCGTCAATTGCCTCAGCCACTCGACCGTTTCGGACTTCCGTTTTTCAATTTCCGGATGTAGGGAGGGGTAATCATCGATCGCCAAAAAAATGGCATTAACAATCTTATCCCGCTCGGCATCCATCAAACGGCCACCTAGCTCAAAACAGAATTGCTCCCGGCCAAGGTACTCGTATAAGCCGGGCATTTTGTGTCCATGCTCGGGAAAATAGGCGGTCACCGAGGGTGTTCCCGCCACATACCCAAGGATGGCAGCATGGAACCTCGACGTGTAGATGCAGTCGCAAGCGGACAATTCTCTAAGGTAATCTGATACCGATACAGGGCGATACAGACTAACCCTGGAGTCACCAAATTCTCCGCTTAATACGGCGTATAGCCCCTGCGTCAGATCTACATCCGCGTTGGACTGCATAAACAATCGGACGGTGAAACTCTGATCAGAAAGCAACTGCCGAAGAACAGCAAGGGTAGATTGGAATGAAGGTGATTCGGAGTATCCAGAGGCTGCGTAGCGCTCTGCCGCCTGTTTTGTTTCCAGTTCGCCCACTCTCAAGCCAGCGCTATCAGGGCGAACAGTCACAGCCAAGACCTTTTGGTGCTTTTGGCGTGACCGCTGCTTATCAGACCGCAAAAAGAACGCCATATCCGTAAAGACAGGAGCATCCGCCAGTAATCCCTGTGAGGCTAAAATCTCGGCGGACCGCGCGTCCCTCGCAGCAACTTCGGGGCCTTCACCCAAAACGTTGTGCATGAAGTCAACCGAATCCTTCGTTTCAAAAGGCCCAAAGCTCGAAGGAACAACAGCGCATCGCAGTCCCGACGCCGATGCCGCAATTATCGGCAAGGATCGCCAGAAAAGGTTATGCCAGTTTTCATTGTGATGATAAGAGAAGAAGTGCTCGCCACCATTGACCAATACCAGATCGAACCCCTCAACCCCACAGTCAGAAATAAAAGCCTCAGGGGAAGCAAGATACTTTATGGCTTCAGTTGCTGAACTGAAGACAGATTGAAATTCGCATTCAGGGAATTCCGAAAAACTCTCCCTGCCACCCAGTTCCTCCCCGGTGCTGTTCAAAAAGAAAACCCTTAACCTTAGGGAATCGCCAAACGCGCGACGCAAATACTCCACGAGCCCGGCATTGATCGCAACATCTCCAATGTTGCTAGAATAGTGTCCGTAAAACAGCGCCACCTTCATTGGTCGGCCCCTCCGGGATTCATTTTACTCTTCATGAAATCCGCTCCAGAACTCGAATCATTTCCTGTGCGATGTTGTTCCAGGTTCTTTTCGGCAGCATCTCTGAGCGCGCGTTTTGGGCCAGCTTGGCGGCGAGACCGGTGTCACTCAATAGAAGCCGAATCGCGTCAGCCAAGGACTCCGGATCGCCAGCCTTGTGAACCAGTGCTGAAACCTTGTCCGTAACCATCTCACGCAAGGCCTCAACATCAGAGACAACCATAGGGACGTTCATAGCCATGGCTTCGAGTGGTTTTAACGGGGAAACCAACCGACAGACCTGATAGGGCTTTCGAGGAAGTGCTATCACATTGAACAGGGAGAAATATTTCGTCACTTCCGAAGGCGGTACTTTGCCCGTGAACGTCACAAATTTGCCGAGGTTATTTTCCTGGACCCGATGCTCGAGATCCTCGCGTACGTCACCGTCCCCTACGACAACCAATCTCAGGTTCGGGAAGTCAGATACAAGCAATTCAACAGCTTTGATCAGATCATCAAGCCCCTCATACGCCACGATAGAACCGACATACCCCACAACGAACGAATCATCGGCCAACTCCAGATCGGCCGCCATACGTTGATCACGTTCAAGTGGGCGGAAGGCGTCAGGTTCAATTCCATTGGGAGCCAGAGAGATACGATCACAGTCTGTTCCACGCTTCGTCAGCTCCTCCGCCATCGCAGAAGTCAGCGTGAATACATGGTCGGCATGGGAAGCCACCAACTCCTCTAATCTACGATCCAGTTCAAAGCGCTCGGTACGCTCCCAACCGGGCTTCTTTGAGGCTGCAGTATACTCCCAGAGTCCGCGAACCTCGTACACGAACGGAATGCCGAGACGCCGTGATGCAATCAACGCGGGTAGCGCAGCCTCGTAGTTGGAAGCCGCCTGAATAATTTCCGGTTTAAGCTGTTTGGCTGCGTTTTCAATAGCGCACGCCGAGCGAATCAAGTATTCATCGTAGTCGACTTGCCGTCGGTGAAATCCAGGAAGTCTTTCGTAGATGATCCCATCAATTTCACGAGTCAGTTCCCCACCCCCTTCCCTGGCATCAGGACGATCATACGGATAACCCTGTCGGGTAACACAATGGGTAGTCCATCCCGACGCCTTTAACGCTCCCAAGATGTGATGGGTACGTGAGGTATAACCGGTAACATGGTACGGACGCGAACTCGATGCTACGTAGAGCATGGTCCGGGAATTAGGTTGGTATGCAGGCGAAGGTCTCGCGTCAGGTATCTCTGGTAGCTTTTGAAGAAGTTTCCCAGAGCCTCTAATCTGGTGTATCTTTTCGGCGACTGCCGAGGTTGATAATTCCGGATCACCAAGTGCATCGATCAACTCGTAGGGAACTCGGATGTTTCCACTATCCCAAGTAGCTAGTGCAGCCCATTGGCGCATGTTCGGCCGTTCGCTCTCCAAGCAAAGAGCTCGTGCGGTCCGCTCCGCATCAAGCACATTGACTGTCATTGCATACCGCGTAAGCGCAACAAGGCATTTCTCACGATCTCGCTTTTTGGTTTGAGAGCCAGATATATCCTGTAGAGCCGCATCAAGTCCCTGCTCGTTATAGATTTCGAGAACCTTTCCACGAATCCTCTCCATGAGACGACGATTCCGAAACCGCCTAATAGAGCTACTGACACGATCTGGAAGCACCCAAACCACTAAAAACCGAATAAAGTCACGGACAAAACGACGAAGGGCCCAATGGGCCCTTCCGATTACATGCCGCACCTGGCCGAATACTGAGCTATTGTGTTTTTGAGATGCCATGGCCCCTTAACTTGTCCCTTCAGACGCTTAATTCAGCCTGGTGAGAACCATCGGCTCCCAGAGGCCCTTAGTATCGACCACAATCTGCCCCTGATGTGCGGTAAACTCCTGGCCTTTAAAATCTCGATGATCTACCAATAAGACTGCGATATCAGAGCGTTTTCCTTCCTCCATCGAAACGAGTACCAACTCCGACGAAGCGGAGGCTGGCAATTTCTCGATGTTTGGCTCTACTGCCCATACTTTGGAAGCATGCTGTTGTGCAATTGCATTGGCGATCTTGAGAGCTGGGCTCTCCCTTAAATCATCAATGTCCGGCTTAAACGCAAGACCGAAGCAGGAAATGGTCACTTCTTTAGCTGTTTTGTCGGGATTGCTGCTCAAGAATTCACCGACAGCTTGTTGAACCTTCCCAAGAACCCATTCTGGTTTACCATCGTTCACCTCACGGGCAGTCCGAATAAGCCTGGCCTCATCTGGTGTTTCACTCACAATAAACCAAGGATCCACCGCAATGCAGTGCCCCCCGACACCCGGACCGGGCTGGAGGATATTCACACGAGGGTGACGATTGGCCAGCTTGATGAGTTCCCAGACATTAATGTCGAGCTTATCGCACACGATCGAAAGCTCATTGGCAAACGCAATATTAACGTCTCGGAAACTGTTCTCCGTTAACTTGGCCATTTCAGCGGTTCGAGCCGTTGTGGTGATGCACTCACCATCCACAAACAGCTTGTAAAGACTTGAGGCCGCATTCGAACACTTTGGCGTCATACCGCCAATTACCCGGTCATTCTCAACCAATTCACGAACCACATGTCCAGGTAGCACCCGTTCCGGGCAATGAGCCACACGAATATCGGAGTCCTCACCATGAGATTGAGGGAAGGTAAGATCAGGTCGAGCTCCGGCAAGCCAAGCCGCCATTTGCTCTGTGGCGCCAACGGGAGAGGTGGACTCAAGAATCACAAGATCCCCTTTCTTGAGAACCGGAGCAATCGCCTTACTTGCCGACTCGATATAGGTCAAGTCTGGCGTATGCTCGTTTCCATTCTCCGCCTTGAAAGGCGTCGGCACCGCAATCAGAAAAGCATCGGCAGGCTCAGCGCTCGTGGTTGCACGGAGATAGCCTTCTTTAACAGCCGCGTGAACGACGATATCCAGCTCGGGCTCCACAATATGGATTTCCCCCTGATTAATCGTATCTACCGCGTGCTGGTTGATATCAACCCCAATGACTTTTTTGCGGCGTGAAGCGATTACTGCAGCTGTCGGTAGGCCAATGTAGCCCAGACCAATAACGGAGATGGTATCAAATTCCATATTAATCCTATTCAAACTCGAAATGATCAGTTGGAGCCAAACTCGTAAAGCGACTCAAGAATCCGGGAGCACGCTTTGCCATCGCCGTAGGGGTTATGAGAAAAGCTCATAAGTTCGTAGGCATTAGAGTCATTTAGGAGGCCCTGTATCTCGGCGACAATAACCTCCACATCTGTGCCTACCAACTTTACAGTACCAGCCTCGACGGCTTCCGGGCGCTCAGTGGTATCGCGCATCACCAAGACGGGCTTGCCGAGGGAGGGGGCCTCCTCCTGAATACCGCCAGAGTCAGTGAGGATAATGTGAGCACGATTCATCAGATAGACGAACGGCAGGTAATCTTTAGGCTCAATGAGGTGTACATTTTCAAGCGTGCCCAAAAGCCTATGGACCGGTTCACGGACGTTCGGATTAAGGTGAACCGGATACAACAAATCGACATCCGGATTCTCTTTAGCTACCCGCGCAATCGCCTCACAAATCCGCTCGAAGCCGCCGCCAAAGCTCTCTCTGCGGTGACCGGTAATGAGAATCATGCGGGCATCCGGCCGGAGAAAGGGGAACTGAGCGGAAAGTTTATTTCTCAGTCCTTTTTCCGAGTCAATTTTTGCAACTACATCAAACAGCGCATCAATCACGGTATTCCCTGTGACAACAATGGAACAATCTCTTACGCCTTCACGAAAGAGATTAGAGCGCGACGTATCAGTTGGCGCAAAATGTAGCTCTGTCAAAGCACCAGTCAGCTTACGATTGGCCTCCTCCGGCCAAGGTGAATAGAGGTTTCCAGTACGCAGCCCGGCTTCGACATGGCCAACGGGTATCTGCTGGTAGTAAGCGGCCAAAGAGGTGGCAAATGTGGTCGCCGTGTCGCCGTGAACGAGCACGATATCCGGCTTTTCGGTAGCCAGTACCTCACGCAACCCGCCAAGAATTGAGCAGGTAACGTCGGTCAGGTCCTGACCGGGCTTCATGATATTGAGATCATAATCCGGCTCGATTGAGAACAGGTCCAGCACCTGATCCAGCATTTCCCGATGCTGGCCAGTTACACAAACCCGGGATTCAAACCGGCTATCACTGGCGAGCGCCTTCACCAAAGGCGCCATTTTGATGGCTTCCGGGCGCGTGCCAAACACACACAGGGTCTTCATTCGTGACTCCACTCAAATTCGGGTTCGAAGGTTTTCTCGACGGCGAAGAGCGCTCGTTCTGATAAAGCGGACGAGTCTAACACAATGGAGAAGGAGGATCTTTCACCGATCTGTAAAGCTCAGTAAAAGCTCAGTATAAAACTCGAACCTTATCGCCAGCATCGGCGTCCGATCCAATCGACTTGCCCGAACCGTTTGAGGCGCGCCAGACAAAGTCTTCCAGAGACTGGCTCTGATCATAACCAAGTGGAGCTTCTCGCAATAATCCAATCAGTGCTTCACAATCAAATGCGCGACTCGCGGACTCCAGACGTTCAAGCATTTTTTTCAGCTCTTCCCAAGTAAGCGAAAGCTCATGAGCCATCATTATCCTCGGGTGAGAGGTACCTTGCGGCGAGTCTCCCACCAAGAGTTCTTCGTATAGTTTTTCGCCCGGACGAAGACCGGTATACACAACATCAACATCTCCTTCCGGGCTTTCCTTTGTGCATTCGGTCAGGCCCATCAGGCGTATCATTTTCCGGGCTAGGTCAGCAATCTTCACTGGCGCGCCCATGTCGAGAACAAACACTTCACCGCCCTGACCCATTGCGCCAGCCTGCAAAACCAGTTGGCTTGCCTCGGGAATGGTCATGAAGTAACGGGTAATATCGGGGTGAGTCACGGTAACCGGTCCGCCATCCCGAATTTGATCTCGGAACAATGGGACAACCGATCCGGAGGAACCCAGAACATTTCCAAAACGCACCATGGAAAACACGGTTTTGCTTTGGCGTTTTGATAAGCCCTGAAGAATCAGTTCAGCAAGGCGCTTGGAGGCCCCCATTACGTTGGTCGGGCGAACAGCCTTGTCGGTACTGACCAAAACGAAGCGCTCTGCACCAGCCTCTATGGCGGCCTCTGCAGTGTGCCACGTTCCGAAGACGTTATTCTGCACACCTTCGATAACATTGTGCTCAACCAAAGGCACATGTTTGTAGGCAGCCGCATGATAAATAACCTCGACACCGAACGCCTTCATGACGGCCGCACACCGCCGCCGGTGGCAAACACTCCCCAAGATCGGATAGAGCGTAACATTCAGCCCTTCCACACGGCTGATGGACTGCAACTCCCTCTCAATGGCGTAAAGCGAAAATTCGGATTGCTCAAACAACACCAGAAGGCGCGGCCTATAGCGAATAATCTGTCGGCATAACTCAGAGCCGATTGATCCGCCGGCTCCGGTCACCAACACTGCCTTGCCACAAAGGCTTCCAGACAATACTGAGGTGTCTGGTTTAACAGGCTCCCGGCCAAGAAGATCTTCAACATCCAGATCCCGAATGTCATTGATCCTTGCCTGCCCAGCCACCAATTCTGACATTGAGGGTACTGTCTGAACAGGAACCGCCAACTCCTCCAGGCGCACTATTAAGTCCCGGCGCTCAAGGGACTCATTCTGCTCAAGAGCAAGGAAGATGCGTTGAATGCCCTGCTCGCGTACAGCCTTACGGATGTGCTTCAGGCCATAGACCTTCATACCTCCGATCATTGATTTATGATTGCCGCCATCGAGCGAGACATAGCCCATGGGCCGATACTCGGTCCCCTGGATAAGAGCCGAAGATAATTGCAGGGCGGTTGGTCCTGTACCGACGATGAGCACACGCCCTTTCGCCTTGTCCCGCGGGCGGTTAATCAAAGTGCGGAAGCCAAAGCGGGTGCCCGCAACCAATGTAAATACAAACGCACCATAAATAACAGGAACCGACCGGGGAACGATCGCACGAAACAGAAAACCGTAAAGAATCAGGGCGATCGCCGAGATGAAGATACCGGTAAGGATCACCACCAGTGCTTTCTCACTGATATAGCGGATGACGGCCCGGTAAAGACCCAGCTTTACAAAGCCAAAAACGGTTGTTAGAGCGGTACAAGCAAAAACAACCAGTTGGTCGATGGAAGGTAACCAGAGAGGATTCTCAAAACGAAGAGCAAACGCGGCCCACAGAGACGCAAAAATAAACAAGAAATCCGCCAGCACCGATATGGCCCGCTTCTGAGGACGCGGCAAGTCAAAAATAGCGGACTTGATTTCGTTAAATCGCTCTCTAAGCACGCATCATCCCTATGACAGATTAATTCTTAAAACGACGAACACCATCGCCAGAACCTTTCCCAGTGATCGTCATGAGCAAATACCCAAAATAACGCCTGACCGTAAGATCCTGCAGCATTTCGGCGTCCGTTTGGGCTAAAAGAGCCGGCGTCGACATATCAATACCATTCACTTGCCCCAAGCCGGTAATTCCGGGTGCAAACTCGAAAACCCCAAACATGTCACGAGCTTCGATCAATTCACTTTGGCTGGCCAGGCACGGGCGCGGACCGACCAGACTCATTTCACCTTTCAAAACGTTCCAGAGTTGGGGCAACTCATCCAGCTTGGTTCTCCGGAGAAAGCCGCCAAAAGAAGTGATCGCAGCCTCCGGGGCAAGGTGAGAAGCCACTGACGCGGTGCCCTGCCTCATGGTACGGAACTTCATCAGAATGAAAGGTTTCTTATGCCTTCCAATCCTTTCCTGGCGAAACAGTGGGGAGCCTGTGTCCCAATACCCCACCAACATAAGGACAGCCACAACCGGGAGCCCGACAAGCAAGCCAGCCGCCGCAAAACAGATATCCAAGGTTCTCAAAATGTGGGGCATTTACCAAAGAGCTCCAACGACCGGAAAACTAACGACAAGAGTATACCAGAATGCAACATATGAGAGCTTACAATCACTCATGTAAACACTTTTTAAGCAAGGTACCTCCAACGAAAAAGCTGGGCTAAAAGTGCGGGTTTGTATCCCAGCTAGCGAATTGGGCGCGAGATACCCTCTCAAAATCTCCAAACCAATGGAATCAGCCCAATAGCCACGCAAGCCACCAGTGCACTCAACGGCAACCCAATACGGACATAATCCATAAACTGATACCGCCCAGGACCATACACCATCAAGTTCGTCTGATAGCCCAGGGGCGTTACGAAGGAAGCGGAAGCAGCAAACATAACAGCAACTGCAAAAGGCAAGAAATTTACGCCCAACTGCTCCGAGACCGCCAGGGCTATCGGAAACATCAATACGGCAGCTGCATTATTGGTAATCACTTCCGTAAACAAAGCCGTCAGAAGGTAAACCAACCCGAGAGCCAGCCAAGGAGTCAACGGCGCAAATCCCAGCAAGCCGCCCGCTAGCCAATGGGCAGCGCCAGTAACGGTCATGGCATTACCCAGAGCAAAGGATGAAGCGATAACAACAAGAACCGGCAGATCCACACTTCGCCGAGCGCGACTGGCGGTCAGGCAACCGGACACGACCATGGCCCCGGCAGCCAAAAACGCTGCTTCCATGATTTTCAACAATCCGCTGGCACTCAGAGCCACCATGCCAAAGAGGATCGCCAAGGCCAGCGGCGCTTTACGAAAATCCGGTGGAGTCGAATCGTTCAAGGCGCTGACTAATAGAAAATCGCGACGGAAGCGGTACTGCTCGGCAAATTGATGGCTGGCTTCCAGCAGAAGTGTATCGCCCATCCGAAATGTCAGATCCCCCAACTTGCCCGGCACCCGCCTCCCTTCGCGGGATAGAGAAAGGATAACGGCATTGAATCGCGTACGGAAACGGCTATCGCGGATGGTCTTGCCCAGAGCCGGAAACTCTGGCCCCAACACGACCTCAACAAGACAACGCTGGTGATTGGCGATGTCCAGCTTGTGTACGCTGCCATTCGCGGGCTTAAGTCCTTGAATTCGCCTCAATTCACTGGCACTTTCCGGCGCACCCACAAAATACAACTTATCGCTGGCCTGCAGCGTCCGGTCCGGCTCCACGGCAGTGATCAGCCGCCCGCCCCGGTCAATCTCTGTAAGGTAACCGTAAGCAAGGGCTCGCAGCCCGGCCTCGGCGACAGTTTTCCCCACCAGGGGACCACCCTCAACCACCTGGACCTCAACGCCGTATTCTCGAACCTGCTCAAGCTCTTCCGACACGCCGCCCCGATCCGGCAATAATTGCGAAGCGAACAGCACCAGAAATCCGCCACCAATCACAAAAAGTGGTACGCCAACCCACGACAACTCAAAAAGCCCAAGGTGAATACCCTGAGTACTTTGCAGCAAGCCGTCAACCACCAGGTTTGTGCTGGTTCCAATCAGGGTACATGTCCCCCCGAGGATGGCGGCGTAACTAAGCGGCAACAGCAACTTGGAAGGAGGCATACCCAGCCTCTGAGCCCAGTCCTGAATCCCGGGTATGAACATCGCTACTACGGCAGTGTTGTTCATGAAACTACTGAGAATACCCGTCGGTACAATCATTCGCGCCTGAGCCACTTTTTCGGAATTCGGGTGTCCAAGCAGTTTCCGGGCGATCCATTGCACTGCACCGGTTTCTTTGAGGCCCGCCGCCACAATGTAAAGTATCGCAATGGTGATCACACCAGGATTGGCGAAACCCGCCAACGCCTCGGTAGGGCTCAAAATGCCTGTGATCAACAGAAACGCAAGCGCCGCCATGAGGACCAGATCCGCAGAGACTCGGGTCAACGCCAGAGAGCCCAGCACCGAGGCTAACGTAAGGAGGGTGGTTATGGCTTGCCAGTCCATTAGAATCCAAGTGGGGAAGTAAAGCGAATAGGGTCAGATAAGAGCCTGAAGCAGAACCTTTTTGTTAACCTGTTATGAGATCAGGCCACGCTCTGCAAGAAAACTGATCAACCGATCCGTACATTGATCCACTGACATGATAGACGTATCCAGCCTAATCTCGGGCTGTTCCGGTACCTCATAAGGGGAGTCGATCCCGGTGAAGTGCTTGATCTCTCCAGAGCGAGCTTTCTGATATAACCCTTTCGGATCCCGCCCCTCGCAGGTTTCCATCGGTGTATCCATAAACACTTCAATGAACTCTCCAGCCGGGAAGAGGTTGCGAACCATACGGCGGTCACTTGTGAAAGGAGAAATAAAAGCGCTGAGAACGATCAGTCCAGCGTCTGCGAACAATTTGCTCACTTCACCAATCCGACGAATATTCTCGACCCGGTCCTCATCGGAAAAGCCGAGGTCTTTGCATAGACCATGGCGAACGTTATCTCCATCCAGCAAGAAGGTGTGATAACCGCGACTGTGGAGTGTCACATCCAGCGCATTGGCAATCGTGGACTTGCCGGAGCCACTCAGGCCAGTAAACCAGAGCAGGCAGGGCTTCTGGTTTTTGGTGGAAGCGCGCTCAGCACGGATGATCTTGTGATTGTGCCAGACGATGTTATCTGCCAAGGGGATATCCTCTTTGAAAAAAGGTCAAATCAGAGAGGCCAGATAAACAACTTCACCTGCCCAAACTAAAAATAGAATAACCATAGATTGCCGTGGAATTTACCCAAAAAAGGGCTTCGATGAAAGCTCTCACGGACTACCCTCCATTTGAGCTCTTCTGTTCACGCGCTATCATCATTCATTGCCTAGACCCGCACTCAACCAACACCTTCCAATTTTGGCTCATTCGCGAACTCGTGGATGATTTGATTCGACGCTGCCTCGAGCTGATATAGGTCGGCTTTTCCAAAGAAACTATGTCATAGGTCTCGGTTAGCTCCAGAACTCGGCAATTGCATCCAAAAATTCATCCAACTGGCTTTCAGGCAGATCATTGATTCCAGCGGCGGCCTTGCGCCCACCACCGGTGGGAAAACGACGAGCCAGGTCATCGGCCCCGGAACGGTTATTCAAGGGGGCGCGAATACTCACCAGATAGCCGCCATCGGCTTTTTCAGTAACGATGGCACAGGCTTTATCCGGATTACGGTTGGCCAATTCGTTGCCCAACACACCACTCACACGGCGGGCCCACGGCTCATCCGGAAGCTTCACAACCAGAGAGCTTTCATTCTCAGTAAGCACCGGCGCAGCCAGCCCACTCTCCATGTCAGCCTCATAGCCGTCACGCAGTTTCTGCCAGGCCGACGGGGCCGCGGCGATGAGATCTAGCGGATCCTCATATTTCACAAATTCGTGATAAAGGTCCGCTGGGTGGAAGTGAAGGTCTTCTACCGTCGCACCATAACCATTGTAATTAATGCACACACCGAGCATCTTAAGACTCTCGGACTGTTTCTCTGACAGACTGGCCTTCGCCGCCAAATCCGCCGCAACAGAAATAAGATTGTCTCCGAACGCTGCGGCAATCGCCCAATTATGAAACCGGCCGCGCAAATACTGATCGATCAACAAACTGGTGCAAGTAGTAGGCCGGGTATCGATCATCGCAGTGAAGTGCGGGTGATCGGGCAATTTTTCGCCGGGAAAATGGTGATCCACATAAAACACCTCGCTACCGGCAGCAAGAAGCGCATCCACCTCTTTGCGGTTCTTTTCGAGGCTGACATCCAGCACGTTCACGCGGATTGGCCTGGAGACCGGCAGCTGTTTAACTAGAGCTATATCGCGCTTTACGCCCGTGACTAAAGTGCTTTCGACCGGGTCAGCCAGACGAAGCTGGATCAGAGCACAGATGCCATCGGCATCACCATTAAATACATCGTAGATTTGCATAAGAATTTCAGCGTCAATGAATCAGAAAAGTCGGGACAGACAATACAAAAACCGGCGCATACATAAAACAGGTCGCATCCCATCGGAAATGAGCATTTCGAGGATGCCGGAAGATGCTAAACCCAGAAAGTATTCAATCCCTACAGGGAGATACTTCACTTTGTGCTTTTCGGCAATCTGGATGAATACCCTAAACGTTCCGAAAAATCCCCACATTGCTGCCGAATGCAAGCAATGTTACCTCCATAATATTCCTCATAATCCATCACCCTCTTTCCTTTAGATTGGTATTGGTTGTCGACTTTTCCTGCTACATCCGAGGCTATACCAAACCCAAGATTCTGAGCCAACCCCTCAACAATACCTTTTTTGTCAGCCAAAAAATCTTCGTAACGGATCAGGATAAAAGCTTCTGGCTGGCTGAAATATGTTTCTGCCGACAGCCTCCAACGATAGGCCAACGAGTCCACGTAAGACTCCGGCCAATGCCCCAACCAGGAAGAGTCAAGGTTAATTCTCCAAGCCGGTGACCTCTTCAATTCTGGCCATTCTTCCGGATCAAGCTCTTTTAGGTTTCCGGGCACCTTGAGTCGATTGAGAATGCTACGGATATTGTCTTTAGGCTCCCGCATAATCATTACAAAACGGGCTTTTGGGAAATACGTCCTCAAGCATTCATAATCAAATGTCAGCCCCGGCTCTTTGACAATTTTTCGTGAGAATTCTTTCCTGTATCGGTAAATAAAATCGTCGAAACCTTCTACACCGTACCTCCGGAGGATTTTTGCTCCTGGTCGGTTTATGGCTCGCGTTATGTCTAGCGTAGCGGGCAACCCCGTGGCCTCAGCCAACAACGCTGCAATCGCTGTAGTGCCAGACTTCTGAACACCCAGTATAAACACTGGCTCTGTCTGCCGAAGTTTCGCAAGCACCTTCTGTTTGTGCGCTCTGCGTATGCGTTCGAATCCTCTCATGGCAACCAGCTCTAGGTTGGCTTCGATTCTTTTTAACAGTGCTCTATGCTTTTCTAACAACTTTGAGCACCTCACCAATTAGCGGCTTATCTAACATTAAAATCACGAAAATATACAAAGTGGAGAAAACGCTACATGCAAGCGCAAGACTAACTAATGCATCAACCTCTACTTGCGCCACCACCCAAACAGAGAAAGTGAAAATCAAGGCTGAAGCTCCGTAAAACAAACCAATGTCTTTTAACTGCTCAATGAAGGAGTAGTCTATCAAACGGTCTGAGTAGTACTTGTTGGGAAAATAAAAGATCAGAGATTGAACAACCTGCCCCCAAAGCACCGCCTCTATCCCGATTTGCGCAGTGATAACCAGCACAATGGTAGTCACCACTTTCTTGAAAACCTGCAAAGTGAGCAAGATATCCGAGCGCCCCAGCACCCTGAGAATATTCAGGTTCAATGAATGTATAGGATAGAGAAGCGCCGCGAGGCTCATTATTTGCAGATAGCGGTGTGCAGAGTACCAATCTTCAGGAAACAACAACTCAAAGAGCCAGGGCGCAATCAAGATCAATCCTGCTACCATAGGCACGTAGAGAGCAATGATCACTCTGATTACTCGTCGATAAGCACTTTTCAGCTCCAATTTGTTCGACTGTTTCTTTGCCAAAGCAGGAAAAGTGACGGCCTGAATCGAATGCAAGAGCTGAGTTACGACTAATTCGCGAATTCTGTCTGCAAAGAAGTACAACCCCGCGACCGATGCGTTGAACAACTTCGCGATCACTAAGGGGTAAATATTTTTAAATAGGGTCTCCAGACTCTCTGAGAGGAACAGCTTATAACCAAAATTGTACATTCCCTTCGCAGAGGCCCAAGTACAGGCCGCCTTCGGTCGCCAACCATGCCGCCGCCACAGTATTGCTGTGTGAATAACCGCCCCCAACAGGGATTGAATCACCAGTGCCCACACGCCAAAGCTCAAATAGGCAAGCCCAACCGCAACCACTCCTGAGATAATGCTCGCGGGTAAACTCGCCTGCATCTGGGCCTTGAAATTCAACTCACGGCTCAGGGTGGCAATCTGAATCACCTGGAACGAATTTACGATGATCACCAAAGATGCAACACGAACCAAGTCCACCAAACGACTTTCTTCATAAAACGCTGCAATTGCTGGCGCCGCGGCAAAAAGAACGCCATAAGAAATCACACCGAGGGTGAGGTTGGCGAAGAAAGCGGTTGCGTAGTCCGTTTCGGTGATTTCCGGAAGTCTGATTAACGCCTGCCTGAAGCCCGAATCCATCAGCGATTGCCCCAAGGACAAGAACACCGTCATCATCGCCATGAGACCGAAATCCTCAGGCACCAGGAATCTAGCAAGCAGCAGCGTGACCATGATGCCGACGCCGCGCCGGGCGAGTTGCTCGCCGAAGCTCCAGATTACGGCGGTAGAGGTTTTTTTGCCCAATGACATTAAGGATTTTTCTCTTTTTTGACTCTAGCAACTTCGGCAATAAGGTCTTCAGTGTACGCTTCAAACGCTGATCGCCCCCGGGTTGCTCTAATAATCTCCTGTTGTTTGCTTACAAGTGCTGGCTTCAGAGGTTGATCCAACGTTTCGCAGTCTTCAGAAAGTGCATCTACGGAACTTATCTTGAGGCCCATGTTCTCAAATTCTTTATAAAGAGGGTTGGAGGCATCGAGATAAACCTTTGCGCCCAAGTACAGCATAATGAAGACGTTTCCTGCTGCTTGCTGGCGAATATGGTTCATGATTACGCTTGAGCAAGTACTGACTAACTCGATGTATTCATCAAATGCCATGAATTCGGTCACTGGCCTGAACTGATCACCCAAGAGCCTTTTTCCTTCTTTGATCACTTTTTTACGATAATCTGCATCTCCATAACTAAGAGGCACGATTACTGTTGAGCCTGCAGGAATCCCTGTTTCCGCGAGAATCCGGAAAACGTCTATTTGATTATTGGAAGGGTCGGCACTGTTACCGACGAGAATATTCTTGCCGGTGACAAATTCAGGGCCCAGCCTACCGTCTACCAAGTCTGCAATTTTCCCGTAGTTCCAGCGAACATACTCCGGAAATGGTTTCTCTCCCAAAGCCTGTTTCAGAAGTACATATTCACTTTGTAGAACTGGCGCAAACAAATCGATTTTCTGCACCAGCTTCCGCTTTCGGCTGGCATTTGGGTAGAGAGCCCTGCCGAGCATTTCGTTTATTCGCAGTGCAGGCGCTTTCCATAATTTTGACGTTTTCGGGCTTTGAACCGCGCGGGTTTCCGGCTTTAACAATTCGAGAGGGCTGGACATCAACAGGTCATAGTAGTCATACCCCAACCCGATCCAGACCACAGGCACCCTGCGGTTCAGCCGAGCCAAAACCTCTAACGAGAATGCATAGAGAGAATGGAGGATAATGGCATCATATTGATCCAGGGATTTAATGAATTTAGAGCTCCGGAAAGCGTATTTAGGAACACGTACAGGATCGATTTTCTGCAGGTAGACGATGGGCTCAGAGGTTCCCGCCAGCATAAAGGTATTCTGCCCAGGAGCTACAGATTCGAAGAATTCATAGGCCGAGTCGGGAAATTTTTCGTCTTTTATAAGGTGGAGAAGTCTCAATTTTCGACGCTCACTGCTTTGTACATCCGCTCTGCATCATCCTGAGAATACTCTTCCGAGCGCCAGCGATTAGTATTAGAAAAGCTCATCTGCCCTGAGTATTCAGGTACGGTCTCCGCACTCACGCCACCCTGCTCAACCAGCCGGCGGGCGATTTCGTTGAAGTAATGCTCCGGTCTTTGGCAGAAGTCCTCGTACTGAACTAGAAGCTTCTTGTGATTTGGCAAAGCGGCCAAGCCCGATTCTACGGAACGGTTGATGGCAGCAATCTGGGCGGCTACGGATTCCAGCGGGTCCAGGTCTTTAAGATACGGGTATTCTTTAATCTTGAATGAATACCAAGTATTAATATCGCCGTACTGGCGCTTTCGGGCTTCCAGTGCAGACTGAATGTTGTAGACTGGATCCCGGCGAATCCAGATGAACAATGGCTTGTCGAACTGTTCAGCTAACTCCGGGATGTTCTGGTTCATGATCATCGCTTTCATGGCGAACGGCTTTTCGAAAATATTTGCTAGTGCGTTCAGTTCGTTCCTAAAGCCATCCAGGTCGGCTTTTTGCCGCAACTCATCCTCTGGCATGTAATCCAGTTCATCGAATGGCAAGAATCGGCGCCAGAAATACCAAAATTCGTTAGGTGCCAACGCGCCATTGGTTTTTCCGTTTTCAGAGCTGAAGTCGATGTCGGAGTTGAAGTCCAGAATTTCGTTACGAAAATTGTAACGCGGATCCGTTAGTAGTTGCTGGATTTTTGCGCCGACCAAAGGTGCCCCAAAAAAACGGGAAAGAAGGTTGGTTGGATAGGCGACCAGTCCGGTGTTGGCGAGCCATTGTGTGAAAAGTGTGGTACCCGAGCGGAGTGGCCCCATTACGAAGATTTTGGAGAATCGCTCTGATGCGCTTTCAAGATACTTTTCATTAGCCCCAGCGAGATTAGCATTCAATTCTGCCAGTAGAGTTTCCAGATCAGAGATTCGAGAGAACTGTTCTGCTCGCATTTTTTGTTTAGCCATAACACACTCATTTGAAATAAATTAATACATGGCTCCAGTCAGGTTGCTAAGCAAGATAATAGCCTTTCAATAAGCACTCAACTTCTGTGGGCGAACAATTCATTAACACATCAATTATAGAGAGGTTTGGAACAAACTCCGCCGCCCCCTGCGAATACGCTACCGGCAACGAGTCAACAAACTTCAAATCAATCCCCTTCTCAGCAAAATCTGGCTTGGAATACAATTTTCTTCCACCCGGCGCGTTAAGGTAAGAATCAGCTCCGAACTCATGACACAAGGCAATCAGGCGATCCCGGGCGGTGCCAGATCGGTCGTATTCCAGATCGCTCGTCTTCTTAAACTGTTTTTCTATACCGAGGTAGGAAAAGACACCTTCAAAACCTTTTTGGCATACGGATGCGATTAATCGATCCTCAAATTCCAGAGTCTCGCGAATTATTGGAAATACATTCTCAAAATACGGAGCCGTCGAATAACTATGCTCTATTGTTTTCAGAACCTTAGCCACATCGCCCGAAAACTCCAAAACGGAGAACAATTTATTCTGAGAGGCGCCAGGTACCGATACCGTAAACCGTATGACTCCATTCGGTGCAAGCACATTATTCCGGTTCACAAAACCGCGCTTAATGTAAGCAACATCGTCATAAATCAGAAAAAGATCGGCAGCTTGAATCAGCTGAAAGTAGCCAATGTGGGGAAATAGGTATGGCTGCATAACCGCCAGCTTCATGCCTTAAGTTCTCCCTCAATCAAGCTGATAATCTGTTGCTGATCAAATGCGGACAGCTGAGCGAAGATTGGCAAACAAAGTATCCGACTGGCTAGGTCTTTGGATACCGGTGGATCTGCTTGCCCCCCCACACAATTCACTGAACTCAGTGACGGGTAAAAATATCGCCTCGCCAATACACCGTTTTTCTCAAGAGCTGCGGCCACTCTCATCGCCTGAGCTTCGTTTTCAAACACCACTGGGAAATAGGCGTGATTGTAATCCAGTGTTTCCGGTTTTAGCTGCAATCGTAGCTTCCGGCTCAGCCCCTGTTCGTACCGGTGCCAAACGGCTGCACGAGCCTTAAGGTTTTCTTCCATCTCATCCAGCACACACAGCCCCATAGCCGCCTGCAACTCCGTCATCTTGGCGTTAATGCCCAAGTCTTCGATGCATTCCGGCCCCGATATGCCGAAGTTAATCAATTTCTTTGCCCGCTGAAGGTCTGCCTTGCGTTTGAAGATAATGGCCCCGCCCTCGCCTGTGTGGAACAGTTTGGTAGCATGGAAGCTAAGGGTAGCCGCATCCCCATGTTTTAGCAGGCTTTCGCCCCTGTAGTTTACGCCAAAGGCGTGGGAGGAATCATAGATGACTTTCAGGCTGTGCTTGTGGGCGACAGCATTGATGGCCTCTACATCGCAAGCGTTTCCGAACACATGCACCGGCACGATGGCCCGGGTGTTCGAGGTAATGGCCGGTTCGATGTTGGCCGGGTTCAGGCACCAGGTGTCCGGGTCTATGTCCGCGAATATCGGCTGCACGCCGTCCCATTTCAGGGAACTTGCGGTGGCGATGAAGGTGAACGGCGTGGTAATGGCTTCCGGCATTTCGCCGAGGTTCGCCTCGCTCACACCGAGGGCGCGAGAGGCAATTTGCAGGGCGAGGGTGCCATTGGTAACTAGCAACAGGTTTTCAACGCCCAGGTAGTCCTCGAGTCGCTGGGTGAGCTCTTGAACGAGTTGGCCATTGTTGGTCAGCCATTGACGCTCATAGATACCATCTATATACCGTTTTAGCTTTTCCCGGTTTGGTAAATACGGTTTGGTGACCGGAATCATTTGGTGTCTTCCAGAAGGTCTTGCAAGTATGCGCCGTAGCCGTTTTTCTCTAGCTGGGTGGCTCGCGCTTTCAACTGCTTGGGCGTTAACCAGCCCTGATTGAAGGCAATCTCTTCGAGGCAGGCGATCTTGAAGCCCTGACGTTTTTCAATGGTTTCTACAAACTGGGCGGCTTCCAGCAGGCTTTCGTGTGTACCGGTGTCCAGCCAGGCGAAGCCCCGGCCAAGAAGTTCAACATGCAGGTTGCCCTGCTCTAGATAGGCGCGGTTTACCGAGGTGATTTCCAGTTCCCCCCGAGGACTGGGTTTAACCTGTTTAGCGATGTCAACCACGCTGTTGTCGTAAAAGTAGAGGCCGGTTACTGCGTATTGGGATTTGGGGTACTCGGGCTTTTCCTCAATGGAGATAGCGCGTTTGGCCGCGTCGAACTCCACCACGCCAAAACGCTCGGGGTCTTTAACCTGGTAACCGAATACTGTGGCACCCTCGGCCCGCTGGGCGGCCTGTTTCAACTTGGGCGTGAAGCCCTGGCCGTAAAAGATGTTGTCACCCAGCACCAGGCACACACTATCCTCACCGATAAATTCTTCGCCGATTACAAGGGCCTGCGCAAGACCCTCCGGGCGCGGCTGTACTTCGTAGCTAAGGTTGATACCGAATTGTTCTCCGTTGCCGAGCGCCCGCTTGAAGCCGGCCAGATCTTCCGGGGTAGTTATAATGAGTATTTCCCGGATGCCCGCTAGCATAAGCACGGAGAGCGGGTAATAGATCATGGGCTTGTCGTAAACGGGCAGAAGTTGCTTCGATGTCCCCAGAGTTATTGGATACAAGCGGGTACCGGAACCTCCAGCCAGGATAATGCCCTTCATTGATTAACTCCCTGCCGCGTTCGCTGGTAACTTCCATCCTGTATTCGTTGGCACCAGTCAAGGTTTTCGAGGTACCACTTCACCGTTTTTCGCATACCAGTTTCAAAGCTTTCTTCCGGAATCCAGCCCAGTTCTCGCTGGATTTTGCCCGCATCTATGGCATAGCGCCTGTCATGTCCAGGGCGGTCTTCTACATTGGTGATCAAGTCGTGATAGCTGTTTTTATGCGGGCGCAGTTCCTGAAGGATATCGCAGATGGTATGCACCACTTCGTTATTCTGCTTTTCGTTGTGGCCGCCAATGTTGTAGGTTTCGCCGGGCATGCCTTCAGTGACCACTTTATATAAGGCGCGCGCATGATCTTCTACATACAGCCAATCACGGATTTGGTCGCCCTTTCCGTATACGGGAAGCGGCTTGCCTTCCAGCGCATTGAGGATCATTAGCGGGATTAGTTTTTCCGGGAAGTGGTATGGGCCGTAGTTGTTGCTACAGTTGGTGACCAGCACCGGAAGGTCGTAGGTGCGTTGCCAGGCTCGAACAAGGTGGTCTGCACTGGCCTTGCTGGCGGAATATGGACTGCTGGGGGCGTAGGCGGTTTGTTCGGTGAAAAGGTAACTCTTTGCATCTGGGGTTTGGCCGGGGTGTGGGAGGTCGCCGTAAACCTCGTCTGTACTTACGTGGTGAAAGCGGAAGTTTGCTTTACGCTCAACATCTAGACCCTGCCAATAATGCCGGACAGCTTCCAACAGCGTGTAGGTGCCAAAGATATTAGTTTCTATAAAGTCGGCCGGGGCATCTATTGAGCGATCCACGTGGCTCTCAGCAGCGAGGTGCATGATGGCATCTGGCTGGTGCTGGGCGAGAACGCGATTTACTTCGGTACGGTTGCAGACGTCCACGTGCTCGAATGCGTATCGCTCGCTATCGCTCACTTCAGCCAGACTTTCCAGATTGCCTGCGTAAGTTAACTTATCGAGATTGACCACTTCATCGCTCGCATTATTGATGATGTGGCGGATGACCGCGGAGCCTATAAAGCCGGCGCCGCCGGTGACTAATAGTTTCATACTGGGCGTCTTTTCAACCAAAACCTATAGATCAGCAAAGGGCATCCATCTGCGCCTCGGTTTGTACGTTGGCTACAGGTGGTTTCTTGATTGTTCGAATGCATTAGGCCGCGATCGGTTTGCGCCTGATCGTGTAAGAGCGGGAACCCAATCATCAATATTACCCACCCTCTGCGACGAAATGGGGGTTTAGCAGGTTCTCCTTGCCATAACGAAGCAACTTGCCATCCAGTGTGTGGACCTTTCCTCCCGCCGCGCTAAGTACCGCGTGCGCCGCTGCAGTGTCCCACTCGCTGGTGGGCCCAAGGCGCGGATAAATGTCGGCACGGCCCTCGGCAATACGGCAAAACTTCAGCGAACTACCGGCCTGAATAAGCTCATGTTCACCTAGTTGCTCAATGAACGCTTTTGTTTCGGCGTTCAAATGGTTTTTGCTCGCCACAACGCGCCTCGTAGACCGACTCTCCGCAACGCGAAGCTCATGTACACGTCCCGACCGGTCACGACGATGCGCGCCCTGCCCTTTCACGCCCCAAAACGCCTCTTTGAGCGCCGGCACAATCACCACACCAAGCACCGGTTCGCCATCCTCTATCAGTCCGATATTCACGGTGAACTCGCCCGTCCGCTGAGTAAATTCCTTGGTGCCGTCGACAGGGTCGACCAACCAGAAACGAGACCAGTGTCTGCGCTCATCCCAAGGGATGTCTGCGCCCTCTTCTGAGAGAATCGGGATGTCTCGGCTGATATTCCGGAGTCCCTTAACAATCACCTCATGGCTTGCGACGTCGGCAGCGGTAAGCGGCGATTCGTCCTCCTTGTAACTGACCTTGAAGTCGGATTCGTAGATGTGAAGAACACGTTCGCTGGCCTCATCTGCCACTTTAATTACATCCGCCAGGATGGAGCTGTAATACATGCTTTTGGCTTCCTGCTTCAGATCAAAACCGTATGAGCTATTCTGAGCCATAGTAACACTCCCTTAATCCAGAATCAGAAGGATGCCATCATGAAACTCCGCTTTCTTGGCGCCACAGGTACCGTTACCGGTTCCCGCTACCTGCTCTCTGATGGAAAGCATCGTTTGCTCGTCGATTGCGGCATGTATCAAGGGGTAAAAACCTTGCGCCGCAGGAACTGGGCGCCGTTTCCGGTGGAGCCGTCGTCGGTAAACGCGGTAGTTTTGACCCACGCTCATATTGATCATTCCGGCTACCTGCCCGCACTGGTCAAGAACGGTTTCAAGGGCAAAATATACTGCACCAAGGCGACCCACGACCTGTGCAAGGTTCTACTTCCCGATGCTGGCTTTCTCCAAGAGGAGGATGCCAAGTACGCGCACCGGAAAAAGTTCTCGAAACACGAGAAACCTGAACCTCTGTTTACCGAAAAAGATGCCTGGGAGGCACTGAAGCACTTTGAATCGCTGCATTACCACGAACCTTTTGAACCGGTTAAAGGCATGGAAGTGACGTTTACGCCAGCCGGGCACATCCTTGGTTCTTCGTGTGTACATGTCCACCACAGGGAAACGGATCGCAACGTGGTGTTTAGCGGCGACGTTGGACGCCAGAACGATGTCATCATGCGACCGCCGGAACCGATCAGGAAAGCCGATGTACTGGTGTGTGAATCCACCTACGGCGACCGGAAGCATGCTGAGACTGACCCCGAAAGAGAGCTGGCCGAGATCATTACCCGAACTGCAGGCCGAGGCGGAATTGTACTCATACCCGCTTTTGCGGTTGGCCGGGCACAAATGCTTCTTTACGTTATCCACAAGATCATGGGTGAAAGCCGCATTCCCAAGCTACCGGTCTTCCTCAACAGCCCGATGGCAATTAAAGCCACGGAAATCTTCTGTAAGCACAACAAAGAGCACAAGCTCAGTACGGCACAGTGCGAAATGATTGACGAAAACACCAAGTTTGTTCGCAAGGTGGAGGAGTCCATTGAACTGGACGCGGTGCGTTACCCCTGTGTGATTATTTCAGCCAGTGGAATGGCTAGTGGCGGTCGGGTGTTACACCACCTGAAAACGTTGTTGCCCAACGAACGTAACAGCATTGTATTTGCGGGCTTTCAGGCGCCGGGTACACGAGGTGATGCGCTGGTTAATGGAGCTGAGTCCGTGAAGATTCACGGGGAGTATTGGCCGGTTAGGGCGGAGGTTCACAATCTGGACAGCCTGTCCGCCCATGGCGACTATGAAGAGATCATCGATTGGCTTGCCCAGGGCTCATTACATCCGGATAAAATCTACGTAACCCATGGAGAGGTCGTGGCAAGTGACGTGATGCGGAAACGGATTTACGAAAAATTCGGATGGGAAACCGAGGTACCCGAGCTTTTTGAGGAGGTTGAGATCTAGATTTCTGGTTCAACTCGACACGCTCACCTGGGCTCCTTATCCTTCGTTGTTCCCAATAAGGAAATCTGAGTGTCCTCAAGCATGCCAGCCAGAGAATCCGAATCAAAACCAAGCTTGCTTGTTCTTGCTTCAACGTATCCAAGGTGGCCGGACGATTATGAACCAAACTTTGTGCACCGGCTTTGCGTCGAGCTTTCCGAATATTATGAGGTCACTGTCGTTACCTCTAGATCCCCGGGCTCAGAAAAAGACGAATGGCTGGGCCCCGTTTTCGTAAAACGCTTCTCCTATGCCCCAGCAAAATTTCAAACCCTTGTTTATGGCGGGGGCATACTTACGAATCTGAAACGTAATCCATTGAAGTGGCTGTTAGTTCCCCTTTTTCTATTCTCAATGTGTATTGCTACCCGCAGTGCAATTCGAAAAGCCCGCCCAGTCGCAATTCATTGCCACTGGATTATTCCCCAGGGGCTTGCGCTTTGGCTGCTTTCTCGAATCAGTCCGATCCCACCTGTCCTCGTCACCTCCCACGGAGGAGATTTATTTGCACTTCAAGGGCGTATTGGAACCTGGCTGAAGCGAAAGGTGTTAGAGATGGCAGATGCGATTAGCGTGGCGAGCAGTCCCATGAAACCAATAGCCATTGGACTGGGTGCAAAGGAGGAATCCACATATGTAGCACCAATGGGCTTTGGCTTTACGTCGGATTCCAGTTTGCGGTCAAAAAAAAGGGTGCCGGGACGAATTCTTTTTGTTGGACGACTGGTTGAGAAGAAAGGGCTAAAATACCTGATCGAAGCGCTCCCACGAATTCTTCTGCGTCACAGCAACTGCGAACTAATCATTGTGGGCGATGGTCCCGAACGGATCAATCTGGAAGACCAGACACGTCGACTGGGACTGTCAAATTCAGTCCGTTTTGTTGGCGCACTGCCCCAGGACAAACTTCCCGAGTACTACCAATCTGCCAATTTGTTCTGTGCACCCTTCATAGAGGCCGACAATGGAGATGTCGAAGGCCTGGGGCTTGTCACGGTTGAAGCAATGAGTTTTCGCTGCCCAATCTTGATCGGTAATGTCGCAGCCGCTCAAGATGTAGTGCCACCCCAGTTCAGGAATCTCTGCCTAGTTAATCCGAAGGATACCGCTGAATTTTCTGAGCAAATTGTTCGAAGACTGTCCCGGTCAGAAGCCACAGCTGATGAAATCGATGCCCTTAAAGAGTATGCTATTCAACAATTTTCGTGGAGCAAGGTCAAAACCAGATACCACGGAATCTTAGAAACGCTTGGCGCCTGAAGTTACCTTTTCCCGAACCCGATATTCTTGCCGCCTTGATCTACGGACACCCCATGATTACACCCGCCGTATGGTTTCCCACAGTTCAAACCGGCACTGGCACTGATGTATTTACGCGAACTCTCGTGGACAATCTGAATGCCCGGGGGATAAGAGCCGAAATAACCTGGTTACCCCATCGTGCTGAATACTGCCCTTGGAGTGTAAGGCAACCCCAAGCCCCCGATTGGTCAAACATCGTTCATGCGAATACTTGGCTAAACTCGCGTCTACTACCCAAAGGCATGCCTTTGGTCGTTACTGTTCATCACACGGTTCATCGCCCTGCACTTCGGAAGCAAAAGGGCATTCTGCGAGCCTTGTACCATCAATTCTGGATTGCTCCGAATGAGAGACGCATGCTCCGCCTTGCTAATCAAGCTACGGCAGTCAGCGAATTCGCCGCCGATGCAACCCGGAAAGACCTGGTCGATCGTCCCATCCGGGTCATTTATAACGGCATTAATACCGATCGATTCTATCCAGAACCTAGGGACAAAGGCAGCGACCCCTTCCGCTTACTCTATGCTGGCAGCTGGATCTCCAGAAAAGGCATTGATCTTCTTCAACCAATAATGCAGAAACTGGGTCCAGGATTTGAGCTTCTCTATACGGGCCCGCAAGAAGGAAGAGTACATGGAAATACTCGCGACATTGGTCAGCTGGTCAACGAAGAACAGGTAGTTCAAGCTATGCAGAGTGCAGATGCCCTTCTCTTTCCATCACGCAGCGAAGGGTTTGGTTTAGTTGTCGTGGAGGCGCTGTCGAGCGGGTTGCCCGTTGTCACTTCCGAAATAGCGCCAATTACTGAAATCATCCGCAACGGAGTTGATGGCTTTCTTTGTCCCGTGAACGATACCGACGAATTCGCCAAGGCCATAAAAAGGTTAAAAGAAGACTCCGAGCGCTACAGACAGATCAGCAAATCGGGAAGGCAGAGAGCCTTGGATCGCTTCTCTCTGGAAACGATGATGAAGCAATACGTGGAACTCTATTCAAACATGCTCGCACCAGACCAGAACAAAGAAGCTGGCCTATCTCCATTGGCCTGAGACAGATATGGACGAAGCCGCGAACCCAACAATTTCGGTCATCATTCCCGTCTTCAATGACCCCGAAGGCATAAAAGCCTGCCTTGATGGCCTCAAAAACCAAACCTGGCCGATGCAAAACCTTGAGGTCATCGTTGTCGATAACGATTCTCGGCCTGCTTTGAACCTATATCAGGAATATCCGTTCAACCTGCGAGTTCTTACCTGCCCCACCCCCGGCTCTTATGCTGCGAGAAATAAAGGTGCTCAGAACGCTCGCTGCGATATTTTAGCGTTTACCGATGCTGACTGTATTCCCGCCCCGAAATGGCTTCAAAAGGGAGCCCGAGCGCTAGGCAGCGATTCTGCGAACAGTTTGGTTGGCGGCGAAGTTAATCTACTGACACCCGAACCAGTAACCGCGACTGCCCGTTATCAGTTACTTACAGGCTTTCAGCAAGCTGAAAATATTCTAAATAAGGGGTTTTCTGCAACCGCCAACCTGTTTTGTTTTCGCGATCATTACTCAACGGTTGGACCATTTGAAGAAAAGCTACTTTCTGGCGGCGATAGGGAGTGGTGCTGGCGAGCAAATCAGTGTGGTTATGAATTAAAATACGCAGGCGATGCGATTGTTCACACAGCTCCGCGAACCACGTTGTCCTCCGCAATCCGGCAGGCCAGAAGAGTCGCCGCAGGGCGATTACATTTGAAGAACAACAAACTGTCATTCTCAAACGAGTCTCAAGTAGAGCCTCACCGAAACGCGATGGAAAGCGTTTTGTGGATCTTAAGAAGTTCTGGCCTGAGCATCAAACAGCGAATCCAGATACTTAGTATTGCAAGCATTATAAAACTTGCAACACTGATAGAGCTGGTCAAGCTGAGACTAGGTTCGAACCCAGAGCGACGTTGATTTAAGTGCTAACTCTATTTCGAGCCTGCGCACTCACAGCAAACGATCACTCACGATCGTCTCGGCCCAGATTTCCGCCGTCTCGCTGGTCAGAATCCTTGTACATGAGCGCTGTAATCTGCTCTGAAACCAACCCTACCAGGAACACCAAAAGCGACGTCGTAAACATTAGAGCGCTCATATTAGTGAAGCGGCCCATACTGAAGAAGGTGTAGCCGTAATATCCTATGCCAAGAAATAGAACCGCTAAGGCTGCCGGCATAAAAAGTTTGAGCGGAGAGTAGAGTGTACCGATCTTGAAAATGATAAGCAGGAATCTGATACCGTCCTTCACTGGGTGGATATGACTTTTCCCTACCCTCTTCCCTACGTCGATGGGCTCATATCCAACAGAATATCCGGCCCGGAAGAAAGCCATCGTCGATGTTGTTGGGTATGAAAAACCGTTCGGCAGCAGATTGAGAAATTGCAGGAACAAGCTTCGCTTGGCAACTCTGAATCCGGATGTTAGGTCCTTAACCTTTTGCCCACTCATATAGCTGGCGAGCCAGTTATAAAACCTGTTGGCCATTCCTCTTCCGAAATTAGCCTGACCGTTTTTGGTCCGCGCTCCCACGACCATGTCGTAACCGTCGTTCAGCCGAGACAACAGGCGAGGAATCTCACTTGGTTTATGTTGCCCATCGGCATCCATAAAAACGAGGACATCGCCCGTCGCATGCCGTGCTCCAGTTTTTACAGCAGCGCCGTTGCCTTTGGAATATGGATGAGAAATGACCCGCGCACCCTTCGCTTCTGCAATTTCGCCGGTCCCGTCTGTAGAGCCATCATCAACCACAATAATCTCATCCACCCACCGACCGGCCCGAATCTGAACTACCAGTTCTCCGATGCTTTGAGCCTCATTTTTTGCCGGTATGACTACCGTTACCTTCTGCATGTTCAGGATTTCACCGTAAGCTTGAATTGGATTACTGCCATGGGTTGTTCGGGAACACCTTCAGAATTTCGATTGCATCCAGATCAAAAACAGCCGTAGCAGACTGGTCGAAGCTGTATATCAGTGGCACTTTCACAGGACCACAACTCCGACCTTCAAAAGGTCGTTTCTCATCCGCCGATTGGGCATTAGAACACAGCCTTTCGATGATTTTTTCTCGTTGGTATTCAATCCGCTCATAACGATTGGGACGATATTCGATATCGGGCTCACCTCCCATCACGCTCAGCAGGTTCGACAAATCGGTCTCACTGAATTTCCGTGCAGCGACTAATGGAGGCTTTTCGCCCGAAAGGATCATTTCAGCTACGCCCACCGGAATATGCTCGCTAGGGATATGATGCGCCTGAACGACAACAAATCGATCAACAGAGAATACTGCCAGTATAGGCCGATGAGAATATGCATAGTGTAAAGCAAAGAACACTACACAGAATTTGAGCAGGTAGATCACACTGAGATCGTTCAGATAGGCTACGCGATCCGCTTTGTAGACAAACCGTCCGAGTATGGGCCCCAACACGATCAACAGTGCCACGAATACATAGAATTTGGGCGCAACCTCGAAAAGACTGTAGTAATAGTCCGGGTACCAACTCATCAAGAGAGTCAGCACCAGGATGCCTAACGTCGCAGTTTCGAGGAAACCTATCAGGATTATGAAGTTCCTTTCCACGAAGAAATTCACTTCAGAAAACGCTTATAACGCACTAACAACCGCTTACCATGCTTACCGGAGAATCCGTCGTTCTCCTGGCAAGCGCTGATAATTTCCTTTAGCTTGGCATCAGCGATCGTGCAATCGCCCTGCTCCAGGCATTGGAAAAGGCTGTTAAGGTAATTGAAGTTGTTGTAAGAGAACGGTGCGTTGGCCAGCCGAAAGAGCAACTCGTTGAAATGGCCGCTTTCCATTTCATAGCCCTCAAGACCCTCCATCATGAGCAGACCGAACAGTCCATCTGTATAACTTTCTCTTAGTTCGGCGCTTTTTCCGAAGTACAGGGCTGCAGAGTCGAGAGCCTCTTTTTTCTGAGGTGAAGCCTCAAGAGAGCTTGCATAAATTGCATACTGCTTGCCCATACCATAGTTTGCCCTGGGCGACTGGGGATGGTTGGAAACTTCACTTACCACATGAAAAACAGGCTCTCCCCAGATTGCTGCTCTAGTCATTGTTGTTATGCCGAAGAAAGCGATGAGACAAACTGCAGCAAACGCCCTAACACGAACTGTCTTTTCGGTACCAGTGACCAGACCATAGGCCACAGCAAAGAGGACTGAAAAGCTTGCGAGGTAGTTACGATGTTCATGCACGAGTTCAAGTGCAAAAACACTAGATTCGAGCAAATGGGCAACCAGAAAAAACAGTACTCCAAAGACGACGACGGGAAATTTCCTGGAGTAAATCAGCGCCCCCACCAACGATGCAGCCAGAGTGACTACCGATAGGATCGTTGTCCAGGGCGAAAAAATCGATTTCGATACAACAAAATCGTCATGAAACAGCCCCAGCGAACTGTTGATCGGCAAAAATATTTGGCCGATGTAATACATGATCACTCTGGCCTCAGTGAACAAACGCTCGCTGAAGGTGAAATCTCGCCTCCCATAACCGTTCAGGATCCAATCGGGAAACAGAAGGAAGTAAGCAACCACCAGTATTCCGGGAATCAGAACAAAACCAACAAAAGAATACACCAGCGGACGGCTAACCCTCTGCTCACCGGCTGCCCGGAATCTCAGAAACAGGAACTCCAAGAGCAGCAGATACGCTGGAAAAAGTACGGCATTCTCCTTACTCGCGAGAGCAAGCGGCCAGCAAACAACAAAACTGATAACGAAAAGTACGGACCGTGCAACTACCCTCTCCCGTCCAACCAACTGCCTTGCCCTCACGTATGCAAGCAGACCAAGCAACGTGAAAAGTGCGCTGAGACCGGCCATTCGCTGAACCGGATAGAGCACTGTCGTAAGGTTGATCGGATGCAGAAGCCAAAGCAACATGACAAGGAAGGCGAAAAGCCTCCGGCGCGGAATAGGAATTCCGCGAAGGCATTCAGAAAGAGAAAGGGCAATGGCATAGACCGTCACGCCACACAGCACGTGAATGAAAAGATTAACCAGTTTGAAATAGAAAGGGTCGAATCCAAAGAATACGTAATTGAGCGCAAAACTCAGCATAGCGAGCGGCCGCCCCAGTGGACCCGCTGTTCCCGAAAATGCAGCGTCCCAGAGCCCCCTGAAACCAAGAGAATCTAGCATGAGGGCCTGATTACTGAGAATATTCCATTCGTCGTCAAAGTAGAAACCGCCAGAAAGCCCGAGAAGGTAGGCTGCAGCGGTTAAAAGGGCGGCGCACAGAAAATGGAAATAGGTGTTGTTTTGTATCCACATAATAAAAAAAGCGCCCGAAGGCGCTTTCTCCTGTCCTCTAAGATCAGACTTAGTCTAACTTAGCGGCAGTTGGAAGGGAGGTATTTAGCGTCGATGGAATCAGCAGCACACACCCACTGAACACCAGTGGAAGCGCCAGTACCAGTCAGAGTAAAAGTATCGCCGGCAGATGTATCGCCACCGAGAGCCTTGATCGCCATTGCAATCTCACCTTCGGTCTGGCTGTTACGAGTGTATGTCATAGACTGAACAACATCTGTCGTTGCGTAGCTCGCTGCAGTATCCAGACCAGCAGTCGCTTGGTCGGCAGGCATGGAGCCTTCAGAGATATAGTACTCAGAAATCGCAGTCTTGGCCTGAGAGGCGATGGACATCGCTTCAGTGACTTTCGCACGGATGGTGTAATCCTGGTAAGCCGGGATCGCAACCGCAGCCAGAATACCGATGATCGCTACAACGATCATAAGTTCGATCAAAGTAAAACCCTGTTGTGCTTTTTTCATGCTTGCCTCCAATTTTTCTCGGTTTTGCCCCTCGCCAGAGCGGCTTGCCAGACAATTTGCACTCATCATGCCAAAAATAGAAATATATTTTTTTCTCTTTTTTTTCATAACCTTAAGAACAAACCCACAAATAAACAGAGTGATTCGCACACCCGAACCACTAACCCGAATTGTCATCAAGTGACGCATTTCGTCACATCAACCCGAGTACGGAGCAACTCTCTACAGCCTTGTACGGTACACATTAATAAACTTTCAAAAGCTATTCGCTCCATCTAAACTCTGACCTATTAATTTTGAAACCATGTTTCAGCCACTTAGCAGATTTCCTTGTTTTCTTATGGCAACTAACAAAAGCAGCATCACTCTCACCGGACTGGCCAGACGCTTTGTTGAGGACGGCATTCTCGACGAACAAGTGGCCAAAGACGCGTTCCTTCAGGCTTCGCAAAACCGCATCCCACTCATTACATACCTGAGTCAGAATGAGCTGGCAGACAGTGCCAAACTGGCCTTTTCCGCAGCGATGGAGTTCGGGACGTCCGTACTCGATCTGGACGCATTTGCATCTGAAATGCTCCCTGAGCAGTTAGTCGATGAAAAGCTGCTTCGAAAGCACAATGTCTTGCCACTCTATAAGCGCGGCAACCGGCTGTTTATTGGCGTATCGGATCCAACCAACATCCAGGCTCTTGATGAGATCAAATTCAACACTGGACTCAGCACCGATGCCATTCTGGTGGACGATGCCAAGCTCAGGGTAGCTATCGAAAAGTATCTTGAATCTCACGATACTTCGATGGGAGATCTCGAAGATGCTGACTTAGAGGGCGTAGAAACAGAGGGTGGCGACCAAGATGATGACAACTCAGTATCCGCTCATGAAGTAGACGACGCGCCGATTGTAAAATACGTCAACAAAATGCTTCTGGACGCCATTCGTGGGGGCGCTTCAGATGTGCATTTTGAACCCTATGAAAAGGTCTATCGGGTGCGATACCGGACAGACGGCATCCTCAAGGAAGTCTCTCGACCCTCTATCAAACTAGCACCCAAGATCTCTGCTCGCGTGAAGATCATGTCACAGCTGGACATTTCTGAACGGCGCATCCCCCAGGATGGCCGGATCAAAATGAAGCTGTCGAAAACAAAGGCAATCGATTTCCGCGTTAACACGCTCCCAACGCTTTGGGGGGAAAAGATCGTTCTGCGAATCTTGGACCCCAGCCAGGCCAAGCTAGGCATTGACGTCCTCGGCTACGAAGACGATCAAAAACAAATGTATATGGAAGCCTTGGAACAACCTCAAGGCATGATTCTAGTTACGGGGCCTACGGGGTCAGGAAAAACGGTGTCCCTGTATACGGGCCTTAACATACTCAACACCGCTGAGCGCAATATTTCGACAGCCGAGGACCCTGCCGAAATCAACCTGGAAGGCATAAACCAGGTTAATGTGAATAATAAAGTCGGCCTGGGCTTTGCGGAAGCACTCAGGGCATTTCTTCGTCAGGACCCTGATGTCATCATGGTCGGGGAAATCCGGGATCTTGAAACGGCCAACATTGCCATTAAAGCCGCACAGACCGGACACCTCGTTCTATCGACTCTGCATACCAACAGCGCGGCCGAAACTCTCACCCGAATGATGAACATGGGGGTGCCCGCCTTTAATATCGCCACATCAGTCAGTCTGATCATCGCACAACGACTTGGCCGACGACTCTGCAACAGCTGCAAACAGCCCGCAGACATCCCCAAGGACGTGCTTTTGGCTGAAGGGTTCACACAAGAACAAATTGATACAGGCTTCACGTTGTACCGCCCCAAGGGCTGTGATAAATGCAATGGAGGATATAAAGGCCGCGTCGGGATTTACGAGGTGGTAAACATCACTGATGAGTTGGCAAACATGATTATGGAAGAAGCCAGTTCCATCAAAATTGCAAAACAGGCTCAGGCGGAAGGTTTCCGGAACCTACGGCAGTCGGCGCTCCTTAAAGTGATTCAGGGAGTGACAAGCCTTGAAGAAGCCAACCGCGTGACGAAGGATTAAGCATGGCAGAGAAAGCGCAAAAGCTGGAATCGTACGTTTGGGAAGGTAAGGATCGAAAAGGAAACAAATCAAAGGGCGAACTTACCGGGCCAAGCCTTGCCCTTGTGAAGGCGCAACTGCGCAAACAGGGGATTATTCCAGACAAAGTAAAGAAAAAACCCAAGCCTTTGTTTGGGGGTAGCAAAAAGATAACGCCCTTTGATATTGCGATGTTGACCCGCCAGCTCGCTACCATGATGAAGGCAGGCGTGCCGCTGGTGCAAAGCTTCGATATCGTTTCCGATGGTCTGGAGAACAAGGGGCTTCAGGAGCTTGTAATTCTTATAAGAAACGACATTTCATCCGGTACAAGTTTCGCAGGCTCACTCAGAAAGCACCCAAAATACTTTGACGACCTGTACTGCAACTTGGTGGATTCGGGTGAAAAGGCCGGCGCACTCGAACAGATGCTCGACCGGATTGCCACTTATCTTGAAAAAACTGAGATACTGAAAAAGAAGGTCAAAAAGGCGATGACTTATCCGATCGCCGTCGTGGTAGTTGCGATCATCGTAACCGCAATCCTTCTTGTTAAGGTAGTGCCACAGTTCGAAAACCTTTTCCAGGATTTTGGAGCGGACCTACCCGTTTTCACCCAGTTTGTTATCCGTATATCCGAATGGATGCAAGAATGGTGGTTTATCGTTTTACTTGGAATAGTGGGTGCAATTTTCCTCTTTAAAGAATCGCGCCAAAGGTCGCCAAAATTCTCCGATCTTGTTGATAAATACATGCTTAAAATCCCCATTATGGGCGAAATTCTGGATAAGTCTGCTGTTGCAAAATTTGGCAGGGTTCTCTCAACCACGTTTGCATCCGGTGTCCCCCTTGTCGATGCATTGGATTCAGTGGCCGGCGCAACGGGAAATGCCGTGTACCGCGATGCCATCATGAACATAAAAACTGATGTTTCTAGCGGCACCCAGCTGCAAGCTTCAATGCGACAACAAGATCTTTTCCCGGTGATGGCAGTGCAGCTGACGGCCATTGGTGAGGAATCGGGCAATCTGGACGAAATGCTTGAAAAGGTTGCGGATCATTATGAAGGTGTCGTTGATGACATGGTTGATAACCTGACAGCTTTAATGGAGCCGATGATCATGGCTGTCCTTGGCGTTCTTGTTGGGGGCCTCATTATTGCCATGTACTTGCCAATCTTCCAGATGGGCCAGGTGGTCTAAGACACACCAACTTTTGCAAACTCCAAGTCAGGTCAGATCACCAGAATCTGGCCTGGCTTTGCTTTATTAGATTCAGGATACTCCATGCCATCACTCGAAACCTATCTAGCCACGCCCTGGCTACTCTATCTCTCTGTCATTCTGGTTTCCCTCTGCATCGGCAGCTTCCTGAACGTCGTCATCCTGCGCCTCCCCAAAATGATGCATCAGGACTGGCGCTGTCAGTGCGAAGAGTTTCTTGAAGTACCAGAGAAACAGAGAAAATCTGAAGAACAGATTACCCTTTCCAAGCCCGCATCCACCTGCCCATCTTGTGGCCACAGCATCCGCGCCTGGGAAAACATTCCGGTCATCAGCTACCTGGTATTAGGCGGCAAGTGTGCCTCTTGCAAAACCGGGATATCGCCTCGCTATCCGATCATTGAAGCGGTAACCGCCCTGCTCTCCGCTGGCACCATTGCTTTTCTCGGCCCTTCAGAGGCAGCACTCTGGGCCTTGCTGCTGGTTTGGTCGCTGATCGCACTAACCGTTATTGATTTCGACACCCAGCTCCTGCCGGACAACATCACCTTGCCCCTGATGTGGCTCGGCCTCGTGCTCAATTACTTCGGCGTGCTGACCGATTTCAACAGCGCATTCTGGGGCGCAGTGGCAGGCTATTTGTCATTGTGGTCGGTTTACTGGTTGTTCAAGCTGGTTACCGGCAAAGAAGGCATGGGCCATGGCGACTTCAAACTGTTGGCGGCGCTCGGGGCCTGGCTTGGCTGGCAGCTGCTACCCGCTGTCATTCTTCTCTCGTCCGTAGTCGGCGCCGTGGTCGGTATCAGCCTGATGGTCTTCAAGAAGCATGGCCGGGAGGTTCCTATTCCGTTCGGGCCCTATCTGGCGGCTGCCGGCTTGCTTTGCCTGTGGTTCGGCACTGAAATCCAGCGTTTCTGGTTCGGCTTCCTGGGTGTGTGATCGATGACAATTGTGGGTCTCACCGGCGGAATCGGTTCCGGTAAATCAACCGTCGTCAGGATGTTTGGCGATCTTGGCATTCACTGGGTGGATGCCGACGATGTCGCCCGAGAAGTCGTGGAACCGGGCACCCCCGCGCTCAAGGCCATTGCCGAGCACTTTGGTCCGGACATTCTGACCGGAGACGGTGCGCTGGACCGGGCTCAACTTCGCAAGATTGTCTTCGAGACGCCGGAAGAACGGGCATGGCTTGAGGCGCTGCTGCATCCCGTCATCCGTGAGGAGCTAGTTCGGCAGTTGACGCCGGATAATTACACACAGCCCTACACTCTCTTGGTCTCTCCCCTGCTGTTCGAAACCAATCAGCACCAGTTGGTTGATCGTGCCATTGTGGTCGACGTCCCTGTCGAGGTTCAGATTGATCGCACCATGTCCCGCGACACCAATTCCCGGGACCAGGTGGAGCGCATTATTGCCGCGCAGATGCCAAGGGAAGAGCGCCTTGCCAGGGCCGACGCTATAATTGATAACAACCGCCCGATTGATGACGTGGAGCGTCAGGTCCGTGACTTACACAAAAGGATTTTGGTGGATTTTGTCTGACCGAGCTTCTATCCCCCGGCTGGCTGGCTTGGCGGCCGTATTCTTTTGCCTCGCTCTGACACACGCTCAAGCCGCTGAACCGGTGTTCGAGGTGCAGGAAAGAACGGTGCCCGATATTTTGGCGCCGGACGCGTTGCCGCCGTCGTTCTTTGATTTCTCGCCGGACGAATACTGGGCGGAACCGCGCGACTCCTACTGGGTGAACTTCAGCAACTGGGTGCTGCTGCAGGGACGAACCCAGAACCCCAAAGTAGAAAGACTGGGCCAATGGGCGGATCGCACGCTGTCCGGAAGCGAGTACGGGTTGCCGAACAACGCCAGCTACCTTCGAATTGGCTTCGCCACCGAATCGGAATACGGCGCTCCATTCCAGTTTGAACCTGAGGCGCGGTTTCGACTGGATATTCCCACCACGCGCCGCAAACTCCGCCTCGTGATCGAGAGCGAAAGCGAGGAACTCATCCCCCTGGAAGAGCGACAGCGTGACCGCCAGTTAACCCAGGACGAGCGCTCCGACACCGAGGCAACCGGCGCACTGCGATACCTGACCCAGATCGGCGATGCCATCAACTTCTCAAACGACGTGGGTGTCAGGCTAAGACTCCCTCCTGATGCGTTCTGGCGCGCGACGGCCCAGAAAAACTGGCGACCGGATGAGGATTGGTTGCTGAGCGCCCAACAGCGCTTTTACTATTATCACGAAGATGGCTGGGGCGAGCGTACGTGGTTTACGGCCGGCCGGCAGGTCGGCAATGGCTGGTACTTTATATCGTCGTCGGAACTGGAATGGATCCACAACGAAAAAAAATTTGTAGCGGCCCAGATCTTCAGCGTGGACAAACGCTTGAATAATCGCTCGACCCTGACACCTCGTCTCGGCGTTCTTGGTGAAAGCCAGCCGACCTGGCGCACGACTGACTATTTCGCTGACTTGACCTGGCGTTACCGCCTGCACAGCGACTGGGTCTATGCAGAGGTCATACCCGCACTCGAATTCCCTCGGGAAGACAGCTTCAAGGATCGGGCCTCGGTCGTTTTCCGGGTAGAATTGTATTTTTCCGGCAGTCTTCAGCGACCTTATCTCAATTAATTATGCCCAGACACCCCTCCCGACCAGCCCAGGAAGCACTGACGCTACAGCCAGTCGCCTTGACGCGCTCCTGTTTTCAGGACAAGTTCGGTGTACCACGCCAGCCTGGCCTGACGCGTTACGCTCACGCCGAACTCGTTATCGAACCACCCTACGACCGGGAGGATGCGTTCCGGGGTCTGGAGTCCGCCAGCCACCTATGGCTCACCTTCCAGTTTCATGAAGCGGTGCGTGCGGAATGGCGACCGGTGGTGCGTCCGCCCCGCCTGGGCGGCAACAAAAAAATCGGTGTGTTTGCCAGCCGCTCCCCGTTCCGGCCCAACAGTCTTGGGCTCTCGGTGGTCAGGAACCGGGGACTGACACGCAAAAACGGCAAACTGATCCTGCACATCAGCGATCATGATTTGATTGAGGGAACCCCCATTCTCGACATCAAGCCCTACCTGCCCTTTGCGGATTCTGTGCCCGAGGCGTCCCTGGGCTGGGCCGATTCTCCGCCCACGGAGCGACTGACCGTGACTTTCCTGCCCGAAGCCGAAAAGCAGCTTGAAGCTCTCAGCCCGGATGACTACCCGGATTTGCGACCGCTGATCGAAGACGTTGTCAGTTATGACCCGCGCCCGTCTTTCCGTCGCGGCCGCGAGGAAGAGCGGATCTACGGAGCACACCTGTACGATCTGAACGTGCGTTTCCGTTTCGCAAACCGTAATTCAGAGGAACGTGTCGAAGTCCTGACTGTCTGTTAAACTCCGATTGGTGATTTAGTAGTCGACACAGGGAACTCGTGAATTGCCTTCAAACCGTTTTTTAAAGCGCCTGGGGATCCGGCCGCTGGCAGCTCGCCTGCTGGCGTATGTGCTGCTTTTCAGTCTTGTTTTCTCTCTTGTTGCTACCGGCGTGCAGATGATCGGCGAGTTCGAACGCCGCAAGGAAGACCTGCAAACCACCCAGGCCAAGGCTGCGGAGCTCATTTCGGGGAGCATGAGCAATAACATCTGGCTGATGAACTACAGCGAGGTGGCCAACAGCCTGGACGACATGAAGGCCGTGACGGCGATCCAGCATGCGCGGGTGGTTACCTCAACCGGCGATGAGTTCACCACCGGCACTCTCCCCGAGGGGCGAGTTATCTCCCAGACCTTTCCCCTGGTCTTCGACCGGTCGAGCTTTCGCAGCCCGGAGGACGTGGGCAAACTCACCCTCACCTCTTCCGTCGAACAGATCTACGATGACCTCAGAGATAGGGCGCTGTTGAATCTGCTGTTCCAGTCCATTGTGGTGATGCTGGGCACGTTGGGCCTTTTGGTGATCGTGCGCCTGACGCTATCCCGACACCTCGAAACCATGGCCGACTACGCTGCCAGGCTGAATCTGGATGCCCTTGTCGATCCGCTCAAGCTCAAACGGGTTGAGCCCAAAACGCCGGATGAGCTGACCGAGCTGGAACAGGCCCTGAACAAGATGCGCCTCCAGATACTGGAAGACACGCGGTCGCTGCGCCAGACCACCATCCAGTCCCAGGGCGAACGGGACGAAGCGGTCAGGGCCAACCACGCAAAGAACCAGTTCCTGGCCAATGTCAGCCACGAACTCCGCATTCCCCTCCAGTCGGTGCTGGGCTACGCCAACCTGCTCACCGACACCCCGCTGGATCAGGACCAGCGTGAATACGTCCATACCCTGCTCAATGCTTCCGAGGGGCTGTCCGCAATCATCAACGATCTGCTCGACATCTCCAGCATGGAGGCGGGCAAATTGGTGCTGGAAACGATTCCGTTCGACCTACGGGAAACCCTGAACGACCTCGTCCATATGCTGGGCTCCCGTGCCCGCGAAAAGGGCCTTGCACTGGAGCTTCGTATTGATGAGAACCTGCCGTGGGCGCTGAAAGGCGATCCGGTACGTATTCGTCAGATCCTGCTCAACCTCACATCCAACGCCATTAAGTTCACCGATTCCGGGCACGTTCTGATCAGCATCGAGGTACTCGGCCGACGCGATGATCAGGCCCGGCTGCGTCTGGCGGTCGAAGACACTGGCGTGGGCATTAATCCCGAAGACATTCCGCTGGTGTACGAGCCCTACGTGCAGCTCGGCCAGCGATTCCAGCGCCAGCTCCCTGGCGCCGGCCTGGGCCTGACCATTTGCCGGCAACTGGTCAACCTGATGGACGGCTCGCTCGACCTGGAGAGTCGACCCGGGGAAGGCTCGACGTTCTGGATCGAACTGACCTTGCCCGTCGCACCGGAAAGCTCGGCCCGGGTACGTCCGGACACCCGGATGGTCAAGAACAGGCGCATCCTGGTGGTGGATTCCTACGAACTGTCGCGCAAAATCACCCTCGAGATGCTGTCTCGTCATGACGTACATATCGAAGCGGTCAAGTCCGCTGGCGAGGCTCTGACCTCACTCCGACAAGCCTTTGACAGCCAGCAGCCCTTTGACGCGATCGTCCTGGACGGTTTCGTGCCGGACATGGACAGTGATCTGCTCTGCCGACAGATTCGAGGCAATCCTCTCTGGACCGAGATGCGGCTGCTGATCCTGTCGTCCAATCCTCAGCGGGGCGATGCCGAGCATTTCCGCCAGGCGGGGGCTGATGCGTTTCTCAGCAAATCCCTGCGGGAATCCTGCCTGACTCCGATTCTGAACCAGTTGTTTGCCGATGCGGCCAAGCAGGAACGACGCTTTCTGACCCGCTTCTCGCTTCAGGCAGTCAGCGACTCATCCCGTCGGCGGGAGTTGCCCTGTGGCCGCATGAAGGTCCTGCTGGTTGAAGACAACCCGGTCAATCGCACGCTCACCCGTCGCCTGCTTGAGAAACTGGGCTGCGACGTGATGACTGCCAATGACGGGGAAGCGGCCGCCAGCCTCTGGCAGTGGCACCCGTTTGACCTGATATTCATGGACTGCATCATGCCCCGGGTGGATGGTTTTGAAGCCACACGTCGTTTCAGGGAATGGGAAAGCACGAACCAACGGCCACGGGTGCCCGTGGTAGCCCTGACCGCCAGCGCCATGGAGGAAGACGAGGAAAAATGCCGGCGCGCAGGAATGGATTCATTTGTTGCCAAGCCTGTCAATATTGAAATGCTCCGGGCAGTACTGGAACAATATTGCAAAGCGTCCGCAACGTCCTGAACAGGCTGCGGGCTTCCCGGACCCGTTTTACTATTCTGAAAGGCAGCCATGAACGTCGAATGCCCCACCTGCAAAAAAACCGTGGAATGGACGGATGCCAATCCCTACCGCCCATTCTGCTCAGAACGCTGCAAACTCATCGATCTTGGTGCCTGGGCCAATGAAGAGTACCGGGTACCCGCCGAGAATGTATCACCGGACGACCTGGATCAGGGCGGTGACGATACCCGCCACTGAATCACCTCCTTGGGCAGATGAATGGCGGCTTACCGCCTTTTAAGTTGAGCCCCCCGGGCCTGCCCGTTAACATACGCCCAAATATTTTAATTACTTACGAAAGGTGCATGCATGAAAGTGTCCCGTATTTCCGTGATGGTTCTGTCACTCGCTGCCGCTCCGGCCTTCGCCGGCGATGTGGACCTCAGCCTCACCGATGATTCCGTGAAGGGCCAGGTGAACTTCCTCGGCAACAATGACGACCTCCAGATGGGAGCCGGCTACACCTACCGCGAAGGTGGCCTCGACATCCTCAACCTCGACTTTCACGCTCAGGGCCGCACCGCGATCGGCAACCTGCCTACGACAGCAGGCCTTGGCATGCGCGGTTTCGCCTGGGATGCGGATCAGGTTGACGGCGGCGCCATCGCACTCGGCGGCTATGCCACCCTGAATATCCCGAGGGTACCGGGGCTTTCTTTCACGGGCGGCCTGCACTACGCCCCCAGCATCCTGTCGTTCGGCGATTCCGATGACCTGACCAGTCTGGAACTGCGCGCCAGCTATCGCGTCATCCGTAACGCCGAGGTATTTGCGGGCTACCGTTACCTGAACACCGAACTGGATCGTCCGTTCCGTGGCGATGTGGATCTTGATGACGGTATCCTGGCAGGCATGAAGATCTACTTCTGATCTGCTGCTCCGGTAAAGATCCAAGGGTGCCTCCGGGCACCTTTTTTTGTACCTCTTTTCGTGCCTTTCCTCACGCTTTCCCGGTCATCGCACTGCTAGACTGAACGCCTGAACTCTCTGCACGGATAGCCAGGCTATGCGATTGACCTCCGGACTGATCCTTTCCTCTGTGTTTTTGCTTCTCGCCGGGTGTGGCGGGGGCGACGATGCCATCACCGGCGCTCAGAATGATCCCAACGATTTCGCCAACGGCACGAATCCGGTCAACGACTTCAGCCCCGGCAGTACTGGCGACTCCAGCAACACGGCCGGCCTGGAAGCGAACGAGGTCCGCATTACCATGGAAGTCCCCGGCGGCGTCGCGCCCGATGCCGAGCTCACCCGCCGTAACCTGAGAATCGTGCAGCCGGACCGGGTCCGCGTCTACACCACCAATACCGCGCTTCAGAATCTGGGCTCGGTTCCGGTATCCACGCGCACCGACGACAACGGCTTCACCATCATCGCCTTCGAAAACGGCCTGCCCCTGGCCCCGGATGTTCTCATCGATGCCAGTTACGGCAATACCCGTTTACGCGCCCTGGCCGCAGACGCTGACCGCGATGTCAAAATCAACCCGTTCTCGGAATATCTGGTGCGCAACACCCTGCCCAATTACACCTCGGGCCAGTTCCAGAGCATTCTCGACTGCGTCGATGATGCCGGCGGCGAGCTCTGCCTTAACAAGTATGTCTGGTCTACCCTGGCCGATCAGGTCCACGATTTTGAGATCGATATTCCGTCAACAGCCAGTCTGACCTCGGCCTTGGACCTGCTTTCCAATCGCGGCGATTTCGCCCGGTACGTCTCCGCCATGGCGGACTATGCCCTACTGGATGAGAGCTCATCCGGGCGAATCAGCGCCAGCTCTGCGGACTATAATTCGGTGCTTTTCGGTGTGGAACTGGGGCAAACCTTCCTTGAAAGCTCGCTGGTCAACTCCGGGCAATGGGGCGCCCGAACAGCCCAGGAAGAGCGGCTGGAAGACCAGAATGGCGTTGGCTACGTTTATCCGGCACTAACCCTCACCAGCTTCGATGCGTTCAATATCAAAGTAACCTCGCTCGCCAGCGACATTCCCTACGCCCGGGAAGCGCTGATCCATCAGGCGGGGAACGACTTCTTTCTCCGGGGCTCGGAGCAGTGGGACCTGAACACCCACGCCTCATCACCGGGTGCCGCCACGCTGGTGGCGGAGACCCGATTACTGGCAGGCCGCGCCCTGTATCAGAGCATCACCGGCCGCGGCAGCTCGCGCCTTATCGGCTGGACCCGAAACCCCTATTATCTTGATGCCTACACCAGTGCTCCCGAGTCCGACACCACAGGACCCGACCGAGTAGTAAGTGGCTACTTCAGCGCGGGCAAAGCGATAGAGCTGGAAGCATCCGGCGAGGAACTCAAGCGAAGGGACACGCTGGAGAAACACTACCTGTCGGTACTGGAACTCGACCTCCTGCGTGACACCGGCTTCAGTCTCGACACTGTCGATGGCCGGGACTACAACGTACTGTACCTGGCCACGCAGTTCAGCAACGGCACCACGCCGGTCACCTTCGAAACGGGCCTCGGTGACTGGCAGATCAGCGGTAACACCATCACCCAGAATCAGGCGGTCACCGCCGTCAGCCGTGACAATACCGGAACAGTCACCAGCGACAACACCGGCACGCTGACGGATTCCTGGACCCTCAGCAACCGTACCTCACGGCTGAGCAACGGCGATGCCGACATCGGACGCCTGAACCTGGATGTGTCGACCGCCTCCGGCGACTTCGACAAGCCGGATCTCGGCGTAGGGGCCAGCACACCGGATGGCAGTCTCCTCGCCTTTAACCTGGACGACAGCCCCTTCGGCGATGGCATTCTCATTGCCGCGAGCCGGACCTCGGGAGCAGCTTTGGCCGATGGCAGCTACCGTCTTCAGGGCATACGCCTGGGCATGGCCTCCGATACCAACCACCTCGCCCATTTTGACAATGCCGTGCTTACGATCAGTTCTGCTACGGATACCGCCGCCCTGGACCCGCGCAGCCTGGACGTTACTCACTCCGTGGGCGAGGAAACTGTGACGCCTCCACGGCTTAACGAAGGTGACACCATCTCACTGACCTATGATGACTCAGCAGGTACCGGGCGAGTGACGTTTGCCGGCCCCAGTCCGACCCTCTCCCTGGAGGGTTTTTACACCGAGGACCAGGACCAGTTCTATCTGCGCCTGAGAGATACCGTCTCCGGCGAAGAGCAAATCGGCCTGGTGATCGCCACCCGAATCCCTTGATTGGAGGGCCCGGAGCGTCCTGACCCAACGGGCAGACTCGCGCGTATAACCTGTTATAATCATTATCATATCGATTCTGACGTGAGGTTTTATGTCTGCAGGTAAACGGGCCCTGATGCTGGTTGTCCCATTGATCGCCTTTGCGATTGGTGGTGGTTTTTATGTCCCCCAGGCAGGCATGGACGGCAATCGGTCCGGCTCAGAGCTGCCGCTGGCCTCCCTGCCCACACTGCCGGACTGGGCCAATGACGGGCTGCCTGATTTCTCCAGCTTCCAGGACACCACCGAGAAGAAGGCCGCATTCTTCTCATTCCTTTATCCGCGCATCGTGCTGGCAAACTCCCGGATTCTGATTGAAAGAGACTACCTGGACAGCCTGGCCGGGAAACCCAGTCTGTCCGACGACGAACAACAATGGTTAGCGGCTCAGGCGGATCGCTTGCGAGTTGAGGCAAAAACCGGGAGCGACGAACAGTTCGAGCTTCTCCGGAAACGTCTTGATGTGATTCCGCCCTCTCTGATTCTCGCCCAGGCTGCCAACGAATCCGCATGGGGAACCTCACGGTTTGCAACCAAGGGCTACAACCTGTTCGGTCAGTGGTGTTTTTCCAAGGGCTGCGGTCTTGTTCCACGTGGCCGCGTCGAAGGCGCCAACCATGAAGTTGCCAAGTTTTCTTCGCCTTACCGTTCCGTTCGGGCTTACATCCAGAACCTGAACCGCCACCCGACGTATCAGGCCTTGAGAGACATTCGCCTGGAAGATCGCAGAGCGGATGATCCTCTCTCAGGTCTTGAGATGGCCCAGGGCCTTCTGGGCTATTCCGAGCGCGGCGAAGACTACATTGAAGAAATCCGGTCCATGATTCACTACAACAACTTGTCGTTCTACGACAATGACTTCCGGGAGGTGATCAGGGATCTCACCCCGGACCGCCTCCAGCAGCTCGCGTCCGCCAACCCCGAGACCGCTCTGCTTCCCGGCCAGAAAACCCAGAATTCAGGCCCCACCGAAGGCTGATTCCAAGACAAACCATAAACTTCCAGAGACATTCCGGCATGCTCAACTTTTTGCCTGCGCCGCTGAAGGGAACCCTGGCGGCCCTGCTTATCCTATCCAATACACTCGTTCTGTTTCCCGTACTGTTGCTGTTTGCCCTGCTCAAGCTGGTTCTTCCGGTCACCGCCGTCAGAAAGGCCTGTACGGTGGTGCTGAACAGAATTGCCTGGGTCTGGATAGGCTTTAACAATGTACTGATGGACCTGCTGCACAAGGTGGACTGGGATGTCAGGGGTATCGACAACCTCGACCGCAAGCACTGGTACTTCGTGACCTGCAATCACCAGACCTGGGCAGACATCCCCGCCATTCAGTACGTCCTGAACAGCCGGATCCCGCTACTGAAGTTTTTTCTTAAGAAAGAGCTGATCTGGGTACCGTTTCTGGGCATTGCCTGGTGGGCGCTGGATTTCCCGTTCATGCACCGCCACACAAAAGAACAGATCGCACGACGCCCGGAACTGAAGGGTAAAGATGTGGCGGCAACACAGGCGGCCTGCGAAAAGTTCCACTTCACTCCGGTCACCGTCTTCAATTTCATGGAAGGGACCCGGTTCACCCCGGCCAAACACCGCAGCCAGAAATCCCCCTATCAAAACCTCCTGAAGCCCAGGGCCGGTGGGACCGCGTTCGTACTGCAGGCCATGGGTGAGATGATTCACACCATGCTCGACGTCACCATCGTCTATCCCGATGGCAAGGCCGGGTTCTGGGACTATCTGTGCGGCCGTATCCGCCGCATCATCATCGACGTCCGTGTGCGGGAAATACCTGATCACTTTCTGGGTATGGATTATGAGAACGACCGGGAGACCCGCCTGGAATTCCAGCGCTGGATCGGCCAGGTCTGGGCGGACAAAGACGCTCGGATCCAGGCTCTGCAAAGCGCCTGAAGTGACCTAGAGTATGCCCAATTCTCGCGCCCGGACGATAGCCTGGGTCCGGGATTTCACCTCCAGCTTGGCATTGATCCGCCGGGCATGGGTTTTCACCGTGTGCAGGGAAATATGCAGCTTGTCAGCAATTTCCTGGTTCGAGAGCCCCTTGGCAATCAGTTCCAGCACCCCCTGCTCGCGGTCGCTGATGGGTTCAGCCAACGCATCGACCGTCTCCGCTTCAGTCTTCACGCAGTAAAGGCGCCCCAGAGACTCTTTGAACGGGCCGTCAGGCATCTGTGGGAAGCCCCTCTGCACGAGATCCTGGAGTTCATGCCGAAGCTCCGCAAAGGGACTGATGAAGTGTTCCCGAGACGCTTCAGCCACCACCGAAGCCAGAATTTTCTGGGCAACCGTCGAGCCTTTCTCCTCCTGCACCAGCACCGCTTCAAGCAAGCGAATGTGCAGCTCGACGCCCCAGGGAATGGCGCTTTCATAGCGCTCCCGAATCCCCTGCAAGGTATCACGGGCCCGGACAAAATCCCCCCGGGCCAGATCTAACCGGACCTTCATGCAGTCCAGCAGGCCTGGCATCATGGGGAACAGCTCCGGAACGCAGCCCGCCTTACGATATGGTTCCAGCTTGGCCACTGCCTGAGCGGCGCTGTCCACCTGATCTTGGGCTAACCAACAGCTCGCCTTGAGCGCCTCCAACACAGGAACAAAGAGTGATTCGTCGACCTGCCAGGCATGCATGGTACGCTCGGCTCGACCGATCCAGACAAAGGCGTCATCCAGCCGACCGTCGGCGCGACACATCAGGATACGAATGGTCATCGCCAGCAACAACCCGAGATCCCGGGTTTGCTCGGCATGTCGACCACAGCTCACCAGCAGTCGGTCAGCTTCCCTGTACCGTCCCTGGTGCCAGAGCACCAGCACCAGGTTTAACTGCAGACGGGTTTCCCCGATACGGGCGGGCCTTGCCAACTCATGCATGGCCGTATCCAGCCCCGTCCGCAGCAATTGTTCAGCGTATCTCAAAGAGCCTTTGCCAAGCTCGATCCGGGCGTGGGCATACACCGCCAGCGCTTCCGAACCTGAGTCACCCGCTTCCCGGGCAAGGCGGGCAGCGGCGCGATTGGCGTCCCTGGCGTCCTGAAACTGCCCGGATGCACACAGAGCGCTGGAACGTACCATCTGCGTTACCAGCTGCCCCTGAGGGGAGAGATCGCCGGCTGACAACGCCTGATTGGCCATATCGAGCGCAGGAGCCACACTTCCCTCACCTCTCAGGATAAACGCCTTGAGGGCACAGATACGGGCAGCATGCTCCTCCAGTCCTGACTCTCCGAGCCCTTCAATCAGCGCTCTGGCCTGACGAAACTGTCCGCCAATGGCATGGACCCAGCTGTATACAATTCTGAGCCGTGCGCTACGCTCCAGAAGCTGCCCCGGCAGGCTCTTGCGCAACCTCAGAAGGGAAGCGGTATCCTGCCCCAGTAATAACGCCTCCGAGCCCTCGGACGCGATGTGAATTACTGCCTCGGCATCGCCGCTCAGCAACGCATACTTCAGCGCTTCCGGAAACTGCCCCCGCTCACCGAACCACCGGCTCGCATAGCTCATTCGTTCGGCATAACCGGCCAACGCTGGCGTTTTGAGCCACTCCTGCAACAAAGGATTGAACCGACACCAGCGTCCACGACCGGGCACTGCTTTGAGCGGCAAGCCCTGCTCCATTGCCTGCGAGGGCAAAAAACCGATTTCAGGCATGACCGGCGCAAGGGCCAGAAAAAGCTCATCGGAACACAGCTCCAGTTCAGCCATCACCCTCAGGGAGCGGCACTGACCAGATGTCATGTTGCCCAGCACCGACTCCTTGAGGAACCGCTCAATACTGTTGGTTTCCTGAACCGGCTTCAGATCGGGATTTCGAGCAATTTCGCGACGATAGAGCGCGAGCGGGGTTGGCCACCCTTCGGTCATGTCGTAAAGGTTATCAATGGCAATACTTGAGAGCTGATTTGAATCGAGCAACGGCCTGAAGAATTCAAAGGTTTCGGAACGACTGAATTCCAGCGTCTCACTGCCCAGACGAACAAAGCGGTTTTCGAGCTCAAGACAATGGGTCTCGAATGGCAGTGCCCGCCGGGAAATGAGCACCATTGTCAGATTTGAAGGCAAATCCGTAACCAGCTGCTGAAGCAGCACAACAACAGCCGGATTGCCGAGGTTCTGAACGTTGTCCAGGATGAGGACCCGGCACGACGACGTGCGCTGACGTTCCAGGGCGACCAGCACCATCGCTAATGCATCCGAGTAGGTTGCGCCCCCCTGAAGACTGCTCTCGGAAGCCTCCGGAAGATCAAGTGCGATGGAGATCAGATTCAGGAATCGGGAAGGCGAGTTATCTTGCGCATTCAAGGCAACCCAGCGGAGATTGTCGGGGTGGACATCAGCGGACGCGACGCCAGCGGTCACAGCGTGGGATTTTCCGAAACCACAGGGCGCTTCGACAAAAAGCGCACCCCGGGGAATCAGTGCCTCGGCGATGCTCCTTTCCACAGACGGCCGTTTCAACACTCCCTCTGGTAACACCGGCACCTGTAACCGCTGTCTGAGCAGATCCCTGACCAGCTCACCCCGTTGCAGACCACTGTTCGCTGACTGGAACTCATCGTTGGCTGCACAGCCATCATTGAATGGTTTCACGCACTGCCCCGCTTAAACACCGGCCCGGAGGTGTAACGTCCTGCGGCCGACAAATGGTTTTCTGCACTGACTTTTGAGTGGCGTCCGGCTTCGGGTACGCCTTTAGTATGAGAGGAAGGTTAAACCAATTGAGGGGCGGGCTGCAAAATTTTGACGTAAAAGGATTTTAGGGGGTGGCGGTTTTTTAACATTTGTCGCGATTCGAGAGAATTATCCCGCCACAAATAAAAACGGCGGACCCTGGGCCCGCCGTTTCAACACACTTTTGACGCTTAACGAGTACCAGCGCGACGCAGTGCTGCCGGAGTGTAATCCCGAGACCGGCGCTCGGCACCGAACTCGTATGGATTCTCTTCCTCGTTGGTCAGGCCAAGTGCCAGGTAACGACCAGACAGAAGATCGTACAGAGTCTCAATGGCGTACCAGGGCACATCCTGATCATAGAACTGCATGGAATGGGCTTCAGCGACACGCCAGAGCTCACCACGACCGTCATAATGGTCAATGACAGAGGCCTGCCAGGTATCTTCATCAATGAAGAAGTCACGCTGGGCATAGATATGACGCTCACCTTCTTTCAGGGTCGCGCGGACGTGCCACACACGGTGCAGCTCGTAACGAGTCAGATCCTGATTGATATGACCTGCCTGAATGATCTGGTCATAGCTGAGGCTCGGGTCAACCAACTGGTAGGAATTGTAGGGGATGTACATCTCCTTCTTACCAACCAGCTCCCAGTTGTAACGATCTGGCGCACCGTTGTACATATCGAAGTTGTCAGAGGTACGCATGCCGTCAGCAGCTGTACCTGGACCGTCGTAGGCTACCTGGGGTGCCCGACGTACGCGACGCTGGCCAGCGTTGTAGACCCAGGCGCGACGTGGCTCTGCAACCTGGTCGATAGTCTCGTGGACGAGCAGGACGTTACCCGCCAGACGGGCCGGACCGGTAATTGCCTGCTTGAAGTAGAACAGAACGTTCGGGTCTTGACCTGGCTCGAAGTCCTGAAGCGCAGTACGCCAGGTAAATTCGTCCTGGAACTTGACCACCGAGAAATCACCGCCTTCGGTGGGAGTCACCTGACCTACGTTCCGGGCGACAGAGCCGCCACGGTAACGGGTAATATGGTTCCAGATAGCTTCAAGACCATTCTGCGGAATCGGGAACGGTGTCGCCTCGACATAGTTGCCAAGACCGTTACCGTCCTTGATCAGCTCGACCTCGGTCGCATTCTGGATCGTCTGGTCATTGATTTCTTTCGGGTACGTAGCCGTACGATGGGTCTCATAGACCGGCATGAAGTAGTCATCGTAGCGTTTGATCATCGCGACCTGGCCCGGGGACAGGTTGTCCGCGTACTCAGCAACGTTGCTCTGATCAATAACGAACTTCGGCTCTTCGCCAGCAAACGGATCCACGTAGCGGCCATCGCCTTTGTAATCCGCAGGCGGTGTGCTCAATCCGCCATCCCATGCCGGAATCTCGCCGCCATTACCGGCCTTCTCAGCACCGATCGGAGTCAGAGAGTCGCCCAGCTTGGCTGCTTCCTCGGCAGAAACCGCACCATAGGCCTGGCCTGCAAAAACGCTTGCAGCCAGCACACCCGTGGCCAGTAGTTTCTTGTTTAGTTTCATCTATAGTACCTCGTCAAACGAATTCTTCCGGTATCAGAATGAGTAGGACACACTCACGGTTGCGAAATCCCGGTCAGTCAACTCGTTATACGGCTTTCCGCCGAAAAAGTTCGTGTAACCGATATTACCGGTGATCTTATTCTGATAAATCGCTTCCAGTGACAGGCCAACTGCCTTGCTGCCTTCGTTGAACGCACCGCCCGGTTGCGGGCTGTAGCCCTGCACATCATGAGACCAGGCCAACTGGGGGCGAAGGTTCACACCTGCAAACACGTTGGGGTAATCCCAAACGAAGCGCGCACGGTAACCCCAGGAGAAGTCAGTGGTGAACCCTTCGTTGTTACAGTAGTTGGTGTTGATGTTGGCACCAGCCTTACAAAAATCGCCAGTGAAGTTTGCGCCATCAACCGGCAAGGATCCAATGCCGTAGGTGCCCGAACGGCCGTAACGAGCTTCGTCGTAGTCCGGCAGGTCATGGATGTAAGTCGCACCGAATTCAGTGATGAAGGACAGTCGGCTGGCCCCCATAACCTGGTCGAAGAACTTGATCAGGGTGAACTGTGCCTGAGACACATTAAAGCGGTCATAACCAGCAACCGCCTTGCCCGCGAGGTTGGCGCCACCGCTCTCTTCAAGACGCTGGGCTTCCAGCTTACTCAGAACGTCACCGTTGGGGCTGCGCTGCTGGAGACCGCCGTAGATCAGTTCGAACGCGTTCCACTGCAGCGGCACGTTGTCACGGAAGCTGTATTCCGCACCCAATGACCAGCCACTCACGGTGGTGTTGATACTGACGCCGTACAGGTTAATGTTCTCCGGGTACTCAATGAAGTAGCTCGGGAAGCTTGAGGACGGCAGCGAGGGATCGCTCGACTGTGTCGCACTCGGGCTGGAAGGGTTGTTGACCAGACCACTGACGTACGGCAGACGGCTGTTGTACTTGATGTAGTAAAAACCAAGCTCGGAATCGTTCAGAGCCGGCACGTACCAGCGCATGGCCACACCGAACTGGTCCTTGGAATCCGCTTCCTCGTCGCCGAGACGCGGGGCGATGAAGCCCTGAGCGAACGCTTGGGAGTCCGGCAACTGACCAGCAAGAAGCACCGGGCCACAGCCGTCAGCGGCAAAATCGTTGGTCGAGAAGAAGGTGCCGCAGTCATCCGGCTTTACAGGCTCCCAGTCGGCCTGCACAAACGTTTCCAAAGTGATGTTTTCGGTCACACCAGCGGACGCGTAGAACATCTCCACGGGCAACAGGGCATCTTTCAGCTCGGCGCCCGGGGCCCGGAACGCGGGCACGTCCACCGGGTTGATCACGTTGATGCCGCCCTGGATAAACGTGCTTTCACCCCAGCTCAGCACCTGACGGCCGTAGCGAAGGCTGACCGGGACGTTTCCGAAATACCAATCTGAGAAGACGTAGGCGTCCAGCAACTCGCCACCAGAGGCGTTATCCTTTGCCTTTCGGTTCAGTTCACGCTGCTGGCCAACGAAATCAACGGCACGGCTCTCGTCTTTAAGTTCGAAATCGTACCAGTACCGGCCACGAAGCAGTCCACCCACGCGCGTAAGCACGTCGCTGTCGACGTTGTAGTTCAGGAACAGTTCGCTGTTGCCCTTGACGATCTTGGAGTAGGTATCGCCCTTCTCAAAGTTCAGGTTACCGTCGTCGTAGTTGTTGGTAGAGGCGCCGATATTTGCCAGCTCTCCACCCGGAGCGTACTCCGGCCCGAGGTTACCCTGAGCGATCAGGCGCTTGTCCCGATCCTCAAGCCGCCAACCAGCACCCGCAGACAGCGTGGTGTTAAACTGGGCTTCGACGTCCCCCATGTAAAACGAATAGGCGGCTGCCTGACCAGACATTCCGGCGGCAACTGCCACGGCCAGCGGTAATTTGGTCCAACGCTGCCATTGATGAGTTTTTCTTGTCATTGGAAGGCTACTCCGTTGTTGTTCTGAGTCGCTGCTCTGATTATTGGTGTTCACGATGTATTGGAGGCTTCATGCACAGTGCTCGTGATGATGGCACTATAGCTAACGCTGTCGAGCGCTTTGATCAGTCAAAAGTATGATTTTGCCTCACACCCCATTAACCAGCGGGTTTCCTCGCACCGCTTCACTATAGACAACTATTCTGGATGCAACCACTTTGGTTTGAAGGGATTTTCCTGATCGTGACCAATGCCTGGCCGAACCATTGTTGAGTCCCAAAAGGGTGGAAGCGGGACCGTATCAGCCGGCGGAGGGGAAATCGCGAAAAGGTGGAATACGGTCCAGGCCATCCGTGGCCTGGAGCCGGGCAGGAGGAAACTTACAGCAACTCAATCGCCATAGCCGTCGCCTCGCCACCACCAATGCACAGCGCAGCAACGCCTTTTTTCTTGCCATAGCGCTGCAGCGCATACATCAGGGTAACCAGAAGGCGGGAACCGGTGGAGCCAACCGGATGCCCCTGCGCACAGGCCCCACCGTGCACATTGACCTTCTCCGGATCGAGCCCGAGTTCGCGGATGGGCATCATTGCCACCATCGCAAACGCTTCGTTGATCTCGAACAGGTCAACCTCATCCTTTGACCACCCAGCCTTTCCGAGCAGCGTTTCAATTGCGCCAACCGGGGCACAGGTAAACTCAGACGGGTGCTGGGACTGAGTGCTGTGGCCGACGATACGCGCAAGCGGCTTCAGACCACGTTTCTCAGCCTCAGACTCCCGCATGAGAACCAGCGCAGAGGCACCGTCGGAAATCGATGACGCGTTGGCAGCGGTTACCGTGCCATCTTTGCTGAACGCCGGACGCAGCGTGGGAATCTTGTCAATATTGGCATTGAAGGGCTGCTCATCATCTTCAACCACGCTGTCACCCTTGCGGGACTTGACGGTAACCGGGACGATTTCATCCTTTAGCAAGCCTTCGTTGATGGCGCGCTGGGCCCGCTTGAGGGAGTTGATGGCATAGTCATCCATTTCTTCCCGAGTGTAGCCCTTTTTGTCCGCCATCTCCTGGGCGAAGGCTCCCATGAGACGACCAGTCTCGGCGTCTTCCAGACCGTCCATGAACATGTGGTCCTGGGCCGTATCGCCAGGCCCCATCCGGTACCCCTTGCGGGCGCTGGGCAGGATGTAAGGCGCATTGGACATGCTCTCCATACCGCCGGCGACCATGATGTCATTGCTGCCCGCCTTGATCAGGTCGTGGGCGAACATGGCGGCCTTCATTCCGGAACCGCACAGCTTGTTGATGGTGGTGGCGCCGGTATTATCCGGCAATCCGGCCTTGCGCATGGCCTGACGTGCCGGTCCCTGCTTCAGACCTGCAGGCAGAACATTGCCCATAATCACTTCCTGCACATCTGCAGGCTGAAGTCCGGCACGCTTGACCGCCTCGGCGATGGTAATGGCACCCAGATCCGGCGCGCTGACCGCTGAAAGACTGCCCTGGAAGCCGCCCATCGGGGTGCGAACGCCGCTGACAATAACTACGTTATCGTTGCTCATACTAAGATCTCTCTGTCGTTTTCATCGGGACGGGTATCACTACCCCCGCTCTTACGATTCAGTGATGCTGAACTCTTATAATGATTATCAAGGCTTGTGAGGTGCCTCGAGGTATTCGTGAGACTGCATTTCCAGCAGGCGGGATTCGGTCCGCTCAAACTCGAACTCGAGGCGCCCGCCCGCATACAGTTCGGTAATCGGGGCGGCGGCCGAGATAATCACCTTGACGTTGCGATCGTAGAATTCGTCAACCATGTTGATGAACCGGCGCGCCTGATCGTCTTTTTCGCCACCCAGTACCGGCACGTTACTGATGATGATGGCATGGAACTGCCGGGCCAATTCGATGTAGTCATTCTGGCTGCGGGGACCGTCACAGACATCCTTGAAATCGAACCAGACCACGTCGTCGGCGTGCGCTTGCGCGGGAATCTTTCGTCCGTTTATCTCCATGCTCTGACTGTGTTTGCCCGCTTCTACCGCCAGGGCATCAAAGCTGGTCCGCAAGCTGACGTCCGCGGCCTCATCGAGCGGCGAATGGAAGAGTTCCGCCTGCTCCAGTGTTCTCAGTCGATAATCAACGCCGCCGTCGACGTTCACAACATCGGTGTGTTGCTTGACCAGAGCAATCGCTGGGAGAAACCGCGCCCGCTGCAGACCGTCCTTGTACAGACCATCCGGAACAATATTGGACGTGCAGACAAGCGTTACCCCGCGGCTGAACAGGCCATCCATCAGGGTCGCAAGGATCATGGCGTCACCAATGTCCGACACAAAGAATTCGTCGAAACAGATGACCCGGGTTTCATCCGCAAATTTCTTCGACACCAGATCCAGCGGATTCTTCTCACCCTTGAGGGACCTGAGCTCATTGTGAACACGCTGCATGAACCGGTGAAAATGCACTCGCATCTTTCGATCAAACGGCAAGGACTCATAGAACGTGTCCATAAGATAGGTTTTGCCGCGACCAACCCCTCCCCAGAAATAAAGCCCCTTGACCGGCTCTTCCTTGCCTTTTTTCAGTTTTCGGCGCAGCTTGGCCATCGCACTGTTGCGATCACTTTCCGCCTCAACCAGTTTGTCGTACAGTGACTGAAGTCGCCTGACGGCATCTTCCTGCGCCGGGTCCCTCTGAAATTCCGGGCGTTCAAGATCCTTCTGGTAACGCTCCCAAGGGGTCAGGTTCGCACGGACGTCTGAGGACATAACTTCTGTCATTGAGGAATTCCCGGAGGTTGGTCGTAAAATTTTGGGCGCCGTATTGTCGCGCATTTCGCGATTTTTCGCCACGCCGGACCTCTGCGAGGCAATACGACGATTGGCGCAGGAGACAATCATGGGCTCATCGCCCTTCCGGCGTTATACTCGGAAGTGGTGCGAGGCTAAATTCCAGGTAAAAGGACGACACAGCATATGACAAACCTGATTCTGGCAGCGATTGCCGCATTGATTGTGGGCATCGTCATCGGGGTACTTGTTGGCCGCTCCGGGCAGGGAACCACGCTCAGGCAGCGTCGGGCGGAACAGCAGATTGAAGAACTGAGAAGCGAATATACCCGCTACCAGGCCCAGGTGAACGAGCATTTCATGGAGTCGGCCCACCTGCTGCGTCGTTTCAATGACGCCTATCGTGACGTCAACCAGCACATGGCGCGCGGCGCAAACCGGCTTTGCAATGACGAAGAATGGATGGAGGAGCTGGCCCAGGAAACCTCGAGAAAGCGCCTCGAAGAAGTCAGCGATGACGGCGTCGAACCGCCCCGCGACTATGCTCCCAAGACCGACCCGGATGCCTCGGGAACACTCGCGGAAGGTTTCGGCCTCCCCAAGAAAGAGAAGGCCTGATCCGTCAGACCGGGTTGTCGCAGTCGATGAACTGATGCGTCAACCCGAACTCTTGTGCCAACGCCTTACCAAGCGCCTGCACACCGTAACGCTCGGTGGCGTGGTGGCCAGCTGCGTAGTAGTGGATGCCGCACTCACGCGCGGTGTGAGTTGTAGGTTCTGAAATCTCGCCACTGATGTAGGCATCCAGCCCGGCCTCGAGTGCCGTGCCTATGAACCCCTGGGCTGCACCGGTGCACCAACCCACTTTTTTGATCTCTGGCTTGCCGTCACCTACCCGAAGCGGCGACCGGTCCAGCCTCTCTGCAATGTACTCGTCAAAGCGCTCCGGGCTCATCGCTTCCGCAAGCTCGCCCTCCCAGACCAGACCACCCAGCGGTCGTGGATTTTCTATGCCCAGCACGTCGGCCAGTTGCCGATTGTTGCCATAAACCGGGTGATCATCCAGAGGTAGGTGATGAGCAACCAGATTGATATCGTTATCCAGTAACTGCTTCAGGCGGTCGCGCTTCATACCCTGAATACGCTGATCTTCACCCTTCCAGAAGTAACCGTGGTGAACCAGAATCATATCCGCGCCAGCCTCGACCGCCGCGTCAATCAGCGCCCGCGACGCGGTTACGCCGCTGATGATGGTGCGGACCTCTTCCTTCCCCTCAACCTGGAGGCCATTGGGGCAATAATCCTGAAAATTGTCGGGCTGAAGCCACTCGTCGGTTTTTCGAAGAATTTCATTACGGTTGGCCATGACTCTCTCCGTTTATGACTGCAGGCTTGTGAGTACGCGGCCGGCGGGGATAACCTTCCGCCTCGACCAATACTGGGAGTTTACAGCGACTGAAGCCCCTTGATCAGAGCATCGTTCTGCTCCGGAGTACCAATGGTGATCCGCAGGAACTCACTGATTCTCGGCTTACTGAAGTGACGAACGATGATGCCCTGCTCTCTCAGCCCTTGGGCCAGAGCTTCGCCAGACTTTGATTCATGGCGGGCGAACACGAAGTTCGCCTTGGAAGGCAGTACTTCGAAACCAAGCTCTTCCAGTGCCGCAGTCAGACGCTCTCGCTCCGCAATGACCCCGTCACAACATTTCCGGAACCAGGCTTCGTCTTCGTAGGCCGCCTTTGCGCCAGCCAGCGCCAGACGATCCAGCGGGTAACTGTTAAAGCTGTTCTTGACCCGGTTCAGGGCCTCAATCAAATCGGGGTGGCCTACAGCGAAGCCAACGCGCAATCCAGCCAGTGAACGGGCCTTGGACAGCGTCTGTGACACCAGCAGGTTCGGATAGGCATCCACCAGCGTGATTGCACTGTCGCCGCCGAAATCGATATAGGCTTCATCAACCACTACGACCCGGTCCGGATTGGCCCGCAGGATTTCCTCGACCTGGGCCAGCCCCAGGTAACGACCCGTCGGCGCGTTGGGATTCGGGAAAATTACGCCACCATTGGGCTGTTTGAAATCATCGGGATTGATTTCAAACGTCTGCGTCAGGGGCACTTTCTTGCCTTCGATGTTGTAAAGGCCGCAGTAAACCGGATAGAAGCTGTACGTCACGTCCGGAAACAGAATCGCTTCGCCATGCTGAAAAAGGCCGTAGAAAATGTGGGCCAGGACCTCGTCTGAACCATTCCCCAGGAAGACCTGCTCCGGCTTGACGTCGTGGTAGCCGGCGATGGTCTGGCGCAGGTCTTCACCTTCCGGGTCCGGGTAGAGGCGCAGGCTATCATTCAGTTCCGCCTGAATGGCCTCAAGCACTCGAGGCGACGGGCCAAACGGGTTTTCATTGGTGTTCAGTTTGACCAGGTTGGCCATTTTAGGCTGCTCACCTGGCACATATGGGACCAGGTCGTTGACCTTAGGGCTCCAGAACTTGCTCATGGAATTCAGACTCCGACGGGAAAATGGCGAGCGCTCAGTCCTTGATGCGGTACTCGGCCGACCGGGCATGGGCAGTGAGCCCCTCCCCTCTGGCCAGAACAGAGGCCACACGCCCCATGCGATCGGCACCGGAAGCACTGAAGCCGATGATGGAGGAACGCTTCTGGAAGTCGTAGACCCCCAGGGGCGAGGAAAACCGTGCCGTGCCACTGGTCGGCAACACGTGGTTCGGCCCTGCGCAATAGTCGCCCAGCGCTTCGGCAGTATATCGGCCCATGAAAATGGCGCCGGCGTGACGGATTTCTTCCACCAGTGCCTGCGGATCTTGCACCGACAGCTCCAGGTGCTCCGGGGCAATCCGGTTAGAGACCGTCGCCGCTTCGCTCAGGTCGGAAACCTGAATCAACGCCGCCCGACTGCCCATGGATTCTGCGATGATGTCTGAACGCTCCATCGTCGGCAGTAGCTTATTGATGCTGGCCTCGACCGCATCAAGAAACGCCGCATCTGGACTGATCAGGACGGACTGGGCCTGCTCGTCGTGTTCCGCCTGGGAAAACAGATCCATGGCAATCCAGTCCGGATCGGTTTGGCCATCGCAGATCACCAGAATTTCAGACGGACCGGCGATCATGTCGATACCGACGGTACCGAAAACCTCTCGTTTCGCCGTGGCCACGAAGATGTTACCCGGGCCCACAATCTTGTCGACCGCCGGGATGGTTTCGGTACCATAAGCCAACGCGCCGACAGCCTGGGCACCGCCAACGGTAAACACCCGGTCCACGCCGGCAATCGCCGCTGCTGCCAATACCATGTCGTTCACCACCCCGTCCGGCGTGGGAACCACCATGACCACCTCGCTGACACCAGCAACCTTGGCCGGGATCGCATTCATCAGAACCGACGACGGATAGGCCGCCTTGCCGCCCGGCACATAAAGACCCGCCCGATCCAGAGGCGTAACCTTCTGACCCAGGACCGTGCCGTCCTCATCCTCGTACTGCCAGGACTGCTGGTTCTGCCGCTCATGATAATCACGAATCCGGTCGGCCGCCTTTTCCAGCGCAACACGCTGATCCTGGGGAATCGCGTCAAGGGCCTTCTTCAGGCGCCCCTGATCCATTTCCAGCTCGGCGACACTACCGACTTTCAGGCGATCAAATTTCTCGGTGAATTCCAGCACCGCGGCGTCTCCGCGGTTTTTCACCTCATGCAGGATATGACGGACCGATTCATTCACCTGATGATCAACGCTGTCATCCCAGGCCAACAGCTTGGCCAGTGAACTATCAAAGTCACTCTGGGAAGCATTCAATCGTGTGATATTGATATCGGTCATGTATCAAACCCTTGGTGGAATTAATGACTTGCCCGAGCGCTTCTTACTCCGAAGTGCGTCGCTTATCTACAGCAGCAGACATCTTTTCAATTATGGGATTAATCTTCTCATGTTTCATCTTCATGGACGCACGGTTCACCACCAGGCGGCTGCTGATGTGCTCGATCAGCTCCCGAGCCTCCAGCCCATTCGCCTTAAGGGTATTGCCGGTATCCACGATGTCGACAATCTCGTCTGCCAGCCCGAGAATCGGCGCCAGCTCCATCGCACCGTACAACTTGATGATGTCCGCCTGACGCCCCTGCGCCGAGTAGTACCGACGCGCCAGATTGACGAACTTGGTCGCCACCTTGATACGACCGGCTGGAGGCGCCTGGTCCTTGGGCCCGGCGGTCATCAGGCGACAACGGGAGATATTCAGATCCAGGGGCTCGTAAAGCCCTTCACCGCCATGCTCCATCAACACGTCCTTGCCGGTAACACCCAGATCGGCACCGCCGTACTGGACGTAGGTCGGCACATCGGTCGCCCGAATAATGAGCACCCGTACGTTGGGATCCGTGGTGGGGAACACCAGCTTGCGGGATTTCTTGATATCGTCGACCAGCTCGATACCGGCTTCCGCCAGCAACGGCAAGGTTTCTTCGAGGATTCGCCCCTTCGACAATGCGATGGTGATGGAATCTGTCATGCGTCCTTCCGGTTTCCCGTTTGTCTCTGTCACGCCGGCAGTCGGCGGATGGTGGCGCCCAGCAACTGCAGTTTTTCTTCGATGCACTCGTAACCACGATCAATGTGATAGATCCGGTCGACAATGGTGTCGCCTTCGGCAACCAGGCCAGCGATCACCAGACTCGCCGAGGCCCGAAGATCGGTCGCCATAACCGGTGCACCGGCCAGATGGTCAACGCCCTTGATGATCGCGGCATTGCCCTCAAGGGTGATATCTGCACCCATGCGAATGAGTTCCTGCAAGTGCATGAAGCGGTTCTCAAACACCGTTTCCACGATCGTACCTGTGCCCTCAGCAACGGCGTTCATCGCCGCAAACTGTGCCTGCATGTCCGTCGGGAAAGCCGGATAAGGCGCCGTGCGAAGGCTGACCGCCTTGGGGCGATTCCCCTTCATGTCCAGCTCGATCCAGTTCGGCCCGGTGGTGATGTGGGCACCCGCCTCTGCCAACTTGAGCAGTACCGCCTCAAGCAGATCTTCCCGGGTATCCTTCAGCTTGACCCGGCCACCGGTTGCAGCGGCAGCTACCAGATAGGTGCCGGTCTCCACGCGGTCCGGCAGGACATCGTAGTGGCAGCCGTGCAGGCGCTCGACACCATTAATTTCGATGGTCGCGGTACCATGGCCCTTGATGTCTGCCCCCATGGCGATCAGACACTCCGCCAGGTCGACAACTTCCGGTTCACGCGCTGCGTTCTCCAGAATGGTTTTACCATCGGCCAGCGCGGCCGCCATCATCAGATTCTCCGTGCCCGTAACGGTGACCGTGTCCAGGAAGATGTGGGCACCCTTGAGACGTCCGTTGGTCTTGGCCTTGATGTAGCCATTCTCCACCTTGATATCCGCACCCATCATTTCCAGGCCGTGAATATGCAGGTTTACCGGACGGCTACCAATGGCACAGCCGCCGGGCAGGGAGACCTCGGCCTCGCCGAAGTGGGCCACCAGCGGCCCCAGCACCAGGATGGATGCACGCATGGTCTTCACCAGCTCGTAGGGAGCGTGGAAGTGCTTGATGGTATTGGCGTGAATTTCCACGCTCATCTTCTCATCAATCATCAGCTCCACACCCATGCGGCCGAGCAGCTCAATCATGGTGGTGACGTCATGAAGGTGAGGCAGATTACCGACGGTTACCGGCTCATCGGCCAGAAGCGTGGCCGCCAGAATCGGCAATGCCGCGTTTTTGGCACCGGAAATCCGGATTTCGCCATCCAGGGGCTTACGCCCCCCGATCAGAAGTTTGTCCACAGTAAATATCCTGTCTTGTAAGGACCGATCAGCCTTGGCGCTCAGCCCATTCAGCTGGCGTGAAAGCTCTCGGATGCAGTGCGTGGATTGTTCCATCCATCACTTGCTGGAACAGCGCCTTGTTAATCAGCTGCTGTCGTTTGATAGTCGACAGTCCCTCGAAAACGTCACCCACCACCACAACCAGATAATGGGTACCATCAACCTGTACCTGAACTTCGCAGCCGGGCAGTGCTTCTTCGACCAGCGCCGTGACTTCGGTGGCGTCCATAAAAAATCCTCGGGTGTTTTGAAATCAGGGGCGAGATTGTAACCAATTACGGACTCCGGGTCAGCTTTACCATCCGGTAACCGGAGACTCGAAAAGCGTCACTCAGGGGAAAATCAGGTGGAAACGGAACTGAAACCGGAAAGCTGGTCGTCAAGGTTGCTCAGAGCAGCGAGTGAAGCCAATCGCTCACTGACCCCCCGATAGGACAGGGAAAGGCCGCGACGGTTCGCCAGACGCTGCCAGCAAAGCAACAGGGACAGCACCACGCTGTGCGCCGTCCGAAGGCTCCCCAGATCGACAATCAAATCGGCATTCACTGTGTTGATCAGCTTTTCTCCCTGCTGACGCAGGGCCATAACAGTGCCTGCATCAACATCACCGCTGACGGTGAGCGCACTGTCGATGATGTCGACCCGGGGCGCCAGGGCGGTCATGAGTTATCGACTTCCTGCTCAAGCTGGAGGGATTTCACCGCATCGCCCCAGCCGTCTATGACCGCCTGGACTTGGCCACGGTTTTCTTCCATCTCCTGGGCGAAGCGGTCACGGAAGGCGAGTCCGATGTTCACCCCTTCGACAATGACGTTCTCCATCATCCAGGAACCGTCCTTGGCCTTGTACATGGAATAGGTGACCGGATACCGGTTGCCAGAAGCACTGATGACCTCCATCTGCACCGATGCACGACCGTCATCCTGCGGGTTGATGACCGCTTCTTTCACCTCAATGCTGAAGTCCTCGGCATCCACCAGAGCCTGAGCATAACTGTCGAACAGGCTGCGCTTGAACTTGACGACAAAATCGTCCCGCTGTTCCGGCGTTGTCTGGCGGGCATACCGCCCCATCACACGCGCAGCGATGCGGCGGAAGTCGACAAACCCTTCCAGGGATTCATTCATGCTGGCATAAAAGGCCTCTGGATCACTCTCATACAGGCCACGCTCCCGGTTCAACTTTTCGACCAGACGCTGGGTATTCTCATCCACGTATTGCTGCAAGTCCTCCGCAGCCCCCGCCTTGGCCGGCCCCACCAGAAACGCACACAGCGCAAGGATGAGGAAAAAACGTTGTTTCACTGCAAGCATCAGAATCTCCTTTAAAGCTTATTCCCTTCCGGCCAGATCTCAACGGCCGGATGCAAAATTCCCTATCAGTCGCTCCAAATTCATGGCCGACTGCGTGGAATAGAATGTGTCGCCCGCACCCAGCGACTCCATATCGCCGCCAACCGATATATCAATGTACTGCTCGCCAAGCAGCCCGGATGTACGTATTACTGCCGAACTGTCCGCAGGGATGTTGTCGATATCCGAACGGATGGACATGGTCACCCTCGCCTGAAAGGTTTCCTTGTTCAGACTGATCGATTCGATGGTACCCACGGTGACCCCCGCCATGGACACCCGACCACGAGGCGTGAGCCCCCCGGTATCGTTAAAATTGGCGTACACTTCATAGGTGTCCTCAGCCGACTTGGGTGACAGCCCACTGACCTCCAGGGCGAGAAATAGCAGTGCTGCCAGGCCGGCGATCATGAACAGGCCGACGATAATTTCTGTTGTTCGCTGTGTCATTACCGGCTCCCGGTCTTTTTTGATTAATCTCAGCTGATCACTCGATCAAAAATCGCCAAACATGACAGCAGTCAGCACGAAGTCCAGGCCAAGCACGGCCAGGGACGAATAAACCACGGTTTTGGTGGTGGCCGCACTGATCCCCGCCGACGTCGGAACGCAGTCATACCCCTGATAAACCGCAATCCACGCGCAGACGAAGCCGAATACCACGCTCTTGATCACACCGTTCATCACATCCTCGGCAAAATCCACCGACGATTGCATGTTACCCCAGAACGAGCCCTCGAAGACGCCCAGCCAGTCGACCCCCACGAGCATACCGCCCCAGATACCGACGGCTGAAAAAATAATAGCCAGCACCGGCATCGAGATAAAGCCGGCCCAGAGACGAGGAGCAATGACCCGTCGCAGGGGATCAACCCCCATCATCTCCATGCTGGAGAGCTGCTCGGTCGCTTTCATCAGGCCAATTTCCGCCGTCAGGGCAGAACCGGCCCGCCCGGCGAAGAGCAGCGCTGTAACCACGGGTCCGAGCTCGCGCACCAGAGTCAGCGCGATCATCTGGCCAATAGCGGCTTCCGAGCCGTAGTCACTCAGAATGGTATAGCCTTGCAGCCCCAGCACCATGCCGATAAAAAGGCCCGAGACAATGACGATGGCCAGTGACAACACGCCGACCGCATACAGTTGCTTGATGAGCAGCGGAAACCCGGTCGACGGTCGTGGCACACCCAGCAACACCCCTGCCAGGAAGCGGCCCGAGCGACCAAAGGAGGAGACCATCGTCAAACCCAGGTGACCTAACGCAATAACCCGGTCGATCAAGACGCACCCCCGGTGAGACCAAAGTCCCGCGCGGCCCCGGCCGCCGGATAGTGAAACGGGACCGGGCCGTCCGGTCGCCCCCTCAGGAATTGCTGAACCTGCTCCGATGGGTGCGCCCGAAGCTCTTCCGGTGTGCCCTGACCGATTATCTTGCCGTCTGCGATGATGCAAGCGAAATGGCAAATGCTGAGCGATTCCGGCACATCGTGGGAGACCAGCACACTGGTCAGTCCCATGGAACTGTTCAGGTCGCGGATCAACTTGACCAGTACGCCCATGGCGATAGGGTCCTGCCCGGCAAAGGGCTCGTCGTACATGATCAATTCGGGATCCAGCGCAATGCTGCGTGCCAGTGCCACCCGCCGGGTCATGCCGCCGGACAGTTCGGAAGGCATCAGATGACGTGCACCCCGCAAGCCCACCGCCTCCAGTTTCATCAGGACAATGTCGTGAATCATGTCCTCGGGTAGCGAGGTGTGAACCCGCAACGGAAACGCCACGTTCTCGAACACACTAAGGTCCGTAAAGAGCGCGCCACTCTGGAACAGCATGCCGATCTTCTCACGCAGCGCGTACAGGTCCGCGCGCTTCAGTCTCGGAACCTCATGGCCATCCAGTACCACACTGCCGGAATCCGGTCTGAGCTGTCCGCCAATCAGTCGCAGGAGTGTGGTCTTGCCGGTTCCACTGGGTCCCATGATCGCGGTTATTTTTCCACGGGGAATATCCAGACTGACGCCATCGAAAATCCGGCGCCCGGAACGGGAGAAAACAACGTCCTTAAGCGATATGTATGCGGGTGAACCCATAGTCCCTACCTTTTGCGGAGCGGCTACATTATTCGAAGGAGCCCTCAAGCTCAATCCATCAAACGCAAAATCTGTTGAAAGCCTTGGTCAGTTTCACTGAACTTTCTGTAACCGCACGGCGTGCGCAATCGAAAATGATATACTCCGCTGTAACTTGAACGGCTTACCCTCAAGCGGGGATTCAGCCTAACCATTATTTTTTGATCACCCAAGCAGACCAGGCCCCTATCCCGATGACTGAACAGAGTTCACAGGATTTCCGTACTTCCGCGATCCGAGCCATTCGTATAGAGAGTGAAGCCATTGACGCCTTGGAAGAACGCATCAATGACCACTTTATCAAAGCCTGCGAGGTCATCATGGCCTGCAAGGGGCGCGTGGTCGTCACCGGCATGGGCAAATCCGGCCACATCGGCAACAAGATCGCTGCAACCCTGGCAAGCACTGGCACCCCCTCATTTTTTGTCCATCCCGGCGAGGCCAGCCATGGGGATCTGGGCATGATCACCAGCCAGGACGTGGTGATCGCCATATCGAACAGCGGCAACACCAGCGAGGTGGTTACCATTCTGCCCCTGATCAAACGCATGGGCGCACCACTGATCAGCATGACCGGCAATGCGGATTCCACACTTGCCCGGGAAGCCGTGGCCAATCTGGATGTCAGCGTCGAGACCGAGGCCTGCCCCCTGGGGCTGGCCCCGACCTCCAGCACCACCGCGACACTGGTGATGGGCGATGCCCTTGCGGTTGCCCTGCTGGATGCCCGCGGATTCAGCTCCGAGGATTTTGCGCTTTCTCACCCGGGCGGCAGTCTTGGACGACGCCTGCTGCTCCGCGTCTCCGACATCATGCACACCGGCCACCGGATCCCGAAAGTTCCAGAGGGCACCACTCTGAGCGGAGCCCTGCTGGAGATTTCGCAAAAGGGCCTGGGTATGACAACCGTGGTGGACGCAAATGGCAAGCTGACCGGTGTGTTCACCGACGGGGACCTGCGCCGCACCCTCGATAAGAACGTCGATGTGCACACCACCCCGATCGAACAGGTGATGACCCACAACGGCAAGACCATCCAGGCCGACCACCTGGCGGCAGAAGCATTGAATATTATGGAAGAGATGAAAATCAATGCCCTGCCCGTCACCAGCGAACAGGGTGAACTGGTCGGCGCTATCAACATGCACGACCTGCTCCGGGCGGGAGTTATCTGATGGCCGCCCATACCAGCCCATTACAGGACGCCTGGTCCGAGACGCTCCTGACAAAGGCCGCCCGCATTCGCCTGATTGCGCTTGACGTCGACGGCATCATGAGTGACGGAAAACTCTATTTCAGTGCCCGCGGCGATGAACTGAAGGCCTTCAACATCCTCGACGGACTGGGCCTGAAACAGTTGATGGCGGCCGGTATCACGGTGGCGGTAATCACCGGCCGCCAGTCGCCACTGACCGAAAAGCGCATGCGGGATCTGGGCATTCCGCAGCTGATGCAGGGCCGGGAAGATAAGCGGGTAGCGCTTCAGGAACTGGTCAGCACGATGAACCTCTCCCCCGAAGCCATTGCCTACATGGGCGACGACCTGCCCGACCTGCCTGCCATCCGCTATGCCGGCCTGGGCATAACAGTTCCCAACGGGTACTGGCTTGTGCGCGAACACGCCGATTACTGCACGCAGGCCGCGGGCGGCAACGGGGCCGTCCGGGAGGCGTGCGATCTGTTGCTGACCGCACAGGACAGGCTCGATAATGCCCTGTCGAAATACCTGGAGCCCGACGCATGAGTGCCGCCTCACCCGGCGAAAACGATAACACCGAAGACGAAGCGAAAAGCAGCCTGCTTTCGATGCTTACGCTCGACGATCGGCCATGGTTGCGCACTCTGGCTCTTGGCGGCACCATCGCAGCCACGGTGTTCCTGATGTGGCGCAGTGACGAGCCGCCCATGGTTCAGGATGAAGCGGCGGAACTCCGGGGCAAGACAGAGCCGGATGGCTTCGTTATAAACGGCAGCTACACCTCCTATGACGAGGATGGCAACCTGAAGATCCAGTTTACCAGCCCGCGGATCGAACAGTTCGAAGAAGGCAACGTCGCTACGATGAAGGCACCCCGGGCCAAACTCTTCGGTCAGCCGGAGACCACCCCATGGATTGTCGAAGCAGAGAATGGCAGCCTGCTGCAGAATGAAGGGATACTCTATCTGACCGATCATGTACGGGTGGTCAGAACCATCGACGAACGGGAGGCTACCCTGACCACCACGAGCCTGACGCTGGACAATGATCTCGGCACCGTCTACACCGATGCCCCCGTCACCATTACCGACAGGATTGGCGTAACCCGGGCAAAAGGCATGAGGGCCTGGATCGACGAACGCATTCTCGAACTTAAATCCCAGGTGGAAGGACGCTATGAAACTGGCAAATAACCGATTATGGACGCTGTTGGCGATCACCCTGGCCCTGTCTTTCACCGGGCCCGCGTCCGCGTTCAATCTGGATTCGGACCTGCCGATCACGGTAAGCGCCGACAACGCTCGACTGGACGACGCCCAGGGCATCGCCACCTACAACGGTGACGTTGAACTGGTTCAGGGCAGAACCCGGCTGACGGCAGAACGGGTAGTACTCTATCGCAATGCTGAAGGCCTGAGCCGGATTGAGGCGTCTGGCAAACCGGCCCGCTACCAGCAACCCACCCGCAACGGCGAGGGCGAAACCGATGCACGGGCGCTGAATATCACCTGGTCTGCCGACGAAAACCGACTGACTTTTGAACGGGAAGCGATCATTGAGCAGAATGGCAACCTGTTCCGCGGCGACGTCATTCATTATGATACCGTCCGTCGGGTCGTGACTGCCGAAGGCGGCACGAAAACCGAAACCGGCAGCGGCCGTGTCGAAATGGTCATTCAGCCACGCAGTACCGGGGGCATACAGGGATCCGATGGCAGTTCTGAGAGCCAGTAACCTGGCAAAAAGCTACAAACACAAGAAAGTGGTGCTCGATGTCTCGCTGGAGATCCGCAGTGGCGAGATCGTCGGACTTCTGGGCCCCAATGGCGCCGGCAAGACCACCTGCTTCTACATGATCGTCGGACTGGTTCCCGCTGACCGCGGCCGCATCATGATCGACAGCCAGGACGTTACACCGCTGCCCATGCATGGCCGGGCCCGGAAAGGAATTGGCTATCTGCCTCAGGAGGCTTCTGTGTTCCGGAAGCTGACAGTCCGGGACAACCTTATGGCGATCCTCGAAACCCGTAAGGGTATGAGTCGGGCTGACCGGGAAAGTCGCCTGGAAGAGCTGCTGGAAGAATTCCACATTACCCACATCCGCGACAGTGTAGGCATGGCGCTGTCAGGCGGTGAGCGCCGGCGCGTGGAAATAGCCCGGGCACTGGCCATGGAACCCGCTTTTATCCTGCTGGACGAACCCTTTGCCGGCGTTGACCCGATTTCGGTGAGCGATATCAAGCACATTATCCGTCACCTGCGGGACAAGGGCATCGGGGTACTGATTACGGACCACAATGTCCGGGAAACGCTGGACATCTGTGAGACGGCGTACATTGTATCGGGCGGCCACATCATTGCCTCTGGCAATTCGGAAACCATTCTTGCGAACCAGCAAGTAAAAGAGGTCTACCTCGGTAACGAATTCCGACTGTGATAACCGCTGCCCGATTGTGTTGATGAACCCGAGCAAGTAAACTCGGCAAAGAACTTGCTAGGGCATTTTTTGGTAACGGCAAGTAACCGGCATACAACAATTTTTTATTGAACTTAGGGTATTACAGCGCCTGATGAGTGACGGATCCTGAACCATGGTTATGAAAGCCTCCTTACAGTTAAAGCTGGGTCAGAGCCTGACCATGACGCCCCAGCTGCAACAGGCGATCCGGCTACTACAGCTATCCACCCTCGATCTTCAACAGGAAATCCAGCAGGCTCTGGAGTCCAACCCGATGCTGGAAACCTCGGAAGACGACGATCAGGCCGAAGCGGCGTCGAGTGACGACGAGCGCGGTCAGGAGGAGTCCGCAGCGGAAACGACGGCCGATTCCGGTACTGACGCCAATACCGACTGGGATGAATCGGAAAACGGACCAGACTGGGCCTCGGAAAACGAGATTCCCGATAACATCCCCGACGATCTTCCCGTCGACACCGCCTGGGACGACATCTATCAGTCAGCCCCTGCCCCGGCCGCCCGAAACGAAGACGAGAACGATCACGACTTCGAAACCCGCAACTCCCCGAGTGAAACCCTGCAGGATCACCTTGAATGGCAATTGAACCTGACGCCGCTGAGCGAACGGGATCAGGCCATTGCCCATGCCCTGATGGATGCAGTGAACGAGCGAGGCTACCTGACCAGCCCACTGGACGACATCCACGCAGGACTGCTGGATGAAACCGAGGAAGACCCACTGGAACTGGATGAAGTGGAGGCAGTCCTTCATCGCCTGCAGCATTTTGACCCGCCCGGTGTCTTTGCCCGGGACCTGCAGGAATGCCTGCTCATCCAGCTGAACCAGTTACCGCCCGAAACGCCCTGGCTTGCCCAGGCACGCCTTGTGATCACTCACTACATTAACCTGCTGGGCAACCGGGACTACGCCCAGTTATTGCGCCGAAGCCGACTCAAGGAAGATCAGCTGCGTGATGTTCTGGCCCTGATTACCGGGCTGAATCCGCGCCCGGGCGATGTGATTGACCGCGCCGAACCGGATTACGTCATTCCCGATGTCATCGTCCGCAAACACAACGGCAGATGGCGGGTTGAACTAAATCCTGAGATTGCACCACGCATCCGCGTCAATGCGAGCTATGCTTCTCTTATAAGACGGGCAGACAGCAGTGCTGATAACACCTACCTGAGGGATCAGCTGCAGGAAGCCAAATGGTTTATCAAGAGCCTGCAGAGCCGCAATGAAACCTTGCTGAAAGTGGCGACACGCATTGTCGAGCACCAACAGGGTTTTCTGGATCACGGCGAAGAGGCCATGAAGCCACTGATCCTCTCAGACATAGCGCAGGCGGTAGAAATGCACGAGTCGACAATTTCCCGGGTCACCACGCAGAAGTATATGCACACACCGCGGGGTATTTTCGAGCTGAAGTACTTTTTCTCGAGCCACGTCAGTACCGATGAAGGCGGCGAATGTTCATCAACAGCCATCCGTGCAATGATCAAGAAACTGATAGCGGCCGAGACACCGAAAAAGCCGTTGAGCGACAGCAAAATTGCGACCATGCTAGGGGAACAGGGTATCAAGGTGGCCCGTCGGACCGTCGCCAAATACCGGGAAGCGATGCATATTCCACCCTCTAACGAGAGAAAAAGACTGGTTTAGGGGCGCACTGTCGAAAACAGCGCTCCCCCGAGCCAAACTTTGCCGGCGCAGTGTGCGCCAGCCCTCAGGCCCGGCCCCGTTGGGACCGGCATGATGACAACAGGAGACGCCTATGCAACTCAACATTTCAGGCCATCACGTAGAACTGACTCCCGCACTCAAGGATTACGTCTCAGAAAAATTCGAGAAACTCGAGCGTCACTTTGACCATATCAGTAACTGCCAGGTTACCCTGCAGGTGGAAAAGGTGCGTCAGATGGCGGAAGCAACGTTGCACGTGGTTGGTGGTGATATTCACGCAAAGGCAGAAAACGAGGACATGTACGCAGCGATTGACGGGCTGATTGATAAGCTGGACCGCCAGATCCTCAAGCACAAGGAAAAGAATGTAGACCGGATGCACGGAAACGGCGCTCGTTAACCGACCGTTTTCATGCATGTCATCTCATCGCGCTGCGGCATGGATAACCTGCCGCAGCCTTTTTTTTACGGAAATGCAGTCGATTCATGAGCGACACATCCCTGACCATAGATAACATCCTTGCGCCGGAGCTGACTTTGTGCCGGATACCCGCCTCGAGCAAGAAACGGGTACTGGAATTCATTGCCGAACAGATTCACCGGCACGACGATTCTCTCAGCGAGACCCAGATCTTCAACAATCTGGTGTCCCGTGAGCGCCTCGGCAGCACCGGAATCGGCCAAGGCATTGCCATACCCCATTGCCGCCTGGAGGGACTGGACCATGTGGTGGGCGTTCTGATGACGCTCGAAGAGAGCATCGAGTTCGACGCCATTGATAACCAGCCCGTCGACCTCGTATTTGCCCTCGTTGTTCCCAAAGAGGCCACCAGTGAGCACCTGGAACTGCTCAGCCAGCTGGCGGAAAAGTTCAACGAACGGGTTTTCTGCGATGGACTTCGCCAGTGCGATGATGCCACCACGCTTTATGAACGCATGACCGCTGCAACTGAGTGACACCCAAGAGAGTGGAGACAGAGTGCCCATGAAACTGATCATCGTCAGCGGCAGATCCGGTTCCGGCAAGAGTACGGCACTCCATGTACTGGAGGATCTCGGCTACTATTGCATCGATAATCTGCCCATTGGACTGTTGTTTCCCCTGACCCGCGAAGCTGCCACTCAGGAGTCGCCGGGGCGCCTTCACAAAATGGCGGTCAGTATCGATGCCCGTAACCTGTCCGGGGAGCTGGCCAACTTCGAAGTGATTTACCGCCAACTTCAGGAGACCGGCGTTACCGTCGAAATCATCTTCCTGGATGCCGACGAGCAATCTCTTCTCCAGCGCTTTCATGCGACGCGGCGCAAACACCCCCTGAGTGATGACCGGACTTCACTCCGGGAGGCGATCAGTAGCGAGAAAAGGCTGCTTGAACCACTGTCCAAGCTGTCTGACCTCTACGTAAACACCACCGGCATGTCGATGTACGAGCTCAGGGACATGGTGAAACAGCGTGTTGTTGGCCGTAAGGACCAGGAGCTGGCCCTGCTGTTCCAGTCATTCGGGTTCAAGCACGGCGTTCCTCTGGATTCCGATTATGTCTTTGACGTTCGCTGCCTACCCAACCCCTACTGGGATAACAGTCTGCGCAAATTTGTTGGAACCGATCAACCGGTGATCGACTTCCTGGAAAAGGAACCAGCCACTGGCAAAATGATCAGTGACCTGACCGGCTTCCTGGAAACCTGGCTGCCCTCTTTCGCCGACAGCAATCGCAGTTACATGACCATCTCCATTGGCTGCACCGGTGGTCAGCATCGCTCGGTGTATGTGAGCGAGCAATTGCGCAAGCATTTCCGGAACAACTACAGCAACGTTCAGGTTCGCCACACGGAATTGCCGCACCTGCAGGCCCGGGGAGAGATCTGAGCGCGCCATGATTCGTCACCCCATCACCATTATTAACAAGCTGGGACTGCACGCCCGTGCGACTGCAAAGCTGGTCGCAACGGCGTCGGAATTCGACAGCAGCGTACGGATCAGTGGCAAGGGCCGGGATGTCGATGCGAAAAACATCATGCAGGTTATGATGCTTGCCGCAAGCCAGGGCACCGATGTAGAACTCATTGCCGATGGCCCCGACGAGGAAGCGGCCATTGACGCCCTGACGGCGTTAATCAATGACTATTTCGGCGAAGGCGAGTAATTATTCGGCACCAAGCGGTGCACCTCCGCGTTCTGTGGAATTCACCTACAACTCTCTCTCACGTCTGCCTCCTAACTCCGCTATAATACAGGCGTTTTCTGACTGTGGGTGATCCATGACCGATATTCTGGAGAAAAGCCAGGCCCGCCAGCGTCTCCGCTCCCTGAGCGAGGCTCTGGACAGTGGTGCCCTAAAACAGGTTGCGCGCATCCTGAACGGCGGCCTGAGCCCCAGTGATATTGCCCACCTGCTGGAATCGTCCCCACCCCGCCAGCGCGCCCTGCTCTGGAACCTGGTGGACAAGCAGCTGGAAGGGGAAGTTCTCCAGTACCTGAGCGATGATATCCGGGGCTATTTCCTGAGCCAGTTGAATGCCCAGGAACTGGCCGACATCATCGAAGATTTCGAATCAGACGATCTCGCCGACCTGCTTCAGCAATTGCCGGACACGGTGATCCAGGAAGTTCTGGACACCATGGACGAGCAGGACCGCCAGCGTGTCGAGGAGGTGCTCTCCTATCCTGAGGACAGCGCCGGCGGCCTGATGAACACGGACACCATAACGGTGCGCCCGGACATCAGCATCGATGTTGTGTTGCGGTACCTTCGCAGACACCGCAACCTGCCCCCGATGACCGACAGCCTGATCGTGGTGAGCCGTCGAGACGAGTTCATCGGCATGCTGCCGATCACAAAAATGCTTGTATCGAATCCGACCGCCACGGTTCGGGAAGTGATGGACACCGACATCGAGCCCATCCCGGTCTCACTCTCGGACACCAAGGTCGCGACGCTGTTCGAACGCTACGACCTGATCTCTGCTCCGGTGGTGAATGAAGACGGGAGATTGCTCGGCCGTATCACCATCGATGACGTGGTCGACGTCATCCGGGAGGATGCCGATCATTCGCTGATGAGCATGGCGGGCCTTGATGAGGACGAAGATACATTTGCCCCGGTCTGGAAAACGACCCGGCGACGGGCAGTATGGTTGGGCATCAACCTGATCACGGCCTTCATCGCCGCTGGGGTCATTGGCCTGTTTGAGGAAACCATCTCCAAGGTGGTGGCGCTGGCCGTGCTCATGCCGATTGTCGCCAGCATGGGCGGTATTGCCGGCAGCCAGACCCTGACACTCGTTATCCGGGGTATGGCAGTGGGCCAGATCAGTGGCGCCAACGTCGGCTGGCTGCTAAACCGGGAATTTATATCGAGCGTCCTGAACGGCCTGCTCTGGGCAGTGGTTGTCGCAACCGCTGCTGCAGCCTGGTTTCAGGATCTGCTCATCGGGGGGATTATTGCCGCGGCTCTGGTCATAAACCTGATGGCCGCCGCCCTCGTGGGTACCGTCCTCCCCCTGTTCCTGAAATCCAGAAACATTGACCCTGCACTGGCGGGAGGCGTCATTCTCACGACGGTTACCGATGTGGTGGGCTTCATGTCCTTCCTTGGACTCGCCACCGTGTTTTACGCTTAATCAACGACCAACGACCGAATTGCAACGGATTTACGATGAGCCATCACGATCAGCACGAAGACGAGGAAGAATTCGGCAAGAGCAAATCCCAGCTCAAGCGAGAGATGCACGCGCTACAGGATCTCGGCAAGCGGATGCTGGACCTGAGCAACGACCAGCTCGACACCTTGCCAATCAGCGAAACCCTGCGCGCGGCGATCGAAGAGTCCCGGCGAATTCGCCAGAACGAGGCGAAACGACGTCACCTGCAGTACGTCGGCAAGATCATTCGCCAGGAGGATGATCCGGAAGCACTGCAACGGGCCATAGACGCGTTCGATGCTGGCAGTGAGGAGCACACCCGACGCCACCATCTGGCCGAACGCTGGCGTGATCGCATGATCGCCGAAGGCGATTCCGTGGTGGGAGAGTTCTTCGATTATTGCCCGACGGCCGATATGCAGCACCTGCGGAATCTGGCGCGCAATGCCCGGAAAGATGTTGAGAAGCAAAAAAACACCGGCCAGTCCCGCAAGCTATTCCGTTACTTGCGGGAGTGCGTTGACGACGCCGAAGCCATCAACTGATCCGAACCCGCCACAGCTTGCTATAACCGGCGATGTTCCCAGACGGGCATTCGCTTACGCAGCTGATTAAGCTGATCGATATCCAGCTCGGCCGCCACCACACCGGGCCCCTCAGCCAGCTCTGTCACCACTTGGCCCCAGGGATCGCAGATCAGCGAATGGCCGTAGGTGCGCCGCCTTTCGCTGTTCTGGCCGCCCTGGCCCGGGGCGACCACCCACACCTGGTTTTCAATGGCGCGGGCACGGATAAGAGCATGCCAGTGCGCATCCCCGGTTTGCCAGGTGAACGCGCTTGGCAGGCACACCCACTCCGCCCCCTGCTCCCTTAAGGCCCGGAAAAGCTCAGGAAAACGCAGGTCGTAACAGATGGCCAGGCCAAGCTTGCCAGCGGGGGTATCAATGGTCACCACCTGCTCTCCCGGCTCAAAGGTGTCCGACTCCCGGTATTGTCCGTGGGCGTCTTCCACCACCGCATCGAACAGGTGAATCTTGTCATACCGTGCGACCTCCTGCCCCTGGTCATCGAAAACCAGACAGGTCGCTCTCGCCCGATCGTTGATGGCAGAGCCATCCGGGCGCACGGCTAGCGGTAACGAACCGCCAACAATCCACATCCCCAGGGTTTTCGCCTGCTCCGACAGAAATGAGCGGATGACAGGGTTCTCACCGGCTTCTGCGCGGCCATGATCCACCATCTGGTGAGTCGCCAGTACCGCAAAATTTTCGGGCAGGACCGCCACCGAAGCGCCCTGTTCGGCCGCTTCGGCAAGCAGACGGCGCGCTTCATTGAGATTCGCATCGATGTCGTGGGTACTCACCATCTGTATGGCGGCAACCCGGGCAGAGACAGTATGGGTCATATGAGACTCCTGCTATTCGCCGGTATCAAATACCCGCTGGAGATCTACCTGAGGGTCGTCCCAGGTGCCAGTAACACCGTAGGACGCGCTGGTCAGTTTACTCAAAGGATCGCCCAGAATCTTGTCGAGGACAAACAGCGCACCGCCTATGGGGGCTCCGGCCCCCATCAACAGCGCCGCCAGTGGCAGATTCTGGGTCAGCGGCAGAACCACCACCAATCGCATGTCGAGAGTTTCATCGGCAATATCGGTAGAGCCGCTCAGTTTGAAGGCACCCGAGGGGCCAACAACCTGAAGCTCCGGATCCATGGTAATCAAGCCGTCGATAAGCTGGGCCTTACCCGAAATCGCGTCAAACGCGACCCCGCGCTCATACAAATCCGAAAAATCGAGCTTGAGGCGGCGCCACAAGGTATCGGCGTTCAGAAGGTTGAACACCCGGAACAGCTGGGCCGTATTGTTCTGTTCCAGGATGATCCCTTCATCCAGCCGGAGGCTGACCGATCCACTCATGTCCGCCATCAAGATCTCGTCAGGGCGGCCGGGCCAGCCCAGATCAAGCTTGATGTTGGTGGCCTTGTTGGTCAGGGGTATATCCGCACCGAACAGCTCGTTCAAGTCGGCCAGTGCGCCGCCAGTGATAGTACCGGCAAACCGGCTTACTTCCCGATCATCAATGATGCTCCAGGTCACAGTTCCCAGCAACGTGAGCGAATTGAGTCGTCCCTCAATCCCGTCAACGTTCAACCGATAGGGCTCTGGTCGAAGCTGGAAGGCCCACCTGCCGAGGGACTCCTGGTTGAGCTGAAGATCGGATATGGTGACGTTCACATCGGGCCAGTCGCCCATGTCCAGGGACCTGAACGCTTCGATCTGCTCCTCAATCGACAGCAATTCCGGCGCTTCTTCCCGAGCTTCATCATCCCGAACCAACCGCATGACCTCAAAATCGGCAGTGACCGCTGTGTCATCATCGGGAACGACTACACGACCTACAGCCCGCTCTGAGCGCGTACCCACGACCCAGCGATCACCAAGGTCCAGAGCCTCAATCTGGATATCTTTCAGTGTGTGGGCTCCGAGATGCAGATGTCCTATGTCCATATCCAGACCGGTCTCCTTCCACAACACATCAAAAGACGCCCGATTCTCCCATTCCCCCTTTACAGCTATTCCGCCCGAGGCCCCGGGATCAATGGTGGCCAGCAAAGGTGCGGCTTCTTCTGCAAGTTTGGCTAACGGATCAGGCCAGTCGACCGCCACACCCTGAAGGTCCGACCTCACAGTGATCAAGGATGTCGAGTCCGCACCAACATTGAGGGCCGCGGAATAGCTCAGAACTCCGCTCAGCCCCAAAGTGGTATCCGGAGCCAAACCCGCCGTCGCCAGGGCGTCAGCCATGGAAAGCTGCCCGGACTGTCGTATGGACAGGGCGTCGCCAGACCCACTGCGGGCCAGGCTGATGTTGACGGGCTCATTGAAAAAACTGGCCGTCAGTGGTCCTCCGGAGAAACCCTTCACAGAGTGGTAGGTCAGCTCCCCACTGAGGGACTCCCAGGCGAGCCCGGCGGGCGGATATGCTACCGAACCGTCGTCGGCGCGGATGTGAGCCTCAACCACGACCTCACGATCCCCTGCCAGTGGCAGATCCAGACCCAGCTCCACCTGGTACGAGCCGCCGAATTCCAGTGCGGCGGTTTCCGAACCGGCCATGTCGCCCAGCGGACTGTTACTCAGCCAGAAACCGACGGCGTCACCCGGAACCACCGCCGAAACGTCAACACGAACCTGCGTACCATCGGTATCGGGGAGGATCGTTACCGTACTGGGCGACAAAGCCAGGCCGCCCGTCTCTCCCCGCTCAAGGGTGACCAGGGTTTCCTGGTCATTGACGACCACCCGACCCTTTGCACCCGAGACCTCAGGCCAGCGTTCGTCGTAGACCACCGAAGCGTTCTCGAAGTCGAACCGCATGGAGGACACGAACGATCCTTTTGGCGCATCCGATCCGATCTGACCATGACCGTAATAGACACCCGAAGTAATCTCCGCCGCCCGTATCGACGTTGTCAGCCACCGGTAAAGCTCCGGGTTCACCACCTTGGACGGCACAAATTCTGCCAACATGGCCTCGTTTGCGTTCTCGACACCTACCCGAAGACCAAGGCTATCCTCACCCTCCCGGTTCAGTTTCAGATCAAACGCCCCTGAAAACTTCGTGCGGTCACCATAAGCCATGTGCAGGTTGTCGGAAAAAACGCGAGTAATCGCACCGTCCAGCTGCCAGGCAACCAACCCTCCGATATCAGAAAGTGCCCAACCTCCGTTGTACAGCTTTGGAAACTCCAGGCTAACCGGCAAGTCGCCTTCCCCGATTTCAACATAACCGGCGCTCGGCTCCAGGTACAGGGAGCCTGACAGGCCCGAGAGGCCTGGCACACCACGGAAGGCTTTGATGCTGATGTCGCGGAGATGACCGGACAGTTCGAAACTGTTTCCCGGTGATTGTGGGAGCCACAGGGACATCCGGTCCAGGTAACCATCGGGGCGGTAGTTCTTCAACGCCTCGGCCCCCTTGGACGGGAGTATGGGGAGCAGGGACAGAAGCCTTCGGGTGGGGCCGAGCGGCAGGGCATCAGCAATAACGGTGACGCCTCCTTGTTCGGGCGCCAGGCGAAGACTGAATGGCGACACTTTGTCACCATTCCAGGTCCATTCAAGCTGCTGGAGGTGCCATTCTCCCGGGCCACCACTTGCACTCGGGCTGTCATCGACCTGGGCAGAACCACCTTCGGATAACGCATCCTGAGACCGACGCCAGCCAAAGCGTGCCTGGATATTTTCAATCGGCGCCAGGGACTCGCTACCCACGCCCAACTGCAGATAAGGCGTTTTCAGGGTTCCATTAACCTGAAGCATCTCACCGTCACGGAAGGTCAGCCAGGCTTCACCGCCGACGTCAAAGCCCTCAACACGGACGCCCCGCCACTGGTATTCGTCGATCAGCCCATCAAAGAGCCGGCCCGAGTTCAGATCCAGATAAAGTTGCCCGGTAAAATCACCCCGGAAAAAATGCCGTCCAACCAGACTGAAGCTTGCCAGCTGCTCAGTGGTCCCGGACTTGATGGCGCGACCCGAGGCCCGGAAAAGCCCTTGCCGGTAGACGAGGTCCAGCTGGGGGATATAGACATGACGCTGGTGCCCCTCGTTGTCCCGGATTCCCAGACTGAATCGGGTGATTTTGAGATAGGGTTCAGACAGCCAGTCACCGGCCAGTTCCAGCCAGTGCTCCAGCCGGTTGTTAACCGGCTCTGGCAGATCGGCACCATGCACGCCTACCTGCCCGGTATCGGACTGATCCAGTGTCAGCTCGACGCCATCCACTTCGAAGTCTTCAAACACAACCCGAAGTCGTCGCAGCGACGACAGGAAATCAAACCGGACACGCAGATGGTCAACGCGGGCAACGGTTACCCCCGAATCCGGGTTCGTTACGGAGATCTGCTGAGCGGTAAAAGAAGGATCCAACCAGAACCACTGGGAGGAGAGGCTACCGATGGCGACCTCTTGCCCGAGGCGCGCTGACAGTTCAACAGCGAGATCATCGGCGAAGGCATCGACATTGCGAGTAAGTTGGCGCCCCAACCCCGCGTACAGCGCAAAAACCACCAGTACGAGCAACAGGAACCACCAGACGAGACTGGAAACCCGTGCGGCAACCCTGACCGGCGGGCTCTCAAGCTGATAATCCGATACTGCAGACTCGCGGTCAGCGGACGACATCAGGTGGACCTACCCGCCACGCCGACAGAAAGCCCTCGGATCAGAGCAGGACAACATCGTACTGCTCCTGACTGTAGAACGGCTCCACCTGGAAGCGAATGGTCTTGCTGATAAACGTTTCGAGATCTGCGACATTGTCCGACTCTTCATCCAGCAGGCGATCGACAACGCTCTGTGACGCCATCACCAGATAATTCTCGGCGTCGTATGCCCGGTTGACCCTCAAAATTTCCCGGAAGATCTCGTAACAGACGGTCTCGCTGGTCTTCAGGAAGCCCCGACCATCACAGATCGGACAGGGCTCGCAAAGTACCTGCCCCAGGCTCTCCGTCGTTCGTTTCCGGGTCATTTCAACCAGACCCAGTTCCGAGACACCGGTGATCTTGGTCTTGGCATGATCCCGCTCAAGCATTTTCTCGAGCATGCGGTGCACCTGGCGCTGATGCTCCGGGTCTTCCATGTCGATGAAATCAATAATGATAATGCCGCCGAGGTTACGCAGTCTCAGCTGGCGACTGATGGACCGGGCCGCCTCAAGGTTGGTCTTGAAAATGGTCTCTTCCAGGTTCCGATGCCCGACAAATCCACCAGTATTGATGTCGATGGTCGTCATCGCTTCAGTCTGATCGATGATGACATAGCCGCCGGACTTCAATTGAACCTTGCGGCTGAGTGCCTTCTGGATTTCGTCTTCAACCGAGTAGAGATCGAAAATGGGCCGCTCACCGGGATAGTATTCCACCTTGTCGGCAAACTCGGTCACAAACTCCTCAACAAACTCCATGACCCGCTGATGACTTTCCCGGCTGTCGATCCGCACCTTCTCAGTCTGTGGACGGATCAGGTCCCGGATGGTCCGGATGAAGAGAGGCAGGTCCTGATAAATCACCGCAGGGGCCTGCACCCGGGCAATGCGTTCGTGGATGGACTGACTGAGGCGGTGCAGGTAGGTCATGTCGCCGATTAACTCTTCCGGGGATGCTGCTTCCGCCGCTGTGCGGATAATATAGCCGCCCTGCACTTCGGTTTCTTCGGCCGCTGCCTCTTCCACCAGCCCCTTGAGCCGGGCCCGCTCGGTTTCGTCCTCGATGCGCTGGGAGATGCCGACGTGATTCACATCCGGCATGAAGACGAGGTAGCGGGAAGGAATGGAGAGTTGGGTGGTCAGCCGGGCACCCTTGGTACCGATCGGATCCTTGGTCACCTGAACCACCAGAGACTGGCCTTCCCGAAGCAGTGTACGGATGTCCGGTACGGTTTTCGGGCCGTCATTGGGCTCATCACCACCGGACTGTGACACCACATCCGAGGCATGGATAAACGCCGCCCGCTCCAGGCCTATGTCGACGAATGCCGCTTCCATGCCCGGAAGCACCCTGACCACCTTGCCCTTGTAGATATTGCCAACGATGCCCTTGCGACTGGTGCGCTCAATGTAGGCTTCCTGCAACATCCCGTTTTCAACCAGCGCCACGCGGGTTTCCACGGGTGTCACGTTGATCAGGATCTCTTCACTCATGTTCGGCTCTCCAGACTGTTTGGCCAGCTTTCCCAGACCGGATGACCGGCGTCTGCCAGCAGGGCCGCAGTTTCCAGCAGCGGTAACCCCACCACAGCACTGTAACTGCCCCGAAGGTTACTGACAAAAATACCACCAAGACCCTGAATTCCATAGCTTCCTGCCTTGTCCATCGGTTCTCCACTGGCGGCGTACGCCTCAATTTCTGCCTTCGAGAGTGGTCGAAACGTGACGTCGGTAATAACGACTCGCGATTCACACCGGCTGCCTTTGGCCAGCGCCACCGCCGTCATCACCTGATGAGTGGCACCGGAGAGCATGCGCAAGGTCTCGACGGCATCGCCCCGGTCGGCGGGCTTCCCGAGAATTACCCCGTTCAGGACGACCGACGTGTCGGACCCGAGCACCAGTGCTTCCGGAGAGGACGCCGAAACGGCCAGGGCCTTGTCCCGGGCGAGCCGCTCCACATAGTGTTCAGCACCCTCCCCGGGACCGGGCGTCTCATCCACATCTGCTGGCTGAACCGTAAAGGAGACGCCAATCTGTTGAAGCAGCTCGGACCGCCGGGGAGAAGCCGATGCGAGGATGACGGTGGACATGGTTAACCTAACTTACGATTGATATTGTCCAGCAGGACACAGAATACCGGCCACGCCAGCGCACTGGTCAGGGCCGGCCACAGATAACTGAAACCGGCTTCGTCGGCGCCCAGCATCTGCTTGATGAAATGAACAAGCATCTGGTTTATGCCCAAGAGCAGAAAAACCATCAGACATTGCTGAGGCATCGGGTACATTCGCAGGCGCTGGTGCACAGTCAGCACCAGGAACGCGATCAACCCCATGGCCAGTGCATTGACGCCTATCGGGGTGGCCTCAAGCACGTCCAGTAGCAGTCCCAGACACCAAGCCAGCAGGATACCGAACTGGGCAGGTGCCCGGAACGTCCAGTAAAACACCACCAGCCCGACCCACTCCGGGCGGAACTCGAACCAGCCAACCGGGAACAGGGAAATGCTCAGTACCAGAGCCACGACAACGGAAAGTGCAAAAACGGGATAACTGATAACGGACAGCATCAGCCTGCACCCTCCTGGTCTGAACCCTGATCGGCTTCTCCTGCGGTCTCACCGCCCTCTTCCACGGGGGCCTCCCGGTTGCCGGCGGGCGGGAACACCACCAGCACCAACCGGCTTTGATTCAATTCTGCTCTGGGCACCGCCTCGATGGACACGAAGGGCTCGCCCGGTTCTTTATTGATCACGCCCACTTCGGCGACCGGATACCCCCGGGGGAACCGCCCCCCCAGACCGGAACTGACCAGCAGGTCGCCTTCCCGGATATCGGCCGTATCCGGAACGTGAACCAGATCGAGGGTGTTGGTGTCACCGTTGCCCAGCAAAATCGCCCTGAGCCCGTTCCGTACCACCTCGACCGGAACCGCATGACTGCTATCCGATACCAGCAACACCCGGGACGTAATCTGACTGGTCTGGACTACCTGCCCCATCAATCCATGGGCGTCCAGAACGGCCTGGCCCGGCCTCAGTCCGTCACTCTCACCTTTGTTGATGATCACTTCGTGGGAGAAAGGATCCGGCGAGACGCCGACAACCTCACCCACAATGACGCGATCGTCCAGCACTTCAGAGGAATTCATTAGACGGCGGAGTTCGTTATTCTCGGAGGCAAGAGCGGCGTATTTGAGCGCACGACGTTCCAGTATCATCAGGCGGGCCCTGAGGTCCTCGTTTTCCTGCTGGAGATCTTCCTTGTTGACGAACAGGCCGGCAACCCAGTCACTGAATTCGTAGGGCGCGTTGCCGAGCCAGTACACAGGAGCCAGGCCAGTGGCGATCGTGCTGCGCACGAGGGAGAGTTTGTCGAAACGCGCATCGGCAACCACCAGGGTTGCCGACACAATGACAATGAGAAAGAGTCTGAAGCCCGGCACCGGGCCCTGGACGAAGATGGTCTTAATGGCGAACCCTCCCTACAGGATTATCCCTCCTGGGAGAACATTCCGATGCCACCCCGATCAATCACTTCCAGCGCCTTGCCGCCACCTCTGGCGACACAGGTAAGCGGGTCTTCCGCAATAATTACCGGCAACCCGGTTTCCTCACTGAGGAGCTTATCCAGGCCTCGCAGCAGGGCGCCACCGCCGGTCAACACGATTCCGCGTTCCGCGATATCAGACGCCAGCTCGGGCGGCGACTGCTCCAGAGCGCTTTTTACGGTCTGAACGATTTGCGCCAGGGACTCCTGAAGCGCATCGAGAATTTCCTCACTGTTCAGTGTAAAGGCCCTGGGCACGCCCTCGGCCAGATTACGGCCGCGAACGTCAATTTCACGGATATCAAGCCCTTCGTACGCGCAACCAATCTCATGTTTGATGCGTTCGGCAGTCGAGTCACCGATCAGGCTACCGTAGTTGCGACGAACATAAGTCACGATGGCTTCGTCGAACTTGTCGCCACCGACTCGCACCGATTCCGCGTAGACAATGCCGTTCAGCGAGATAATGGCAATCTCGGTCGTGCCACCACCGATATCGACGATCATGGAACCACTGGCTTCCTCTACCGGCAGGCCAGCACCGATGGCCGCGGCCATTGGTTCTTCAATCAGGAACACTTCCCGGGCGCCAGCACCGAGCGCAGACTCACGAATGGCCTTGCGCTCAACCTGAGTTGATTTGCTGGGCACACAAACCAAGACCCGTGGGCTAGGGGTAATAAAGCTGTTTTCGTGCACTTTATGAATGAAGTGCTGCAGCATTTTCTCGGTGACTACGAAGTCTGCGATCACACCATCCTTCATCGGCCGAATGGCAGTAATGTTTCCCGGCGTACGCCCCAGCATGCGCTTGGCTTCGGCACCAACCGCCGCGACCATTTTCTGCGAATTGTTGGTGCGAATGGCCACTACCGATGGTTCATTCAGCACGATACCGCGCTCACGCACGTAAATAAGGGTGTTCGCGGTGCCCAGGTCGATGGACAGGTCGCTGGAGAATAAGCCTCGGAGTCTTTTGATCAACATTCGTGTAGTTTCAACCTGAGAGTTGCAGTCGCATAGAAAAGATGCGGCAACTTTAGCAGTGAGCACCCCTGCAGGCAAGGCGCGAACGGGCCTCGCGCCTTACGGTTCACACATTTACCTTATGGGCTGGGGCCTCCCGCGATTGTTCGAATCTGTTACCATACCTCCTTTATTTTTTGGCCACAGTCAAAGGCCGCCTGAAGAATGCTTTCCAAAACCCGCTCAAGCACCCCCAGGTGGCGCTTGGGCTCCGCCATTGAGGGCTCCGAACAGTTTTGGAAAGCATTCTCCGAACGCCCCACAGTTGAACGTGGCCGCTTCTTAATACACAGAGCTTTATTAACGACATTTCATTTATCTGGGAGGCAATGCGTGACCATTTCCCGAGAGGACATCGAAAAAGTCGCTGTGCTCGCCCGCATTCGTGTGGACGACGAGCAGGTTTCGGCCCTGGAGAACGATTTGGGCAACATCCTTGATCTGGTGGACCAGCTCAGCGCTGCTGATACCGAGGAAGTGGCGCCCATGGCACACCCTCTGGATGCCGTACAACGCCTGCGTCCGGACGAGGTCACCGAGACCAATCAGCGCGAAGCCTTCCAGGCCATCGCTCCGGCCACCGAAAACGGCCTTTACCTCGTGCCCCGCGTTATTGAGTGATCTGACGACCAGCGATTTCAGGAACCATCATGCATAACAAATCCGTAGCAGAGCTTTCCCGGGATCTGGAAAGCGGCAAGATTTCAGGCGTGGAACTGACAGAGCAGTTCCTCGACCGCATCAAGCAGGAAGACGGCAAGTACAACAGCTTCATTACCGTGACCGAAGAGCAGGCCCTTGCGGATGCCAGGTCTGCGGATGAGCAGCGGGCCGCGGGTAACGCCACGCCCTGGACTGGCATCCCGTTTGCCCATAAAGATATTTTCTGTACCAACGGTGTGCGGACCACGTGCGGCTCGAAAATGCTGGAGAACTTCGTTCCGCCTTACGACGCCACGGTTACCGCTAACTTTCGCAAATCCGGCGCAGTGTGCCTGGGCAAGACCAACATGGATGAGTTCGCCATGGGCTCCTCCAACGAATCCAGCCATTTTGGACCGGTAACCAACCCTTGGGGACTGAGCGAAGACGAAAAACGGGTTCCGGGCGGCTCTTCCGGCGGCTCTGCTGCCGCCGTTGCCGCACGGCTGATACCCGCGGCAACGGCCACCGACACCGGCGGTTCGATTCGCCAGCCGGCGGCTCTGTGCGGCGTCACCGGCCTCAAGCCAACCTACGGCCGTGTTTCCCGGTACGGCATGATTGCCTTTGCTTCCAGTCTCGACCAGGGCGGCACCATTGCCCGCACCGCGGAAGACAATGCCCTGATGCTCAATGTCATGGCCGGCTTCGACCCCAAAGACTCCACGTCACTGGAGCGCGAGGTTCCGGATTACACTGCCACCCTGAACGAGCCACTTAAAGGCCTTCGCATTGGCTTGCCAAAAGAGTACTTCTCGGATCAGCTCAGCCCCGCCATGGAAGAGCAGGTTCGGGCCGCAGTCCGGGAATACGAGAAGCTTGGCGCCACGGTTAAAGACGTGTCGCTGCCCAACGCCAAACTGGCCATTGCCGCCTACTACGTGATTGCGCCGGCCGAAGCGTCTGCCAACCTCTCACGCTTTGATGGGGTTCGATACGGCTATCGCTGCGAAGACCCTAAAGACCTCATGGACCTGTATACCCGGACCCGCGCTGAGGGCTTTGGCACCGAGGTAAAGCGTCGGATTCTGGTGGGCACCTATGCCCTATCAGCGGGTTATTTCGATGCCTACTATCTGAAGGCTCAGAAGGTTCGCCGTCTGATCCAGCAGGATTTCATCAATGCCTTCAAGGAAGTGGACGTGCTGATGAGCCCGACCACACCCTCCCCTGCCTTTATCCAGGGCGAGAAAACCAACGACCCGGTGACTATGTACCTGGAAGATGTGTTCACCATCGCCATCAACCTGGCAGGCCTTCCGGCCATGTCGGTGCCGGCGGGATTCGTGGATGGTCTGCCGGTGGGACTTCAGATCATCGGGGATTATTTTTCCGAGGCCCGGTTGCTGAACGCGGCCCATCAATTCCAGCAGGTGACCGACTGGCACCAGCGCGAACCGCAATAAGCCCGATTAAAGGAGAGTAACGCCATGCAATGGGACATTGTGATCGGGCTGGAAATTCACGTTCAGCTCGCAACCCAGACCAAGATTTTTTCCGGCTCCAGCACCGCCTATGGCGCCGAGCCCAACACTCAGGCCAACGCGGTCGACCTGGCCATGCCGGGCACCCTGCCCGTTCCTAACGAGCAGGCATTTCGCTATGCGGTCATGTTTGGCCTGGCGGTAAACGCCGACATCGAACGACGCTCCGTGTTCGAACGCAAGAATTACTTCTACCCGGATCTGCCCAAGGGCTACCAGACCACTCAGCTCGAGCGTCCGATCGTCGGACCAGGCCATGTCGACATTGACCTGGCCAACGGCGAAAGCAAGCGGGTGCGCATCCACCACGCCCACCTGGAGGAAGACGCAGGCAAATCCCTGCACGAGGACTTCCACGGCATGACCGGGGTGGACCTGAACCGGGCCGGCACGCCGCTGATCGAAGTGGTCACCGAACCTGACATGACGAGCTCCGAGGAGGCAGTGGCGTTCGCCCGCAAACTACACAGCCTCGTGACCTCGCTGGGCATCTGCGACGGCGACATGTCCCAGGGCTCCATGCGCTTTGACGTGAACATTTCCCTGAAACCGAAAGGCTCCGATACCCTCGGCACCCGCACCGAAACCAAGAACCTGAATTCCTTCCGCTTTATGGAACAGGCCATCGCCCACGAAGTTGAGCGGCAGATGGACATTCTGGAAGACGGCGGCACGATCACCCAGGAAACCCGTCTGTATAACGGCGACCGGGACGAATCTCGTTCCATGCGCACCAAGGAAGAAGCCAATGACTACCGCTACTTCCCCTGCCCCGATTTACTGCCGGTGGAAATCGACGATGCCTTTATCGACGACGCCCGCAGCCGTCTTCCGGAACTGCCGGATGCCCGCAAGGCTCGGTTCAAGGAGCAGTATGGACTGAACGACTACGACGCGGGGCTGCTCAGCGGCGATGCCAGACTGGCGACCTTCTTCGAGGACGCCGTCCGTCATGGCAAAGACGCCAAGCTGACCGCCAACTGGATTCAGGGCGAGTTCTCGGCGCGCCTCAATGCTGAGGAGAAGTCCGTTACCGAATCCCCGATCTCCGGGACACAGCTTGGCGATCTGGTGGTGCGCATTGCCGACAACACCATTTCCTCCGCCGGTGCGAAAAAAGTCTTTGATGCCCTCTGGACCGGTGAAAACGACAGTGTCGATGCCATCATCGACGCCAAGGGGCTGAAGCAGGTATCCGATACCGGCGAACTGGAAAAAATGGTCGATGAGGTTCTGGCCGGCATGCCCGATCAGGTAGCGCAGTACCAGAACGAGGAAGACCCCAAAAAACGCAAGAAAATGTTGGGTGGCTTTATGGGCCCGCTGATGAAGGCATCCAAGGGACAGGGCAACCCGAAACTCTTCAATGAGATTCTGGTCAGGAAGCTGTCTGACTGATCAAACTGAAATGAAGCCGGGGCGCAAGGGTCTGCCGCCCCGGCCTTTACCCAACGGTCCGAAAGGACTGGCCACCTGCACAAACTCCCCGAATGACTTGTGTCAAAAATTGTGACGTCTTGTTCAGAAAAAAGTAACAAATCTGCCACAATGGACGACAGGCTTCTTGCTGATCACTAAGTAAACAACTAGACTTTAGCGGGCTTAAGTATTTTTTCTGGAAGGGATTTATGGGAAAGGCAGCCGCATTTGAAACCAGCCACGCCAGACGAGTTACCATGAAACCAGTCGCCATCAAAACCAATCTGCGCAACCAACAGCGCGTCGATGTTTCAACCGAAATCACCGTGGAAAAACCAGACGGTGCATGCCTGACCTGCTCTGTGGCCAACCTGTCCCGAACCGGCGTGATGATTTCCTGCAGTCGGGAAGCCGTTAAAGCACTCATTCCGGACCAGCAGAACCCCGCCCCTGGCAACTGGATCTCTGTCAAAACCCGTTTCTCGGTACCTGTCGTCGCCACCCAGCCAGTATCCGTCATTGCTGATGGAAATATCGTGCATATGCGCCGAATCGCCCGTGATGAGTTCCATCTCGGCATCCAGTTCGCGGAGTTCGAAGGCAACGGATTCGATTACGTAGACCGCTACGTGGCCAAATTGCTGGCCGATTCCCGTAACCCGGCCTGACTTTCCCCTCCCTGGAAGACACTCTCCATCGCGGCCAATCCCGCCTTGCCGCTATATTATTATAACGCCAAACTCTATTTGCGGCGCTTCTTATACCCTTGTCGGCTCTGGTATAGTTACAGGTCAAATTTGCACAGCCATCAAGGCCCGCACCGCGGCAACGGAACACCATGACCACATACAACCTCACGCACCTGAAGCAGCTGGAAGCGGAAAGCATCCACATCATCCGGGAAGTGGCAGCCGAGTTCGATAACCCGGTCATGCTCTACTCCATCGGCAAGGATTCCGCGGTCATGCTGCACCTTGCTCGCAAAGCCTTCTATCCCGGCAAGCCGCCTTTCCCGCTGATGCACGTGGACACCACGTGGAAGTTCAAGGACATGATCGATTTCCGCGACCGCAAGGTGAAGGAATACGGTCTTGACCTAATCGTTCACAAGAACGAGGACGGCATCAAACAGGGCATCGGACCCTTTACCCATGGCAGCGCCAAGCATACCGATGTCATGAAAACCCAGGCCCTCAAACAGGCTCTGGACAAGTACAAGTTTGATGCAGCTTTCGGGGGCGCCCGCCGCGATGAAGAGAAATCCCGCGCCAAGGAACGCGTTTACTCGTTCCGGGATGAGTATCATCGCTGGGATCCGAAGAACCAGCGCCCTGAGCTTTGGAACATCTACAACGGCAAGATCAACAAGGGCGAGAGCATTCGCGTGTTCCCGCTGTCCAACTGGACCGAACTGGACATCTGGCAGTACATCTACCTCGAAAACATCGAAATCGTTCCCCTGTACTACTCAGCAGTACGCCCTGTCGTTGAGCGTGACGGCACGCTGATCATGGTGGACGACGACCGCATGCCTCTGAACGAGGGTGAGAAGCCAATGATGAAGTCGATCCGCTTCCGCACCCTCGGCTGTTACCCGCTGACTGGCGCCATCGAATCCGAAGCAGACACGCTGCCGGAAATTATCCAGGAGATGCTGCTGGCCACCAGCTCCGAACGTCAGGGCCGGGTCATTGACCACGATTCAGCCGGCTCCATGGAACAGAAAAAGCGGGAAGGGTACTTCTAAGATGTCACACCAGTCTGATCTGATTGCAGAAGATATTCAGGCCTACCTGAAACAACACGAGAACAAAGAGCTGCTGCGCCTGCTGACCTGCGGCAGCGTGGATGACGGGAAAAGCACCCTGATCGGTCGCCTGCTGCACGACACCAAAATGATCTACGAAGATCACATGGCGAGCCTGAAAACCGACAGCGCGAAAATGGGCACGACGGGCGAGAAGCTGGACCTGGCGCTCCTGGTTGACGGCCTTCAGGCGGAGCGTGAGCAAGGTATCACGATCGACGTCGCCTACCGTTATTTCTCCACCGATAAACGCAAGTTCATCATCGCCGATACTCCGGGCCACGAGCAGTACACCCGGAATATGGCCACGGGCGCGTCAACTGCGCAGGTTGCCATCCTGATGATTGATGCCCGTCACGGTGTCCTGACCCAGACTCGCCGCCACTCGTACATCGCCTCCCTGTTGGGCATTCGCCACATCGTGGTCGCCATCAACAAGATGGATCTGGTGGATTTCAGCGAAGAGCGCTTCAACGAAATCAAGGACGAGTACCTGGCGTTCGCCGCCAAGCTTGGCCTCAAGGACATCCGGTTCGTGCCGATTTCCGCCCTGGAAGGCGACAACGTCGTCAACAAGAGCGAGAACACCCCCTGGTTCACCGGACAGCCGTTGATGGAGATTCTGGAAACCGTAGAGGTTTCCCGAGACAAGAACCTGGAACACTTCCGGTTCCCGGTGCAGTACGTGACCCGCCCGGACCTGAACTTCCGTGGGTTTTGCGGCACCATCGCCTCTGGCGTGGTTCGTCCAGGTGACCAAGTCATGGCTCTGCCCTCACGCCGCACCAGCACGGTGAAAGACGTCGTGACCTTCGACGGCAAACTCGAAGAGGCCTACATTGATCAGGCGGTAACCCTGACCCTGGCAGACGAGATCGACATCAGCCGCGGTGACATGCTGGTCAAAGTGGAGGACGAGCCGGAAGTGGGGAACCGCTTCAACGCCAACATCGTCTGGATGACGGACGCCCCTCTGGAGACAGGCCGTCTATACGACATCAAGCTGGGACCGACGTTCACCTCCGGTACGGTCAAGAAGATTCACCATCAGACCGACGTGAACACGCTGGACCAGCAGGACAACCCGAACCGGCTTGAGCTGAACGAGATCGGACTCTGCGAACTGACCCTGAACCAGCCCATTGCCTTCGATGCCTACCAGCGCAACCATGCCACTGGCAGCTTCATCATTATTGACCGACTCTCCAACGTTACGATCGGCGCTGGCATGGTCGCAGGCCTCGCAGATGAACTGGAGTCCCTCGACCCGGTCAGCCAGGAAGAACGCGAGCGTCGTCTGGCCCAGAAGCCGGCCATCATCGGCTGCAGCGGGAAACAGGCGCCAGCGCTGGCACTGGCGGTAGAACGCGCCCTCTTCGACCAGGGCAAGACCGCCGTCGTGGTCACCGAAGACAACGCCGGTGATGCTGATGACCGTCGCCGGACAGCCCAGTTGCTGTCCGCCCATGGCCTGATCGCCGTTGCGGTCAACCTCGGTTCCGATGTAGCCTCTGCGTCCGTTTCCGCTGATAGCGATCAGGAAATCCCTGACGCTGTTGGCCAACTGGTTCAACAATTGATCCGGAGCAAGCGCATCTGACCCCAGGGTTGCATACAAGCCCCGCAGGCCAGACATGCCTCCGGGGCTTTTTATTGCACGTGTAGCAAGAGAATCCGAGCATGGCCATCAAACACCTACGCACCGCCTTTGCCAGCCAATATCAGCCGGGGCAGCCGGCCCGCTTGCAGTCCGGGGACGCTTTTTCGGAACCCGGTGGAGACTACGAATCCCTGCACAAGCAAATGAAGCGTCTGTTCAACAGCAAGCCGGGCAAAAAATATGGCCGGTTTTCCGAGGATATTGGTGAAAGTCCATTCAGCAGCTGGCTTAAGGACTACCTGGATGACAAACAAAGCTTCGGCTCAATGACCGATCGCCTGTTCGGTCAGTGGCAGGAACTGCTCACGGGCAGCCAGGAAGAATTCCAGGGCCACCTGATGATCGTTCATGAAGCCCTGGCGGACGCAGAGGTCGTCTACCTGTTAATTCTGGAGAGTGACAGCGCCCTGCGTTTCGATGGCAACCAGGCTCTGGACGCCACTGACGTCCTCAGCCTCTCACGCCTGAACCTGGCCGTACGAATCGAACTGGATGATTGGCGCAGTGGGAATGGCGCGGAAAACTACCTGACCCTGGTCCATGGCCGGGGAACGGGCGAACCGGGAGAGCTGTTCATTCGCCTGGCGGGGTTCACCAACCAGGTGGACGTCGAAAAGGAAACCGTCACCTTCCTTGACGCGGTCGAAGCCTTTGCCAAGTCCTCCGAACCGGAAAAAGCCGGTGAAGTTCGAAGCCGAGCCTATGAGTTCTGCAAGGAACAGCACGCCCTCGGCGAGCCGGTGGAAATCGAAGCGCTCTCCGGTTATCTGGATGAGAGCGAGCCACAACGCTTCAAAGAGTTTGCCTCCAAAGCCGCCGAACTTCCGGAAAGTGGTGTATTGCACCCGGATCACCGCAAGGTCAAAAAACTCGTCCGCATCGCCGGTTCTGGTGGCGGCATGAGCGTTTCGTTCTCTTCAGACCTGGTGAACCAGGCGGTGTACTACGATCGGGATAAGGATGCGCTCACTATTACCCGGTTGCCGAAGGCCCTGAGAGAGCAATTGCAGCGGTATCTGGAGGCTCGGGAGGAATAGTTTTCTGCAGAGGGTTGGCGATCACCAACCCTCGAGGGGAATGCCGTGTTTTTTTAGGTATTCCCCATGCTCAACAAGATAGTTTTCTCGTAAAACCTCGTATTCAGCAGGGTCTCCCTCAATTTCATTTGCTTGCAGCCTCGCTATTTCAACTTCATTTCCTATTTGGCTCTTGATCCAAATAACTATTTCCCCACCCGGAGCCAATCCAAAAGTTAGAATATTTCTCGGCCCATATTCGATTCCGCCAGCGGTTGTGACTGGAGCATCCTCAAGCATCCGAGCTTTCCACTCTGACTTCACCTCTATTAACCGTTGATAAAAAGTTTGTTCCGCGAGTGAAAACCACTGTAATCCCACGTAGTTGGGGAAGGGATCCAAACTCCCCATAATCCCGCTCGGACCGCTCGGTCCTCGCCAACAACAACTCATCGTTCCCGCCGGGTGATACCAGTGACGCACACCACTCAGCTCAAACTCCAAGTGTTCTACCCAAACATCGTAGTGTTTAGGAGTGGCAAGTTGAAAATACCAATCCGTCTCACTTTTCGGTTTGTACACCGTACAACCGGCCATAGAAAATAAAATGTAAACAACCAGACAAAAAAAGTATCGCCTCATGGATCACTCCGTGCTCTGATTCGGATAGGCAACGCGTTCACGAGACAGCATCGGTTGGGATGGATGCAACTTTCTAAGCGGAGGTTCAAGCCGCGCAACCTCATCCCAGACCATAAACTCGAAAAGGTTGTAGTGATGAGAGTGATGGGTATATCTCTGTTTTAGAATTTCACTTTGCTCCTGATCTAGAACGGGACGGTCTACACCGGCTTCGACCTGTTCTGAAATTTTCTCGTAAATTGAGACCAGTTCAGACGGAATTTCCATATTTTTTCTAACCGAGATTTCTCGGAAAGGGGCGCCCGCATCTGTTGCCACTCCATGGAGTAGGTGAAGCGAGACGCAGGAAAGTCCCCCTCTCACTACCCTCTCCATCTTTAGCTTAAGCTCGACTCTTCCGTCTGGAGCTGGATGTTCGCCGTATTCTTCTTCAATAATTATTCTTGGACGGTGACCATTTTTCAGGGGCAAACTGCGCTCTCCAATCCAACCTTCAGACTTCTCCAACTCTTGGATTGAATTAAGACTATCCCACTCCAGGGTTTCTCGTGGCCACTTCGTATTAGAACCGGTAACTGCTAAAGAGGGAAACAGGAGTAACTCCTCCACCACTTCTTTTGCATAGCCTCCGCCAATATCGGAGTGCGCTCCAGGCAGATAAATTTCCCTGAAGTTGCTCGGAATGGTTTTGTTAGGACTATACAGACTGTTCAGGGCAAAGTTTTCCCTCATCTCATCGACTGCCGCCAACTGGACAACCGAACCTATTGAGCTTGAGTCGAGATATATCTCGACTGGCGAATTGCGGTCATTTGCCGCTGAGATATCTAACCTGAACGGATTCACGATCCCGGCAACAGAATCAAATAGTCCAACAAACCTAATTTCGAGCGCTTTCGGCCACTCAAGCCCCTTTTCCCGGAGAATTTGACCAAACAAACCGGCACTCCCACGAAGAATTTCGTGGATAGCAAACCTGGCGGCGACAGCTCCTCGACTAAAGCCAAAAAGATCAAGCACGACCTTACGAACCTTGGCGAAATCGGTCTCACCTTTAACCCGGGTAGCGAGGCGCTCAAAAGCTCGCCTAACTTGCGCTACAACACCGGTCTCACCCAATCCTGTAGACATTCCCCACAAGGAATCCTCCTCACCCGACCTAGTTCCCACGCCTGACTCATATACCTTCAGATAAATGGTCTTTTGATTATCTGAAAACTGCTTTCCTTCCTCGTACAGTTCAAACAGCTTCACCACATTCGTCGGCGCATTCGCATAACTCTCTCCCATCAATAGCCGTAAACGCTCACGGCAGTCCTCCAATCGATCTGGATCTTCGCGTAAAGGGGCAAGACACTCACGTTCTACTCTCTGCTTAAACAGTTCGACATTGCTCGCGTTATTAAGCGTCCCATCCATAAAAATTCCGATGGTAAGGTGCACTGGCAAGTCAGTGTCATCCACTTGTTTCCAAGAGACCCTTGGCGAGGGCTCAGCAAGTGGGGCAATACCGGCCGCCGCTCCAAGCGGCAAAGACAGCTTTCGGTCTGTCGGGCCGGATGCTTCCACAGCCCCCGCACTCTCCCCCGTTTGTGGGGGCGTTGAGCCAAAACCTCCGGTTGAAGCAATGGATTCAGGCGTCTCACCAAGGCGATTCAATCGGTCGAGCTCTTGCGACAACAATGGAAAGGGGATTGATCCGTAGTCAGACACCCAACGCCCACCGGCAGTAACGCCTGAATCGGGACGCCAGCTGACAGGCGGATTGAAAGGGCCGCTTGATGTGCCGGGATCAAGAACCAGCATCACCTGCCCGGCCTCAAGCGCCGAAAGCAACCGCGCACGGGTTACTTCCGGTCGACCGGAAATCGGTAAACCGGGAATCTCGCTGGGATCAAAGCGCAATTCCTGACTCACACCCGTGGCCAGCGCCTGTCTAACACGGCGCACCGCCAAGTGAGGCGATTCAATAAAAGGGAGGTCTCTCGCAGTCAGGCGAGAGCGAGGTTTTATGAGCATGACAGTCCCTGTCCGTTATGTGGCCAATCTCTGGGCAATCCGTGCCCGGTGCAAACGGCTTACTGATAAACCGTTGATTGGACGGCAACACTAATCAATTCAGGAACATCCAGCAAGACGACTGCGTCTCGTTTTAGTCGGCGTGCTCCAGATTCGGATGGCGAAGCTTGCGAATCTCTCTCATCCAGCCAACGCCGTCAACCAGCTCTCCCGTTTCGGGATCAATCGGCGGATACGGCAGCTTGCGGTCGTCGCAGTAGCGTTTGACTGTTGGCTGGCACCAGCAAAAAAGCAGTCGCTGGTATTCGTCGTCGGGTAGGCGGCGGTAGTCATAGAGACCAGCGGCCTTGCGCTGGCGTTGGGCTTCCGCCAGGATAATCGCGCAGGCTGCCGATACGTTGAGGGATTCCACCATACCCATCATCGGAATCACGATGTGCTCATCCGCCTGCTCGGCCGCATCTGCGCTCACGCCGTCCACCTCATTGCCGAGGACAACGGTACAGGGCACAGTAAAATCCACCTCGCGGTAATCCACTGCCCGGTCGGACAACTGGGCTGCGTACAACCTGTGGCCCTGCCCCTGTAACTCGCCGATTGCGGCATCCATGGTCCGGTGCGTGTGCGTCGTGACCCAGTTGTAGCTCCCACCCGCGGTCTTCCGGAAAGCCCGAAACCCCTCCCTCGGCCAGACAACGTGCATATTGGCCAGACCAAACGCATCGCAGGAGCGGATGATGGCCGACAGGTTACGGGGCTTATGGACCTGATCGGTCAGCACTCGAAGATCGGGCTGGCGGGTGTCCAGTGTTTGTTTGATGCGGGCAAGGCGTTCAGGAGTCATTTGAGTTCAGGGTCTGCAACTACGAAAGACGGGAATAATACCATATTGAGCTAGCTAGAAGCCGAGACAGTGGTGGTTGAAGAATGAGCACCCCGTTATAATACGCAGTTCCTTTTTGATCGCGCCAGCAATACAGAGCCAGAAATCCCGGCGCACCATCCACCAGAATACGTTGAGACCCATGGCCAAGAAGCTGTTTATCAAGACCCACGGCTGCCAGATGAATGAATATGATTCATCCCGAATGGCGGACCTCCTGCGGACAGGCGAGACCGTTGAAATGACCGACACGCCAGAGGACGCAGACATCCTGCTGCTGAACACCTGTTCGATCCGCGAAAAGGCCCAGGACAAGGTATTCCATCAGCTCGGCCGCTGGAAAAAACTGAAAAACAGTAAGCCGGACCTCATCATTGGTGTGGGCGGCTGCGTCGCCAGCCAGGAAGGTCAGGCCATCATTGACCGTGCACCCTACGTGGACATGGTATTCGGGCCGCAAACCCTGCATCGCCTGCCTGATATGATCACCGAAGTGCGTGCCAAAGGTGACGGCGTCGGCGTGGTAGACGTCAGTTTCCCGGAAATCGAGAAGTTCGACAATCTGCCGGAGCCGGGAGCAGACGGCCCATCCGCCTTCGTTTCCATCATGGAAGGTTGCAGCAAATACTGCACTTTCTGCGTGGTGCCCTACACCCGGGGCGAGGAAGTCAGCCGGCCGGCCGATGACGTGATTGCCGAAGTCGCACACCTGGCCAGCCAGGGCGTTCGCGAAGTGAATCTGCTGGGCCAGAATGTGAACGCCTACCGGGGCGAAACCCACGATGGCGACACCATGGACCTGGCGGAGCTGATCACCCTGATTGCCACCATCGACGGGATCGACCGCATCCGGTACACCACCTCCCACCCGGTGGAGTTCACCGATGCGATGATTGAGGTCTACGAGCAGGTACCGGAACTGGTCAGTCATCTGCACCTGCCCGTGCAGAGCGGCTCAGACAGAGTTCTGGCCGCGATGAAGCGGGGTCACACGGCGCTGGAGTACAAATCGAAACTGCGCCGTCTGCGCAAGATCCGCCCGGATATCAGCTTTTCGTCGGACTTCATCATCGGCTTCCCGGGTGAGACCGAGAAAGACTTTGAAGACACCATGAAACTGATCAACGACATCGGTTTCGACATGTCCTTCAGTTTCGTCTACAGCGCCCGGCCGGGCACTCCCGCGTCCGACCTGCCTGACGACACCCCCATGGAGGTCAAGAAGCAGCGCCTGGCCATCCTGCAGGATCGGCTCAACCAGAACGTCATGGACATCAGCCGCAAGATGGTCGGCTCAACCCAGCGCATTCTGGTGACCGGTCTGTCCAAGAAAGATCCGGGCGAATATTCCGGCCGGACCGAGAACAATCGAATCGTCAACTTCAGACACGAGAATCCGGAGGTCGTGGGCAACTTCATCGACGTCGAAATCGTGGAAGCCTACGCGAACTCTCTTCGCGGCCGCCCCGTGAACTCCGAGCTTTATTGAGGGCGGAGTCCGAAGCGCCATACCGGCACAAACACTCCCGTTCAGGTGTAACCCGGGGGAGCTAACGAAAACGGAGTATTTTTGAACACCAGCGATTCCAGACAATTTGACCTGCACCCTGTTGACCAGCGCCGACTGGCCTCTCTCTGCGGCCAGTTCGATGAGAACCTGAAACACATCGAGCGCCGATTGCAGGTAAAGGTTGGCCGGCGCGGTCACCATTTTCGCGTCGAAGGCGAAACCGAACACGTCGCCGCGGCGGTAGAAGTCATCCGCCATCTGTACCGCGAGACCGAAGCCACCGATGACATTTCCCCGGACACGGTGCACCTGTTCATCCGGGAAACCGGCTATGAACGCCTGCCGGAGGATGTACCATTCGACGGTGCCGTCACGGTTATCAAGACCCCCAAGCTGCAGGCCAAACCCCGGGGCGCAAATCAGCAGAAATACGTCCACAACATCCGCACCCACGACATCAACTTCGGTATCGGCCCAGCCGGTACCGGCAAGACCTGGCTGGCGGTGGCCTGCGCGGTGGAGGCTCTGAAAGACGAACAGGTCAAGCGCATCCTGCTGGTGCGACCGGCGGTGGAAGCCGGTGAGAAGCTGGGATTTCTGCCCGGCGACCTGGCCCAAAAAGTAGACCCGTACCTGCGCCCGCTGTATGACGCCCTGTATGAAATGCTGGGATTCGATCAGGTAACACGATTGATTGAAAAAAGTGTGATCGAGATTGCGCCACTGGCATTCATGCGCGGCCGGACCCTGAACAATTCCTTCATCATTCTCGACGAAAGCCAGAACACCACCCGCGAGCAGATGAAGATGTTCCTGACCCGGATTGGTTTCGGCTCCACCGCCGTGATCACCGGTGACACCACCCAGGTCGACCTGCCCCGCGGGCAGAATTCCGGCCTCATTCACGCCGCCGGCGTGCTGGGCAAGGTTACGGGCATCGGTTTCACCCGGTTTGAAGCAAGGGATGTCGTTCGTCATCCGCTGGTACAGCGTATCGTTGAAGCCTACGATGCCATGGACGACGGGAGTGGAACCAGCCAGTGAACGAGCTGACGGTCGATTTCCAGAACGTTTTCGAAGGCTCGGGCGTGCCCGAGGAACCCCTGTTCCAAACCTGGGCGCAAGCTGCCTGGCAGGGGGATCACCCATCCGAAGTAACCATTCGCATTGTCGGGGCGCTGGAAAGCCAGGCCCTCAATCACGAGTTCCGGGGAAAGGACAGGCCGACCAATGTGTTGTCCTTCCCATTTGAAGCGCCAGCCGGTATAACGGTTCCATTGGCGGGAGATCTCGTTATTTGCGCGCCCGTTGTGGAGCACGAAGCCGCGGAGCAACACAAAGCGCTCGCGGCTCACTGGGCGCATATGGTGGTACACGGTATGCTGCATCTTCAGGGCTACGATCACGTAGACGACGAGGATGCCGAGGTCATGGAAGCCCTTGAAATCCGACTGCTGGCGCAGCTTGGATTCGGCAACCCTTACGAAGCAGAGGAAACGGAAAAAGACTCATGAGCGACGATCAGTCGAGTCGCAGCCAGGGCAACAAGTCCTGGCTGGAACGTATATCACAGGCCTTTTCCAGCGGGCCTGAGTCCGTAGAGGACGTGCTGGAAATCCTCCGGGACGCAGAGTCCCAAAGCATCATCGATACCGATGCCATGAGCATCATCGAAGGTGCCATGCAGGTGATCGATATGCGGGTGGATGAAATCATGATCCCGCGATCCCAGATGGTCACCGTCAAGGCTTCGCAAGAGCCTAAAGAGTTTCTCGGCGAAATCATTTCCTCCGCCCACAGCCGCTTCCCGGTCATCGGTGACAGCCAGGATGATGTCATCGGCGTTTTGCTGGCCAAGGATCTCCTCCCCCTGGCTCTGAACAACGAACTCAACTGGTCCAAGATTCGCGAAATCCTGCGGCCGCCCACCTTTGTGCCCGAGAGCAAGCGGTTGAACCAGCTTCTCAAAGAGTTCAAGGAAAACCGTAATCACATGGCCATTGTGGTCGATGAATACGGTGGTACGGCCGGGCTGATCACCATTGAAGACGTGCTAGAGCAGATCGTCGGCGAAATCGAGGACGAGCACGATTTCGACGAGGAAACCCACATCAAGGCCCGTGGCGATGGCACCTTCGCGGTGAAGGCCGTCACACCCGTCGACGATTTCAACGAATTCTTCGAAACAGAACTGGATGAAGAAGAGTTTGATACCATCGGCGGCCTTGTCCTCAAGGAATTTGGTCACCTGCCCAGGCGGGGTGAAACGGTTGCATTCGGTGGCTTGCGCTTTACTATTGCCAACGCCGATAACCGAGTCATCCGTCTGTTGCAGGTAACCCGAAGTGAGCAGTGAAGCCACAGAAATCAGGGGACTGAGTTCCCCTCTCTCCGCCAGCCGCTGGCTGGGCATCGCCACACTCGTAGCGGCCGGTGCCCTGCAGACCCTGACATTCTCACCGTTCGAACTCTGGTGGCTGGGGCCGATCTCGATCCTTCTGATCCTGCTGGTGGCAGTGCCGCTCAGATCCGACCGGCTGTTCGCGGCAGGCTGGGTTACCGGTCTGGGGCTGTTCGGAAGCGGCGCCAGCTGGGTGTACATCAGCATCAGCCAGTACGGCAATACCTCCATCCCCGTTTCTGTGCTCCTTACCGTCATCTTCGTTGCCGGGCTGGCTCTGTTCCACGCTCTCGCATTCTGGTTCTGGGGCAAGCTCGCAAAAAACAGCCCGATCCGCCGACTGATTCTGTTTCCCGCCATCTGGATTCTGGGCGACTGGCTTCGGGGCTGGCTGCTCACCGGTTTCCCCTGGCTCTATCTTGGCACCGCCCACACCGACGGCCCGTTGGCCGGCCTGGCACCACTGGTCGGCGTCCACGGCATCACCTTCTGGGTCACGGTCACGGCCGTTGCACTCTATGCGGCATGGTGGCTGGTCAAACATCTCCGCCATGTCGCGGCTGCGGTCGTAATCGTTGCAGCCCTGGCACCCTGGCTCGCGGGGCCCGCGCTGAATCAGGTTGAGTGGACGGAGGTCAGTACCGAGCCCACCAGCTTTGTTGCGATGCAGGGCAACATTCCCCAACAGATCAAGTGGAATCCGGACTTCCTGAAAGACCAGATTGTGACCTACCTGGGGATGACGGAAGAGCACTGGAATGCCGATCTGATTCTGTGGCCGGAAACCGCCATCCCCATCCCCCAGGATCAGGCCGGTAAGATCATCGAACACATTGATGAACGGTTGGGCAGCAAGAGCACACTGATCACCGGCATTCCCTGGTATGGTTTCAGTGACCGCATCGAGGACTTCACCTATCACAACAGCATCATGGCCATCGGCAATGGCGGGGGCATCTATCACAAGCAGAAGCTCGTGCCCTTTGGCGAGTATGTTCCGCTACAAGGCTTGCTCCGAGGCCTGATCGGTTTCTTTGACCTCCCCATGAGCAGTTTCAGCCGGGGCCCGGAATACCAGGGGCCACTGCAGGCCAACGGCATGAGCATCATGCCGTTCATCTGCTATGAGGTGGCGTATCCCGACTTTGTCGCCTTCAACAGCCGGGGTGCTGATCTTCTACTGACGATCAGCAATGATGGCTGGTTCGGCAATTCCATTGGTCCGCTGCAGCACCTTCAGATCGCCCGTATGCGAGCGCTGGAAACCGGGCGCTACATGTTGCGTGGCACCAATAACGGGGTGACGGCCATTATCGACAACCGGGGCAGAATCACCGAGACCATCCCTCAATTCGAGCGCGCCACCCTGCGCGGCGAAGTGTTTTCTGCCAAGGGCAATACGCCCTATATGCAGACGGGCTCCTGGCCGGTCCTGACCCTGGCGTTGATTCTGGTGGTGTTCGTTCGGGAGCGGATTATTCCTCCTTCCTCGGCCAGCGGCTCGTAACCCGCTCGTAGTAGTGGGAACCGCACGCCTCGCAGGGCTCGAGATGACTGGTGGCTGTGAGGCATCGCATATGGCTGCAGTTCAGGCAGCGAAACATGCCTGCGGTGGCGATTTCCCCGGAGATGTAATGCCCTGCATCGTCGTTTTCCAGTTTCTGGCGCAGCTCCAGAGTATCCACCAGCGTCTGGTCGGCCACAGACAGGAGCTGATCAGCGAGCTGATGTTCAAGCAGGGAGATATCGAGCTGTAGCCACTCGGTCAGCCCCTCCCCGGTTTCCTCGACAAAATGCAGCAGGTGCTCAAGATCACGCTGCAGGTAGGCCCCCAGAAGGTCCGCTTCCTCCCGGGTCATCTCTTCAAGCTCATACTCGAACTCGATCGCCTTGCGAATCTCCTCCTCCAGCGTTTCAAGGGAGGCATCCTGGGTCTGTCTCAGCCCGGCTTGCACCCGTTCCAACATCCGGTTGTATACCTCAAGCGCTTTACCGGACAGATGGTTTCGTTCTGGTTCAGTCATAACGGCTCTCCAACACGCACACCCACTTCAGAGAAAGGTAGCTGCCTGCCACCCCGGCTCAGGATCTTTCGGCGATGCTCCGATACTGTTCAGTCTGGCACAGGATCCGGATTTTGGCAGACTACCTGTCAGGCCTTCTGTGCGTTAGAATGTCCGGCCGCTCCGAACATCATTTTGATACAGGGTAACTTTGGTAATGGCAGGAATGGACGAGCAATACAATCCACGCAACGTAGAAGAGAATGCCCGCAACTTCTGGGAGGAGAACAAGACCTTCGAAGTAAAGGAAGAACCGGGCAAACCCAAGTACTACTGCCTGTCCATGTTCCCCTACCCCAGCGGCAAACTGCATATGGGGCACGTTCGCAACTACACCATCGGCGACGTCATCTCCCGCTACCAGCGCATGCAGGGTAAGAACGTCATGCAGCCCATGGGCTGGGACGCTTTCGGCCTGCCCGCCGAGAATGCGGCCATTGCCAACAAGACGGCCCCGGCCAAATGGACTCACGCCAACATCGAGTACATGAAAAACCAGCTTAAACAGCTGGGCTTTGGGTACGACTGGAATCGCGAACTGGCTACCTGCAAACCGGACTATTACCGCTGGGAACAGTGGTTCTTCGCACGCCTGTACGAGAAAGGCCTGGTCTACAAAAAAATGTCTACGGTCAACTGGGATCCGGTCGACCAGACTGTGCTGGCCAATGAACAGGTTGTGGATGGTCGGGGCTGGCGCTCCGGCGCTCTTGTCGAGCAAAAGAAGATTCCCCAGTGGTTCATCCGGATTACGGACTACGCCGAAGAACTGCTGAACGACCTGGACCAGCTGGAAGACTGGCCGGAACAGGTCAAAACCATGCAGCGCAACTGGATCGGCAAGTCGGTCGGTACCGAACTGACCTTCCCGCTGAAAGACAGCGACGAGGGGATGACGGTTTACACCACCCGCCCGGACACCCTGATGGGCGTAAGCTATATGGCCGTGGCGGCCGAGCACCCGCTTGCCAAGGCCTCGGCTGAGCGTCATCGCGATGTGGCCGAATTCGTCGACGAGTGTCGGACCAGCAAGGTGGCGGAGGCTGAACTCGCCACCATGGAAAAGAAAGGCATCGACACCGGCTTCAAGGCTATCCACCCGCTGACCCAGGAAGAAATCCCGATCTGGATCGCCAACTTTGTGCTGACCGATTACGGCACCGGCGCCCTGATGGCGGTACCGGGTCATGATGAGCGGGACCATGAATTTGCCCTAAAATACCGTCTGCCGATCAAACAGGTGATTGCAGCCCGGGACGGACGCGAAATTGATGTCCAGGAAGCGGCCTTCACCGAGAAAGGCACCCTGGTCTCCTCCGGCAAATACAGCGGCCTGACCAGCGAGGAAGCTTTCCACGACATTGCCAACTATCTGGAAGAACAGGGCATTGGCAAGCGCACGGTCAATTATCGCCTGAGGGATTGGGGCGTTTCCCGCCAGCGTTACTGGGGCGCACCGATTCCGATGATGACACTGGAAGACGGCACCGAACGCCCGGTACCGGACGACCAGCTACCGGTCACCCTGCCCGAAGATGTCGAAATGGATGGCGTACAGTCCCCGATCAAGGCGGACCCGAACTGGGCCAAAACCACCTTTGAGGGGCAGCCAGCCACACTCGAAACTGATACCTTCGACACCTTCATGGAGTCTTCCTGGTATTACGCCCGGTTCTGCAGCCCCAACTATGACAAGGGCATGCTGGATCCCGCCGCGGCAAATTACTGGCTGCCGGTTGACCAGTACATCGGTGGCATCGAACACGCCATCCTTCACCTGCTGTACGCCCGCTTCTTCCACAAACTGCTGCGGGACGTTGGGCTGGTAAACAGCTCCGAGCCGTTCAACCGCCTGCTTTGCCAGGGCATGGTGTTGGCAGAAACCTACTTCCGGACCGACGATTCAGGCAAAACCACCTGGATTGCTCCGGCGGACGTAACGGTAGAGCGCGACAGCAAGGGCCAGGTTACCCGCGCACTTCACAAGGAAGATAACCAACCGGTGGAAATCGGCGGCGTCACCAAGATGTCCAAGTCGAAGAACAACGGCATCGATCCCCAGGCGATCATTGACGAGCACGGGGCCGACACCGTGCGCCTGTTCATGATGTTTGCAGCGCCTCCCGAGCAGTCACTGGAGTGGTCAGACAGCGGCGTTGAAGGGGCCCACCGGTTCCTCAAGCGTTTGTGGCGGATGGTCAGCGAACATACGGCCAGCGGCCCTGCCCCGACCCTGAATGCAGCCGAGCTGAGCGACGCCCAGAAAGATCTGCGCCGCAAGACTCACGAGACCATCGCCAAGGTAAGTGACGATGTCAGTCGCCGCCTGACGTTCAATACCGCCATTGCAGCGGTCATGGAACTGCTCAACGACGTCGCCAAGCTCGGCGGTGACGACGATCAGAGCCGGGCTGTGCGTCAGGAAGCCTTGAATACCGCGGTCCTGGTGCTGTCGCCCATCGTCCCCCACGTCTGCCACTCACTGTGGCAGGCACTGGGCCACGAAGAACCGGTGGTAGACGCCAGATGGCCCGAGGCGGACCAGGATGCCATGGTTCGCAGCCAGATCCAGGTGGTTCTGCAGGTCAACGGCAAAGTACGAGCAAAACAGGATGTACCGGCCGACATCAGCAAGGCCGACCTCGAGAAACTGGCACTGGAAAACGAGAATGTCATGCGATTTACCGAAGGCGCGACCGTCCGCAAGGTTATCGTTGTTCCCGGCAAACTCGTGAACGTGGTGGCCAACTGATATGCCCCGTCGCCCGGCACTGAAATCCATGGCTCGTCCGATCATGACCGCAACGCTTGTGGCTCTGCTGGCGGGCTGCGGATTTCAGTTGCGCGGCGCGCCGCCCGTCTCATCGGCATTGCAGCCGCTCGCCGTTGAGTGCACCGACGACATACCGGACATTCTCTGCCAGTCGGTGCTCGCTCAGCTTGAGCTGGGTGAAGTGCAACTCAGCGCTGCCGGAAGTGCCGCTTATGTCATGAAACTCAGCGACTTCCGCGAAAACCGGAGAGCCTCTGCCATCACAGTACAGGCAGCGGCCGCCGAATACACGCTTCGCCACTCGGTCAGCATTGAGCTTATCAGTGCCGATCGCGTTCCCATGATCGGTGACACGCGACTCACCGCCAGCGAAAGCTATCGTTATGACGAGACCAACGTATTGGCGAAACAGCGTGAAGAGGAAGAGTTGCGGACGCAACTCAGCGATCGTCTGGCCCAACAGGTGATTTTCCGTCTCGCGCCGCTGACGGAAGCCCGGATTGAAACCATCCGTGAAGAGCACCGCTCCGCCAGCAGTGAATCGGACGACGGTGCCCCGACGCAATGAAGACCCAGGCGGCACAACTTCCCCAGTTACTGAAAAAAGGCCTGTCCCCGGTCTACCTGATCTCCGGAGACGAACCCCTGCTGGTTCAGGAATGCTGCGACCAGGTTCGCAAGGCTGCACGGGATGCCGGATTCCATGACCGTTTGACGTTCCACGCCGATCATCAACTGGACTGGAACAGTGTTGCCGACGAATTCAGTGCCATGTCGCTGTTTGCCGAGCGGCGACGAATCGAAATCCATCTTCCGACCGGGAAGCTGGGGGACGGCCGTGCGGTACTTGAGCAGGTACTGCAGGACCCGCCCGACGATATTATCCTGCTGCTGATCAGCGCCCGTCTTGATGCCGCGGAAACACGTCGTAAATGGTACAAGGAGCTGCAGAATAAGGGAGTGCACGTCCCGATCTGGCCGGTGGATGCCGACAAGTTTCATGGCTGGCTGCAACAGCGGGCCTCGAGCCGTGGCCTGAGCCTGACCCGTGGCGCCCTGGCCATGCTCGCGGAGCGCCTCGAAGGGAATCTGCTTGCCGCCAGCCAGGAACTGGATCGCCTCTCCCTGCTGGGCAGTGGCCAGACCATCGATGAAGAAACGGTGGAGCAGGCAGTCCAGGACAGCTCCCGCTTCAACGGATTTGAACTGGTGACAGAGTTACTGGCCGGTCGGGCACCCCATGCCGGCAAGATGATCGGCATCCTCCAGCAGGAGGGCGAAAACCCTCTGGGCCTGCTGGCGGTACTTACTCGGGACCTCAACCTTATTCTGGAACTCAAGGCAACCGCGGGCCAGGGTGAGAACCCTGCTGCGTTCCTTAAAAAACGGGGCGTCTTTCAGCCCCAGCGTGCCCGCGTTATAGAACAGGCGGCTCGACGCCTGAACCGCCCACAGCTGCATGAGGCCATTGAGCTCTGCAGCCAGATCGACCGGGCCGCCAAAGGTTTCGACAGCCTCTCGCCCTGGCACCATCTGCGCGACCTGTCCAATCACTTGGCCAGCCACTCCTGACCTGAGTCAAACCCACTACAGGAAATTCTCTCAGGCGCCTTGCGCTACTTGACAGTTTTTCACCTCACGGCGCATGTTAACGATACCGTCAATCAAAGGAGGTGCTTGATATGAATCTTCAAGAGGAACTCAGGAAACTGTCCGACAAGATCAAACAGTATCGCGATGAAGCTCGCGTCCAGATTCACCTTGCCCGGGAAGACGTCAAAGATGAGTGGGACGATCTTGAGGAAGACTGGGACCGGTTTCGCACCAAGTTCGACCAGGTGATGCACGACGCCGACAACGCATCCCAGGAAGCCCGTCAGACCGCTCGAAAGCTCGGAGAAGACCTTAAGAGCGGGTATCAGAACATCCGGGACAAACTGAAGTAAAGTGTTAACCCGTTAACACAACGCCACAAATCTCAACCAAAGAGGCTCTTTTGGCGAGGGCCTCTGTGCCATACTTCACAGTATGAGTGAACGAAGCGTCATGTTTTTGACCACCTGGTCATTTCAGGTCAACGATTGAACAGGGCCTGCTGGGCATAGCCGCTTACAGACACTGCGAGGTATAAGAGGCGTATGAAAAACTTCTTGCTGACAACAATCACTCTCTCACTCCTGCTTACCGCCAGCCTTGTCATCGGACAGAATACCCGGTTCAGTGATCCCGACACTGTGATCAAGAACGAATTTTGGGGTAACCTGTACGCCAACGGTGGCCATTCCTTTTTCTGCGACAAGGCGTTTACCAGCAAAGGTTTTCTCCTGACCGATGGCTACATCTATCCCCTGGCAGATGTCCGCCGCGCACTCGACTGTGGAACTTCCCGGCAGTGCGAGCAGGACAACCGCTATCGGCAGATCGCATCGGACCTTCACAACATGGTTCCCGCTCGAAACCGGACCGAGATGAAGCGGCGCAATGTTCGCTATGAGAACCTTGGCGAGAGCATCAAGGCGGACGACTGCGGTATTCGGGAAAGTGCCGGGTTCTTTGAGCCACCCGAGCGGGTCAAGGGCGATATTGCACGCTCCGTTGCCTACATGGTAGATACCTACGGCTTGCCATGGCTTGGCGCGACACCGGTATTCCAGGGTTGGAATCGGATGGACCCGCCCGACGATACCGAACTGACCCGCCATCGCCGCGTAGCGGAGATACAGGGTAATGAGAACCCGTTCGTCACACAGCCGGAACGGATGGAACAGCTCTGATCACATCATCCTGAACGGCATAAAAAAGCAGGCCCGGAGGCCTGCTTTTTTTTGATCCTGTTATCACTCGCGAGCGATCAGAACTCTTCCGCAGTCAACGCCATCATGGAATCGCTGCCGCTGCGAATCCCCTCGGCGAGGGAAACGGTCTTGGGCAACAGACGGTCAAAATAGAATTGTGCGGTTTTCAGCTTGCCGGTGTAGAAACCCGAGCTGTCAGACTCTGCTTTCGGCGCCGCCGCCTTCACGATCCGGGCCCACATGTAGCCAAGCGCGGTCAGGCCGAACAGGTCGAGATAATCCACTGACGCAGCGCCGATCGCATCGGGGTTGTCACCCGCTTGCTGGATGACATGCTCAGTGACATCGGACAGACGCTCGAACGCCGCGGCCAGTGGCTCGAGGAACGGGCGCAGCGTCGCATCCGCGCTGTTCTCTTCAATGAACGCCGCCACATCCTGGGCAAACAACTCATACAGCTTGCCCTGACTCCCGACGACCTTTCGTCCCATCAGATCCAGCGCCTGAATACCGTTGGTTCCCTCATAGATCTGGGTAATACGACAATCACGAACCAGCTGTTCCTGACCCCATTCACGGATAAAACCGTGACCGCCGAAAACCTGCTGCCCCATGATGCAGGCATCCAGGCCACGATCGGTCAGGAAGGCCTTGGCGACGGGCGTGAGCAAAGCCACCATGCCTTCGGCGTGCTTGCGGCGGTCTTCCTCAGCAGGATCCGCGTACTTGGAGATATCCAGCCACTGGGCAACATAGGTAGAAAAGGCGCGACCACCCTCTACGTAACCTTTCATGGTGAGCAGCATACGACGCACATCCGGATGCACCAGAATGGGATCCGCGGCTTTCTCTGGCTGCTGAGCTCCTGTCGGTGCGCGGCTCTGGATACGGTCCAGTGCATACTCGCGAGCACTTTGCAGGGATGCCTCCGCGGCGCCAATGCCCTGGATACCAACCCCCAGACGCTCGTAGTTCATCATGGTAAACATCGCGGCGAGGCCCTTGTTCTCCTCACCGACCAGCCAGCCCCGGGCGCCGTCAAAATTCATCACACAGGTGGCGGAACCCTTGATGCCCATTTTCTTCTCGATGGAGCCACAGCTGAAGCTGTTGCGCTCACCCAGAGAGCCGTCGTCGTTAACGAGGAACTTGGGAACCAGGAACAGGGAAATACCCTTCGGCCCCTTGGGCGCATCTGGCAGCTTGGCGAGAACCAGGTGAATAATGTTCTCGGCCATGTCGTGCTCGCCCCAAGTGATAAAGATCTTGGTGCCGGTCACGTTGAATGAACCGTCGTCATTCGGCTCAGCCTTGGTGCGGATGATGCCCAGATCAGTCCCGGCGTGCGGCTCGGTCAGATCCATGGCACCGGACCAGACGCCGGAGTACATGTTTGGCAGATACTTTTCCTTCAGCTCCTGGCTGCCGTGGGCATCCAGGGCCAGACAGGCACCGGCGGTCAGCATCGGCGCCAGGCCAAACGCCATGTTGGCGCCCTGCATCATCTCTTCAAACTGGGCAACCAGGGTCTTGGGCATACCCATACCGCCAAACTCGGGGTTGCCACCGAGACCGTTCCAGCCACCTTCAACGATGGTCTGGTAAGCTTCCTTGAAGCCCTCCGGCGCCGTGACTTCACCTTCATTCCACTTGCTGCCCAGTTCGTCACCTTCGCGGTTCAGCGGTGCCAGAACGCCACTGCTGATTTTTCCGGCCTCTTCCAGAATTGCATCGGCTGTGTCCGGATCCACATTCTCGGCGACCTTGGGCAGCGAGGCCCAAAGGGCGGGAGCATCAAAAACTTCGTTCAACACGAAACGCATGTCACGCAAAGGTGCCTGATAATCAGCCATCTATAACTCTCCAAAATTCCAGTCAGTCTTTGCAGGCGGCAAAACGGCCGTGATTCAGCCTGGCTCGCCTGTTCGGGCTATGTGTCCGCTCAAGATTATTTTTATGGGCGCCTATTCTACCTCAAAAGCAGAAGCCAACTCATGAAAAAAGCCCGCCTCCGGGGAGTGCGGGCTTTCTCAGTACTTCTGAACTGCCTCAGGTGCCCGCGCCTTAGATGGCGAAGGCTTCTTCCGGCATGTCCATCAGGCTGTCCGCCCCGGCCAGCATGCTTTCGGCATGGGCCTTGGAGCGGGGCAGCATACGCTTGAAGTAGAAACGCGCGGTCTGAACTTTGGCATTGTAGAACATCTCCTCGGAGGTGCCGTCTGCCATCTTGTCCAGCGCGACCTTGGCCATACGGGCCCAGAGGTAAGCGAACACCGCATAACCGGAGTACATCAGGTAGTCGACAGAAGCCGCACCCACCTCTTCACGGTTCTTCATGGCGGTCATACCAACCTTCATGGTCAGGTCGCCCCACTCCTTGTTCAGGGCCGCCAGCGGCTCCACGAACTCCTTCAGCTGTTCATTGTCGGCATTTTCCTTGCAGAACACGTGCACCTGCTTGGTGAAGCCCTTCAGGGACTCGCCCTGAGTCATCAGAACCTTACGACCCAGCAGATCGAGCGCCTGAATGCCGGTAGTACCTTCGTAGATCATGCCGATCCGGGCATCACGAACGTTCTGTTCCATGCCCCACTCGGAAATGAAACCGTGGCCACCGAATACCTGCATGCCCAGGTTGGCAGCTTCGTAACCGATCTCAGTCAGGAACGCCTTGGCGATCGGTGTCAGGAAGCCCAGCGCCTCATCGGCCGCTTTGCGGTCTTCTTCGGTCTTGCCACTGTGAACGATGTCGGCCTGCTGCGCAGTCAGATAAATCAGGGCACGGGCGCCTTCGGCGACCGCCTTCTGGGTCAGCAGCATGCGACGGACGTCCGGGTGCACGATGATCGGATCGGCAATGCCTTCCGGATTCTTCGGACCGCTCAGTGAACGCATGGCCAGACGCTCCTTGGCATAGACCAGAGAGCCCTGGAAACCCAGTTCGGCGGCGCCCAGACCCTGGATAGCCGTACCGATACGGGCAGTGTTCATGAACGTGAACATGCAGTTCAGGCCCTTGTTCTCCGGTCCGATCAACCAGCCCTTGGCACCGTCGAAATTCATCACGCAGGTGGCGTTGCCATGGATACCCATCTTGTGCTCGATGGAACCACAGGAAACGGCGTTGCGCTCGCCCGAGGAGCCGTCCTCGTTCGGGAGGTTCTTGGGCACGATGAACAGGGAGATACCCTTGGTTCCTTCCGGGGCGCCCGGCAGTCGAGCCAGAACGATGTGGACGATGTTCTCGGCCATGTCGTGCTCACCGGCGGAAATGAAAATCTTGGTACCGGTGATGGAATAGGTGCCGTCTGCATTCGGCTCAGCCTTGGAACGCAAAGTGCCCAGGTCAGAACCACAGTGCGGCTCGGTCAGACACATGGTGCCGGTCCACTCGCCACTGATGAGCTTGGTCAGGTAGGTCTGTTTCTGCTCTTCAGTGCCGTGCGCCTCGATGGTGTTGGTGGCACCGTGGCTCAGGCCGGGGTACATGCCCCAGGACCAGTTGGCGGTACCAACCATCTCACTCATAACCAGACCCAGAGAGTGCGGCAGGCCCTGGCCGCCGTAGTTGGGATCCGCGGTCATGGAAGGCCAGCCACCTTCAACGTACTGCTGGTATGCTTCCTTGAACCCTGTCGGCGTTTTCACACCGTCTTCGCTCCAGGTACAACCCTCTTTGTCGCCCACCTGGTTCAGCGGAGACAGAACCTGCTCACAGAACTTGGCACCTTCCCCGATAATGGCGTCCACCATGTCCGGAGTCGCGTCGTCGGCACCTTCCAGGTTTGCGTAGTGCTGCTCACTGTCCAGCAGCTCGTTCATTACAAATTTGATGTCACGCAGGGGCGCTTTATATTCAGGCATGGAATCCACCTCGGTTTTCGGTCTCAGCTGAATCTGGTCTGACAGCTTCGGGCCTTGGGTTTGCTCAGACACCGCAACGCAGTGCGCCGCAGCCTTAATTAAACACTTGTTTGAAACATACGTTTACAGGCACAGAATTGTCAATAGTCGGAATAAAAATTTGTGTTGCGGCATGTCACAGGAATGCGCTCCACGGAGGCGCTCGCAAACAAATACAAGCAGTTGCGGATACAAGGAAACCAGGAGGGAATGTTTCGAACTTTCAGGCGGCGACAGGGCCGAAACCGGTTAGGCCCTGTTGAGAATCATCGACCATCGCAGCGACCGACCGATAAGCGTTGCTGGCCTGCTCTGCGGCGCGGGACCGGGAAGTGCCCGGCTCGTCCGCGCCAGAGGCCGATGCATCCTCCGATTTGTCCTTCTGCTCGGAGGCCAATTCCGACCGGGCCTGCAGCATCACCTGCATCGCCTCGGCCGCAACGGCCCGATCCTGACCGGAAGGCTCCGCAGGCGCCATGGCCGCAGCCCGGACGACGCGCATTTTCTCGATTGTCGCCTGGGGATCGCCATTGATTGGAGACATGTCGATGGAAACTTCCCCACCTACGGCATACTGGGCGCCATCCGGACCCCGCTCATAAGTGAAGGACATGGCTCCCGCATACTGACCACCGGCGGCCTGGTGGGCTGCCTCATGGGCCCGGACTTCGCGATCTCTTGCCTTGAGCTCGGAAAGCCGCTTTAGTTCTTCCTGGCTTAGCCCCTGTTCATCCTGGGCCGGTTGAGCTGATTTTTCGCGAACCTCAGCATTTTCCGGGGAACGAGTGGGCGTGGGAGAGGAGGGATTAGCACCAGTAAGCGCAAAAGCAGGAGGATTCGAGGAAATTGCAGTCATGACCGACTGTCAGGCCAATATGTCAAGCAGTGTGCCCAGGGTTTCGTCTGCGGTCTTCACCACTTGCGCTGACGCTTCCACACTGCGCTCGTAAAGCTTCAGATCAATCATCGGCTCCACCAGACTTCCAGAACCTTCGGCCGTCCCCTTAGGACCATCGACACCACCGCGAGCTATTTTCCGGGCGGCATTGTCCATCCCCACCATGCCGTCCTGGATGCCCTGAATGCCGACTGCAAGCGTATTATTGATCATGACCAATACTTCCAATGACCGATTATTGACTCCAGTAAGCCACAATCATGGTCAATTTTCAAACAGGGGGTCGATCTTCAGGTAACTTGTCAGGGCGACAGGGTCTGCATTCTCAAGCCAGGGCAGCACTCCAAGGCAAGGCGCCCTCAGGTGAGTGAGAAGGTAATTCAGAGTTTCTTGCTCACAAGCCATGGGTTCCGGCTCTACGCGATTGGCGACCCAGCCGGCAACGTCCAGTCCGTCGGCCCGAATCGCTTCGGCTGTCAGCAATGCATGATTGATGCAACCAAGTTTCAGGGCAACCACCAGAATCACTGGCATACCCAGCTCCCGCGGCAAGGCGGCGTAGGTTTCCCGGTCATTCAGCGGAACCCGCCAGCCACCGGCCCCTTCAACCAGCATCAGGTCCGCCGGCCGGATCTGCAGACCCCGGCAAAAACCGATCAAACGCTGGGCCGTGACGGTCCTGCCCGCCTGCACCGCGGCAACGTGGGGCGCAATTGCCGGTTCCAGAGCCACCGGATTGATCAGATCGTAAGCCAAGGGTTCCGTAATCGCCTTCTGCAGGGCCAGCGCGTCTTCATTGCGCAAACCGTCAGGTGTCGACTCACACCCCGAGGCTATCGGCTTCATGGCCAGGGTACGCCTGCCCTCCGCCCTCGCCGACTCAAGGATGGCCGCTGAGACCATGGTCTTGCCAACGCCGGTATCGGTGCCGGTAACAAAATAGGTTTTTTTGGCCATGCCTTCCGGATTTCCTGATTAGGTTGTCACGTGATGGTTATTCAGTCGAGCGCCAGTATACCCACGCCGCCTCGTAACTGGCGATCACGGCCCCATCCGGCTCTTTCGGGTAATGGCGGCACATTTTCCGAACGCGACCGGGCGCAGTTAACGTCTTTCGACGGGATTCACTTTTGAAGCCGGCGCCCAACTGCCTCAGCTCCCCTGCCAGCGCCATCGGCGAGGCATAGGGAAGCCGCAACGTTTTGGTCTCCACAGAGGCGCCGGGCATTTCGACCGCTACTCGCTCTTTCAGGAAGGGCTCGGACTCAAACCGGTTTACATGGGCCTGCCCCGGATCGGCGACCGCCCATGCCCTTACCAGCTCACCGAGTGTGCCCTCCAGCAGGGTCGACATCATCAGCCTTCCACCCGGCTTGAGCAATCGTCGGCACTCGGCAAGCACTGGCCCAGGGTCAGCGCACCACTGAATCATCAGGTTGCTGAAAACCATGTCGAAACTGCGGTCCGGGAGCGGCAAGGCTTCAGCGTCGGCAACGAGCCAGTCAATTTCCGCGCCACCATGCTCACGAGCCTTCCGGACCATACCCGGCGAGAGATCTACCCCGGTCAACCGGCTTGATGGTTGAATCTGCGCCAACTTGCGCGTGAACCAACCGGTGCCGCAACCCAGGTCCAGAACCCGAAGAGGACGCCCATCTTCAGAAGCAGTCGCCAACGAACGGAGCATGACCTCCCCCATGAGACGCTGTAACCGGGAGGCGCCTTCATAGGTATCACAGGCGTTACCGAACTGTCTGGCAATCAGGGACTTCTCGGCAATCTCAGACTCCTGCTGCCCGCACAGGTCCAGTGGCCCGGCAACAGCACACGCGGCTACACTCATACCGCAACATCCTGTTTTGCCAATAGGTGTCGGCATTCGGAGAGCCCCTGCAGCAGCCGATCCAGATCCGACTGACTGTGAGCAGCACTGAAGGTAACCCGCAACCGGGCCTCACCTTCCGGAACAGTGGGCGGCCGGATAGCCGTTACCAGAAGCCCCCGTTCTTCCAGCGCGCGACTCAGCTCAAGTGCGGTCCAATTGTCACCCACCATGATCGGCTGAATGGGCGTGGTGGACGGCATGAGCTCATACCCAAGGGCAGAGGCCTCGTTGCGGAAACGATCGACCAGCGCCTGTAGGTGCTGTCGGCGCTCGTCGTCCTTCTCAATCAGATCAATACTGGCGGTGGTCGCAGCCGCAATAGCCGGGGGCATGGCGGTGGTGTAGATGTAGGTCCGCGCTTTCTGGACCAGGTATTCCATCAGCACCGACGAGCCAGCAACAAAAGCACCACTGGTTCCCACGGCCTTGCCCAGCGTTCCGATCAGCACGGGCACATCGGCTTCTGACAACCCCTGAGCCGCGATGCTGCCGCGCCCCTGCGGGCCGAGCACACCAATACCGTGGGCGTCATCAACCACCAGCAAGGCATCGTGATCCCGACACACCCGTGCCAGCTCTTTCAGCGGTGCGACATCGCCATCCATACTGAACACGCCATCCGTCACCACGAGTTTGTGGCCGCTGGTCTGTGCCAGCAAGGCCTCGAGTCCGGCGACATCCCCATGGGCGTAGCGCCGGATCTTGGCACGGCTGAGAATGCAGCCATCGATAATGGAGGCATGATTAAGTCGATCAGAAAAAATCGTGTCGCCGCGGCCAGCCAGAGCCGAAATGACGCCCATGTTAGCCATATAGCCGGTGGAGAAGAACAGTGCCGCGCTGCGCCCGGTAAAGCTGGCCAGACGTTGCTCAAGCTCATGGTGGGCATCATGATGGCCACAGATCAGGTGCGAAGCTGCTCCGCCAAGACCGGTATCAGGCAGAGCATCCCGAAGGGCGTCGAGATTGGCAGGATGATTGGCCAACCCAAGATAGTCGTTGCTACAGAAGGACAACAGGGGCTTGCCATCGGACGTCAACGCCGGCTGCTGAGGACCGGAGATCTGGCGGCGGGTCCGGTAAAGACCCGCCTTCTTTCTCTGAGCAAGCTCGCCTTCAAAGTCACGCACAGTATCACCCCGGGATTCAATCAGGACGCAGCGGATTCCCGTGTGGCGTCATAGAACATGTGGCGGGTCGCCTCATACTCCACCGCTTCGGCAATCGCCTCTTCTTCCTGCTCCTCGGAAGCACACTGTTCCCGCTGCTCCGGGCGAATGCCCAGGCGGCGGAAAAGCTCCATATCGGCGTCGGCCTCGGGGTTGGCAGTGGTCAACAACTTCTCGCCGTAGAAAATGGAGTTGGCGCCGGCCATGAAACACAGTGCCTGCATTTGCTCGTTCATGTTCTCCCGACCAGCGGAGAGCCGGACGTGGGATGCCGGCATCATGATCCGGGCCACCGCTATAATGCGAACGAAGTCAAAGGGATCCAGGTCTTCCACATCTTCCATGGGGGTTCCCTTGACCTTCACCAGCATGTTCACGGGCACACTTTCCGGGTGGTGCGGCAGGTTTGCCAGCTGCATGAGCAGCCCGACCCGGTCATCATCGTCCTCACCCATACCCATGATGCCGCCGCAGCAAACCTTCATACCCGCCTTGCGCACGTTATCCAGGGTATCGAGGCGGTCCTGGTAGGTGCGAGTGGTGATGATGTGGCTGTAGTATTTCTCGGAGGTGTCCAGATTGTGGTTGTAATAATCCAGGCCCGCGTCTGCCAGTTCCTTCGCCTGATGCTCCTCCAGCATGCCAAGAGTCATGCAGGTCTCCAGCCCCAGGGATTTCACCTGCTTCACCATGTCCAGAACGTACGGCATGTCCTTTTTGGACGGGCTGCGCCAGGCGGCGCCCATGCAGAAGCGGGAAGCCCCCTTGCCCTTTGCGGCCCGAGCCTCGGCCACCACCTTCTCGATTTCCAGCAACTTTTCCTTCTCGAGACCGGTATTGTAATGGCCGCTTTGCGGACAGTACTTGCAATCCTCGGGACAGGCGCCAGTCTTGATCGACAGGAGAGTGCTGACCTGGACCTCATTCGGATCGAAGTGCTGACGATGCACACTCTGGGCACGGAACAGAAGGTCATTAAACGGCAGCGCGAACAGATCCCGCGCTTCCTGCAGCGTCCAGTCGTGACGAATTTCCATGGAGGGTGCCGTGGAGGTGGCTGTAGCGGTCATGTGAAAGTCCTGTTAACCTTTTCCGGTCTCTGGGTTTACGGATGAAACAGATGATAAAGGGACAGAACTGGCTGTCAACCTTAATGGAACTAAAGGTTAACAGCGATAACAGAGCCGGCCAGTGCGTAGCCTGCCTTTCGAGCAATGCTTTCAACGGCTTATGCCTGCCCTGCCACAATGACCTGCCGGTCAACCGGTGGCAGTGCCAAACCTGCGCCCTTCCCCTCCCGTACCCGGCCAACGACCTTGCATGTGGCGACTGCCTCGCCTCTCCCCCACCCTTTGGCCGCTCACTAATACCCTGGCGTTACCAGTTTCCAGTCGACAGCATGATTGGACGCTTCAAATACAACAGCCAACGCCAGTTTGCCCGCCCCCTGATCGCAGGGCTGGTGCAGCACCTCGTCGATCACTTCGAGCGGGCCCCCAACTTGAAACCCGAGGCACTGGTTCCGGCCCCCATGCACCGGCAACGGCGCCGCAAGCGTGGCTTCAACCAGGCTCAGGAAATCGCCGAACAGATCGGCAGCCAGTTGGACATCCCCGTTGCCGCCGGCCTGGTTCGCCGCACACAAACCGTCCGGGCCCAGCGGGAACTGAGCCGCCGCGAACGGCTGGACAATCTTCGAGGGGTCTTCGAGATACACGGCCGGGTGCCGGCGCGCATTGCCATCGTCGATGATGTCGTAACCACCGGGGCGACAGTCCGGGCACTGGCGACCCTACTGCGTGAACACGGTGCCCGGGACATACAGGTCTGGGCACTCGCCCGAACACCGGCCTAAGCCAGCTTGGCTTTCACAAGATCGGCAATCGCCAGACAGGACGTCAGCCCGGGTGATTCAATGCCAAACAGGTTCACCACACCGTCGATTCCGTGATCCTGCGGACCTTCGATACGGAAATCGGAACCGCCACCGTCGGGGCCTGCCAACTTCGGCCGAATGCCTGCGTATGCCGGCTGAAGCCGGCTCTCGTCGAGGCCCGGCCACCAGTCCTTGATGCTGTTTATGAATCGGCTGACCCGGGCGGGATCAACGGAATAATCTTCGTTATCGATCCACTCGACATCGGGCCCGAAGCGGGCCTGACCGGCGAGATCCAACGTCAGGTGTACACCCAGCCCTCCGGGTTCGGGAACGGGGTAGATCAGGTTACTGAACGGATGCCGCCCGCCATAGCTGAAATACACCCCCCGGGCCAGCCATTGGCGCGGCTTTTGGGAAGCCGGCAGCCCGTGCCATTCCTGAGCCAGTCCGGCAGCCCCCAGGCCCGCCGCATTGATGACTTTCCGGGCCTCCAGAACAGCAGGCATGTCGCCACCAACCCTCAGGCGATGGCACTTACCGGAGGTTTCCACTCCGATCACCGGCGCCCTTAATACCAGCTGACCACCGGCATCTTCACAGTCGCCCAGCAGAGACAACATCAGTGCATGGCTGTCGACAATCCCGGTTTCCGAAGACCAGAGCCCGGCAGACGCGGTGATATCAGGAAGCATCCTCGACAACGAGGCTCCCGAAACGAGGTCCAACTCCACTGCGTTACGCCCGGCTCCATTCCGGATAACCTCGAGGCTTCCCGCCTGATGATCCGATGTCGCGACAATCCACTTACCACACTTTCGATACCCGACCTTACGAGCTTCACAGTACTGGTATAACTGCTGCCGGCCCGCCACACACAGGCGGGCCTTCAAACTGCCTTCGGGGTAATAGATGCCCGCATGAATGACCTCACTGTTTCGCGAGGACAGGCCCTCACCGAACCGGTCACCCGCCTCAAGAATCAGGATTTCATGGCCCGCCCGGGCTAGCGCCCGGCCAATGGCCAACCCTACCACTCCGGCTCCGATGACAACCGTTTGTGCTTCAAGGGTCTCCTGCGACACTCGACTTTTCTCCCGTTTTCAGCCCCATATATACCCAAGCATAACCGATCCTGTGTTTGTTCCGGAAAATCAACGAGAGCAGGCCAGTCACTGTGCTTACGCAGGCGGCCATACAGGTTATACTTACGCTCTGGACGCAGCGGAGGGAGCCCGGCAATGATGTCTGACAGGAAGCAGTTTGCGCTGGTGATGGTGGTCGCCGCCATGTTCGTCGGTTGGCTTGGATGGCGAGGCTTTGAAATTATCAGCCTGAACGAGCGCCTGAAAGGCGACGAAAAGGTCGCCGATTACCCTTACCAGCACCGGGTCCTGCGCGTCGAAGGCAGCACAGCCATCATGAGTTCGCTGCGCTCTCATACCACATCGACCCAGGAGGCCTTGAGCACGGTTTTTCCGAACATGCGCAACCTGAACGATGACCATCGGTCCTGGCAAAGAGCAGAGCGCGAACTCGCCCGAATTCAGGCACGAGCCGGCGATATCGTCCTGGGGGCGTCAGGAATCAACCGGATCCGCTGGGAACTGGACGAGAACTGGTACCATCTCCAGACAATGAAATCGAACTACGACACAGGACTCTGACCACTTTTCAATATGACCCATGACTCATCACTGGCGACATCGTCTCATCCGTACGACACACTGACTCCCGACATTATTCTGGACGCCATGGAGGAGGCCGGTTTCGCGGTCAGTGGACGTCTGTTTGCCCTCAACAGCTATGAAAACCGGGTGTACCAGGTCGGGCTGGACGAAGGCGCACCGGTGATCGCCAAATTCTATCGCCCCGGTCGCTGGACCGAAGCGGAAATCCGTGAAGAGCATGAGTTCACCCTTGAACTTCTTGCCGCCGACATCCCGGTGGTGGCTCCACTGGCCATGCCGTCCGGCGACACCCTCGGTCAACACGGCGCCTTCCTGTTCGCGGTGTTTGCCCAGCGCGGCGGCCAGGCACCGGATGTCAGCGTGACAGATACCCTGTACCGGTTGGGGCAATGGTTGGGACAGATGCATAACATCGGGGCAAGCAAGCCCTTCGGGCACCGGCCGGGCATCTCGGTACTTGACGGCATCGAGAAGAACAACCGGCTCCTGGTGGAAGGCAACTGGGTTCCGGATGACCTCCGCCCCGCCTGGGACAGCCTGATTCCGGACCTGATCCAGGCCTGCGGCGCCCGGATCGATGAGGCCGGCCCGGTAGACACCCTGAGACTGCATGGCGACTGTCATGCCGGCAACATACTGTGCCGCGACGAACAGATGCTGTTCGTGGATCTCGACGACTGCCGCACTGGACCGGCGGTCCAGGACATGTGGCTGCTACTCAATGGTGAGGATTCGGAGCGTGGAGCCCAACTGGGCGAGCTGCTTGAGGGCTACGAGATGTTCCGGGACTTCAATCGCCGTGAACGCCACCTGATCGAACCCCTGCGCTGCTATCGGCAAATCGCCCATTGCGCCTGGCTGGCAAAGCGCTGGGACGATCCCGCCTTTCCGCGTTTTTTTCCCTGGTTCGCCCAGCCACGGTTCTGGTCGGATCAGGTCCTCTCCCTCCGGGAACAGTTGGCCGCCCTGCAAACGCCGTCCATATCGCTGCCCGGCCAGTACTGATTAATCCATTGACCACATCCAGATGAGGTAGGCATGAGCCAGAACGAGGCCCGTTACACCGTACGCAGTTTGATTGTCACCGCCATCGTTACGGCGGTGGCCACGGTGGTGATGCTGGAAGCCAGCGGCAAGATTGACCATTCTGACAACAAGGACCATGTGCCGGTCGGTGACTTTCAGGCCATTCATGTGACGCCGGATGAGCCTTTCCGGATGTCTCCGAAAGCGTCCGAATTGCACGCCGCCTGCGAAAACGGTTTTCTGGCCATCGCGGCGGACGTGGACCCGTCGTTCCGGGGCATATTGGTGGATTACAAGAACCGGGGTGTGCGCTGCAGTCGGCCGACACCGACCGCCCCGCCCGTTCCCGAGGTCGAGGAGAGTGGCAGCAATGGGTAAGTCGGGCCAGCCACCGGAGCAGAAGACCGACCGGCTTTTCGCCACCGAGCGTCGCCCGGAGGATTTCCGCTTCGACGCCTCGGTGGCCCGGGTCTTTCCGGACATGATCCGCCGTTCGGTGCCCGGCTATACCACGATCATTCCTATGATTGAGGTCATTACCGAACAGTACGCTCAGGCAGGCTCCCATTGCTACGACCTGGGCTGCTCCCTGGGCGCATCCACACTGGCGATGCGTCACGGTATTTCACACCGGGACTGCACACTCGTAGGCGTCGACAACTCCAGTGCCATGATCGAGCGCTGCGAACACTACATCGCGCTGGACGACAGCTCACTGCCAGTAACCCTTCGCTGCGAGGACATCCTTGAGACCGAGCTTAGCAATGCCTCGGTAACCACCCTGAACTTCACCCTGCAGTTTGTCCCACCCGAGCACCGAACTGGCCTGCTCACCCGCATCGCCGAGGCCACTCGCCCGGGCGGGGCACTGATCCTCTCCGAGAAAATCCGTTTCGGGTCCGACGAGGAACAGGACATCCAGACTCGACTGCATCATGAGTTCAAGCGCGCCAACGGCTACTCGGATCTGGAGATCAGTCAGAAACGCTCCGCCATCGAGCAGGTGCTGATCCCCGAAACCCTGGCCGACCACAAGAAACGCCTGCTGGACGCCGGATTTGATCGGGTACTGGTCTGGTACCAGTGCTTTAATTTTGTCTCCATGCTGGCCATCAAAGCCCACTGAAAACGCTCGGAGAACCATGGCAAATTTTGACTGGGAAAAACACTTCGGACCGTTGCTGACGGAGCTTACTCAAACTGGCCACGCCCGCTGGACCGACCGACTTCGAGATCAGCTCACCCATCGTTTCGACGATAACCCGCACGGGGACCTCGACCGGTGGCAGACGGCCCTGAACAGCCTGCCGGAACTGGCCGGAGTCGAGGTAGAACTCAAGCACTCCGCCATCACGCTGAGCACCCCGGATAATCTGACCGGCCCCCAGCAGGAACAGCTGGAAAACGCCCTCCGTGGACTGATGCCCTGGCGTAAGGGGCCATTCGAGTTCTTTGGCACCTATATTGATACCGAATGGCGATCTGACTGGAAGTGGGATCGGGTACTGCCTTACCTGTCTGACCTTTCCGGCCGGAAAATCCTGGACGTCGGTTGCGGCTCCGGCTACCACTGCTGGCGCATGCTCGGCGAAGGTGCCGGGCGGGTTATCGGCATCGATCCGGGGCTGTTATTCCTGTTCCAGTTCCTGAGCGTCAAGCGCTATCAGGATAACGCCCCGGTGGACCTGCTGCCCGTGAGGATGGAGGACTTGCCAGAGAATCTGCAAGCCTTCGACACCACCTTCTCGATGGGCGTGCTTTACCATCGGCGCTCCCCGCTGGACCACCTGCTCGAACTCAAAGGCACCCTCCGGCGGGGCGGTGAACTGGTGCTGGAAACCCTGGTCGTGGATGGTCCTGAAGGTTACTCCCTGATGCCGGAAGACCGGTACGGGCAGATGCGAAACGTCTGGTTCCTGCCAAGCTGCGATACCCTGCTTCGCTGGCTGGATCGCACCGGCTTTCGTAACGCCCGGGTTGTGGACGTCACCGACACCACCACCGACGAGCAACGAAGCACCGATTGGATGCGATTCAATTCACTGCAGGACTTTCTGGACCCGGAGGATCCGTCCCGAACTGTCGAGGGCTATCCCGGTCCCAGGCGGGCCACCATCATCGCCGAAAAACCCTAGCACAAAAAAGCCGCCCTGCAGTTGCCCGCAGGGCGGCTTTCTTGCTTCCCATCAATTACTCATCAAACGGATGACGCAGGGTGATCGTCTCGATCCGGTCCGGACCGGTGGAAATGATATCAATCGGTGCCTCGATCTGCTCCTCAAGGAAACGGATGTAGGCCTTGGCGTTCTCCGGCAGCTGGTCGACGCTGGTCAGCCCCACCGTGCTATCACTCCAACCCGGAAGCTCGGCGTAAACGGGCTCGATATCCTTGTAGGTGTCACAGCCGATTGGCGGACGGGTAATCTCGCCTTTCGGTGTCTTGTAGCCCACACACACTTTCACCGTATCCATCCCGTCCAGAACGTCCAGTTTGGTCAGGCAGATACCGGATACGCTGTTGATCTGGATTGCATGACGGAGCGCCACTGCATCGAACCAGCCACAACGGCGTGAACGGCCGGTTGTGGTGCCGATTTCATTGCCCTTGACCGCAAGATGGTGACCCATGTCGTCGAACAACTCGGTCGGGAAAGGACCGGAGCCCACGCGGGTCGTGTAGGCTTTGGTGATACCCAGCACATAGTCCAGGAACAGCGGGCCGAAACCGGAACCCGTGGCGGTTCCACCCGCGGTTGTGTTTGAGGAGGTGACGTACGGGTAGGTGCCCAGATCAATATCCAGCAGGGAACCCTGAGCACCCTCGAACAGGATGTGCTCGCCGCGCTTACGGAAATCGTGCAGCATGTCGGTCACATCCGCCGCCATCGGCAGGATTTCCTCGGCCATCTGCTTGAGCTCTTCGAGGGCCGCGTCGATATCTTCGGCCTCTTCCTTGAAGTACTCGGTCAGAACAAAGTTGTGGTAGGACATGATTTCCCGCAATTTGGCTTCGAAATCGCCGGGATTGCAGAGATCACCGAGTCGAACGCCGCGCCGGGATACCTTGTCCTCGTAGGCAGGACCAATGCCCCGCCCGGTGGTACCGATCTTGTCGACGCCACGTGCGCGCTCACGAGCCTGATCGATGCGGACGTGAGTGCGCAGGATGATGGGACAGGCCAGACTGATCCGCAGCCGGTCGCGCACGGCAACGCCATTGGCTTCGAGTTCGCGAACTTCCTTGAGCAGCGCCTCCGGTGAGAGTACAACGCCATTTCCGATCAGGCAGTAAACGTGCTGGCGAAGAATGCCGGACGGAATCAGGTGCAGCGCGGTTTTCTTGCCGTCAATCACCAGTGTGTGGCCGGCATTGTGACCGCCCTGAAAACGGACAACGGCCGCAACCTTATCGGTCAGCAGGTCAACAATCTTACCCTTGCCTTCATCACCCCACTGGGTGCCCAGCACAACAACGTTTTTACCCATGATTCTCTCTCAGTGCGGCTGCCCCGGAGGACAGGCGTTTCGCAAGTTTACCTGTAAATGAGTTCACCGACGCCCGAGGGGCCTCAGTTCAGTTTCTCAACGACCCACTGGCCGCCCTGTTTTACCAGTTTCCGGTCGCAGCCCCGGGCTGCCGGATCGGCATCGACGTCGTCCGGGAGCGCCCGGATCACGGTTTCGGTCATTCTCAATCCGGAAATGACACCCTCCAGGGCCGGATCTTCATCCGCCGGAGCCCACACTGCGCCTACCCGATGCTGTACGCGCTCTCCCAGTGCAACCAGAGCCCGGATATCCAGACTGAAACCAGTCGCCGGACGGGCGCGGCCAAAATCACTGCCAATGGCATCGTAACGACCGCCCTTGGCCACCGAATCGCCGTGACCGGGCACGTAAGCGGCAAACACCAGACCGGTGTGGTAGTTGTAACCACGCAGTTCACAGAAATCGAAGCCCACGCTCACTTCCGGGAAATCCCGCGCCAACATGTCACAAACGCGACCCAGTTTTTCCAGGGCAGCGTCCAGGTCTTCCGATGCACCCTTGAGTATCCGCTTTGCCTGGACCAGGGCTTCCGGGCCGCCACTCACCCGTGCCAGCTCCCGCAGTCGCGCGCCGGCCGAGCCTGCGGGGCACTGGCCCAGCAATTCGTCCAGCTCCGGCACCGACTTGCGGGCCATGGCATCAAAAATGGCTGCTTTGGTGTCGCGATCGAAATCCGCATCGCCAATCAGGTTCTGGTAAATCGAGACATGCGCCAGATCCAGATGAATGCGGGGCAGACCGGCGACCCGCAGGGTCTCCAGCATCAGGCTGATCACTTCCATATCGGCGGATTCGGATTCACTGCCGAACAACTCACACCCGGCCTGGATCGGGGTCCGGCCGGTCAGCATATGCCTTGGCCGGGTATGCAATACATGGCCGGCGTAACAAAGGCGGGTGATGCCCTCCTGCCCCATGGTGTGCGCATCAATGCGAGCGGCCTGGGGGGTCATGTCTGCCCGGACCCCCATCATCCGCCCCGTCAGCTGATCCGTGAGTTTGAAAGTCTGCAGTTCCAGATCGTGACCGGTACCGGTAAAGAGCGACTCAAGGTATTCGATCAGAGGAGGAATTACGAGCTGGTAGCCCCAGCGTTGGCAGGTATCCATTACATCCCGGCGCAGGGATTCGATCCGTCCGGCCAGGGGCGGCAGAATGTCCTCTACCCCGTCCGGCAGTAACCAGCGATCAGATACTGTCATGAGATTACGTTGTCCGTCAGGCCCGCTTCGGCGAGAGCGCCGTGGGGTTTACACAGGATTTATGGCGAATTCCGCGGCAAAAACCGGAAACAAAACCGTCGGAATTTTACACGGTTGGTCGGCACAAAAAAACCGGAATACCGAGGTATTCCGGTTTTTCGATCCGGAAGGCGGAGCTTCAGCGACCGCCCTGAGGATCCTTCAGGAATTTCATGAAGTCACTGTCGGAGTCAATGACCATGATATCGTCCTTGCTGGAGAAGGTATTCCGGTACGCCTGCAGACTGCGATAGAAGCTGTAGAACTCGGCATTTGAGCCATAGGCATCTGCATAGATCGCAGCCGCCTGACCATCGCCTTCACCACGGGTCTCCTCAGACTCTGCGAACGCTTCAGCCAGGATTACGGTGCGCTGGCGATCCGCATCCGCACGAATGCCTTCTGCCAACTCACGGCCCCGAGAGCGGAATTCCTGGGCCAGTTTCTCTCGCTCGGTCGCCATACGGCGGTAAACGTTCTCGCTGACCTGGCCGGGAAACTCGATGGCTTTGACACGCACATCCAGCACCTCAATGCCGAATTCGCTCAGGGAGGTCTCGTTCACCCGGTCACGCAGTGTGTGCATCAGCTCATCGCGCTGCCCGGATACCACTTCGTGCATGGTACGAATACCGAACTCGTCACGCAGGCCATTGTCGACCCGGGACAGCAGCAGAGACTGTGCCCGGTATTCGTCGCCGCCAGTGGCACGATAGAACTGGTCAACATCACGGATTTTCCAGGCAATGTAGGAATCCACATCCAGCGGCTTCTTCTCGACCGTCAAGTACTGGCGGGACGGAAGATCCATGGTCAGTACCCGGATATCGAATTCACGAACCTGATCAATGACCGGCACTTTGAAATGGATCCCGGCCTGAATGTCGGTTTCCACCAACTCACCAAAGCGCAACATAACGCCCCGGTGCGTTTCCGGGATGATGTACACGCTGGACAGCACGAGCAGGACAACAATGAGGGCGCCTGCAAGACCCACTACACCTTTAGGTCCCATGATTATCTGCTCCTCCGTACATTAGTGTCCTGCCTGGAACGCAGCTCCTTGATGACCTGATCGGTCAGGGACTGAATATCCATCTGGTCTCCACTGCCGCCTGAAGACTGACCACCGCTGCGCGGGAGGCTCCCCTGGGTCAAGCGATCCAACGGCAGATACATCATGTTGCCACTGCTTTCGGTATCCACGAGGATCTTGCTGCTGCTGGACAGCACCGTTTCCAGGGTCTGAAGGTACATGCGGTCACGGGTAACCGTCGGTGAATTCTGATAAACCGCCAACAACTCGAGGAAGCGCGCGGTTTCGCCTCGGGCTCGCTCGATGACTTCCTGTTTGTAGGCATTAGCTTCCTCAATCATGCGCTGAGCCTGGCCTCGAGCTTCGGGAACCACCTTATTGCGGTAGGTTTCGGCTTCTTCCTTGACGCGCTGCTCATCTTCCCGGGCGCGCTGAACTTCGCGGAAAGCATCCTGAACCGCCGGTGGTGGCTGAGTGCTCTCAACGTTCACACGCACGATCTCAAGACCAGTTCCGTACTCCCCCAGGAACCGTTGAAGCCGCTGCTCTACCCGGACGGAAAGTTCTGCACGACCTTCGGTCAGCACATCATCCAGGGACGAACTGCCCACTTCATGACGCAGGGCACTGTCGGTCGCAAACGCCAGGGCCTGGTTTGAGTCGCGAACATTCAGTACGTAGGCCTGGGCATCACCCACCCGGTACTGTACCTGCAGATCCACGGTAACCAAGTTCTCATCCTGGGTCAGCATCTGACCACTGGACTCCGCGGTACGAACGCTGGTCACACGGACTTTGGTTACGTCATCGATCAACGGCACCTTAAAGCGCAGGCCCGGGTTTTCAGTCCGGTTGTACTCACCGAAACGCAGGACAACCGCACGTTCCTGTTCGTCGACAGTATAGAAAGACTGGAAAATCACGTAACCGACAACCAGAATCCCGGCGAGCGCAAGAATGGCACCAAAGCCACCGGCGCTGCCACCGGTTCCGCTTCCGCTGCCGCCGGACTTACCGCCCTTTCCGCCGAGCATTTTGTTCAGTTTATCGAGACCTTTTTTCAGTGCCTCATCGAGGTCTGGCGGCCCCTGATCATCGCCGCGACGACCACCGGTGCCCCAGGGATCATTGTCGTTGCGATTTCCACCCGGTTCGTTCCAGGCCATAGTGCTCTCCGTTCCTGACTTAATAGAATGGCTGCAAATACTAGGGATTTATCAGCGCCCCGGCAATAGCCCGCCCACTATCGGGTGTGGCTGTCATCGAGACGGACTGAATCTTCGTTCATTCCGGCACGGCTCAGTAACTGATGCCAGTCCCGGTTCTGCAATCGCACTTCAAGGACGGCATCGCCGGTTTCCCGGTGCTGCTCGCTCAGTACAGATCCCGCTTCGTGAAGTAAGGCCCGCAGCTTGCCATCAGCCGGCCCAAGCAACACGTAATAATGCACAACATCTTCGGCCAGACGCTCTACGACGGCGTCGAACAGACCATCCAGCCCCTCACCCGTGACTGCGGAAACCCAGGCTCGCACCGGGATACCGTCTTCATTACGCTCAACCCGGGGGGTAAAATTATCAAGCAAATCAATCTTGTTAAAAACCTGAAGCACGGGGATTTCATCCGCACCGATTTCGGCCAGCACCTCTTCAACCTGCTCGATATTCTCATCGCGGCGACTATCATGGCAGTCGATAACGTGCATCAGCAGCGATGCTTGCGTTGTTTCTTCCAGCGTTGCCCGAAACGCCTCAACCAGCTTATGAGGCAGGTGACGAATAAAGCCCACGGTGTCGGCCATTACGACCGGGCCGATATCCGGAAGTTCCAGTCGCCGCAGGGTCGGATCGAGCGTTGCAAACAACTGATCTGCTGCATATACGCTGGAAGTGGTAATTCGGTTGAACAGGGTCGACTTGCCGGCGTTGGTGTAACCAACCAGCGAAACCGTCGGAATGTCAGCGCGTTTTCTCGCCCGACGCCCCTGATTCCGCTGGCGACGCACCTTTTCCAGACGCTTGTGGATGGACTTGATCCGCTCCCGCAGCAGTCGCCGGTCTGTCTCCAGCTGCGTCTCACCCGGCCCCCGCAGACCAATACCGCCTTTCTGACGCTCCAGGTGTGTCCAGCCGCGTACCAGTCGCGTTGACATATGCTCAAGCTGGGCGAGCTCAACCTGGAGTTTACCTTCGTGAGTGCGGGCTCGCTGGGCGAAAATATCGAGAATCACACCGGTTCGGTCGAGCACCCGACATTTCAGGTCCCGCTCGATATTGCGCTCCTGGCTCGGGCTCAGGGCGTGGTTGAACAACACCACGTCTGCCTCATTCGCGCTGATGGCGTCACGGATCTCTTCCAACTTGCCCTCTCCCACGAATAGCCGTGGGCTGGGCTGCTTACGCGAGCCATTAACCACTGCCACCGGCTCTACGCCCGCGGAGGTCACCAGCTCCCGGAATTCATCGGGATCTTCGGTTTCTTGCTGGGAGGTGAAATCGATGTGAACGAGAATCGCCCGTTCACCGACGTCTGGACGTTCAAACAAGTGTTATCAACTCCGAAACAGTCAAACTGTCATGCCATAAAAACAAACACCCGCGCCCTTCCGAGCGGTGAGGCTCTTCAGAGACGCGGGTGGCAGTGCCGGCGAGCCGGGCAAATCAGTCTTCAGACTCACCCTCTCCTCCCGGGGCCTGCGGCGGAATGCGAACATTACGGGCAGGTACCACGGTGGAAATAGCGTGCTTGTAGACCATCTGGCTGACAGTGTTTTTCAGCAAAATCACGAATTGGTCGAAAGACTCAATCTGGCCCTGAAGCTTGATGCCATTGACCAGAAAGATGGAAACCGGAATGCGTTCCTTGCGCAAGGCATTGAGGTAAGGGTCTTGTAACGAGTGCCCTTTTGACATGTGTGTTCTCCTGTTTTTAGTAAATGCAGATCGTCATTTTTCAGAATTAAATGTGGTGCGAAGTCCAATTTTTTTCAAGGCTGTCGTGGAGATATCTAGCTCCCCGCTGTCCAGCCAATCCACACCGGACCACTTGCGCAACCATGTTAACTGCCGCTTGGCCAACTGGCGCGTGGCTGCAACGCCCTTACTTACAAATGTGTCATAGTCACAATCACCGGCCAGATAACCCCAGGCCTGACGATAACCGACACAACGCATGGAAGGGAGATCCGGGTGCAAATCGCCTCTGCCCATCAGAGCCCGCACTTCATCAAGAAAGCCGGCTTCCAACATATTCAGAAAGCGCAGATGAATTCTTTCGTGAAGCAGTCGCCGCTCCGGCGGCGCCACAGCAAGCTGGACCACAGTATACGGAAGCGAAGTGACTTCGTCTGCCTGCCATTGGGTGAAATAGGTGTAATCCTCGACACCATCCCCTTGATTTTGGGGCAGACTGGAACCTTCGGCCTGCCAGAATGAAGAAATAGGCTTGCCGGTCAGGCGAATGACCTCAAGTGCCCGCAGTAATCGCTGCCGGTTGTTGGGGTGGATCAGGCGGGCCGCAACGGCGTCCTTCTCCCCAAGCTCCCCATGCAGTGCTGCCCAGCCCTTGCACTCAGCCTCCCGCTCCAGCGCCCGGCGCAGTTGCGGATCGGCACCCGGTAACCCGGACATCCCGTGCTGCAGGGCCTTGAAATACATCATGGTGCCGCCCACCAGTAACGGAATCCGGCCCGCCGCGGTGATCTTCTCCATTTCAGCCAGGGCATCCCGCCGAAAATCCGCCGCCGAGTATGACTCGGCCGGGTCACAGATATCGATCAAGCGGTGCGGCGCCCGCGCCAGCTCCTCAGCGGACGGTTTGGCCGTACCGATATCCATGCCCCGGTATATCATCGCGGAGTCGACGCTGATGATGTCGCAGGGCAGACGCTCACACAGCTCAATCGCCAGATCGGTCTTTCCCGATGCCGTTGGCCCCATCAAAAAGATGGCGGGCGGCCGCTCTTCTGACCCAATCTTTCGCGCAGTCATGACCTGTCAGCGCCCCCGCAGGAACAGCTTGTCCAGCTCTGACAGCGTCACCAGTGTCCAGGTAGGACGGCCGTGGTTGCATTGACCGCTGCGCTCGGTGGCCTCCATATCCCGCAACAGGGAGTTCATCTCCGGAATGGTCAGCTGTCGATTGGCTCTCACGGAGCCATGGCAAGCCATGGTTCCCAGAAGCTCGTGGGTCACCGCCTCCACCCGATCACTCTGGCCATGTTCAATCAGGTCGGCCAGGACATCCCGAATCAGTTGTTCGGTGTCTGCACCGCGCAGTAAGGCCGGCACCTGCCTGACCGCCAGGGTCTCGGGCCCGATCCGCTCCACCTGCAATCCGAGCTGCTGCAATTCCTCCCCGTGGGTCTCTGCCAACGCCGCTTCTTTCTGGCTCACTGCCACGGACAGAGGCACCAGCAGGGGCTGACTCTTGAGATCCTGCTCCGCCAGCGCCCGTTTCATACGCTCATAGGTGATGCGCTCGTGGGCCGCGTGCATATCCACCACAATCAGCCCGGCCCGACCCTGAGCCAGAATGTAGATGCCGTGGAGCTGGGCGATGGCGTACCCCAGTGGCGGCTCCTCGTCACTGTCGGTCGGAGGCGTTGGCATGACCGCTGCCATACCGGCGGATGCCGTCGCCGCGCCATGGTCGACACCGCCCCCGGCATTCAGGGAGTTATAGAACGCCATCTGGTCACTGGCGTGCCACTCCTGCTGAGGCTGGTTTTGGCCCGTGTACTGACCGCCGAAAGCGCTCGTCTGCGCCGGCGGCTCACTCGAATACGACCCTGCAGGCTGCCCAGCCCACGCGCCGGCAGTCGCTCCCGGGCTGGCCATTGCAGGTTGGGGTACGGACGCATTCTCTCGCCCGAAGGATTGAGCAACGGCACCACGCAAGTGATCGTCCGGACGCACATCGGCCAATGCCTTGTGCAGCGTCCGGAAAATGAAATCATGCACCAGCCGGCCATCACGGAAGCGGACTTCGTGCTTGGTCGGATGTACGTTCACATCGACCGTGGCCGGATCAACCTCCAGATACAGCACAAAAGCCGGATGGCGATTGTTGTAGAGCACGTCCCGGTAAGCCTGGCGCACGGCATGAGCCACCAGCCGATCGCGGATCACCCGCCCGTTCACGAAGAAGTACTGCAGATCGGCCTGGCTCCGGGAGAACGTCGGCAAAGCCACCCAGCCCCACAACCGCAGCCCGGTGGCCTCGGCATCAATCACCACGGCATTGTCGATGAACTGCTGACCGCACAGCGCACCGATTCGGCGCTCTTTATCCACGGAAGACTCTGCCGGACGCAGGCTCTGCACCACACGCTGGTTGTGACGCAGGGTAAATCCGGCATCAAAACGGCTGAGAGCCTGGCGGCGGACACACTCTTCCACATGATTGAATTCAGTCTTTTCAGTACGCAGGAACTTACGACGGGCGGGTGTATTGAAGAACAGGTCGCGCACTTCCACGGTGGTTCCCACCGGATGTGCTGCGGGCGAGATTCGGGCGTCCATATCGCGGCCCTCCACTTCCACCCGAGAAGCGGCTTCCTGGGCGACCGTCCGCGACGTCAGTGTCAGGCGGGAAACCGAGCTGATACTGGCCAGCGCCTCACCACGAAAACCGAGCGAGGCCACCGCCTCCAGATCGTCAAGGCTGGCGATCTTGCTGGTGGCATGGCGACTGAGCGCCAGTGGCAAATCCTGCTCGTCGATACCGCTGCCGTCGTCCCTGACCCGAATAAGCTTTGCGCCGCCCTGCTCGATCTCTACGTCGACCCGGCCAGCACCGGCGTCCAGGGCATTTTCAACCAGTTCTTTAACGACCGACGCAGGACGCTCCACCACCTCGCCGGCGGCGATCTGGTTCGCGAGCCGTGGCGAGAGCAATTGAATGTGGGGCATGTTTCGGGAAAACCTCTTGATCAGGATGCGGGAATACGAATGGTTTGCCCTACCATAACACGGTCGTCCCTCAGGTCGTTAAACTGCATAAGCTCGCTGACGGTGGTCTGATTCCTTCTGGCAACGCCGGAGAGCGTGTCTCCGCGCTGTATCCGGTAATGACTGACGGAACTGCCGCCCCGCTGCTGCTTCTGCCACGCCAGCAACGTGCCCGGTGGTGGTGTTTTCTGGAAGTAATCGTCGATGCCTTTCATGATGGCGCTGGCCAGACGGCTTCGATACCACTCGGTCGACAGGTTCTTTTCTTCCTGCGGATTGGAGATGAACCCGGCCTCAACCAGGATGGAGGGAATATCCGGGGATTTCAGGACCACGAACGCGGCCTGCTCGACCCCCGACTTGTGCAGCTTGGCTACGCTGCCCAGCTTGCCAAGTACCGAGCTACCCACACCCAGACTGGCGTTGATGCTCGCGGTCATGGACAGATCAAGCAGCACCCCGGCCAGCATGTCGTCGCGACCATCCAGAGACACACCACCGGTCAGGTCCGAACGGTTTTCACTCTGGGCGAGCCAGCGCGCGGTCTCACTGGTGGCGCCCCGCTGTGACAGCGCAAAAACCGAGGCACCCTTGGGTTGTGGGGTGCGAAAGGCATCGGCGTGCACCGACACGAACAGATCGGCGTTGTACTTGCGAGCCAACAGGGTCCGATCGCGCAAACCAATATAATAATCCCCGGTGCGAGTCAGCTTGGCGGTGTAGCCGGGGCGTTCGTTAATCAGGTTGGCCAGTGTCTTCGACATTTTCAAAACAACGTCCTTCTCGCGAGTGCCTCGCGGCCCCAACGCCCCCGGATCCTCACCACCGTGACCGGCGTCGATGACAACAATGACATCCCGCTTACCCCCGGCGTCTTGCGTCACTGTTGGTTTGGTCGCCTTTTCCAGTCGAGTGCCACCCTCGTCGATCAAATCAACCACCAGGCGGTGACCATACTGCTCGTTGGGCTCAAGCTGAAAACTGCGCGGCTTGATATCGCTCTTGAGATCCAGGACCACCCGCAGATCAGTCCCATTGCGGGGTGCGCTGCGGATTCGGCGAATCGGACTGTCTGACAGGTCCAACTTGTCAAAATTGGCTTTCAGCTCGGTGTTTTTCAGGTCAATGACCAGGCGGGCAGGGCTCTGTAATGAAAAAACGTTATGTGCCACCTTGCCGGCCGTATCCAGCACCAGACGAGTGTGATCCGGAGCCGGCCAGATGCGCGCACCCTCTACGCGGGTGCCCGCTTGGGCTGCCAGCGAGAACGACAGCATCAGAACCAACGCCAGGCCCGCCACACTGTTAAGGATTGATGTAACCTTACTCATACCGCTGTCCTGCTCAACTAGAGTCTTAGCCCGTTGCCATCAGTGGCCGGGCCCGATCAATTCCAACTGGTTCAGCAGGACTGCTCCCTGCTCCGAACCGGCCCTGAGAACCACCGAGCGACCGCTGCCCTCGCGCTCAAGGTGTATTTCAAGGTCTGCATCCGGAAGGAGGCCTTTGCCTCGCTCCGGCCACTCGATCAGGCAGAGACTCTGTCCCGAAAAGTAATCCCGAATGCCCATGTATTCCAATTCCTCGGGATCGCCCACTCGATAAAGATCAAAATGATACGCCATCGGCTGCAGATGCTCGTAAGGCTCAACCAACGTATACGTCGGGCTTTTGACCGCGCCTTCGTGACCAAGTCCCCGCATAACCCCCCGGCTGAGCGTGGTCTTACCCATGCCAAGATCCCCATCGAGAAAAACCGTGAGCCCCTTGCCCGAGGCAACTACCAGCCTTGCCAGTTCGCGCCCCAGTTGCTCGGTTTCCAGTTCACTTTCGAGGAACAGGCGCCGCTCATTTCCGAAAATAGTCATGAGTCCTCCCGACCCCATACTCTGCCCACTTCCGACTCGCGGAACACCGCTGGCAAAGCGTCAATCACATCACTGGGCACCAATCCGATAAAGCCTTTGCTTTCGGAGGCCAAATTGGCGGCAGCTAAATGAACGGAAGCCGCGAGTCCCGCTGCCCGCCGGGCATCACCGATCTGGCCATACAGGGCACCAATCATGCCGGACAATACATCGCCCATACCCCCTGTCGCCATGCCTGGATTGCTGCCGCTGACAATATCAACGGTTTCCTCGTCCGACGCAATCACCGACCCGGCCCCTTTCAGGAGAATCGTACCACCATAGGTTTTCTGCAACCTTCTGGCCGCCGCAACCCGATCCGCCTCCACTTCAGGCACCAGACAGTTTAGCAACCGGGCCGCCTCTCCCGGATGGGGCGTCAGTATGTGATTATCTGCAGGCACGGGCACACGAGATGACAGCAGATTGAGGGCATCGGCATCCAGCACCCTGGGCTTGCCGCTCTCGACAACCTGCTCCAGCATCTGCTGCCCCCAGGCTCCCTGCCCCATTCCCGGACCACAGACGACAATCGTTGCTGACTCCAGCAAGGGCGGCAGTTCGGACCCGTGAATCAGGCCGTGAACCATGATCGACGGGCAGCGGGCCAAAGCCGCCGTTACGTGTTCCGGACGCGTTGCAAGGGACACCAGTCCGGCTCCGGCCCGGGCAGCAGCCTCGGCAGCCATCAATCCCGCGCCGCCAAACCCACGATCCCCGGCCACCACCAGCACATGGCCAAACCGGCCTTTATGCGCATTGGCCGGGCGCTCCGGGAGCCACGAACGGGTTGCCGGCCAGTCAAGCCGATGCGCCAGCGGCTGCTGCCCGCTCAGGTCAACGCCGTCACCGGTATCGAGGGACTCAAACACCACACAGCCGCATACCGCTGCGCCCTGCCCGGTAAACAGACCGGCCTTGAGGCCGATGAAAGTCACCGTCAGGTCAGCGTTGACCACATCGCCTTCCGTTGCGCCGGTGGTGGCGTTGAGCCCGGAAGGCAGATCAATCGCGAGCACCGAGGCCGGGGCTTTGTTGCACCGGCTAATCAGACCGGCGAAAGGCTCCCGGGGCGCTCCTGATACGCCCGTACCCAGCATCGCATCGACCAGCACGCCAGCCTGACTGAACAGGTCATCCAGCTCCGCCTCACTCAGCTCATCCAGCTCCAGCACCGGCACACCGTCTTTACAGGCCTTCTGCCATGCCTTGCGAGCATCTCCGGAGAGCTTCGTGGTCGGAGCAACCGCAATGCATCGGACCTCAATTCCGTGGCGCGCGGCATTGGCCGCCACCAGATACCCATCGCCACCATTATTCCCGGCACCGCACAGAACCAGGACCGGCCCTGAATCCGGCCACTGCCGAACCAGCCGCCGAAAGGCTGAATAGGCAGCTCGCTGCATCAAATCGAAGCCGTCCACACCCTGCTGATCAATCACATAGCGATCAATCTCCCGCACGGCATCGGCGGAAAACAATGCGTCTGGTAGACTGCTCACATCGGACGGCGGCATGAGCCTTTGCTCCCGTTACAGAAACCGGTTTAAAAAAAATGGCCAGATACCTGTAAAGCATAGCAAAACAGGGAAAAAGGTCATAACTTAATCAAATTAAAGTTTGGCATACTGAATTTCAATAAGTTGCCTCAGAACAGCAGGCCCCATGAGCGCAGCACCTGAGCACTCCGATACCGGAAAGGATTTCGCAGACCTCGTCGATCGCATTCGCGACCGGGCCTCTGAGCTCGGCTTCGCGGATCTGGGCATAACCCTCCCCGACACCGGCCAACACGCCCGGTACCTGCAGCGCTGGCTGGATAAAGGCTACCAGGGCGAAATGGATTATATGGGCTATCACGGCGATAAACGCTACACGCCGCGATCACTGGTTCCCGGGACAACCCGGGTCATTTCCGTGCGAATGGATTACCTGCCCACCCCGGACAACCCCAGAGAAGCGCTTACTAACCGGGAAAACGCCTACGTGACCCGCTACGCACTAGGCCGGGACTACCACAAACTGATTCGCAAACGACTGGCAACACTGGCGGCGTGGATTGATGGAGCCGTCAGCGGCTACGACTACCGTGCGTTCGTGGACAGTGCGCCGGTGCTGGAGCGAGCGCTGGCTCAACGCGCCGGGCTCGGATGGATCGGCAAAAACAACATGCTGATCCACCCCCGGGCCGGCTCGTTTTTCTTTCTGGGAGAGATTTTTACCAGTGCCCCACTGCCCGTGGATGAGCCCTTCGAAACGGACCACTGCGGCAGCTGTTCGGCCTGCCTCGATCTGTGCCCAACCGATGCGTTCGTCGGGCCACACGAACTGGATGCCCGACGGTGCATCAGCTACCTCACCATTGAGCTCAAAGGCAGCATTCCTGAGGAACTGAGACCACTCATGGGCAATCGGGTTTTTGGCTGCGACGACTGCCAACTGGTTTGTCCCTGGCAGAAATTCAGCAAACCTACCGCCGAAGACGATTTCCAGCCGCGCCACAGGCTGGATAACAGCACCCTGGCGGAGCTCTTTCTCTGGACCGAAGAGCAGTTCCTGAAGCGGACGGAGGGGTCGGCGATTCGCCGAACGGGGTATGAAGGGTGGTTAAGGAATCTGGCCGTGGGACTGGGCAACGCCCCCTCAACCATCCCCGTTATCGAAGCCCTGAAGCAGCGTGCGGACCATCCCAGCGACATGGTCCGCGAGCACGTTCGGTGGGCCCTGAGGCAACACGGCCTGTAGCTTGAAGCCTAAAGCTTGAAGAAGGTATCGCGATAGTGGCGCAACTCGTTGATGGAGTCGCGGATGTCGTCGAGGGCCAGATGACTGCCCTGCTTCTTCACGCCCGCCAGCACGTCCGGGCGCCAGCGCCGGGCCAGTTCCTTGACCGTGGACACGTCCAGATTGCGGTAGTGAAAGAAGCTCTCCAGCTTTGGCATGTACTTGACCAGGAATCGGCGATCCTGGCCAATGCTGTTGCCACACAGCGGTGACTTGCCTGACTCCAGGTGCTGCTGGAGAAATGCCAACGTCTGCTGTTCCGCCTCAGCTTCGTCGATTGTGCTCTCTTTCACCCGCTTGGTCAGACCGCTGGCACCATGGGTGTTCGTGCACCACTCGTCCATCGCCTCCAGCAGGCTATCGGACTGGTGCACGGCAATGACCGGCCCTTCCGCCACGACATTCAATTCCGAATCGGTAATGATGGTGGCCATCTCAATGATCCGTTCCTTCTCCGGATCGAGGCCGGTCATCTCCAGATCTATCCATACTAAACGATCACCTTCTGCCATTTTCAGTTCCTAACCTCGGGGTATCTTGGTGGTGGAATTGGGTAATACTCTGTGTATTGTGGCCGATTCACGTATGATGTGACACCTCACTCCACCGAATACTGGCAGCTGATCCTTAATGGCAAAACGGCGACTGAACAAACAGCAGCAATTCCGAATCAAGAAAATCCAGGAAGAGCGAGCGGCCCGCGCAGCCCGGAAGGAAAAAGCCGTTCAGCAACAGGCCGAGGCCGGTGAGCTGGGCCAGGAACAGGAAGGGCTCGTCATTGCCCACTACGGACAGCAACTGGACGTGGAAGCCCTTGAAGGAGAGCACTCCGGCGAAGTGGTTCGCTGCTTTGTCCGCGCCAACATCGACAGCCTGGTGACCGGCGACAAGGTGGTCTGGCGCTCCGGCAAGAATGAAACGGGCGTGATCGTTGCCCGCTGCGACCGGCAGAACCTGCTGCAACGCCCCGACAATTTCGGCGCGCTCAAACCGGTGGCGGCCAACATAGACCACATCATCCTGGTGATCGCGTCCGAGCCCGAACCCCACGACAACCTGATCGACCGCTACCTGGTCGCGTCCGAAATCACCGACATTCCGGCGGTGATCCTGCTCAACAAGACCGACCTGATTACCGACCGGAACCGGGACCAGATCGATGCCCTGCTGGGGCGGTATGAGGCATTGGGCTATCAGGTTGTCCGAACCTCGGCGGCGGAATCCGGCGATCGCCCCTCGCCGGAAGTCGAGGCCCTCGTGAAAAACCAGACCAGCGTCTTCGTCGGCCAGTCCGGGGTTGGCAAATCGTCGATCATTCAGACCCTGATACCGGATGAGGCGATCCGGGTCGGGGCGGTTTCGGAAAGTACCGGCAAGGGCGTACACACCACCACCACCGCCAAGCTGTTCCACCTGCCCATTGGCGGGGATTTGATCGACTCACCGGGCATTCGGGAATTTGGCCTCTGGCACATGACGCCTCAGGAGATTGAGTACGGGTTTCGTGAAATCCGGGACGAAATCGGTCACTGCAAGTTCCGGAACTGCCGGCATATGGGCGACCCCGGCTGCGCCATTGATGCGGCGGCGGCGGAAGGCCGGATCAGTCCGGCACGCCTCAAAAGCTTCCACCGCATCCTTCAGGATATGAGCGAGCAGCAGGCGCGCGGCCTCAAACTGGACTGAGCCGACTGCGCCCGGCGCTACCAGCTCAGCTCGCCCGGCGCGGGTTCGGGCTTGTCTTGCTGCCAGTCTCCACTTTCCAGCTTCTGCATTGCTTCCTGTTTTTCGGCTTCAGACGGCTGGGTCAGGTCGATAAGCGGCTCGTCACTGCGGCCTGCGCTATCCTGAATCCCTCTCACCGTCTTCTTGTTCAGTACGATGATGGAGATTCTCCGGTTGACCGGGGCCTGCGGGTCCTCCTTGTCAAACAACACAGAATCGCTCAGACCCACTACCCGGGCAATCTGCCCCTGCCTGACACCGCCTGCCACCAACGCCCTCCGGGCCGTATTCGCACGGTCCGCAGACAATTCCCAGTTGGTGTAGCCGGGCCGCCCACCGAACGGGGTCGCGTCGGTGTGCCCGGTCAGGCTGAGCTTGTTATCCACCGACCCCAGCGTTTTCGCCAGTTCAAACAGAATGTCCTGAGAATAGTATTTGAGCTCGGCACGGCCACTATCAAACATCGGCCGTCCTGACCGATCGACGATCTGAATGCGTAACCCTTCGTCGGTGATGTCGATCAACAGCTGATCCTTGAATTCCTGAAGGGTCTCGTTCTGCTCAATCCGCTCCTTGAGCTCTTGAAACAGTTGCTCCATGCGCCGCTGCTCAAGGGTTTCGGACAGCTCGTCCACCACTTCGTCTTCGATCTGAATCTGACTGGATTCAATGTCAGGACTCGCCTCGGTGACCACCGACGCACTGCCTTCGAGGTCGACAGGATTGGGGGAACCACCCTCGGTGAAACCAACGGGATCGCGAAAGTAACCCTCAACGGCCTTTTTCTGTTCAGGAGACGCCGTTGCTGTCAGCCACAGCACCAGGAAGAACGCCATCATGGCGGTCGCAAAGTCGGCAAAGGCCACCTTCCAGGAACCACCATGGTGACCGCCGGCAACCACCTTCTTGCGTTTGATGATGATCGGTTGTTCTTCCACGCCTCAGCTCCGGATCAGGGTTGGACAGACATCACTTGGAGCGAACGTGATCGTTCAGTTCCTGGAAGCCCGGCCGCTTGTCGGTGGGCAACGCCTTGCGACCGAACTCGATCGCCATCTGCGGCGCCTGGCCGGACACAGTGGCAACAATGGCCGATTTGGTGCATTCATAAGCTTTCAGCTCGTACTTGGCCGAATGCTCCATGGCAATGGAGACGGGGCCGACAAAACCGTACCCCATGAAGATCCCCAGGAAGGTACCGACCAGTGCCGCGGCAACACTCAGACCAATGCGCTCGGGCCCTTCGGACAGGAAGTTCATGGTAATGACGATGCCGAGCACCGCGGCAACAATGCCCAGGCCCGGCAACGCGTCGGCAATCTTGTTTACCGCGTGGGATGGCTCTTCCAACTCATGCTGACGGCTATCAATCTCATTCTCCATCATGCCCTCAAGCTCATGGGTTGCCATGTTGCCGGAACTGATGATGCGCAGGTAGTCGGTGATGAAGGCGAGCAGCTCCTTCGACTTCATGATCGCCGGATAACGGCTGAAAATCTGACTGGACTCAGGATTATCGATGTCCTCTTCGATCGCCATTACACCCTGCTTTCGGGACTTGTCGAAGATCTCATAGAGCAGGCTGAGCAGATCCATATAGAACGACTTGTTGAACGGCGACCCGGTCAATTGACGCAGCATGCCCTGAAACACTTCCTTGACCGTGTGCAGAGGATTGGCAATCACGAACGAGCCGATTGCGGCGCCGAAAATAATCAGAATCTCTGTGGGTTGCCAGAGAACCATCAGGTTGCCGCCATGCAAGACATACCCACCGAGCACACTCACAAGGACAACCACTGCTCCAATAATCAATAACATGGGGAGAATGCACGCCTTCGTTTTTTGGTTATCGGCGAACGGAATCAGCGCTCACCGTATTTTGTGCCCCGATCATAGCAAGGCTCCGCGGCGACCGCTAAGCCGTGAAACAATTTCTATACAGGGGGCAGTCTTTGGTAAACTTCGCGCCTTTGAGCGCAAAGGGTTACTTTTTAATGTTCGACAAGCTGTTTGTTCTGAGCCAGTACGTTACTCCGCAGCTGGCGGTTTCCCGCGTTGCCGGCCGGCTGGCGGATAATGATCGTACCCCGGCGCTCAAGAATCGCGTGATTAAATGGTTTATCGGCCGCTATGGCGTAAACATGAATGAAGCCGCCGAGCCGGATCCCACGGCGTACCCCAGCTTCAATGCGTTCTTTACGCGCGCCCTGAAACCCGGACTTCGACCACTGGCCGGAGGCGAAGAAACGCTGGTCAGCCCGGTGGATGGGGCCATCAGCCAGCTTGGCCAAGTCAGTGGCGACCGGGTCTTCCAGGCCAAAGGGCAATCGTTCAGCCTGACCGAACTGCTGGGCGGCGATCCGCAGCGGGCAGAGCCCTTCGAAGAAGGTGAGTTCTCCACCATCTATCTCTCACCCAAGGATTATCATCGGATTCATATGCCCATGGCCGGCACTCTTCGGGAGATGGTCTACATTCCGGGCAAGCTGTTCTCGGTGAATCCGGTAACGGCCGAGAACGTCCCGAACCTGTTTGCCCGTAACGAGCGGGTTGCCTGCATCTTTGACACTGACGCCGGCCCCATGGCCCTGGTGCTGGTGGGCGCCATGATTGTGGGCAGCGTAGAGACGGTATGGTCTGGCGTGGTAGCCCCCGGAAACGGCCTGGTCACCAGCACCCGTTACCAGGGAGAGCAGGCCAGAACGTTTGCCCGGGGCGAAGAGATGGGGCGATTCCGCCTGGGCTCAACGGTTGTGATGGTGATGCCCAAAGGTTCAGTGACCTGGAATGAGGACCAGGTTGCGGGCAAGACTGTGCGTATGGGCGAGGCGTTTGGCACGCAAGCCTGAGACCTAAGCCCGCTCAAACGGAAAGCTGAGTACGTCGGCGATATTCCGGGTACCCAGCTTGAGCATCAGCAGACGGTCAAGGCCGAGTGCAACACCGGCACAGTCGGGCAAACCGGCGTTCATTGCCGCCAGGAAAGCTTCGTCCACATCCATCTCCGGTTTCTCCGCCTGCCTGCGAAGCAGATTATCCATCTCGAAGCGTCGGCGCTGCTCTTCGGCATCCGCCAATTCCCAGTAGCCATTGCATAACTCCAGCCCGTCAACGTAAAGCTCGAAGCGATGGGCCACGTTGTGCCCGTCCACTTGCGACACCCTGGCAAGGGCCGCCTGTGACGACGGGTAACCGGTTATGAACTCTGGCGCGCTCCGACCGAGGTTGGGCTCCACAGCAAAGCTCATCACCAGATCAAGGCAGCCATCCCGCCCCAGTCCAGCCACTTGCTCCGGCGCCAGCCACTGCTCACAGCGATGGGCCAGATCACGATCACTGATCTCGAACGGGTCCAGGTGCGCCCATGCCATCATGGCGTCACGGTAGGACAAAAGACGGGGCCGCGAGCATCCAAGCCAACCGCAGACCAGGTCAGACACTTCCTCCATCAGCCCGCGATCGTCGAATCCGACCCGATACCATTCGAGCAGAGAGAATTCCGGATTGTGGCGCCGCCCCCGCTCCCCGTTCCGGAACACTTTTGAAATCTGGTAGATCGACCCCGAGCCTGCGGCCAGGAGCCGCTTCATATGGTACTCGGGCGAAGTCTGCAGCCAGCCTCCCCGGCGCCCCATGGCCGACACATCGGCAAACACGCCCTCGAGATTCAGATCGGTGACACCCTGTTGTGCAAGAACCGGTGTCTCCACCTCCATGACCTCCCGTTCAGCAAAAAAGCCGCGCACAAACGCCAATTGTTGTGCACGGCTTTTCAGGGCGGCCTGCGAGGCAGAAGGCTGCCAGACAGGTTGCTCAGTCATCCTGGAATCAGCTGCTCTTTACGCGGCTGACATACTCGCCGGAACGGGTGTCGACCTTGAGCACTTCCCCGATGGTGATGAACAAGGGAACGTTGACCACGGCACCGGTAGAAAGTGTCGCCGGCTTGGAGCCACCCTGCGCGGTATCACCCTTCATACCCGGATCGGTATCCACCACTTCCAACTCGACAAAGTTCGGCGGCGTGACCGTCAGCGGGGCACCGTTGTAAAGAGTAACGGTGTAGACATCCTGCTCCTTGAGCCACTTGACGGTATCGCCAACTGCCTTGGCGTCTGCCGGATACTGCTCAAACGAACCATCGGTGAGCATGAAATGCCAGAACTCACCATCGGTGTAAAGGTATTCCATGTCCTGGTCGAGAACGTCCGCGGCTTCCAGGCTCTCACCTGACTTGAAGGTGCGCTCCCAGACCCGGTTCGTCATGAGATTCCGCAGTTTTACCCGGTTAAAGGCCTGCCCCTTCCCCGGTTTGACGAATTCGTTATCGAGCATGATACAGGGGTCGCCATCCAGCAAAACCTTAAGACCGCTGCGGAATTCGTTGGTAGAATATGAAGCCATGAAATGTTCACCTGACAAAATGCAGTTTAAAATTCAAAGGTCGCTATGATACAGCGAACCCCCACCCGTATAGAAGCCCACCTTGCCGAAGACCACCGAAGCTGGCAGCAACTGCTCTCGGAGTCGATCACGTCGCCGGAGATCTTGTTGGAACGGCTGGAGCTTTCACCCGAGCGTTGGCTGGCGGGCGCCAGGGCCGGGCACGAGCTTTTCCCCGTGAGGGTACCGAAGCCCTTTCTGGATCGGATGCGCAAAGGCGACCCAGACGACCCGCTGCTGAAACAGGTATTACCGATGGATCAGGAGAGCCTGAGCGTTCCGGGATTCCTGCGCGACCCACTGGAAGAAGGCGACGCCATGCAGACGACTGGCCTGATCCGCAAGTATCGCAGTCGTGCCCTGCTCATGGTTACCGGGCAGTGCGCGATCAACTGCCGTTACTGCTTTCGCCGTCATTTTCCTTATGAGGACCAGCGACTGAGCCCTGACGACCGGCAACAGGTACTGGACACGCTTTCTGCAAGCCCGGAAGTCAATGAAGTCATTCTCAGCGGGGGTGACCCGCTCGCGGTCAACGACCGCCTCCTGGCACAGTGGGCAGCCGACCTCAGCGCCATCCCGCACATACGCCGACTGCGCCTTCATACCCGGCTGCCGGTGGTGATACCGCAGCGGGTGTGCGACGCCTTGCTGAAGTGGCTGGCCGAAACGCCTGCCCAGGTGATCATGGTACTGCACGTCAACCACCCGGCAGAGATCGACGACGCAACCCGAAAGGCGCTGGCCCGACTTCGTGCAGCCGGCGTTACGCTGCTGAACCAGAGCGTGATCCTGCGCGGCGTGAACGACAACGCCAACGTGCTGGAGACGCTCAGTGAAACCCTGTTTGACGCCGGTGTTATGCCTTACTATCTCCACGCCTTCGACCCGGTTGAGGGGGCACATCACTACGATGTCGCTGACGAGGAAGCGCGAGGCCTCGTGCGAACATTACTGACACGCCTACCCGGATTTCTGGTACCGAAGCTGGTTAGAGAGGTCCCGGGGCGGGAAGGTAAGTCTCCTATCAATCTGTTCCCGTGATAGGCTTCACAAAAAGCTGGCCCAACTTCACATGTCAAAGATTGTAAACTCGTGATTTGTTCGCTTTTTGTAACTGGCTTGCTATTTTAGGATCCAGTAACGTTTGAACAATTATATGTATTTGCGGCGTTTTGCTTAGTAAGCCGGCAGTGCGAAGAACCACCTGCCTTGCTGTCATGGGCTAACCCGGGATACCAACCGTGACCCTCAATAGTGGCGTGAATTCATGGAAGGCATGATCCTGAAACCAGATCTCCGAGTCCCTGAACAAAAGACAGCCAGCCTGTCGTTCTGCGATACCACGCCCAAAGCATTTCGGGGGTGGGTAAGCCAGCTGCCCATGGCGAACATCGGAGAGGTCTCGCGCCAGCTCTATCACGCAATCATCGAGCTCAACCATCTCTTCATCGCGCCGCAGCAACGCCTGCAGTATCTGGAACTGATTCGCGAAAAGATTCACTTCGTCTGTAACGAGCTCTCCCGCCACTATCTGGGCATGGCTGTGGCCCTGCCGGAAAAACAACGCAAGATTGCCAATCTGTCCCAGGCACTGCAGCTGCATCTGGCCTCCGGTTACAAACTCTGCGTCCTGGAATTTCTCGACAACGGCGGCATAGAGCGCAACCGAAAGCAGGTTGCCATCGCGGTACACCGGGCTATTTCCGAACTGGCGGCGACCATTGTACGTTCCCATCAGCTTTACTGCCCCAGCCCGGCACAAAGCTGGCTTGAGTGCCACCGCCTGTTCCGCTTTGGCCACCGCAACAAACTGGCCTCCATTGGCGTCGACGACGACACGTTGCTGCATCGCCGAGCCAGTACCGTGGCCGATGCCTACAAGCGGATTCTTCTGTTGGGATGCGCCCGCCCCAACCAGCTTCGCCAGTCAGAACTGCTCCACGTTTACGAGCTTTTCGAGGCCTGGAGTGATCACACCCGCTGCGGCCCCGACACCGGAGAAGACAGCCTGTTCGTGGTCAACATGGAGCGGGACAACCCGCCCATCTATCGCAGCCTGCTCGACCATCAGCCCGGAGAAGAAAGCTTCGGGTTTGATACCCGGGATTTGTCAGCCATGTTACTGGAGGTACTGCACGCCCGACGCAATCACAGCGCGGGCGATAGCGGCCTGCACGTCCCTGGCAAGGTCAGCGATACCCTGTTGACCCATCTGAGCCAGGCTCTGGGCATCCTGGCCAAACGCAATTTCAACCGGATTGCCAGCCAGGGCACGCTGGAGGTCTGCGTTGGCCTCACCGCTGCGCATTATTTCATCGCCGGCGAGAAAACCTTCACCGAGTTCGTGAACGGTAACGACAACGGCCACCAGGACGAAGAGAACCTGTTCGTGCGCAATGCCCGCCAAAAACAGGACGCCTGGGCCGGCGCCCACGATGCCGGGCCAAGCGACGATGGCTTTCACTCCTCGGATACGCCCATCAACTTCCGGGGCAACTACGGCACTGCTTCGACACAGTTTGCCGACAGAAATCGACCGAAATCGCACCACGCCCTACTCATCAACACCAGCCCGGGCGGCTACTGCGTTGCCTGGGAAAGCAATGTGCCAGCGTCCCTGCAGGCCGGAGAGATTCTGGGCGTGCGGGAACAGAGTTCGCACCCCTGGAGCGTGGCGGTTGTTCGCTGGATTCGCCAGATCAAGCATCAGGGGACCCAGGTCGGAATCGAACTGCTGGCGCCAAGCGCCGCCCCCTGCGGCGTACGTCTGATCCAGAAGGTGGGCAACAGCAGCGAATACCTCCGGGGTCTGCTGCTTCCCGAGATCAGCGTGGTCAACCAGTCAGCAACCCTGATCACGCCCCGACTTCCGTTCCAGTCGGGCAGCCGCATCTCGCTTCTGCACGACGGCCGGGAAGACCAGGGACAGCTGTCCAAAAAAGTATCGTCGACGGGCAGCATCAGTCAGTTTGAGCTGAAACTGCAGAATGCTGCCGCACTCACGCCGACCCGCCAGGCGACATCGTCCGCGGCTAGCGAGGACGAGTTCGACTCACTGTGGCCCTCACTGTAAAAGGCCCGGGGCGAATCCCCGCTGGCTCGAGGGTTGTTATTGGACGCTATCCACTGCATCATTCAGCATACATGACCGACCGGCCCACAGACGCAGACACTCAGCCTCGCATGAGCGAGATGTAAACGCTTACTGTCGCAAAAACACGAGGCCGGCTCAGCCAAACGTGCTTCACGAGACGCCTTACGAATGCAGAAAAAGAACGCGACCGTACACCTGTTGATCCTTGATCCCGACCAGAACGATGCCGAATCCCTGGTCAGCCTTCTGAGAAACTCCGGCAAGGCAACCCGAGCTCACCGCATCACGTCCGAGGAAGACCTGGAAGAGACCCTGAAAGCCGGGAACTGGGATCTTTTACTGGCCCGGGATCTTGAGCAGGAATTCACTGCTGACGATGCCCTGGCCATGATCCGGCGGATGGACAAGGATATTCCATTCATTCTGCTGACCGAGGAATCGAGTCGCGAGCGCACAGTTGCCATGATGAAGGCAGGTGCCCAGGACACCGTCCCCTTTGCCCATACCGACCTGTTGGTGCTGACCGTCAACCGCGAACTGGCCGCACTGGATGAGCGTCGGCGCCGCCGGGTTCTTGAATCCCATCTCCGGGAAGCCGAGCAACGTTGTCAGCTCCTGCTGGAAAGCTCCAAGGATGCAATCGCCTATATCAATGACGGCATGCACATTTACGCCAACCAGTCCTACATGGAGTTCCTGGGCTACGACGATATTGACGACCTGATCTGCATCCCGGTGCTCGATACCCTCACGCCGGAAAGTCAGGACAAGTACAAGGAGTTCATGAAGTCATTTGTCGAAAAGGGCGAAGACGGCATGACCCTGAACTGCACAGCCCGGCGCAGTGACGATCACGAACTGAATGTCACCATGTCGGTATCCGCAGCCACCTACGACGGCGAAGCCTGCACCCAGATCGTGATGCAGCCGGAGCACAGCGATGCCGAGCTGGAAGAGAAGCTGCGCCAGATCAGCAGCCAGGATCTTCTGACCGGCTTGTTCAACCGCCAGCATCTGATGGATGCTCTGGCAGAAAACATCGCGAAGGCCGGCAAAAACAATGAAACAGGCGCTCTGGCGTACATTGCCCTCGACAATTTCATGAGCATGAAAGGTCAGGTTGGCATTGCCGGCGCCGATCTGCTCCTGGGTGACCTGGCGAATCTGCTGAAAGAACAGGTCGGCGAGGACATCGTTCTGGCCCGCCTCAGCGATGATGCCTTCTGCCTCATGAGCCAGCCCTGCGACGATAAAGCGATGGCCGAGCACAGTGAGCGCGTTCGCAAGGCTGTGGAAGACCACCTGTTCGATATCAATGGCCGTACAATCCAGTTCACCGTCAGTATCGGTGTCGCAGCCATTACCGAGAATTCGCCCAAGGCGGAAGAGCTTATGGCGCGGGCGCACACGGCGTCGTCCGACGTGCGCAAACAGGAAGGCCACGAACAGGGCAACGGTGTTCTGATCTACAACCCCGCGGATTACGAGTCGCTGGATGAAAGCAACTCCGTCGAGGCCATCCAGAAGGCACTGGAAGACAACCGCTTCAAGCTGCTGTTCCAGCCCATCATTAACCTCCGCGGCGAGGGTGAAGAGCACTATGAGGCGTTTGTCCGCATGCTTGACAAGGACAACGAGGAAGTCTCGCCCTACGACTTCCTGCCCCCGATGGGCCCGTCCGACACCGCCATCAAGATTGACCGCTGGGTGATTCTGCAAACCATCAAGCAACTGGCCAGCCACCGCTCGAAGGGGCACGATACGCGCCTGTTCCTGAACCTCACGGCCGAAACCCTGCAGGACAAGACCTTCACGCCATGGCTCAGTGTTGCCCTCAAGGCCGCACGCCTGCCCGGCGATTCGCTGATTTTCCAGATTCGGGAAGGCGATGCGAACAACTACCTGAAGCAGGCCAAGGAGTTCACCAAGGCCGTCCATGAACTGCACTGCAAATTGTCCATTTCCCAGTTCGGGTGCGCACTCAACCCGTTCAATACCCTCAAGCACATTGAGACGGACTATGTGAAGATCGACGGCTCATTCACGGAAGAAATCCAGAAGAACGACGAAGCCAAGGAACAGGTCAAGGAGATGGTGAAGACCCTGCAAAGCAGCGGTAAGCTTACCATTATTCCCCTGGTGGAAAACGCCGGCGTTCTGGCCACGCTCTGGCAGGCGGGCGTGAACTATATCCAGGGCTACTACCTGCAGGCACCGGTTCCGGAAATGAACTACGACTTCGGCGATCAGTAATTCCGGACCACCAGAACGAAAAAAGACCGGCTCCTCGCGGACGCCGGTCTTTTTTTGACGCGAAACTAAAGACACTCTAAAAGCCGGCCCGCTCCAGCCCCTGGTTGGTTTCACTTTCCCGGAAACCGATCAGGTACAGAATTGCATCCAGCCCCAGTGTCGAAATGGAGTGGCGCGCAGATTCCTTGACCAGCGGCTTGGCACGAAACGCCACACCCAACCCGGCCTGGCTCAACATGGGCAGATCGTTGGCGCCATCGCCGACGGCGATGACCTGCTCACGGGAAATGTGCTCCTTCTCCGCGATCTCAAGCAACAATTCGGCTTTTCGATTGCCATCAACAATCTGCCCCGAGACACGACCGGTAACCTTGCCGTTCTCGATTTCCAGTTCGTTGGCGTAGACGTAGTCGATACCCAACTTGCTCTGGAGATGACGGGCAAAATAGGTAAATCCGCCGGACAGGATGGCTGTGCGGTAGCCCAACGCCTTCAGGCTCTTGATCAGATGCTCCGCCCCTTCGGTCATCCGCAGACGACTGGCAATCCCCTCAAGCACGGACTCATCCAGACCCTTGAGGAGTGCCAGGCGCTCGGCAAAACTCTGGCTGAAATCCAGCTCTCCCTGCATGGCGCGCTCGGTAATCTCGGCAACCTGCTCGCCGACGCCCGCTTCGAGGGCCAGTTCATCAATAACCTCGGCGTCAATCAGCGTGGAGTCCATATCAAAGACCACCAGCCGACGGTTCCGACGGAATATGGAGTCTTCCTGGAAGGCAATGTCCACATTCATCTCGCCGGCAATATGCAGGAAATCCGCCCGGAGCGTTTCCAGATCGGAAGGGGTGCCACGCACTGAGAATTCCACGCAGGCAATGCGGTTTTCCGACGGATTCAGCGACGGGCGGGCAGACAGGCGGGAGATGTTGTCAATGTTGAGTCCGTGCCGCGCAGTGATCGCCGACACCCGGGCAATCTGCTCGGCCTTGATGTCCCGGGACAGCAGAGTGACGATGTAACAGGCCCGGTTGCGTCCTTCGGCCCAGGACTGGTACTCCTCGACCGAAATCGGAGCGAACCGAACCTGAAGATCGAGCGCATGGAGCCGAAACAAGAGATCGCGGATCACTGGCGAGGACTTTGACTCGTCCGGAATCTCGATCAGGATGCCCCAGGTCAGATGATCGTGAATGACCGCCTGGCCGATATCGAGAATCCGAACCTCATACTGGCCCATGATCCCGGTGATCTCCGAGGTAAGTCCCGGCTTGTCACGGCCGGATACGTTGATAAGTACCAGCTCACTCACTCTCGGTGCTCTCCTCTTCTTCGGTTCTTGCTGCAGAAGGAATCACATCAATGGCATCTACCCTCTGGAGGCCCCGAGGCAATTTGTGACCACGCCGGCCTCGCTCGCCAAGGTAATGCTCCAGGTCACCGAACTGCAGCCCCATCTTGCGCTTTCCGGCGCGAATTTCGAGCTGGTCATCCTCGGCGAACACCGCGACTGCGACCACAAATTCCTCGCGGTTCTGAACGCGGGCGGAGGGAATGCTGATGATCTTGTTGCCCTTGCCCTTGGCCAGCTCCGGCAGTTCGCTGAGCGGGAACACCAGCATCCTGCCCTCGTTGGAGATTGCGCCGAGGTACAGCGTTTTTTCGGTCGCCGGTACGGTGATCGGGGGCATGATTCTGGACCCTTTGGGCACACTGACGACTGCCTTGCCGTTCCGGTTCTTGCTGATCATGTCGTTCAGAGAGGTGACAAAGCCATAGCCGCCATCGGTAACCAGCAGCGTTTTCCGGGCCGGGTCACCCATGAGAAGGCCGGAGAACGTGGCACCGGACGGCGGGTTGATGCGCCCGGTCAGCGGCTCCCCCTGACCCCGGGCAGAGGGAAGACTGTGCGCCATCAGCGAGTATGCACGACCGGTTGAATCCAGAAATATCGCCTGCTGGTTATTGCGTCCACGGGCTGCCAGGGCATAGCGGTCCCCCGCTTTGTAGCTCAGGCCCTCAGGCTCTATATCGTGACCTTTTGCTGCGCGGACCCAACCCTTTTCAGACAGCACCACCGTAACCGGATCGTTGGAAACCAGGTCAACCTCGCTGAAGGCGCGAGCCTCCTCGCGCTCAACGATCGGGGAGCGGCGGTCGTCGCCGAAGGTTTCGGCGTCTGCCTGCAGCTCGGCCTTGATCAGCTCCCGCAGGCGATCTTCCGACCCCAGGATTGACTGCAGCTCATCGCGCTCGGCAGCCAGCTCATCCTGCTCGCCCCGGATTTTCATTTCCTCAAGCTTGGCGAGGTGCCGCAGTTTCAGCTCAAGGATGGCTTCGGCCTGCTCCGGGGAAAGTCCGAAGCGCGACATCAACTCCGCCTTGGGTTTGTCCTCGGTACGGATAATCTCAATCACCTCATCAATATTGAGGTAGGCGATCAACAAACCCTCAAGGAGGTGCAGTCGAGCCAGCACCTTGTCCAGCCGATGCTGCAGGCGGCGGGTGACCGTGGTCCGGCGGAAGGCCAGCCATTCGGTCAGCATCTCGTGCAGCCCCTTTACTCCCGGGCGGCCGTCATTGCCAATGACGTTGATATTCACCCGATAGGTTTTTTCCAGATCGGTGCTGGCAAACATATGCGCCATCAGGCCTTCGAGATCGACCCGATTAGACCGTGGAACGATCACCAGGCGCGTGGGGTTTTCGTGATCCGACTCATCTCTCAGATCTGCCACCATCGGCAGTTTCTTGGCCTGCATCTGCTGTGCGATCTGCTCCAGCACACGCGCACCTGACACCTGGTGCGGCAGATCGGTAATGACGATTTCACCGTTCTCACGAATCCACCGGGCTCGCATCCGCAGGGAACCGCGCCCGGTTTCGTACATCTGGCGGATGTCCTTGCGCGGGGTGATGATCTCGGCGCGGGTCGGGAAATCCGGCCCCTTGATGTGTTCGCACAGCTCATCCACGGAGGCATCCGGGCTATCCAGCAGCCGAATGCAGGCGGCGGTCACCTCCCGCACATTGTGAGGCGGGATGTCGGTGGCCATACCCACGGCAATGCCGGTGGTGCCGTTGAGCAGGACATGAGGCAGGCGCGCCGGCAGAACCGACGGTTCATCCATGGTGCCATCAAAATTTGGCACCCAGTCTACGGTTCCCTGGCCGAGTTCACTGAGCAGAACTTCGGCAAACGGCGCCAGCCGGGATTCGGTGTAACGCATCGCCGCAAAGGATTTGGGATCGTCCGGAGACCCCCAGTTACCCTGGCCATCCACCAGTGGATACCGGTAGGAAAACGGCTGAGCCATCAGCACCATGGCTTCGTAACAGGCACTGTCACCGTGGGGATGGAACTTACCCAGAACATCACCGACGGTACGTGCGGATTTCTTGTACTTGGACGTGGATTTCAACCCCAGTTCGGACATGGCGTATACGATGCGCCGCTGAACCGGCTTCAGCCCGTCTCCTACATTGGGCAGGGCCCGATCAAGGATGACGTACATGGAATAGTCGAGATAGGCCTTTTCCGTGTAGTCCCTCAGTGAAACCCGCTCAAAGCCCTCATCCGTAGTCTGAAACTCTGGCATGGATGCCTCTTCTGCCTGTATTACCTGATGTGAATGACGCCGATGATGCTACTCGTTGCGTCCGAATTAATCACGGACCTCAGCGAGAGGCCACATTATATGGACGCCGGCCCGGATACACCAATTTCCAATAGCGGAATTCCCGAATGGAGACTCTGTAATGCGAGCCGTATGCTCGCCGTCACTGAATAGAAGACCGTTTAACTTCTCAAACAAGCGGAACACTATGAAACCCAACCTCAAAGCCTGCGGGCAAGCCATGGTCACTGCCATGGTGAATGCGGTACTGGCAGTCGCCCTGATGCTCCTCGTGGAGTTTGCAATCAGCGGCACTTTCCAGGTTCCCGAGCCCTACCTTTGGGCTGGAGTGCTCATTTGGCTGGTTATCTTTGCCGGCCAGTTCTGGCGCCAACGGCATTTGTGCAAATCCTGTCAACCGACCGGCAAATCCAGCGATCCTTCCCACCGGGCAACCTGACCACGTCGGGTTGCCTGCCCTGACGCCGAAATCCAGGGAAATCTCGAAGACAATCCCTCCCCCGCTGCTATTATTCAGGATGATCAAACAGGGCTATGAGGGCGGCTCCGGGCACTTGCACGCCCCCTCCGGCAAGGGCTGAGGATTTCAGAATGCGCTGGCGAAGCGGGAGACGAAGCGACAACATCGAAGACCGACGCGGTCAGTCTCAACGTTACTCGGCAGCCGGCGCCGGCGGGGTCATGCTACTGAGGCTGCTACCGCTTCTCTTTCGCAGCAAGATCGGACGCGTCATCCTGATTGCAGGCGTCGCGGTGGTGCTGGGAGGCAAATTCCTGGGCATCGACCTTCTGCCGATGCTAACGGGAGGGGCCACCACCGCCCAGGCGCCCCGGGAATTTTCGCAGGCAGAACAGCAGCTCGCCGATTTCACCTCGGTTGTCCTGGCGGATACAGAAGATACCTGGCAGACCATTTTCAACAGTTTCGGCGGGGACTACCGGGAGCCAACACTGGTTCTGTTTTCCGGCCAGGTACAATCCGCCTGCGGCTTCGCCAGCGCCGCCGTCGGGCCTTTTTACTGCCCCGGCGACCAGAAGGTCTATCTTGACCTGTCGTTCTTCGACGATCTGGCCAGACGCTTCGGGGCCCCCGGGGATTTTGCGCAGGCCTATGTCATTGCCCACGAGGTGGGACATCACGTACAAACATTGCTGGGCATCAGCCAGGAAGTGCGTCAGGCGGGACAGGGGCGAAGCCAGGCAGAAATCAATGCACTTTCCGTCCGGCAGGAGTTGCAGGCCGACTGTTTTTCAGGGGTGTGGGGCCACATAGCCCATCGCGATCGCCAGATCCTTGAACCGGGAGATCTTGATGAGGCACTGCTGGCAGCGTCGGCAATCGGAGACGACCGACTGCAGCGCCGTTCTGGCGGTCAGGTGGTACCCGACAGTTTTACCCACGGAACTTCTGCACAACGGACCCGATGGTTCCGAAAGGGCTTCGAAAGCGGGGACATTGAGTCCTGCAATACGTTCGCAGCAGAGTCGCTCTGATCAGAGATTCCGGGCAACCCGGCCCGGAACCTCTTCAGCCGGAATGGGCCGGATTTACTGGCGGACGCCCTCGACGGAAATAATGATATCGACGGTTTCAGACGCCTTACCCAGATCCATGGGAATACCGAAATCCTTCAAGCGAAGCTCGGTCTCAGCCTCGAACCCCATGCGGTAACCACCCCACGGATCAGCCCCGTGGCCAATCATTTCGGCCTCAAGGGTGACTTCCTTGGTGACGCCGCGCAGGGTCAGGTCACCGATAATGTCCGCCTCGCCGTCGTCATCGACAACCACCTTCTTACTCTTGAAGCTCGCTTCCGGGTATTCGTCGACAGACAGAAAGTCTTCGCTGCGCAGGTGCTTGTCGCGCTCGGCGTGATTGGAGTCAACGCTTGAGGTATCGATGGTGACCGTGACCGAACTGTTCTCCGGGTTCTCGGCGTCGTAGACGAACTGACCATCAAAATCATTGAAGCGGCCGTACAACCAGCTGTAGCCCAGGTGTGAAATCTTGAAGGTGACGAACTGGTGCGCACCTTTCTTATCGAAGGCATAGGTACCACTATGCTCATTGGCGAAGGCGCCGCCAACGAATGCCATGGACATGGCGGATGCGAGCAGAACTTTTTTCATCGGTATCTCCCTTTCTCGGTTCAGACCCCAGGGGCCACTTTTTGAAACGTTCGGACGGTACATGGCCTACTGACCAAGCATACGCCGGAGTGTGCGGTCGCGATCAATCAGGTGGTGTTTCAGGGCGGCAACGGCATGCAGGGCAGCCAGCACCACAATTGCCCAGGTCGACCAGTAGTGAACCACGCCCGCAGTATCCTCAAGACCCTTGACCTGACCGGTAAGCGACGGTACGTCGAACCATCCGAACACACTGATGGCCGAGCCATCTGCGGTGGAAATCAGGTAGCCGCTGATCATGGCCACAAACAACAGGATGTACAGCAGGGCGTGGGCGGCGTGGGCGCTGGCAACTTCCCAGCGCGTATGGTCGGGCAACGGCCCTGGACCGGAATCAAACAGGCGCCAGACCACTCGAATAAGCATCAGGGCGAATAAAAGGATGCCGACGCTGCGATGAATGTCGGGACCCTGCTTGTACCAGTCGTCGTAGTAGGACAAATCCACCATCCAGTAACCCAGCGCAAACAGGCCGATGACAGCCACGGCAACCAGCCAGTGAATTGAAATGGCAACAAGCCCGTAGCGCTCGGAGGAATTTCTGAATTGCATCTTCGGTTTGACCCCTTCCCTGACTGATCACGTTATCCGGATTCTAAGAGCCGGATTCGATGAAAAAAATCAAAATGTTTTGCTAACCACCATCAGAATTTCTGACCAACGGGACACACCTATGCCTTTGGTCGTATACGGCTTTTACGGATTGTTCAAAACTACAGCACCGATAGACTTAACACATATTTCGCAGCCCCGTCGCGGGGCCTCATTGACTGAGAGGATACAGACATGGAACTCGATTTCGACGAAAGCGTTGTTGTTCCAAGCAACAATTGATTCTCTGGCGGCCCCCGGGCCGCTCAGCAGCTAATCTCGCAACTTAGTCCGCAAAAGATACAAACGGTTTCCACTTTCTACATGAAACAGTGGTAATGAAACGGTTTTTTTGGCAATCTCGGCGCTTACGTCAGTAGTGCTGCCTCCTTGCTCGCCGCATATGTACTGATTCCCGACAGTTCAGGCCGTCCCTTCTGAGGCGACTGATGTTTTCGTGCAACCAATCAGAACAGTCTATGTCGCGAAGCCTCTCCGAAAAGCTGACAGCTCCGGAACTCGATCTGCTGTCCCCCATGCTTAGCCAGGAAGGTGACACGTGGACTGCCAGTTTTCAGGGCCTCACCCTGAGGACTGCCCTGCAACCGATTTACAGCATCTCCCACAAACGCATCGTGGGTTACGAAGCCCTGATCCGGGCCTTCGATAACGACAATTCTGCCGTCTTGCCGCTCCACCTTTTTCAGCTGCCATCGACCAATGCCGAGAACCTGCTTCTGGACCGACTGTGCCGCTATCTGCACATTCGCAATTACAGCGATCTCGAGGATCAGCTTAACTGGTTATTTCTGAACGTGTCTCCCCAGGCCGTCACCAGCGGCAGTCAGGCCGATTCGTTTTTTGGGCAGTTACTCAAGCAGACAGGTCTGCCTCCGCACCGAATCGTGATGGAAATCGTTGAGCAACCAACCGATGACGCCGAAAAGCTCAAAGAAACCGTCGCCTATTACAGAAAGCTCGGCTGCCTGACCGCCATTGATGATTTCGGTGCCGGACACTCGAACTTTGAGCGGATCTGGAACCTGTCGCCCGACATCGTAAAGCTGGATCGAACCCTGCTTACTCGCGCCACAGAGGACCACAAGGCCCGGCAGATCCTTAATGGCATTGTTTCGCTGTTGCACCAATCGGGCTGTCTGGTACTGCTGGAAGGGGTGGAAACCCGCGATCAGGCACTGATCGCCATTGATGCCGGGGTCGATTTCGTCCAGGGGTTCTTCTTCCGCCGCCCCAGTACGGATCTGGAGGCATTGACCCAGTCCCCCACAAACTTTGATGAACTGCTGGATGAGTACAAAACCCGCAATCAGGTGACCCTGGACCCAACCCGGCAACTGGTGGATTTTTTCAGCGGCTTTTTCAGGGATGCCATCGACAGGCTCGTCAGCGGAGCGGATATGCAACAGGCCTGCCTAGAGCTCTTGAACCACCCCGCGGTATCGCGCTGCTACCTGGTGAACGACCGGGGCATCCAGATCGAAGATACGCTGATTTCCGACCTTGGCGCCCGCAGCCTCGACCCTCGCTTTAAACCGCTGGAGAGCACCAGCAGCGCAGACTGGTTCCGGCAGCAGTACCTCCGCCAGGCCCTGGCACAGCCGGAGAGCCTACACATTACGGCGCCCTACCTTTGCGTCACCGGCGCTTATATGTGCGTGACCCTGTCACTGGGCTACTACCAGGACGGTGAACTGCGAGTGTTGTGTTGCGACATTCTGGCCAATCCGGCTGAACCGGGGATCAGCCCAGACTGATCCCGTAGACCATGGCAATGATGGCCACGGTTATTGCACCAATGAACAGGTTCATGGGCAGCCCCACCCGAACAAAGTCACCGAACCGGTACCCCCCCGGACCAAAGACCATCATGTTGGTCTGGTAGCCCAGCGGCGTAGCAAAACTGGCTGACGCCGCCATCATGACCGCAATCACAAATGGCTCCGCAGCGACCCCCATTGTGGTGGTCATGGACAGGACCACCGGAATGACCAGCACTGCCGCGGCATTATTGGTAATAACCTCGGTCAACACAGACACCGTGATATAGACCAGCAGGATCGCCAGCAAGACGTTGCCCTGGCTGAGCCCGAGAATGCCTTCGGCAACAAAACGGGCGGCGCCAGTCTCCAGGAGCGCCGCGCCCAGGGCAAAGGATGCGGCGATCGTCAGTATTACCGGGACATCCACAGATTTCTGGGCCTGGCCAACGGAGCAACAGCCGGTAATGATCATCAGGGTTGCGCCCAGCAGGGCCGCGTTCAGCATGCTCAGAACGCTGCAGGCAGCCAACCCGACCAGAACCAGCAGAATACCCCAGGACAACCACGCACGGTCGTGACGCGGGGTCTCTGTTTCCAGATCGTTGATCAGCAGAAAGTCCTTGTTGTAGCGCTGACGACTCACAAACGCGGGGCGCGCCTCCAGCAGCAACACGTCACCCGGTTTCAGGCGTATATTGCCAAGGTTGCCTGAGACCCGTTCACCACCGCGGGCCACCGCAAGCACCACCGCACCATACCGGTCGCGAAAACGGGCATCACGGATGGTCAGGCCCAGTACATCCGACTGGGGTGACAGCGCAGCCTCCACGAGCCTCCGCTCGGCACGGTCCTGGCTCAGGCTGGGTTCGTCTTCGTGCACGGACGGCACGATACCGTTTATTCGCAACAGATCGGAGATAGCCTGGGTGTCGCCGGCAAATACCAGACGGTCGCCACCCCGGAGCCGCTCTTCCGACGGCACCGCGGTCACCACGCTCCCGTCGCGCTCGATTTCCACCAGATACAGCCGCTCCAGCTCCCGCAAACCGGCCTCTCCCACCGATTTTCCGACCAGCGGTCCGTCAAAGGAGACGGCGACTTCCAGGGTGAACTCCCGCATGGAACCGAACTTCTGCTGATCCTTCCGGTCCGGCAACGCCCGGGGCATCACCAGCAGGATCACGGCGACCCCGATGACGGCAACCGGGAGCCCGACCGCAGTGATGGAGAAGATCGAGAATCCCTGCCCTCCGGTGAGCTGCTGATACTGGCCATTAACCACAAGGTTCGTGCTGGTACCGATGAGGGTCAGGGTGCCCCCGAGAATGGCGGAATAGCTCAGGGGAATCATTAACTTGGAAGGAGAAATACCGATCTTTCGGGACCAGGCGTGTACCGCCGGAATCATGGTGGCAACCACCGGCGTGTTGTTCAGAAAGCCACTGAGCAGGGATACCGGCAGCGCAATCCTGGCCTGGGCGCTACGAACAGTTTTCGGGTTACGGAGCAGGTGGTGAACCAGCAGATCGACACCACCGGAGTGGTGAATACCAGCGGCGACCACGAACATGGCCACCACGGTGATCAGCCCGCTGTTGCTGAACCCGGCAAGCGCCTGATCAGCCGAAATAATGCCACTGGCGCTGAGCACGACCAGCACCCCCATCATCACCATGTAGGGTGCGATTCGTCCAACACTCATGAGTATCAGCGAGGTGCCCGCCAGGCCCAGCGCAAACCAACCTTGCCAGTCCATTTACGGTTCTTCCCGGAAATAAAACTGGCAGGATAACGGCTTTGATGAATACTTAGAAAGAATAAAGGATGCTTTTTATAGCATCCTTGGGAATATTAAACAGCGACGTCAGCGATGTTGCCGTAGGTCTCGAGCCAGGACCGGCGGTCGGATGCCCGCTTTTTGCCCAGCAGCATATCCATCCGGCTGTCGGTGTCATCGCCGTCTTCGATGGTCAGCATGACCAGGCGGCGGGTGTCGGGCGCCATCGTCGTCTCCCGAAGCTGGAGGGGGTTCATCTCGCCCAGCCCCTTGAACCGGGTAACGGAAATCTTGCCCTTGCGCTTCTCGGCCGCGAGCCGGTCAATGATGCCCTGTTTCTCGTGCTCGTCCAGGGCATAGAAAGTCTCTTTGCCCAGATCCACCCGATACAGCGGCGGCATGGCGACGAACACGTGGCCAGCAGCCACCACAGGCCGGAAATGCTTCACAAACAGCGCACACAGCAGGGTCGCGATGTGGAGACCATCGGAATCGGCATCTGCGAGGATGCAGATCTTGTTATAGCGCAGACCTTCGAGCTTGTCCGAGCCCGGATCAACACCGATGGCCACCGCAATGTCGTGGACTTCCTGGGACGCCAGAACTTCCGATGGATCAACTTCCCAGGTGTTCAGGATCTTGCCCCGCAGCGGCATCACCGCCTGGAATTCGCGGTCACGGGCCTGCTTTGCTGACCCACCTGCCGAATCCCCCTCCACCAGGAAAAGTTCGGAACGCGCGGTATCGCCGCCGGAACAATCCGCGAGCTTACCCGGCAGCGCCGGCCCGGATGTAACTTTCTTCCGGGCCACCTTCTTGCTGGCCCGCAAGCGGCGCTGGGCGTTGCTGATAAACAGCTCCGCCAGCGCTTCTGCGACATCGGTGTGCTGGTTCAGCCACAGACTGAAGGCGTCCTTGACCACACCGGAAATGAACGCGGCCGCCTCACGGGACGACAGGCGCTCTTTGGTCTGACCGGAGAACTGGGGCTCCTGCATCTTGAACGACAGCACATAGGCCGCCCGCTCCCAGATGTCCTCGGGCGAGAGCTTGACGCCCCGGGGCAGAAGATTCCTGAATTCACAGAACTCCCGCATCGCCTCCAGCAGGCCGGTCCGCAACCCGTTCACGTGGGTGCCACCCTGGGCGGTCGGAATCAGGTTTACGTAGCTTTCCATCACGGCTTCGCCGCCTTCCGGCAACCACTGGATGGCCCAGTCGACCGCTTCCTTGTTACCCGAGAAGCTTCCGGTAAAGGGTTCCAGGGGTACCGCCTCAATATCCGCCAACGCCGTGCGCAGGTAGTCCCGAAGTCCGTCTTCATAACACCACTCATCCTTCTCGCCGGTCTTTTCCTGCAGGAAGGTGACCGTGAGCCCCGGACAGAGGACCGCCTTGGCGCGCAGATTATGGCGAAGACGACTGACGGAGAAATTCGGGCTGTCGAAGTAACTGGCATCCGGGGTGAACTTCAAGCGTGTTCCGGTGTTGCGTTTGCCCACCGTGTCCACGACTTCAAGCTCGGTGACTTTGTCGCCGTTGGCAAACGACATCCGGTGCAGCTGGCCATCCCGTTTGATGGTTATTTCAAGGTGCGTGGACAGCGCATTGACGACGGAAACACCCACCCCGTGCAAACCACCGGAGAAGTTGTAGTTCCCCTGGGAGAATTTACCGCCGGCGTGCAGGCGGGTCAGAATCAATTCTACCCCGGACAGCCCCTCTTCCTTATGCAGGTCGACCGGCATGCCCCGGCCGTCGTCTTCTACACTGAGCGAACCGTCACTGTATAGAACCACATCAATGCGACGTGCGTGTCCGGCCAGAGCCTCATCCACGCTGTTATCAATGACTTCCTGCGCCAGATGGTTGGGGCGACTGGTATCGGTGTACATCCCCGGGCGCTTACGCACCGGGTCCAGGCCGCTCAGGACTTCAATGGCATCGGCGTTGTATTGTTGTTGACTCATAAGCAGGAAGTAACTCCGCAATAGGAACAAAAAGCTGCGTCATAGCTTAGGGATTCGGCGGGAAAGATCAACGGTTGTTTTCGACCGGCGTGATCCGGATGTCGGTCCAGCCCGAGGCCGTCACGCCGATGGCGGCGCACGGGGTTGTTAGGGCTTGGGTAACCATCATTCCCGGTTCCGGCTCCTGGATTTTCACCTTGAGTTCGAGGACCTCATCCTCAATCACGGAGCCAGCCAGGGTGATACTGTAACCGCCGGTGGGCTTTTGCCCGAGAGCCGCGAGAATCACATGTTCGGAGTCGAACCGGATCTCCCGGAGCGGTGCCAGAGGCAGGCTGCGCCCCGGCAGCGCCTCCAGGCGATCAACATCCGCGCGACTCTCAAGATGCACATGTCCGGGCGCCGTCAGACCGCAGTTCGCAGACTGGGCAATTTGACGAGCCAGGGGCGCCCCCGATGACGTCTCTGTCTGGCTCATGGCACAGCCAGTGCCCAAAACGCCGGCGAGAACAGCCACACCGGTCATCATTCGCGGAATCAATCTCATGGTTGGGAAAGGACCTTTACGTCGTTAACGTCCGGGGTGGGTGATAACAGCTGGTAACCGCGGAATCCCGGCCGAGGGAGCTGATCAGGCGATGCGGCCGAAATGGAGGGCCGGGAATAGCTGGTGGTCATGCGGATGCCATCAATGGCCTCACCTGCAGACACGGTAATCTCTTCCCTCAGGCCGGCCACCGGGTATTCCGCGCAGGCCTCACCGGCATGACAGATCAGGGCGTCGTTATCAAGATCGGTGCCGGCCACCAGAATGTAATTGCCCGGTGGGACCTCATTCAACTGCTTCGGTTCCTGGCCGTCATCCGGCACGAAGGAAAACCGGTACCGGCCGTTTTCCGCAACCACGTTGGTCTGGGCCACCGTGGTGTAGAACCCGCCCTCCGGTTCCGGGTCCACCAGGAGTACAAAGTGGCGGCCGGCATCGCGAGCCTGTTGGTCTGTTACCTGCTGGCCGACGACGGGGATTTCAAGGATTCCGAAACTGCCCGAGTACTCAACGGTTAACGTTGCCCGCTCGGAAATTCCGGGTTCCAGAGCATCCAAGTTCAGGGACATGTCAATTTCAAAGCGAGTGCCGGAGTCATCTGTTTCCCGAACATCGCCCAGAGAAAGCCAGGGCGGGGCGCCCGAAACCGAATTGATTGCGACCGGGTCAGGATCACTACCGTAAACCTCCAATACCACGGTGACGGAAGAAGAGCTTTCAGAGGACAGGGATACAATCGCGGGCGATGCTGTGAGCAAATCGGTAATCGGTGAAGATAGAGCCCGGGATGTCGCCTTACCCGCATCCAGAAGCCCGTACCCCAGCTCGTTGGATTTTGAACAGGGAGGGTTGCCACAGGTCGCCACAGTTAACTCGCCCGCCATCAGGAAGGCGTTGATCGCCTGATAATCCAAGTCTGGGTTTTGGTTCTTCATCAACGCCATGACTGCGGACACATGGGGTGCCGCCATCGAGGTGCCCTGCAGCCCGATGTAGGTTTCCTGCAACGTGCCGTTGATCACACTGGCACTGGTACTGACCACCACATCGCCGCGGCCATCGGCGTTACCGTCCCGGCTGGCGTCGCCGCCGGGCGCCGCCACATCAACCCAGGTTCCAAAATTTGAGTAGGACGCCAGCTCTCCGGCACCATCGACGGCGCTCACCGCAAAAACATTGTCAAACGCGGCCGGGTAGGATTCGGCACTGGTTCCGGCGTTGCCCGCCGCCGCTACGAAAACGACGCCCTTTTCGGTACCCACGTTAATGGCGTTCTGCAGCGATTGAATGAAGGGCAATCCACCGAGACTCAGGTTGACGATATTCGCCAGCGGTGCGCCACTCTCGGGACCGGCAACCCACTGCAGCGCCGCCAGCAAGTCCGCAGAGGAACCGGCGCCACCCTCACCCAGAACCCGGACCGGCAACAGGGTCGAGTTGAATGCAACGCCGCCCCCGCCCTCGTTATTACCTACCACCGCGGCAACAGTCCCGGCCACGTGGGTGCCATGGAAAACGCTGCCCCCGACGCTGTTACCCGGATCAGCCGGATTGTCGTCCCGGCCCGGCTGACCGTCGTTATCGAACTGCTCTGAAACGAAGTCAGATCCGGAAAGGTTGGTACTGACGTTGGCATCGATATCACTGTGCCAGGCACCGGAACCTCGATACAGCCCCGTATCCATAACCGCAACCGTGACCCCCTCACCTCCATCGGGTGCCAGCTGCCAGCCAGTCGGAGCGTTCAACAAGCCATAATGCCATTGCTGGGCACTGTAAAGAGGCTCATCGACAGGCGTCATCGCCTCCATCCGGTAATTCGGCGTGACCGAGGCGATACCCGGCTGTTTCTTCAGGGAACGGATCCAGTCGAGGGTCCCGGCACTGGCTTGCGCCCCGCTGCCCAGGGCTTGCGAGACGGGTGCCTTGACCCGCCAGAGTCCGGGCGCCACTTCCTGAGTCGGCACCATCTCGTTCTGTGCAAGCATCGACTGGGCTGAGGCCCGGTCCGTCGGATTTCTCAGAGCGACGAGGGCCTCGCCCTCGACAAACTCGTGTTTCGGCCATTCCAGAGACACGGCCTCGCCGGTGGGGTTCACCGCCGTGGACAGGACATAGAGCATGGGGGTGGGCCCAGCAGACTCGACCCGAATGGTGTACGTGCCGTCTTCACCTGCATTGGTCACGCTGATCCGGCTGGTCGTGCTGGTGGTTACTCGGGAGTCACCGCCTTCAATGGACAGCCTGAGTGCAGACGCACCGGCCCGGGTGGCGAACGCCTGTAACTCAACCGTCTGGCCACCCCGGAGCCGCATGGAATAGGTGTCATCGGGATCGGCCGGGTAGCCGGTGGCCGGGAAATCCGCCAAAGCCGGATAGGACCCCGCCGAGGCGCTGACGTAGCCGGCCAGAATATACTCAGCCGGCAGGCTCTGTGGTGACGCCAGGCGGGTATCGCTCAAAGCCAGGGCATCGGCGTTATCGACATCGACCCGGGTGCCGGTCTCGATATCGATGATACCGGAGAGCGCCACCGCGACGGGCTCCGAATTGCTGTCGGAGCCACCACCGCACCCAGCCATGGCCAGAGAAAGACTGGCGGTCGCCGCGTGTCTGATCAACGTTCTGGGGCGCGATTTCAATAACATAGGGATTGCTCTCCGGTCTTTCTCCAGCATACATCATCGCAGAGCTGGTGTTATTTACTGAGTGTTAACCGATACGTCGAAACCGGCGCCCCAGATGCCAAAAAACCGCCTGCGGGCTACTCCGGAGGCGGTTTCGGGTTTTCAAGCCGTGACTATAAAGCGTAGAACAGCATAGGCACGAAGGCCACCAGCAACAAGGTCGGCCCCATGACGGCCAGGGGCAACAGCAGCCGCTCGTAGCGATGCCAGAACGAGCCCGTGCGCTCGCCGGCAAGCACTTCGGTCTCACCGACTACCTGCCGGGTAAGCAGGTGGTTCAAGGCCACCGGCGGGCTCAGGTAACCGAGTTCAAAGGCCACAAGGCATACGATCCAGAAATGCAGCGGATCGATCCCCAACTGGATCGCGGGCTGAGCGATGGTCGCCGACACCAGGATAACCGCACCAAACGGATCCATCACCATGCCGATGAAAGTCAGCATGACCACGATGACCAGCATCGCAACCCAGGGACTGGTGAGATTCTCCGGGAACAGCGCATGGACAATATCAGAGCGCTCGAGGATGCCGCCCAGGCAGATCGAGAAGCCAATCAGCGCGAGCAGCGCGCCAATGTGGACCGCCGAATCGCTGGCAGCATAAGAGCTTCGCTTCCAGAACGCCTGAAGCCGGGACTCGCCTTCCTCGCGACTGTCGCCGCCGGCATCCAGAAACACCAGTGCCAACATGACCAGCGGCAGAATCATCGGAGCGCTGTATTCGTTGAATTTCAGCCCGAGAACCGCCCAGATCGCGAGGATGACGGCAGCACCGACCAGTACATAGGGAATCAGCGGTTTCATCTGGGCCAGAGAGGCCCGAAAGGCGCCCGGGGCCGGCCGCGGCTTCCAGTTGCCCTGGGTCTTGCAGACGATCAGTGAGAACAGCGAGGCGGACATGATGAACACCCAGAAGCCCCAGCTGTACATCTCGGTGGTGGTCACTTCCTTGTTCAGGGCTGCCACGACCACGATCAACAGGCAGGGATTGAGCACCACACCCAGACTGCCCGACATCGCCGTAGTGGCGAGCGACAGTTGCCGACCGGCACCAGCACGACGCAACTCATCGTAGACCACACCACCCACTGCCAGGATGAATATGCCTGACGCGCCGGTAAAGGCCGTCGGGAATGCCGTAGCGAAGATGATCACCGAGGCCAGCATCGGCGCAGGCAGGTTGTAAGGCTTGATCACATTGAGCAGCAGCTCTGGCAGCCGGGTCTGCTTGAGCACCATGCCCACCAGCACGTAGAGCCCGATGTTGATGAACATCGAGGACAGGTTGGACATCATGCCGAAATAGATCGCCAGGCCCGATGCGTAACCGTCCACGAAGAAGAAGTAACTCATGGCAATCAGCCCCATACCGCAATAAAGGGGCATCACCAGACCGGAGGACAACGCCAGCCGGCCCTTCTTCATCCGCTCTGGAACGTTCACGAACCGAACGGCATTGATCACCATGAAGAGACCGAATACCGCGGCCCAGGCGTATTGCAGATCGACCGTCCCCCCAGACCCGGGAGAGCTCGCAAGCTTGCCGAGGTATGAGTAGAGCGACCCCACCATCATGCCGTTCACAGCAAACTGCGCCGCCTGACTGAATCGCCACTCGGCCCGGTTCCGGGGCAATCGCAACGCGATATGATCCGCATCCAGTGCCGCGATGGCGGCGGCCATGGCGAACATCGCGATGAACAGGTACTTCGTCAGTTCGATGTTATCCAGAAGAAAATCTGCGAGCCCCTGCTCGACCGTTTTGAACAGCCCCAATGCGGGTGTGGCATGCTTCAGGTTCTGTTCATACAGGGCGTACTCCTGCTCGCAAAGCTCCAGGTTACGCTCCAGGGACTGGCGAATCGCGTCGGGATTGGGCGGCGAGCTGAACAGTTCATCCGGATCCGGCTTATAGGCCTCAATCCGCTTGCGAACCTCGGCATCCACATTCATTTCAAGCTGACACGAGGGTTCCGTTGCGTCCGGATTCAGCAGGTAATAATTGGGCCAGGTCTGCTCACCCACCCACAGCAGGCGTGAGTGCAATGAGTTTCCCATCCCCAATAACAAGGTGAAAATCAGAAGCAGCAGCAGGATGACCCCGTGCAATCGATGCACGGGATAGAGTGTCCGGGCTGCGGGCGCGGTCAAGGCTCGCCAGTTCATGAGTGATCCACCCTGTTATTCGCGGTTCGCGGCCGTACACTCGGAAGCGGCGGGGTTGCTGGCACAGCGGATTTTACTCAACAGGCCCAGCATCTTGGGGTGGTACACGTCAGGCGCTCCGTTCAGGCCGTCGCGCATTTCCAGACGGTTCTGGCGGAACATTTCCTGGTAGCCCTGAATGTCCTGCTCCGGAATACGGACCCACTTGTCTTCGGGAATCGCCTCTTCCTGTCCGGAAATCAGGTTCATGGCCTGCGGGAACATGCCCCAGGCCACTTCCCGGGCCTGCTGTGCGGTTTCGTCCTTCAACACATCGTCTTTGGCGATGATCTGAATGGTCAACTGGGCCAGCGGGTAGTCCACGATGCCGCCCTGCTCGCCGATGCCCTTGTAGAGTTCCAGCGCTTCATAGGCAAACGCCGGCGCGTAGGCGGTATCCACCGAACCATTGTTGAACTTGCCAGCGAAGTTGGTGATGTCCGAGGGCACGACGGTGGCCTTGACGAAATTCACCATGTGGATGGCGTCCTTCTGGTAGTCCAGGGTTGCCATGCGCTTGCCGGCCAGTTCGCCTGCGGTATCAATACTGCGGTCGTTCACGAACAGGTAGCCGGCGCCGGCAGGAACAATACCCAGCACCTCGTAGCCGTTCTCTTTCATCAGTGGGGCGGCTTTGGGCTGGGCCAGGGTCGCCAGCAGGGTTTCCAGGTCATCGTAGGTGGGGAGCGCGCCCACCGCACTGATGCTGCCGGTGAACCGGTTAAACGGACGGGTCCGGATATCGGTGGCCGCGACCGCATCGCACTGGCCCGCGTTGAAATCGCCGACGGCCACACCTTCATCCGTATAGGGCTTGAGGTTGAAGTCGACACCATGGGCCTTCATTTCCAGCGCGTAGTCTTTGACCATGTTATAGAAATCGCCATTGGCGCCAATGACGTCAAACACACACATGGACACGGTCTGGGCGGAAGCCAGCGGAGCGACGGCGGCCAGGGTCAGTGCAGTAAGGGAGTTGCGGATCATAACGACCTCCGGGTCATTTTTGTGTTTATTGATGTTCAGAAGGTTTTTTCGGATGCCCCTTAAAGCAGGTCATCCAGGTCCATGGTTTCAACGTTTTCGGTGTTCCGCTCCGGGCTCATCTTGCCGAAGAAGCTCTGGGGCGTCCGGTAGCCATAGTTGGCCGTCCAGTGCTTATCCGAGGAGAACCGGATGACGGCGGCCGCCACCACATCCACCAGCTGATAGTCGCCCCAGACATCAATGCTGTCCTCGGCGTCGACAAATTCCGCAATGGTATTGGCCAGAACTTCCGGGCGACCAAAGGTTTCTGCGGCCACGGCTTCAAGCGCCATGGAGGCCCGCATACCGACCTTCACACCCAACCTGGAACTGTTGTCGAGAACTCGCCAGGGATCAGGCGACAGGGCCGGACGGGTGTCGGGCAGCAGCAACCAGACCAGTGCGCGGATCGAGTTTGGCAACCCACCCCATTTTTCGTTGTCGACGCAGGTCGCGGCTCGCTCGGCCTGGGGTGCGATATTCCGCGGAATGCCCGCGAGGGCGCCGGAGTTGGCGTCGTTCACAATCGCCTGCATACCGGTCAGCAGGCCCAGCAGGAAGGTCAGTTCGTCCTGTTCGGTAAAGAGGAAAGGACATTCCAGTGGCTCGGCGGCCGGATCGAATTCGTAGGCGGCCATCGCCCGATTGAACGCTCGCAGCCGGCGCTTTGCGGTTTTCGCATTGAGGCGCTTGGCCTCCTCCCGGGCGTCCTTCGCAGCTGGCACATTGCCCTCGAAATCGGCGCGCAGATAGGCAAGCTCGGCTTCCCAGGCACGGTACTCCATGCAGTTACCCGCCAGCAGCATCAGCAGGGAACCGGTGGTGTCAGGCGCATCGGTCACGCGGGAAAAGGAGTACAGCAACGGATCGATGCCCTCGCCGAGTGAACAGGCCATCTGGGGATCTGACATCTGCATGACGTAGGGCGTGGCTTCACCTTCGGAGTAATTCGAAAGCACCACACCGGTGGTGGTGTAGATCGGATTGGCCGAGCAGCCGGCCAGAAGGGCCAGGGCCGCAAACATGAGGAGTTTCAGGCGTGCGGCCGGAGTGCGACCAACGAGGGTTACCAGAGAAGAGATCATAATTCGCCCTGCTTTACATTGTTTTTATAAGTCCGGGATGACAGAACCGGTGTGGCATCACGGAGAGACAGATGCATACCGTGATTCGACAGCCGGTCTGACTCGCCGCTTCTCATCATCAACGGGGGAAGAATGCGTGGAAAACTGTTCGACAAAAATGGCTGGAGTGCCAACCGGCACATGCCGATCAGGCCAATGGCCCGGAAAGAAAGTGTCGCATCACGGAATATTTTTATTTAAAACAAGAGCTTTTGAGCCAGCCTGGTTCTGGAACCGTCGTACCACTCCTGGGTTTTACTACCACTGAATCGCGATCCGGGGAACAGTGCGACCGCGGGTTCACGCCTCCTCCGGCACCCCCAAAGCCATCATCGCCATCACCTCGTCCGTGAGCCCATCCAGCGTCAATCCACCACGGGTCGGCTTGTACCAGGTGACCGTCCAGCTCAGCGCTCCCGTCAGCATCCGTCGTACCACAAACGGGTCGGCGGCCAATCGCCCTTCCTGTTTCAGCGCCGCCAGCGCATCAAGCCAGAGTTTCTCGTAGATATCCCGCAGCTCCAGAACCTCGGCCCGGGATTCCTCGGAAAGACTGCGCCACTCGAATACCAGCACCGCCATGGCTTCACCGGTCTGGCCATTCACTGACTCCAGCTCGGCACGAACCAGCGCCCGCAGTTTCTCCTGACTGGACCCGGCGGCATCGACGGCCGCCTGCATCAGCGCGGTGTTCAAACGGATGGTTTCCACCATGACCGCCTTGAGGATTTCCTCCTTGGTGCGGAAATGGTGAAACAGGCTGCCGGACTGGATACCAACCGCGGCCGCGAGGTCCCTCACGGTGGTGCGCTCATAGCCCTTGTCACGGAACAGGCGGGCAGCTTCTTTCAACAGACGGCCTCGGGCGCCATTCGGGTCGGAAACGAGGTTCTCAGCGATCAGGGCTCGCAGGATTTCAGATTGGCTCACAATGGACTTCCAGCAGTCGGAACAGGCTAATAATTCTACCTGACATTTCCCTGTTTACAAACCAAGCGCTTGCTTGGTATTGTCGAATTCATCGTTGGAGAACCCCGCCGGCCACTCCCGCCAGCAGGGTCGGAAAAAGCACACAAGGCACGTAAAGATGGCAGATTCTGAAAAGAGCACGAAGCCAATCCGCATCGGCTGTTCCGCCGCCTTCTGGGGCGACACCGAAACCGCGGCCGCGCAACTGGTTCGCAAGGGCAACATTGACTACCTGGTGGCGGATTATCTCGCCGAGATCACCATGTCGATCATGGCCGGCCAGAAGATGAAAGACCCCTCCCAGGGTTATGCCCGGGATTTCGTCCAGACCGTCATGGGGCCGCTGCTAAGCGAGATTCGGGAAAAGGGAATTCGTGTGCTGGCCAATGCCGGCGGCGTGAACCCGGTCGCTTGCCGCGATGCGCTTCAGGCCCTGTGCCAAAAGGCGGGCGTCGAACTGAAGATCGCGCTGGTATTGGGCGACGACCTGCTACCAAAAAAGAAAAAGCTCACCGAGGCCGGTATTACCGAGATGACCACCGGCCAATCCATGCCGCCGATGATGGTCAGCCTGAATGCCTACCTTGGCGCCCCCGGACTGGTCGCCGCGCTGGAACAGGGCGCGGATATTGTCATCACCGGCCGCGTGGCGGACAGCGCACTGGTGCTTGCGCCCCTGGTGCACGAGTTTGGCTGGGACTGGGGCGACTACGACAGACTCGCCCAGGGCAGCCTGGCCGGGCACCTGCTTGAATGTGGCGCCCAGGCAACCGGTGGCAACTTTACCGATTGGGAAGACGTAGCCGACGGCTACGCCGACATGGGCTTCCCGATTGCCGAGGTCCAGGCCAATGGCGACTTCACCATCACCAAGCCCGAGGGTACCGGCGGCAGGGTCACCCGGGGCACAGTCGCCGAACAGCTGGTGTATGAAATCGGTGATCCGCGCGCGTACCTGCTGCCCGATGTGGCCTGCGATTTTACCCAGGTTACCCTGGAAGAGTCCGGCCCGGACCGCGTCGCCGTGTGCGGCGCCCGGGGTTTGCCCCCAACCGACAACTACAAGGTGTCAGGCACCTGGCCCGATGGTTTCAAATGCACGGTCACCTTTCTGCTTGCAGGCATCAACGCGCGTGCCAAGGCCCAGACCGTGGCCGAAGCCATTCTCGCGAAAACCTCCCGCATGTTCGGTGAACGGGAACTGGCGGATTACTCGGAAACCAGCATTGAACTGCTGGGTACCGAGGCCACCTATGGCGCTCACGGTCGAGCCACGGATTGCCGGGAAGTGGTGGTCAAGATCAGTGCGGCCCACCCCAAGAAGGAAGCGCTGGTGTTGTTCTCCCGTGAAATCGCCCAGGCCGCCACTGGCATGGCACCGGGGATCACCGGCATCGTTGGTGGTCGGCCGACGGTCTGGCCAAAAATCCGCCTCTACTCCTGCCTGGTTTCGAAATCGGAAGTGGAAGTCTCTGTGGACCTGGCCGGCGAGCAGCAGCCGGTGACGATTGCCACCGACGGTGGCTTTGATGCCAGCAACCTGCCCGCAGAGCCAACCAGGGCGACACCGCCGGAATCCGACACCACCGTCCCGCTGATTGAACTGGCCTGGGCCCGCAGCGGCGACAAGGGCGACCACAGCAACATCGGAGTTATTGCCCGCCATCCGGACTTCGTACCGTTCATCGACGCCGCCCTGACCGACGCGGCAGTGGCGGAGTGGATGGGTCACACTCTGAACCCGGATACCGGCAAGGTTTCCCGCTGGGCCATGCCGGGACTGCATGCCTTTAACTTCCTGCTGGAACACAGCCTGGGCGGAGGCGGGGTCGCCAGCCTCCGTATCGACCCCCAGGGCAAGGCGTTTGCCCAGCAGCTTCTCGAATTCCCTGTGCCCGTCAGCCGGGCTGTTCTGGAGAAAGGACACCGTTCATGAGCTACCAATCCATCTTTCATCCCGACCTGTTCAAGGATCAGACCTTCATCGTGACCGGCGGCGGCTCCGGCATCGGCCGGTGCACTGCCCACGAATTGGCCGCCCTGGGGGCGCGGGTTGCCCTGGTTGGCCGCAAGGCGGAAAAAGTCGAGCGGGTAAAGGGTGAGATCCTTGAGGACGGCGGCGTGGTGTCCGCCCACGTCTGTGACATTCGTGAAGAGGAATCGGTAAAAGCCACGGTCACCGCCATTCTAGAGGAACACGGTGGTCTGAACGGCCTCGTCAACAACGCCGGCGGGCAGTTCCCGTCTCCGCTGGCCGGCATCAACCAGAAGGGCTGGGAAACCGTGGTCCGCACCAACCTGACCGGCGGTTTCCTGATGGCCAGGGAAGCCTACAACCAGGCCCTGTCCCAAACCGGTGGCGCCATCGTCAACATCGTCGCGGACATGTGGGGCGGCATGCCCGGCATGGGCCACTCCGGCGCGGCCCGGGCCGGAATGGTGAACTTCACCCAGACCGCGGCGGTGGAATGGGGAACATCCGGCGTCCGAGTCAACGCCGTCGCCCCCGGCTGGATTGCCTCCAGCGGCATGGACAACTACCCCGAGCACATGAAGCAGTGGATTCGCAGCCTGGGCGACAACGTGCCTATCAAGCGCATGGGCACCGAATCGGAGGTCAGCGCGGCGATCTGTTTTCTGCTAAGCCCGGGCGCGGCCTTCATTAGCGGTGACTGCCTGCGGATCGACGGCGGCGCCTCCCAGGGTGGACGGGTCTGGCCACTGCCGAAAGCCAAGAACAACGAACCGTTCAATGGCTTTCATCGGGCGACAACCCCGAAAGTGCTCAGCGAGGATTGAGGAGAACGCCATGCAAGTACTCGAAACCAGCGTCGATCCCCGGTCCGAGGAGTTCCAGGCCAACACCGACGCCATGGACGCCCACATCCGAACCTTCCGGCAGGTGGAACAGAAAGTTCTCGATCTGGCGGAAGCGGCCCGTGAGAAGTTCACGAAGCGTGGCAAACTGCTGCCCCGGGATCGCATCAACCGCCTGCTGGATCGTGGCACGCCGTTCCTGGAGCTCTGCTCCCTGGCCGGCTACCAGATGCACGACGACAAGGACGGCAGCCTGTCCGGCGGTGGCATTATCGCCGGGATCGGCACGGTCAGCGGCATCCGCTGCCTGATCGTCGCCAGCAACAGCGCGATTAAGGGTGGCACGATCACCCCGGCGGGACTGGACAAGACCCTGCGTCTGCAGCAGATCGCCATGGAGAACAAACTGCCGGTGGTGTCGCTCTCGGAAAGCGGCGGCGCCAACCTCAACTACGCCACCGACATATTCGTCCAGGGTGCCCGGGGCTTTGCCAACCAGGCGCGTATGTCCGCCGCCGGCATTCCCCAGGTCACCGTGGTACACGGTAACGCCACCGCCGGGGGCGCCTACCAGCCAGGCCTGTCCGACTATGTGGTGGCGGTGCGAGGCAAGGCCAAGATGTTCCTGGCCGGCCCGCCCCTGCTGAAAGCCGCCACCGGTGAAGTGGCCACCGACGAGGAACTCGGCGGTGCCGAGATGCATGCCCAGGTGGCCGGTACCGCCGAGTACCTGGCCGAGGACGATGCCGACGGCATCCGGCAGGCCCGCAACATCATGGAGGCCCTGTCCTGGAACGAGCAGCTGCCCCCGCAGCGGGAACTGAGCTGGGAAGAACCGCTCTACCCCGCCGAAGAACTGCTGGGCGTAATCCCCTCGGACTCCAAGAAGCCCTACGACGTCCGCGAGATTCTGGCCCGCATCGCCGACGGTTCGAAGTTCATGGACTTCAAGAACGAATTCGATGACCAGACCGTGTGCGGCACCATCCGCATCGAGGGCCATTCCGTCGGCATCATCGGCAACAACGGCCCGATCACGCCGGCCGGCAGCGCCAAGGCCGCCCAGTTTATCCAGCTCTGCGACCAGGCCGGCACCCCGCTACTGTTTCTGCACAACACCACCGGCTTCATGGTGGGCACCCACTCGGAACAGAACGGCATCATCAAGCACGGCTCGAAAATGATCCAGGCCGTCGCCAACTGCCGGGTGCCCAAGGTCGCAATCGTGATTGGCGGTTCCTATGGTGCAGGTAACTACGCCATGTGTGGCCGCGGCCTGGACCCGCGATTCATTTTCGCCTGGCCCAACAGCCGGACCGCGGTCATGGGTCCGGCCCAGGCCGGTAAGGTCATGCGCATTGTGGCGGAGGACAAACAGCGGCGCAGCGGCATCGAGCCGGACCCCAAAACCCTCGACTTCCTGGAACAGGCCACGGCCAAGAAGCTGGAGGATGGCTCCACCGCCCTGTTCGGTACCGCGCGGCTGTGGGACGACGGCCTGATTGACCCACGAGACACCCGCCGGGTTCTGGCGCTGGTGTTTTCAGTATGCCGCGAGGCCGAAGCCCGGCCGCTGCGTCCCAATACATTCGGCGTCGCACGCCTTTGATAGCCAGCAACAGCCAGTGCGACTGATCACCCTATTCCAGACAAGGAGAACAACAAGGTGAAATTTACAGCGGAACACGAAGCCCTCAGAAAAACCGTCCGGGATTTCGTCGAGAAAGAAATCAACCCGCACTGCGACGAATGGGAGGAAGCGGGCAAATTCCCCATTCACGAGATCTTCAAGAAGCTGGGGGCGCTCGGCGTTCTGGGCATCCAGAAGCCGGAAGAGTATGGCGGCATGGGCCTTGATTACAGCTACAACCTGGTGGCCGCCGAAGAACTGGGGCTGGCCCACTGCGGGGGAGTACCTCTGGCAATCGGCGTTCAGACCGACATGTGCACACCCGCCATTGCCCGATTTGGATCCGACGAGCTGAAGCGCACCTTCCTGGTGCCCGCCATTGCCGGCGAAATGGTCGGCTGCATTGGCGTCAGTGAAGTGGGCGCGGGCTCGGACGTCGCCGGCATGAGAACTACCGCACGTCAGGATGGTGATGACTACGTCATCAACGGCTCCAAGATGTGGATCACCAACAGTCCGAAAGCCGACTTTATCTGCCTGCTGGCCAACACCAGCGACGACAAACCCCACAAGAACAAGTCCCTGATCGTGGTGCCCATGAACTCTCCCGGGATCTCCTTCAGCCCGCACCTGAACAAACTCGGCATGCGCTCCTCGGAAACCGCCCAGATCTTTTTTGACGACGTACGCGTTCCCCAGCGCTATCGCATCGGCGCCGAAGGTACCGGCTTCATGATGCAGATGCTGCAGTTCCAGGAAGAACGCATGTGGGGCGCAGCCAACGTCATCAAGGCGCTGGAAAACTGCATCGACCAGACCATCGCCTACTGCCGTGAGCGCAAGACTTTCGGCCAGCCACTGCTCGACAACCAGGTCATCCACTTCCGCCTGGCCGAACTGCAAACCGAAGTCGAAGCCCTGCGCGCCCTGACCTACCAGGCCTGTGAGCTTCACATCGAAGGCAAGGATGTGACCAAACTGGCCTCCATGGCCAAGCTCAAGGCCGGCCGACTGGGGCGTGAGGTGACCGACAGCTGCCTGCAGTACTGGGGCGGCATGGGGTACATGTGGGACAACCCGCTGTCACGGGCCTTCCGGGATGTTCGCCTGGTCTCCATCGGCGGCGGCGCCGACGAAATCATGCTGGGCATCATCTGCAAGATGATGGGCACCCTGCCCGGCAAGAAACGAGACTAAATACTGAGGAGTCGTCTGAGATGGAATCCTTACCTCATTGCGAAACACTGCTCCTGGAGAAACAGGGCCCGGCCCTGTTTATCACCATCAATCGGCCCGACGTTCGAAACGCCATGAGCCTGCAGATGGTTGCCGAACTGTCGACGGTTTTCTCGCAGATCGAATCCGACCTGAACATCCGGGCTGTCGTCATCCGCGGTGCCGACGGACATTTCTGCGCCGGCGGTGACATCAAGGACATGGCCGGGGCCCGGGGCCAGAAAACCGCCGAAGGCGAAGCGGACCCGTTCTACCGGCTGAACCGCGCCTTCGGTCAGATGATCCAGCAGGTCAACGAGTCCCCCAAGGTCGTGATCGCCGTTACCGAGGGGGCCGTCATGGGCGGCGGATTCGGCTTGGCCTGCGTGTCCGACGTGGCCATTGCCGGTCCGACCGCAAAATTTGGCATGCCGGAAACCTCACTAGGCGTTATTCCTGCCCAGATCGCCCCGTTCGTGGTTGAACGAATCGGCCTGACCCAGGCCCGGCGTCTGGCACTGCTGGGATTGCGGATTGACGCCGAAGAAGCTTGCACGCTCGGGATCGTCCACCAGGCCGCCAACTCGGACCAGGAAATTGACGACATGCTCGACCATGCCCTGGAGCGGGTGCGCCAGTGCGCGCCGGTTGCCACCGCCGAAACCAAAGCCCTGCTGCATCGGGTTGGCCACGAAGCCATGAGCGGCCTGCTGGACAGCGCCGCCGAGAAATTCGCCGACGCCATCCGCGGCAGTGAAGGCGCCGAAGGCACCATGGCCTTTATGCAGAAGCGTCCGCCAGCGTGGGCGGGAAAGGAATAGTTCGAGGGAGTGAGTGGCTGTGGGGAGGCTTTCAGGAAATGTCGGAGGCCATGGATGGCCGGAGCCAAGCGCACATGGATGTGCTTGTAGCGGTTTCCTGAAAGCCTCCCCACCGCCACTTGCGGACAGGCACCAATTGATGAGAACCGCACCATGCTAAGTAAACTGTTGATCGCCAACCGCGGTGAAATCGCCGTCCGAGTCATACGCACCGCCAAGGCCATTGGCTATCGCACGGTGGCCGTCTACTCCGAGGCGGATGCCAACGCCCTGCACGTTCACGAGGCCGACGAGGCCGTCTGCCTTGGCCCGGCCCAGGTCACCGCCTCCTACCTGAACGCCGACGCCATACTCGAAGCGGCCCGCAAAACCGGTGCCGACTGCATTCACCCCGGCTACGGCTTCCTGTCCGAGAACGCCGGCTTCGCCAACGCCTGCAAGTCGGCGGGCCTGGTGTTCGTTGGGCCACCGTCGGACGCCATAGAGCTCATGGGCAGCAAACGCCGTTCAAAAATTGCCATGCAGGAGGCCGGCGTGCCGGTGGTACCGGGCTATGAGGGCAACAACGCCAGCGATGAGGAACTGATCGCGGCGGCCGCCGACATTGGTTATCCCCTCATGATCAAGGCGTCCGCCGGCGGCGGTGGCCGTGGCATGCGCCTGGTGAAGGAGGAATCAGGGTTGGCTGACAACATCAAGCGTGCCCGCTCCGAAGCAAAACAGGCCTTTGGCGACGACGAACTGATTCTGGAAAAGGCCGTCATCGAACCACGCCACGTCGAAATCCAGGTCTTCGCCGATTGCCACGGTAATGCCGTGTATCTGGGCGAGCGGGACTGCTCCGTGCAACGACGCCACCAGAAGGTGGTCGAAGAGGCGCCGTCCCCGTTTGTCACACCCGAGCTGCGGGCCGCCATGGGTGAAGCGGCCGTCAAGGCGGCCCTGGCCTGCGGTTACGAGGGTGCCGGTACCGTCGAGTTCCTGGTCGACAAGGACCGCAATTTCTACTTTCTGGAAATGAACACCCGACTGCAGGTGGAGCACCCGGTCACCGAACTGATCACTGGCCAGGATCTGGTCGCCTGGCAACTGGCCGTGGCCGAAGGCCGCCCGCTCCCCCTGGCACAGGACGAGATCGAACTGAATGGCCACGCCATCGAGGTCCGACTCTACGCCGAAGATCCGGCCAACAACTTCACGCCCCAGACCGGGCCGCTACTGGTTTTCCAGCCGGCCGAAGGCGACGGCGTTCGCTTCGACACTGGCGTACGCTCGGGCGACACCATCACCCCACACTACGACCCCATGCTGGCGAAAGTGATCGCCTGGGGCGAGAACCGGGATGACGCCCGCCGACGCCTGATCCGCGCTCTTGAGGATACCGTCGTGTTCGGCGTGACCACCAACCGCTATTTCCTCAGCCGCATCATCGCCGACGAATCTTTCGGCGCCGGTGAAGCCACCACCGCGTTCCTTCAGCAATCGTTCAGCCGGGATCCCTCGCTTCAGCCCCGCCGGCCTGGACTGCGGGAACTGACGCTGGCCGCCAGCGTGCTCGACCATGGCCTATCGGGCCAGACTGCCTGGAGCAACGCGCCGGCCACCATGACCCCGATCAAACTCGACATCGGGGAAGAGAGCGTTGAACTCCTGGTGCGCCGAACCGGGAACCAGCTGGCTCTCACTGTCGAAGACAACAATTACGAGCTCATCGTCGAATCGTTGCAGGATGGCCGCCTGTGCATCATCGACAATGGCGTCCGTCAGTCTTGCCAATATCACCGGGACGGCGATTTCTTATATTTCCAGGCCTCCGGCGAGTCCTGGGTGGTGCGCGATGTCACGCACCACCCAGCAGCCGGCGCCAATGGTGCCGGCAGCGGACGGATTCAGGCCTCTATGGATGGCGCCATCATCGACGTTCTCGTTGAACCAGGACAAGCCGTTCGCCAAGGTGAGGCGTTGGTTATTCTGGAAGCCATGAAGATGGAACACCCGGTCAGGGCCGACCGCGACGGCATCGTCGGTCAGGTACTGGCCAACACGGGTGACCAGGTTAAACGAAGCCAGTTACTGGTGGAAATTACCGCCGAAGAATCCGCCAAACAGGAGGCCGGAGCATGAGTACACTGAACCAGCGCACGGTCTTCATTACCGGGGGCAGCCGCGGAATCGGCCGGGCAATCGGACTGGCCTGTGCCCGACAGGGCGCCAATGTGGTGATCGCCGCCAAGTCGGACACCCCGCACCCCAAGCTGCCGGGCACGATCCACACGGTGGCCGAGGAAATACGGGCCGCCGGTGGTCAGGCCTTGCCACTGGTACTGGATGTTCGTGATGACAAACAGGTCCGTCAGCGCATGGACGAAGCCGCCGTTCATTTTGGTGGCATCGATGCGCTGATCAACAACGCGGGCGCGATCCGCCTGACCGGCGTGGAAAACCTGAAAGCCAGCCGGTACGACCTGATGCATCAGGTCAACGCCCGTGCGGTGTTCACTTGCAGTCAGGCGGCGCTGCCCTATCTGAAAGCGTCGGATCGGGCGCACATACTCAGCCTGTCGCCACCGCTGAATCTGGACACCAAGTGGTTCGCCCAGTACGGGCCTTACACCACAACAAAGTACGCCATGACCATGCTGAGCATGGGCATGGCCGAGGAGTTCAGGCGTTATGGCATTGCCGTCAATACGCTCTGGCCAAAGACCCTGATTGCCACGGCGGCGATCGAGTTTGAAGTGGGCGGGCCGCAGATGATGGCTCAGGGCCGGAAGCCGGACATCATGGCCGATGCGGCGGTGAGCATATTGAACCGCACCGCAGACGAGCTGACTGGTCAGAACCTGATAGACGAAGACCTGCTGCGGCAGGATGGCATGACGGATTTCGAACCATACCGGTACGCTCCGGGCGACAAACCCCTGATGCCGGATCTGTTTCTGGACTAGATCCGGGGCAGCATTCCCGTAGCGGCGGAGCGAGACCGACAACAAAGACAATCGGACCCCTTACGGAAGAACAGAATGAGCAACAACAGCGTTTCTGCACTGGATATCGCCCGCCGACTGCCGGGCATCATGCGACGTTTCCCGTCAATTGCCCGCGGCTATTACTATTATGCGGTCAAGGATGAAAACCGGGAGCTAACCCTTGGCACCCTGATCGAACGCAACGCCGAACGCCACGGTCAGCGGCCTGCCATACTGTTTGAAGATCGGGTAATTACCTGGAGCGAGTTCAATGGCTGGGCCAACCGCATCGCCGGTTTCCTTCAGGCCCAGGGCCTGGTCAAAGGCGATGCCATTGCGGTCTTCCTTGAGAATCGCCCTGAATTACTGGCGGTTGTGGCGGGGGCGGCCAAACTCGGTGTGGCTTGCGCCATGCTCAATACCTCGCAGAAGGGCAAGGTGCTGGAACACAGCATCAACCTGATCGAACCGAAGATGGTGGTGGTCGGCGAAGAGTTGATCCCGTCATTTGACGGGGTGAAAGGCAACCTCAGAACCAGCCATTCCCATCCGTTCCTGTTCGTTTCCGACCTTAATACCCTGAATGCCTTCGGAGAAGCCCCCGAAGGCTACGTCAACATGGCAGAGAAGGTCAGCACCTTTAACAGCGACAACCCCGTTCTCTGTGATCCGCCACGAATGGGTGACACCGCCATTTACCTCTTTACGTCGGGCACAACGGGCCTGCCCAAGGCCGCCCCGGGGTCCCATCGAAAATTCATCAAGGCCTACGGCGGCTTCGGCCTGATGTCCCTGGCGATGGAACCTGAGGACGTCCTGTACTGCACCCTGCCGCTCTACCACGGCACTGCACTGCTGGTTTGCTGGGGCTCGGTGCTGGCCGGCGGCTCCGCCATTGCCCTGCGCCGCAAATTCTCCGCCAGCGCCTTCTGGGACGACGTCCGCCACTATCACGCCACTACCTTTGGTTACGTGGGTGAACTCTGCCGATACCTCCTGAACCAGCCCCCCAGTGACCAGGACCGGGCCCATGGCCTCACCAAGATGGTCGGTAACGGCCTGCGCCCCTCAATCTGGCGGGAATTCAAGGAACGCTTCGGCATTGAAACCGTGGCCGAACTCTACGCCTCCAGTGAGGGCAACATCGGCTTCAGCAATTTCTTCAACATGGACAACACCGTCGGCTTCTCCACCGCGCCATACAAGCTGGTGAAATTCCACGATGGCACCCGCGACCCGGTTCGCAATGCCAAAGGCCATATGGAGCCGGTTGCCAAAGGCGAACCGGGGCTGTTGATTGGCGAGATCACCAAGAAGTGGTCGTTCGAGGGCTATACCCAAAAGGACGCCACCGAAAAGTCCATCCTCCGCGACGCCTTCAAGAAAGGCGACGCCTGGTTCAACACCGGCGATGTCCTGAAGGAAATCGGCTGTGGGCACCTGCAGTTCGTGGACCGCATGGGCGACACCTTCCGCTGGAAGGGCGAAAACGTCTCGACCAACGAGGTAGAGAACATCATCGATGGCTCCGGCATGGTCGAGGAGGCCATCGTGTACGGTGTGGAAGTTCCGAAAACCAACGGCAAGGCCGGCATGGTGACGCTGGTTCCACACAGCAACGGCAACGAGTTCGACGTCAACAAGCTGTTCGCCTATTTAAAGGCCAACCTGCCCGCCTACGCCATCCCGGTGTTCGTGCGGGTGACCCGTGCCATTGAGAAAACCGGCACCTTCAAGTACCGCAAGGTGGATATTCAGAAAACCGGCTACTCACTGGAGCAGTCCAATGACGAGGTGTTTGCCTGGTTGCCGAAAACGCAGGAGTACACGCAGCTGACGCCTGAGCTTGTTGCGGACATTGATGCTGGGAAGGTTAATTTCTGACTCTTGGCGGTTACTGTCTGTTTCCGGCCCTAGCCTTTTGGCTTTGGAGTTAGCCATGCCGGGGTGGCCCTCCCAAAAACCGCTACGAGCACGTCCATGTGCGCTTGTTTCGGGCCATCCATGGCCCTCCACTTTTTTGGGAGGGCCACCCCAGCACGGCCTGCAAAGTTAAGAGCCGACCTTCAACACCACCTTGCCGGTTGCACGGCGCTCAGTCAGTGCCCCCAGAGCCTTGGCATAGTCTTCGAATTCGAACACCTCACTGATCTTCGGATCAATCTTGCCCTCGGCGTACAGCTTCATCAGTTCCATCATGTTCTGGGCGCTGGCCTCGGGTTCACGCTGAGTAAAGCTGCCCCAGAACACGCCGACCACGGAACAGCCCTTGAGCAGGGTCAGGTTCGCCGGAACCTTGGGGATCTCACCCGCCGCAAAACCGATGATCAGGTGGCGGCCATTCCAGCCCATGGCCCGGAGCGCCTGCTCGGTGAAATCACCACCGACCGGATCGTAGATCACGTCCACACCCTTGCCGTTAGTCAGGTTCTTGACCGCTTCCTTCAGCGGCTCCTCGCTGTAGTTGATCAGTTCGTCAGCGCCGGCGTCTTTGGCAATGGCCAGCTTCTCGGCAGAACTTGCCGCAGCAATCACGCGGGCGCCCATGGCTTTGCCCAGCTCCACGGTCGCCAGACCCACGCCGCCGCTGGCACCCAGTACCAGCAGGCTCTCGCCGGGCTGGAGGTTGGCGCGTTGCTTGAGGGCATAATAGGAGGTGCCGTAAACCATGGTGAACGCGGCCGCCTTTTCATCGGACATGCCATCGGGGACAGGCAAGAGATTCTGCTCTGGAACAATCACCTCTTCGGCGAAGGACCCGTAACCGGTCAGGCCCGCCACGCGGTCACCGGGCTTGAAGCGGGTAACCTTCTCACCAACCTCAATCACCTCGCCCGCCATCTCGCCACCCGGAGAAAACGGCATGGAAGGCTTCAACTGGTACTTGCCTTCGATGATCAGGGTGTCCGGGAAGTTAAGGCCGGCGGCTTTGACCCGCACCTTCACACCGCGTCCTTTCACTTCCGGGCTGGGAACGTCTTCGATAACCAGCGTATCCGCCGGACCGTATTCCTTGCAGAGGATGGCTTTCATGGAAACTCCTGTAGCAACATTGTTTTTGGAGACGAGACAGGCCAAGGATCTGCCTGATTTTCAGTACCCGTCAAGCTAAACAGTGTCGCTCCATGAAGCAAATAAAGATCTCTTATCTAAATTTATAAGCCGGATTTATTCAGCTACCCCTTTCAGAGCATGGATCCGGCGACAAACAGAGCGCCCACCAGACCGAGGGCTGCAACGATCAGGCCCGTGCGCAACCCGGCAGAAAACGCCTGAGGCTTGGTTTCGTTGGCCTCTGTTTCATCATAGTTGATGAGTTTCTGGTCCTGACTGGACTCCCGAATCAACTGGATCATCTCTTCGCATTGCTGGGCGTTAAACGAGGCCGGATCGAAACGGGTTAGCCCATGTTTTGCCAGAAACCGGCGCACATCGCTCGAGAGCGGCACGTATTTCATGGACCAGTTGCTGAAAGTCCGCGTTTCCAGGGGCTCTTCAATCAGCGTGATGATGTTCTTGTGCCGACTGTCTTTCTGGATTCTCTGGTAGGTTTCCAGGACATCCTTCTCTTCGCCCTCAAGGTACTGAAAAAAGCGGTTGTCACCGTAATACAGCCCCCCGACCAGGTCGCATTTTCCGTTGTTGCGTCGGGACGTCATCAGAATCCGGGCAACGTGGGGCTCGACCCCTTTTTCCACCGACTTGGCTTCAAAAGTGGCTTCACTGGCATAGGCCAGGCGCATCAGGGACATATCAGTTACTCCGTACAGCAGGATAAAAGTAAACTGGGTACAACATACGCGGCGATGCGCCATTGCGGATCACAGGGGCGCCGCCCCGCCAGCGGATTCCTTTACAAAGCTAATTCGCCTCCTTATTGATAGTGAACTGTCAATCATCCCTTGGCCTCAGGGCCGTCAGCCGGTAAGATTGCCGTTTTTTCACGCAATTCACGTTTTCCGTTCGACACTGATCCCCAACTCCCAACTTTTGGCATCCTGAGAGGCAGACTCCCGTCATGCTTGAACGACTGTTCCAACTCCAGGCCCACGGCACCACCGTTCGCAAAGAACTGGTGGCGGGCATCACGACCTTCCTGACCATGGCGTATATCATCGTGGTCAATCCAAGCATCCTGTCATCGACGGGCATGGACTTCGGCGCCGTCTTCGTTGCCACCTGCCTGGCAGCTACCATCGGCACCCTGATCATGGGCCTCTGGGCCAACTACCCCATTGCCCTCGCCCCGGGCATGGGGTTGAACGCCTTTTTCTCTTTCACCGTTGTCGGCAGCATGGGTTACAGCTGGCAAGTCGCGCTCGGCGCCGTCTTCCTGTCGGGCCTGATCTTTTTCCTGCTCAGCATTCTCAAGGTTCGCGAGTGGATCATTAACAGTATCCCGATGTCCCTGCGTTTCGGGATTTCAGCCGGTATCGGCTTTTTCCTCGCACTGATCGCCCTGAAAAACGCCGGTATCGTGGTCGATCACCCCGCCACGCTGGTTGGGATGGGTGAGATCAAGGCGGCCGAAGCCCTGCTGTTCTTTGGCGGCTTTGTGCTCATTTGCGCACTCTCGTTCCGGCGGATAACCGGCGCGGTGATGATCGGCATCATCGCCGTCACACTGATCGCCATGATGCTGGGTATGATCGAATACAAGGGCTTCGTTTCCGCACCGCCGAGCCTGGCGCCCACCTTCATGCAACTGGACATTGCCGGCGCGCTCAACGTGGGCATGATCAGCATCGTCTTTGCCTTTCTGTTCGTCGACCTGTTTGACACCTCCGGCACCCTGATTGGCGCCGCCCAGCGTGGCGGCCTGCTGGACAAGGAGGGCAAGCTGCCCCGCCTGGGCCGTGCGCTGATGTCGGATTCGGTGGCGACCATGTCCGGCGCGGCGCTGGGCACATCGACCACCACCAGCTACATTGAATCCACGGCCGGCATTTCTGCCGGTGGTCGCACCGGCCTGACAGCCGTGGTGGTCGCCGCACTGTTCCTGGCCTGCCTGCTGCTGTCACCCATCGCCAGCATCATCCCGGCCTATGCCACAGCGCCCGCCCTGCTGTACGTCGCGGTGCTCATGACCGGCGGCCTGAAACTGGTCGACTGGGACGACATTACCGATGCGGCGCCTGCCGTCGTTACGGCGCTGATGATGCCGCTGACTTTCTCCATCGCCAACGGCATCGCCCTGGGCTTTATCACCTACGCCATTGTGAAAGCCCTGAGCGGTCGCTGGTCTGACCTGAACGCCAGCGTTGTGACCATCGCCGTTGTATTCGTGCTGAAATTCATCTTCCTGGACGCGGCCTGAGCCGCGTCCAGAACGATAAACCGGATCTGTCATGGATTATTTCTCGGAAAGCATCAAGAAGGCCATCCGCACCGTGCCGGACTGGCCCAAGCCCGGCGTGGCCTTCAGGGACATCACCACGGTCCTGCAGGACAAGACCGCGTTCCGCAAGCTGATCGACGCCTTTGTCCACCGCTACCACGGCCATGAGATCGATGCGGTGGCGGCGGTCGACGCCCGCGGCTTTATCATTGGCTCGGCGCTGGCCTACGAGCTGAACGCCTCTCTCGTGCTGGTGCGAAAGAAGGGCAAGCTGCCGTTCGACACCCTGGTCGAGGACTACGAGCTGGAATACGGCACCGCTTCCGTCGAACTGCACAAGGATGCCTTTAAAACCGGCGACAAAGTGGTTCTGGTCGACGACCTGATCGCAACCGGCGGCACCATGCTGGCGGCCACTCGGCTGATCCGCCGAATTGGTGCAGAGATTGTCGAAGTGGCGGCGATGATTGACCTGCCGGACCTAGGTGGCTCCCGCAAGCTTCAGGACGAAGGGCTTCAGGTTTATACTGTCTGCTCGTTCGACGGAGACTGAACACAGCAGACAGGAGGCGGTTATGCAGGATTACCAACATCACTGGAAGGATGGCACGCCCGTGCACCTGCCGCTCGGGAAGATCGTCTGCATCGGCCGCAATTACGCGGAACACGCCCGGGAGCTGGACAACCCGGTGCCTGATGAGCCGCTGCTGTTTATCAAACCGTCAACAGCGGCGGTGCACATTACCCGCCCCCTCACGCTCCCCCGCAATCAGGGGGAGGTGCATTACGAGACCGAACTGGCGGTGCTGATAGGACGCCCGCTCACCAACGCCTCGGCAAGCGAGGTGGAAACCGCCATCCTCGGTTACGGCCTCGCGTTGGACCTGACTCTCCGAGACGTACAAACCACGCTGAAAGAAAAAGGGCACCCCTGGGAGCGCGCCAAGGCGTTCGACGGCGCCTGCCCATTGTCTCCGTTCGTTGCCAAAGAAAAACTGCACACGGAGAACAACCACTTCACCCTGGACATCGACGGCGAACGCCGACAGACCGGGGATACCCGCGAGATGCTCAACCCGGTAATCCCGCTAATTACCCACATCAGCAGCCTGTTTACGCTGTTGCCGGGTGATGTCGTGCTGACAGGCACCCCCAAGGGCGTTGGCCCACTGAAAACCGGCCAGACGCTGTCACTGGAACTGGAAGATGTGCTGTTCGTGGAAACCAAAGTGGTTTAACGTGCAGCATCAGCAAACCTATCTCCGGTTAAGGACGTACATCTGGCATGGCAAAAAAACCGGTAACCTCCCGACGTGGGCGATTTCTGAAACTCGCAGGCATGACTGCATCCGTCGCCGGTCAGTATGCTGGCCAGCGGGCGCGCCGGATATTTCGTAGCGAGAATGACGAAGGCGCCCAGAGCGAGAGCTATACGCGGATGGCCGGACAGATTGCCGACACCCTGGGTGAGCTGAAAGGCGCGGTCATGAAGGTGGGGCAGATTGCCTCCCAGACCCAGGATTTTCTTCCGAAGGAATTCTCCGACGCCCTGCAGACGCTTCAGAAAGAAGCTCCGCCCATGCCTTTCGAGGTGATCGTTGAGCAGATTGAATCGGAGCTGGGCAAACCCGTTCCAGAGCTCTTCGAATACCTCCAGGAGAAGCCCTACGCCGCCGCCTCAATCGGGCAGGTTCACCGTGCTCGCCTGTATGACGGCACCGATGTCATCGTGAAAGTTCAGTATCCGGGCGTGGACGAATCCTGCGACTCGGACCTGAAACAGCTGCGAATGACGCTCAAGCTCGGAGGGCTTCTGAAGATGCCCAAAGAGGCCGTGGATCAGCTGTTTGGTGAGATCAGGGAACGGCTCAAGGAAGAACTCGATTACGTCAACGAAGCAGAGAACATCCGGTTGTTCCGGACGTTTCACGAGAACGATGACTGGGTGATCATCCCGTCCGTGATCGACAGTCACTCGACCCGGCGGGTGCTGACTCTCGAGCTGGTCGAAGGCGACCATGTCAGCGAGGTCACGCCCGATCGCTATGATCAGGAGACCATCAATCTCATTGGCCAGCGCATCTTCACCACCATGGCCGACCAGCTATTCCGCTTCCAGTGCATCCACGGGGATCCCCACGCCGGCAACTTCGCCTATCGGCCGGACGGCTCGATCATCATGTACGACTTCGGCTGTGTGAAAAAACTGAAACCGGGAATTGTCGAGTCCTACCGCAAGGCGCTGGTTGCCGCGCTGAAAGAGGATTACCGGGCGCTCGACCGCCATCTTATCGATCTGGGTGCCCGGGTAGAAAGCCAGCCTGCCGTGGACGAAGCCTATTACGCGATGTGGCGCGACATCCTGATTGTCCCCTTCGATCAGGACGAACCCTATGATTTTGCCGAGGCGGACCTGCACAAACACGTAGCGGCGAAGACCAGCACCGTCTTCAAGTACCTGGATTACTTCAAGCCACCGGTGGAAAGTATCTTTATTGACCGGATGATTGCCGGCCACTACTGGATGCTCAAGCGGCTGGGGGTACAGGCAGCGTTTCGGGCCGAACTCGAAAGGTACCTCGAGACAACACCCGGATAACCGGCCTCAGAAATAGCCCACCAGACGGCCAAGCAGCAGTGCCATTATCCATCCGCAAAGAGAAATCAGGGCGCTCGCTCGCAGGCCGGCAGTGACGCCACCATTCTCCACCACGGAACCGTAACGGGCCATCACGACAGCAATATTCACCAGGCTCGCCAGGATCACCAGCAACTTCGACTGGAACCAGACGGACTCAAGGTAATCGGACGCCCGGGTGAGAAACAAAAGGCTTCCGGTGACAATAGCCAGCGCCAGCCCCGTAGCAGCGGACACCCTCAGCACACGCCAGAACGGCGCCAGAGGCAGGGCCTTCCAGAGTCCCAACAGCCTCAGATCCAGAGGCACAATCCCGCCCACCAGAAGGGCGATCCCGAGAATGTGCCCGGCGTTAACCAACGGATAAAGCCAAACCGATTCCCCCAGGGCCTGGGCCAGAGCCGTCTGTTCAAGCGCGCGAACAAATTCCGGCATCCCAACGGGACCGGTCAGGACGGCCGATCCGGGTAGAGAGCATAGTCCTGACCATTGATCACCAGGCGTTCGGCCTTGACCAGGCGCTCACCCTCTTTGGCAGAGCGATGCCCGTGGACGGTCACTTCACGCCCCTCCGACAGCAGGTCCGCCGTCAGTCCCGCGCGCTCGTTGCGCCAGGGTTGACCCACCTCGATCAGCCACCTCTCACCATCCACCTCAAGAGTCACTTCACCGTGGGGGTTGCCAAGACGCTTGGAAACTACGGTCCCGGTAATCTCGAATTCCTGATCGGTGGCCCAGCCCCAGCCATGGTGGGCTGTCACCAGACCGGAACCGAACAGGAGAAAAACAGGAAAAACGAACCAGACAATTGAACGAACGCCACGCAGCATGGATCTGCCCTCCCGGAGATGCGTACTCACCTGAGATTAGCCCAGGACCGGGATATGAGACAGCAGGAAGCCCCGCGGGTTCAGGGCAGACCCGCGACCCAATCAGCTACGCCCTCGCAGGCACCTTTGCAGATGAACCGGGCCCGGGACACCGAGGCCGGTTCGCCGGGGTCTACGACGGTAATGGGAATTTCCCGGTCCACCTCGTACACCAGGCCAGCGGCTGGATACACCTGCAGCGAGGTACCCACAATCAACAGCTGGTCGGCAGAGCGCACCACCTCCGCCGCTCTGTCCAGCATCGGAACCTCTTCACCGAACCAGACGATGTGGGGTCGAAGCTGGGCACCGCGCTCGCAGGTGTCGCCCTGGCGGATATCCCGATAGCCAATGTCGTAGACCAGCTCCGGGTGCCGGGAACTGCGGGCCTTGGTGAGTTCACCGTGGAGATGGATCACATTGCTGGATCCGCCGCGCTCATGCAGGTCATCCACGTTCTGGGTGACCACGGTCACCCGATACCGGGATTCCAGCTCTGCCAACAGGCGATGCGCCTGATTGGACTGCGCGGATTCAAGCTGGCGGCGGCGATCGTTGTAGAACCGCAGCACCAGCTCCTGATTGCGGGCAAACGCCTCGGGCGTGGCCACGTCGTAAACACTGTGCTCCTCCCACAGCCCGCCGTTATCACGGAAGGTGGAGAGTCCGCTTTCGGCACTGATACCAGCGCCGGTGAGTACGACGATATGGTTTTGCATCAGTCGAAGATCTTCCCGGGGTTCATGATGCCCGCAGGGTCAAACACCTGCTTGATGCCTCTCAGGTAGGCAATTTCTGACTCGCTGCGGGTGTACTGCAGATAGGGCTTCTTGGTCATGCCCACGCCATGCTCGGCCGACACACTGCCCTGGTAGCGCTCGACAATCTCGAACACCCACTTGTTGACCTGCTGGCACTTCTCGAAGAAGTCCTCTTTGGCCATGGCTTCAGGCTTGAGGATATTGAGGTGCAGGTTGCCATCGCCAATATGGCCGAACCAGATGATTTCGAAATCCGGGTAGTGTTCGGTCACCACGGCATCGATTTCCTCGAGGAATCCGGGAACCTTGGAAACCACCACGGAAATATCGTTCTTGTAAGGCGTACGGGGCGCGATGGATTCTGAAATCCGTTCCCGCAACTGCCACAGGTTCTGGGCCTGGGTTTCACTCTGGCTGATGACGCCGTCGAGCACCCAGCCATTCTCGACGCATTGCTCGAACAGGGACATCGCATCGTCCATCACCTGATCGGAAACGGCTTCAAACTCCAGCAGCGCATAGTATGGCGCCTCGGTCTCGAATGGCGCCTGAACCTGTCCGTGAGCCAAGACATGCCCCATGGCCTGGTGCGAGAAGAACTCATACGCGGTCAGATCGATCTGCTTCTGGAAGGTCTGGAGTACGTCCATGGTGTTGGTCAGATCGTTCAGACCCAACACCAATACGGTCAGGTTATCGGGCTTTCGGGAAAGCTTCATGGTGGCTTCGGTGATAAAGCCCAGCGTTCCTTCCGCACCAATGAACAGATGGCGCAGGTCGTAGCCGGTGTTGTTCTTGGCCAGATCCTTGTTGAGGTCGAGAACGTCACCCTTTCCGGTGACCACCTTCAGACCCGCGACCCAGTCACGACTCATGCCGTAGCGAATGACCTTGATGCCACCGGCGTTCGTGGACAGGTTGCCGCCCAGCTGACTGGACCCCGCCGACGCGAAATCCACGGGATAGTAGAGACCGTTCTCTTCGGCAAAGTTCTGGAGCTGTTCCGTGACCACACCTGCCTGACAGCGAACCGTGCGGTCGCTGGCGTTGAATTCCAGAATCTGGTTCATGTTATCGAACGCGACCACCACCTCGCCGTTAGCCGCAACCGCGCCGGCACTCAAGCCGGTTCGACCGCCCGAGGGTACCAGGGCCACCTGATTCTGATTGGCAAACTGTACCAGGGCCTGAACCTGTTCGGTGGTCTTGGGCAGAACAATTGCCACCGGCTCCGGAGGATAGATTTTGGTCCAGTCCTTGCCGTAGTTCTCAAGATCAGCGGGGTCAGTCAGCACCTTACCGGCGTTGTCACCGGAAGCCACCAGCTCTTTCAGGGAAGCAATGATCTGTTCGGAATTCATGAATGCGTCAGTCTCGTCAAGGTTGGTCCGGAGGCCTGAAAACCGGCGGTTTTCGGAGCAGTTGATTCAGGCAAACCGGCGCGCTGTGAAATTCTGCGTTTATGGTATCATACCGCCCCTGTTCTGTGAGCCAGCCCTGACGATCACTGGCCACAGGTCATTTCACGTGACGAAAGGTTCGGAAGCAAGCCCATGTCAAATACGTCTCTCGAAAAGAGCAAAATCCGGATCCTGCTGCTGGAAGGCGTGCATCAATCTGCCATTGATACCCTGAACGCTGCAGGCTACACCAACATCGAGTATCTGACTCACTCGCTGGCCGAGGAAGACCTGATTGAGAAGATTGCCGATGCGCACTTCGTTGGGATTCGCTCGCGCACCCAGCTGACCGAGAAAGTATTTGAAGCTGCCAACAAGCTGGTGGCCGTGGGCTGTTTCTGCATCGGCACCAACCAGGTCGACCTGCAGGCCGCGACCCGTCGGGGTATTGCCGTTTTCAACGCACCCTTCTCGAACACGCGCAGTGTGGCCGAACTGGTTCTGGCGCAAGCCATCCTGCTGCTGCGCGGCGTGCCGGAGAAGAGTGCCAAGGCCCATCGCGGTGAATGGCTGAAATCCGCCAAGGACAGCTACGAGATCCGTGGCAAGAAACTGGGCATCATCGGGTACGGCAACATCGGTACGCAGTTCAGTGTGCTCGCCGAAGGACTGGGCATGGACGTCTACTTCTATGACGTGGTGTCCAAGCTGCCGATCGGCAACGCGACTCAGGTAGGCACCCTGCAGGAACTGCTCAACATCGCCGACGTGGTGAGCCTGCACGTGCCGGAAACCCCGGCCACGAAATACATGTTCAAGGCGGAGCAGTTCGCACAGATGAAGCCGGGCTCCATCCTGATGAACGCTTCGCGCGGCACCGTGGTCGACATCGATGCGCTTGCCGACGCACTGCAGAGCGGCAAACTACTGGGCGCCGCGATCGACGTTTTCCCGGTAGAGCCAAAGTCGAACACCGAAGAATTTGTCTCACCGCTCCGTGAGTTCGACAATGTCATCCTGACCCCGCATGTCGGCGGCTCAACCATTGAAGCCCAGGAAAACATTGGCCGCGAAGTAGCCGAGAAGCTCGCCATGTACAGCGACAACGGCACCTCCGTTTCCTCGGTCAACTTCCCGGAAGTGGCACTGCCGTCTCACCCGAACCAGCACCGTCTGCTGCACATCCACGAGAACGTGCCGGGCGTGATGTCCGAAATCAACCAGGTGTTCTCGGAGAACGAGATCAACGTCTGTGGCCAGTACCTGCAGACCAAGGAAGACATTGGCTATGTCGTCGTCGACGTCGACAAGGAATACGGCGAGCTGGCGCTGGAAAAGCTGCGTCAGGTCAAGGGCACGATTCGCTGCCGGGTCCTGTTCTGATCAGGGCTTAACACTGGAAAACCGGAGCCATGGCTCCGGTTTTTTTTATGCCTAACAGGCCAAAGCCCGGCAAACGAGAGCAGCTTCACCAAACTTTAATCCGCCTGCCCTTGAGATTACCGACACTGCGTCCATGCTCTAGGTAGTGATACGAAACACATTCATTGGCGTGTCACCGCACAGGAGGTATCCATGTCCCTGAAAGATTCACTGCAGCGCAAACTGGAAACCCAGACCGAACACTGGAGCAAGCAAATCGACAGCTTGCGCGCAGATGCCGAGACCAAGATGGCAAAAGCGAAGGACGACCAGGCCGAGGCCGAAGTCCAGAAGGAGTTCTCGGAAAAGATCCAGTCTCTGGAAGATCAGATCGAGACCGCCCGCACGAAGCTCAACGAGCTCAGGGATTCAGGCGAAGACCAGCTCGCCGACCTGAAGAAACGTATCGACGACTGGCTGCCCAGCAACACCAACTGAGTGTTGCCCACTCGAATCCATAACGGCCAAAGCAGGCACAAAAAAAGCGCGGCAACCGAAGCTGCCGCGCTTTTTTTCCAGCCTTGATACCGGTATTACTGCATCGGTACCAGGGTCAATTCCACCCGACGGTTCTGCTCGCGACCTGCGGCATTATCGTTGGATGCAATGGGGTAACGCTCTCCGTAGCCGACGGCACGGGTACGCTTGGGCTCGATACCGCGATTCAGCAGGAAATCCCGAACCGAACCGGCCCGACGCTCGCTCAGCAGCTGGTTGTAGCTCTGGGAGCCGGAGCTGTCAGTATGGCCTTCGATCTGGATAATGGTCTTGTCGAATTCCTTCAGGACCAGTGACACGGAATCCAGCGTGTCGGTGAACGACGGCTTGATCGAGGACTGGTTCAGGTCGAAGGTGATGTTACCGGGCATGATCAGCTCGATCTCATCGCCATTTCGAACCACACGTACGCCGGAACCTTCAAGTTTGCGACGCAGTTCAGCTTCCTGCTTGTCCATGTAGTAGCCAATGCCACCGCCGACCGCGGCACCACTGGCTGCACCGATCAGGGCACCCTTGCCCCGGTCACTTTTGCTCGAAGTCGCTGCGCCAATAGCCGCACCGCCCAACGCACCAATGATACTGCCCTTGGTTGCGCTGGAGGTTTTTTCTTCACCGGTGTACGGATCGTAGGTCATACAACCGCCAAGACCCACGGTCGCCACCGCGAAAGCAAGAATCGTCTTTTTCACAGCATTCTCCTGTGCTTGTTTATTCACGGCCTGCCGGGGCATCCCCAACAGTCTGCGCCGCCTCGTTCAAAAACGTGTCAATGATGGTATTGAATACCGTCGCCTGCAAATCCTGAGCTTCGTTCACTAAATGATGACGACCGTCAGGGATTCTGAGTTCCTCGACCGAGGAAAATTTGTTGCGAATAATTCGCAGATTGTGCTCCCAGTCCACGGTCAGGTCCTTTTCACCCTGAATCACCGTGATCGGGAAATCCACCGGACGCGCCGATTCTATGTGAGGCACCCAGCTGCGCAGCGCGCTCACCCAGTCCACGTGTACGGCCCTCGCCTGCAGCGGATCATGCTCGCGCAGAAAACTCAGGAAACGAGAGTTGCTGCTGTTATCCGAAAACGCCCGGCGCCATCGGGTGATGAATGGCTTCATCAGGCTGTGAAGCACCTTTGCACCAAGCCAGCCAACCGGACGGACCAGGGGCGCCAGCAAGACCACACTGCGGAACGCCGACGTGTCCCGGGAAAGGTGGTTGGATAACAGGTAATCAATCAGGATCGCCCCTCCGGTACTCTGGCCAACCGCGAACCAGGGATCACGCACCTTGGTTTTCACGTGGTTCATGACATCCGACAGCACACTCTGGTACTCAAGGAAACTCCCGATGGCCGCTGGCGTTCCACTGGACAACCCATGACCCGGCTGATCGTAGGCCAGAACGTCGAACCCCGCCCCGAGGCACCGATCAATGAGCTGGCTGTAAAGTCCAACATGGTCAAAATAACCATGAAGGATAAAGACCGTGCCCCTCTGACTGGAGGATTCGGGCAGCCGGTAGTAGTGAACCATGACCTGGTGGCGACCCGCCTCAACGTAGCCCTGGTGATAACTCACTTCCGGGTGCTCCACCCACAGGTCCAGACCATAGAACCGGCAGTAGGCAACCATCTCGTCACCAAGCTCTCTTGGCGCGGCGGGATCAAACGGCTCCAGTCGATCCAACAGGGAATGCCTGTCCCAATCCGGGATTTCTATGGTATCTGTTTTCCAGTACACGTAGAGTTAAACGCCTGTCATGATTGATTAATAAGCAATTTGATCTGCAATCCTAACGCATAGCGGGGGTAGAACACAGATGCTTCAACATCTTCTCGAGGCCGGTCTTCGCCAAACCATGAGACGCCTTGTGCGCCCCATGCTTCACCCGGCCGTGCCGGTAACGCTTCAGCGATCACTGGTCCGACAAGCCTATCGCACATCCATACCTCCACGCGGCTGCCGGTTTGACCAGGACACGATCGCCGGCATTCCAGTCACCCGCAGCAGCTTTGACACTGATACCAACGGCGTGGTGCTCTACCTGCACGGCGGCGGCTACATCATAGGTTCATCCAGCACCCACCGGGGGCTCACCGGACACCTGGCCAAAACCACCGGTTGCCAGATCATCACCCCCGACTATCGGCTGGCACCAGAGCATCCATTCCCCGCCGCACTCGATGACGCCGAGGCAGTCTACACGACGCTGCTCGAGCAAGGCTACAAGCCTGAGCAGATTGCCGTGGCCGGGGATTCGGCCGGGGGCGGCCTGAGCGTTGCCCTGGCCATGCGACTCCGGGACAAGCAACTGCCCTTGCCCTCCTCACTCACCGTGTTCTCGCCCTGGGTGGATCTCAGCCAACAACAGCTTTATTCGCCCGAATGCGAACCGGTACTTCAGGCCCGGTGGACCGAAAAATCCGCGCAGTCATACAGCGCCGGCGAACCTCTCACCAATCCGCTGATTTCCCCGGTATTCGGTGATCTGACTGACCTGCCGCCGCTGCTAATCCAGGTTGGCAGTGAAGAAATCCTGCTTAACGACGCTGAGCGGCTTGCGGCTGTCGCCCAGCGGGATAACGTGCAAACCAGACTCGAAGTGTTTAACAGTCTATGGCACGTGTTCCAGGTTCACAGCGGACAGCTTGACCGTGCCACCGAGGCCCTCGAGGACGCGGGCGCTCACATCAGACGTCATCTGGCAGACTGAGTTCGCCACTTGCCAGCGCTTCTTTCCTTGCCCGGGGCCACTGCTTGATGTGCCATTCCAGCCGCGATGCCCGGCTGCGGTCGCCCGCAGGCGACTGGAACACGAGCTCCAGCGGCCCCTTACCTCTCAGGCTTCGTGCGCCCTTCGGCGCCCCGGCCTGATGCTCGGCAAACCGGCGGTCCACGTCGGTGGTGATGCCGGTGTACAGGGCCCCTCTGGCGGTTCTGACCATATAGACAAACCAATCAGGAGCCATGGGCCAGTACCTGCTCGCGATCCCGTACTTTCTTCTGCTGCAACCAGAGCCCGGCGACAATCAGGACCAGTCCGGTATAGGTGGACGGCAGGATCTGCTCGCCCAGAATGAAGTAAATGAAGACCAGGGACAGGAACGGCGAGATAAAAATGAGGTTACTGACCTTCGAGGTATTCTCCGCTTTCTTCATGGCGTAGGACCAGAGCACAAAGGCAATACCCATCTCGAACGCACCGACGTAGACAGCCGCGGCCAGAGAACCCGCCGAAGGCAGACCAAAGCCCTCCGTCAGCCCACAGATCAAGGCAATGACCGGTAATCCGAACAGAAAGTTGAGGAACAAGCCAACCACCGGATCCCGGGTATCCCGCGTAGCCAGTATCCAGTAGGACGCCCAGATCAGAGTACTGCCAATGGCCAGGGATACGCCCAGGGGGTCGGAAAAGCTGAGAGAGGTCACCGCCCCCCGGGTGGCAATGACGACCACACCGGCGTAACACACCAGGCCGGCGAGGATGTCCAGTTTCCGCAAGCGCTGCCCCAGAAAGGGCACGGACAGGTAAGCGAGCACCAGGGCCCAGGTGTAGTTCAGCGGCTGGGCTTCCTGGGCGGGCAAGCGATCGAAGGCACCAAAGAGCACGAAATAGTAGAGACAGGGATTGATCAGGCCCATGCCAAACGATTGCAGGTACTGCCTGCCGGAGAGTTCAAAAACCTGGGGCAATCGCCCCTGTAACGTCAGGATGGTTCCGATAACCACCACCGAAGAGGCGCAGGCGATTAGCAGCATCTCAACCGGTGCCAGTTCCCGCAGGGCCAGCTTGAAGGCTGTGGCCACGGTTGACCAAAGCAGGACCGTTGCGAGCCCGAACAGCATCGCCTGCTTCTGGTTTTTCATACTCACACTCCGACTACGGTAGACAGGCAGAATCCCGCCCAAGTGTGTTAACTTAGCGGCAAATTGACATTCACCCCGGCTCTGGAGAACGGGACATGCGCATTACCAGCCTCTGGCTTCCCTTCCTGGCAATCCTGCTCTCAGTCCTGGCCGGCTGCTCCGAAAGCGAACCCGAGTCCTCAGGTAGTGCAACGCCGGAGACCACCCCACCGGAATACCCGGTGACCTGGCGCTTTGCCCTGGAAGAAATCGAGGGCAGTGTACAACATGCCTATGCGGTAGCACTAAAAGAGAGAATCGAAGAGCTCTCCGAGGGCAAGATTCAGCTCGACATCTTCCCCTACGGTTCGCTCGGCACCTCTGCGCAGCTGACCGAGCTGGCCAAGAACGGCTCCGTGAACCTCGCTTTTGCTTCGCCCGGACACCTCGCCGACCAGATACCTGAAGTCGGGGTATTCACGCTGCACTACCTGTTATCCGACGACGGCAACGTGAACCGCCAGCTACTGGCCAGCCCCGACCTCCTGGCCATGTTCGAAACACCGTACGCAAGCCGGAACCTGAAACTGCTCGCTTTCGTGCCTGAAGGCTGGATGGCGTGGACCGCCAATAAACCCCTGCGCACGCCGGCGGACTTCCAGGGGCTGCGAATCCGGACCATGACCTCGGACATGGCAGCCGCAACCTACCGCGCTTACGGTGCCGAGCCAAGCCAGATCCCCTATTCCCAGGTGTACAGCGATCTCCAACTGCGCCAGATTGATGCCCAGACGAACCCTGTGTTCGCCATCGAGGAAATGAATTTTTACGAAGTGCAGAGCACCATGACCATTGCCCGCCCCGCCCAGTTTGTCTCCTCGCTGGTGACCAACGGCGACTGGTACAAGGCACTGCCTGCCAAGGAGCAGCAATGGCTGGATAGTGCCCTGGCCGATGTCGCCGAGGTGGCCTGGAAAACCCAGGCTGAACTCAACCGGGCGCGAATGGAAAGCATGCTCGAGGCGGGCGAACTCCAGGTGGTCCGACTGAGCGAGGAGGAACGCGCAGCGTTTGCGAAAGCCAGCCGACCGGTCCACCAGGCCTACGTCGACGCCACCGGGGAGCGCGGCAACGAAATCCTAAAACGGATTCGCCAGCTGGTTGATACCCTTGAAAACCAGCCGTCAGCACCGGCGAACCAGAGCGGAGACTGACAAAAGGGAACGGCTTCCTATCGGGGTGGCGTTTCCTGCTACTCCGGCACCAGCCATTCCAGTTGGTGGCTTATTGCAAGTCCGTCGTTTCCGCTGACCTCGCCCATCATCGCGGCCAGTCGGTCATCGAACCCCCAGGGCGGGTTCACCACCAGCATCCCTGACCCAACCATCCCCCGCTCCGGCGGCTGTTCAAGGTGAACCTCGCTGCGCAGCACCTTCCGCACACCTGTCTGTTGAATCGCCTCCAGCAATCCGTGTTGCAGACCGCTGGTCAGGATCGGATACCAGACAAGATAGACACCATGACGGCACTTCTGCCATGCCTTATCCAGGGTTGCCGCCACATCGGCGTAGTCGGACTTGATTTCATACGAGGGATCAATGAGCACCAGCAGTCGCGGCTGCCGGGGCGGCAGTTGTTTCAGCAGGCCGGCAAGACCATCCGACCGGACGACCCGAACCCCCTGTTCCGATGCCCAGTCCTCCAGCTGATCGCCTTCGGTCGGGTGCAGCTCAAAGGTCGTCAGCGAATCTTCGCTGCGGAGAAAACGACGAAACCAGGCCGGTGACCCGGGGTATTTACTCAACCGCCCCGCCCCGCGGTTGTGCGCTGACAACAGATCCAGCACGGGTTGCCAGTCCGCGGATTGAAGCCGTGGCCGGGCCGCCCAGAGCCTCTGGACGCCTTGATCAGCCTCGGCGGTCTTCCTGGCCCGCTCACTCCCGAGATCATAGATCGCACTGCCGGCATGGGTATCCATAAAGGCAATACCGGACGATTTCGCCTGCATCATGGTAATCGCCAGCGTCAAGGCAGCGTGTTTCTGGACATCGGCAAAGTTTCCGGCATGGAAGGCGTGGAGATAACTCAACATGGATCGGCTCCCTCAGTACGGACGCCCATTAGGCCCGACCAGTGACATTCAGGCAAGCCAACGGCGATAACGCGGCGGAACCGCTGAGGTCATCAAAGGCAGTACAGGGCGATTGCTGGCCCGAGGATCTATTCCCGATTGTGCCGGTGTCCAGGGGCTGACAATATCCCGCGAAAAATCGCCGATCTGCCGGTCCACTGGGACCACCATCTGGTCTGAGCCTGCTGCCGGGGCGTACATCGGGGTTCAGGGGTACCGGAGGTGCTGGTATCCTTGGCCACACATTTCCCCCGAGGACGCCGGTTTGCCCAAGCAGAGCACAGACACCATCGACCAACTGTACAGCCTCATTGCCAATGAGGAAGATGCGCGGGTCTGCAAGGACATCCCCGAAGAAGCCTGCCGGGAAGTTCCCCGTAACTTTTTTCTGATTCTGGCGAGCAACGTGCTGACCAAGCTCGGCGACCTGCTGATCAGCCCGAAAACAGTCCTGGCCTGGTTGATGAGTGCGGTTGGCGCGCCGGCGCTGGTGGCCTGGCTTGTTCCCATCCGTGAAGCAGGCTCCCTGGTACCACAGATGGTGATCGGGGCCTGGGTCAGGCGAAAACCGGTTCGCAAGTGGTTCTGGACCCTGGGCAGCTTTGGCCAGGCCGTCAGTGTCATGGCGATGGCAGCCAGTGTCTGGTTTCTCGACGGCTACGCTGCAGGCGGCGGCATTGTCGCGGGACTGGTCACGTTCTCACTGGCCCGAGGCTTTTGCTCAGTCTCCATGAAGGACGTACAGGGCAAATGTATCCCCAAAACCCGCCGGGGCCGATTATCCGGCCTTGCGACGACTCTGGGCGGGACGGCCACCGTAATAATGACCGTGTTGCTGTTCTGGGATCGTGGCGATCCCGGCATTGCCTTTTACACAGCCCTGCTTTTACTGGCCGCCGGCCTCTGGATCATTGCCGGGTTGCTGTTTGCGGGTGTTGAGGAATACGGCGGGGAAACCAGTGGCGGCGGCAATGCGCTCTCCGACGCCCTGAAAAGCCTTTCGCTTCTGCGCGACGATGCCCCCTTTCGTCATTTCGTGATTACCCGGGCGCTGCTTCTGTGCTCCGCCCTCGCCTCGCCCTATTTTGTGGTTCTGGCCCAACAGGAGGCCGATGCCGGCTGGATGCTCGGCATTTTTCTGCTCGCCAGTAGCCTGGCCAGTTCGTTGAGTGCCAGCTTCTGGGGGTGGATGGCCGACACCTCCAGCCGGCGGGTGATGATCCGGGGAGCGGCCATGGCCAGTGGTGTATGCATTGCCGTGGGTATCACCGCGCTGGTCGTGGGCACGGATATTGGCAGCGTCTGGTTTTATCCGGCGGCGTTCTTTGTCCTGAGTATCGCCCATGCTGGCGTCCGGCTGGGCCGGAAAACCTACCTCGTGGATATGGCTGGCGGCAACAAAAGAACCGACTACACTGCAGTTAGTAACACGGTGATCGGTGTTCTTTTGCTGATGACCGGCGGCCTGACGGCACTGGTTTCCATGGTGTCCGAGGTGGCCGTCATTCTTGTTCTGGGTTTGATGGGGCTTGCCGGCATGTTCAGTGCCCTCCGGCTCCGGGAAGTGACGTCAGATTGACCCGTCCGTCTGAGAAAGGCGTCACATCGAGCAATGCCTCTGGAACCATCCTGAGGCAGTGTGCGTGGTGAGCAGTATCCGTAACCACGGATCAAGCTGACGGGAAAATAACAACAAGGAAGTGTCGTTCTACTGCGTAGTCGTAGTAAGTAGAGGCAGAGACATGAGAACAGACACCGCAATACCCGGAGAACACCAGGACCGGCTCATGCACACCTTGTATGGCTGGTACGCCCTCACCCGCGAACAGGCGGATCTGGGTCCGTTCGCGACCCCGAAAGAAGCATCCCACGCACTCAGTCGCCACATCAGGGCCTACAGGGGCCTGAACAATCGAACGCCCGGCACAATGAAGGGCGTGCACCTACACGATGCAGATCAGTGTTCCAAGACCAACTGCGGGCTGTGCGTCGAGGCCAGGATTTTTTGGCACTCGCTGGCAGTAGCAACTCCATGATTGGCCAACGGAGTCTGAACATGAGCTACCGTGAGAGTCTGTTCCCACCCCACCGTCGCAATCGGGTGATCTTTGCCCTGTGCTTTTTCCTGCTCAGCCTCGGCGCTCTCAGTTACGTGAGCACTCTCTGACTGACCAGGAAAACAGGAAGCCGCCGTGAATATGGCCGTTCCTTGCAGGTCCGACGGGACGGTCCTACACGGGCCGGCCTTCATTCAGGGCGAGCGCCCCTTTGACAATCCGGTAGATGATCCAGATCGAGATGCCGAGCAGGATGAACCAGCCGATGATCAGCGGGGCGGTCACGATACCGATCACCGTCCACAACAGACCGATCCAGAAGGTACGAATCTGCCATTGAAAGTGACGCTCAATCCAGGTGTTGCGGACATCCTCCATCTTGACGTAATTGATGATCACGCCCACCAGGCCAGTGATGCCGCCAACGAAAAAGGACAGAGCCTGAAGTATGTAAACCACCACGGCCAGGTTGCGGGCCGGGTCGGAGCGACGGGCAATGGGGTCGGAATCGGCAGGGATATGTTCCTGTTCGGCCAAAACATGTTCTCCTTCAGAGCATCTTACCGAAGTCTACCACAGCCGAAGGCACCGGAACTCACTGACGGATCAGTGGTTATCCGGACGGTACCCCAGGCGGAATCCGCCCCAGTGCTTTCCGTTCACATAGATGGGCACGGACAGGTCGTGCATGATTTCCCCGGTGTCCCGCCGATAGGTCTGCAGCAACATATCCTGAGTATGACTGCCGCAGCGAATGCCGGTCCGGTCGTTGAACAACCGCTTGCTCCGACTCTTTACCAGGTCCACCTTGGGATCGCCGGTTGGCGCATGGGCAAAGTCGCGGTTATGGGTGGGTACATAACCATCCGGTGCCGCACAGATGGCAAACACCAGCGCTTCGTGGGCGTTCTTGACCGCCTCCTGCGTAGTCGGCAGGACCTGATCGGTGAACCGGTCAAAGCTGCTGGCATATTTGGGAGGCTGGGTATCGGGAATCGCTTCTCGCTTCTTGTCGAATAAGGCCTGTTGCGACAATTTCCCGTCCCGGATCGCCTGTTCGAACAGCTGTCCGATTTTCGCGGCGCCATTCTTGGCCTGATCGTAAAAGAATCGGTGGTAACTGGCATCACTGTTCAGGGCAAAGGCAGCGTTGGCTTTCTCGGCCACCTCCATCAGGGTCGCGGCCTGCTCGGCGAGGGACGCGACACTGGAATCGCTCTCCTCTATCTGGTCCCTGACGGTCTCAATACCCGAGAACATCTGCTCCAGACTCTGCTCATTGTTCTGATCAATCTCGGCAATCCTTGCCACCTGCTGCTGCACCCGATCGGACTGGTCACGGATCTGGTCCAGGCGCTCGCCAACGCTTTCCACCGACGTCAGCCCCTCTTCGACACTGCGGGCAAGGTCTTCAATGCGGGTAACAACCAGGTTCGTGCCTGACCGAATTTCCTGAAGGGTTTCCGCGACTTCGCCGGTGGCCTGGGCGGTTCTGGCCGCCAGCTGCCGAACTTCATCTGCAACCACGGCAAACCCCCTGCCCTGTTCTCCGGCACGTGCTGCCTCAATGGCGGCATTGAGTGCTAACAGGTTGGTCTGCTCGGCGATGCCCTGAATGGTTGTCGTAACGCCCTGGATCTTGTTGGATTTCTCGTTCAGCTCCTGGATCAGCTTCAGGTTCTCTCCGGATTGCTGATGCACCAGTCGTACACTGTCGATGGCATCGACCAGGGCCTGCCGCCCCTCGGCACTGGTCACACTGGCCTGGTGCGCCATGGTCGCTGCCTCCGTGGCCTGAGCCGAGGATTCGCGCACGGTTTCCGTGATCTGGCCGGCGTAATCCGCCATCTGGGCGGTCTCCTGTACCTGTCGATCCAGACGCAGCTTCAACTGGTCGGCAGCAAAGGACACCTGGGCCGCAGAGATCGCGTTCTGGTCGGCACTGCCCGCCAGGGTCTCTACCAGGGCACGGCCGGCCCCGGCATCCGCAAGCAGCTCACCACACAGGGTCCTCAACGGGTGGTCCTCGGGCAAGGAGCCGTCGTTCAGTCCCTTTATACTTCGCTCGATGGGCTCGAGCACTCGAACGATGAAGTAACCGCCGGCGAGCACAAGCCCGCTGACCACCCCAATGAACACAGACGCGGGTTCCAGGCCTAACACCGGCGCCACCAATCCACCGGCAACCGACGCCACAACCGCAATTGCCACCCCCCAGAGGACCGCTGTCCGTTCGAGTACTGCCATAACAACCTCGAGATTTTTATTGTTCGTGTAATCATTCTGCGCCCAAACGCCATTATGGAGAGTAATGAATTGACGGGAGCTAATAACTCATACTTTAGTTGATTCTTACCTTATAACGGCGGGACTGGCGATTTCTTGAACAAAAAAACCGCAGCGCCTACCGATTCCCTGACAGAATCGGCTGGCCCTGCGGCTGCCGTTGTTGCTGTGGGCTTTCCGGTGTTTAAGCGCCGATAACCCCACCGTCGTCGCGCGTCACAATGACCGTGGCATCCCGGGGATGATCGCCCTCCGTTCCAAAGGGCCAGTCAGCCGCCGGATGCTGTATGTTGACGAACATGGTCTTTACATCCGGCGTGGTCACCACGCCGGTGACCTCACAACCCTGTGGACCCACGAAGAAGCGCTTGATCTCACGGGTCACCGGGTTGGCCGCCAGCATCATATTGTTCTGGTACGGCGCATCGTCGGAGCCATCGGTCTGGATCCACAGCCGACCGTTGTAGTCGAACCAGAGACCATCCGGGCTGTTGAAGATGTTGTCGTCGGTCAGCGACACCACGGTGTTGCCGTCGACAACCGTTTCGGTGCCCTGCTCACCGGCAAAGACAAAGATGTCCCAGTCGAACGCAACGGCCGAGTGGTCATCGTTCTCTTCCGTCCACCGGATGATATGACCGGTGCGATTCTCGGCAATCGGGTTGGCCGCGTTGGTCTGCGCTTCCGTGCGCTCGGAGTTGTTGGTCAGGGTAAAGTAGACTTCGCCGGAGTTCGGATCGACAGCGCCCCACTCCGGGCGGTCCATCGGTGTGGCACCGGCGATGTCCGCTGCCAGACGGGTATTGAGCAGCACATCGGCCTGGCTGGCAAAACCGTCGAAGGCGATATCACCGACCGTTGTGCCTTCGGCAGCTGTTACCTTGGCGGCAAAGTCGGCATCCTCAAGCGACAACGGCAACCAGTCGCCGGAACCATCCTCGTTGAAGCGGGCCACATACAGGGTGCCTTCATCCAGTAGGTAGCCGCCGGCAGTGGCTGCCGAATAGGGCTTGGAGGACACGAACTTGTAGATGTATTCGAAGCGCGAGTCGTCGCCCGAGTAACACACGACCGGCTGACCCTCCCTGACCGGAGCGAAAATAACCCCCTCGTGGCCAAAGCGGCCCAGCGCGGTGCGCTTCTGGGGCTTGCTTTCCGGTGTGAAGGGATCGATTTCCACCATGTAGCCGTAGGTGTTGGCTTCGTTGCGATAGTCTTCGTCAGCGGTACCGACGCCCGGAGTTACATCAAAACGCACATAGGCGTCCGCGGCATTGTCCGCCAGCTCCCAGTCGTAGCGGCTGGAACTGCCCACACCATGGCGGGTCTGTTCACGAGGTTGGGTACCAGCGCTGTTGGCAAAGTAACCGTGCCAGTTCTCTTCCGCAGTCAGGTAAGTGCCCCAGGGCGTCGGGCCCATGGAACAGTTGTTCAGGGTGCCACGGGTCCTGGTGGCGTCCGGGCTGAACTTGGTGATCAGCTTCTCATAGCCGCGCACCGGACCGCGGATATCCATCTCGGTGCCGCCGGTAATCCGGCGGTTGAACGGGCTGCCAAACACCACATCCCAGGTACCTTCGCTGTCCTGCTTGATATGCACAACGGAAACCCCGTGGGCGGCGACTTCCTTGCGAACCTCGCCCTCGGGACGCACACCGTCGTTGGTGTCAGCGTCGGTCGGGCCATCCGGATGCAGGGCGCTTTGATTGATGTACTCGTGGTTCATCACCAGCAGGCCCTCGGTGGAACTATTGCCGCCGGCTTTCTGGTCGATCGGGAAGAAATGCATGCCATCGTGGTGCATACCGACCTGCTGTTCCTGATCCTCACCGCTGTTGGAGGCATCGGCCTGGAATGCCGGGTAGGAACCGGTGATCGGCGTGCCCCAGGGCAGGAAGGGCTGAGCGGAATAACCTTCAGGAACAACCGCCTGATTGGCGGTTGATACCGGAATGGCCTTGAACCCCAATTCCGTGGCCGCGCCGCTGTTGCCGCCATTATCAGTGTTGGTATTCGTGTTGCTGCCGCTGTTGTCACCGTCGCTGGCACAAGCGGCCAGGCCCACGCCCATGATGCTTGCCAGCGCGGCGCCAACGGTGCCTTTCATCACCGAACGGCGTTGCATCCGGGCCGCGAGGACCTCATGAAACGGGTGATTGCCGGCGTGATTGACTACCGGTTCGTAGTTCGGGTCCAGGTATTTCGGATCAAGGTCGTGCTTGGCCATGGTGTTCTCTCCCTGTAATGACTGGCATTCGTAATGGAGAGGTCAGTTTCGGCAGCAAATGTGACAGGTGGGGAACAGGGAAAAGACAGAACGGTTAACGTTTTTTGACAGGGGCTTATCAGGAGGCAGCTATGAAAAGCCACAACCCGGCACAGAGAGGCTGCTCTGCGCCGGACAGCGTAAGGTTCTGCCGGAGTATTACTGGGTCATTTCCTCATAACCCTCTTCCATGTCCTCTCCAGCTTCTTCAGCGGCATCGCCCATTTCATCCGCTGCGTCTTCTGCACCCTCCTGCATCTCGCCAAGGGCTCCTTCATCCTGACCGGTCGCTTCCTCGTACGTCTCCTCGGCTGCGTCTCCGGCGTCTTCCATCATTTCCCCGGCATTGTCTGCCGCCTGTTCGACATCGACACCTTCATTGTCTTCGGAACTGCAGGCAGAAAGGCCGAGAGTCATTGCAAACGCCAGCGCGCCCAGTGTGAACTTGTTCATAACCATATCCTTCTGTTGGTCAGTGAGTACAACGGAACAGGTTACGGCTACATCCGGTTACATACAATTACATCAGGATTACTCTTTGGTTAGTGATGACTTACGGAGAGAAGCTGGCCGTCGAGAGTAATGACATGATCAATGCCGATGAGGTTGCCCCGCCCCAGCAGGATGAAATCCTGGCCCGCCCTCCGGAACAGATCCCTGATAACATCATGAACCATACAGACCTGACCGGCGCTATCACGATAAACCACTTCGGCCAACCGGCCGGAGGTAACGTATTCGCTGAGTACATCCTGAACAGACCAGTGCACGGCCCCTGACTGAGCATTCGGTGTTGCCATGGCTTTGCCATCCCTGTGGTCGAGTTGCTGCTTTGTTATTGGTCTACTCAACATGCCTCGAAACGTCCGCGACAGCGAACTTCACAAGTCTGGTTCACAAAACCGGATTTCGCCACTGGGCCCCTGCCCGCCGGCAGGCCCGCTCCTGTATAGAGGCCCACCGGCGATCCGGGACGCGGGGGGTTAGAACCACTCCGATTTCATGTTCAGGCAGGTATCGTCCTGATTTTTCAGCAACACCAGATCCTGGGCCACCGTGGGCAACTCCCAGTGGAAGAAATACTGGGCGGCCTGAAGCTTGCCCTGATAGAAATTCTTCTCATCGTCAGACCCGGCGTCCACCAGCAGCTTTTCAGCGGCATTGGCCTGGCGCAGCCACATCCAGGAAACGATGATGTGGCCAAACAGATGCAGATAGCACGAGGCATTGGCCAGGACGTTGTCGGGATTCTCGCTCATCAGCGACTTGCCCAGACTCTGGGTCACCTTAACCGCCTGCTGCAGGGTTTCACTCAGTGACAGCGCCCACTGCTGGCAACGGTCGGTGGTCGCCGCTTCCAGATCCACCTGCATTTCCTGCATCAGCAACTGCAGCCCGTGACTCTGATCCTGCCAGATCTTGCGGCCCAGCAAATCCAGCGCCTGAATGCCATTGGTACCCTCATGTATGGGATTCAGGCGATTGTCCCGCCAGCACTGCTCCACCGGATACTCCCGCGTATACCCTGCGCCGCCGTATACCTGGATCGCCAGGTCATTGGCCTTGGGACCATACTCCGAGGGCCAGGCTTTGATCACCGGCGTCAGCAGGTCCAGCAGCTTACCCGCCTCCATCCGCTTTTGTTCATCCGGATGGGTGTGCTGGTCGTCCATCAGGCGCGCGCCATACAGGCACAATGCCAGCCCGCCCTCACTGTAGGCTTTCTGGGCCAGCAACATGCGCCGGACATCGGCATGATCGATGATGGGGACCTGTGGTGCCTCCGGGTTCTTTTCCGACGGCTTGCGACCCTGCAGTCGATCCCGGGCATACTCCAGGCTGTGCATATACCCTCGATACCCGATGACCGCCGCCCCGAAGCCCACGCCCACACGGGCTTCGTTCATCATCTGGAACATGTACTTCAGTCCCTGGTGCGGCTCGCCCACCAAATACCCGTGGCACGGGGCGTCATCCCCAAAGCTGAGAGCGGTGGAGGTGGTGCCCCGGTAGCCCAGCTTGTGAATCAGGCCGGCAAGGTTCACGCCATTGCGTTCAGTGGCGTTGCCGTCTTCATCGACCAGGAACTTGGGAACGATAAACAGGGAAATACCCTTCACGCCCGCCGGCGCGCCCTTGATCTTGGCCAGCACCATATGAACGATGTTCTCGGTCAGCGACTGCTCGCCCCCGGAGATATAGATCTTGGCGCCTTTGATCAGGTAGTGGCCCTCGTCGGTCGGAGTCGCCGAGGTACGGATATCCGCCAGCGAGGAACCGGCGTGGGGCTCGGTCAGCGCCATGGTGCCTGTAAAGCGACCTGACAGCATGTGTGGCAGAAACGTGTCCTGCTGTTGCTGGCTGCCAAAAACACGAATGAGGTTGGCTGCGGCGGTGGTCAGGAACGGATAGCCCGCGGTGCCCGGGTTGGCCGCGGTAAAGAAGCCGTTGCAGGCCGCCATCACCGACTCCGGCAACTGCATTCCGCCCAGATCGTAGTCGTAGCGCCCGGCAATAAAGCCAGCCTCGGCGTAGGCATCGAAGGCTTCCTTGACTTGCGGCAGCATCTCGACGGCGCCGTCCACGAACCGGGGTTCATCCTTGTCGGCGGCGCTGTTGTGGGTCGCAAACTTGTCCCGGGCGATGCGGTCGGCGGTTTCGATCACCGCGTCGAAGGTATCGCGGCTGTGCTCACTGAAGCGCTCCCGCTGGACCAATGATTCGGTGTCGAGCACGTCGTAGAGCTGGAACGCCAGATCCCGGCGATCAATCAGAGTGTCAGTCATTCTTGGTTCTCCTGTTAATTGTGCACAGAGTGTCACAGCCGGGGGGGGATAGAAAACCGGCATTTATGACATAATCATGGCCAATATCGCCACTCTCGCCGAAAGAAGCGGAAGCCCGCGGTGGGGCATTCTATTCGGGACTGTGTGCAGCAGGGATGCTGCACTCAAGCGTACAGGGACGTATTTACAGCGCGTCCCGAATAGAATGCCCCACCGCGGGCCTACTGAAGGAGTCGTCCGTGCACACCGTCTCTATCATCGGTTTTGATGGCGCCCTTGCCAGCGCCATTACCGGCATCATCGACCTGTTTCGACTGGCGGGTGTGACCTGGGCCCGCATCCACGACGAACAGCCTGCCCCCATGTTCCGGACACAATTGCTCACCGAATCTGGCGACCCGTGCCGCTGCATCAACGGTATAACGTTGCTGGCCGATGGCAGTTGGAACAGCAGTGACCTGCCCCCTGCCGATATCATTATCGTGCCCACCATCGGTGCTCCCATCGCGGAAGTGCTGGCCCGGAATTCCGGTCTGGTCGACTGGCTGTCCCGGCAGGATGTCTCACCCGCACTGCTGGCCAGCAACTGCACCGGAGCCTTTCTTCTGGCAGAAGCGAGGTTGCTCGACGGCAAGGAGGCAACCACCCATTGGGGCTTCAGCAATCAGTTCCGTCAGCGCTACCCCGACGTCATCTGCCGACCGGAAAAGCTGGTCACGGTCGACGGCGACATTGCCTGTGCCGGCGGCGGAATGGCCTGGTGGGACCTGGGCGTGCATCTGGTGGAACGATACGCGGGGCCGGAGGTGTCCCGGCAGCTGGCAAAAGCGTTTGTCATTGATGCCGGGCGAACCAGCCAGGCGCCCTACAGCGCCCTGCAGGCGAAGCGCTACCACGCCGACAGCACCGTACTGAAACTGCAGGACTGGCTAGACGCGAACTTTGCACGCGCTGTCTCGCTGGCAGAACTGGCCCGGGAGGCCGGGCTGAGCGAGCGCTCCCTGCTTCGGCGCTTCAAGGCCGCAACCGGAGATACCCCCAACACTTACCTGCAACTGCTTCGGGTGGAGCATGTCCGTCATCATCTGGAGACGTCCCGACGATCCATTGACGAAATCATCAACGCAACTGGTTATGAGGACGTCAGCTCGTTCAGCCGGCTGTTCCGAAAACACACCGGGCTGGCGCCCGGCGCCTACCGTTCACGATTTGGTCGCTGAAACTGTAACAGGTGGCCTGCGTTATGCATCTAACATTGTGGAAGGGCCAAAATCTGGCGCCAAACGTAAAAGATTTTGACACAGGTGTAAAAGTGGGGAGGTAACCATGGACGCACCGATCAGACAAAGTCAGGCCGATATTCTCAACCGGCTCTATGACATGAAGCAGAAACAACTGGCTCAGGCGCTTCAGCAGGGCAATAGCCTGCGCTGCCAGGTACTCGAAGCAGAGGCTCAGGCGATTTTCGACGCGCTAAAGCTGGCCCGATAACCAGACTGACGCAAAGCGTCAGAAACTGGTCACCTTGGGGCAGGAAGCCCCGGGCCTTGACGGCTAGATACTCGCGGCAACTTCGGTTCCCTGGCGAATCGCCCGCTTCGCATCCAGCTCCTCGGCGACATCGGCTCCACCAATCAGATGCGCCCGCACACCGTTTGCCTCGATCTGGTCATAGAGTTCCCGATAGGACTCCTGCCCCGCACAGATCACCACGTTGTCCACCTCAAGTACCCGCGTTTCCTTCACCTTGCCGTCCTTGTCGGTGAGCGTGATGTGCAAGCCGGCATCGTCGATCCGGTCGTACCGGCAGCCGCGGAGCATTTCCACATCCCGGTGCTTAAGACTGTTGCGATGCACCCAGCCAGAGGTTTTGCCCAGCCCCCCACCGACCTTGCCGGTCTTGCGCTGCATCAGGTAAATCTTGCGCGGTGACGGCGTCGGTTTTGGCTCCGCCAGTCCGCCGGGGCCATCAAAGTCCGGATTCACGCCCCACTCGGCCTGCCACGCCTCAACGCTGACCTGTTCGCCCTCGGGTTGATGGCTGAAATCGTGGGTCAGGAATTCACTCACATCGAAACCGATTCCGCCGGCGCCAATAACCGCCACTGTCGAACCGACCGGCTTGCTATGCCTCAACACGTCCAGATACCCCAGAACCTTGGGATGGTCGATTCCATCAATCTGTGGCGTTCGCGGCTTCACTCCCGTCGCAACAATGACATCGTCAAACCCGTCGGCGGCGAGTGTGTCGCTGTCGACCCGGGTGTTCAATTGCAGATCAATCCCGAGCAGTTCAATCTGGCGCTGGAAATAGCGCAGGGTCTCGTAAAACTCTTCCTTGCCGGGAATGCGCTTGGCGTAGTTGAACTGGCCGCCTATCCGGTCGTCCGCTTCGAACAGGGTCACCCGATGTCCGCGTTTTGCCGCCGTCGTGGCTGCCGCCAGGCCCGCCGGGCCCGCGCCGACCACTGCCACGCGACGGGCCACGGGGGCCACCGTCAGCACCAGTTCGGTCTCGTGACAGGCCCTTGGGTTGACCAGGCAGGACGCCCGCTTGGCCTGGAAGGCGTGATCAAGACAGGCCTGGTTGCAGGCGATACAGGTATTGATTTCGTCCGCGCGCCCCTGTTCGGCTTTGCGGACGAACTCGCTGTCCGCCAACAGCGGCCGCGCCATAGAAACCATATCCGCTTTGCCCGCAGCCAGGATTTCTTCGCCCTTTTCCGGCGTATTGATGCGGTTGGTGGTACAGACCGGGATGTCGACTTCGCCATAGAACTTGGCCGTCACATCGGCAAAACCACCTCTGGGCACAGAGGTCACGATGGTCGGCACCCGAGCCTCGTGCCAGCCGATGCCGGTGTTGATGATGGTGGCTCCGGCCTGCTCGATGGCCTTGCCCAGAGTCACGATCTGATCCCAGGTCTGGCCACCCTCAACCAGATCCAGCATGGACAACCTGTAGATGATAATGAACTCGGGCCCGACCGCGTCACGAATTCGGCGAACAATCTCCACCGGCAGCCGCATGCGATTCTCGTACGGGCCGCCCCACTGGTCAGTGCGCTTGTTGGTTCGTTCGCACAGGAACTGGTTGATGAAATAGCCTTCGGACCCCATCACCTCAACGCCATCATAACCGGCAAATTTCGCCAGTTTGGCGGCGCTGACAAAGTCGTTGATCTGGCGCTCCACGCCCCTGCTGGACAGCGCCCGGGCCTTGAACGGACTGATCGGCGCCTTGGTCGCCGAGGCCGAGACAATCAGGGGCTGATAGCCATAGCGCCCGGCGTGCAGCAGCTGCAGGCAGATCTTGCTCCCCGCCTCATGCACGGCGCCGGTTACGTGACGGTGCAGGAGCGCGGTCGCCCGGTTGTTCATGGTTGAGGCCAGCGGAGCAAGCTGGCCGGCAATGTTTGGCGAGTAACCGCCGGTCACCATCAGGCCAACGCCACCTTCGGCCCGCTCGGCGAAATATCGCGCGAACTTGTGGATGTTCCAGAACCGATCTTCCAGACCGGTGTGCATGGATCCCATCAACACCCGGTTCCGGAGTTCGGTAAAGCCGAGATCGAGGGGCTTAAGCAGGTTTGGGTACGCGGCGCTCATGTGGTGACCTCTGGAAAAATTTATATCGAGTATACACTTGATCTATGGCAAGTTGACTTGACCTGCGGGACGGGCCACGTATCATCGGCAATCAAGTTTGACTGACGGAGCAACCATGACCGCAAGGTCCTTCGGCTGCATGCAATCCAGGCGCCCACCCATTACCGCTGACATCGCGCGGCACCGGGGCCGTTTACCCTACTTCCCCGACCCACCTGCCAAGGTCTGACTTCTCCCGCAGCGCTCTCACTCCAGACTTGTCTGCTGAGTTATGCAGGAGGGCGGGCCCGAGACTAGACTCAGGCAAATACCCGTTTCCATTCATGAAAAAGAAGAACCGATAACGAGGTTGCGATGTCGCTACCGCTGGTTGTTTTACTGCCGTTTCTGGGTGCCATCGCCGCGCCCCTGTTCGCCCAGGGCGGACGCACGGCGATCGCTATAGCATCTTCCGTTCCGGCCCTGATTGCCCTGGCCGCGCTTTACCCTCACTGGCAGACCATTGCCGACGGCGGCGTCATTCTTTTCAGCGCCGAGTGGTTACCGGCGTTGGGACTCTCTCTGAGCTTTCGACTCGACGGTTTGTCTCTGCTGTTCGCGCTGCTGATTCTGATCATCGGGCTGCTGATCATTCTCTATGCCCGCTACTACCTGAAAGCCAAGGAAAACGTCGGCAAGTTCTACGCCCTGCTGTTGTGCTTCAAGGGATCGATGCTCGGCATCGTGCTCTCCAGCAACCTGCTGTTAATGATGATCTTCTGGGAGCTGACCAGCCTCACCTCCTTCCTGCTGATCAGTTTCTGGACCCACAAGCAGGATGCCCGACGCGGCGCCCGCATGGCGCTGGCGGTTACCGGCGGGGGCGGTCTGGCCCTGCTCGCCGGCATTCTGATGATCGGCAACATTGTCGGTAGCTTTGAGCTGGACGACGTGCTGGCGGCCGGTGACCAGATCAAGGCCCACGCCATGTATCCGGTTGCGCTGACGCTGGTTCTGTTGGGCGCCTTTACCAAATCCGCCCAGTTCCCTTTCCACTTCTGGCTGCCCCATGCCATGCAGGCGCCCACCCCGGTGTCCGCCTACCTTCACTCCGCGACAATGGTCAAAGCCGGTATCTTCCTGATGGCCCGCCTCTACCCGGCCCTGGCGGGAACCGAGCAGTGGTTCTACATGGTGAGCTTTACCGGCATGGCCACGCTGCTTCTGGGCGCCTACATAGCGATGTTCAAGCATGACTTGAAAGGCCTGCTGGCGTATTCAACCGTCAGTCACCTGGGCCTGATTACGCTCCTCTTCGGGATGGGCACAAAGCTGGCCGCTGTCGCGGCGGTTTTCCATGTGATTAACCACGCCATCTTCAAGGCATCCCTGTTCATGGCTGCGGGCATCATCGATCACGAAACCGGGACCCGGGACATGCGCCGGATCAACGGTCTGTGGCGTTATATGCCCCACACCGCGACGTTGGCGATGGTCGCCGCCTCCTCCATGGCCGGCGTACCGCTGCTGAACGGCTTCCTGAGCAAGGAAATGTTTTTTGCAGAATCCCTGGAACTGAATCTGCCGGGACTCTGGGCCTGGTTGCCGCCTCTGGTGGCCACGCTGGCCGGGATTTTTGCGGTGGCCTATTCGGCTCGCTTCATCCACGACGTGTTCTTTAACGGCAAACCGGTAGACCTGCCGATCTACCCGCCCCACGAACCGCCCCGGTACATGAAAATCCCGGTCGAGATTCTGGTGTTCGCTTGCATCATGGTGGGCATATTTCCGGCCATCTCGGTCGGCCCGCTATTGTACGCGGCAGCCTTTGCGACTCTTGGCGGCGATGTCCCGGAATACCACCTGACCATCGCACACGGTTTCAATCTGCCATTGCTCATGAGCTTTCTCGCATTCTTCGGCGGCCTGCTCATGTACAGCCAACGTCAACGCTTTTTCGATTTCCATGCCCGTTTCAAGGAAGTCGATGAAAAGGCCGTGTTCGAAGCCGTGGTATTGCGGGTCGAGAACCTTGCTAACCGCCTGACAGCCAAGCTTGAGAATGGCTCGCTTCAGCGCTATGGCATGCTGCTGGTGCTCAGTGTGATCGCCGTGGCCGCCGCGCCTCTTGCCAACTTGGGGGTATTCATCGGTGAGGCCGGCCTCAGCCCGGTCGACGGCGCCACGGCAGTTGGCGCGGGTATCCTGATCCTTTGTGCCGCGCTGACGGCAGCCCTCCATCGGGCCAGATTTTACGCGCTGGTCCTGCTCAGCGTCGTTGGCCTGCTGGTGGCACTGGCGTTTGCCCGGTTCTCGGCGCCCGATCTGGCCATGACCCAATTGTCCATCGAGGTCGTCACCATTGTGCTGCTGATGCTGGCCCTCTACTACATGCCGTCCTGGACACCGCTGGAGACGTCAGCGCCGCGCCGGACCCGGGACATCATCATCGCCCTGGTTGCCGGTGTCGGCATGACCCTGGTAACCCTGGCCATGCTGACCCAGCCGTTCAGTTCCATCTCCGAGTTCTTCCTGGAGAACAGCAAGCCCGGGGGAGGCGGCACCAATGTGGTCAATGTCATTCTGGTCGATTTCCGGGGCTTCGATACGCTGGGCGAGATTACCGTGCTGGCCATTGCCGCCCTGGGTATCTACGCGATGCTGAAAAATACTGCCCTGACACCGCCCCCGGGCGATGGCCAGGGCCATAACTGGACACGGGATGCACACCCGCTGATGTTGAAACTGATCGCACGGCCCATGCTGCCACTGGCACTCATGGTCTCCGTATTCATTTTCCTGCGTGGCCACAACCTTCCCGGCGGTGGCTTCATCGCCGGCCTGATCACCTCGATCGCCCTTATTCTCCAGTACGTGGCCAGTGGCATGATCTGGACTCAGGACCGGGTACCCTTCAAGTACCACAGCGTCATCGGCGTAGGCCTGTTGTTCGCGGTTATTGCCGGTGCCGGCAGCTTCGCGTTCAACTACCCGTTCCTCACCTCCACGTTCGGCTACATTACCTGGCCGATAGTGGGTAAATTTGAGGTGGCGTCGGCCCTCATCTTCGACCTCGGCGTCTACCTCACGGTCATCGGCGCGACTCTGCTGGCCCTGGTCAGTATTGGGCGGCTGTCACCTCACTCGGCCATCCAGAGTCCTAAGGAGGGCGCGTAATGGAGCTTGTCTTTGCACTGGTCATCGGCGCCCTGACCGCCTCGGGCGTGTACCTGCTGTTGCGGGCTCGCACCTTCCCGGTGGTGGTCGGGCTGACGCTGATTTCCTATGGCGTCAACCTGTTCCTGTTTTCCAGCGGCCGGCTCGCAACCGGGGCCCAACCCATTATCGGCACCACCGACGCCTATACGGACCCCCTGCCCCAGGCGCTTGTGCTGACGGCGATTGTTATCGGCTTTGCCATGACCGCCTTCGTCGTGGTGCTGTCATTGCGTAGCCTGGCCGACCACGAGGACGATCACGTGGACGGCCATCAGGACGTCAAGCCAACCAAACCGGAGCAGAACGAGGAGGGTACCGGCCAATGAACCAGTGGCTTACCGCACCCATCCTGATTCCACTGCTCGGCGGCATTCTTCAGGTGTTCATGGGCTATGCGCCCATCAGCCTGAGACGCACGCTGGCCATTGCCACCACCGTGCTGCTTCTGGTCTCGACCATTGTCCTGGTCGTTATGGCCAGCGACGACAGCTACCGCCTCTACGCGTTTGGCAACTGGCAGCCTCCATTCGGCATTGTCCTGGTATTGGATCGCCTGGCAGCCCTGATGCTGGTTCTGACGGCGATTCTGGCGCTGTTCTGCCACATCTTCGCCATCGGCGGTGCCGATGAGGGCAACCGTCAGTTCCACGGGCTGTTCCTGTTCCAGCTCATGGGGCTGAACATCGCCTTTCTTACCGGTGACCTGTTCAACCTGTTCGTGGCGTTCGAGGTTCTGCTGATTGCCTCCTACGGTCTGCTAATGCATGGCGGCGGCCGGGCCCGCACGGTTCCTGGCCTGCATTACGTGGTGCTTAACCTGGCCGGGTCCGCCGTGTTCCTGATCAGCGTCGGCATGATCTACAGTGTCACTGGCACCCTGAACATGGCGGATCTCGCCCTTGAGATACCAAAGGTCAGTGGCGAAAACCTGAACATTGTGAAAGCCGGCGGCATGATGCTGCTGGTGGTCTTTGCCCTGAAAGCCGCCCTGATCCCCCTGTGTTTCTGGCTGCCCAAGGCCTATGCCAAGGCCACCGCGCCGGTGGCGGCATTATTCGCGGTCATGACCAAGGTGGGTATTTACGCGATTCTGAGGGTCTACCTGCTTATTTTCGGCGACGATGCCGGCGCACTCGCCAATCTGGGCATGGACTGGCTGTTCCCGCTGGCGCTGATCACCCTTGCCATGGGGGTTATCGGGGCCCTTGGGGCGGACAACCTGAAAACCCTGGTTGCCTGGCAGGTCATCATTTCCGTTGGCACCCTGATGGCCCCCATTGCCCTGGGCTCGGTGGCGGGCATCTCCGCGGCCCTGTTCTATCTGCTCAGTACCACCTGGACCGTCGGCGGCCTGTTCCTGGTCGCCGAACTGGTGGCCCATCAGCGGGGAAGTGCCAAGGACAGGATTGTAACGGCCCCGCGCATGCGCAACCGCACCTTCCTGAGCGTGCTGTTTCTGCTCGGCGCAGTGGCCGCCGCCGGCCTGCCGCCGTTGAGCGGGTTCTTCGCCAAGCTGCTGATCCTGCAATCGGTTGTGTCCGGCCCCGAGATGGCCTGGTTGTGGTCGGTAATCCTGGTCGGCAGCTTCTTTACCGTCATTGCCTATAGCCGGGCTGGCAGCATCGTGTTCTGGCGGACCGTGGAAGGGCACATTGAGGAACCGAAGGCACTTGGGGGCAACGTCTCCGTCGCCGCCGGTGCACTTGTGGCCCTGAGCGTGGTTATCGTCGCTCTCGCCGATCCAATCAGCGCCTACACCGATGCCACGGCGGTCCAGCTTCACAATCCCGAAGGCTATCTCGAGATACTCAAGACAACCATGGTCGGGGAGGACAGCTAATGTTTGATCGCCTCAGTTTTCCCCAGCCCTGGCTCAGCCTGATTCTGTTCGTCACCTGGCAGTTGCTGAACGACGGCGTTACCGGTGCCAGCTTGGTTATGGGCGTAATCCTGGCCTGGGTGATTCCCCAGATCACCCACGGGTTTTGGCCCGAACGGCCGGCCTTCATCAAATCCTGGCGCATGCCCGCGTACCTGTTGCACGTCATCCGGGATATTGTTGTCGCCAGCTTCGAGGTGGCAAAGCTCATTCTCAGCTCGCGCCAGCCACGCCCGGTGTTCGTATGTTACCCGCTGGAGCTGGAACACCCGCTGGCCATCAGCATCCTTGCAAGCACCATCTCACTGACTCCCGGCACCGTCAGTGTCGATATCAGTGACGACAACAGGCTTCTGCTTGTGCACGCTCTGGACGCGGAGAACGATGAAGAGGTTATTGACGCTATCCGCACCCGCTACGAAAAACCGTTGCTGGAGATGTTCGAATGATCACCATCACGCTCTACATTACTATTGGCATGGTGACCCTCGCGGCCCTACTGAATGTGTATCGTCTGTTCAAGGGCCCGGATGCGCCCGACCGCGTATTGGCGCTGGACACCCTCTATATCAACGCCATCGCCCTGATCATCCTACTGGGCATAACGCTCGGAACGCGTATGTACCTTGAGGCCGCCCTGCTGATTGCTGTTATGGGGTTTGTCGGCACCGTAGCCATGGCCAAATACCTGAAGCGGGGCAGCGTCATTGACTAAGCCACTACCTCGCCCAACCGCCTTTGGAGAACTTTTGCGATGAGCCAGTTTGCTGAGTACGCCATCTGCCTGCTATTGCTGACCGGTGGCGCGTTTACCCTGATAGGTGCTATCGGCCTCGCCCGACTGCCCGACTTCTTTACCCGACTCCACGGCCCCACCAAGGCGACCACCGTGGGCGTCGGCGCCATAGTCATCAGCTCCGTGATCTATTTCAGCAGTCAGGGAGGGGGCATTGGCACCGCGGAGATCCTGATCACGGTCTTCCTTTTCATGACCGCTCCGGTAAGCGCCAACATCCTGGGCAAGGCGGCCATGCACATCGGCGTGCCGACGGCGGAAAACACCCGGGGCAAGCCCTGGGAACAGTGACTGGCTGAACCCGACTGATCCGTTGGAGCTCATCGCCAAAATAGTCATTGGTCCTGAAGAATTTTTCCGTATAGTAGGCGCCCCACCCATTTTTGAGGAACCAGCGTATGCTGAAAGTTAACGAATACTTCGATGGCAAAGCCAAGTCCATCGCCTTCCAGACCTCAACACTGCCGGCGACTGTAGGCGTCATCAGCCCGGGTGAATACGAGTTTGGAACGAGCAAGAAAGAAACCATGACGGTGATCAGTGGTGCCCTCACCGTACTGCTACCCGGTGTGGAGGAGTGGATGACCTACGGTGCCGGCGAAAGTTTCGATATTGCAGGCCAGGCCAGTTTCAAGGCAAAAACCGATATCGATACCGCTTACCTCTGCACCTACGAATAATCTCTGGAACCGCAGAGCGTAACCGTCGTTTCATTTAAGCGCCGGTATGTTCTGCGTTTTTTTCTTTCTTCAAGGTTTCCGTTTTACTCAATCTGTGTCAGATTTACTCCTGTTTCTCGTGACAAAACCAACAACTGAGAAAGAGGAAACTCGTGATGGCACAAACCCGGATTCTCCCCCCTGCGGACAACGCCTATCAGTATCCGTTACTGATCAAGCAGCTTCTGCTCTCCGGCCCTCGTTATAACCCGGAGCAGGAGATCGTGTACGCCAATCGCAGCAAGTACACCTACACCGACCTGGTAGAGCGCATCCATCGCCTCGCCAACGCCTTGACTGATGCGGGTGTGAAGGCCGGCGATACAGTCGCGGTAATGGACTGGGATACCCCTCGCTACCTGGAGTGTTTCTTCGCCATCCCGATGATCGGCGCGGTGTTGCATACCGTGAACGTGCGCCTGTCGCCTGAGCAGATTGTCTACACCATGAACCATGCCGAGGACGACGTGGTTCTCGTGCACGACGACTTCCTGCCGATCCTGGAATCGGTCAAAGACGAGATCAAGACCGTCAAGACTTACATCCAGCTGACTGACGAGGCCTCTGCCCAGTCCACGCAGCTGGATACCGCGGGGGAATACGAAGCCCTGCTGGCCAAAGCCGCCACCGAGTTCGATTTCCCGGATTTCGACGAAAACAGCGTCGCAACCACCTTCTACACCACCGGTACCACCGGCAACCCGAAAGGCGTTTTCTTCAGCCATCGGCAGCTGGTGCTGCACACACTGTCCATGACCGGTTCTCTCTCCGCCTACGACGAGATGCCATTGCTCCGCTCATCCTCGGTGTACATGCCGGTCACCCCCATGTTCCACGTGCATGCCTGGGGCGTTCCCTACGCCGCCACGCTGATGGGCATCAAGCAGGTCTACCCCGGTCGCTACGAACCGGAGCTTCTGGTCGACCTGCTCAAGGAGCACAAGGTTTCCTTCTCCCACTGTGTGCCAACGATCATGCAGATGATGATGGGCACCGAGTCCATCAAGACCGCCGATCTGAGTAACTGGCACGTGCTGATCGGCGGTAGCGCCCTGACCAAGGGCCTGTGTGACGCCGGCGCCAAGCTCGGCATCCGCATGTACACCGGTTATGGCATGTCCGAGACCTGTCCGCTGCTGAGCGCCACCCACCTGGACCCTGAAGATCTGGATTTGCCGCTGGAACAGCAGACCGCCAAACGGGTCAAGACTGGCATCGCAGTGCCCATGGTGGAACTTGAAATTGTCGATCCCGATGGCAAGCCGGTTCCCCATGACGGTGACGCCAAGGGCGAAGTGGTCGCACGTGCCCCCTGGCTGACCCAGAGCTACTTCAAGGAAAAGCAGAAAGGCGAAGAGCTCTGGGAAGGTGGCTGGCTCCACACCGGCGACGTTGCCTCGATGGATCCGGACAACACGCTGGTGATCAAGGACCGCATCAAGGACGTCATCAAGACTGGCGGTGAATGGCTGTCATCGCTTGACCTTGAGAACCTGATCAGCCAGCACCCGTCCGTGGCCGGTGCAGCCGTCGTCGGGGTGCCCGACGAAAAGTGGGGAGAACGCCCCCATGCGCTGGTCACGCTCAAGCCGGGCGAAGAAGTTTCCCTGGAGGATATCCAGAACCACCTGAAGCAGTTTGTCGATGCCGGCGAGATCAACAAGTGGGCGATACCCAGCCAGATTGATTTTGTCGAGGACATTCCGAAAACCAGTGTCGGCAAGATCAACAAGAAACTGATTCGGGACCAGCTGCAGTAAGCTCTGGCCTGAGTCACCCAGCACTGAAAAAGCCAGCTCGCATGAGCTGGCTTTTTTGTCTTAACCGGTGCTTCAGACCCCGGTGAAGGCGAATTCCACCTCCGGCCGGCGCCCGCCGATGATGTCGGCCAGGGCGGCGGCTGAGCCACAGGCGTGGGTCCAGCCCAGGGTGCCGTGGCCAGTATTCAGATACAGATTGGGGAAGTGACTCTTGCCAATGTAGGGCACGTTGGACGGCGTTGCCGGGCGCAGACCGGCCCAGAACTCGGCCTGATCCCAGTAGCCTGCCTCGGGCATGACTTCGGCCGTACGCCGGACGATGGCGCGGCAGCGCGTGTGGTTCAGTTCCCGGGAATAGCCGCTGAGCTCGGCCGTGCCGGCCACCCGCAGACGGTCCCCGAGCCGAGAGTACACCAGTTTGTATTCGTCATCGGTCAGGCTGACGCTGAACGCCGCCTCCTCGTTCTTCACTGGCACCGTGATGGAATAGCCCTTGGCCGGATAGATATTGAGGGTCAGACCAAGCTGTTTCGCGAGGGGCCCGCTGAAGCTTCCGAGACTGAGAACGTAGGCATCGCCCCGCAGCGTCTCGTGGCAGCCATCCCTGATAGTCTCTACCCCCAGGACTCGCTCTCCGGCATGCTCGAAACCGAGCACCTCGGTACCGTAACGGAACTCAACCCCCGCCTCGACACACTTCTGGGCCAGATTCTGGGTAAACTTGCGAGCATCACCCGACTCATCTTCCGGCGTATAAGTTGCGCCCGCAATCCGGTCCTGAATCGGATTCAGGGCAGGCTCCAGCTCAACAGCCTTGTTCGCATCGATGATCTGACGATCACACCCCTGATCCTGCATGATCCGGGTCGGTTCGATAGCACCCTCAAACTCTCTCGGGTTGGTGTAGAAGTGCAGGATGCCCCTCTCCAGAGCATCGTATTCGATGCCCGCCTCTTTCCGCAGAGCCTGCAGCAGAGTCCGGCTGTAGGTGCCAAGGTTCACAATCTGTCGGATGTTGTGGGCAGCGCGCGCGGAGGTGCATTCGCACAGGAATGAGAGTGCCCAGCGCCACTGGTCGGGATCCATACGCGGCCGGAACAGCAGCGGTGCGTCCGGCTTGAACAGCCACTTGAGAACCTTGAGTGGGGCTGAGGGGTTGGCCCAGGGCTCGGCATGGGAAACTGAAATCTGCCCTCCGTTGGCGTAACTGGTTTCAACTCCGGCCTGATTCTGTCGGTCGACCACCGTTACCTGGTGGCCCTGCTTCTGCAGAAACCAGGCGGTGGTCGTGCCCACGACACCCGCGCCCAAAACCAGTATGTGCATGCATGCCTCCCGTCATTAGCCACCAGACCGTTTTACGGTCCAGCCTTTTGCCTGCAAAAGCGGGACAAGGATATCCCGCTGATCGCCCTGAATCTCAACCGTTCCGTCCTTGACGGTACCCCCGGTACCGCACTTGGCCTTCAGTACCTTGGCGAGGGCTTTGAGTTCCTTTTCATCCAGCGGGATGCCGGTAACCAGGGTGACGCCCTTGCCCTTGCGGCCCTTGGTTTCGCGGCTGACCCGGACAATACCGTCGCCTTCCGGCCGGGATGGTGTTCCGCAGGAGCACTCCGACACCGGATTCCGGCAGTCAGGGCACATCCGGCCCTGCTCCGTGGAAAAGACCAATCCGCCTTCAGATCGCTTCTTCATACCTGTGCTCTACTCCCCTTGCTCTGTCCTACTCGACTATTCAAGGCCGGGAGGGTACTTGGAAAACATCTCGGCCACTACCTCATCAATCAGTTCGTGGCGGGTCTCTGGTGACTGGTGCTCGGTCAGGTAGCGGCGACTTACAGCGCGCCAGACCACCTCATTGATGTCAGTGTCCACGAGTTCAACCACCAACTTGCCTTCTGTGACCTCCCGTACTGGCGGCGGAGCGGCAAGGCCCCAGCCAAAGTTGCTCCAGCCATAGCCGAATCCTACCCCCACACCGGTCTGCTCCAGCCGATCCTCCTCGACAATCTGCCAGTTGGCAAGCAGGTCCGCTTCGTCGGCCGTGACCTGTCGCATGGCTTTGCGCTTCAGCTCCCGCTCGACCGCATTCTGGACCCGGCTGCCATCCAGTGACATGAAGGAACCACTGCCGGCATCCTGGGCGAACGCCCAGGTGGCGTAATTGCCGAATACAACCGAGGAGTTGTAGTCCGTAATCACATTGCCGGAACACCCGGCCAAGGTCAGTACCAATGCCGAAATCATCAGAAAACGCATAGTGCAGTTCTCCTTTATTGGAGGTTTCGTAGCTTCAGTATACGCACAGGACACGGACCACGATGCCCTGCGGGTTCTTTATCTGTCGAGATCGTAATCCAGTTTCTGGGCCTCACAGAACGCGGCAAACTCTTCTGCCAGGGGTTCGGGCAACGCCACCCTGGCCGTGACCCGGGTGCCATACTCCACCGATTCCAGAACTGCACCATGAACCTCGCACCAGTGCCGAACGGGCTGTTCATCGGCAAAACCCATCACTACATCCGCCGGGATCATTGGCTGCTGAACCACTCGTTCAACAGCAGAAAGCACGCTCTCGGCAGCGCCGGCGTAGGCGCGTACGAGACCACCTGCACCCAGCTTGATACCGCCAAAATAGCGAACCACCATAACCAGAACATCCCCCATGTCCTTGTGCTGGATCACGTTGAGGATGGGTTTACCGGCCGTGCCGGAGGGTTCGCCGTCATCGTTCATCGCCGCCTCGGCGGCAGAGCCGGGGCGGCCAATCTGGTACGCCCAGCATATGTGCCGGGCGTCGGGGTGGTCACGGTGGGCCTGTTCCAGCCAGACCTTGACCTCATCCCTCGAACAGACCGGCGCGACGCGGGCAATGAACCGGCTTTTCTTCACTTCCGTCTCGCGCTCAAGGTATCCTGCCGGAACGGGGTAATCTCTGGTCATGAGTCGGTGAACCTTATGTCAACTGAAAACAATCACATCAGTCCGGGCACGGCGAAGCCTGCAAAACTCCGAAAGGCCGCCTGCGGGATTCGCTTCGAGGAAGACGAACTGCAGGAGGGCGTCGATTTCTCCGGCGCCGCCGAGCTCAAACCGGTGGATGAGGACGAATCGCAGGAGCGGCCGCCATCAGGCGGCGGTAAACACCGGCAACCGCACCGTCACCCGTAAGCCACCAGACTTGCCCGCCGCTGCGCTGATTTCGCCATCGTGGGCGGCTACGATATCCCGCGCAATGGCGAGCCCCAATCCCCAGCCCTTGCCGCCGCGTGACTTGTCGGCCCGAAAGAACGGCTCGAACAGGTGCGGCAATAACTCGGCCGACACGCCCGAGCCTTCGTCCTCGATATCAACCGTCACCTGAGCATCCGCCACCGACGACCTCACCTGCACCCGTTTCCCCGGTGGCGTGTGATCCAGCGCGTTCTGCAGGATGTTGTCAAAGGCCCGCTGCAGAAGGCCAGCATCGCCCAACACCGACACCCCGGCGGTCTGATCCGTAGCCAAAAGAGTGCATTCCACGCCCTGATGATCAGCGTAGTCCGCAGCATCCCGCAAGACCTGATTGATCAGTTTGACCGGCTTGACCGGTTCACGCTCAATATCACCACCCTGTTCGGCGACCCGGTACAGCGTCAGGATCTGCGAGGTCATGGCCTCCAGCCGCTCATTCTGGCGCAGGATGCTGGCGATCAACTGCTCGTCGGCCCCGCCGTCGCTGGCCAGTTCAATCGCAATACGCTGACGGGTGAGCGGCGTCCTCAGATCATGGGAAATATCCCGCAGCAGGTGTTTCTGGCGCTCGAGCAGACTGCACAGGCGTTCGGTCATGGCGTTGAAGGCGGTGGCAAGCTGGCCGACTTCATCCCGTCGGCGGGCTATGTCGTCGCCCACCCGCAGATCCGTATTACCACCGGCGATCCTCTGGGCTGTGCTCTCCATGTGTTTCAAAGGCCGTGAAACGAAACGGGCAATCCACCAGCACGCGAGCGTGATCAGTACGAAGGCCAGGCCCATCTCAATAAACCGGAAGAACTTCGGGTCGAGCCAGCCCTCTCCATTCACCCGGGGCCAGGCCACCAGTTGGTAGCCCTCGGCCACATCGATAACCGCAGGTTTCTGGGGGTACCAGCCAGATTTCATACGCTCGCGAATAGGCGATGGCAAACGCTCGTCGTCGTCCCGCTCAATCAGAATCAGGCGCAACTCCAATCGTCGTCCCTGATCGCGAAGAAAACGCCATGCGTCACCACGGCCCTCGGTTTCACGAATCGTGATGGCCTCCAGACCCAGATCCTTCAGGCCAACCTGACGCTCAATGGCCTGCCGCTCGCGATCCAGCAGCGTTCGCGTGGCCAGGCTACTGACCAACACGGTGACCGCCATGGCCAGCCAGATCGACAGGAAAATCCGCCAGAACAGGGGAAACATCAGGCGCCGGGTCACACAGGCACCCGATAGCTGTAGCCCAGTCCACGAACGGTTTCAATGCGCGGTGGATCTTCATTGCCCAGTTTGCGGCGCAGGTTGCTGATGTGCATGTCCAGGGTACGGTCATAGGCTTCTAGCCGACGCCCAAGCGCCCATTGCATCAAGTCGGTTTTGCGCACGACGCTGCCGGAGTGGGCCAGCAGAACCTGCAACACCTCATATTCGGTGGCGGTGAGATCAAGGGCGACGCCTTGCTGGAGAATGCGCCGGTGCCCCGGTTCAACCCGCAAATCGCCATAGACCCGGGCGGCGTTCACCTCGGTCTTCTGATCCCAGGCTATGCGGCGCAATAGTGCCTGAAGGCGGGCCACCAGCTCTCTCGGGTTACAGGGTTTGGGAATGTAGTCGTCGGCCCCCACTTCAAAGCCGACAATCCGGTCGGTCTCATCGCCGCGGGCGGTCAGTAGCACGACCGGCAGGTGGGTAGCTGCACGCAGCTCCCGCAACACCTCCAGGCCGTTGATGTCCGGCAGCATGATGTCCAGCACCACAATGTCACAATCCTGGCCGAGGGCCAGGGTCAATCCGTCCTGGCCATTGGCCGCCTCGCGGACGGTAAATCCCTGATTGGCCAGGTAGCGGGCCAGCAACTCCCGCAGTTCATCATCGTCTTCTACCAGCAACACCCGGTTTTGCATCGTCTGCCTCCGTAAGCACTGTCTGAAGTCTAACACGCATGCTCCAAGCCGCTGATTCGGTGAATTTTCCTTTGCAGAACCTTTACACGGAGCTGACACCCGCTGACAACCTTCAGCGCTACCATAGCGGCGAATCCCATCCATTGCCGCAGGTGCGGCGTTCAACCTGAGGAATTGTCATGAACAAACGCAAACACGCCATTATCACCGCCGGCATTCTGACGTCTGCCCTGCTCGCCGCAAGCCCCTTCGCCCTTGCTGACCACCATGGCGACGACAAGCGTGGCGGTCACCACGGCAAACACAACCTGGAAGAAATGTGCGAAAACCTTCGTAAAGGCAAGGGGCACTTCAACCATGACGAGCGTCAGGCCAAGATGGAGGCACGCTGGGCGGAGGTGGCCGAACGACTGGAACTGACCGAAGAGCAGCTCAAAACCTGGGAACAAATCAAACAGGAAAAGCGCGAGAAACACGAGCAACGCCGGGCTAAATGGCAAGAAAGGCTTCAGGAGCGTTGCGCAACCGTAGAACAGTGATCAGATACCGGGTTCTGGCGTATGGTATCGGGATAACCCCCAGGAGTCTCCCAAGCCATGCCCGAATCCGGACACCTCTCCCTTAACGCGTCCCTGACGGTCGAAACCTGCCAGTCCATTGAGGACATTGCCTCTGCGGACTGGGAACAATTGGCCGGCAGGGACAACCCGTTTCTGCGCTATGAGTTTTTTCAGGCGCTGGAGCACTCCGGCTGCACCTGTGCGGAAACCGGATGGCAGCCCAGCCACCTGGTGTTCCGGGTCGCTGGCAAGCTCGCCGGCGTCGCGCCCGCCTACCTCAAGTCCCACTCCATGGGTGAGTACGTGTTCGACTGGGCCTGGGCAGACGCCTATCAGCGCCATGGCCTGGATTACTACCCAAAACTTCTGATCGCCATTCCGTTCACTCCCTCTCAGGGCCCCCGGCTGCTGATGGACCCGGGGCTCCGGCAACACGTCGGCTCCGGCGAGCTCCCGGAGCTATTGGACAGGCTCATATCACAGCTGGGCGCCCACTCCTGGCACCTTCTGTTCCCCGATGCCGCAGACCGGGCGCTGCTTGAGCAAGAAGATGATCTGCATCGGATCGGTTGCCAGTTCCACTGGCACAATCGGGACTACCGTTGTTTCGACGACTTCCTCGCGCAACTGACCTCCCGCAAACGTAAATCCATCCGCAAGGAACGCCGTCAGGTGGCTGAACAGGACATCACCTTTCGACGGTTTCACGGGCGGGAGATTCCCGACCACGTCCTCTCTGCGTTCTATGTGTTTTACCAAGCCACATACCTCAAGCGCGGCCAGCGCCCCTACCTGAACCGGCAGTTCTTTGAACGGGTGCGGGAGAGCCTGCCCGAGCACCTGTACCTCGTGATGGCAGTCCGGGAGGGGGAGATGATCGCCGGCGCGCTGTTTTTGCGTGGTGCCGATACGTTGTATGGACGCTACTGGGGCTGCCTCGACGAATACAACCACCTGCACTTCGAAACCTGCTATTACCAGGGCATCGAAATGGCCATCGAGCTCGGCCTGGCGCACTTTGACGCCGGCGCACAGGGTGAGCACAAGCTGGTACGCGGGTTTGAACCAGTCATCACCCATTCGTGGCACGGCATCCAACACCCGGGGTTCCGCGAGGCGATCGCAGCGTTCACCGAGGATGAGGCCGAACATGTGGCCGGGTATTACGAGGAGGCCCTGACACTGCTACCGTTTCGGCAGCGGAACGGGGATTAGCTTCTATACTGAAAGTCCAACGCAATTTTTTTGCAAAGGGATTCAACCCCATGGAAACGGACCCACTTCTGAGCGTTCTCGACGGCCCCCATTTACCGATATTGATCGCCGCCTGTGCCTTGCTGGTCGGTCTCGCCGCCCTCTGGGTGGCAGCAAGCGCCAAACGGACCGCCAGTCACGAGGTAGAAACACTTCGCCAGCGAACTGGAGCCCTTGGTCGGGAGGTGGATGACCTTCGTGTCGGCCAGTTCAACGGACCGGAGCAGGGCAACTCCTCCTTTTCCGGTTCCGAGGCCGGCGCGGCCAGATACAAGGCCGAGAAGGACGCCTACGACCAGATCTGGCCCCAGCTCTGGCATCTTCATGATCGGCTGGGCATGTTTCTTCGGGCGGTCGAAAATGGCGAATCGGCGGGCGAGCTTCGTCTGGAAGCTCGAAATGCGGCGTTGGAAGCCCGTAACCTGCTGAATCGGTACCGGCCATTCTGCAGCGAATCGGTGGACGAACTGGTCACCCGGCTGATCGACACTGAAATCAAAGCGCACCTCGCGGCCTGCCAGCATCTGGACATGACCAAGGAGGTCTCCGGCTCCGCCTCGGATCACGAGCGACGGGTGTTACGGGACAAGTCTCATGCCCTCTACGACGGTGAGGCCCGGGACCTGATGAACCGTCTGGCAGGCGCCATACGGAGCCGGGTTATCAACGTCAGCTATCCTTGATGCGGAAGCCCACCTTCATCACGACCTGATAGTGCCCGACCTTGCCATCAACGATGTGGCCCCGGGTCTCGACAACCTCAAACCACTCCATGTTGCGGATGCTCTTGCCACATTCTTCAAGGGCATTCTCAATGGCGTTTTCGATGCTCTTGCGCGACGAACCGACTATTTCCACTTTCTTGTACACGTGATGATCGGACATAACGCCACTCCTTACTCTTCGATGACTGTTACCTTGAGCCTAGAAGACAAGCGGAACACCGGCAAACGCGCGGCGCACTCAATCGATCCGGCGACAATGGCGGGTCGTACCGACTAGACTTAAGTCATCCAACGAACACGGAACCCCGCTATGAAACGACTCCTGAAATACACCACCTGGTTAGTGGGTGGTCTGTTTCTGCTGCTGGCAGGCCCGGTATTGCTGGCCACCAGCGGCAGCCTTCAGGGGGCTGAAAACTGGCAGACGGCCACCCGGGAAAGTGCGGGAATCGCCCCCCGGCCGGGGCAATATGACGATGCCATTGTCCAAGTCTACGGTGCCCGGGCCTGGAGTTGGCGAGGATATTTTGCAGTCCATACCTGGATCGCCACCAAGGAAAAGGGGGCGGACGAATACCGGGTTCACGAAGTCACTGGCTGGCGCCATTACGTGGTGAACTCCCACCCCGGCGAACCGGATCGTCACTGGTACGGCGCCCGGCCCGAACTCTATGCGGATATCCGTGGCGCCAGCGCCGAGTCGCTGATCCCGGCAGTTTACGAGGCGGTGGAGAGCTACCCCTACCCGACCGAGTACAAGGCCTGGCCCGGCCCGAACAGCAACACCTTCATCGCCTGGGTGATTCGGGAAGTGCCCGGCCTTGATGTTGCTCTTCCCAGCAACGCCATCGGCAAGGACTACCTGGGTGACAGCGTGGTTGCCGAGGTGCCGGGTGGCACCGGCTACCAGTTTTCCCTTGGTGGTTATTTCGGGCTACTCGCCGGTGTCCGGGAAGGTCTCGAGCTAAACATCCTTGGCCTGTCCCTGGGGTTTAACCCCATGGCTCTGGGCATCAAACTGCCGGGCATCGGCGAGCTGGCGCTGCGCAATCCCAATCCTATGCAGGCGCCTGATCCCGAGCGGTGAGTCAGACCAGGTAGCGTACAATGCCGGCGGCGGCGATGCCGGCGCCAATGGCTGGCAAGGGCTTCCTAAGCGCCAGCATGGTCACGGTGGTGACCGACAGCGCCGCGATTGCCCCCAGGTCCCCGGCAAACGCCATAGGCACCACGATGGCGATCAGCACAGAGCTGGCCATGGTATTGATGAAACTCTCGATTCGGGGGCTAATGCGCACGAACGACATGATGAATACGCCACCGAATCGGGTCACCAGAGTGACAACGGTCATGATGGCAATCAGGGCGAGCACGCCCGCCGTGGTGGTTTCGATAGTCACGCGGCGTCCCCCTCCGCTGTCTCTGCAACGGGCTTCTTATCCAGCCAGAAGTAGCCGATCACGCCACCGGCAAGAGCGCCCACCACCACGTGGGTATTGGGCGGGAGCCACTTCCACGCCGCCAGGGAGGCCAGCGCAGCCGCAGCCCAGGCAACCAGAACCCGCGGCGATTTTTTGCCGCCCAGAGCCATCGCCAGCAGGAAACAGCCGAGCACCATGTCCAGGCCAAGACTCTTGGGATCCTGCAGCAGCCCGCCGAAGTAGACACCCAGCCACGTGCCCACAAGCCATGCCAGCCAGAGCACCAGACCACCACCCAGAATCACTTCCAGATTTCGCTTGCCGTTCTGGTAGTCCTGGGCGGATACCGCCCAGTTCGCGTCAGTTAGCAGCAAAAGCAAGCCGTACCGCTTGGCCGGAGCAACGTCTTTGAGCATCGGATACAACGAGGCGCCCATCAGAAGATGCCGGGAATTGATGGCAAACACCACGGCAATCAGTGGCAGAACCGAAACCTCACTGCCCCACATATCTGTCGCGGCAAACTGCGAGGCACCGGCAAACACCGTGGTACTCATCAGCAACGCTTCCAGCGGCAGCAGACCCTTCTGGGTAGCCGCCAAGCCGAAGGCAGCGCCGAACGCCACCACAAACAAGGAGATGGGAAGAAGCCGGGCAAACTCCTGGCGGACCTTGCTCGGCTGGATCTGATAAGAATAGGAAGCGACAGACATCAGAGGAAGCTAAGCCAGATCCTCCGGATCTCGTATAGGTGAATACCGAAGTCTGCCGCTTTTCTCAGACTAAGGTCCTAACCAAGGACTCATCCGCAACTGCCTTGGCGGCTAGTGGACGACATGGACCCGACCATCGGCTGCGGCAAAGGGATTGTTGAAACTGCTGCCTTCCCCCTGCAAGACCGCTTCCGGGTGATTCTTTGCCATCAAGGCTTCCATCTGCTCAACATTCGGCTTGGGCATGTCGACCATAATCAGGTACTTCCCGGCCTCAATATCCTTGTGAAAACGCCGGATACGATAGTTTTCGGTGCCAATCCCGCCAAAACCGCCCAGCCAGCCGCCGGCCAACACCATGAACACGCCCATGGCCACAAACGCGGATGCCGGCCAGTCCAGGCCACCCCACAGTGCCAGGGGCAACACGAAACACAGGGCAAACAACCCGCCAATGATCAGTCCCCGCTCCACAAACCGAGCCAGATCGGTCCTGTCGAGAACACTGGCGGAGTGCAGGCGGTGGGTGTACAGACCAGCCTCGTCCTTGCTGACAATGTGAAAACGCCAGTTGGTGACGCCTTCCTTGTGCAAATCATCGGAAATGCTCTCAACGCTGTCGATGGAATCGACCAGATAGAAAAGCCGCTTCATAACGTTCTCCTTCGCTCAGTCAGAGCGGGCCGCCACAGCTTTTTCCCCGAGTATAACCCACCAGGGCGTAGCTACCGGCGAGGGACTGGAAACGATTCGTACTAACGAAAACCGGCATAGACCCATTTCCTATAAAAAAATTTTGCCCGGTTCCCAGAGCCTTGCAGCACTTTGAGTTCGCTCATCCCGATTGTTCATGTTTCGCGCATTGACGTTAACGTAAAAAGTAACTAGTTTATTTGCCGTCCGGCCCCAAAAGGGCTTTTCCTCCTCCGGGAAACGGACACCTGAAATCGAAAAGCCGGCCACAAGCCGGCCGACAACAACAAGACAGCCACTCATGCCGAGATCCGGCCAGGTGGAGAGGATTTCAACATGTCACATACAGCTTCCCCCCAGGGTGGACTGCGTCTCGCGCAATCCCGCCCGTCGGCCGCAACCGACGTCTTCCGTTTCCAGAGACCAGCCCGGTCCCGATTTTCCCTACGCAACGATCAGCCGACACAGACGCCAGCCCCCTTTGCGGCTGACGACTCCTGCTGATTTCTGGAAACGGCGATAGCCATTCAGGAATAACGCAGCGCGCCCTGCAACACCAACAAATCGCGAATGCCGCGGTCTAACAACAAAACGCCGGCTAATGCAGGCCCCACAAGGGTAGCGATAGCCAAGGAAGAAAGGTGAAACGCCATGAACGTATTCAGCCATCCCGAGTTTGACAACCACGAGCACCTGTCCTTTTTCTGCGATCCGGAAACCGGACTGAAAGCCATCGTAGCGATCCACAACACCTCCCGCGGCCCTGCCCTTGGCGGTTGCCGGATGTTCCCCTACGCCAACGATGAGCAGGCTTTGCGCGATGTACTGCGCCTGTCCAAGGGCATGACCTACAAATCGGCACTCGCCAACCTGGATCTGGGCGGCGGCAAGTCCGTCATCATTGGCGACCCTCGCAAACAGAAGACCGAAGCCCTGCTTGAAGCCATGGGCAAACACCTGGAAGGCCTCGGCGGGCAGTACATTGCCGCAGAGGATTCCGGCACCAGTGTCCCGGACCTCAAGGTCATGGGCCGCCACACACAGAACGTCGCCGGCATTGCCGAACGCATTGGCTTTGACGGCCAGCCCAGCAATGGCGACCCGTCACCCGCCACCGCCTATGGCACCTTTATCGGTCTCAAGGCTGCTGTCCGGCACAAGCTGGGCCGGGATGATCTGAAGGGTCTGAAGGTCGCCATCCAGGGTATCGGCAATGTCGGTTTCCGACTGGCCCGGCATCTGAAAGAGGCCGGCGCCGAGCTCTGGGTGTACGACATCTACGCCGACAACATGCAACGCGCCGTAGACGAACTGGGCGCCAAGCCCGCCTCCGCCGAGGACATTCTGTTCCTCCCGGTCGACGTGGTCGCGCCCTGCGCCATGGGAGCGGTGCTGAACGACGACAGCATTCCGCAGTTGAAGGCCACCGTGGTGGCCGGTGCGGCCAACAACCTGCTCGAACACCCGGAGCACGACCAGGCTCTGAAGGATCGCGGCATTCTCTATGCGCCGGACTTTGCCATCAATGCCGGCGGCATCATCGATGTCTTTTACGAGCGCACCGGGGCATCGCCCGAGACGGTTCGCGCCCACGTGGACACCATCGGTGACACCCTCACGGAAATCTTCACCCGCTCTGATCGCAGTGGCCGTCCGACCGGCGCCATCGCCAATGAGCTGGCGGAGGAGCGTTTCCGCAAACACGAGGCCCGGGGGAATCCGGTGTCCGAACCTCTGGCCCGGGTCGGATAACCGCCAGGCCCAGTGTCTTTGAGGCCGTGCCCGCCGCGGCCTCTGCTTCCCCAAACAACAACAAGTACCAAGCAGGAGACAGTTATGTCTGTATCACAATCAGGTAGCGCCACCTATTCGGAGGCACTGGAAGGCTCCAACGCCCAGCGAGGGCTCTGGTCCTCGCGCCTCGCCTTTATTCTCGCAGCGACCGGCTCCGCCGTGGGTCTCGGTAATATCTGGAAATTTCCCTACATTACCGGCGAGAACGGCGGCGGGGCCTTTGTCCTGGTCTACCTTCTCTGCATCGCCGCAGTTGGCCTGCCGATCATGATGGCCGAAGTACTCATTGGTCGCCGTGGTGGCCGCAGCCCGGTCAACAGCCTCCGACTGATTGCCCAACGTGACCGGTTGAAGCCAGCCTGGCGCATGGTGGGTGCCGTGGGCATACTCGCCGGTTTCCTGATCCTGTCGTTCTATTCCGTGATTGGCGGCTGGGCCGTGTCCTACGTTGGCACCGCGGCCAGTGGTCAGCTGGTCGGCCAGTCTGCCGAAGCAATTGGCGCCATTTTCTCGGGCCTGCTGAGCGATCCGCTGACGCTGCTGACGTGGCACACCGTATTCATGGCCCTGGTCATGGTGGTGGTCGCCAAGGGAGTTCGTTCGGGGCTTGAGCGTGCGGTCAGCATCCTGATGCCCGGCCTGTTTGTCCTGCTTCTGATTGTGGTCGGCTACGCCATGACCACCGGCGAGTTTGGCCGCGCAGCCGCCTTTCTGTTCCAGCCGGACTTCTCCAAGTTGACCACCTCCGGCATCCTGGTCGCACTCGGCCATGCCTTCTTCACCCTGAGCCTGGGCATGGCAGTAATGATGGCCTACGGTTCTTATCTGCCGAAGAACATTTCCATTGCCAAGACCTCCATCGCCGTGTCGGTGATCGACACCGGTGTTGCCCTGCTGGCCGGTATGGCCATCTTCCCGATTGTCTTTGCCAACGGCCTTGAGCCTGGCGCCGGCCCCGGCCTGATCTTCCAGACACTGCCGCTGGCGTTCGGCCAAATGCCCATGGGCAGCCTGTTCGGCACCCTGTTCTTCGTACTGCTGATCTTTGCCGCCTGGACCTCCGGTATTTCGCTGCTGGAACCGATCGTGGAGTGGCTGGAAGAACAGAAGGGCATGAACCGTACTGTCAGTACGCTGGGTGCCGGCGTTGTCTGCTGGGCGCTGGGGATTGCCTCGATCCTGTCCCTGAACCTGTGGTCGGATTTCGCACCGCTCGGCAGCATCGCGATGTTCGAAGGCAAGACCATCTTCGACCTGCTGGACTTCTTCACCGCCAACATCCTGCTGCCCCTGGGCGGACTGCTGGTGGCCGTGTTCGCCGGCTGGGTGATGTCTCGTGAGGCGATCGAGAAAGAGCTGTCGCTGTCCGAGCCGATGTTCAAGCTGTGGTACATCACCATTCGCTATTTCACACCCATCGCCGTCGCAGCGGTGTTCCTCTACAACCTGGCCTGAACTCAGCCCCAAAAAAGCCCGCTTCAAGCGGGCTTTTTTTTAGAGCTGGTCGAGTGAAGCCCGGAGGGTCTCTCCGATTCTCGCATTCAGCTTCAGATCCACCATCTGCTCTGCCCGGGTCCTTCCGAGATTGAGAGTCGCCATGGGCTTGCCCCATTCCTTGGCGTAGCGGCAGAATCGAAAGCCCGAGAACACAATCAACGATGAGCCGACAACCAGCAGGGCATCGCTTGCCTTGAGCACATCCAGTGAGGAGTGGACCCGTTCCTTCGGTACATAGTCTCCGAAGAACACCACATCCGGTTTCAGAATCCCGTTACACTTCGGACAGTCCACCGGCCGGAAATCGCTGAAATCCACCTCCAGATCCGCATCGCCGTCGGGTGCCGTGTCTGCCCGGTAGTGACCAAACCCGGGGTTGAGTTGGGCGCATCGGTCATGGACTTCATCCCGGGGACACCGATACCCACAGCTCATGCAGATCACTTCGTCAGCCCGGCCGTGCAGATCGGTAACCGCCCGGGTGCCCGCTTTCTGGTGCAGCCGGTCAACATTCTGGGTGACTACCAGGTTACTGTGGTTAAGCAGCTCCAGATCGGAAATGTGATGGTGCGAGGGGTTCGGCGTGGCATTGCGCATCACCGGCCAGCCGATGAGGCTTCGGCCCCAATAGCGCTGCCGGGTTTCAAAGCTGTCCATGAAGGCCTGATGCTGGACCGGCTGCTTGCGCTTCCAGGCACCCTCGCCATCCCGATAATCGGGGATCCCGGAATCCGTGCTCACGCCCGCTCCGGTCAGGATCAGCAGCTTCGGATGCCGGCGAATAAAGTCGGCCAGCAGACTCCCGGCGTGCTCCGGTTCGTGCAGAACCGGCGCTTCATCAGTCGCCGGTAGGCGGTAGCTGGAGCTGAAGGGGCGGGTTCGGTGACGCATCACAGGCATAAAAACTCCGGATAATTCAACCCGGCTTGCGGGCTACATACACGGTGTTGAACGATTCCCTGTTCTGGAACGGGTTGAAGAAGGTTACAACATGGCAGGCGACATCCGTGAACACCTCACGAAGCACCGCCATGAACTCCTCATCTTCGCCTTCATTGGACCACATGGCAAAGATGCCTCGGGGCTTCAACTGCCGCGCCATCTGGCTGATGTTGTTCACGGTGTAAAAACTGGCATTGGAATCGTGCAGCAGGGCTCGGGGAGAGTGATCAATGTCCAGCAGGATGGCATCGAAGGTCCGGCCCGGTGCCCCGGGGTCGAAGCCGCCAGTGTCCGGCTCGGCAATGGCCAGGTCAAAGAAGCTACCGTGAACGTAACGGCTGCGGGGATCGGCGTTGATGTCCGTGCCCAGCGGCACCAGTTCCTGCCTGTGCCAGCGGATGACCGGCTCCAGGTACTCGACAATCAACAACTCCCCCACCCGCTCGTGTTTGAGCGCGGCGACAGCAGTGTAGCCAAGCCCCAGGCCGCCAACGACCACGCTGAGGTTTTCGCCTTCGGTTTCGTCGAGGCCGAGGTCTGACAGGGCAATCTCGGCATCCACGAACATGCTGGACATCAGGAATTCTTCGCCGAGTTTTACCTCGAAGATATTGCGGTCGCCAATGGCCGGGATCTTGCGCCGCCGGAGGGTAATCTCGCCGATTTCGGAGGGTTGGCTGTCGATTTGTTCGAAAAGAAGTCCCACTCGTTGCCTCATGATCTTGGGGGTTATCTGGCGTCGACTTTTTTGCGTCTACTCCGTGCTTTCGCAGGTGGAGGCCCCTTTCCAAAACCCGCTCCTTCGGCACGTCCATGTGACGCTTGAGCGTCGCCATCCATGGCTGCGCACAGTTTTGGAAAGGGGCCTCCACCTGCTCTTCGTTCTACTCCCCGGTATTCGTGGCGCTATTGAGACAACTCGAGAGCACTGCTTTCATTTTCTCGGCGCCCAACTCCTCCATCAGTTCGATGTTACGACCAGGTATTCCGTCCACGTCCGGGTGGCTTTCAATAGCCGCTTCCAGACTCGCTTCACGCAATAGGTGAAGCATCGGGTAGGGAGACCGATTGGTGTAGTTCTCTGCCGAGTCCGGCTCGGTTCCCGCAAACTGGTAATCCGGGTGGAAACTCGCAATCTGATATACGCCTTCCATATCCAGATAGGCCAGCAAGCCATCGGCCGCATCCAGAAACTCATTGTAGGCGGCGAAGTCCTGCAATACACCTGGATGGATCAAAACCGTGGTTTCAATCTCGGGCTCGTTTTCAAGAAGCTGGAGCTCGGAATGCAGTGACTGGAGCAAAGCATCTTCGTCGGCAGCGTCGGATACAACGAACCGCACCCGGTCCCTGATCAGCTCACGCTTTGCGAATGGACAAAGGTTGTAACCCACAACCACGTCTTCGACCCATTTACGAGTCGCGTTAATTACCTCAGTCTCACCCATGTTGATCTCTCTCAATTATCTGGAGGCCACGCAACGGTTTGATCGGGCAGCCGGGGCAAGCTGTCCAAAACTGTGCGTAGCCATGGATGGCGAAGCTCAAGCGTCACATGGACGTGCCGAAGGAGCGGGTTTTGGACAGCTTGCCCCGGCTGACCAGCCCCAATGCCGGATCTTTAAAAGTATCCCTGGCTCTTAAGATAATCATCATAAGAGCCACTGAAGTCAGTCACCCCATCCGCACTCAGCTCAATAATGCGCGTCGCCAGCGAGGAAACAAACTCCCGGTCATGGCTGACGAAGATCAGCGTTCCGGGATAGTTCTCCAGCGCCAGGTTCAAGGCTTCGATCGATTCCATATCCAGGTGGTTGGTCGGCTCATCCATCAGCATCACGTTGGGCTTCTGAAGGATCAGCTTGCCGAACAGCATCCGGCCCTGCTCACCCCCGGAGATCACCTTTACCGATTTCCCGATGTCGTCACCGGAAAACAGCATACGGCCGAGCGTTCCTCGTACCAGCTGTTCGCCACCGCTGGTCCACTGGGCCATCCAGTCAGTCAGGGTATCGTCAGCGGCGAAATCCGCGGTATGGTCCTGGGCGAAATAGCCCACCTCGGCACTGTCCGTCCATTTCACCTCGCCACCGTCGGGCTCATAGGCACCCGACATGCATTGCAGCAGTGTGGTCTTGCCGATGCCATTCGGGCCGATGATGGCCACGCGCTCACCCGCCTCTACCTGCAGGTTCAGCTTGTTGAACAGGGTCTCGCCATCGAAGCCCTTGGTCAGGTCCTTAAGCGTCACCGCCTGGCGGTGCAGCTTCTTGCCCTGTTCGAATCGGATGAACGGACTGACCCGGCTGGACGGTTTCACCTCTTCCAACTGGATCTTGTCGATCTGGCGGGCCCGGGAGGTGGCCTGCTTGGCTTTGGACGCGTTGGCCGAGAAGCGGCTGACGAACTGCTGCAACTCGGCAATCTGGGCCTTTTTCTTGGCGTTGTCCGCCATCATGCGCTCGCGAGCCTGGGTGGCGGCGGTCATGTATTCATCGTAATTGCCCGGGAACAACCGCAGCTCGCCGTAATCCAGGTCCGCCATGTGAGTGCAGACACTGTTCAGGAAGTGGCGGTCGTGGGAAATGATGATCATCGTGCTGTTGCGGGCCACCAGGATGTTTTCCAACCAGCGGATGGTGTTGATGTCCAGATGGTTGGTGGGCTCGTCCAGCAACAATACATCGGGATCGGAGAACAGGGCCTGAGCCAGCAACACCCGAAGTTTCCAACCCGGCGCCAGTGCACTCATGGGGCCATTGTGTTCTTCCAGCGGAATCTCCAGCCCCAGCAAGAGCTCTCCGGCACGGGCCTCCGCCGTATAGCCGTCCATCTCGGCGAACTGGACTTCCAGATCCGCGACGGCCATGCCATCTTCCTCGCTCATTTCAGCCTGGGAATAGATCCGGTCGCGTTCTTTCTTCACCTGCCAGAGCTCTTCGTGGCCCATGATCACGGTATCCATGACCGTGCACTCTTCATAAGCGAACTGGTCCTGGCGCAGCTTACCCAGCCGGGTATTCGGCTCGAGCATGACCTGACCGGCGGAGGGTTCAAGATCACCACCGAGAATCTTCATCAGTGTGGATTTACCGCAACCGTTGGCGCCGATCAGGCCGTACCGGTTGCCATTGCCGAACTTGGCAGAAACGTTTTCGAACAGGGGCTTCGCCCCGAACTGCATGGTGATATTGGCGGTGGAGATCAAGAAAAAAACCTATCAACGTGGGGGCCAGCCGTGCCTGGGGGCACTGGCGCCGGCGAGAGAAAGCCGGCATTGTACAGGTTTGCAGCCCCGACCGTGAGACCGCAAAAACACGGATAAAAAGCGCTTGCCTCAGGCAGTGGGTACGGGCAGCATTCCCGTTCTGATGTATTCATTCAACCCAAAAGGAGTCCAACCATGGCACAGGCAACAGCCCGCCACATTCTGGTAGACAGCGAAGCCAAGTGTGAAGAATTGAAGAAAGCCATCGAAGGTGGCCAGGATTTCGCAGAAGTCGCGAAGCAGCACTCGTCCTGCCCGTCCGGCCGCAACGGCGGCGACCTGGGCGCGTTTGGCCCGGGCCAGATGGTTCCGGAGTTCGACAAGGCCGTATTCAACGGCGAACTGAACACCGTTATCGGCCCGATCAAGACCCAGTTCGGCTACCACCTGCTGGAAGTTACCAGCCGTAGCTGATGGGTTTCGGCCCGACCCCTGAGAACGCCCCTGACGGACAGCGACTGCGCGTGCTGGCCTTTTTGGGCGTTCTTGCTTTGGCGCCACTGCTGTTCATCGGTGATCCCGACTGGCTACCCGGCCCTCTGAACCAGTCTGTCTGGAACCTGGGACACATTGCCCTTTTCGGTTCGTTGACACTGGTTGTCCGTCCCTGGCGATGGCTGCAAGGTTGGAGACTCTGGCTGGTTGCGACCGCGACCATGCTGTTGACAGGTGCCCTGATCGAAGCCGCTCAGTCCAAGCTGGGGCGGGAGGCAGACTGGCACGATATTCTGCGCAACCTGATTGGCGTCTGGCTGATTCTGGCCTGGTACCCGCTGGTCGCTCCCGACGCCAGGCGCAGCGTTCCGATCATCGGCCTGGCCATTGCATGCACCCTGTTCGTAATCGTTGAACTGGGCTCCACCGGTATCGTCGCGGCCCGGCAATTCGAGCTCAGCCATCAATTGCCGAAGCTCTACAACTTTGACCACGAGGATCCCACACCGTTCTGGCTCGGCGACCTCAAGCCTTCGCCGGACCCGGCTCGGGATCATGGCCGAAGCCTTCGGATTGAACTGGACACAGGTAGATACTCGGGCGCATCCCTGATAAACCTGCCGGCCGACTGGCGACAGTACAAGCGGCTCACCATCACCCTGTACAACCCAGACCAGAGCCCCCTGCCACTGACACTCCGGATCAACGATCTGGAGCATGAGCACGGCGACAATGCCCACAGTGATCGCTACAACACCTCATTTACCCTGGCACCGGGCGTCAACACTTATACTCTGGCACTGGAGGCGGTCAAGAACGCGCCCCGGAACCGCACCCTGGATATGAGCCGCATTCATCGGCTGACGGTGTTTGCCATGCGCCTGCCAGAGCCAAGAACCATCTACCTGCTGGACCTCAGACTGGATTGAGGGACCAGGGATTGGCGGTGATAGGCTCCGCGCCCTGATCGGTCACCAGAATCGTCTCACTGCAGCCAATCCCCCACTGCCCCGGCACACGCAGGCAAATCGGCAGATGGAATACCATGCCCGGCCTGAACTCGGTATTCCCGCCCCGGGCAATGAAACCGGAACCCTCCACCCAGGATGGTGGGAACTGGGCGCCAACGGTGTACCCGAATACGCCCGAAAAGAACACCATCCCCGCCAGTGGTGCCAGCGCCTTCTCCGCCGCCTGGGCTGCCGAATCAAAGGTAACGCCGGGTCTCACCGCAGCCAAAAGTGCATCCACAATGCGACGGCAACCGTCGAACACCCGCCGCATGTCGACCGAAGGGCTGCCCGCCACCACGGTCTGCATCATCGGCGCGGTATAGCGATGCCAGGCGGAGCCAAACTCCAGGAAGACCGGTTCACCCGGTTCTATACGGCAACGCTTGTGGTTGGCATGAATCACGCTGCTGCGTACCCCGGCGGTAACGATAGGCTGCATGCTCATGAACTCACTGCCCGCCTCTAACAGCGCCCTGGCGCCAACGGCGGCAACGTCATTGTCGGTCATCCCCGGGTGTACCGCAGCCACGGCCGCTCTCAGCCCCTCCGCCGTAATCCCCGCACTGCGGCGCAGGAAACCGATCTCCGCCTCGGACTTAACAAGTCGCACTTTCTTGACCAGTCCGCCGGCGTCGACGAAGCGAACACCGGGCAACCGGGCTTTCAGGCCTTCGAGCACCCCCTGGCGGAGGGAACCGTGCCAGGCGTCAATCCCGACCGTATCGGCCGAGTCATTCAAGGCATCAATCAACGGGCCCAGAACCTCACCGATTCCTTCCCAGCGATACCCGGATACCTCCCGGACACGGGTTGTCACCATCGCAGGCCCCATCTCGATGGACGGCACCTGAAGCAGCAGGGACGAGGCGGTGACCACCAGGGCAACATGCACCGACACCTCGAAGGTGCTGTAGCCGGTCAGGTAAAAAATATCGGAGCAGTCGGTCAAGAGCAGCGCGTCTATGTCATCGGCTTCCATCCGATTGCGGACGCGAGACAGTCTCTGGTCGTATTCCTCGGGTGGGAACGGACACTCGGAGCCTCGCGATTGAAGCGACAACGCTTTCTGATAGGCATTGAAATCCATGGGAGCAACTCCTTAGTTGCATATACTACTGAGATTGGACCCAAATTCGCCGTTGTACAACTTTCGGCCGCGGAGAATGACCGGCAGCCGGAATGGGAGGCACCCGACATGCCCCGAAACCACGATGGAACTGGCGCGTTTGAAGTGAGTGTGGAACTCGGCGCGCTTACCAGTATTGCCCACGATCCCCAGGTGGCGGTTAGGGTCGGTCCCGCGGTGGCCGCCCTGGTCAATGGCGTAGGCGGTGACCCACTTCTACAGCTTCGCTTGCTCCATCAGTGCCGCAGCCTTCTGTTCGATATCGGGGATAGTGGGCGCATGGCGCTGCGCTCCGCCCACCAGGTCAGCGATGTTTTTATCAGTCACGGTCATGCCGACCACATCGGTGGTTTTATGTGGTTCATGCGCAGCCGCATCGGCTATTTCCCGCCCTGTCGCCTGTTCGGTCCGCCGGGGCTGCTCGGTCACATTACCGGGATGCTACAGGGCGTTCTCTGGGACCGGGTAGAAGACCGCGGCCCGAAGTTTGTGGTTCACGAATGGCACGGTGACCATCTGAAGCGCTGGAAGCTGAATGCCGGCGAAGGCCCGCCGGAACCGCTGGAGGATCTGGCTACACCGGACAACGTGATCTACCGTGAGCCGGAATTCCGGGTCCGGGCTGCCATGCTGGATCACGGTACGCCGGTGATGGCCTATTCCTGGGAGCCTTTTGGCAAACTCAATGTCCGGAAGAACGCCGTGGAAGCCCTCAACACCCTGCCGGGACCCTGGCTGCACGATCTCAAGATGGCCGTTTTGCGCGATCGCCCGGATGAATTGATTTCACCGGGCAATGGGCACAGCTACCGGGCCGAGGATCTGGCGGCCAGGCTTCTGATTCAGACACCGGGTGAGCCGGTGGTGTACGCCACCGACTTCGCCGACACTCCGGAAAATATCCGGCGGATGACCGACCTGGCCCGCGGTGCCCATACGCTGTTCTGTGAGTCGTCGTTCATGCTGAAGGATGCTGCCCAGGCCAGACGCACCGGGCATCTGACCACGGAAGCCACGGCCCGCATCGCCAATGCCGCAGGCGTCCGGCAGCTGGTCGCCTTTCATTTCTCACACCGTTACGCCCGCAGGCGCGATCAGGTGTACTCGGAGCTTGGCCGGTTCACTGACCGCTTGCTGGTTCCGGAGCGAGAAACCGAGCCATCTGGCTCCCGACCGACTCGATCGGTTCAGTGATAGCCTGTTGGATGCTGTCAGTCACCACCCTGGAGAAAGCTGCGCCCGGGCCGCTCTCGAGAAAATCCAGGTACAACCCCATTTCCTGGGTGCCGATCTTTTCGTAGGTATACAGATAGCTGTCGTAGACCTGCTGGCCCACCACGCCCCGAATGGTACTGCGCTGGCTCTCGATCCGCTGTTTCAGCTGATCATACTGCATCGAATCGCTGCTGAAGGCCGCCATGGCTGTTGCCAGACCCAGTTGAACCGCGATAGAGGTATCCACGGCACTTTCGGTGGCGCGGGACGCCCGGTCAAAACGGTCAAACATCCGGGCCCGGTCAGTACCCTGGTATTTCTGGTTCAGCGCGGGCGCCTGGGCCTGAATGTTCTTCCAGGTCGCCGGGTCCGAGGCGGCAATTTCGGCCGCCGAAATCTTCCGGGCCACCGGCGTCTCATACCAGTCCCGGACCGCCTCCAGTTGCTTGTCGGTAAGGCCAGCTTCCAGATCCTTCACGATCTGCTGTTCGATATCCGCCGCGCGAAAGCTGCTGCTCACGACATGTCCGACGGTCTCTGCGACCATTGGCGGCATCTGACCACCGCGCTTGAGGCCATCCCGGATGCCCTGGCTCATCATGGCCGGGTACTGGGCGACAATGTCATCAACCGGTGATGCCGCCAGGACCTGCTGGGCACTGGGTGCAGCGGATGCAGAGCCAGCGACGAGCAGGCTGGCAACTAAAAGAGGTTTAACTAGGGTGCCAAGCTTCATTTCTCTATCATCCCAATGTGTGGATGCCCCGTTTATGACACGTGTTCCGCTCATTCATCAAGCAATCCCTGGGCTCCGGAGATGACAGTTTGGTAGGGAAACTCGGAAAACCGTGGCGCCGGCGCAAACGGCGCCGACAAACTCGTCGTAATGACTGGCGCTCCCGCGCCAAATGGTATGGGCTCCCTGTCCTTGGCCTTCTGATAGGAACCTGGGCAACGCTTCGCTTCAGCTTGCTGGCGCCGGATCCACCGGCCAACCCGGAAAACCTCTGCGAGATCTTCCGGGAGCATCCGGTGTGGTACGACTATGCCAGCGAGTCACAATCCCGCTGGGGCACGCCCGTGGCCACCCAGATGGCGTTCGTCTACTACGAGTCGTCGTTTCGCAGCCATGCCCGACCACCCAGAACCCTGCTGTGGGGACTGATCCCATGGACGCGCCCCACCTCCGCCTATGGCTATGCCCAGGCCCTGGACCCTGCCTGGCAGGAGTACCTGGAGGCCAATGGCGACGGCTGGTTTACGGTCCGGACCGACATGGAGCACGCGCTGGATTTCGTCGGCTGGTATAACCGGTTGACCCACCAGCAGCTGGATATTCCATTGTACAGTCCGCGCCAGCTCTACCTGGCGTACCACGAGGGGCGAGGCGGTTACAGCCGCAAAACCTTCGAACAAAAACCGGCGATCCAGTCGCTGGCCGCCCGCGTGCAGAGCCGCGCCTTTCGCTATGACAACCAGCTCCAGACCTGCGAGCAGGAATTCCAGTGCTGGCGCTGGTATCAGTTCTGGCCCTTCTGCAAATGACAGACGCTACAGGGCGTTGCTGATCTCAATCGAAGTTTCCAGCGCCTGGAGCCGGTCAACGAGATACTCCATCACAATCCGGACCCTGGCCATCTGCTGGGTATCCTGGCTCACATGCAGCCACAGATCGACACTCTCTCCGTCCAGCGGATCCGACAGGCGTCGAAGCTCACGGGCACTCTCGCCCAGGTAGCAGGGCAACACGGCCAGCCCGGCGCCGGCACAGGCCAGCGCGTGCATGGACTGCAGGCTGTTGCAGCGAATCTGGGACTGGGCGTTCTTGAGGTGTTTGCGATACCAGCGCCCGGTCGCCAGATGACTGAAGGTTTCGTCGGGAACAATCCAGACACACTCCTCCGGATGGTTCTCGATATCCATGTCCCGGTGCCGGCGGCAATAACGCGCCGAACCATAGACCGCGGAATCAACGGCGGCGATCCGCTCTCCGTCCAGGGTTGCCTGGGGTTTGTTTTCGCAACGCAGGGTTAGGTCGGCTTCCCGGTGACTGAGGTTGGCCACGTCGTTATCAGTCAACACCTCCAGCTCAATGTCCGGAAACTCCCGAACCAGCTCGGCCAGAATCGGACTGAGCAGCGCGTTCAACGTAGCGTCTTCCGCGGCCAGACGCACTTTGCCGACCGGGGAAGCATCCTGTCCGACGAGTTTACGCTCCAGATTTTCCATGGCCACAGCCAGCCTTTCGGCTTCCCGAAATGCGGTTTCACCGACCGGCGTAAGCTGTAATCCGTCCCGGTTTCGTTCAAAGAATTGCACCCCCATCGACTCTTCCATCTGATCAAGTCGACGCAAAACAGTGGTTTGGTGCACACCCAGTATTTCACCGGCCTTGGCAAGCGTTCCGCCTATTGCCAGGGCACGTACATATCGAAGATAATCCCAATCCATAATAACTGCATATTTGCAACGTGAGTAAGGATTTTACCGTATTACTACTGCAAAAAAGAACCCTTACAATCTTTCGTAAATTAAAGATAGATCGCTAATTAATCCACCAGATTAAGGAGGAAGGCGCTATGACTCAGAACCATATCGCAACCGTTCATCCGCTGCCGTCCACGATCCTCCACAACAGTGCTGAGGTCAGGCGCCAGTATACCCGTGCTGCTTCCAAGCAGGCGGTTCAGTTTATCAGCCGTAAGATTCGTTCCTGGAACAGGAAAGCAGGAGCAGTCACACCGGATATGACTCAGATGCAGGGCGGTCACTGAACCCGATCTGAGCACGCGCAGGCACTAGCGCAAGGTTGATAACCGCACATAAGGATTTGATAACGCCGGTGACACCGAGAGGAGTCACCGGCGTTTTACGTTGGGGAGCTCAGAATTCCCAGACCACTTTCTTCTTCTGACCGAACCACTCGTCCATTTTCCGGGTGTAGAAGTCTTCGATCACATTGCGCTTGATCTTCATGGTCGGCGTCAACATGCCGTTTTCCATGGTCCAGGGCTCCTTGACCACCACCACAAACGCCAGCTTCTCGTGGGCTTCGCAATCCGCGTTCACCGCATCCAGTTCCCGGGCGAGCTCTCCCTCCAGTTCCAGGCGATCCCCGCCCGACAGTAATTCGTCCCGGGCTTCTTCGGAGAGCAACACCATCAGGCAGGGCTGTGGCTGATTGGCTCCGGCCACGCAAACCACCTCCGCCTTCGGGTGATTGAACCGGCTTTCAATCGGGACCGGGACCACGTATTTGCCTTTAGAGGTCTTGAACAGGTCTTTCACCCGCCCGGTAATCCGGAGACAGCCATCGCTGTCGATCTCGCCCATGTCGCCGGTCTTCAGGAAGCCATCATCGGTGACGTCTTCCCGGGTTTTTTCCTCGTTCTTGAAATAGCCCAGCATCTGCCCGGGGCTCTTTACCTGAACCTCTCCGCCCTCGGCGATACGATGCTCGACCCCGGGATTGGCATTCCCCACGGTTCCTACCTTGGCCTGCCCCGGTCGGTTGGCGTGGGAATATCCGAAGTTTTCGGACATGCCGTACACCTCGAGCAATTCCAGCCCCAGGTTTCGGTACCAGCCTATGATCTCGGCGGACAAAGGCGCGGCACCGGTCAGGGCAGCACGACAATGGTCCAGACCGAGCTGCTTCAACACCTTCTTTTTCACCAGTGAGCGTACGACCGGGATACTGAACAGGAGCTTCTGTTTCCGGGGCGGCAGTTTGGCATTCACCCCCAGGTAGAATTTCATCCACAGGCGGGGTACCGAGAAAAACAGCGTCGGGCGCGCCCGCTGGAGATCTTCCTGAAAGGTCTCCAGGGAGTTGGCAAAATACAAATGGAAACCGTAATAGAGTGACTGGGTCTCCACCGCCGCACGCTCCGCCACGTGTGCCAGCGGCAGATAGGACAGCATGCGTTCGTCGGCGGACACGGGGAATAGCTGCTGCAGGCCGTCAGCCACCGAAATCATGGTCCGGAAGCTGTGCATGACGCCTTTGGGCCGGCCGGTGCTGCCGGAGGTGTAGACCAGGGTTGCCAGTGCATCGGGGTCCGGCAATTTGGGCTCAGCCGGTTCATTCTGCGCAACAAGGTCAACCCACTTGGGCGTATCGTCCCGGGGCGACATCGGCAGGGAGATGATCGGCAGGTCGACAGGGACATGGTCCTTGATGTCATTCCAGCCATCGGCGGTTCCGTCCAGCTTTCCAAGGAACATCAGTTTGGCTTCGCTGTGATCGAGCACGTAAGCGGCTGTCTCGCCATTCAGGGTCGGGTACAGCGGCACCGACACATGCCCGGCGGCCCAGATCGCAAGATCCGCAAGAATCCAGTGCGCGCTGTTCTTGCCCAGTATGGCAATGTTGCTGCGCTCCGGAAGGTTCAGGCTGTTCAGGTGCGCCGCTACCCGGGATACCTGATCGGCGGCGTCCTTCCAGGTAATCTCCTCGACCCGACCGTCGCTGAACGGCTGCGTCAGATAGACCTTGTCAGGGGTGTTTTCGGCCCAGTAGTAAAGGCAATGCAGGGATGTCTGCTTTCGAGGATCGACTGCCATTCCTGGCTCCTTGTTGTTGTTATCGCTCAATGGTTTTGTTGTTTTCGCTGCCATTCATAGTAGCCGCATTTCACAATCGCTCAATAGCTACAACGTTCGGACCGGGTAGCGAAAGTCACCAACAATGAGCATTAGTTCACAAAATTATCCGTGACAAGCTCCGGCCTTGGTCTAGAGTGACTGCTGAAGCGTATCGGTTCTCACCACTGTAGGAGGTGACCATGAAGACATCGTCTCGCTCGTTCCTGATTTTCCCCGCCTGGGGCGTCATCCTGATGGGCTCCGGTGCCTTTCTTTACTGTGCCTACGCGGGCCTTCTCGGCACCTGATCCGACGGAACTGGCCCCAACAGACTGATCACCGATCTGGCACAGGTCGCATCCTGCTGTAAACTGCGCTTTTCCGAGAATGGATGCCTCTTACATGTCAGATCTTGTGCTGTTCCACTACCCCATGTCGCCCTTTTCCGAAAAAATACGGGCCATGTTGGGCTACGCGAACCTATCCTGGTTCTCTGTCAAAGTCAGTGAGATGCCGCCTCGCCCGGAGCTCAACGTCCTTGCCGGTGGCTATCGCAAAATCCCGGTTGCGCAACTGGGCGCTGATATCTTCTGTGACACCCGTACCATCGCCGCCGAAATTGCCCGGCTGGCTGACACGCCCGAGCTGATTCTGGACCAGCAACCCGACGACGTTCAGGCCTTCGTCGAGACGGTGGATCTGGACATCTTCATGGCGTGCGTGATCGCCGCCAGTGACGGACGGCTGCTGCGCAAGCTGATTCGTGAAACTTCTCTGATCCACGCCTTTCGGTTTCTGAAGGACCGCATCAGCATGGGCAAACAATCCCGGATCAAAGCCGTCCGGGGCGCCGAGGCCAAGGACAAGGTTATCGCCCACATCGCAGACCTGGAACGCCGGCTGGATCAGGATTTCCTCTTCGGCACCCAGCCTTGCATCGCCGACTTCTCGGCCTACCACGGGCTGTGGTTTGTGTGTGAGCTGGCCGGCAAACCGTGGCTCCGGGATTACCCGAAGGTTGCCTCGTGGATGTCCCGCATGAAGGCCTTCGGCCACGGCACCTCCAGGGACCTTTCATCGGATGAGGCTATAGAGCGGGCGCGCACATCCGAGCCAAGGGAGCTGCCAACGGGAGCCGATAACGACTTGCTGGGCAGCACGGTCAGCGTGGCGCCAACAGATTATGGCCGCGACCCGGTCACCGGGACGCTGGTCCATGCCGGCGCGCACGAGGCCATCCTTGCCCGCGAGGTACCGGAGGCGGGGCGGTTGCATGTGCATTTCCCCAAACAGGGATTCTTTATCAAACCGGCGTAACCTTAGCGCCGGAAACGGGTCTCCAGCACCACCGCCGAATTGGTGCGCTCCACCCCTTCCAGATTGCCGATGTCATCCAGAACCGCACTCAGTTCTTCCAGGGACTGGGCCTGGACGATGGCAATCAGATCGTACTCGCCGCTGACGGAAAACAGTTGCGCTACCTGGGTGATCCCCTCCAATGCAGCGTTGGTTCGGGCGGTCAGTTTCTGCAACACCTTGATCGACACGTGCGCCTCCACCTGGTTGGCCGAAAACTCCCCTCCCAACAGCACCGAATAGCCGCGAATAACGCCACTGGCCTCCAGCCGGGCAATGCGGTTCTGCACCGTGGATCTCGAGACATGCAGGGTGCTGGCGAGGTCGGTGATGCTGGCGCGGGCGTTCTGACGCAGCAGCATCAGCAGCTTCTGGTCCTGTTTTCCTATCATTCCGTCAACTCAATTGATCACTTTGCCACTAGCTTAACTCACATCGGTCATTTTGCATCTGCAAATCGACAGATCTACTGGTCATACTGTGCCAAAACCATTTCAGGATGTTGGTTATGATCATTCGCCCGATTGCGCACACCGATCTGGATACGCTGTACCAGATTGCCATTGAGTCCGGACCGGGGTTCACCTCCCTGATGCCGGATCGCGATGCACTTGCGCACAAGATTGAGCACTCCATTGTCAGTTTCCAGCGCGCAGTGACCGCGCCCGGTGACGAGCACTACCTGTTCGTGCTGGAGGACGAGGAAACCGGGGAGATCATGGGCACGACCGGCATCGAGGCCTCCGCCGGGCATACCCGGCCGCTCTATCATTTCCATCGCAATACCGTCACCCACCATTCCCGCGATCTCGGTCTGCGCCGGAGTGTGGAGACCCTGACCCGCTGCAACCACTATTCCGGCTGTTCCGAGATCTGCTCGCTCTACCTGCGACCGGAGTTTCGCCGCGCCAACGCGGGCAAGCTCTTGTCCCGTGTCCGTTTCCTGTTCATGGCCTTGCACCCCGAACGTTTCTCCGACACCGTAATTGCCGAAATGCGTGGGGTGTCAGACGCCTCTGGCCAGTCGCCGTTCTGGGATTGGCTGAAAGCACACTTTGTGGACATGGAGTTCGCCTCTGCCACCAGCCTGGTCGGCTCCGGCTACACCGACTTCATCGAAGAGCTCCTGCCCGCGCATCCCCTTTACACCTGCCTGATGAGCCCGGAGGCCAGAGCCGTCATCAGTCAGGTCCACCAGCACACCCGACCGGCGCTGCACATGCTTGAGGCCGAAGGCTTTCACCACAAGGGATTGGTTGATCTGTTCGACGCCGGCCCAACGGTGGAGTGTCCGCTTTCCGAAATCCGCAGCGTTCGGGAGTCCCGGACCTGGCGGATCGAAGTGGACGAAAGTCCGGCAACCCAGTTTCAGAAACGAACCCGTGAACAGATTGCCACGCCGCTGCTCATCACCAATACTGGAACAGCGGGATTCCGGGCCACGGTGGTGACCGACGCGGAAAGCCGGCCCGGCGCCAACACCCTTTGCCTGAATCCGAATTTGGCTAACGAACTGGGCCTTGAGCGGGGCGGCGCCTGCCTCGCCCTGCCCCTGGCCAGCCCGCTGCGTAATGCAACGGCAGACCTCAACCCACCTCGTCCGGAGATGAATTATGCACACTGACCGCGCTTCCCTGTTTCAACAACTCTGGCAGAGCTATCGGGAGGTCACACCCTCGGCGGAGGAAATCCACCGAATCCTGGGGGCCGAAGAAGGTCAGGCCATCGTTAACGATCATATCGCTCTGCGCACCTTCAACCTGCCACCGGTCGGGCTCAATGCCCTTGCACAACACTTTCTGACCCTCGGCTACCGCCAGGGCGGCGAGTACCATTTTGAAGCCAAGAAGCTCTACGCCCGACACTATGAGCATCCGGACCCGGATGCGCCGAAGGTGTTCATTTCCGAGCTGCTGGTCGAGCAGTGTTCACCGGAACTGCAGTCAATCGTCAAGGACCTGGTCGCACAGGTCTCCCCTGATAGTGTGACTGCGGATAACTTCCTGTATTCGGGCCGACACTGGGAGGTGGATTACCAGACCTACCGGACCCTGCTGGAAGAGAGCGAATACGCCGCCTGGATGGCGGCCTGGGGCTATCGCGCCAACCACTTTACCGTCAGCATCAACCATCTCACACAGTTCCACACCGTGCCCGAGATCAACCAGTTGCTGAAAGACCACGGCTATACGGTCAATGCCTCCGGTGGCGAGGTCAAGGGCTCACCGGACGACCTGCTGGAGCAGTCCTCCACCATGGCAGACCGGATGCCGGTTCGCTTCTCGGATCGCGAGGAAACCGTACCCAGCTGCTTCTACGAATTTGCGCTGCGCTACCCCAAACCGGATGGCACGCTGTACAGCGGCTTCGTCGCTGCCTCCGCCGACAAGATCTTCGAGAGCACCAACGCGGCCGGCTGAGCCCGGAGCAAGGCAGCAGGGGAGGTCAGGACCACCCCTGTTCGCCGAGCAAAGGTACGAACCTGACATCACCCAGGTTGTCACTGCGGAATTCGGTGTCCGACACCCGGGTAATCCGCTGCAATGACTGCACCGTGTGCACCGATCCCACCGGTATCACCAGATGGCCACCGACACTGAGCTGCTGCTTCAGGGCTTCCGGCACGGCAGGCGCGCCCGCCGCCACACAGATGCCAGCAAAAGGCGCCTGTTCGGGCCAGCCCAGGGTGCCGTCGCCACACCGCACCACCACATTATCGTAACCCTCAGCGGACAGGGTTTTCGCCGCCGTCTCCGCCAGTTCCGGAACGCGCTCAATGCTGTAGACCCGGGCAGCAATCGATGCAAGCACGGCCGCCGCATAGCCCGAACCGGTGCCAATATCCAGCACCACTTCCCCGCCCGTCAGGTCCAGCGCATCGACCATCAGTGCAACGATGTAGGGCTGGGAAATGGTTTGCCCTGACCCGATGGGCAAGGGTCCGTCGTCGTAGGCGCAGTCGATCATGCTGCGGATCACGAACTTTTCCCTTGGCACCCGCCTCATCGCCTCGATGACCAACGGCGAAGAGATTCCCCGCCCAGCGATCTGATCCTCCACCATCCAGGCCCGGCGTGACGCAAAATCCTGCTGCTCGTTCATGGTGCCCCTCCTCCGCCGGCTCACTTACCGGCCGTTACAAATCGGTAACTTATTTACAACGGCGCCCAGGGCTGACCCTGTCTATTTTTTAGTCATGGCTGACCGCAACGACAACCGTTGGGCGCCTCAAAACAACAACAATCAGGGCAGTCTGGACCCGATCAGCGGTTCCGCTGTCATGGAGGAGTATATGTCTGCATCCGTGAATCACCTCGAAGAGCGGACCCAGGATCCGTCCGAGCTGCTCGAAAACATCATGCCTTCCGCTATAACACTTGCGATGATGCTGCGCCACAAAAAAATGGCGACTTGGCTGCGGGCTGAATTCGATGGCTATCAGGACAGGGAACAGGCACCGCCATACCGGCGCGACCTGCCCGGCCACATTGTCGCCCGGTCACCCCAATATGGCTGGATTCCCGCCCCGGTCAACGATCAGCAGAAACAGGAATATGGCCACCTTGACCTGATCGAGGGCACCAAGGCCCTGGAAAAAATCTGCGTGAACAGCAAAAAAGGCGATGGTAACCGGGTACTCCTCAACCGGGAGGACATGCTGGTTCTCCAGAACCAGATTAACCTCAGCGCCGAACTGGCGATCAACATCAGCCGCGATCAATATTGCCGGTTGCTTCGGACCGTTCGGGGCTCGATCTACCTGTGGACCCGGGAACTGATGGCCAAGGGCCTGTCCGGCGAGCACAACCACTACAGCCCTGACGAACGGGCCCTGGTGGCGGATCTGGATGACCCTGATCGGTTCTGGCGCAACGCGATGGACGAGCTGGACAATCTGCCGGTGGCGGACGTGAAACCAGCCGGTTTCTTCGAGCGGGTGTTCGGCCGGGCCAGTTAAAAAGCCCGGCCCATCAGCCGAGCACGCTGACCATACCGATGCTGCTGACAATCAGCAGCACGGTGCCCAGAACCCGGAAAAAGACCGGCGTTTCAGCCCGAAGAATACGGTCGTGGGCCCGGAGTCCGATGACGTGGCCCACGGCAGCGCAGGGCAGCAACCACAGGTGGTGGACCAGCTGGAGGTCCACGCCCGCCCAAACAAACGCCCCCATTTTGATGAGCACCAGAATAAACCAGAGCGCGAACAGCGTATCCCGGAGCTTTTCTTTCGGCAGGTGCTGTGCTGCAACGGCAATGATCAGGGGCGCCCCGATCAGAGACGTTCCGCTGATGTACCCCCCCACCATCAGGAACAGGGCGTCCACCGTCTTGCTGCCACTGCGGAAAGGCTTGTTGATGATGTAAGACACCGAATACAGCGCCACGATCACGAAGATAATGGCGCTGAGAACATCGCCGGGCATGGTGATCAGGCCAAACACTCCGATCAGCTTGGGTACGATCATGATGGCCAGAATGCGCCACAGATACTGCCAGTCCACCGTACTTTCAGCCACCACCGACTCCCGCCCGGTGGATAGTGATGGCGACCGCTTGCGGTTGTTCATCCAGATCGTCAACGAAGAGAACACCAGAAGATGCACGGCGATTATTGGCAAAAACACCAGCGGCTCGTCCAACACCAGCAACAAGAACGGCAGCGACAGGACGGCACCACCGAAACCAAGACCGGAACGGACAAACCCGCTCCAGATGAAGATCAGCGCTATCAGCAGGTACTGAACGAGACTGAGATCAGACATAATTCCCTTGTGGCCGGATGAGTGGGCGGGCCAGAGTATACCCAACTTCGATTCGAACCGCTGGTGGCGGGAGAAACACGAAACCTTGCAGCAACCGCTTGCACGCCCGGGGAGTCAGGGGTAGCATGACCACTACTGTACATTTAAACAGTACTGGTATCCCCTATGAAAACCCGTGCAACCGGCCTCAATCCTCACAACCGCTTCCAGACAATTGTCACCGACCGTGACCTGGATGACGGCTGGCACCACGCGCCAGAGGACGACCTGAACCCGGACACCCTGGCCACCGAGGTTATCAACGAGACCGCGCGGTCCATCATCAGCCGCAACACCTCGCCGGACGTGCCCTTTGACCAGTCCATCAATCCATACCGGGGCTGTGAGCATGCCTGCATCTACTGCTTCGCACGCCCGACTCACGCTTACTGGGATATGTCGCCGGGCCTGGATTTCGAGACCCGGCTAATCGCCAAACCCAACGCCGCCAGAAAACTCCGGGAGGAACTGGACAAACCCGGCTACCGGGTGTCCCCGATCGCACTCGGCGTAAACACGGATGCCTACCAGCCGCTCGAGCGCACGCGCCGAATTACCCGCGAGCTGCTCGAAGTGCTTCTGGAATACCGCCACCCGGTCTCGATCATCACCAAGGGCGCCCTGATCCTCAGGGACCTGGACCTGCTGTCAGAACTCTCGGACCAGGGCCTGTGTTCCGTTCGCGTCAGCCTGACCACCCTCAGCAACGACCTGAAACGACGGATGGAACCGCGGACAGCGGCCCCGGCCACCCGGTTGAAAATGATTGAGCGGCTCTCCGGAGCCGGCATCCCCACCGGCATTATTCTTGGACCGGTGATACCCTTTGTGAACGATCAGGAAATCGAGTCTATCCTGACTGCTGCCGCATCAGCGGGTGCGAGCCGCGCCAGCTGGATCATGTTGCGCCTGCCGCTGGAACTGGACGAGCTCTTCCGGGACTGGTTGCAACGGCATTTTCCGCAGCGGGCGGAACACGTCATGAACCGGATCCGGGATTTGCGTGGTGGCAAGAGCTACGATTCGACATTCGGGCGTCGAATGACCGGCACAGGGCCATACGCGGATTTGATTCGCCAGCGTTTTGCCCGGAAAGCGAGGCAGTTGGGTTTGAATCTGCACGAGGCCGAACCGCTCAGGAACGACCTGTTCCGAAAACCCGCGGGGGAACAAATGGGGCTCTGGTAGCGTCCAAACGTGAACCCGTTCAGAGGTAACCTGAGGGTGTTCAGGGAAGAACCGGAGAGACCGAATGCTTGCACCCAGGAATGTCTGCCGCAGTCTGCTTTTGGTTTTTACCATGGCCCTGACGCCCGGCTTCCCAGCATCCGCCGCTGCCGACGAAGCCATTGTCGAGCGGGTCGAAACGCTCGATGCCTGCGTCCCGGTCGAGGTATTCGGCCATCCTCTGCTGGCACGGCAGGCATTGTCGAATTTTTATGGGGCCCGGGAATATACCAGGGCCTGGCAATCCGCGAGCCATCGCCAGCAACTGATTGACGCCATTGAGGCCGTCAGCAGAGATGGCCTGGATCCCGCCGACTACCATGCGGATATCCTTTCCGGACTCTCTGACAAAGCCCTGGATGAACTATCCAGTGAGCTGCTGGCCGACGTGGACATGCTGTTCTCGGATGCGTTCATGCTCCTCGGCTCGCACCTGCTTGAAGGCAAGGTCAATCCCCGGACCATCCACACCGAGTGGACGGCCAATCGCCGGCAGCGGGAGATGGGCAAAGTCCTCACGGCCGCGCTCACCAGCGGCGACATTGCCGGGGCACTGGATTCACTGCGGCCAGACCACGTCGGATACCACAGGCTCGCAGGCGCCCGTCAAGCCCTGGCCAGACTCCTTGGTCAACCCTGGCTGCCGATCGCCGGCGGGCCCGCAATCAGGCCCGGTGACCGGGACGACCGACTGCCGGAAATACGCCGGCGGTTAACGGCCCTGGGCGATCTGCCAGACTACCAACTGGCGTCGGACCTGCGGCACTACAGCGGTGAAATGGAGGTCGTGATTCCGTCGTTTCAGGCCCGCCACGGTCTGGAGCCGGACGGCATCATTGGTCGCGACACACTCGCCGCACTGAACCTGTTGCCCGTTGAACGGATCCGCCAAATTGATGCGGCGCTGGAGCGATGGCGCTGGCTCCCGGAATCCCTTGGAGACCGTTTTGTTCTGGTCAATATTGCCGGCTACGAGCTAAAAATGATCGATAACGGCCGGGAACTGCTCCGAAAGAGAGTCATTGTCGGCCAGCCATACCGGCAAACCCCCGTCTTCAGTGATCGCATCCGGTACCTGGTACTGAACCCCACATGGACGGTACCCCGGAAACTGATGATCGAGGATTACCTGCCGCAGATCATCCGCAACCCCGCGTACCTGGACCGTTTGAATATGCAGGTCTACCTTGGCTGGGGCACGGATCGTCGCCGGGTCGACCCGACCACGGTTGACTGGGCGTCATTATCCCGCGATAACTTTCCCTACCAGCTGGTGCAGGTGCCCGGCCCGAACAATGCGCTGGGCGAGATCAAGTTCATGTTTCCAAACCCGTATAACGTCTACCTGCACGACACCCCGTCACAGGGTCTGTTCGGCCGGGTAGACCGGTCATTCAGTTCCGGCTGCATTCGTGTGGAACAGCCATTCTCGCTGGCCGAACACCTGTTGGCCGGCAACCCGAAGTGGTCCCCGGAGCGTCTCCGGGACGCAGCCCGCTCGACCGAGACCCGGACCATCGAGTTACCGACCCCCGTCCCCGTCTACATTCAGTACTGGACCGCGTGGGTGGATAACGACGGTGAGCTGCAGCTCCGCAATGACATCTATAATCGTGATAGTCGACTTATCTCAAGGCTTCGCGAAACGCCGTCGGGTGATTCCCGGCGGCTCACGCCGGTCGCCGTTTTGCAGAGGAAAACCCCAAGCATCAACAGCCAGGAGCAGCCATGAAATGCCTCGTCGCCGTTCTGACATCAATCCTTGTGCTCACCGGGTGCCAGTCACTTCCCGACAAGCAGGAGGGTGCCGCCCGCAATGCCGTGTTTCTCAGTGCCCAGCATTGCCTGAGCGAATACCTGGAAGACCTCGACAAGAACCACTACGGGCCGTGCCTGAAAGTCACCACCGTGGAAGGCAAGCCGCCGCAGGTCCGGGACGACGGTTTTATTGAACTGCCCATCGCCACCCCCCTCACCCTCGGGACCAGCTGCGTTTACCGCCATGCCGACGGCTCTCCAATTCCGAAAACCATGGAAACCGTCGATTTCGAGGTAACTGAACGGACTTTTACCAAAGCCGGTCAGCGCTGGTATCTTCATGCCCATAAGCAGGCCCGGGGCGTGATCGGATGCGAACCTACACTGTCACGATCGACCTACCCGACCTACAAGACCGATTGAAACCTCCCGGGACAGGAAACCAGCGTTTGGTGGAAGCCCACACGTTACAGCGTCCGAAAACGATCACGGGCGATCAAAGCCTGCGACTGTCCGATGGCCGTCGTCTGACCTACACCGATCTGGGCGATCCGGCGGGCTACCCGCTGGTTTTTGGCCACGGCATGCCGGGCTGTCGGCTGGAAGGCCGGTTTCTGCATGAACGGGCCAGGCGTCACGGTTTCAGGATACTCACGCCAGACCGGCCAGGCATTGGCGGCTCCGACTATCAGCCCGGGCGGACCCTCCTCGATTACCCGGCCGACATTGGCCAACTGGCTGACGCCCTGGCCATCGACCGCTTCAGCCATCTCGGCTGGTCCAGTGGTGGCTCACGCACCCTGGCCTGCTGCTTCAGACTCGGAATCCGGGTCGACCTTGGCGTGTGCCTGTCCGGCTACACCCATTTTGCCGAGTACCCGGGCGCGCAGAACCTGATCGAGGCGACCCGCTGGCCCGGTCCGAGGCTGGCCCGCAACAGCCCCGGCCTGACCCGGCTGGTGGTAAGACTGGTGGCATGGCTGTCACGACGACACCCGGGCCTGTACCTGCGCGAGGCGGAACAACTGGTCAGCGAAGAAGACCGGCAGCTGCTTCGCTTCTTTCTCAAGGGTGAGTCCTTCCGCCGCGACCAGCTGATGTGCCTGGCGAGTGGAGGCAAGGCGATTGCTACCGATCTGATGACCGAGCTTGAGGACTGGGGTTTTCACCTGGCCGAGGTCAACACACCCATCCTGATTTACCAGGGCGAACAGGACCCCTTTATACCGGTGGACTACGCACACCACCTCGCTGACAATCTGCCCCACGCAGAGCTGACCCTGCTGCCGGGTGCCGGCCACCTGTACCCATTGGCCGAGCAGTTTCAGGAGCAATTATTCCTGCGAATTCGCGAACAGCTGAACCAATCCCGAACACGAACGGAGACCTAACCCTATGCCCAACCGAGTCGATATTCACTATTGCACAGGCTGCCGCTGGCTGCTGCGCTCGGCCTGGATGGCTCAGGAACTGCTCACCACCTTTGAAGGCGAGTTGCAGGAGCTGACCCTGCACCCGGGCACCGGTGGCATTTTCGAGGTTTGGGTCAATGGCCGTCGCATCTGGTCCCGCAAGGAACAGCAGGGATTTCCGGAAATCACCAAGCTCAAGCAGCTGGTCCGCGATGAGATCGATCCGGACCGCTCACTGGGCCACTCAGATCGCTAACGGATCGCGCGTGATACCGCGGTTCAAATTATCTGACCGGATTCATCGGAAGAATCCGCTTTAAACCTGAACCGGCGCCAGCGACCATGCGTACTTGAACATTCAATCAAGAATGGGAGGAACGACATGAGCGACGTCATGCAGAACAGCCGCTTCAGCAACCTGACACTGGCCAATCGATTTGCGCTTGCGCCCATGACCCGGACCAGCGCGGAGCCCGACGGCACCCCCAACGAACTGATGGCGGATCATTACGAGGCCTATGCCAAGGGTGGCTTTGGCCTACTGATCACCGAAGGCACCTACACCGACGATGGCGCCAGCCAGGGTTACGCGAACCAGCCCGGAATCATTAGCGACACCCAGGTTGAGGGCTGGAAAACCATTGTCAATCGCGTCCATGCTGCGGGCAGCAAGATTATTGTTCAGCTCATGCATGCTGGCGCCCAGTTCCAGGCCAGCCACCATACCGATCAGCCCCTAGCTCCCAGCGCCGTCAAACCCAAGGGTGCGCCACTGGGCTTTTACGGCGATCAGACCGAGTGGCAAACCCCCGCTGTCATGACCGAGGCCGACATCAAGACCGCGATCCGTGGCTTTGTACAATCGGCAATTAACGCCAAGGCAGCCGGTTTCGACGGCATTGAACTACACGGCGCCAATGGCTACCTGCTGAACCAGTTCCTGAGCACGCACTTCAACCGTCGTGAAGACAACTACGGAGGTTCACTCGATAACCGCCTGCGTGTGGTGGTCGAAACAATTGAAGCCGTGCGGGAGGCTGTGGGTAACAATTTCGCGCTCGGTATTCGCCTGTCCCAGGGCACCGTGACAGATCCGGACTACCAACTCCCCGAGGGTGAGAACGGTTTCCGCAGGATCGTTGAGGCCGTGCGGGACGCCGGCGCGGATTTCATCCACACTACAGACGGGGACGTCCGTCGGGCACCCTTCACCGACGGCGAGAAAAGCCTGGCCGAGGTTGTTCGCAACGCGGGCGGCGTGGACTTGATCATCAATGGCGGCATTGACGAAACCAACCACCCTGACCTGGCGGCAGAGTATCCGGAGGCGCTGCTGGCCGTTGGCAAGAAGGCCCTGGCCAACCCCGACTTCGTCCAGCGGCTGAAGGATGGCAAGGAGATCGACGAGCTTGATTTTGCCATGCTGCAGCCCAAGGCCACGATCCGGAACGAGATCGAATGGCGCCGCAACCAGGCCGCGTGAATCGATCTCCAGACTCGGGAGCATGAATGGACACGGATATCAGCATAGTCTGGCTTGGCACGCTGGCGAGCCTCCTCGCCGGCCTGGCCAGCGGCCTTGGGGCGCTGGCCGTGTTCTTTCTCAGGACCGTGACCGATCGACTGCAGGACAGCATGCTCGCCGGCGCCGCGGGCGTGATGCTGGCTGCATCGTTCTTCTCCTTGCTGCTACCGGGGCTGGAGTACGGTGAAAGCCTGATCGGAACGACCTGGGCCGCAGCCCTGTTCGTTATCTTTGGCGTCCTTTCCGGAGCCGGGGCGCTGTTCTATATCCATCAGAAACTGCCTCACGAACACTTCAACCTCGGGCTGGAAGGCTCGAACCCCGCGCATATCCGGCGGATCTGGCTCTTCATCATTGCCATTACCCTGCACAACTTCCCCGAAGGCATGGCTGTCGGTGTCGGTTTCGCCGGCGGCGACGTGCGCAACGGCTACGTGCTGGCAACCGGCATTGGCATCCAGAACATACCGGAAGGGCTGGCCGTTGCCTTTTCATTGCTGGCGATCAATTACTCCCGGGTAAAGGCTTTCGGGATTGCCCTACTCACCGGGCTGGCCGAGCCGGTAGGCGGACTCTTTGGCGCGACACTCGTGTGGCTGGCCGAACCAATCATGCCCTGGACCCTCGGCTTCGCCGCGGGCGCTATGCTGTTTATCATCAGCAACGAGATCATTCCCGAAACCCATCGCAATTCCTACAAAACCCTCGCCACCTTTTCGCTACTGGCCGGGTTTGTGGTCATGATGTTCCTGGACGCGACGCTGGGGTGAACCTGCCGGGGCCGGGGCATCAAACAACCAGACCCCGGCCAGTGCCTCCAATGCTTCGGCAATCACCGGCTCGGCTTCCCGGTCCTGGCGCCAGATGAAACTCAGGGCGCAGGGTAGTCGAACCCCGTCGACGACCACCAACCCCCGTTCCTGACGCTCGGCCATGGCCAGTGCGTCCCGGGCCAGGCTCAGCCCGACGCCCGCCCGCACCAGATCCAGCATGCACGCTTCCTGATCGACCTGGGCAACGCCATGAGGCACCAGACCCAAGGGTTCGGTCGCCTCGGCCAGCAGCCGGTTATGCACCGAATCCGGCGGCGTCACGATCCAGGGCAATTGTGCCAGGCTGGCCCAGCGCGTATCGGCAACCCGGGCCGCCCAGCCCGGCGGTGCCACCACATGGTAGTCGAACAGGGCCAGCTCCCGGTGGGCCAGCTCAGGTAATGCAGGACCCGACCCCGGGGGGGCCAGAAAGTAGCCCACATCGAGTTTGCCGGACCGGACCTGCTCCAGCACGCTGCCACTCATCCCCTGGTGCAGCTCGGTTTCCAACTGGGGGGCCCTGGCCACCAGTCGATTCAGGAAGGCCCCCAGGCGGATGAATTCCGGGTCGACAATGGTGCCGATCCGGAGTCGGCCCCGCACAGTGCTGTGAAGAGCCCGGGCACTCTGTTCAAAGGCGGCCAGCCCGGCCAGTGCCTTCTCCGCCATCGGCAGCAGGCTATGACCGTCCCCGGTGAGCACCAGCCCCTGGGGTTTTCGCCTGAATAACTTCAATCCCAGATCGTCCTGCAACTGCTTGAGCTTCAGGCTTACCGCCGGCTGAGTCAGATGAAGCCGTTCCGCCGCCCGGGAGACACTGCCCTCCCGGGCCACCGCAACGAACGCACGTAATCCTTGAAGATGCTGCATCGGACATACCTCGGTGAGACCAATATAAGCATCACTTATACCATGGTTTTGAATTACTCAATTGCTTCGACGCCTGACTGGCACTAATTTATTTGTTTAATTCTTCATCAACCAGGCACAACGCCAGAAATAACGGTTACTGAAGAAACACACGAATAAACAGACCAGCGCAGAAACGAGGCCACAATGAGCACTCCGACGATCCAGCATTATATCGATGGGCAAATGTCAGACGGTACGTCCGGACACAGCCAGGACGTTTTCAACCCGGCCACCGGCAAGGTGACGGGCCGGGTTGCTCTCGCCAATCGGGATGATGTCGAGCAGGCGGTCGCCGCTGCCAACGCCGCTTTCCCGAGCTGGGCCGACACGCCGCCCATTCGCCGGGCCCGCGTCATGTTCAAGTTCCTGGAGCTCCTGAATCGGCACAAGGATGAATTGGCCGAGGCCATTACCCGCGAGCATGGCAAGGTCTTCACCGACGCCCAGGGCGAGGTGGCCCGGGGCATCGACATTGTCGAGTTTGCCTGCGGCATCCCTCAGCTCCTGAAAGGCGACTACACAGAGCAGGTCAGCACCGGCATCGATAACTGGACCACCCGCCAGCCCCTGGGGGTTGTCGCCGGCATTACCCCGTTCAACTTCCCCGCCATGGTCCCTATGTGGATGTTTCCGGTGGCCATTGCGGCCGGCAATACCTTCATCCTCAAGCCCAGCCCGATCGACCCCAGTGCCTCGCTGATGGTTGCGGATCTGCTCAAGCAGGCTGGCCTGCCCGATGGCGTATTCAACGTGGTGCAGGGCGACAAGACCGCCGTGGAGGCCCTCATCGAGCATCCGGACGTCATGGCGCTGAGCTTTGTCGGTTCCACCCCTATTGCCAACCTGATCTACGAGAACGGCGCCCGCCACGGCAAGCGCATCCAGGCACTCGGCGGCGCCAAGAACCACATGGTGGTCATGCCCGACGCCGACCTGGACAAAGCTGTGGATGCCCTGATCGGGGCTGCCTACGGCAGCGCCGGCGAGCGTTGCATGGCGATCAGCGTGGCAGTACTGGTTGGCGACGTCGCCGACAAGATCATGCCGCGACTGGCCGAGCGGGCCCGCGACCTGAAGGTCAAGAACGGTATGGAACTGGACGCCGAGATGGGGCCGATCGTCAGCGCCGCCGCCCACCAACGCATTACCGGCTACATTGAGAAGGGCGTGGCGGAAGGCGCCGAACTGGTTGTCGATGGCCGTGACTTTAACAGCGCCAACACCGGGGAAGGCTGCGACGAGGGATTCTGGATGGGCGGAAGCCTGTTCGACCATGTCAGCCCCGGCATGACCATCTACAAAGAGGAAATCTTCGGACCCGTGCTGGCCTGTGTCCGGGTTCCGGACGTGGCTACCGCGATCCGGCTGATAAACGATCACGAGTTCGGCAACGGCGTCAGCTGCTTCACCGAGAGCGGCAGCGTGGCCCGGGAATTCGGCCGCCGCATTCAGATCGGCATGGTCGGCATCAACGTGCCCATTCCGGTCCCGATGGCATGGCACGGCTTTGGTGGCTGGAAGCGCTCCATGTTTGGCGACACCCACGCCTATGGTGAAGAGGGGGTAAGGTTCTACACTCGCCAGAAATCCATCATGCAGCGCTGGTCCGACTCCATCGATGCCGGCGCCGAATTTGTGATGCCCACGGCCAAGTAGCACCGTGGAATTTACCGTCCATAAAAGAACCGGAGAAAGCCATGTCCGACAACAAGAACGCACAGGGACAGCTTGAGTTCGACTACATTGTGGTGGGCGCCGGCTCTGCCGGCTGCCTGCTGGCGAACCGCCTGAGCGCCGACCCCGACAACCGGGTGCTGCTGATTGAAGCGGGTGGCCGCGACAACTACCACTGGATTCACATTCCCGTCGGTTACCTCTACTGCATCGATAATCCGCGCACCGACTGGTGTTTCCGGACCGATCCGACCCCGGGCCTGAATGGCCGCACACTGATCTACCCCCGGGGCAAAACCCTCGGGGGCTGCTCCAGCATCAACGGGATGCTGTACATTCGCGGGCAGGCCCGGGATTACGACCAGTGGGCCGACATAACCGGCGAGGACGCCTGGAACTGGGCCAACTGCCTGCCGGATTTCATGCGCCATGAAGATCATTACCGGTTGGACGACGGCGGCGATGCCGATCCGGAACACCGTAAATACCACGGCCATGGCGGGGAATGGCGCATTGAGCACCAGCGTCTGAAGTGGAAGATTCTGGAGGACTTTGCCGAGGCCTGCGTGCAGGCCGGCATTCCCCGCACCCGGGATTTCAACCGGGGCGACAACGAGGGGGTCGACTACTTTGAGGTCAACCAGCGTTCCGGCTGGCGCTGGAATACCTCCAAAGCCTTCCTGCGGGACGCCGAGAAACGCCCCAATCTAACCCTGTGGCACTCCACCCATGTTCTGGGTCTGGAGATGAGTGGCGGCGCTGAGCCCCGGTGCACGGGCGTTCGGGTCGAGCGCCCCGGCGAAGGCGAGATCACTGCCCGGGCAAACCGGGAAGTCATCCTGTCCGCCGGTGCCATCGGCTCGCCCCAGTTGCTTCAGCTCTCGGGTATTGGCCCGGCCGATCTCCTGAAAGCACACGACATACCGGTGGTCGCAGACCTTCCCGGCGTCGGCGAGAACCTGCAGGACCACCTGCAGATTCGTTCGGTCTACAAGGTCCAGGGCGCAACCACCCTGAACACCATGGCCAACTCGCTGATGGGCAAGGCCCGCATCGGCCTCGAATACCTGTTGACCCGATCCGGGCCCATGAGTATGGCGCCCTCCCAGCTGTGCCTGTTTACCCGCAGCTCGGAGGACTATGATTACGCCAACATCGAATACCACGTTCAGCCACTGAGCCTGGACGCCTTCGGACAGCCGCTGCACAATTTCCCGGCGATCACCGCCAGCGTGTGTAATCTCAACCCGACCAGCCGCGGCAGCGTGCGTATCCGAAGCAGGGATCCGAAAGAGGCGCCCTCCATCGCGCCCAATTACCTCAGCACTCCGGAAGACCGGAAGGTGGCGGCGGATTCGCTCCGGGTGACCCGTCGTATCGCTGAGCAGCAGGCCTTTGCCCAATATCAGCCAGAGGAGTTCAAGCCCGGCCTGCAATACCAGACCGATGACGAGCTGGCCAAATTGGCGGGGGACATCGGCACCACCATCTTTCACCCGGTAGGCACCACGCGCATGGGCCGCCCGGATGACGAGTTGGCGGTGGTCGATCCGCGTCTGAAGGTCAGGGGTGTGAGCGGGCTGAGGGTGGTGGATGCCGGGGTCATGCCCACCATTACCAGTGGTAACACCAACTCCCCCACCCTGATGATTGCGGAAAAGGCCGCGGCCTGGATTCTGGCGGGAGAGTAGATACGGTCTAGTTGGCCTGCTCCAAGATGTCCGGATACTCCCGGGTTCGAACCACCTGCTCGGCCAGCGGTTTCGTTGTCAGCGTGCACACTTCGTTGACCATGGCCCGGGCCACGGTGGCCGCCGGCACACCCCGGAATTTCTCCAGCGGACCAACGAGAGCCCGGTTCACCAGGGGCATCAACCTGATCCCCAGCGCTTCGGCGGTGCGCTGCTCCTGCCGGTCTCCAAGCAACAGGCTCGGATGGTAGATTGACAGGTAGGGATAGCCAAGATCACGAACGGCATCCTCCAGTTCGCCCTTCACGCGGTTGTAAAAAATGGTCGAGTCGGAGGAGGCGGCAATGGCCGACATCAGGATGAAGGCGTTTGCCCCGGCTGCCCGGCCCAGTTCCGCGGCTTTCAGACAGTAACCATAATCCACCTTCCGGAACTGTTCCCGGGATCCGGCCTTCTTGATGGTGGTGCCAAGGCAGCAAACGATGGCATCGACATCGAACAACCCTGCGTGCGCCTCAAGGTTGTCAAAGTTGACCTCATGCTGAACCAGCCTGGGGTGAGTCGTGTCCGTCTTGCGCCGCACCGGCGTGATTACTGATTCGATCTCTGACCGCTCGAGCAGCCCCTCAACGACCTTGGCGCCGGTCAGTCCGGTCGCACCTAACACCAAAACTTTCAACGTACCGTCTCCTGTCGCTAGCTGTCGGGTCAATCTTCATTGAACAGCAACACCAGTGTGCCGCCACGACGTACACTGCCATAATTCAGGTTGATGCCGAAAGACACGCTGTCCGGAAAGCTGAGCCCTCCCGGCAATCCCATCTGCCAGCCGAGCCGAGCTCGGGATCATCCAACTGGGCAATCTCATTGGGATCGAAATCCCAGAGGCCGAATCGGAGGGACTCGCCATGGGTCAGAAATGCCGCCAGCGCAAAGGTCTCGGCGATCTGCGTTTGAACAAAGCGCTCCAGCTCATCCGCACACACCCGGGCTGAAAACCCGGCACGGCTCACCAGGGCGACGGCAAACAGGCAGGCTCTGGCTAACGGTGAGACGACCATAGGGCCTCAAACGATTCAGGGAAGGGACCTATCTAGGTTAGATCAGATTGCCGAGGCCGTCTGGCGTTTCTAAGGTCAGGAGTAGGCGGCGGAAGTCCGTTACGGCAGTGTCGGCCGTCCCGAACGGCGCTACTGCAGCAGGCCACGTAAGTAATTCAGGCCCGACAACTGGTCCATCTGGCCCCGGATCCAGGTGACCCGGCCCCAGACATAGGCCGACGGATTCACCGCACTCAAGACCTTCGGATTGGGCAGCACCGCTGCCAGTCTGGCCGCCTGAACCCCGGAGAGCTGGCTGGCCGGAATGCCGAAATAGAGTCGGCTGGCCGCTTCCACACCATATATGCCGGGACCAAACTCCGCGATATTAAGGTAAACCTCAAGAATGCGTTTCTTCGGCCAGAACACATCAAGCCCCAATGCCAGCCCGGCCTCCAGTGCCTTGCGGACAAAACTTCGGCCGTTCCACAGGAACAGGTTCTTGGCGGTCTGCTGAGTGATCGTGCTGGCGCCTCGCAGGCCCTCACCCGCCTTGTATTCCGCCAGGGCCTTACGGATGGCACTGAAATCCACGCCCCAATGATGGGGGAAACGCTGGTCCTCACTGGCCACCACTGCCAGCGGCATCCAGGGCGAGATTTTCTCAAGATCGACCCACTCCTGATGCAAGGTCTGTCCCGGTGCCGCCAACCGATAGCCCAGCATGAAACTTGAGGTCGGTGGATCCACGAACCGGAACAGGATGATCGCGGCTAACATCAGCAATACGACCCCCACCAGCGTCCACACCAGTGCGTTCAGGGATTTTCTGATCAGGGATTGTCGTGCCACGGGTTCTTCACCAGACAGTTTTGACTATCATCAATTAAGGGCGCTCAGTATGTCGTGGTTTGAACCCTGTTTGAATTACCAATCATTCAGGCGGCCCCATCATCGGAGTGCCTCAATACGTCGTATACCGAGAACGCCTGACCTCAAAGGCATCGGATTATGGTGGAGCATCTCAAGCATCCAGAGGGAATCCAGCTTCTGCTGACCCCCAATCACTCCCTGAGCTGGCGTGGCAATGTCCGGATCTGGCTGGGCCTGCTGGCTATTTCTGCCGTGATTGCCGGGGCTATGGCGGTGGCCGGCGCCTGGGTCATCATTCCCTTCGCCGGACTGGAACTGGCCGCCCTCGCGGCCGGCATTTACGTTACCTCACGGGCCTGCCAGCGACGGGAGGTACTCACTATCGATGACACTGATATCCATCTGGAGAAAGGCCGGACCCGGAAACTGGCGGAATGGACCCTGCCCCGGCGCTATGCGCGTCTGCGTCTGAATGCGCCCCGACATCCTTTCACACCACCCCGGCTGGAGCTGATCCACCGGGATACCAGTGTGGCGCTCGGCACCTTCCTGAACATTGAGGACACCGATACCCTCATACAATTGCTGGAAGCACGGGGCCTGGTGGTTGAACGAAGAGAGCCCGATCCTGAGATCGGGCTCTGGTTCTAGCCGGCGGTGGCCAGCCTGGTGTAGATTCGCTCCACCACGCTCGGGTGCCACAGCAATTTGAAGTGCCCCAACCCCTCCGTCTGCAGCTTTTCCGAGCCAGGCCATTTCAGATGAACCCGGTCACTGTGGCTGGCCGGAACCGACTGATCATCGCGATCAACCACTACCAGCCCTCGGGGGGCGAGGCCCGGTGCCAGATCATCGAACGAGAACTGGCGCCAGACATCGGGGCCAAACCGCTGCTCCATCCGTCGGCGCTGTTCGGACACCATGGCGTCTGAAAGACCGAGCATGGCCCCAAACCCGGCGACCACGGACTGTAGATCCCGGGGCGGAGCCAGCATGATCAGGTGCCGCGCCCGGACCCCATCCACCACGGCCCGCGCGGCCGCCAGTGAGCCAATGGAGTGGGCGATGATGGCCTCGACTTGCCCCACGCTGGCGGCGACCCTGGCTACCACATCCGCCATCTCGTAGAGATTGGTCTGGCTACCCTGGGCCCGGCCATGGGCGGGCGCATCAAACACCACCACCCGAAATCCGGCCTTGACCAGGGGCTTCACAAACGCCCCGAACTGTATGCCACCGCCAGACCAACCGTGCACCATCATCACCACCGGTCCATGCCCCCAGCTGTATACCGGGATGACAGTGGCACCGTACTGAAGCTGGGTGTAGCTGGTTGCCTCGTCGAGCAGGTATTCGTACCGGATCGGCAAAGGCAGTCGCTGGGGTGAGAAAAACAGATTCTCGACGATGTTGCCGGCGGTGTTGGGGGCGACCCGATGCAGCCATTGCAGAGCGGTGCCAATGGCGGCCACCGGAGGAACATTCCGACGAGCCAGCGGTGCTTTAGAAAGCCGTTTTGCGGCGCCAGTGGTGGTAATGAATTGAGCACTCATGACAATCCCTCCTTCGCTGCTGGCCGAATGGCCAACCTGATTGACCGTTTCAGGTTACGACTTGCCAGACCGGTTCCGGAGTGTCATATTTGACACTGTAGATGCGAAAAAGGACATCACATCATGACGAAAATTGTCATTGTCGCCCTCCCCTTCTGCCACGGCAGTGGCATTGTCGGCGTAATGGATTTCTTTGCCGCCGCCAACTTCTGCGACCGTGCCGCGCCCCGGAGTGAACCCCGGTTCGATTGCCAGATCGTGACCATCGACGGCGAACCGGTCCGGTCCTATAGCGGGATTCCCATTGCGCCGACGGTGCGCTGGGAGGATGTTCACCCCGATTTAATCATTGTCGGCTCGGCGATGGAGGCCGTACTCGGCGACCGCCACATTGATGCAGCAATGGATCAGTCCCGCCCTCTTCACCCCTGGCTGCGTTCAGCGGTGGATCAGGGCGCTGTCGTGGCCAGCGTCTGTACCGGAAGCTTCGTACTGGCAGAGGCTGGACTGCTGACAGAACACGTGGCCACGACCCACTGGCGGGCGGCTCCGGCCTTTCGCCGGCGCTATCCGGATCTCCGGCTGGAGACGGAACAACTGCTGGTGGATAACGGCCAGATCATCTGCGCCGGCGGCGCAACTGCGTTCATCGATCTGTGTCTGTACCTGGTGGAAAAGCTGGGGTCGCCCGCGCTCGCGGTGGCCTGCAGCAAACTGCTGGTTCTGGACGCCCGACGGACGGAACAGACGCCTTACATGAACTTCTATGGCAGCAGGGCCCATCAGGACGAGGTGATTGGCGAGATACAGAATTGGCTGGAGCAGCATTACGCGGACAACATCGCCATTGACGACCTGGCGGAACGGGCCCGGCTGGGACCGAGAACCTTCAAGCGACGGTTCAAGGAAGCCACCGGCGAAACGCCCCTGCACTACCTGCAACATCTGCGAATTGAAGCGGCCAAGCACGGCCTTGAGTCGACCCGGCGCCAGACCGCCCAGATTATCTGGGACGTCGGCTACGAGGACGCCAGTTCGTTCCGGCGCCTGTTCAAACGAAACGTCGGCTGCACCATGGAGGAATACCGCAGGCGTTTCAGCTACGTAACGCCGGGGCGCGTCAGAGCGCCCGGCACCACAAGCCCAATGTCGGAAAGTGCGCCTTATTCGTAGCGCGCCTCGATGGCGTCAAGCTCCCCGGCAGCGCGGGCTTCATCCAGAGCCTGCTGCAGGTCGGCGACAATGGCCGGGTCGGTATTCTTGCTCAAAGCCAGATACATGGGCGTTTCACGGAATACCAGAACTGGCTTGAGCCCGGTAATGCCATGTTCCTGCTCAGCCACCAGCGGCCCGACCAGACCGTCCGTTACCCAGAGATCCGCCTGACCCAGCATCAGTCGACGGGTGTTCACGTCGCCCGACATACCCATGGTCACATTGAATCCCTGATCCACCAGATACTCCGACATGACATCGCCCTTGTAACCGGCAATCTGCAACTCCCTGGCGTCCTCCAGGCTGTCCAGGGTAATGTCCGAATCCGGGGCGGCAAACAGGGTCCACTTGATCGATGCCAACGGCCCGACCCACTGGAACAGGTCTTCACGCTCTTCGGTTCGGGCCGTGCAGAAAAGGCCGTGATTTTCCCGCCCCTGGACCCAGTCATAGGCGTAGCTCCAGGCCCGCATCTTCATCACGTAGTCGTAGTCGACCCGGGCCAGCATGGCCTTGACCATATCGGTGCAGATACCGGTGATGTCATCCTCTTCATGGGCAAACCCCTTACCGGATACCGATGCGTTGTAGGGCGGATAGTTCTCGGTGAATATGTACAGCCGTTCGGCGGCGACCGCCGCTGTTGCAACGGCTGACAGGGTAAGGGCTAGAACACTGGCTTTGGCGGCGTTCAACATTGTTGTTACCGCTGCTGATTGACTGGGCATTTCGTGTCCTTGATCAAAGCTGAGGGTTGATGAAGAGGGACCTTGTCACGGCAGGATACCGAGCCGAACGACATAATTGCCAAAGCTACCTACTGGAGGTTTCGGCCAGTCGACCTGGACGTTTCTGCCATCGGCGCCCATGATTGCGCGTCCAACCAGAAAAGTCAGTGACAAAACGTATCTGGCCGGAAAACGAAGGGAAAGCCCGGATAAACCGAGATGCTGTCAGCGTTGGCCACCGGCAGCGGAGGACGACGATCCCGTGCTCACCACAGTGGGCCCGATGACGGACAGCACGTGTGGCCGGCACAGCACTTTGAGGGGCGTTTCCCCGACCACGTCGCCATCCGCCGTCACCGTTTTGGGCTTTCCCGTCTGCACCGAACAGTGCGTGCCTTTCAAATGGACAATGGTGCTGGTCCGCTGGGGTGAACTCCGGTTGAGCCGGACCATGAGAAATGTGAGCAACAGTTGGAACAGCGGCCGTGGCTTTACCGCAATGACATCCAACTGACCGTCGTTGGCGGAGGCTTCGGGAATCTCGTTGCCGCCACCGAAAAAAGCACCGCTGGCGACCGCTATGGACAGCCACCGACCTTTGACAAAGCCCTTGTCACAGCGGATTTCCGCCTTGAACCCTCGCTTGGCGTTGATTCGCCGCAACAACCCGATGCCGTAACTGAAGCGACCGAACATTTTTTTCTCCGCACCTTCCGACTCCCGAACCGGCAAGGTCCCCAGGCCAATATGGGCAACATTGAGAAACAGCGAATGACCGAACTCGGCAATATCCACCCACTGCCGGGTACCGCTGGCAATGAGGGCGCACAGGTCCGCAGGTTCCTCAGGCAGCCCCAGATTACGGGCAAAGTCGTTGGCAGTGCCCGAGGGCAGAACCGCCAGGGTTGCGTGTTTTTCAACGCACACCTGCGCGCCGCGATTCACCGAGCCATCACCGCCGGCTACCATCACCACATCGCCGGCCCTCACTCTGCCGATCCAGTCATCGTCGGCAAAGTCACAGCATTCCGGATCCGCGACACCGGCTGACGCCAGTACGTCGAGCCAGAACTCGCGCCCCCGATCACCCGATCCGGCGTTGGGATTGGCCACCAGCCAATGGGTCATTGCAGCTCGTTCCTGTGCCTGTCTGTTTGATCGCGCATCGCGCCGCCGCATTCAGACAAACCATAACCCATTGGCTCCGAACGCGCCTCACGACTATGGTTACGGTATGGAGAACAAAGGCTATACCGCACACATCGGATTCCTGTATCCGGGCCATGCTGCCGAAGATGACTATCCACGCCTGGCCCGAATGGTGCGCCCGGTGGCAGATATTCAGGTTGTACATACGAGTTTTGTTGAAGACGCTCATACCGTCGAGGCCCTGACCGAGATGGGCAGCCCCACGAGATTGATTGAGGGAGCCACGCGTCTTCGCGACTCAGGCATTGAGGCGGTCCTGTGGACCTCCACCAGTGCCAGCTTCGTTCGTGGCCTTGATGGAATCCGGGAACAGATCGACACCCTGGAGAAAGCGTTGCAGGTACCCGCCTCAACCACCGCCATGGCGTTCGCCCGGGCGGTTACCGCGGTCAACGCCCACCGGGTAGCCATCGCCGCCACCTATCCGGCAGACGTGGCAAGCCTGTTCCAGGGGTTTCTGGAGCACTTCGATATTGAAGTGGTCGGACTGGCGAGCCATGGTATTGCCACTGCGGCTGAAGCCGGAACACTGGGCAAGGACGCCGTCCTGCGCTTTGCCCGGGAAAACAATCACCCGCGCGCCGATGCCCTGCTGATCCCTGACACCGCCCTGCACTCGGCAAGTTGGCTGAAAGAGCTGGAAGCGGTGGCGGGTAAACCGGTACTCACCGCCAACCAGGTCAGCTTCTGGGAAGGGCTGCGTCTCTGTGGCAAATTGACGCCCCAACGGGGACTGGGCACACTCTTCGCCACAGAACTCTGAAGCCGGTCGGCCTCAACGAGACGAACAGACACGATAATAAGGCAACCGCCATGGATTTCGTCAGAACCCCCGAGAAGCGATTCGAACGCCTGCTCGATTATCCCTTCGAGCCTCATTACGCCGATATCGACGGCCTTCGGATGCACTACGTCGACGAGGGACCGGCAGACGCCAAGCCAATTCTGATGCTACACGGCGAGCCCTCCTGGTCGTACCTCTACCGACACATGATTCCGGTCTGCGCCGCGGCGGGCCATCGGGTGATCGCCCCGGACCTGATCGGTTTCGGAAAATCCGACAAGCCCACCTCGATGGATGACTACAGTTACCAGCAGCACATGGACTGGATGCAGTCCTTCATCGACCAACTGGATCTGAATGACATCACCCTGGTGTGCCAGGACTGGGGGTCCTTGCTGGGATTGAGACTTGCCGCCGAAAACCCTGACCGATTCCGGGCCATCGTGGTGGGGAACGGGATGCTGCCGACTGGCGATCAGAAAGCACCTCGGGCGTTCAAGATCTGGAAGAATTTTGCCCTGCACAGCCCGTGGTTCCCCATTGCCCGGATTATCAAAACCGGCTCGTTCCGCAAACTGGGTCCGGAGGAGATGCGCGCCTACGACGCTCCGTTTCCCGGGAAAAAGTTCAAGGCAGGTGCCCGGGCCTTTCCCAGGCTGGTGCCCATGTCTCCGGACGATCCGGCTACCGAAGCCAACCGGGCGGCCTGGGAAGTGCTGAAACAGTGGGAAAAGCCCTTCCTGACCACGTTCAGCAACGGCGATCCGATCACCCGGGGCGGTGACCGGTACATGCAGGAGCGGATTCCCGGCGCTCGAAACCAGCCCCACATCACCCTCAAGGGCGGACACTTCCTTCAGGAAGATTCACCGGTGCCCTTTGCCCGAGCGATCAACGATCTGCTGGCCTCCATGGCCTGATCCGACTCGCCGCTTCAGCTCTGCCCTGCCGGAACCCGCGGCCGGTAGTGCCAGGACGACCAGGTGTACAGGGCAAGGGCGACCCAGATCACCACAAAACTGACCAGTTGCACCTGGCTCAGGGGTTCGCCGAAGACCAGCAGCGCGATAAAGAACTGCAAGGTCGGGTTGATGTACATCAGAAAGCCCACGGTGGCAAGTCGAAGGCGGCGCGCCGCGCCAGCGAACAGCAGCAGCGGAATGGCCGTCACGATGCCACTCGCCATCAGCAGCGCGCCGGTGTGCAGGCTGTCGCCGAAATGGGACAGGTCAGCATGGCGGAGCCAGCCAAAGGTCAGCAATCCAACCGGCAGCAACAACAGGGTTTCGACAAACAGGCCCGACAACCCGTCCAGCATCACCTGTTTGCGCAACAAACCATAGGTGCCGAAGCTGATGGCCAGCGCCAGGGTAATCCAGGGCAATTCGCCCAGCATGACCAGCTGGATCAGGATACCAATACCCGCCAGCATCACAGCGGCCATTTGCCAGGGCCCCATACGCTCGCGCAGCACCAGCATACCCAGGGCAACATTCACCAGCGGCGTCAGGAAATAGCCGAGACTGGCCTGCAGTACATGCCGGGTTTCCACGGAATAGATGTAGATACCCCAATTGGCCGCAATCAGAAGGGCACAGCCCAGCACCCGCCAGAGCTGAGCCGGATTCCTCAATGCTGCCTGCACGGCCGGCCAGCGACGCATACCACTGATCACCAGCGCCAGAAAGACGCAGGACCAGATGATCCGGTGAACGAGGATCTCGAATGCCGGCACCCCCTCGAACAAGGCAAAGAACAGCGGGAAGCAGCCCCAGATGGTGTAGGCAGACAGGCCGTAACAGACGCCCCGGGTAGACTCATTCATGCCGGCTTCTTCTGGGTAACAACGAGGGCCACCCCGGTAATGGCCACCAGACCGCCAATCATGGCCAGACCACCGAGACGTTCATCGAACAGCAGGTAGGCTTCCAGCGCCGTAACCGGTGGCACCAGGTAAAACAGGCTCGCCACCTGGGAGGCCGCGCCCTGACGAATCAGCCACATCAGCAACAGGATGGCACCGATGGACACCCCAAGTACCAGCCAGGCCATGGACAACTGCAGCTGCAGGCTCCACTCGACGTCCCGGGACTCAAGCGCAAACGCGCCGATGGCAAAGAAGGTGGCGGCGGCGCCGTACTGGATCAGGGTGCCAGCGACCAGATCCGCCCCGGTACCATGGCGCTTCTGGTACACCGTCCCCATGGAGATGCCTGCCAGCGCGAACACCGCCCAGAGCAGTGCCCAGGGCGAAAATCCCACGCTCGAGCCGGTGCCGCCGAATTTTTCCACCAGCACCAGGGTCACGCCGACCAGCCCCAGCGCCAGACCCAACCACTGGCGACTGCTCACGGTTTCCTTCAGGAAAACGACCGCTGCCGCAGCGGTGACCAACGGCTGGAGACCGACAATCAGCGAGACAATTCCCGATGCCATCCCGCCCTCAATGGCGTAATACACGCCACCCAGGTAGCAGCCGTGAACCAGGATACCGGTGACGGCCAGGTGGCCTGCCCCACGCCAACCCGGCCAACGGGTCTTCATCAGCCACGCCAGACCAAGCAGCAACACCAGCGTCAGCAGCATACGGATCAGCAGCAGCGTGAACGGCTCGGCAAAGGGCAGACCGTATTTGGCGCCGATAAAGCCGGTACTCCAGAGCCAGACAAACAGAGCGGGAACAAAGAACGAATAAAAGAATGAACGCATGCGTTGCAACCGGACTCAGTGTTGGTTTTCAGTACCGCTACTGTAGTAGTTAGCTGGCAAACAAAACAGATACAGAAAACCGGGTTAATAACCAGTACAGATCATCAGGTTGCCGCACCGGGCAACCGCACTTCAACAACCGGCTCCTCACCATGCCAGCGTCCGTTCCAGGTGACATCCGGCGCGGCGCCCCGGCGCGGCTGAATGGTAATGGAAATGGTGCCAAAACCGGTCGGCGCCGGGCCGAACCGGATAGGCCGATCCTGCTCCAGCCAGCGTTCGGGCACACCGGCGCAGAGAATCAGCCGTTCGCCCTCTTCCCGGACAAAACAGTTCCGGACCATCAGCACCCACTCGGCCGACGCCCAGACATGGTGACCGTCCCCCATGCACCCACCGCCGGTTCCCGGATGGATGGCCTCTGGCCACTGACCGGTGGCCGACGCGAGGCCTGCCACGGCGTCCATCAGCTCGAGATACCGGGAATCGCCAGCCCGCAACAGAACCTGCGCCACGTGGAGCGTCAGGTAGGCGTTCAGGCCGGAGTGGATCATGTCCTGGTAGAACGCGCCCTTCACGAAACACTTCTCGAGCAGGAATTCGACACAGTCCAGCAATCTGGGGTCATCCGGCTGACACAACTGGGTCGGGTACCCCATGGCGAGGGATCCGATCGCGCCGGCATCCAGCCGTCGATACGGTGACGCCGGCATTCCCGGACGCCGGAGCCGGCGCTCGCAACCGGCGAGGCTCCGGTCCACCGTCTGGCTGAATTCCCGCGCACCCGCGGCAAACACGTCACTGGTCTCCGGGTCATCCGCTGCCAGCAGTTCGGAGGCAGCCGTGAGACCGGCGATGCCCCAGAAATCGTCCCAGTAATAGTAATCGTTGGGCCCCAGGTGCTCGGCACTGAAACCCGCCGGCAACAGCCCGGCATGGGGTTTGTCGATGGTGCCACTGAGCCGTTTTTTCTGGATCCAGTGCGCGCCTTTGCTCACTGGCTCAAACCAGTCGATGGGCATTTTTCGACCGGTGATGGCAAAGAATCGTTGCAGAATCCAAAGCACTTCGCCGTTGGCATCCCACTCGCCCTCCTGGGACCGGAAATACCCGTTCTTCAGCTGACGGCCCGGGAACTGGTTGAGGGCACGCTCGGCGCGCTCGGTCATGCCGGCACACAGCAGCGCGTGGATAATAAACGCGGCGTCCCGAAACCAGAAACGTTTGTAGGTATAAGGCCCGGGATAAACGTCTTCGGGCGAATGCAGCACCAGCGAACGAATGGCGGCATCGTACAGGAACTGCCAGGTTGGATCCGGACACTCCAGCCGGGTATGACTCTCCAGTGCTTCCTGCCAGGACTCCGGATGGGTGCCGGCCACCGGCTCATCTCTCAGCGGTACGGTGACCGTCAGCTCGGCGGGTTTTCCCGCCTGGAGCGGAAACAGCGCGGCCGCGGTGACCATGCCCACGTCACACACACACTCGGTCTGATCCTCCTTGTCCGCCAGATGAATGTGAACGTCACCTTGTTTGTAGTCAGAGACGTGGTGGCTGCGGGCCGGCTGACTGAAGCGCACCGCCTGTTTGCCCTCCACGCGCCAACCATCGCGCTTTTCCGCCAGATTCACCCGGTGGATGAACGCAATTCCTTCCGGATTGGCCGGACGCAGCGATAACACCAGTGATCCTGAAACATCGGAATGCCCCTGCAACTCCAGCTGGCACACCGGCCGGCCCTGTTCGATCACCACCCGGGCCCGGCTGATCAGCTTCAGCCCGTCCATCTCCGATTCGGTCACCACACAGGGATTGTCTCCGAGTTCCTGCCACTGCCGACTCGTCCCGCAACGTGACGGCAGCAGACAACGACCGTCGTCGGCCAGCAACCAGCCATCCAGGGACCAGCCATCGTAAAGCGGGGTCAGCAGCCCACGCGGGTCCACAACCGGTAGCGCGTCCAAATCCGGCTGGCCCACAGCCGTCCAGTTCCGGTTAGTCAGGTTGATGTGGGTGATGGAGAAGGCCCGGGGGATGAAAGCGGCATCCGTGGGGTCGAACTGGCGCTCCACCCAGTAGGGCCAGACCCAGTCAAGATTGTGCTGGATGACACGGCTGTTGATCAGGCCCCGGGCATGAAACACCACGCCGGCCCGCAACAGTTCGATAGGCTCCCCCACCTCGGACGGTTGGGCAAAGCTGTGCAGCTTGCCCAGCAAGGCAATGGGATCGAGAAAGCCGTGCCGATGGGCCATGCGTTTTACCAGATAACGCCAGGGCAACCATGTCATCCAGCTCATTGCGTGCCTTGCTCCTCTGTGGTTTCCGTTTCGACCCGGTAACGGGCCAGCGCCCTACGGGCCAGCCGGTTGAGAAACACCACCGCCAGAACCGTGCCGGCAAAACCGGCCCCGTAGATCGTCCACTCCAGCGGCGTGCGTGCCGTTTCGCGCATACCGATCGTTGAGAGGTCCGCCGCCAGCGAGCCGAGGTAAACGTTGTGGAGGGAAAACGGAATCACGCCGATGAACGTCCCCACGATAAATCCCCCGAAGGAAAAATTGGTCAGTCCAAACAGGAAATTGGAGAGTTTTCCCGGGAAAAACGGGATCAGCCGCGTGAGCAGAACGATTTTCCAGCCGTGGGGCGCCATCTCGGAACTGACTACCGACAGCCGCGCATTGCTGCGAATGTAGACATGGGCATGTTCGCCGAGAAAGTGACGGGCAATGAGAAACGCGATGGCGGAGCCCAGTGTCGTCCCTGCCACCACATAGGCGGTGCCTTCTATCACACCAAAAACAAAACCGGCGCCCGTGGTGAGCAGCACCCCGGGCAACAGGAGCACCATGGCCAGTGCCATGATGCCGATGAACATCGCTGCCGCCCAGATACCCTGACCATCAACCCAACGCAGCAGATCAAGCACCTGGTGGTGAACGCCAAACGCGTACAGGAGTCCGACAATGGCACCGACCCCGGCAACGCTGCCCGCCATCCATAGAATCGGAGACTTTTTCCAGTTGCCCATGGCAACACCCTAACGCGCAAGCGGACCGGGACTCAAAGTCATCCGGTTCCGCAAGGTCACGCCTTCACCGGCTGCTGAGGATAGCCTGGAGTTTTTGGGTAAGCTCGACCGCCTCGGCGCCCAGCGGCGTCAGGTAACCACCATCCTTCTGGCTGATCAGCCCCATGGCAAACAGGTTCTCCGCGGCCCTGACGGCCTCGGCAGACGCCGAGTGGGCATGCACCTTGATCCCCTCCTGGGTGGAGCTCGACGGAAACTGGGCCAGGAGATTGAGTTCAGCAAGGTGATCGGCAGAGAATGGCATGGCAATTCCTCGTATTATTGTCGTGACTTACTGACAGCATAGTCGATTAATGCCATGAAGCTTTCCAGAATTCTCAGCAACCGGGACGGGGTCAGCCGCAAGCGCGCCAATGCGCTGATCGCCGCCGGCCGGGTAACCGTAAACGGTGAACCTTGTCGGGTCCCGTCGCAGGACGTGGATCGTTTCTCAACGGTCAGGCTGGACGAGCCGGTCATTCAGTCCGGCGACACCGCGCACTATCTCATGCTCCATAAACCGGTCGGTTACCTCAGTGCCACGGTGGATGACGTTCACACTACGGTGCTGGACCTTATTGACTCGACCCTGCGACCGGACCTGCACATCGCCGGTCGCCTGGACCGCGCCAGCACCGGGTTGCTGGTCCTCACCAATGATGGTTCCTGGTCGCGCCAACTGACCGAGCCAACAATTAAACTGCCCAAGGTCTATCGGGTTTCGACCGCCCTCCCGATTACCCCGGAGACCGCGGAGCGATTTGCCGAGGGCATCTGGTTCGAGTTCGAACAACTGAGAACGTCCCCCGCCACACTCGAACTGATCGGGCCGAAGGACGCACGGGTAACCATTTACGAAGGGCGGTACCACCAGGTAAAACGCATGTTCCATGCCGTCGGCAATCGCATCACCTCGCTGCATCGTGAGCGGATGGGGGAGATCGAACTGGACGCTGCTTTGGCGCCCGGAGACTATCGCCGGCTGACGGCCCGCGAGATCCACGCCGTCCGCTCGGCTTCGCCCGAATCGCATCTGGTTCAGAGTTGACCCAGCTCAGGTCAGCACGGCCCGCCCTGTTGTGTAATGCACTAAGCTTCCGAAAGGCAACACATCGACACACGGACGACCTCCTGCCATGGCCAACAACACCTACTACCCGCGTCAGCTACGCCAACTCAGCAGTTACCTTTCCGGACTGGTTCAGGGGCGGCTGTGGCTCAAGGTGCTGGTTGGCATGTTTCTGGGGCTGGTTGTGGGCACCTTGCTGGGCCCGTCTGTCGGCCTGGTGGAACCGGCCACCGGCTCCCTGATCGGTAACTGGCTGGCCTTCCCCGGACAACTGTTCCTGGCCACCATCCAGATGATCGTCATTCCACTGGTGATCGCGTCCGTTGTTCGCGGGCTCGCCGCCAGTGAGAATCTCGAGCAACTGCGCAAGCTGGGGCTTCGGGTCACCGGGTTCTTCGTGATCACCACCGCCATTGCCGCGGCCATCGGCCTCTGGGTTGGCAACCTGATCAACCCCGGCAGCATGATGCAGGGGCTGGCCACCCAGGCGCCAGCAACAAACGATGTCGCATCGGCGGACATGCCCGGGGTCGACGAGCTGCCCCAGACCCTGATCGGTCTGTTGCCGGGTAATCCGCTCGATGCCATGGTCGAGGGCCAGATGCTTCAGGTGGTCATCTTCTCCATCATCGTTGGCATCGCTCTGGTCAGCATGGAGCCCCAAAAATCGCGCCCGATGCTCGACCTGCTCGATTCCCTGCAGCAGATCTGCATGACGGTCGTAGGTTGGGCCATGCGACTCGCCCCGTTCGCGGTCTTTGGCCTGATGGCGCAACTGACCACCACCATTGGCTTCAACGCCATGCTGGGGATGGCCTCTTACGTTGCCACTGTGCTCATCGGCCTGCTCCTGATGCTCGCAGTCTATATGCTGATCCTGAAACTGGTGGCTGGCCAGCCGCCGCTGCGGTTTTTGAAGGACAGCCGGGACGTTCTGTTGCTGGCGTTCTCCACGTCCAGTTCCGCCGCCGTCATGCCGCTGTCCATCAGGACCGCCGAGGACAAACTCGGGGTCCGGCCCTCGGTCTCACAGTTCGTGATTCCACTCGGCGCCACCATCAACATGAACGGCACAGCACTTTATCAGGCCGTCGCCACCGTGTTCCTCGCACAGGTCTATGGTACCGATCTGGGCATGGGCAGCATGGCGCTGGTTGTCGCCATGGCCGTCGGCGCCTCCATTGGCTCGCCGGCGACGCCGGGGGTAGGTATCGTCATCCTGGCCATGGTGCTGCAGACCGTCGGCGTGCCTCCCAGCGGCATTGCGCTGATCATGGGGGTCGATCGGATTCTCGATATGTGTCGTACTGCCATCAACGTTACCGGAGATCTGGTCACCTGTCGGCTGATGGAAAACTGGTCTGGCAAACGCCTGCCGTCAGAGCCCCTGCCCCAGGAATCCTGACCACGACACAGCGGCCTGCTTTCCGGTAACCTGACCAGACGACAATCGACCGGGAGCTCTCATGACAACCGTGCACATCGACATCGTTTCCGACATCGCCTGCCCCTGGTGTGCGATCGGATACGCCCGCCTGGAGAAGGCCATGGCCGAACTGAAAGATGAGATGGCGTTCAGTATCGAATGGCACGCGTTCGAACTGAACCCGGACCCGGAGGGGGACGGCGAACCCATCCTCCAGGCCCTGAGCCGGAAATACGGTCGCAGCCCCGAAGAAATGCAGGCCAGTCAGGCCCACATGATGGAAATCGCCAGCGGGCTCGGGCTCAACTTCAGCAAGCTCCAGGAACGGCACACCCGCAACACCTTCGATGCCCATCGCCTGGTGAAATGGGCGGGCGAACAGGGCCGGCAGACCGAGATGAAGATGGCGTGTTTCGATGCGTATTTTGGCCGGGCCGAGAACATCGCCAGCCCGGACGTGCTGGTCAAATGCGCGGAAAGCATTGGACTGGACGGAGAGGAAGCCCGGGGCATCCTGGCGTCAGATCGCTACGCGAAGACCGTACGCGAAGACGAGGGGCGGTATCGGCAGGCCGGCGTGTCCGCCGTGCCTGCTTACATCGTCAATCAGAAGTACATGATTTCCGGGGCCCAGGAGCCGGCCACTCTCGTCGGCGCGTTCAGGGAAATCGCCTCAGAGCCCTAGGCACCTGGACACACCCAGCAACGAGTTCTAGAGCGACATGCCCTGTGCCCGGGCCATAGCGTAAGCCGCTTTTGGCCCGGTCCACAGTGACGGCAGAATGATCAGCGAAACCGGGATGGCCGTCAGCACGATAAACTGCTGGAGAACGCCAATCTGGCCAGCCCCCATATACAGCAGAATCGCCGCCATGATTGCCATGGCACCACCCCAGAACGCCCTCACCAGGTAGTGCGGCTCATCGTGGCCTGCGCCAACCGTCGCTATCGCATAGCTCATGGAATCCCCGGTGGTCGCCACAAAAATGGTGGTCAGCAGCAGGATGGCCGCTGCCATCAAGGTGCCACCCGGCAGTGCCTCCGCTACGGTCAGGGTCGCGACGTCAAACGAGAAGTTGTTGAGCGCTCCGGTCAGGTCGAAGGTACCGGCCAACTGATGATAAATGCCGGAACCACCTAGCAGGGTAAACCAGACAGATGTGGCGATGGGTGCGAGTACGGCGACGGCCAGAATGGTCTGACGAATGCTGCGGCCACGGGAAATCCGCGCCACGAAGATCGACATCAGCGGCGTGTAGCCGATGAACCAGGCAAAGAAAAACACCGTCCACCACTTCATCCACCAGTCCGGGGCTGTTTCTGCGGTCACCGTCGACATCGCGAAGAAGGACGACAGATACTCGCCTGCGGAGGACAGATAGGTATTGGTCAGGAACAGGGTCGGGCCAAACACGAAAATGACCGCCGCAATCACCAGGGCCAGGATCACGTTGAAGCGACTCAGCATCTGGATGCCACGGTGCAGGCCACTGACCGCCGAGGCCATGTACACACCCGCCAGCAAAGTCAGGATGGTTAATTGCGTGGAGAAATCATCCGCAATACCAAACAGTTCGTGCAGTCCAAAGCTCATCTGGGTCGCCAGAAAACCAATGGGACCGACCGTACCGGCCACAACGGCAATCACACAAAGCGCATCCACCAGGCCACCAAACCAGCCCGTCATCAACCGTTCACCCAGTACCGGGTAGAGCAGTGTGCGCGGCTGCAGAGGTTTTCCCTGGACGTAGTGGGCATGGGCAAGCACCAGTGCCGTCAGTGACCCGAGAACGGCCCATGCCAGAAAACCCCAGTGCATGAACGACTGCGCCATGGCGGGGGCTACGGCGTCCGCGGTTCCGGCCTCGGCGGTAAAGACCGGAGGCGATACCACAAAGTGGTACACCGGCTCACCGGCCGCAAAGAAAACGCCGCCGCCGGCCAGCAGCGTGCAAAGGATCATGGATAGCCAACGGAAGGTACTGATTTCCGGTTTTTCCAAGCCGCCAAGACGAGCGGCGCCAGCGCGGCTGAACGCAACGCCGAGGGCGATGAAAAAGGTCAGCAGCAACAGCAGTTGAAAAAACGAGCCCAGGTACTTGGCGGTCCAGGTGAACCCGCCGCCAATCACGGCGGCAAGGCCGTCGGCATCGTTCAGGGACCAACCTACAAACAGCAGGATAAAACCCATGGTGAGGGCCAGGACGACGGGATCACCCAGTCGCTGGAACCCGGTGGTGTCTTTAAGAGGAAGCGTTGTACTACTTGAGGACATGAAACTCGCCGGTTATTAAATGGGCCGGGCACCCTACTCACCCACTGATGAGGTTGCTATCGGTATTTCTACCGAACCGGAAGGGAGCCTAGCCCCTTGACGACGGCATCACACACCTCATCCTGGTTCCTGCCCTCACCGGCCACCGTCAGATCGGCATACTGGCAATAGAGCTGATAACGCTCCTCAAAGAGCTCGCCCAGGGACTGGTCAGGCCGGCGGGAGATGCCCCGGGCGCTGTGGTCACCGATGCGTTCAATAACCCGTTTCAGGGGAATATCGAGAAACACGGCCACGCCGTTGGCCTTGAGATGCTGCATGGCCGCGGCACTGTAGACCGCACTGCCACCGGTGCTGATGATCTGATGCTGCACCTTCAGGTCCAGCAGCACCGCCTCCTCAGTGTGCCGAAGCGCCTGGTAACCGTCCTGATCAACAATCTCCTGAAGCGTACGCCCGGCCTTTTCCTGAATCAGCAAATCGGTATCCACAAATCCCATCCCCAGGCGTTTGGCCAGCAAAACGCCAACCGTGCTTTTACCGCTACCCGGCATGCCGATCAGGATGATGTTCGTGGCAGGATCGAGCTGAGGCATGGGGACTCCAAAAAATGTCTGGACGGGCGGTAACAACCACGGTCGGAAATTGTCTGAAGTCTATACTGACTCCATGGAGGATGACACCATGATTCGAGCCTTTGCACTGTCACTGCTGCTGACCGTCATTACCGGCTATGCGGTAGCCAGAGAAGACCCGGTATACACCGGCCTGCTCTCCAATACCGGTGCCGGTGGGTATGACGTGGTGAGCTACTTTGACCCGGGAAAAGCGATCAAGGGTTCGTCCAGCCATACCTCGGAGTACCTGGGTGTGACCTGGCGGTTCGCCAGCGCCGAGAACAAGGCCCGGTTCGATGCCAGTCCCGAAGCGTTTGCCCCGGCTTACGGCGGTTATTGTGCCTGGGCGGTCAGCCAGGGCTATCTTGCCAAGGGCGATCCCGAGCACTGGACCGTCCGGAACGGCAAGCTCTATCTGAACTACAATCGGGAGATCCAGAATCGCTGGCTGAACGATACCGACAACTTCATCCGGCTTGCCAATGAGAACTGGCCTGCAGTACTCGAAAAGTAACAGTTTTCAGACAATTCGTGCGGTTCCATCGCATCGCTAAAGCCGTATAATCTGGCCAGCAGGGATTGATGACCGATCTCTGGACATCGACCGGAACCATACGGACACCGAATGAGACCAGGCCAGACAAACGCTGCCCTCTCCCTCATCATGCTCGCATTCGCGAACATGATGCTTGTTGCGGCACCGGCCCAGGCAGACGGCGTCAAACGCATCGTGCATCCAGACGGTACCGTCGAGTTCACCAACGTCGGTAAGGCTCAGCCCCGGGCGTCCAGTGGCAACGATACGGTATATCGCTACCGGGACAACAACGGGGTGGTTGCCTACAGCAGCATCCAGCCCGCCGCCGAAGACTTCGAAGTCATCCGGTTCCACTGTTACGCCTGTGACCCGGACTCCAGTGTGGACTGGCGCAAGACTCCCCTATTTACGCGCCCCTATCGTGACGAAATCAAGACCGCCGCCCTGGAATTCGGCGTCGACCCTTCCCTTGTGCGCGCGGTTATCCACGCCGAGTCCGCTTTCAATGAAAAAGCCCTGTCACCGGTGGGGGCCCAGGGGCTGATGCAACTGATGCCGGGCACGGCAAAAGAACTGGGGGTCGAAAACGCCCTGGTGGCGGCCGAGAATATTCGTGGCGGCGTAACCTACCTGGCCAGAATGCTGAAGCGATTCGATGGCGACATCCGGTTGGCGACGGCCGCCTACAACGCGGGCCCCGGGGCAGTTTCCCGCTATCGCGGCGTCCCCCCCTATGCCGAGACCAAGGCTTATGTGCATCGAGTCGGCATCCTGCACGAGCGCTACGCGGCGCGCTGAACCCGCAGCGCTGAAGCGATTACCCGCAAAAATACCCCCTGGCGTTGACACCCGACCAGCCGAGCGTCTATGACATATAGACACACGTCGCTCATAGGGCGGTGCCATGGGATCTTCACGGAAAAACATTTTCGTTTTCGGTGCAGACAGCTTCAATCTGTCCCTGATTCGGGCACTGGACAAGACCGGTAAATACCAGCTGCACAGCCTCTTTAGCTACCAGGAGGTCAAAGGTGGCACGGAGATTCCAGTCGAGGCCCTTTATCGAGGCGCGCTCAGGCGGTTACACGCCTTTCCCGGCGACATTGATGCCATTGTCGGCTATTGGGATTTTCCCGTCAGCACCATGCTTCCCCTGCTTCGAGCCCCGTTTGGCCTGCCATCACCCAGTTTCGAATCGACCCTGAAGTGCGAGCACAAGTACTGGAGCCGGCTGGAGCAGGCCCGAGCTGTTCCCGACCATATCCCGGATTTCTGCACCGTTGACCCGTTTTCAGATGATTACCGCCAGCAAATCTCTGTTCCGTACCCGTTCTGGATCAAACCGGTCAAGGCAGCTGCTTCTTCCCTGGGCTTCCGGGTCTGCAGTGATGCCGACCTCGATCACGCCATCAAACAGACCCGAAGAGGTATTGCCCGTTTTTCGGAGCCGTTTAACTACCTCCTTCAGTTCGCCGACCTGCCGGATGACGTTGCCGCCGTCGACGGAAATCACTGCATCGTCGAAGGCATCATATCCCAGGGCCGGCAATGTACCCTTGAGGGGTACGTCCATGGCGGCGAAGTAACCGTCTACGGCAGCGTGGACTCCATCCGCGAAGGTCAGCATCGTTCCAGCTTTTCACGGTACCAGTATCCGTCTTCAATTCCGCACCGTGTCCAGGCCCGGATGATCTCGGTGACGCAACGTTTTCTCCTGCACATCGGTTTCGACAGTGGGCCCTTCAACATTGAGTACTACTGGGACAGCGACAGCGACCGGATCTGGCTGCTGGAGATAAATACCCGAATTTCGAAATCCCACTGCCCCCTGTTCCAGAAGGTCGACGGCGAGCCCAATCACAAAGTGATGTTACAAACTGCGTTGGGGGAGAAACCGCAGTTTCCCCAACGACAAGGCAAATACCGCATTGCCGCAAAATTTATGTGGCGGGTTTACCGCAATGCCCAGGTGACAAAGGTTCCGTCGGAGGAGCAGATGAGATCGCTCCATCGGCGCTTCGTCGACGTTGACATCCAGTTGAACATCAAGCCCGGAATGAAGCTGTCTGACCTGAAAGATCAGGACAGTTACAGCTACGAGATGGCCATCGTCTACATCGGCGCGGACAGCCAGAAGGAGCTGTTGCAGAAGTACCGCGACATCCAGGCCGCGACGGGTATCGAGCTTGAATACCTGTCACCCTGATCCCAGGCGGAGGATATCCCCCCATGAACATTGTCCAGAACCTCCCCGAAGCGGTCCAACACATTGAACATCAATGGATTCCGATGCCTGACGGAGTGCGCCTGGCAGCTCGCTTGTGGGTGCCGGAAAGCGCAAGCACGAACCCGGTGCCGGCAATCCTTGAATACATTCCCTATCGGAAACGTGACGGCTCTCGCTTGCGCGATGACAAGATGCACCCGTACGTGGCCGGCCATGGCTACGCCTGCGTTAGGGTCGACATTCGAGGTAGCGGCGACTCCGAGGGTGTGCTGAAAGACGAATACCTGCAACAGGAACTGGACGACGGCGTCTCGATTCTGGAATGGCTTGCAAACCAACCCTGGTGCAATGGCCGGGTCGGAATAATCGGCATCTCCTGGGGCGGCTTTAACGGTCTGCAAATCGCGTCCCTGCAGCCCCCCCAGCTCAAGGCCGTGATCAGCGTCTGTTCTACCGATGACCGTTACGCCGACGACGTGCATTACATGGGTGGCTGCCTGCTCGGTGACAACCTGTCCTGGGCCTCCACCATGTTCGCCTACAATTCCCTGCCACCAGACCCGGCAATCGTGGGTGATGATCGCTGGCGCGACATGTGGTTCCAGCGACTGAAACACAGTGGCCTGTGGCTGGAAACCTGGTTGCACCACCAACATCGCGACGACTACTGGCGCCACGGCTCTGTTTGCGAAGACATTTCACGGGTTCAGGTACCGGTGATGGCCGTCAGTGGCTGGGCAGATGGTTACTCCAACGCGGTATTCCGGCTGCTGGAAAACCTGCCCGGGCCGCGCATGGGATTGATCGGGCCCTGGAGCCACAAGTACCCGCACATCGGCGTCCCCGGGCCGGCAATCGGCTTCCTGCAGGAAGCGTTGCGCTGGTGGGACAAATGGCTGAAGGGAAAGGAGACCGGAATCATGGATGAACCGATGCTCAGAGCCTGGATGCTGGACAGTATGCCCCCCTCAACGTCCTACCATCAGCGCTACGGGCGCTGGATCAGTGAGGGTTACTGGCCACCGGCCAGTCCCCAGGAACGCACCTACAGATTCGCTCCCTACCGGCTTGTCGAAGCCGCCGACTCAGTACCCGAAACCGAACTGGCACTGCAATCGCCCCTGAGCAACGGACTGTTCGCCGGCAAATGGTGCTCTTACAGCAATACGCCGGACCTGCCCCACGATCAGCGGGAAGAAGATGGGGGTGCCTTGATCTTTACGACCGAACCGCTTGAAGACCCGCTGGAAATCCTTGGCGCACCCGTGGTCGAACTGGAACTCTCGTCATCGCAGCCCGTCGCCATGATTGCCGTGCGGCTATCCGACGTACGCCCCGACAACAAATCGACCCGGGTAAGCTATGGCCTGCTGAACCTGACTCACCGGGCCAGTCACGCCGAACCCTCCGCCCTGAAGTCCGCTGAACGCTACCGCGTCCGAGTGCACCTGAATGGCATCGCCCAGAAATTCCCACGCGGGAACCGGATCCGTGTCGCCATTTCAACCTCGTACTTCCCGCTCGCCTGGCCGCCTCCGGAATCCACCCGGCTGACAATATCTACCTCGGGCTGCCGTCTCACGTTGCCCTCCCGGACGCCAAGGCAAGAGAGTCTTTGCTTTCCGGATGCCGAAATGACCGCCAGTGGGAAAAAGCGTCAACTCAGGAAGGGCCATCACGACTGGCGGGTCATTCGGGAACTCGACCGGGATAACTCGACACTGGAAGTCATCAATGACAACGGGCGGTACTATCTGGAGGACGTCGACTTGACCATCGAACACTGCGTCAGCGAGTGGTACAGCTATCAAGCCGACGATTTTGGCTCGGCCCGCGGTGAAACCCTCACCACCAGGAGCTACCAGCGCGGAGACTGGCACATCAAAACGGTCACCCGGACCCTGCTGACCTGCGACCAGACGAACTTTTACCTGGATGCGGAACTGGATGCCTACGAAGGCAAGCGGCGGGTATATTCCAGAAACTGGAACCGTGTCATCCGACGCCACCTGGTGTAACCGGCAAGGTTCGGATTCGGGCTAGCGCCGATCCTCACCCGAGGGCCAGCCAGACCCCCACCAGCATCATCAGACTGCCGGCAACACGGTTGACCGTGCGCACGCCACCGCCCTGACGCAGCAGCTTGCGCAAGCCCCGACCACCATGGGCATAGAGCTGAAGACACAGAAACTCCAGCGCCAGAATGATCAGGATGAGCGCCGTCAGCTGGGGCCCCATTGGCAACTGGCTGTCGATGAACGGCGGCAACAGGGCCACGAAAAACGCCCAGCCCTTGGGGTTTGCAATCGCCGTAACGAATCCCTGCATGGCCAGCTGACTACGGGAAGCCTGCACGGGTTCCATATCCTCTGTTTCCGGCATGGCCATCTTCCCGCGGGACCGCCACATCTGAACGCCGAGCCACATCAGGTAAGCGCCACCGGCATACTTGAAGATCGCAAACGCCGTCGGGTACTTCAGCATGAACGTCGCAACACCGATGGCAGCGGCCGAGGCCACAACCGCGACACCTACCAGCTCACCAGCCATCATCCAGAGCGCCCTACGCACACCAATGGTGATACCCATGGAGAGAGCCAGTGTCATGCACATACCGGGGGTAATGGAGACCACGAAAAAAGTGGGAATGAAGACCGACAGCAATGACCAGTTCAGTGACAGCAAAACACAGTACTCGCATGTTAATGGGTAAGATGCCGGGATCAGTCCGGCAGGTTCGTAATGTAGGTCTGCAATGCCCGGGGATCCGTCACCGTTATCCGGCCGTAATCCAGCTTCAAAAGGCCTTCCCGTTCGAAATCCTTGATTACCCGATGCACCCCCTGCCGGGTCATGCCCATCATATTGGCGATGTGTTCCCGGGTGAGACGAAAGGTCACCGGCCGGGGGTGGGTGTCGCCCTGGCCCTGAATCTGAGCCAGAAACAATAGCCGACGGCCAATCCGGGCGGCAATCCCACGCAAGGCATCGTCGGCAATAATCGACATGGCAGACCACAGGCGGCGGCTGACCAGATCCAGCGCCACAGGGTAGGCCTCCGGGTAGCGCGTCAACAGCTGACGAAAGCTCTCTCCGGGCACCTCCACAATGGTCGTGTCGTCGTGCGCAGTCGCTCCGTAGACCCTTGGAGTGCCCGGGGAAAACACCGTATCACCGAACCAGGCCGCCGTCCCGAAGATGATCAGCATGGCTTCCCGCCCCTCCGAATTGACCGAACTGATACGCACGGTACCGTCGGCAATCACACACAGAGATGACTGCATCGATCCCTTGTCGTAGATGGGTTCACCCGCCCGAAAATGGCGCCACCGCGCCAGGGCTTCCGCTTCCGCAAACCCGGCGTCCGGTAACCCTGCCAGTAACGGGCAGGCGCGCAGTACCTTGTTCAGATCAGACATACCCGATTACCTGAAGCAACAAATCCCCAAATGTAAATGATTTGACAGTTTTGTGCTCGCCCAACTGCCTACACTGGAGCCAGAACCCAATCAACAACAAGCCAACAACATGAGCGAGCATCACAATGTCTGAACGTATCGCAATTCCGTCCAAAAAGGGCGGTGTCAGTGCCGAGGAGTGGCAACTCCGCGTCGATCTTGCCGCCGCCTACCGCCTGATCGCATTGTACGGCTGGGATGATCTGATTTTCACTCACATCTCCGCACGCATTCCCGGTGACGAGCACCACTTCCTGATCAACCCCTACGGCATGATGTTTGAGGAAATCACCGCCTCCAGCCTGGTGCGCGTCGATCAGGAGGGCAACAAGATCACGCCGGACGATTTCGACATCAACCCGGCGGGTTTCACCATCCACAGCGCGATTCACGCGGTGCGCGAGGATGCTGCCTGCGTCATGCATACCCACACCACGGCAGGCGTCGCCGTCTCGGCACAGCAGGACGGACTGCTGCCGCTGTCGCAGCAAAGCCTGTTTCCGCTGTCCAATCTGGCCTACCACGATTACGAGGGCGTGGCCCTTCGGGAAGACGAGAAAGCCAGACTGCAGAAAGACCTGGGCAACAACAACTTCATGATTCTGCGCAACCACGGCCTGCTCACCACCGGCGGCAGCATCGCTGACGCCTTCCTGGGCATGTACATCCTCCAGCGCGCCTGTGAAGTCCAGATCCAGGCCCTGTCCGGCAACCGCGAGATGACTCCGATTCCCGGCGGCATCGTGGATACCATCCGGCAGCAGGCTGAACAGGTCACTCGCGGCATGGGCGGCAATCTCGCGTGGCCGGGCCTGCTGCGCAAGCTCGACCGTGTTAACCCCGGATTCCGTGATTGAAGGAGACTGATCGATGAACGATGTGACTGCGCCCAAGGCCAGCTTTACCCACATGAAAGACGGTACCGCGGAAGACTGGCAGACCATCGCCCGCTCCTTTGGCGACTTTGCCAAGGGGCTTCCGGACCGCATTATGGACCACCTGATGCTGCTTGAAGGCGACTTCGGTGGCTTTCCCGTGGACCGGCTAACCCATTGCCTGCAAACCGCAACGCTGGCTCACCGTGACGGCAAGGACGACGAGTACGTGGTCTGCGCGCTCCTGCACGACATCGGTGACACTTTGGGTTCCTACAACCACGCCGATGTGGCGGCAGTGCTTCTGGAGCCATTTGTCAGCGAGGCCAATCATTGGATGATCAAGCACCACGCAATCTTCCAGGGCTACTACTTCTTCCACTACCTGGGCATGGACCGCAACCTGCGGAACAACTACAAGGACCACCCGCATTTCATGCGCACCATCGAGTTTGTCAGCAAGTACGACTCGCCCGCGTTTGATCCGGAGGGCGAAACCCTGCCGCTGTCCTATTTCGAACCCATGATCAGGAAGGTCTTCGCAAAACCAGTCCGGTCCCTGTACATGGACGCGGTCTGACTGCGCGGGCCCTCCATGGGCCCGCTTGCCCAGTGCGCTCGCCGGCAGCGCACTGCAACCCCCTCCAACCTTTCACTCCAGTCTGCGCTATTCTCTAATTAATCCCCGTTCGTCACATCGGACGGTCAGCCATTTTCCGTTCCTTTAGAGCACGCAGAGTACCAATGAATTTCAAACGTCTGGAAACCTTCATCTGGGTCGCCACGTTAGGCAGTTTTCGCAAGGCAGCCGAGCGACAGCATACCACGCAACCCGCAATCTCCACCCGCATAGCCGCGCTGGAAGAGGAGTTGGGGGTCAAGCTCTTCGAGCGGGAATCGAGCAGGACCATGCTGACATCGAAAGGTCAGGAGCTCCTGCCGTACGCCGAGAAGATCGTCTTCATGTCTGAGCAACTGCGCAAACGCGCGGACCGGGTTGCTCTGCTGTCCGGCATTCTGCGACTGGGTGTTTCCGAGACCATTGTCCACTCCTGGCTGCCCCGCTTTTTCAGGGCACTGCACGAAACCGTGCCTAACCTGGACGTGGAAATCACGGTAGACGTCACCGGCAACCTCCGTACCGGCCTTATGGACCGGACTCTTGACCTGGCCTTTTTGATGGGACCCGTGGCGGAACCGAGAGTCGAGAACCGCGACCTCTGCAGCTTCCCCCTGATCTGGGTGGCCAGCCCGGACCTGAATCTGCCTGACCGTCAGCTCCAGCTGGAAGAACTCGCCCAATGGCCGATCATCACCTATGCCAGAAACACCAAACCGTTTGCAGAGATCAGTCAGAAATTCAGCGAGCTCGACGAACTCCCCGCCCGTTTCTATTCCTCGAGTTCTTTGGCGGCCTGCAGGCGCCTCGCCCTCGATGGTATTGGTGTATCCGCCTTGCCAATGAGCGTCATTTCCGATGGCCTGAAGAGCGGGCGCCTTGTTGAACTCGAGGCCGCCTGGACCCCGTCCCAGCTGGAGTTCACCGCGTCGTACCCCGCGGTCCCTTTCAACCCGGTTGCCGAACTGGCGGCCAACCTGGCGGTTGGAATATCCCGTGACTACGCACAGGCCGGCGATAACGCTTTCTTATCAGATGCTGTAAAAAACCATAATTAGACTTTTTCACCGTGAGGCATACCCTTAAAACAGGTTCAAGACAAACTCAATCAGGGGTTACCGCCATGCACGCAGATGCCTATTCGGACTTCAAGAACAGCCTGCTTAATCAGGCGTCATCGCTTCGGTCCCGCATTCGTTCCGGCGCCCACACATCGACGACCAGCGGCATGGCCCACAGCCTGGTCCAGGGAAACGTCGTCATTCTGCCCGCCGACTGGGCGTCCGACTTCCTGCTCTATTGCCAGAACAACCCGGTTGCCTGCCCCCTGATTGCCGTATCCGAGCCCGGGGATCCAACTCTCCCCGATCTCGGAAGAGATTTGGACATCCGAACCGACATCCCCGAATACCAGGTTTTTCGGAATGGCGAGCGGACGGAAACGTTGAGCGATATCCAGGCTCTGTGGCAGGACGATTTTGTGACGTTCGTACTCGGCTGCTCCTTTTCCTTCGAAGACGCCCTGATCCGGGCCGGGCTGTCGGTGAGAAATGTCGACGACGGCCTGAACGTCTCCATGTACCGCTCCAACATCGCAACACGACCGGCCGGCCGGTTCCGCGGCAACATGGTGGTGTCCATGCGCCCCTTCCCCAGCGCGGACGCCATTCGGGCGATCCAGGTCACCACCCGATTGCCGAAAGCTCATGGCGCGCCCGTTCACATCGGCGACCCGGCCCTCATCGGCATCGAGGATATCGGCAATCCTGACTTTGGTGACCCGGTCACCATCAAAGACCATGAACTGCCCTTGTTCTGGGCTTGCGGAGTAACACCGCAACTTGCACTGGAAAACGCTCGTCCCCCGATCGCGATCACTCACGTACCGGGAAAAATGCTGCTCACGGAGCGGCTGAATGAAGAACTGGCGGTGCTCTGACCACCGCTGCCGATCAACGACCCAAGCTACAATAACGAAAGAAACGGGAGAAACACCATGTTCAAGCAACTTGCAACAGCTACCCTCCTGACCGGGGCATTTTTCACCTCGGCCGTCAGTGCCGATCAATGGCACATGCCGACACCCTATGGCGATGCCAACCTCCCCACCAAGATCGCCTACCAGTTTGCCGAGGACATCAAGTCGGGGACCGATGGCGAGATAGACGTTACCGTTCACTCCGGGGCGTCCCTGGTCAAGCATCCGGAAATCCCTCGCGCCGTTCGCACGGGTCAGGTGCAGCTGGGTGAGATCTTCATCGGCATCATGGGTAACACCCATCCGGTGTTTAAGCACGACAACATTCCGTTCCTGGCCACCAGCTTCGATGACGCCAAGCGACTCTGGGAAGCGGCCAAACCGGAGGTCGAGAAGCAGCTCGATAAAGAAGGGATGGTGCTTCTCTATACCGTACCCTGGCCTGCGCAAAGCCTTTACACCAAGGCGCCGGTCAACACTATGAGCGATCTCGAAGGGCTTAAGATGCGGGCATACAGCCCCTCAACCTCACGCCTCGCCGATCTGATGAACACCACGCCGACCACAGTTCAGGTGCCAGAAATTCCCCAGGCATTCAGCACAGGCATTATTGACGCGATGATCACGTCACCGTCCACCGGTGCCAATGGACAGGCCTGGGATTACCTGTCGCATTACACCGACATCAAGGCGTGGATTCCCAAGAACGTTGTCGTGGCCAACAAGCGAGCCTTTCGCCGCCTGAGTGATGAACAGCGCCAGGCCATTCTCGACGCTGCGGCTGCCGCTGAGCAAAAAGGCTGGGAAGGGGTGCGCGTCACCGCAGCAGAAGACACGGCCACCCTCGCCGAACATGGCATTGAAGTCTCGGAGCCGTCAGAGGAACTGATGCGCGAGTTCCAGAAGATTGGCGACATCATGATCAAAGAATGGGAAGAGGAGGCTCCGAAAGAAGTCGGCGCCATTCTTGAAGCCTACCGCTAAGGTCCATTCACAAGACGTTCCTGCCCCTGGCATTCAAGGGCAGGAACCCTTGGGAGGCATTTGACATGAGTTCTCTTCGCGACAAGTTTTACCTGGCATCCGGATACGCAGCCGGCTTCTGCATTGCCCTGATCATGGTGATCATTCTTGTGCAGATTGTTGGCCGGATTTTCGGATTCATCGTTCCGTCTGCGGAAAACGTCTCAGGATATGCACTAGCCGCCTCCACCTTCTTCGGGCTTGCCTACACCTTTCACGAAGGTGGGCACATCCGGGTCTCACTGGTAATCCAGAAATGGCCTCCAAGGGCACGGTTTATTCAGGAGCTGGTGGTTCTGATTTTTGGCTTCGGGCTCGCCTGTTACATGACCTACTACTGCTGGCACATGGTGTACGAGTCTTACGTATTCGAGGAAGTATCCCACGGTTACATTCCCATTCCGATCTGGATTCCACAGATTCCCGTCGGGCTTGGCATGACCGCGCTGGCTGCCGCGATCCTCGATGATCTGGTGGCGGTTATGAGAAAGCGTACGCCCTCTTATCAGCAGCATGAAGACGATCTCAACCTGGAGGAAATCTGATGGATACGACGTTTCTTTCCATCGTCCTCGCGGTCTCCATGATTCTGATGCTGACCCTGGGGGTCTGGGTGTCCCTGACCCTGGTGGGCATTGGTGTCCTCGGACTACTGCTTTCAGGCAACGACCAGATTGGCCTGCTGTTCGCAACGTCGAGCTGGGGCGCCAGTACCGGTTGGGCACTGACAGCGCTGCCCATGTTTATCTGGATGGGCGAAGTCCTGTTCCGGACCCGCTTGTCCGAGGACCTGTTCAAGGGGCTGTCGCCCTGGATGGGCGGCCTTCCCGGTAAACTCCTGCACGTCAACATTTTAAGCTGCGGGATTTTTGCCGCCGTTTCCGGCTCTTCGGCGGCCACCGCCGCCACCATCGGCCGCATGACCCTGCCCGAACTCAAGGCCCAGGGTTACAGCGATCGCATGGCAGTAGGCACCCTGGCGGGCTCCGGCACCCTGGGTCTGCTGATTCCACCGTCAATCATCCTGATTGTTTACGGCGTCGCCGCCGAAGTTTCCATCGGACGCCTGTTCATTGCGGGCGCCCTGCCCGGCTTGATGCTGGTCATCATGTTCATGGGTTACACCATGATTTGGGCCAAGCTGAATAAAGACGAGATGCCCAAGCACAAAAAGGAACACATATCATTCTCGGCCAAGTTCAAGGCCTTGCGTATGTTGCTGCCGATTGTGGGTCTGATTGTCTTCGTGCTGGGCTCCATCTATGCCGGCTTTACCACACCCACTGAAGCCGCCGCGCTTGGCGTATTTGGCGCCCTGCTCCTGGCCGCCGTTACCGGTTCGCTCAATGCGCAGAGCTTCAAGGAAAGTCTGCTGGGAGCGGTCAAAAGTTCCTGCATGATCGGGTTGATCCTGGTGGGCGCCCACTTCCTGACCTTGTCCATGGGCTTTCTGGGCATTCCCCGGGAACTGGCAGAGTGGATCGGCAGCATGTCGCTCTCGTCGTTCGAGCTGCTGGTGTGCCTGACCGCACTGTTTGTTCTGCTTGGCTGTTTCCTGGACGGCATTTCCGTGGTGGTTTTGACTGTGGCGGTAGTGATGCCAATGGTCCAGCAAGCCGGCATCGACCTGCTCTGGTTCGGCATTTTCATTGTACTGGTGGTCGAAATGGCCCAGATCACCCCGCCGGTGGGCTTCAACCTGTTCGTGATTCAGGCGCTGACCGGCAAAGACATTCTATACGTGGCTCGAGCGGCGCTGCCCTTCTTCCTGCTGATCATGGCTGCCCTGTTCCTGATCGGCTGGTTTCCGGAGATCGTCACCTACCTGCCCAGGACCATGAGTCAGGGTTAGGGCTCGACGCACACGTTTCGGGAGGTATCAGATGAAACTCAACTGCGATATGGGCGAGAGCTTTGGCGCGTGGACCAAGGGCATGGACGCCGATGTCATGCCCTTCATAGACATGGCCAACATCGCCTGCGGCTTCCATGCGTCCGATCCGCTCACCATGGATCACACTGTAAAAATGGCCATTGCCGAGAGCGTCACGATCGGCGCGCATCCGGGCTATCCGGATCTCCTGGGCTTCGGCCGGCGTGAGCTGGACTGCCGTCCAGACGAACTGAAGGCCATTCTGGTATACCAGATGGCCGCACTCGACGGCATATGCCGAACCCATGGCACCGCCATTCAGTACGTCAAACCCCATGGCGCGCTTTATAACAAGATGATGGTCGATCACACCACCTTGTCGGTTGTGATGGCAGCCGTAAGGGACTATGCCCCCCATTGCCCACTGGTGGTGATGGCCACTCCCGAAGCTGACGAGGTGCTTGACCGCGCTCGGGAGTATGGCATCGACGTATGGTTTGAGGCATTTTCGGATCGGGCCTATACGGATGAGGGCCGGCTGGTGAAACGTTCGGTGCGGGGCGCCGTTCACGAATCCACTGACGCCATTGAGCGGCAGGTTACGCAGATCATGACTGAAGGCTGCGTTACGTCGATCACCGGTAAACGCATACCGATCAAGGCGGACACCATCTGCATCCACGGCGACAGCCACCATGCAGTCGACGCCGCCCGTCACATGCGGCAGGTTGTCCAGTCTCAATGAACATCGAGCCCATCAACGAAAGCACCTGCATCGTCTATTTCGGCGACCGTATCAATGATGAAATAGCCGAACGGGTCAAACAGGCGACCGAGAGCATTCGCCTGAACATGGCAGATGTGGTGACAGATCTGGTGCCCTCCTACACGTCGGTGATGGTGTGCTATGACCTGGAACGCATTGATCGGTTCGGCATCACCTCACGGTTGCGCCAGACCCTTGAACAGCCCTCGAAAGCAAATGCGCCGGAAGCCTCCACCCAGACCATCGAATTGCCGGTTTATTACGGCCCGGAAGTCGCGCTGGACATTGCAGACGTCTGCGAGTTCTCCGGTCTGAGCAGCGATGACGTCATTCGCATACACAGCGAGCAGACCTACCGGGTCTATGCCATTGGATTCAGTCCGGGATTTGCCTACCTCGGCACCACCAACCAGCGCATTGCCATTCCCCGGAAATCCACCCCCAGGCTCAAGGTACCCACCGGCAGCGTCGGCATAGCCGGCACCCAGACCGCCATCTATCCCAGCTCTACGCCAGGTGGCTGGCAGATAGTCGGACGCACGCCAAGCCGGATGATTGACTGGGACAGTGAATCCCTTGCACTGGTTCAGGTCGGTGACCGGGTGAGATTCCGCCCGATTGGTCGAGAGGAATTTATCGAACTGGGAGGGCATCTCGATGACGTTTGAGGTTCTCAATCCGGGCATGCTGACGCTGATTCAGGATATCGGACGACAGGGCTATCAGCACATGGGCGTCACCACCGGAGGCCCTATGGACGAGCACGCGTTCCTCTGGGCCAACCGTCTGCTGGAAAATCCCCTGGATGCCGCCCAGCTGGAAATTACCTTTGGCCGGCTGAGTCTGCTGGCCCACAGCGACACCTGGATCGCCCTGACCGGCGCGGATCTCGGTGCACGCATCAACGACCGGGCCGTCCAGCCCTGGCAAACCTACCGAATCACCCAGGGGGACCGGATTGACTTCGGGATACCCGTAAGCGGACTGCGGGCCTACCTAGCGGTCAGTGGGGGCGTGCAAACGCCGGCCAAACTTGGCAGCCGCGCCACCGTAAGCCGCGAGAAGCTCGGCGGGCTGGATGGCACCGGCGCCAAACTGGCCGAGGGTGACCGGATTCCGATCGGCACGCCGGCGCCTGTACGGGAAACCAGCGTGCCCTACAGCGACATTCCCGACTACCGCAAGCCACTGCGCCTGGGCGTAGTTCCGGGTTATCAGTACCGGCATTTCCAGACAGCGGCAAGAAACCGTTTTTTCTCAGGAGAGTATGAGGTCAGCCAGAACATTGACCGGATGGGATACCGGCTTTCAGGTGCGGCTATCCACTGCGATCTGGACGGTATTATTTCAGAGGGCATCGCCTACGGCGCCATTCAGGTTCCCGCCGACGGACAGCCCATCGTCCTGATGAAAGATCGCCAGACGATCGGAGGCTACCCCAAGATCGGCTCACTGAGTGCGCTGGGCGCGGGCCAGCTGGCCCAGAGAGCGCCGGGGGCATCCGTCAGCTTCTACCCCACGGATGTGGCAGAAGCGGAAGCCCGACGCATGATATTCAACCAGCGGCTTCGGAAAGGAGCGCCTGGCACCCGATGATGATGCCAGGCTGACCGTTACTCGGACGCCGCGATCAGGCTCGCGTTACCGCCCGCAGCCGTGGTATCGACGCACAGGTGGCGTTCGATTACGAAGCGCTGATCCAGCTTGTGCTCGGTGATCAGCGGCAGCAGCGCACCGTCCCGCTTGGCGAGCGCCTGGCGGTATTCCCGCAACAGCGCTTGCTCACCACAACTGACCACGGCTTCAAAGCCGGTGGCCGTCGCCAGGGCCTCGGGCACCAGCTGACCGTCGATACCGACAATCGGCAGGCCAGCCTTCGCCGCCTCACCGACCTTGCCCTCCACGTCCGGTGCAACCACGACCACCTTGTTGCCCTGTGACAACGCGGTAGCCGCCTGTTCCAGAGCAGTCGCCCGGTCCGGACCAAGGCACAGCACCACGCCACGGGCATGATTGCTCAACCGGTTCAGTTCACCGGTCGGTCCCGGCAACTCCTCGGAATGGGCATCCAGCGGGGCCGGCACCTCGCCGAAGATCGGTGTCAGGGCCGATACGCGCTGCTCCGGTTTCGGCGACTTGAGCGAATCCAGCTTGCCGATCAGGCTCTGCAACTTCCTGGCATCCACCTTCTTGCCGCCGGACGGCGCCGGAACCTCAGCGGTTTCGCCCTTCATGAAGCGGCGAACGTACTGCGGCCCGCCCGCTTTCGGCCCGGTACCGGAGAGGCCTTCGCCACCAAACGGCTGAGAGCCGACAATGGCACCAATCTGGTTACGGTTGACGTAGGTGTTACCCACCTTGATCCGGCTGGCGATACGCTCAACCCGACGGTCAACTCGGCTGTGAATGCCGAAGGTCAGGCCGTAGCCTTTGGCGTTGACCTTATCCACCACCTTGTCGATGTCCTTGGCCTCGAAGGTCGCCACGTGCAGCACCGGCCCGAAGATCTCTTCTTCCATCTCTTCGATGCCCGACACTTTCAACACGGCAGGCGAAACGAACAGGCCCTTATCGGGGATCGGAAGTTTCTTGAGCAGCTTGCCGTTGCGCTCAAACTTGTCGCAATGATCGACAATCTTCTTGCGGGCAGTTTCGTCGATCACCGGACCGACATCGGTCGACAGCAACCAGGGGTCGCCAATGCCGAGCTCTTCCATGGCGCCGTAGAGCATCTCCAGCAGGTTGTCGGCAATGTCCTTCTGAACATAGAGCATGCGCAGGGCCGAACAGCGCTGACCGGCACTCTGGAAAGACGACGCCAGTACATCCCGGACCACCTGCTCGGGCAGGGCCGTGGAATCCACGATCATGGCGTTGAGACCACCGGTCTCTGCCACCAGCGGCGCGTCCGGTGCCATGTTCTCAGTCATCACCTTGTTGATGCGCTGGGCGGTTGCGGTGGAGCCGGTAAAGCAGACACCGGTTACCCGTGAATCGGAGGTCAGTGCCGCACCAACGGTCGCCCCGGTCCCCGGCAGCAACTGGATGGCGTCTTTCGGTATGCCGGCGTCGTACATCAGCTCGACCGCCCGGATGGCCAGCAGGGATGTCTGCTCGGCCGGCTTGGCCAGTACGGTGTTGCCGGCTGCCAGGTTCGCCAGGATCTGGCCGGTAAAGATCGCCAGCGGGAAGTTCCAGGGTGAGATACAACACATGACGCCCCGGGCATCGCCGGCATCTTTGTACCGCAGGCTCTCGTTGGCGTAGTACTGAGAGAAATCCACCGCTTCGCGAATCTCGGCGATGGCGTCCAGCAGAGACTTGCCGGCCTCGCGAGTGGTGAGGGCAAACAGCTCGTACGCATGCTCCTCGTACAGGTCACCGACCTTACGAACGCAGGCAGCGCGTTCCTCGGCCGACTTCGCGGACCAGCTCTTGAAACCTTCCCGGGCCGCTGCGATCGCGGTGTCCACATCAGCATCCGAAGCCTGAGTGACGTGACCCACCAGATCCTCCGGATCGGCCGGATTGCGAACGACCTGAACCTCGGTCCCGGCGACGTCACCGGCGATCAGGGGGCCGCCCTTCCAGCGGTGGTCGCGGAAGGCATTCCGCCCCTCATCGATTTCGGCCACAGTCACCGGATCGGTGATGTCCCAACCCTTGGAGTTGCGGCGCTGATCTCCGAACAGATTGTGCGGATGCACGATGGCCTTGCTGGAGATGTTGTCGCCCATTTCCTTGACCGCATCAATCGGGTCCTTGGCGATTTCCTCAGGGGTGATGGTCTTGTCCACGATCTGGTTGACGAACGAGCTGTTGGCACCGTTCTCCAGAAGACGACGAACCAGGTACGCCAGCAGATCCTTGTGGGGCCCGACCGGCGCATAGATGCGACATGGTACGCCACTGGCCTTCAGGACCTCGTTGTGCAGGGATTCCCCCATACCGTGCAGCCGCTGGAACTCGTAATTGTCCACGCCCTTGGACTTTGCCAGCTCCAGGATTGTGGATACCGAGTGGGCGTTGTGGGTGGCGAACTGCGGGTAGATCCGGTCCGTCATATTGATCAGCTTGGTCGCGCAGGAAACGAAGGACACATCGCTGCACGCCTTGCGGGTAAACACCGGAAAGCCGTTCAGGCCCATCACCTGGGCACGCTTGATCTCGGCATCCCAGTAAGCGCCCTTGACCAGGCGCACCATGAACCGGCGATCGTACTTCTTGGCCAGGCCATAGAGCCAGTCCAGGGCGAAGGAGGAACGCTTGCCGTAGGCCTGCACCACCACGCCAAAGCCATCCCAGCCGGCCAGTTCCGGATCTGCCACCAGCTCTTCAATCACGTCCAGCGACAGGTCCAACCGGTCCTGTTCCTCTGCGTCGATGTTGAAGCCCATGTTGGCCGCTGCCGCCTTTTTGACCAGCGTGCGGGCACGAGGCAAAAGCTCGTTCATCACCCGCTCCTTATTGCCGTATTCGTACCGAGCCAGCAGGGCGGAGAGTTTCACGGAGATGCCCGGGTTCTTGCGCACATCGCCTTTGCACGCCTTGGCAATGCTGTCGATGGCGTTGGAATAGGAGTCAAAATAGCGCTTGGCATCGTCGTCGGTGCGGGCCGCTTCACCGAGCATGTCGTAGGAATAGGTATAGCCCTTCGCCATGTATTCTTTGGCTTCGTCCTGGGCTTCGTCGATGTCGCGCCCCAGCACGAACTGACGACCCATTTCTTTCATTGCCTGACCGGCAACGGTCCGGATGACCGGCTCCCCGAAGCGCTTGAGCAGTTTGCGCAGGGTATCGCCGACACTGTTGCGATCAGATTCCTTGAGCAGGTTGCTGGTCATCAACAACGCAATGGTCGCGGTGTTGATCAACTGGGACGAGGCCTTGCCAATGTGGGTGCCCCAGGCGCCAGAAGTGATTTTGTCTTCAATCAGATCGTTGATGGTCATGCTGTCCGGCACCCGCAGCAGGGCCTCGGCCAGACACATCAGGGCCACGCCTTCTTTCGTGGTGAGACCATACTCGGCCAGGAACTTTTCCATGATGGTCGGCTTGGCGTTCTTGCGAACGCTGCGCACCAGGTCCGCCGCACGAGCGGAAATAGCCTCACGCTCGCCCTGGGACAACTGAGCACCAGCAATCATCTCATGAACGACCTTGTGCTCATCAGCGAGATAGTAATCACGAATGGCCTGCCGGCTGTCGACAAGAGCGGGAATCTCTGATTGCTGCGGTCTCATAGCTGTACCCTCGTAGTTATTTGTCTCTCCGGCATTCTACCGAGATCAACAAAGACTATTTGCCTATAAAAATGGGACAGGCCCACCTTCGAGCCTTTTTTGAATCATTATTTTTTTATTATTTTCTTTTCATTAACTGATTTTTAGTCGAAACGCCTAAGACAATCCTGCTAGCCAGCCTTCACCGCCAGCTCCCTGAGCACGCCGTGAGCGACCGAGAACACCGCGCAGTCGACCTCATTGCCGGCCTGCATGTCGCTGAGCATCCGTTTCCAGCGGCTCAGCAGGGATTGCTTGTCATTGCGCCAGGTCTCCAAAAGCTGCTCCGGGGACGCCTCGCCCGACCCGCTTTCGGGAGCGGCGGAGAAAACGCTTGAGGTCAGGTTCCTGAGCTGATGATCCAGCTCGTCCCGATAGTGAATGGTTGCCAGCACCTGCCAATGACCTGTCGCCCGGAAAGCCCGCATCTGCCGGTCCAACCAGGTCAGATTGAGGCTCTCGCCCAATCGGAAATAAACCCAGGCGACCGATTCAAGGTTCTGGCCCAGTCGACGGGAAATCTCGATCATGTCCATCAGCCAGTAGCGACTTTCGGCAGAGGCACACCAGGCGGCGAGCGACGACGGAACCTTGTCCTCACAATACTCATCATAGCGTTCCTGCCAGCGACTTGCCGGGATCACCGAGGCCAGCCGCCGGGTCGATGTCACCACTTCACAAAGTGGACCCTTATAGCGATCCTCGCAACTCTCCGGATCAAGTTCGGTCCGGTAGTTGTGCAGCAGCCAACTGGAACTGCGGGTTACCAGCCGGATCACATCCCCGAACAGTTCCGCCTGCACCCGGGCGCCGACTTTACCGTCCAGGTCTTCTATTGCCTTCCACTGAGCGTCTACGTCATGAATTCGCAGGGAGATCAGGTAGGCCGAGGCAATGCGCCCAACCGTGGCTCCGGTGGCATTACGTAACCGGTCCACCCAGGTAATACCCATGCGATTGACCATATCGTTGGCGATCTGGGTGGCCGCGATTTCAGCTCGCAACGGATGGTCGTCAATGGCCGCGGGAAAGGCATCGAGGAGCGACTTCGGAAACGCCGAGTGCAGAGCCCCGGCAAACCGCGGGTCATGAACGATCGGTGCCTGGACGAGCGCCTGTTTCAATTCGATCTTGGCATAGGACACCAGCACAGAAAGCTCCGGCCGGGTCAGGCCGGCAGCGCGCTCGCGGCGCGCCTGGAGCTCGTCGTCATCCGGAAGAAACTCCAGCGCCCGATCAAGCTTCCCTTCACTTTCCAGACGCCGCATCAGGCGCTCTATTTCATCCATGGACGCCACCACGCCACTCTGGGCCAGGCTCAGGGCCATCGCCTGCCGGTAGTTATTGGCCAGAACCAGTTCCGCAACCTCGGGCGTCATCGCCCTGAGCAACCGGTTGCGCTCGGCCAGCGTCAGACGTTCCTGATGCACCTGTTCGTTCAGCAGGATCTTGATGTTCACTTCATGGTCCGAGCAGTCGACCCCACCCGCATTATCGATAAAGTCACTGTTGGCAGAACCACCGGTCCGGGCGAAAGCGACCCGTCCGAGTTGGGTGACGCCAAGGTTGCCACCTTCACCCAGAACCCGGCACCGCAACTGGTCAGCGTTGATCCGGACGGCATCGTTGGATTTGTCGCCCACCTGCTCGTTCGATTCATGCCGGGCCTTGACGTAGGTACCAATACCACCGTTCCAGAGCATGTCGACCGGCGCCTTCAGCAGCGCACTGATCAGCTCGCCAGGCGCCAGCCGGGCGGATTCGATTCCGAGTGCGGCGCGCATGGCATCCGAAACCGGAATGGACTTCATCGACCGGGGAAATACACCGCCGCCTTCGCTGATCAGGCCGGTATCGTAATCGGCCCAGGTTGCCCCCGGCAATTCGAACAAGCGCTTGCGCTCAGCATAGGAGGTCGCTGCGTCCGGCGTGGGATCAATGAAAATGTGCAGGTGGTTGAAGGCGCCAACAAGCCGGATCCGCTCGGAAAGCAGCATGCCATTGCCGAACACGTCCCCCGCCATGTCGCCAATGCCGACAACGGTGAATTCCTCGGACTGGGTATCCAGCCCCTGTTCCAGGAAGTGACGTTTCACGGACTCCCAGGCGCCCCGGGCCGTGATGCCCATCTTCTTGTGGTCATAACCTTCACTGCCTCCGGAGGCGAAGGCATCGCCCAGCCAGAAACCATAGTCTTCCGCCAGCCGATTGGCGATGTCGGAGAAGGTGGCGGTACCCTTGTCGGCAGCCACCACCAGGTAGGTGTCGTCGCCATCGTGGCGGACCACATCGGCGGGAGGAACCACCACCCCTGCTTCCAGGTTGTCCGTCAGGTCCAGCAGGCCGCAGATGAAAATCTGGTAGCAGGCAATACCTTCCTCCCGCAACGCCTCCCGGGAGCCATCCTTCGGCGGCTGTTTGACGATAAAGCCACCCTTGGCGCCCACCGGAACAATCACCGAATTCTTCACCTGCTGGGCCTTCACCAGCCCGAGGATCTCCGTGCGGTAATCCTCGACCCGGTCAGACCAGCGCAGACCGCCGCGTGCTACCGGTCCGGCCCGGAGATGCACTCCCTCAACCCGGGGCGAGTACACGAAGATTTCAAACTTCGGGCGCGGCTTGGGGATGTCGGGAATCGAGGACGGATCCAGCTTGAATGAGAGGTAGCTCTTGAACTGGTCGCCTGCCTGACGCTGGAAAAAGTTGGTCCGGAGGGTGGCCCGCATCAACACATAGAAGCGGCGGAGGATCCGGTCATCATCCAGACTTGCCACCGCCTCCAGGGCGCTCAGAATGTCACTTTCAATGCGACCGGCGGCAGCCTCCCGATCCTCTGGCGAGCAGGCGCCCGGCTCAAAACTAACAGTAAAGAAACGCACCAGCAGGGTCGTGATATCCAGGTGGCGAGCCAGGGTCTCGGCGATGAAGGGTTGGCTGAAGCCGAATCGGAGCTGTTTGATGTAGCGGGAGTATGCCCGAAGCAGCGCGACCTCGCGCCAGCCCAGACCTGCGGCCATGATGAGCTGGTTGAAATCGTCATTTTCGGCGAAACCGTTCCAGATCTCGCGAAAGGCTTCCTGCAATAGGGGCTTGACCTGATCGAGGTCTGCGTCTCCGCAGCGTGGGTGGCACTCCACGGTAAAGTCACTGATTCCAAACTGCTCACCGTCACGGCGCTGGATGCGATAGGGGTGCTCTCCAAGCACCCGCATGCCCAGGTTTTCGAGGATGGGAATCACGTCGGAGAGCACAACCGGGTTGCCCTGGCTGTAAAGTTTGAAGTTCAGTGTCAGTCGACCCGACTCCGGACGGTGGTAGAACCGCATCGGGACATCGGACGCCACCGCGATCGACTGGATCTGGCCGATGTCGCCAATGGCTTCCGACACCGGAAAACGGGCCCGGTAGGCTGCCGGGAAGCCGCCACTGAACATCTGCGCCTGTCGGCCGCCAGCAACGTCGCCGTGGGCCGAAACGAGCCGGGCATGCAAATCATCGTCCCAGGACCGGGATTCCTCCATCATTCGGGCTACGAGTTCCTTCAGGTCCGTTGAATCGTCCGGAGCCTTGCTTTGCGCCTGCAGCGCCTCAGAAAGTTGTTCCAGCAAGGTTTGTTGTTGTAATGAGCGGGAATGGGACATCGGATAACTCCGGGAAATAGCGGCTGAGGATGGTTGACCAGAAACCCCAGTATAGCCAAGAGCGCGAAGTCACTTTGACCATATAGTTTCCAAAAACAGGTATTTTGATTATATTCACCTGCTCATATAGCCGCTAAGTCAGCCAGGAACTAAAAATATGGTCGAACTGGATAGAATCGATCACTCCATTATCCGTGAGCTCCAGAAGAATGCCCGGATCACCGTGACCGAGCTAGCCTCACGGGTGGGGCTGTCAAAAACCCCGTGCCAGGTCCGCATGCGGCGGCTTGAGGAACAGGGTTACATCACCGGCTACACCGCCCTGGTCAACCAGACCAAACTCGGGCTGTCTCACATTGCCTTTGCCCAGGTTACCCTGGATGACACCAGCAGCGGCGCCCTGGCGGCGTTCAACACCTCAGTCAAACAGATTTCCGCCGTTGAGCAATGCCACATGATTGCGGGTAATTTCGACTACCTGCTGAAAGTCCGGACCCGCGACATGGCAGAATACCGTCAGGTTCTGGGCGAACAGATCTCCGCCCTGCCCCACGTATTGCAGACCAGCACGTTTGTAGTGATGGAGAACGTCAAGGATGCGGGACTTTGACCGAGGAGAATTGCAGGCCGAGTTCGTTGCGGTAGAGGGCGTTACCGATACCCAGCACGATGTTGTCCACTGAAAAATCCTGGGGAATATTGGCTTTGGCGGCCTCGTCGTCCTCCAGCGCAAGTACCAGGCGGAGCAGATCCAGCAGCCGTATCACCAGATCCAGCAGCCCGAAATCCTCGGGCGGATCGCAGGCGGCACGATGGACGTAAGCCATTGCGGCCTGGACTATCTGGCGGGAATGCTCACCCAGAGCCGCCATCGACAGCGACTTGATGGATTCCAGACGCTGCTCACGCTCCAGACGGATGGCCTCCATGCACAGTTCCCGGGACTGTTCCGGCGAGCCTTCCTGTTTCAGCATGCCCGCCAGCCTGAAATCAACGGTTCCCTCGCTGCATTGTTCCCGATACTCGTTCTCGACGGCCTGGCGGGCATGGGGCAGGAACTTTTGGACCGCTTGCTCCCGGGCCTCGGCCAGCTCCTCCACCGAAGCCGCATTCACCATCGCACTCATGACCTGGACGCAATAGGTCAGATGCTCCCAGATTTCCGGCGCAATGCGGGCCGGATCGGCGGGAAGCACCCGCTTGATGGAAACAAACTCGAAGTAGAGACTGGTGACCTCCCGCTCGGAAAAACCGGAGGTCCGGATGATGTGAGGCAAGCCCAGCTCTTCGATTTCCCGCAGCAGGCGGGGGAGCACCAGAAGAATGTAATGCTGGGCACCTTTCGATACAGGTCTTATCTGATCCAAACTGCGTCCCGTTTCTACAACGCCCCGATTAATAACTGGAGTTCAGCTTGTCCAGGGCTTCTTTCAGTACTTTGACCGATTCACCGTGTTTGCCTTGATTGTGCAAGGCCTCGCCCTCGTCACGCAGCGCCTTGACCTGTTGTCTGACATCGCTTCCGACTTGAGAAGAAGCAAGCTGACTGTCGATCTGGCTCACCAGAGACGGGCACTGGCCTGCAACCACTTGTCCGGCCAGGAACAAGGACAATAAAGCAGCAGCTAGATATCGCATGATGGCTCCTCCATATTGAAAAGCCTGACTTCAGTGTAGTACTGATATCGTCGCGCGAAAACCATGACGTTTCTGTCCTGGAGCGACTGCCGGCCGCGAGCTAGCGACTGGACAGTTTTTCGCGGGTCTTCAGCCGCCCTTCCCGGCGGATCTCCGCATTCTCAAAACGGCGCTTCTGCTCGTCCGTCTCCGGAATCGCCCGGGGCACGTCGACAGGCTTGTCGTTCTTATCCAGCGCCACGAAGGTGAAGAACGCTGACAGGATATGCCGGGTGTCACCGGTGTAACTGTTCTCGGCCTCGACCCGCGCACCAATTTCCATGGACGAGCCCCAGCTTCGGTTCAGTGACAGGTTGAACAGCAGGGTGTCATTGCCTTTGGCGGGTGCCCGGAAATGGATGGAGTCTACCGCAGCGGTCACGCAGACGTGCGCCGAGTGGCGTTCGGCAACCACCAGGGCAAGCCGGTCACATTTGGCCATGATCATGCCTCCGAACACGGTGTTATGGGCGTTCATATCATTCGGGAACACCTTGTAGACGTGTTTCTCAATCGCGGAGGCTGACACGGGTTTCGCGGGGATTTCTGACATCTGTGCGGTTCCTTCTCCTCGGGAGTTTCAGAATACCTTACCTCATGAGAACGAAGAACGCCGGGCCTTGCCCGCACCAACCGAATCTGGTCTAAGCTCAAGTAATTTCAGCCACCAGTCACGGAGAGCATCCTATGGCCGCTTCATTCAGCGTGAGTAGCCTTGTCGGGCGCTGGCTATTCGCCGTTGTACTCGTGTTTGGCACGTACAACCCGACCGACTATTCCTATGTCTCCTGGCTGTTCAACCCGGCAACGGCATTTGGTCCCGTTACCGCCATTGTCGGCGTCCTGCTCCTCATTGGCTGGATCATCTTCCTGCGCGCCACCCTGCTGTCTCTCGGCTGGCTCGGCATTCTGCTGGGTTCAGCCCTGCTGGGTTGCCTGGTGTGGTTGCTGGTCGATATCGGCTGGCTCAGTCTGCAAGCGGACGGTGCAATGACCTGGATCGTGCTGGCGCTGCTCTCCATCCTGCTCGCCATTGGTATCTCCTGGTCCCACATTCGCCGCCGTCTGACCGGTCAGGTCGACGTGGACGACATCGAAGATGGCCGCGGTTGAGCGCCGGCCTTTCATGGCAATTGTTTCAGGGCATCATGCAGCTCTTCGGCGCCCCGGCCCAGACGCCGGATATGGCCAACGGCCTGCGGCACGGTAATATCCAGGGAATGAACCCGCCTGGCCGGGACGTAAACCACGGAACCGGACCACGGATCGGGAGCACCGGGTAGGTAGATGACAACCGGCCCGTCCGAGAGCCTCTCCACCTCAAAGCCGATCTGAGCATTGTCGTCAAAATGCACCATCACCGGTTGCAGGCTCCGGGACTCGGCTTCATCCATTTTCAGGTTTTCGGCAAAGCCCTTGATAAAGGAGTAGCCGGGAATAGCCAGCAACCCATTATCGATCTGGCGATAAAAGCGCTTGGCCCGAGAGCCCTTGGCAACAAATCCGGCAACAAAACTGATCAGCAGTACGGAAACCAGTGCCAGCAAGTTCGCAACGGCAACACCGCCCACGTAATCGATCGGCAGCAACCGGCCCAGAGGCTCGGCGACTCGCATCATGATCTCGTGGGCTTTGGCAAGCACCACTAAAATGACGACCACCGGCAGCAGGAACACGATACCGCCGATGATTGTGGTTTTGATGAAGTTCATGGTCGCCCGCTCCCCGGTCTATCGTCCTGACTGACACATCCGGCGACGTCATCCAATCGTTGCGATCTTGCCCATGCCGTTGGATTTACTATAGATCAGGTCTGGCCATCCAACCGCCTGCTCACCCAGGAATGATAAAGCCGGGCCAGAAAAGGCCGGATCAGGGGAAGGCCGATCAGCCATGCAACAGGCTTGAGCACCGGCACTCTCGACATCAACAGGATATACGCGTCCATCTCCCGATGAATCCGGCCCTGAGCGTCCTTCACATGCAATTCCCTCAGAGCCGAATCCGGGTCGATGCCTTCCTGACGCAGTTCATCATCTCGACCGGTAATATCCAGCCATTCCACCGAATCACCAGTCCTCCCGGCGAGCTTTTCGTACCATCGCCTGTCCTTGATACAGGCCGGACAGGAACCGTCGTAAAACACAATCAGCTTGCCATCTGGCGCAATCATGCTCCTCCCGAACGTTAATCTTTAGCTTGCCACTGGCTCAGCGGTGGTCGGGTCCATCGTCGTGCGGACCTCGGAAATGGCAGTAACCGGGAACCCGCCCATTTCCGCGTGCCGACGCACCATCTCCTCATCAGGTGCGATGTAGAGACAATACACCTTGTCGTCGGTGACAAAGCTGTTCAGCCACTGGATACGTGGTCCCAACTCTTCCAATACATCACAGGATTTCCTCGAAATTTCCTGCAATTCGCCAGTGGATAGTTTGCCGGCACCCGGCAACTCCCTCTCAATCATAAACTTTGGCATGTTTCGTCCCCCCTGCTCACGACCTGAAACTGGAGGTCGCAAGACCCACGGCATTATTGCCGCCTTTTCATAGCCTAGCCCCGTCAGTGACGTGCAACCACACATAACCGCCTGGGCTTTAGATTATTAATGCACCACAGGAGCGGCGCTATGCTCGCGGGGATTAAAGGAGACAGGAACGCGCCCCCCGAACCATGACGGGAGGCTGTTCTTTCAGATCAGGCGCGACTCAGGAACTTTCGCTCTTCCACATTTACCTTGATACGGTCGCCGGTGGAAATGTGTTCCGGCACCTGCACCACCAAACCTGTGGACAGGGTAGCCGGTTTGGTGCGGGCGGTGGCAGAACCACCCTTGATAGACGGATCGGTCTCGGTAATCTCCAGTTCCACCGTCGGAGGCAAGGCAAGGGATACCGGCGCATCGCTGACCAGCACGACCATCAGGCCCTGGGTATCCTCACTGATGAACAGCAGCTCGTCGGCAATTGACTCCTTGTTGAGGCTGTACTGGGTGAAGTCCTCGCTGTCCATAAAGACAAACTCGTCGCCGTCCGAGTACGAGAAGGTGGCCGGTCTGCGGACCAGGTCGGCCAGGTTCAGCATGTCCGAATCCTTGAAGGTCTCGTCGATCTTGTTGCCCGTCACGACATCGTACATCCGCATACGATACAGGCTGCCCCCGGCTCGGCCTTGGGGAACCGAACGTTCGATATCCTTCACAAAGTAGACGCGACCTTCATATTCAACGGCTGAATTTTTCTTGATTTCACTGGCTCTCGGCATTGCACTGTTCCAAAAAAATAATGAGATAATTAGGGCTGTTGATATACCACGATGACGGAAGACAAGCGATAGTCAAATGCTCAGTTCATGCTGTTTCCAACGGATCACAGGGAGCCTTTTATGAACGTCGCATTCATTGGCCTGGGCATTATGGGAAGCCGGATGGCCCGCAACCTACTCAAGGACAGCTCACTTTCCCTCACCGTTGCCAATCGGTCGCCCGCTGCGGTCCAGGCCTTGGAGGCCGAGGGTGCCCGTGGCGCCAGCTCTGCTTCGGAAGCGGTACGGAACGCCGACATTGTCATTACCATGCTGAGCGACCCGACCGTGCTGGAAGACGTCGCCTTCGGCGATGAGGGATTTGTTGCGGCCATGCACAGGGGCTCACTGTGGGTGAACAGCTCCACCGTCAACCCTTCCTGTACCCGCCACTGCGCCAGCGGGGCCAATGCCGTCGGAGTGCGATTCCTCGACGCGCCGGTGGCCGGCACCAAACAGCCCGCCGAGGCCGGCGAGCTCACCTTTCTGTTGGGGGGCGAGGACACCGATGTTGAGGGCGCGCGCCCACTTCTCGAGTTGATGGGACAAAAAATCCTTCATGTGGGGCCGGCCGGCCAGGGCAGCGCCTTCAAGATGCTAGTCAACGCCCTGCTTGCGCAATCCATGCTGGCATACGCCGAGACGGCTCTGCTGGGGGAGAAATTTGGCTTCAGTCGGGACTTCCTGATGGACACACTCCCGAATCTGCCGGTTTCGGCCCCGTTTCTCCAGGGCAAATCCGACTTGATACGGGAGGGCAATTACGAAGCGCAGTTCCCTCTCGAACTGATGCACAAGGACCTGCACTTGCTGGAGCAGACCGCGTACGAGGAAGATCAGCCTATGTTTTTGGCAAGCCTGGCCAAAACGGTCTACGGCAGCGCCAAGCAGTCCGGGTACGGTCGGGAGGACTTTGCAGCAGTATTCGATTTTCTCACCGGAAAGCGGTGAAGGGTCCCCCCACCATCAGAATCACACCCAGAGCGATGGCGAGGGCGCCAATTCCCCTCGCCAGCCAATCCCCCCCCGGCATGAGTTTTTCCAGCAACACCACCCCCGCTATCGCCGCGATCACACTGAGATCCATAACCCCGCCCACGAACAGCAACGCCATCAACGCGGCACAACAGCCCACACAGTAGGCTCCGTGGCGAATACCCATCTCAAACGCCCCCCACAGCCCGGATCTCCAGTACCGGGTGATGAAGACCAACGGGCCTCGACAGCGACGCAGGCAGGCCTGTTTGAGTGCGGTAAACTGATAGACGCCGGCGGCAATCAGTACAACGCCGCTGAACACCTGGTTCTGACTGCGCATCTGGGGGCTGAGCAACGCCCACTCCTCCAGCAACCACTGCAGGGCGGTCGCCAGAATGCTGAAGAGCATCCAGACAAAAAGATAACCACCGGCGAACAATGCCGTACCCAGCATGGCGCCGGCGAGATGATTCTTTCGCGCCACCTGCCGATACAGCAGGACCATCGGGGCGGCGCTGGGTGTCATCATCGCCACCATCATGACACCCCACATCACCACCATCAGAACGAAATACTCCGGTGTCCAATGCTTGAAGGCCATCATGCCCGGGGACATCGCGGCCATATCGGACGCCAGTCCAAACAGATACAACCAGGACAGGCTGGCCATTACCAGCAACCCGATCAGAGTAACCAGCGATCCACTCGCGATCAGACCCGAAAGCGGAGTGTTCCTGTCAGCCACGGCATGCTCCGATGATTAGTGATAAACCCCCTTGGGCCCGATATCCAGGTGTGACAGGTGACTGTGGCTGGCATTGAGCTCCATCGGAATGTCCGCGTGAGCACTGGTGCGCCCCGTCGCCACCTCGGCCACGGCGTACTCGAAACCGTGCGGAAGATCGATGCGTGCCCGGTGTTCAGAGCCATCTATCGGACTCAGAATGGGCGTGCCGCTGGCTTCAACCAGATCCGCCACCCGAACCGACGCCTTCCTGGCCTCAACGTCACAATCGATCTGGATCGGACAGAACACCGGATCGTGCATCTTCGTCATAGTGCTGGCAAAGACATTGAAAAACGTGGCGCCCGGTTCGGATGTTTCGCCCGACAGGATGGCCATCAGTGCTTCCCGTTGTTCCGGACTGGCCCGCTCATCGACAAAGGCCTGTGCCGTGCCATTGCCCTCATGAATGGCCCCCGGCCACTTCAGAGTCATGGCAAAGGACAGATCATCCAGACGCGTATCTCCGAAATACCCGTCTTCAATCTTCACCGCAGCAAACGCTTCGCAGTCGCCGTGGGACGGCCGCCCCATGAACTGGCACGGGCACCCCAAATCGCAATTGCAGTTTACAAATTCCAACCCCTTTATACGCCAATCTACTTTGTCCATCTCAGCTACTCCCCTTTGGAAACGCAGCCCCGTAGTTCAATAATAAACCACCCAGAGGCGGTCGATTAGATCGATAACGACCATTAATCCGGCGATTAGTCGTGTGACGCTTAACGAGAGAATCCCTGCCTGTCAGAGGCTCAAACAGGCCAGGTGGCAAACCTGTCTCCGAACAGGATCAGGAACAGCGGAATGGGGGAAATGGCAAATGCGACCATCAATACATAGCGCGGAATGGAAAACAGGCGGCTTATCCCGGCCATCATCGCCAACCCACCGCCACCACCCAGTACCACATTGCCCGGCAGGTTAATGGCAAGCATCAGGGTCAGGTAACGGTGCCTCAGAAACCAGGGCACTAATCGCCTCGGCGACTTTTCCAGTAGTCGTGCCAGTCGCTCATCGGCATCCAGACCGTGGAAGCTCTCCAGAAAGCCTGCGGCCCGAACCAGGCGCACCTCTCGCAAAAAGCGGCTGATGCTTTTCTCCGGCAGCAATCGTCCGACCAAAAAAGCCAGGCACAGCGAGACCAGAGTACAGCCATACACCAGAGGCACAATCTTGGGCCCGAGAATCATCATCAGTGCCAGCCCGATCTCGACACCCGGGACGAAGGGAATCGCCATCAACAGGATGTAGGCGACCATGGAGGTCATGATAATGCGATGCAGCATCGGCTCGTTGGACGGGCTGATACTCATATCGAGCCCATCGATTATGCCTCGTGTCAGCAGATTGCCCGCCACGATCACCGCAATCAGGATCAACAATTTCAACAGCCCTGCCAGACGCCGATTGGTTGGCATGGCTGATCCGGTCATGGGTTGTCCGCCTCCACCAACCGCCCCTTGAACCAGAATTCCTTCTCAAAGGTCCAGTACCAGCGCTTGTTGATCCAGGTAAACGAACCCTGAATTTCGTCACCCCGGACGGTCCCCCGCCAGTACATAACCGCGCCTGAATCCGTGCACGGCACTTCCGCTCGCATCTGTATGGCGTCATCCTGGGCCCTTACCCAATAATCGACCCTGGCATAGCCACAGCGCCGCTCGCACTCCTCGGAGAGGAACTGGCCGTCTTCAAACACCAGCAGGTCATCGACGTCAGCAGGCTGGCCCGCCGGGCCGAGCTGGCTCCGAAAGGTTTTACCGTCCAGCGCCATGTGCAGCGGTGACTGCTCGTCTGCAAGCACGGTGGACATGCCTCCGACAAGCAGAAAAATGGCCAGCAACGGCGCTCGCCACCTCGGGAATCGGGGCACAGTATGCGCGAAAAGGCGTGGTGCTATCGCAGGAGGATGTTCCATGGGCACATACTCCAGGCAGAAGGACTGATTAAAGTTTAGCCAACCCGGCATCAAAAGAAAGCCCGGGACAGCCAAAGACTCATCAGAACTCTCAGCCCATCGACGCCGGCTCCGTGAGACGGGCCGACTGTTCAAACTGCTTGGCGGAAAGCTGCCACTCCTCCCCCTGGTAATAGGCACGGACCCGCGGATTCATCACCCGGAACCACAGCGGCGGGATGAGTGCCAGCAGGTACATCCCGGTGTAGCCGGTCGGTAATTGCGGTGCGCCATCGTAGTGGCGCAAGACCTGATATCGCCGGGCGGGAAAAGCGTGGTGGTCGGAATGTCGCTGGAGGTGAAACAGGCCCATATTGGTGATCAGGTAATTGCTGTTCCAGGAGTGCGCCGGGGTGGTGCGCTCATAACGGCCATTCGGCAGCTTGCGACGGTGCAAACCGTAATGTTCCACATAGTTGATGATCTCCAGGGTCGTGAAACTCATCCAGCTCACCCCGAGGTAAAACACCAGCCCCGCCCAGCCGAAAAACACTGCCGAGGCCACGGCAAAGCAAACGCTGATGGTATTCCACCAGATCAGCTCATTGCGCCAGTGCAGTGCGGGCAGACCGAGCTGGCCCAGACGAGCCGCTTCCAGCTTCCAGGCATTGAGGACATTGTGGAGATAGGCATGGGGCAGGAAGCGGTAAAGACTTTGCCCGTAACGGGCGGATGACGCATCTTCCGGCGTGGAGACAGTCACGTGGTGTCCACGCAGATGCTCCACCTTGAATCCGGCATAGCAGACCGATGCGTACAGCAGGCCTCCGGCCCAGTTTTCGAGCCGGTTCCGTCGGTGAATCAGCTCATGGCCAACATTGATAGAGAGAATGGCGCTGACAATCCCGCAGGACAGTATCCAGCCCACCTGCCCGACCAGCGAGAACCGATCGGTATTGGCGAACACCCAGGCGCCGAATGCCAGCACCGCCAGTTGCGCCGGCACCACCATCAGGGTCAGAAACGAATACCAGCGCTGGCCGGAGAGACGGGCAACCTCGTCGTCCGAGGGATTCGAAGAGTCCGTTCCCACGAGGTGATCAACGATGGGAACGATTCCGAAGATCACGAACAACGGCCACCAGGCGTAAAGGTTCCACTGTCCGGTTTCCTGCATCGTCTGCCAGGCATCATAGGGCAGCATGGCCACCGCAAACACCAGCAAAAACAGCACTTTCTTTAGGGCGATCATGATCCGGGACGGCACCTTCTCCAGCATGGGCTTCTCCTTGTGGTCACAGCTGGTTGTTCTTCTGAAGCCACTGTGCGCCCATTCCGCCCGGGAAACAGGTTACTAATTGACAGACTTCTGTCATTTTCAGACACTGTCAGACAACCCGACAATGGAAGAGCCGCAATGCACCGGTCCAACCAGCAGGCGTCCACCGCAACCCGTTACCTCCAGAGCCTGTGCCAGTTACTGACCAGCGCCGAGGTGCCGTTGGCCGGGCTGCTCGCGGGCACCGACATCCAGCCACGGCTTCTCGAGGCGCCGGACGGGGTCGTCAGCCACGACAGTCTGGATCGCCTGCTACAGAATGTTGAACGACTCACCGACGAACGCTTTCCCGGCATCCTGCTTGGGCACCACCTGAATATCAGTGCCCACGGTGCCGCAGGTTACGCCGGGCTGACCGCTCCGAACGCCGGCGCGGCCATAGGTGTCGCGGTTCGCTTCTTTCCACTGATTACGGAACTGGCGACACTGAAATTGGACGTCACTGAAAAGCGCGTCCGGCTCACGATCATTCCCGCGCCTGGGATCTCCGGGCGGACCGAGCGGTTCGTGGTACATACCCTGCTCGCCAGCTTCGATGTCATGGGCAGTTTCCTGGTCGGAAACCTGGAGCTGCGTGCCGGATTGACCTTCCCCAATCAGGCGGGCCTGAAAGCACGGCTTGGCTCGACATTACAGGGCATCGCGTTCAATCAGCCCAGCCACAGCCTCTCGCTGCCAAGAGAGCGACTGGAGGCTCCCTTTGCGCTCGCCGATCGAACGGCGCACGCCCAGGCGGTTGCCCAGTGTGAAGAAGCCTTGAATCGGCTGGAGGGACAGAGGACTCTCGCGGGGCGAGTGGTGGGCCTGTTGACCCGGATCGGCCCACCCTATCCGGATCAGGAGAATGTTGCGGCGCAGCTCGGCATGTCCACCCGGACCCTGCACCGGCACCTGCTGGAAGACGGGGTTCGCTATCGGACACTTATACTGGAGGCCCGGATGAACAGCGCCAGGCGCTACCTGCTCGACGAACGGCTGGGCGTCACCGAAACGGCGTACCGGCTCGGTTACCGGGATTCCGCCAATTTTACCCGGGCCTTTCGGCAAGCGACCGGGGTGACGCCCACCGGGTTCGTGAAAGCCGGCTCATCCAACGCTAGGCCAGCAGTTCCCGCACATCCGAGAGAAACTGATCAACCCGCTCCGTCGTCGTCGCCCAGGAACACATGAGCCGCGCCGAACCACCGATGAAATTGTAGAACCGCCAGCCTTTCGCCCGCAGCGCCGCCTGCACCGGCTCCGGCATTTCCACGAAAACACCGTTAACCTGCCTCGGATAGCGAAGCGTAACACCCGGCAATCCGGTCAGACCTTTGGCCAGTCGCTCTGCGCAGGCGTTGGCATGACGGGCGTTCTGCAACCAGACGTCGCCTTCCAGTAGCCCGCACCAGGGCGCGGAAATGTACCGCATCTTGGAGGCCAGCTGGCCTGCCTGCTTGCAGCGCCACTCGAAGTCCTCCGCCAGACGTCGGTTAAAAAACACCACCGCCTCACCCAGCGCCAGGCCGTTCTTGGTGCCGGAAAAACACAGAACATCGACGCCGGCTTTCCAGGTGATCTCGGAGGGGTGAACGTCCAGTGCCGCCACCGCATTGGCAAAGCGGGCACCGTCCATGTGGATATTCAGATTGTACTGATCGGCTGTGGCCCGGATCGCACGCAGCTCATCGGGCGTGTAGATGGTGCCGACCTCCGTCGCCTGGGTAAGGCTCAGCGCCTTGGGTTTCGGGTAGTGAATGTCGGTGCGCTTGGTGACCAGATGCTCGATGCTTTCCGGTGTCAGCTTGCCGTCCGGCCCCTGCCCCAGCAAGAGCTTGGCGCCGTTGGACGCATATTCCGGGCCGCCACACTCATCGGTCTCAATGTGAGCCAGCTCATGACAGATCACGCTGTGAAAGGACTGGCCGATGGACGCCAGCGCGAGGGAGTTGGCGGCAGTGCCGTTAAAGACGAAATAGACGTCGCACTCGGTATCGAAGAGCGCCCGAATCCCATCCGCTGCCCGCTGGGTCCAGCTGTCTTCGCCATAGGCGGGCTCATCCATACGGTTCGCCTGCTCCATGGCCTTCCAGGCCTGGGGACAAACCCCACTGTAATTGTCACTGGCGAACTGCTCGAACTGGGACACGACGGGCCTCCTGTTGGGGAATCCGATGAATGGGCAATCGCCCAACTTACACGATTCAGCGTGAATCGCCAGCGTTCGGGCCTATCCATTGCGCTAAGGCGGACAGGCCCTTAACGAACCGGATTAACCCGACAGGCCGAGATGCTCGGAATCCTGCTGGATGCAGCGGTCCAGCAGCTCCAGATACTCCGCCTTCGCCTTGCGCTTGGTTTCCCGGTGAGCCCGCATGTTCAGCGTCCGGAAATGCTGCGCCAGCTCGTTCGCCCGGGACATCAGGTCAGACGGGGCAACGACCTCATCCAGGAATCCCGCCTCGACAGCACCTTCGGGATCGTAGATTTCGGCGTTGACCACCGAACGGTAGAAATGGGCCGGGGCCAGCCGATGCCGGGCAATCTCGATGCCGGCGTGGTGCATGGTCATGCCGATGGCCACCTCATTGAGGCCGAGTTTGAAGCTGCCTTCCACGCCAATGCGATGGTCCACCGACAGCATGATGAAGGCGCCCTTGGCAATGGCGTGGCCACTGCAGGCGCCAATGACCGGCAGCGGAAACGCCGCCAGGCGGCGGGTCAGCCTGGACCCGACGGTTACCAGCGCCGAGGCCTCGCTGGCGCCCTTCTGCATTTCTTTCAGATCGTAGCCGGCCGAAAAAATCCCGGGCTGGCCCGTGAGAATCACCACAGCCTCGTCCTTCTCGGCGCGATCCAGCGCTTCATTCAGCTCCTTGAATACGTCATGGCTCAGCGCGTTTGCTTTTCCATTGGCAATAGCGATTGTCGCGACGCCATCGTTAAGTTGGTATTCAACAAGGTCTGTCACCGGCCTATCCTCTTGATGTGGTTAACGTGATGGTTGGGTGAACTTTGCCAGTTTCCGGGACCGGAGACCACACCTGTAAGGATTCGCTGTACCCCTGAAAAGTTGCCCACAGAATCTGTGGATAACGTTGTTAGTAGCGCGAGGAAAGGTGGCGTGAAACGCCATGGAGCGGGGATTGCGGGGACGCGGCCAGATATTGACCGAAGGTCGAAAGCAGCGCCTGCGGACCCGCGGTTACGCCCGCGAGTCCGCCCTATTCCAGGTGATTAACCCTGGCGCCGGCGACGGGCGACGCCCATGCCAAGCAGACTCAGCCCGAGCAAGGCAATGGAGCCCGGTTCCGGAACGGAGGCAGTCACCTTCACGTCATCAAGGAAGTTACCGACGGTGCCGGTTTCGGGAATGACCGAGGTAAACGTCAGGGTGGTCAGCTCGGAGGAGGCAACGAAGCTGTCCGAGAAGATGCTCCAGGCGCCGACAACGTGGTCATCCAGGTTCCAGGTCATCCCGGGCATCACAGACACGTCGAAGCTCTCGCTGTTGCTCTGGCGTGCCCGATAGGCAAAGCTCAGATCGTAGGATTGGCCAACGGTGGTCGCAAAGCTCTGGAAGATACTGAACGCGCCACCGCTGTTCGGGTGGGCATTCAACTCAGCAAACTGGCTTTCCTCATGGGCCGTTACCCCCCCATAGTTGTCCCAGATCTCGATATTATCGCCTTCCCAGCCATCCACAGCCGCGGAACTGAAATGCTGCCAGGTTCCCGCCGCAACATCCGGCTGTTCAAAGCCGCCATTGACGATGAGATTGGCGCTGGCGGGTGTGGCAGCGAGGAGTGAAACGCCGAGAACACTGACGGCGGCAAGACGACCGGAAAACTGCATGATTGATTGCTTCCTTTGTTGGTTGAATTCCTTTTTCGGAACAGTCAGCAATCGGGGAACCAACTCCAAACTCCTGTTTATCTTTCATTAAGTTAGCAATACAGAAGCGACACGCTTGCATCGCAACTGTAAATTAATCTGACACCAGCTGTTACGGTTAAGTGACACTCCGAACGTGAGCCATTGCTAACGGCGTTTCGGCTTCCGGGCCCGCAATGCAGCCTCATACGAACGCCGAGCCCACTGCGCCGCCTCCTCCGGATCCTCCATGACCTCCGCCGGGGCGAGGAAGTAGGAAAGCCGGACTAACTTGCCGCTCCGGTCGTATTCGAATGGGCCGAGCGCCTGCTCTTCGAAGTAACGGGCATTCCCGGCATCGGCCTTGAGGTAAAGCGCTTCGTCCACAGCCAGCGCGAACATCAGCCCGTCGTGGTAGATACCGTAGCCGCCGAACATCCGGCGAACGGTGACGGCACCGAAGTGCCCGAACACTTCGTGGAGAAACTCCGTGTAGTCGTCCATGCCTTATCCCGGTTGCGGGGCCAGCCCATCGTCAACGGCCTTCGCCGCCAGCAGGGCCGGGCGATCGCTCAAGCGAGCAACGTAGGCCTCAAATTCCGGCCGCCGGGTAATCGAGCCGAATTCCATGCCCCACATCAGGTGCGACCCCACGTAAACGTCCGCCGCCGAGAACCGGTCGCCCGCCACGTATTGATGGGCCGAAACGGCACCGGCCATGGCGCTGACGGCTCGCTCATAGGTGCCATAGCCGACCATCCGCTCCTGATCCCGGCTGACTTCCGCCTGCAGAACGCGGTCCATGACCGCCGCCTCCAGTGGCCCGGCGGCGAAGAAAAGCCAACGGTAATAGGCGGCCCGCGCGGTCGGCTCCGGCGCGAGACCGGCCTCGGGGAACGCATCGGCCAGGTAGGCGCAAATCGCCGCGCATTCGGTCACCACCTCCCCCCGGTGCACCAGCGCCGGCACCTTTCCCATGGGATTAATGGCGAGATAGTCCTCCGACTTCATCTGGGTGTCGTAATCAAGCAGGACCTGGCGGTAATCGGCCCCAACCTCCTCCAGCATCCAGCGCACAATTCGTCCGCGGGACATGGGGTTGGTATAAAAAACGAGATCACAGTCGAGGGACTCGGTAATGGCCATGGCGTGGCTCCCTTGGGCACAGAAGATTCAGAAAGGTTAGCCGAATTACAAACGTCCTCAAACCGGGTTTTCCATTGGCCCGGGTATTCCCGCGGAATACAACTATCCTTACTCGAGGGCAGATTCGAAACCGTCTGGAGCACCCGGCCATGAAACCTGAACTCCCGAGAACACCAGAGCTCAAGCTTGATGTGGACCACCGCATACCAGCCTCTTGGGATTTCGACACCGGAGTGAGCCTTATACTCCTGGTGCCGGAATCCAACCACAACGCTCTGGGCAAAGCTCCGTGGGCCGACTACCTGAAATTGCGCCTCGCCGATTTCCCGGACAATGCCAATCCCATGCTCATCTCCGGCCCCAGGGGAACCCGCGCCGCGATTGCCTTTGTGGCGGACGATGTGGGCGGGTTCAAAGCCCTGAGCCAGGCCCGTAAGCTGATCGCCCCGTTGATGGCTGAGCGCTCCAGGAAGATCAATGTAATCTCACTGCTCGATCAGGAGCAGGCCGCCTGCGTTATGGCCGAGGCTCTGGTTTCCGCCGCCCTTGCGGCCCTGTTCCAGCCTCCGAAGATTTCGGATGAAACTCCCGACATCCCCCCTCTGTCTGCCATGAATTTTTTCGGTGGGTTCGAGGCCGCCGACTTTCGGTACGTCAAGGCGACGGCCGAGGGCAACAACCTCGCACGCTGGCTGACCGAACTCCCGGGCAACTACCTGACGCCCGGCATATATCGGGACTACGCCGAGGCACTGGCCAAGGCTGAGGGCTGGGAAGCCCAGTTCTACGACCTCGACCAGCTGGAACGGCTTGAGGCCGGTGCCTTCCTGTCTGTGGTCGAGGCCAGCCCGAATCGGGACGCCGGCATACTGCAGTTGCGATACCGACTGAAGGGCGCCGGGGATAAACCACTGGCCCTGGTGGGCAAGGGCATCTGTTTCGACACCGGCGGCAGTAATCTCAAGGTCGGTGGCAGCATGCTAGGTATGCATGGCGACATGCAGGGTAGCGCGGTGGCACTGGGCACCCTGCTCGCGCTGACCCGACTCAATTTCTCTCAACCCGTGGACTGCTGGCTGGCGCTGGCCGAAAACCACATCGGCTCCAGGGCCGTGAAGTGCAATGACGTCATTACCGCCGTGAACGGTACAACCATTGAACTGATCAACACCGATGCCGAGGGCCGCATGGTGCTGGCCGACACCCTGGCCCTCGCCTGCCGGCGAAAACCACGGGCCATCCTGGATTACGCCACCCTGACCGGCGCCGTCGTCTCGGCCCTGGGACAACGCATGGCCGGTGCCATCACCAACCGGCGGGACTGGATCGAGCCCATCATCCAGACCGGTGAGCATTGCGGTGAACGGGTCTGGCCGTTCCCCTATGAAGACGACTACGACGAAGACCTGAAATCTCAAGTCGCGGATACGCTCCAGTGCCGAACAGCGGGCGCAGGCGATCATATCTACGCGGCTCGTCTTCTCGGCAAATTCGTGGACAAGGGCGTGGGCTGGGTGCACGTGGACATGGCTTCGACCGGCACTCACAAGGGCGGGTTGGCCCACATCCCCACGGACCTCCAGGGATTCGGTGTACGCTTTGGCGTCGAGTGGTTCAACCGAATCGCCGATGAGGGCCTGTGACGCCACTGACCCACTCCGGTCATTTAACAGTCACATTGCCGGAACGCCTGATTTCAGGCGTCCGAGACCACATGTCCTTACGTTGCCAACAAAGTTATCCACAGTTTTTGTGGGCAAGTGCCAGTGAAGGTCTCAACGCCCATGAGCCCCGCGACGAAGCCAGTCATGAACGAACGCCAGTTTTTTCTGGGCCATATCCGACAATACAAACGGATAAAGATCCGCGAGCCCCATGGAACGGTTCACATGGTTGACCCTAATCGCCAGGGAGGCTGCCACGTTGATCAGCTTTGCCGTGTCCGGTTCGGAGTACGGGTCCCAGCGGGCATTGGGCAGCTCTGGCGAAGACAGTCCGGATGCCACCGCGCTGTCAGTGATGTCCGTCAGATGAAGCAGGTGTGCCGCAGTCTCGGCCCAGTCTTCGTGGGGATGAGCGGACGCGTAGGAGGTCAGATAGGATTGCTCCCACCCCGCCGGCGGTCCTTCGTGATAGTGCCGCTGCAGTGCGGCGGCATAGTCCGCGCGCTCATCACCGAACATACCACGGAAGGCTTCCAGAAAGTCTTCGCGCAGACTGAGCCGCCACCAGAGCATGTGGGAAATTTCGTGCCGCATGTGCCCGACCATGGTCCGGTAGGGCTCCTGAAGCGCCTGCCGGCGGGTGGTTCGAACCACCGGGTCTGCCTCTGCAACGCTGATGGTCACCACGCCATTGGCATGCCCCATGGCCACCGGCGTCAGTCCTTCGGCAAGCATGTGGAAAACGGGACGGGTGCCCGGGTCCTCCGGACGGAACCAATGCCAACGCCCGAGGTTGTCGAGTACCCAGCGCTTGGCGGCCTCGGTTTCCGCCCAATTGGGAATGGCGTTGGCAATGCTCGGATCCGGCGCCAGCGCGGTCATTGCGCAGGAGGTGCAGAAGGCCCCCTCCCTGGGCGCGATCCAGTTGCAGCCGATAACCTTCCGGTTTGCACAGAACGGTCGCATAGGCACAAAAGCCCGCGCCTGAGGATCGTACGCGACAGGCGTACCGTCGGCGGTGGCAAGGTTATCGAACCAGAGTGAACCGGAACCTACGGGGTTTGAGAATACCAGCATGCTGCCTTACTCCAGATGAGTGGCGCGGTAAGTGAGCCGGAGCAGAGATCCCGCACCGGACACGCTTACCGTACAACCCGTAGGTGAGTCGGTTCAATGAAAACCGCTGTTATTCAGGGATGGCTACCGGCTTGCTCCGGTTGCTCCGATGCTCGCTGGACGTTACGGTACATCCAGGCCAGCCCGAGCAAGGCCAGCCCCAGCCCCATGAAAGCTGCGACCCGCCAGAGTCCTTGCAAGCCAGCCATGTCGATGAGGAAAATCTTGGCAATCACGATGCCCAGCAACGCCATGCCAGCTTTGTACAGTAGGGCGTTGGCCCGCCTGGTGGAATAGACGATGACGGCGATGGCGTACAACATGCCGATGACCGAGTAGCTGTAGAGCTCGCCCTCACTCATGCCGAACGACGCGGCCATTTCACCGCCCTGCCACAACTGCCGTATCTCCATGGCGGTGAACAACAGGAAGCCGGCGGCAGCCAGGCACAGGGACCAGAGCCGGGGAGCCAGCTGAGGGAACCGGCTGACCATGAGCGCCAACAGGACCGGGCCACCGAAGGCCGGAAGGAGCAGGTTGAAGATCGGGGTGTCGCCAACGCTGCTTTCGGCCCACCAGGGGTTCAGCAGGATCAGTATCGAGAGATAACTCAAAGAGGCCAGCACGAGGAGCATCCGGGCGAACAGACGATACAGCCAGGCCAGCGATTGGCTCGCGCCGGCACGCACCATATAGGTGACACTGAGGGATCCCCAGAGCAGCGTGTTGATCGCGGCCTCGGTCAGGCTGTATTCGTGGGCAAAGATATCGCCGTCATAGAGCCAGTAACGCAGCTCGGTACCCAGAAACAACACCAGCAGGTGCAGGGTTGCCCCTTCCAGCCACGGGCGAATGCTATGCCCTTTCATCGACAATCGCGTCGCGATCGCTGCCAACAGCGTTGCCCCGCCGTAGGTCCACAGAGACCAGTGCAGATCATCCGCATAGCCCTGCAGCCAGGGATTGAATGTCAGCCGTGCGACCACCAGCGCCAGGGCGGCTTTCAGGAGCAGGTACAGTTCCGGCATGGCGTAACGCCGGGCCAGCCAGGTGAGGCTGACAAACTGGACCGAAAGCGCCAGCGTCAGAGAGGCCTCACGGACAATCATCACCGCCGCCAGGGTATAGCTGACGTGCGCCGCGAGGATGGCCCAGACCACCCCGGTGCGGAACGTTTCGCGACGTTCCATCTGCGACGCCATCACACCGTAGAGGCCTCCGACCAGCAAGGTGGTTACCGCCCAGACCGATGAAGTTTCATAGCCGTGCAGCAGCAACCATCCGAGAACCAGCCACACCAGTGGCGATAACAGGGTCAGGGACGCCCAGCGCCGCTGGTCGCTGTGGCGCACCCACTGCCAGAGCCCGACAGCGACGGTGAGAATGGCCGCGGCCACGAGGTAACCGAAGAAGCCGCCCGGCTGGTCCGCCGGCCAGGGCACCAGATATCCGTCCCCGGGGCCCAGACTGCCCCGGAGCACGAGCCACCCGCCTGCACTGACCACCACACTCGCCCAGGGTAGATACCAGATCCCACCGCGGCTCTGGGGAATCAACGCGGTTACCGGCAGGATCAGCAACCAGCTCCAGTACACAGGGCTGGTATCAAGCTGGATAGCCATTGAAAAGCCCCAGGCCGCCAGCAACGGCAGGAAGGCCTGCCACAACCTTTGCTCCCCGACCCCTTGATTGCCCCGCAATACGCCAAAGCCCACCATCAATCCCGCCAGGTACCAGGGTATGGACGCCCCGACAGGCTCCGCCGAGGTCCCCAGGAACCACCATAGCAACGCTCCGGCCAGGGTGGCGTACCACAGCCAGTCGCGGAACACGTAACGCATCAGCAGCAGGGAACTCAATGTAATCAGGAAACTGTACGACAGCACAAAGGCGACACTGCCGTCGTCGCTCCCGATCAGCAGAGGCACCAGGTAAGCGCCGCTCAACCCCATGATGGCGAGTAATGGCCCATGAACCAGCGACAGGGCCATGGTCACCAGAGACACGGACGCCAGCCCGACCAGCCCCACTGTGGCACTGATAAACCCGAAATGATGCACACCCGCCAGCAGGGCCGCATACAGCGTGATGCTGCCGCCGCCGGCCAGGGCCGCGAACACTTGGTCCGTGCCCATGTGTCGGCGCCTGAGGACCTCGGCACCAAGGTGCAGGGCAAGGCCGCTGATCAGGGCGAGCAACAGCTGCTGCAGCGGTCCAATCAGACCGGCATTGATGGAGTGGCTGACCATGAAAATACCGGCAAGCCCCACGCTGAGACCGCCCAGCCAGACCATCCAGTTCTCTTTCAGCGCCTGAACAAGGTGGGCAGACCGAGGAAGTTCCGTTGCCTCTGGTTGGGGGTCAGGTATTTCCGGCTCATCCAGGCTCAATGTGGCCGTTTGTTCCGGCTGACCAGTCTGGCGCCGAAGATGGACCACTTCCTGGCGGAGTTCATAAAGCTCACGCGCGAGCAAGTCCAGGCGAGAGGCCTGTTCACGACGCTGACGAAATGCCAGGACGCCAAGAATGGAGCCGACGGGGACCAGAATCAGTATACCAACCGCCAGCAGGATCAATACGACTTCCAAGCCCTGCTCACCCTCTAACCAGGCCTTTTCAGAAACTCGACAGCTCGTCCTGCAGGTCGCGCTTCAGTTCTTCCGGCTCGGTAATCCAGAGGGTACCGTCTGCGCCTGGAAATACGCCAACGTCCAGACCGTCCCGGGTCAGACCTGGCACCCATTTCTTGAAGAAATCCGGCAGGGAAATGCTTTTCGGCGAGAGCTCATCCGAGCCGCCCGCATAGTTGGCGGCAAACGCGGCGCTCGGCCAGACCGGCAAGTGCGACACGCCCTCGTCTTCCGAAACAATCTTCAGAAAGCGGTTATCGGCGTTGACCAGAATCCAGATCTCGCGCTCTTCGAGCACTTCACTCAGAAAGTAGTCATACCGCTCTTCACCGGTCAGCTCGAGTACTTCATTTAACGGATCACTGCTCATTTCTATCGACTACTCCCCTGGAAAACTGTCAACGTCTTTCGCTCAGGAGACTAGCACGAATTGCTCCGAAACATCTTTTCCCGTTACAGCCCGAGGTGCTGAATAATCGCCTCGGGGTCCTGGCGCACCAGGTCCTTATCAATGGACTTTACCACCGCTGTCAGGCAGTCCTTGCTCAGATGATGCCGCAACGCCCCGAGAAAATTGGGAGGCGCCACGAGCACCAGCTTTTCGAAGCGTCCCTCATGCCGGGCCTTTTCCAGTTGTTCGCTGAGGTCGCGGGCAAACCGCTCCTCCTCCGGGTCGTCCGACTTTTCACGGTCATAACTCTGATGCCCGCCGACACCGCCATGGTCGCTCCCGGGCCGGTCGGAATAGCGTTCCGAATCCTTCAGGCGGCCAGCCGGGTGCTCCCGGGTCATGACTTCATCAAGAGCCCTAACAGGCGTTGTCGCCTGGAATAACCTTGCCTGTGCATTATCCGCCACCAGTACATAAAGCCGTTTCCGGGCCAGCGGGTCGTCGCTGTCTTTGTTCATGCCTGTCCCCTCCGAGTGCTTGTCACTCCATCAATCACGATAGCACTCCACCAGAGGGCGTCAAAACGACTTTGGCGGCCGCCGAAAGAACGGCATCAGCGTTACAATTCCGGGATGACGACCTCCCGCCATCGGGCGATACTGAAGGGACCTGATCAGTGGTGAAAGGAGTCGACCCATGAACCGTTTAATCCTCTCTCTGGCATTCGCTGCCATCCCCTTCCCGGTCCTGGCCGCCGAATTCGATGTGGAAATCCACAACCCGACCCGGGGCCTGTATTTCACGCCGCTGCTGGTAGCGGCCCATGCAGAGTCCGTTTCCCTCTTTGAAGCTGGTGAGACGGCGTCCAGTAACCTGCGGGCGATGGCGGAAGTCGGTGATCTCTCCGGACTGATTACCTTTCTGGATGCCGCCGGTGCCACCATTGCCGATAACCCGGCCAACGGGCTGTTGGCACCGGGGGCGAGTACCGTTGTCACGCTCAATACCGGTAACGCCATTGCGAACACCCGACTGTCGATTGTCGCCATGCTGTTGCCCACCAACGATGGTTTCCTGGCTCTTAATAGCCTCACCCTACCCACCGAGCCGGGTACCTATAGCTACAATCTGAACGCCTACGATGCCGGCACCGAGGCCAACAACGAACTGCGTGGCAGCGAGACCGTCGGCCTGCCCGGCATGCCGGTGCCGGCCGAACTGGACTCCGAGCTGGGAACCAACGGTACCGGAGTGACGAGCGACGTCGAGGGCTACGTTCACATTCATCGCGGCAACCTGGGTGATAACAACCCAAGCGGCGGACCCAGCGATATTGTCAGCACCCTGCATCGGTGGCTGAACCCGGTGGCTCGCGTCACCGTGACCGTACGATAATCCGGAGGTGCGTCATGGCATTTCGAACACACTTGATTCTGATGCTGTCACTGACGGGGCTGGTCGCAGGATGCAGTTCGAGCGACGACGATGGTGACTCGCTGGTCAGTTCGCGCAGCTTCCGCTACCAGGTCAGCATCACCAATCTGTCCGCCGGACAACCCTTTTCGCCCGCCGCAGTGGTTATCCATCGCGCCGAGTGGCAAGCATTCAGTCTGGGTGATGGCGCGTCGGTGGAACTGGAACGACTGGCGGAAAGTGGCGACAACGACGCGTTTCTCGCGGCGGCGGACGCCGACAGCGGTGTGCTGGCGACCGAAACCGGTACCGGCCCCATCCCCCCGGGCGCGACGGCGGAAATCTCGGCCTCTGCCTCGACAACCTCTGACAACGGGCTGCTACTGACCTGGCTAGCCATGCCCGTGAATACCAACGATGCTTTGGCGGGGGTCCGCGGCATCGACCTCAGCGATTTTTCGATCGGCGACACCAGGACTTATTTTGCGATCAGCTACGACGCTGGCACCGAGGCCAATACCGAAACCGCAGACACCGTGCCCGGCCCCGCTGCCAGTGGACTTGCCGAAGGATTCAATGCGGCTCGGGATGATGTCCGGAATGCCGTCTATATCCACCCCGGCGTGGTTACACAGGATGACGGGCTCGGCACGTCTACGCTGGAAGGTGTTCAGCGCTGGGATAACCCCATCGCCCGCGTCCGGGTTGAGCGCCTGCAATAGCTATTGGCCACCGGCGCATGGCACGCCGGCGGCCTTTCGCTGAGTATTCAGATCTGCTTGCTGACCATCTCCGACAGTGAGCTTCGATTGCCGTCGGTATCCAGGGTTCGCATGGCAAAGTACCAGGTGCCCTCGCTCAGATCGTCCACCAATAGTTCGTCGACAGAGGCATCGCCAATGGCAATCGACTGATCCAGTGCATCGGCCGACTTGCCGTAGACGACTTCAAAGCCTGCAATCTCACCCATGCTCAGGCTCACCCCGTTTTCCCGGGTCAACGGAGCCGTCCAGCTGAGCAGCGCCGCGTCCGCCGGGATGGCCGGTTCCGGTGCCGGCTCTGTGGTCGGGGGCTCGGTCGTGTCCGCAACGCTGGTATCGCCGTCGTCAGAGCCACTGTAAACATCCGCTATGGTTTTGAACCGCTGAACGTTGCGGTACTCCACAATCACCAGCTTCTGGTCGATGATGCTCGACTCGGTGACCAGCTGCAGCTCGGATGCCTGGGCAGCAGACGCTGCAACAATATCCGCCAGCGCCAGGCTGGTGCCATCACCCGTGATATCAAGCCGGCCACTGGCAACGACTTGCGCCGACATGTTGTTCAGCACATCGGAAATGCTTTGCCACTGGTCGTTGTCGTTGACCAGCGCCAGAAACGCCGCATTGGTGATCGCGACCTGAAGCGCATCCGCCGATACCGCTTCGAGCTCATCAAGTCGCGTCAGATCAGGTGGCACCAGGCTAAGTGCGCCGACAGACAACCCGAACCAGGCCTCCACGGTCTGGTAGGCGCCCGCCAGTGCTGCTGGCGACAGGCCTTCGTCACTGCGTTCGGCCAATGTCACGGCCAAATGGGTGAGGGGCGTGAGATGCACGGTCTCGGTAACCAGGTCCCCGGCGCCACGCAATACAAAGTCGCTGCTCAGTTCCAGTGTTTGGCCGAATTCAACCTGGCCGCCGCCGACCTGATCACAGCTCGGCACGACGTCGCATACCATGCGGGTACTACCGTCAGCCCGCAGCTCCACCAGGGCCCAGCCGTCAGCCTTGCCCCGCAAACGCAGCTCATAGCTGCCATCGTCGGCGGTTCGAACGGGTTTGGCGGCCAGGCGGTCAGGGAGGTAATAGCCGGATTTGTCTTCCAGCAACCGGTTCGCCGTTACCACGCCCTGCTGTATCACCCCTTTAATGGCAGCACCCGCCACCTGTGCGGTGGGCTCGACCGTGCCCGGAGATTGCGCCTCGGTGATACTGCTGTCGTCCGAAGCATCCAGACCGCAGCCGGAAAGAAATGCTGCCATGGGTACCAGCAGCGCACCTTGCTTCAACAGTTTTTTGCCGAGATTTGACATACTTTTGCACCAGATTATTGACATCTGAGCAAAGCATAGCCCTGGAATAGGCAATATTTTGAGATCTGACTCCTATTTTGGCGGGCAATTTCGTCAGAAAAATGTCGCTTACAGTTGAAAACACGATGACATCGAATGTAACGCCGAAAAAACCGCGAAAGACGACACCAACCTCCTGTCTTAAATAGAAAAAGGGATGAGCGACACTCCATGCCCCGACGCAGGGGCAAACTCCGGCAGAATGGCAGGTTACAAATTAAAACAGTCAGATTGACCTTCAGCTTCCGTTTGGCGACGAATTCCTCCCGCTTCGACGAATGTCCGACTGAACATAGCGGACTACACTGAGTATCAGCACGGTGCCGAAAACGAGATAACCAAAGCCATGGATAACGACGAGCAGAGCCCGGCCACTACGCAGGACGCGAATGGAACTCCATCCACAACGGCACTGATCGAGGCGATCAATATTCGAAGCATGGCGCTGATCGTTCTGACCAGCATTGCCACCCTCTACTTCATTGACTGGGCCCAGTCCGTTCTGTTGCCGCTAGTGGTCGCGGTACTCATCAGTTACGCCCTCGACCCCGTGGTATCGACGCTCGATAAGATCCGAATCCCCCGTCCGCTTGGTGCCGCCATAGCTCTGTTTGCCTTGATTGGCATCATCGCTGCGGCCAGCGTCCCGCTGAAACAGGAAGCCATGGCGATGCTCGACAAGATCCCGGTGGCGATGAATGAGTTCCAGCGCAGGGAAGCCCACTCTTCCAACGAAGAAGAGAGCATCATGGAAAAGGCGCAAACAGCCGCAAAGGAAATCGAAGCCACCGCCGCGCAGGACCAGGAAGATGCCGAGTCCAGCCAGCCAGGCGTCACACGGGTTCGGGTGGTGGATAAGCCCATGGATATACAGGAGTATGTCATCAAGGGTTCGCCGGCGGCACTGGTTCTTGTCTCCCAGTTCATCTCCGTACTCTTGCTGGTGTATTTCCTGCTGGCAGTGGGTTCGCTTTACCGACGCAAGGTTGTAAAGATTTCGGGCCCCTCTTTCGGACGCATGCGAAAGGCGGCCAGAATCATGAACGAACTGCACCAGCAGGTCCGCCGCTTCCTGTTCGTGACGGTCATTGGCGCCCTGTTCGTGGGCATCGTGACCTGGCTGGCGTTTCTGGCACTCGGCATGGAACAGGCTGCCCTGTGGGGCGTCGTGGCCGGAGTTGCCAGCGCCGTGCCCTACCTGGGTCCGTTTCTGGTTCTGATTGGCACCGGGGTTGCCGCGTTCATCCAGTTTGGCGAGTTGGAAATGGCCGTTATCGTATCCGGCGTCTCACTGATCATTACCAGTATCCAGGGCAATCTTCTGACGCCCTGGTTAACCAGCTATATCTCCAGCCTCAATGCAGTCGCCATCTTCATCGGACTCCTGTTCTGGGGCTGGCTCTGGGGACCTGTTGGATTAATTGTCGCAACGCCGATCCTGATGATCACCAAGTCGGTCTGCGATCACGTGGTTAACCTGCGCTCCGTTGGTGAGCTGCTCGGCAAATAGAATTGCCACGAGGTGGCACATGGCAAGATTGACCGAAAACGCCATTACCGCGCTGGCGCGAATGGGCTACGCTGCCCGCGGCACGGTCTACCTGCTCGTTGGGGGGCTGGCGGCACTGGCAGCAATTGGGCAAGGCGGCCAGACCACGGGCAGCAGGGGTGCTATAGCGCAGCTCCTGACCGCTCCCTTGGGGGATTTCCTGCTTGCCACGCTGGCTCTCGGGCTTGCCGGCTATGCAATCTGGCGTTGTATTCAGGCAATCGGGGACACCGACCAGCACGGCCTCAGCCCCAAGGGGCTCACCATTCGAGCCGGCTTGCTGGTCAGCGCCATGACACATCTGTTTCTGGCGTTCTTTGCGATCAGCCTGATTTTCACCCTGAGCAGCAGTTCAGGCGGCGGTTCGGAAGGCTTTGCCAGTTGGTTAATGACACAGCCATTGGGGCGATGGTTGGTCGGGGCTGTCGGCATCCTCATGATCGGTGCTGGACTGGCTCACGGCTTGAAAGGGGCAAGGGCAACGTTCGACGAGCACTTCGACATGCCGCCCGAAACACAGCAATGGGCCTACCCGATCTGCCGGTTCGGACTGGTTATTCGCGGCGTCGTCTTCGTGGTTGCCGGAAACTTTTTTGTGATCGCGGCCTATCACCTGAATCCCAGGGAGGCAGGCGGCCTGGCCGAGGTATTTGACACCTTCGGAAGCCAGCGGTTCGGCGCATGGCTCATTGGCTTCGTTGCGATTGGTTTGTTGGCGTTTGGTATCTACAGCCTTCTGGAGGCCATTTATCGCCGGGTGGATCCACCTTCCTGAGGGCGGGGGTCTTCAGGAGCATCGCCTTCACGGCGCTCCGCTTGCTTCATCAACTCCATGCCGCCCTGCATCAGCAGCGATTTGAGCCTGGGGTCCCCTTGCTGAGCAACCCCCACCGCAAAGGCTGTAAGGGCTGCTTCCAACGGGTTTTCACGAATCAGTTCCCGCACCTGTTCCAGGGAGGAGGTCTCGCCAGAACTCTTGCGGCGCTTTCTCTTCGAGGCCGAATGACCACCGGCCAACATCCAGAAAAAGGCCGCCAGCAGAAGCACGCACCCCGCCCCAACGGCGGCCATGGCGGCAGCCTCACCGAGCAGCGGCGTCAGGGCCAGGAGGGCTGCCCTGATCAGGAGATAGAACCCGGTAACCAGCAGGGCGATAAGCAAGACCATTGCAAGCATTAATCCAGTGACTGCCGCAACGGCTTTGCGCACCAATCCCTTGATCTGGGCCGAATCAATCATCGTTCGCGATCAAGCAGCTTGCCCACCAGAACGCCTACGAGAAACATGATGACAATACTCAGGAACGGCCGCTCCTCTATTTTGTGCTCAACGTCGTGAACCGCCTTGTCGCCAACGTCCTTCGCCCGGTCCAGTGCGTCATTGCCCTTTTGCCTGACCTGATCAAACGCTTCGCGACTTTCCCGACGAATCTCATCCCGAAGGCTGCTGATATTGCCCTTCTGGTTCTCCGAAACCGCCTTCGTCAGTTTGGCGAGATCGTCCCGGAGCTGTTGTAGATCCTGTTTAACCTGGTTGTATTCGTCTTGACTGGATTTGGCTTCCATTTGCTCGTCTCCTTTACCTTTAAATTGACCGCTTACTGGGCACCTCCAAAGATCAGGACTTCCCTTCCGCGATATGAAGACCTACAACAGACTATCGGCGGGACCGTTTTAAGCGTAGCACACGGTAAAATTTCCCCTTCAGAACCGGAACAAAAACCGTCCTCCCGCTAGTCGCCCGGTTCGGGGACATCCGCTTTGCTCGCGTCCTTCTCCCGGGCCAGGCTTCGCGCGCGCTCCTGATCGCCCTCTTCGGCCTCAAGAGGCTCTTGCCCGCCCCCAGGGCCGGGTCGTACAACACGCTCGTCAGCAATGGAAAGTGGTCAGAACCGATGGACGGCAGTCGGGCAGTCGGGTAGTCGAGGCCAGCGTGAAATGCTTGCTATGGAAAAGATGATCCAGTGGCCATCGCATAACGGGGTAATCGGCGTGAAAGGTACTGTAAAACCCTCGCCCCACCCGCGGATCCAGCAGGCCACTGACTTTGCGAAACAGACGGGTGGTGGGCGACCAGGCGACATCGTTGAGATCCCCCGTGACGATGATCGGCTCATCACTGTCGGCGATACTCCGGCCAACGATCACCAGCTCTGCATCCCGCTACGCGGACTCGGGGTTCTCCGTCGGGCTGGGAGGTGCCGGGTGGAGAAAATGGATTCGCACTCGATCACCGGAACGCAACTCCACCAGAGCATGCATGGAGGGCACGTCGTCCTCGATAATGTAGGGAACAGTCCACCAAAGCTGCGCAGCGAGACATAGCCCGGTTACGATAACCAGAAGCCAACTGATGGCGCTACCGAGGTCCAGCCAACCGAGCTCAAGGACCACCAGCGCCAGGAACGTCGCCAGCGCCACGGCAACCGTGCCGAAACCCAGTACCCAGAGTATGGATGCGTCCACGGTCATCATGACACGGCAAGCCCTCCCGACCTGTCAGTCAGCCAAAGTAATCCTGCATCCAGTCAACCAGGGTCTGAATTGTCACATCGGCCAGCGCCATACTCTGGAAACTGTCCCCCACTTCGTCCTCGATGGTCACGAACTGGTAAAGCAGACTGCCCGGCTGTTCGTCATGGAGGATCAGGTTTATCCGCCGGCGGGTCCGCAGACAGTCAATGGTCATGACATCGGCGGGAATGCCGGCGTCGCGCATGCCTCGCCGCACCTCCACCACAGGGTTGATGTGCTCGTGAGCCGCCTGGATTCGGGTATGGGCATCGCTGGCCATATCGGACAAGGCTTTCAGGGGATCTTCAGACATTCGGTGCCGCCTGCGTACTGGTAAATGTAACTCGCTGATCAATGGAGAGAGTCTAGCGGACTGCGTTGCCGATGGCGAAACCACACCGCCCATGCCAGACGGAGGTACGGAAATTGCTTAAAATAACAACAACTCGGCCACCCACGAGACTGGCACATGGAGACACTTCCCTTCAGCGGGCTGTTCCTGAACCCCTGGGTCATTGCATCCGGCATTTCGCTGGCCACGATGCTGACCCTTCTGCTGCTGAAACGCCTCATTTTAGGACGCACCATTGCCCTGCTTGGTCGCAGCCGCTTCACGATGGACTCATTGATCGCGTCGGCGCTACCCTGGCCACTGACCCTGCTGATCCTGTGCCTGACGGTGATCGTCTTCAAATCGGCGTGCGCCTACCTCGGCATTACCTCAGACCAGCTGGCCGCTTACGCCGGCCCCCTGGAATACTTCCTGCTGATACTCGCCATCGTGGTGTTCGTGGATCGGCTGTGCAGCGGCGCCATTCGCTGCTATGCCGAACAATCGGATGTGTTGCGGGGCAGTCGGAGCATCCTGCAGGGTATTACCCGGGGCATTGTCTGGGGTCTCGGTCTTTTGATACTCATGGGCACCGTTGGTATCTCGATTACGCCCGTAATCGCCTCGCTGGGCATCACCTCACTGGCGGTCGCCCTGGCACTGCAGCCCACCCTGGAAAACTTCTTTTCCGGCGTTCAGTTGCTGATGGACAAACCGATCCGGGTGGGGGATTTCATCGAACTGGACTCCGGCGAACAGGGCTTTGTCGACCGCATTGGCTGGCGCTCTACCTGGGTTCGCATGCTACCCAACAACATGGTGATCATGCCCAACAGCAAACTGTCCGGCTCAAAGATCATCAACTATTACTATCCGGCCAAGGAACTGTCAGTACCGGTGGAAGTGGGCGTTCATTATGATTCAGATCTGGATCATGTGGAGCGGGTGACCCTGGAAGTGGCCCGGGAGATCCTGAAGACCCATGAATGGGGCGTTGCGGAATACAACACCTTCGTGCTGTTCCACACCTTCGACAACTCCAGCATCAACTTTACTGTCATGCTGCGAGCCAAAGAGTACTTCAACCGATTCTGGGTAAAATCCGCGTTCGTCAAAGCGCTGCACAAACGCTACGCCGAAGAGGGCATCCGGATTCCCTATCCGATCCGCGCCATCAACCTGGACCAGGAGGCCGCACGGGGCGCGTTACATGGTCAGGACAAGGATCCCGACAACGGCGCGCCGTCGTAGTTAGTCGATCGGCCGGGATTGCGGCACCAGGCAATTCATCAGCGTTATTGAAAGATCGCGGAAGATCCGCTCGGATGCGACAATGCCCGGAAACCGGTCCGCCATCGCCCTGCGGCAGGCAGGCTCTCGTGCCTCGCTGCCGTCAATACAGCCGGTATGGGCGTCACTACCGGGTGCTGCCCCGGTTGCCTCCGCGCAGAAATCGGAAACCTGACCGGTCATCCAGTCCACAACCGTGCCCCGCTCCACCGGATTAGCGGACAGATCGGCAAACCGACTGGCTGTCACAGGTTCCGGCTGCTCTCGGGTTTGCTCCCAAACCACAAAGATCAGGGCCGCTGAGACCAGAGTGACGGTAACGATGGGGAACTTCATGGCAGAGTGTCCGGATTGGTGAGGTGAGCCCGGGATGATAAAGGCTGGGCGGGAAGACGCCAAGCCGGGCTGTTTTCACAAATCACCGACTACGCCCTTGCTGACCACTCCGTCTGGTGTCAAGCTCCCCTGTGCTTTCAAACAGATGCCCAACTGAACCCTATAAGGAACCTTTGAATGGGAAGCTCAAAACTCGTCGGTGTTGTCCTGCTCGTGGTCGGTGTTGCCCTGCTCTATTTCGGCTATCAGTCGACCCAGTCCGTTGGGAACCAACTGACCGAGACCGTCACCGGGCGCTTTACCGATGAAACCATGTGGTACCTGATTGGCGGTGCCGCGGCCGCTGCAGCCGGCGCTTTCCTTACCTTCTTCAAGAAATAGGCCTGACCGGAGACCACCTTCATGACCCTTCATCTGGAGCTCGCTCCCCTGATCAGCCTTGGCGCCGGTGTCGGCATCCTGGTGTTCCCGAAACTGCTCAATTACATTGTCGCGGGCTACCTGATTGCCCTGGGTGTCCTCGGGTTGCTCGGCCATCCAATGTAACGGCGCAGTGTCACGCAGTGGCTCGCAACACGCTCTGGAAGGCCTCCTTTACATGGGTGGCCAGAGCGTCGTTGATCGGGGTGGAGGCGCCCCGCACAAGCGCCAGCTGATACGACCCGATATCCGGTAAATCGTCGCTGGAAAACTGTTTCAATGGCGGCCGAATGAGGCTCTGGGGGAACGGCGCAACGGCAAGGTCTGCCACCATCGCCGCTTCCTGCCCGGAGCAATGCTCACAGGTATAGGCAATTCGATACGGTATGCCTGCCCGATCAAGCGCCCGCAGTGTCATCCGCCGCCAGGCACAGCCTTCGTGCGCCATTGCAATGGGCAGGGGCGTGCGCTGAAAGGCTGAGCTGCCTTCCCGGCCAGCCCAGACCAGCGGCTCTTCATGCACCACTTCGCCACGAATGTCCCTGGCTTCGTCCGCCACGGTAACCAGCGCCATATCAAGCTGGCCTGCATCTACACGGGCCAGATTCTGCTTGCTCGAGCCAACCACCACATCCACCAGTACCGCGGGATAAGAACGGGCAAACTGTGCGAGCACCTCGGGCAAAATCCGGGTGCCAACGTCATCCGAGGTACCAATACCCACTTTGCCCTCAAGTGTCGGCGCAATGAAGTGCTGGACTGCCTCCTGATTCAGGCGCAGCAACCGACGGCTGTAGTCCAGCAGGATCTCACCTTCCGTGGTGAGCGTGACCTGCCGGGGCTCTCGAACAAACAGGCTCTTGCCGAGGCTTTGCTCCAGTTGTTTGATCTGCATACTCAGCGCCGAGGGTGTGCGGTGGACCACCTTGGCAGCACCAGTAAAGGTGCCGCATTCAGAGATCGCAACAAAGGTTCTGAGCACTTCATTATCAAGCAACGGCATGTTCACAGCGGCTGGTCTCCTCAATCAGAATCCGACAAACACTGACTTAAGCATATTTGAAGGCACAGTTAAAATCTTTTCGTTTGATTGAAGGCAGTCAAGTCGCCATCCTGTGTCGTGCGATTAAATCCACTCGACCAATAGACAGGTGACGACGATGCCCGACATGAGAAACCACCATCACACTGCCGCACTAGGGCCTCTTTCCCACTGGATGGAGAGTTACTCCCGTCGTCAGCAATTCCGGCGTATCGCGAAGTCTCTGCTTGCGGAAAGAGACGACATCCTGCTGGATCTCGGCTACGAGCGCCGCGAAATCCTGAGCGCCATGCACCTGCCTCTGCGCAGCGATGCGTTGAAATACCTCGAAACCCACCGCTCCAGATAGCATTCCATGGTGAAGGGTTCCCCCACCCTTCACCAGTTTCACTTGCGCTCTGCCAAGGCTGTACTAAATATTAAGGAAGGTATTTTAGACGACAGATCAGGCCGTCCTGTCAGCACGATTTCAAAACGGGGGCCTGCCCATGAAACCCGATCGCACCGCTTTACTCGCCAGCCTAACCATTGCCATCTGCCTGACTCTTGTTCCGGCCGGCGCTTCTCTTGCCGAGACCCGGTACGAAAACCTTCCTGACCGCACCATGCTTCAGCTTGGGGGGCTATTCGTCATTGACTCAAGTACAAGTCTGTCGGCAAGCGCTTCAAGGTCAGGACTGGGCACCACCATCGATTTCGAACAGGACCTGGACGGCGATACCACCATCACAACCCCGAGCTTCGAATTCTATTATCGCTTCAATAATCGCCACAGGGTGGAATTGGCGGCCTTTCAGCTTGAGCGCGATGGCAGCCGGGAAATAACACGGAGCATTACCTTCAGGGACCGCGAATTCACCACAAGTACCCGAGTCGACAGCAGCATAGAGAACGACGTCTACAAAGTGGTATACGGCTACAGCTTCTACCATGTCGACAGAGTCGAACTGGCGTTTTCTGCAGGACTCAACATTCTGGACTACGAGGCCACACTGGCCTCTTCCGCCGGCGGCTTTGCCGAGACAGCGGCAACGACCGCCCCCATGCCAGTGTTCGGATTTCGAATGGACTACGCGGCAACCCCCCGTTTACTTGTGCGTTTCCGGACGGACACGTTCTATTTCGATTATGAGGATGAGATCCGTGGATCTCTGCTGGAGCTGCAAGTCGGCGTGGAATACCGTGCGCTGCGACATTTTGCCCTTGGCGCCTCACTGTCGCGACTCGCCATTGACGTCGACATCAAAGACGACGATTTCAATGGCAGCGTCACAGATCTTTATCGCGGGGCTCGGCTGTATGGGGCCTTCTATTTCTGATTCAGCCAGGCAAGTGCGTCAGTTTCATGCTCGAAAAACTTCAGGTCGCCGGCCATGAACCAGTTGGCAACCTTCGCGATATTGTCCTGCCAGACCTTGTGACCGAATACCGCAATTTTGTCGATCTGCAGCCCATGCTCCAGGGACAAATTAAAATCATCCCAGGCGGCGCGGAGTTCCCAACCTTCGAGGTCCCTCACATCAAATAACACTCTTACCTTGCGTTTTTTGATTCCCGCCAGGGCACCATCGATCATCGGGCTGATGGTTTTGAAATCTTCGTGGGTCAGCTTTCCCTGGGCCTTCAAGGCCAGGAAAACATCATCGCCAACCCGATCTATGCCTATGGAAAGGCCATGCCGTTGCACAGTCATCTTCAGTTCCTCCACTGGAAAAGACACCTGAACGATTAGCTCACTCGATATCAGACTGCCAGAAGCCCGTCAGGTTCAAGAACAAGGGCATTCGCAACAACGGGGTCGCGGGTTAAGCGAGCTGAGAAAACCGAACAAACTCGACATCACCAGCAAATGCTTCCGTAATGTACCGGATGTGGGCTGGCGTTATCTCGCAACACCCTCCCACGACGAGGGCGCCCTCCGCCAGCCAGCGTCGCACGTGCGAAACATAGGCGCGAGGCGATATGTCATCCCGCGCCTCCAGCGCATCCACCGAGCCGCCGCTGGCCAGGGGCTCGACAGACTTGAAAGCGTTCGCGTAACCACCAGCACAGGGATACAGATCAACCAGTTCGGGCATGGTGACCGTCATCACCTCCGGATCGCAGCAATTCAACATCACCGAATTCGGCGAGTAGTGGCTAACGGCCGCAACCGCTTCTGCCAGACTTTCTCCTGATTTGAGTTTGCCGTCTGCTTCCAGGCGAAAGGCGACCCCGTAGGGTTTGCCCAGCTCACGGGCAGCGGCGCAGGCCGCCTGCGCTTCCAGGGTATTGGTCATGGTCTCAATCAGGAAAACATCAGCAGCAGCCTGCAAGCGCACCAACGTGACATATTCATCCAGAAGATCTTCAAAAGAACGCTCGGGTTGCCCCAGGTAACTGCCGGTTAAGGGCGGGAGGCAACCGGCAACGTCCACTTCCGCGCCCGTCCGCTCAATTGCCTGATGTAACACGCGAAAGGCTTGCTCATGAATGTCGTCGATCCGCTCAAGCAAGCCCTGTTTAGCCAAACGGGTCGGCGTGGCGGCGTAGGTATTGAGCGACAGCGTCTTCGCGCCTGCCAGGATAAAATCGGTATGCACCGCAGCCACAATTTCGGGCTGCTCCAGCATCACCGCAACAGACCAGAGCGGAGAGCTTACCCGCTGGGCACGCCGGTATATTTCCTGGCCCAAGCCACCATCAAGAAGTACCACGGATTGCATAGCTCTGTTACTCCGGTTGCAGCTTTCCCGAACATCGTACCGCAGTTTGAGCTCAACTCAGCCCACGGTGACTGCCATCATCCCTGAAACCTTTTTTTGATCATGTAGCGATTTGTTCGAAGATGCTTTTGCAATCGGTACTATGGCATCGTATGCGGTTGAAACTCGGTCCGAACCTATATTCCCGGAAAGCCCCGACTATGCCAGCGAACGTAAAAACGCGAATCCTGCTCCGGTCAAAGCGCCTGAACATCTACCTGGTGCGTTACCCGCAGGGACACAAAGTGGGTCCTCACCTGGACATGATCGCCGAGGGGCGTCTCTACAAGCTCAACTGCGTGCTTGCCAAGCCCAAAGAAGGAGGCGAATTCCTGTGCGAGAAGAACATCTTTAACCTGTTCGGGCGAATAGTTCTGTTTCGCCCGGATCTCTATCAGCACAGGGTTTCGAGGATTGAGCGGGGAAACCGTTGGCTGCTTAGCTTTGCGCTGACCACCCCGTAGTCAGCGCCGCTGAAGCCTCCCCAGACTGCGGCGCCGCAGCCAGATCAGGGAGAATCCGGCGGCCATCGTCAACAGGGACGATGGCCCTGGTACTGACTCGACACGCATGCTGGTAATGACACCGTCGAGGCCGTACATGGTGACTACATCGCTCACCACCCCGAGATCAATCGCAGTCGAAAACGTTCCACCGATAAACCGGTTGACCGGAAAATCATCCGGGCCGGATGAGAACGGCGCGCCATTGAAATCAAACCCGAGACTGACAACATCCGGACCATACCCGCCGGTTGGCACCTCATCGGCGTAATGGAAGGAGTCACTCAGGAAGGTCAGAAAATGGAAAGCACCGCCAGCACCCTGATAGGTAAGCCCCTGTGTGGAAAAGGACCAAGACAGCACCTCCCCTAACCCCGTTCCGCCCGCGCCGTTTCGGGTGACCACCGGATCAAAGATAATCTGCCCCGTCATCGAAACGTCGCCATTCGTGACAACGACACCGTCATCACGAATCAGCGGGGTTAACGGGTTCTGATCGCCAACATTGGAGGAAATCCTGGTAGTTTGGCCCTCAAAAGAGTAGGTGATCGGTGTAGCCCAGCATACTGAGCCAGCGACAAGCAGAAGGATTGAAATAATCGAGCGCATGGCACTAAGTTCCCTGTGAGACGCTAGGCCATTTCCCAAGCATTATTAATGCCGGAACCTAAAGAACAATAACTTAGTATGCGCCAGGGATCGACAATGTTTAAAAAGCTGACACTACTCAACCAACCGGCTGACAGCCTCGAATCGCGAGCGCAACATTCGCGCTGGCGACAATCTGGTCGTAGTATTTGGAGGCTGAATTGACCCCCATTTCGGCATAGCTGCCCGCTGCGGGACTGACCAACTGGCTCAGTTGCGCCAGCGCATCTGCAGACTGCCGGTCCTGTTCATAGGCATTGAACGCCTGATAGATTTCACCGCAGGTGACCCCGTTGCCATCCGTCGCCGCAGAGGTCATGTAAGTGGATGTCTGACAGCCAGCCATCAAGGTGGTGGCTGCGATAGCAATCAAAAAGGGGCGCATCACGGGTAGAGTTCTCCAGAGGTTGAACAATGAAAAGGTGTTGAAATCTTGCCGAATGCTACCAGAAAATGCGCCTTCCAACGTGAAAATGGATACAGAACCAGCACCTACAGTCCCGACTTTGTGCAGCGTCGATCTTCACGGGCGCCAACGCATGGGATGAGTCGGCTTCAGTAATCCGTCATCATCCCAGTCATCCCATCCGGTAAACGGGATCGGCGTCTCTCTACCCAATCCCTCAATCCGTGAGGCCCAGGCCTGCTTTGCAGTTTGCAGGTGCTCCCGAAAAACACTCTCCTCCTGATACCGGATGCCACCTCCCTGAATGCCGTAGCTGACCTGGGGAGGCAGGACATCAAAACCGACGTAATGCAGCGATGAATGAATCGGCCACAGCCATTCCACCATGTTGCCGGCCCGGCCAAACGGCATGAACGCCTGCTCGGGGGAGCCGGTCGTGACCGAGCAGATCGCCTTTCTGCCATGGAAATGGCCCCGGTCGTAGCGCCGGCTGCCGGAATACAGCCCTCCGTAAACCAGCACCCGGTCAAACCAGCCCTTCAGGATGGCCGGCTGAGCGTGCCACCAGAGTGGAAACTGGAAGATGACCAGGTCCGCCCATTCCAGGCGGGTAATCTCACGCTGAACATCGGCGGGAAGCGGCCCCCGCTCATAGTGGGCGCGCTGCTCGGTTAACGGTGCGAAGCAGTCTTCATCTACCCGCTCGGCGTAGTGGCCCGCTCGTTCCACCGGATCGAACCCTTCCCGGTAAAGATCGTCGAATTCGACCTCATGTCTCTCGGCTCGAAGCCTCTCCTCGGCCACGCTTGCCAGACCACCGTTGAATGACGCCCGCTCCGGATGGGCCAGTATAATCAGCACCTTCATATCGCTTCGCTCCTATTGCATCTGTTTCGTAACAGCCTAAGCTGTTCGTTAGCACACAGGAATTGCCTAATACCGAGAACTAACTTTGCATGAATGAACAACGCATTCGCTGGGACGATCTACAGATCGTCTGGGCCATCACCGAATCCGGCACCCTGTCAGGCGCCGGCCGGCGGCTGGGTATCAGCCATGCCACGGTGTTCCGACGACTCACTGACATGGAGGCGCGCCTGGGCGTAACCCTGTTCGAGCGGTCCAGAACCGGCTATGCCCCAACGCTCGCTGGCGAGGATCTCGCGGCCGTTGCAAACCGGGTTGAAGCCGATATCGTCGGCGCTGAACGCCGGTTGGCCGGAAAGGACCTGAAGCTCTCCGGCACCATTCGAGTGACCACCACCGACACCCTGTTCACAGGCCTGCTGGCGCCGATCTTCGCCGAGTTCCGCACGAATTACCCGGAGATCAGCCTGGAAGTGGTTATTTCCAACCAGGTTCACAGCCTGAGCAAACGGGAGGCGGACGTCGCCATCCGTCCGACACAGAATCCACCCGAAACCCTGGTCGGACGGCGAATCGGCAGCATTGAGCAGGCAGTTTATGGTTGTGGCGAGCACTGGAAGAGCGAGGCCACTCCGTTGGGCGAGCTCGACCGGCACCCCTGGGTAGGCCCGGACAAGCACATGGGTAACAGCGCCCTGGAAACCTGGATGACCAAACAGGGACTGGATGAGCGATGCCGTTACCGACTGGATTCCATGTTCGGTATGAAAACGGCCATCAAACATGGTCCGGACCTGGCGGTATTACCCTGCTACCTCGGTGACAACACCTCCGATCTCAGGCGCCTGACCGATCCGCTCGAGGAACTGGCGACACCACTCTGGATACTCACCCACCCGGACTTGCGTCGGGTCAGCCGGATTCGGGCATTCACCCGGGAGATTGGTGAAGGTGTCCGCGGCGCCTGGATTTAACCAAATTTATCAATTCGCCACCCCAATACCCCCCAAATGGGGGCAGTTTGCGCATAAAACCCCGTGCTAGCTTTCCAACGACCCAACCAGTGGTAGTTCCCTCTAAAAGGAGTTGTTATGGATTGTTTCAAGAAGTTAGCCCTGGCAGTAGCCGTTTCTTCTGCGGCGGTGATCACCGGCTGCGGTGGCAGTAGCGGTGGCGGTGGCTCGTCCACCAATGGTGGCGGCACTGACACCACCGCACAGGCCGATACGGAAACCGGCGTTTTTGTCGACAGTGCTGTCGCGGGCATCAACTACTCAACCTCACCCAGCGGCCAGGAAGGCCAGACCAACGGGCTCGGCGAATATGACTATGCCCCGGGCGATACGGTGACCTTCAGCATTGGGGGCATCGAGCTGCCACCGGTCGAGGCAACCGGCCGCGTCACGCCTGCCGATATGGGCAGCGGCGCGACAGACTGGAGCACCGATCAGACCGTGGTCAATGTTCTCCGCCTGCTTCAGACATTGGACGATGATGGTAATCCGGCCAATGGCATCACCATCACCAACGCGATCCACACGGCGCTGCAGGATGTCGACATCGATCCCTCTGTCAGCGAATCCGATTTCGAAACCCAGGCGAGCACCGCCATCACGGCCACCGGCAAGACACTGGTTTCAAAAGCAGACGCCATCAACCATTTCAAAGCGTCGCAATCTGCAGACCTGACCGGCAGTTGGGTCTATGTTGAGGACGGCGGAAACGTTAACGTGCTGACCTTCCTGAACAACAGCGAATACCTGATCGTCCACTCCAAGGCCGACGATGATCAGCAAATCGCCGGCAGCGGAGAACACGGAACCTACCTGTGGGACAGCGCCTCAGGCGAACTCTCGCTGAATCGCGTGGATGACTCCGACGGCAGCGGTGGCCTTGCAGGCAACAATGCGACGGCCACCTGGACCATGCAGCTGAAAGACGGTTCCCTGGTTCTCACTTCCTCTGACGCCAGCGAAGAGGTCATCTTTGACGCCGTCCGCAACGACCGGGACAGCCTGGTCGGGAGCTGGTACCTCGGCGAGGGCGAAGGCGTTCACAACGTGCTGACCATTCTCGATGACAGCACCTATGTGGTCGCCCACAACGCGAATGAAGGGGCTTACGACTCTGTACCCGTCGCCGTGTCGTCCGAGTGGGGCTCCTACACCTTCGGCAACGGGAACTTTGCCGTATCCGACGTAACAGTGGATCTGGACGGCCGCGGCGGCCTGTTTGACGACCCGGCCCAGAATGGTGGCGACGGTCCCGTCAACGGTCCTGCGATCCTGCACCCGACGGGCGAACTGACCCTGACCGATAATGCGTCCGCATCAGACACCTTCACCCTGCAACGCCTGGGGCGCCACGCCGTGGAACTTCGTGACTTTGAGGGTGACACGAAGGCCGTCTACGTGGAAAGCAAGCTCTATCCGGGCGCACCCGCCCCGGACAACATTTACTTCACGTTCGCCGATCTCGTGGAGGATGGAGAAGAAGGCACGTTCGACCTGACGTTCTCAACCAGCCTGGATATCACCGTGGACATGATGACCGATAACGGATCCCGTGTCGGTACCATGTCATTCGGTGGCAGCGGCGAGGACAACATTGCTGGCGAATGGGAAGTCAGCACGTCAGGCACATTGCTGTTCACCGAGACGGACGGCTCTGGAGGCGATTATGGTCATTGGCGTTTTGTCCAACTGAACGACGACCAGAGTAGTGAAGTTCTGGTCTACCTGGACGGCGTCGACCCTCTGGAACTGATGTTTATCACTGAGGTGGACTCTGGCGGTTCGGCCCAGTAACGGCCTTATCTTCGAGAAAAAAAGCCCGCTTCGTGCGGGCTTTTTTGTGCCTGAGTGAAAGGGTCTCGAATCATCTGACTTACGCCAGCGCTCGAACCAGGGCGCCCACCAGTTCCGCCTGGCGACGATAGCCATTTTTCGCGAGCAGATTCTTCACGTAGTCGCGTACCGTATGAACGGACAGGTTCTGTACCTCCGCTATCTCACCAATACTGAGTCCCTGCATCAGGTACCCCGCCGTGACGCCTTCCGCCCTGGTACAGTTGAACAGGTTGCATAATTTGATGAGATCCGGGGCACTTGCAGCCTGGAACGAGATGAGCTCCGCCAGCGCGCCGTATTTCCGACCCTGCTCACCCTGGTCCACGGCCTCCATGGATAGCGGCGTGATGCACACGGCAATACGGTCGTCACCTACCCGGTCAAACAGGGTAATCATGTCCTGAACGCCATCGCGGGCGTTGAAGATGCTGGTCAGGATGGCGTCATTCAGTTTCCGGTTAAAGCCGGGATTCCGGCTCTGCAACCGGGACTCGCTGCAGCCCGTCACAAACAGTCGGGGATGCGCCTCCAATATGCTCTCTGCGGCAGCATTGCACTGAACCACCCGGGCCATTTCATTGATCACGATCATGGGTTTGCTGATGCGATCGAGCGCCATCGACAGCGTCTCGTTCTCGGTCCGTGACTGGTAAAGCTTATGGAAAAGACCCACGGCATTTTCGATATGCGGGGCAAGCATGTTCATCTGTAACAGTTCAGAGGGCGTGTAGTGTCCCTCGCTCCGATGCCGGTTAGCCAGGAACACCACACGGGAACCCTCTCCCCGACTGACCAGCATGCCGGCGCTGTCGCCAAGTCCTGCCTGTTCGACCCATTCGCGGGTTTCGTTGGTCACGACATCAAGGATATCGATGCCCGGATCGCATTCGGTGAGAGATTCAAACTGTCGGGGTGGCAAGGCGCTGAATTTCAGGAGCGCCTCATCCTGCTGGGGAAGGTCGCTGTTCAAAAACCACTGCTCAAAACCCTCTGGATATCCGAACGTCCAGCCATAAACCATTCGGATCGGCTCGCCGGTCAGGCCCAGAATGCCACCTTGCAGGCAGCGAAAATGACGCTGGAACTCCTCGAAGAATGGCTGAAAGCCTTCATTTGTGTGCAAGCATCTGTAAAGCGTAGAGACTAACTGGTTGTAACCGGCAAATTCCTGGACATCAATGCGCGAGATGTTGTCGACCGCTTCCACCGCTTTTTCGCCGGGGCTTTCTCCAAGTGCAGAAACGGAACCTTCAAGTACGGGCCTTTCCAATGCATTTACTCCTTTGCTACGGCGCGGTCGCTTTCCCATAGCGCCGCACTCCCTGAGGGCAACCCAGCATAGACTGTAGCTCAAGGCGTCACAATATTGAAGCGCCCCTCGGGCTTATCCAGCATGCTAAATAGGCCGAGCAGATCCAGCTTACTGCCCTCAAAGCGGATATCGTCACTGAACAGGAGTTCCTTCAAGCCCGCCTGCCCGATCAGAAGGTCAACAAACAGAGGCCGCGTGAGCACGAGGGTAGCGTCGGCAGGCGAATCGGTGTCCGCCGGCCGGTTATGCAGCACGGAGTTTTCCAGGGTCAGCAGGTAGCTTTCCTGCAGATCCGTGAAGGTGACTTTGATCGTCATGGCTTCGCCTTCGGCATCGTCGGCATTCAGGCGTACTGCCATACTGTCAAAGAACAAGGAAACCGGTGTATTAAGCAGTATCTCCCGCATCATGGCTGGCTTGATACCTTCTTCCGGCGAACCGTGACGCAACTCATAGGCACCCGTCAGGTAGAAATCCCGCCAGGTCGCTGATTCCGACTGGTAACCAAGCTGATCGTAAACATCCGCCAACAGCGACCTGGCCTCTTCGTTGTCCGGGTCCGCAAAAACCAGGTGGTTGAGCAACTCGCCGAGCCAGCGGTAGGTATCACGGCCTTCGGAAGCCGCCATATCCGCGGCCGCCTCAAATTCTTGCCGGGCCTGTTTGAGAATCTTCTCTGGGCCACCCATGATCGCTACATATCGTTTTGCCGACTCCGTTTCCGGCAGAGGATTGAGTTGGGCAGGATTCGCGGTGAACCAGCCCATATAATTCTGATAGACCGCCTTAGCGTTGTGCGAAACGGTGCCGTAGTAGCCTTGGTTGTGGAAATCCTCGTTCAGTGCGGTGGGCAACTGCAGGTTTTCGGCAATCTCTCGCGGGGTCGCACCTCGGTTCATCAGCCGAACAGTCTGATCATGGATGAACTTGTAGGTATCGCGCTGCTTGGCCAGGAAATCCTGAATGTTGTCCCGGCCCCACACCGGCCAGTGGTGACTGCCAAAGTAAACGTCCGCATTGGCGAAACGCCGTCTTGCCTCATCGATAAAGCCACTCCAGGCTCTTGCGTCGCGCACCTTCGCCCCCCTCAGGGTGTAGAGGTTGTGCATGTTCCGGCTGACCAGTTCGGCACCACAGAAGGCCTTATGTTCGGGCAGGTAAAAGGTGAATTCGGAAGGTGCCTCGGAGCCGGACACCATCTGGAAAACCAGCGGCACGCCATCAACGTTGAGTTCGGTGCCGGTCTCACCGATCACATCGGTCGGTGCAGCGAACCCGAAGGTGCCGAACGCCGGGCCCTTACCCAGGCCGGTGCCGACGTGGCCACGTTCATCCCGCGCCAGGCGCTTGCCATACATAAACATTGCGCGCCGGGTCATTGCCGGGCCGGCGATGATGTTCTCGCTGGTGGCTTCGTCCTCGAAGCCGGCCGGGGCTATGATACGCAGGCTCGCCTTTTCGTCATCGGACAGATGCTGCAACACGCCCTGCACGCCGCCGAAATGGTCGATGTGACTGTGGGTGAAGATAATTGCCCGCACCGGCTTTTTCCCGAGGTGCTCCCGGGCAAACAGGAAGGCCTTGCTGGCCGTTTCCCGCGCAGTCAGTGGGTCCACGATGATCCAGCCAGTGTCGGTCTCGATAATGGACATATTGGCCAGGTCGTACCCACGAATCTGGTAGAGCCCATCGGTTACCTCGAACAGGCCATGAATATTGTTCAGGGCCGCTTGTCGCCAGAGGCTGGGGTTCACAGACGCAGGTGCGCGCTCGCCCTCAGCGTCGACGAAGTCGTAGTCCGACATGCTCCAGACTTCTCCGCCACCGAGGTGATCAATCACTAGCTTTGGATCCTGGGCAATCAGGCCGCGCCGGGCATTTTCAAAATCGGCTCGGTTGTCGAAAGGTCGTTGCTCCAGCACCTGCTGGTTGGCTTTGCCGGTACTGGTTGTTGGGGCGCTGTGGCCCGCGTCATTGATCCGGGCAGACTGATCCGGACCGGGATCACAGCCGGCAATGGCGAACGCAATGCCAATGAATGGAACGAGAAGAACACGGGGAGACAAGGACATCGAGTAACCTGCAAGGCTTTTGTTATTCGTTTTCCCCTGGAGTTTACCCTATCCCCCGAGTCCGGCGGATCGGATTGCAGCACAGAAATCTTCATTTACCCGGGCGCTTCATTTTTCCCTGGAACCGGGGGCCTTTGGGTAGATCCTGTGCAGCTGGGAATCCTGCTCCGCCAGCATCGAGGCCATCGTGATAATGGTTCTCGCCATGCCCCGGGTAAGGTTCAACAGCATCAGGCCGAAGACCTCAGGTTCCTGCAGATGCAGGTCGAGAAAATGACCGCAGGTAATCTCAAGGACGACAGAGTCCTCGTCGGCCTTGGTGGTGGCGGGTCGGTCAGAGAGCGAGATCATCGGGACAAATCCCATATCGTCACCCGGCTCGTGACAGCGCGCGAGCGTCCATCCGCCATCCTTTCTCGGCATCCAGGAGTTCATTATGCCGCTCAGCACGATGTAGAAGGCTTCGCTGGGCTCGCCGACCGAATACAGCCGTTCCCCGGCATCAAGCCCGATAATGCGTCCCTTTTTCAGCATGCGCAGTATCGGCTCTTCCGGTAGTGCACCGAAAGTTGAGAGCTCACTGAAATAGGCGGGGCCTTTCTCCTGCCAGTAGTCCAAGGCATCAATCTCGCGCATAGGACTGTCAACCGGTTGAATGGCTATACACACATTATAGCTGTCAATCGGGCCCGTCACGGACGAGCCTCACTGCCCCACGACGGTCACCGCCCCATGGACATGCCTGACAATCTTCTCGCTGACACTACCAAGGGTAAGACTGCGCACCAGGGAGTGACCGCGCCGCCCCAGCACCAGGTGAGTACCCGGGTGAGCGTTCATGTATTCGATGATTTCGTGGGCCGGGTCGCCGCTGAGAAGAATCTCCTCTGTCGCATCGGTCCGTCCACCAATTGCATCTTTCGCAGCATCGAACACTTTCCGACTGTGCTGCTGCTTGCCAGCTTCAATCTCATTGTGTTCCACACCGGAAATGACCAGCACCGATTCCTTCGACGCGGGATATACCGTTAACAGTCTGAGCGGGTGCCCGGTGGCCTCAGCCAGTTCCGCGCCCATTTTTGCCGCACTCAGTGACTGAACCGAACCATCACATGCAACCACAATACTCGGAGAACCCTTGTCCATGGTGACACCTCTTTTGAATGACGTGTGTTCTCCGATTATCACCGCTTGAGGATCGGCTTGATTGATTCAGGTCAACACTGGGCGATTGTATAAAAATCAAACAACCATCTGATCTGTAGGCACAGCTTCATGCCCGTCAGAGCGAGGCATGTGAGCCAGCGATCCCCTAAAAAATGAGCGTTAACCCACCCGTAATAACCGCAAACAGGATAGACAACCCGATCAGGGTCATCCAGGGGAACGGTTGCCTTGGCGGCACTACCGCGAGCTGTTCTTCAAGGTAGTGTTTGAGCAAACGGGTATTGCGGGTATTGGCTTTGTAGACGGCATCGAAGGCATCGCCCACCACCGGCAACAGACCACCCAGAAAGTCGATGCCCATATTGCGCACCATACGCAGTTTGAGCGCCGTGCCGGCGCCCGCGCGATGGGCTTCGACGAGCACGTAGCTTGCCAACACCAGGCCGACGAGGTCGCCAATCCCGGGTAACAGACCGATGACCGCCTCCACACCAATCGTTACGCGGGTAAATGGAATCGGGATGCTGCTGTCGGTAAACCGGCTGAACTTTTCCAGCCGTTCGAGTATCGCCCGCTGCCGGGCTTCCGTGGGCTTTGCCATCTTATCTCCAGAAACGGGTTTTCGAAGTCTTGCGCCGCCGCCCTGTTGTCCAGGGGGACCTTCCCGAATTCGCATCAGCCAGTTTTCCGGGCCTCCGTCGGAGGAACCTTCAGCATCAGCACAAAGCCAATCAGCAGGAACACCAGAATGGTACTCATGCCCCAGCGCTGGCTATCGGTTATCGCCGTCACCCAGCCCACCAGCAACGGGCCGGCAAAGGCGGTAGCCTTGCCGGAAAAGGCGAACAGGCCGAACATCTGTGTCTGGAGGTGAGGTGGCGCGACCCGGGCCAGGTGTGACCGGCTCGCCGATTGCAGAGGCCCCACGAAAATACCGAGGATCATACCCCACACCCAGAACGCAGTGGCGCCATCCACTACCAGGATAGCGAGTGCGCTACTGCCCAGGCCAATCAGCGCCAGAAGGATAGTGTTGCGCCCGCCAAGGGCGTCATCAATCCAGGCGAACCCCAGTGCCCCAAGGCCCGCCGTCACGTTCAGGGTAATGGCAAATTGCAGGACCTCGGTGGGGCTCATATTGAAGGTCCCGGCCGCGTATACGCCCCCGAATGTGAAGATAGTAGCAAGGCCGTCGGTGTACAGCATGCGAGCGATCAGGAAGCGCACAATGTCTTTGTACTGGCGAACGTGGGCGATGGACTCTTTCAGTTGCGCAAATCCTGCGCGGGTAGCCTCGCCCAGCCCCAGCCCTGTCGAGGGCCGGTCCGGGGTGAAGATAAAGGCCGGAAGGGCGAAGATCAGGTACCAGACAGCCACGAGAACAAAGGTGGCGCGCACGTGTTCAGCCTGATCCCGGTCCAGGTTGAAGAGATTGGCGTCGGCCTCGATGAACCCGTACAGGGCAATCACCAGACTGGTGACGCCGCCCACGTACCCCAGACCCCAGGCCCAGCCCGACCAGCGGCCCGTGCGTTCCTGACTGGCCATATCCGGCAGCATGGAGTTGTAAAAAATGAAGGCAAATTCGGCGCCCAGGGTACCGAGGCCCACCCAGAGTGCGGCGCTCCAGAACTGGTCCTGATCCGGCGTGATGGTCCACAGCATGGCTGATGAAATGACGCACAGGAGGGTAAAGCTGATCAGCCAGGGCTTGCGACGCCCGGACTGGTCCGCAACAGCCCCGAGCATCGGTGCAAGGATCGCGATAAAGACCCCGGCGACGCCCACAATATTGCCCCAGGCGTTAGTGCCGGCGACCTCATCCTGCACCACTGACACACTGAAGTACTGGGCGAAGACGAACGTCAGAATGATGGTAAAAAAGGCGCTGTTGGCCCAGTCATACAGCGCCCAGGACCAGAGCGCCCGCTTGTCTTCCTCCGCACCCGACGGCTGGACTTCAGTGGGCTGTTCCATTGCTCCTCCACAACCAGTTGACAAAAGTAGGGCTTGCCAGATTAGTAGCTAACCATTGAATAGGCTCTAAAAATGCCACGAAAGCTCGCTCTTCCGGGCAGTAGCGTCCAGGTCTGCATTGTTCTCCGCGATGGCCAGGATAGCCAGCTGGTCGCGGTTATGGAGCGCCAGGCCTTTGATCATATGCGGCTCTCTTTGAGAAATGACATGAGCTTGAGAATTAGCCTATCACGCAGGCAGGAAAGCCGCAGGATGTTACCTCATCCCGACAAACCTCACAGAAACTCACTACACTTACAGAACAGTCCACAGTCATCAACGGATCAGGACATTGCCAGGCGTGCGATTCCCCCTCAGAAAATCCGCTCGGTCCGGCCGCCAAGGGAAACAGTCTCTCGGCCGGCGCCGGGATGCGCTGATAGAGCGACAACGGGCGCAGCTCGTAGCAACCGAAGAAAATCTCTCTACCCTCCGGAAGCAGTACCAGGCGCTCTTCGAACGCACCGCGGATGCGATGATGATCCTGGAAAATGGGGCGTTTACCGACGGCAACCCCGCCTGCCTGGAGCTCTTTGGTTGTCATGACAAGCAGGAATTTCTGGGCGTACATCCCTCCGAGCTGTCGCCGCCGTTCCAGGCAGACGGGCAACCGTCGAAAGACAGGGCGGATGAAATGATTCGCTGCGCCTTCCAGAAGGGCAGCCACCGCTTTGAATGGCTGCATCAGACCCGGCAGGGCGATGTGTTTCCGGCCGAGGTCCTGCTGACCGTTGTTGGTGAGGGAGAGTCTCCCGCCATCTGCGCCATCGTCAGGGACATCACCGAACGCAAGCAAGCCGAGGAAGAGATTCGCTTCCACGCCTATTACGACAGTTTGACCAACCTACCCAATCGCCGCCTGATGACGGACCGAATTGATCAGTCTCTGGCCAGCAGTCGACGCCATGGCTATTACAACGCCTTGCTGTTTGTCGACCTGGACCGATTCAAACAAATCAACGACTCCCTTGGGCATTCGCTGGGAGATCAACTCTTGATCCAGATCGCCGAAGTCCTTCGCGGGCAGGTTCGCGAGGAGGACACGGTGGCCCGCTTTGGTGGCGACGAGTTCGTGATCCTGCTCAAGCACCTGGGTTCGGACAGGGAAGCCGCCAGCCTGACGGCTGAGCGGATGGGCGAGAGCATACAGAAGAGCATTTCACGTGCCTACGACATAGAACACCAAAGCGTTTTCGCCACCTCGAGTATCGGCATCTACCTGTTTCCGGACAAAGAAGAGAGCCTCGACGACATCATCAAACAGGCCGACACCGCCATGTATAGCGCCAAGGACACCGGGCGCAACCGGATCGCGTTCTTCCAGACCAAAATGCAGGAAGCAGTAGTCAAGCGCCTGAACCTGGAAAAGGATCTGCGAGAGGCCGTTAAAAACCACGCGCTGGAGGTATACTTCCAGCCCCAACTCAGCTCGGAGCGGAAGATCATCGGCGTTGAGGCGCTCGCGCGCTGGCAGCACCCAGAACACGGCTTTATTCCTCCCGACGAATTTATTGCCATTGCCGAAGACAGCGGTATCATTTATGACCTGGATGCACATATCCTGAGCCGCAGCATTGAACAGGTAATGGACCTGCCGGAACCTCCATCGCGGCTATCTGTGAATATCAGTCCGTACCAGTTTCGGCATCCCAGTTTCATGTCCACCGTTGCCGATCTGATCAAACGCTACAGCATCCCGCGCCGTTTTTTGATACTGGAGATCACCGAAGGCGTGGTCATCAATGATTTCGAGGACACGGTAGAGCGACTGAAACACTTGCGCGCACTGGGCATCGGGGTGTCACTGGATGACTTCGGAACCGGCTACTCATCGCTCAGCTACCTCAAGCGCCTCCCTATTGATGAAATCAAGATCGACCGGTCCTTCATAATGGATGTGGAAAACGCCCCAAACGATGCCCTTCTCGTCAAAACCATCATCAACATCGCGCACCAATTTAACCTGACAACGGTGGCAGAGGGCGTGGAAAACGAGGTTCAGGAGGCTTTTCTGAATCAGCATAGGTGCATGTTGTACCAGGGTTTTTTGTACAGCCGACCGGTTCCGTTGGAAGAGCTGCTCCCCCGATTACAAGCCGCGAAGTAAAGGGGCACAGGTAATCAAAGATCGACTGTAGCCATTAATCGAAAAAAGCAGAGCATAAACCCCAAAAAACCCGATTCTCTAAGCCTCGGCAAACCGTAAAAATGTGGAAGACAAGAACGGGAGGCAAGGCACATGAAAGTCACCAACACGTATCTGATCTGCTATGGAAAAGAACCGACAGCTCTCAAACTTATGCCTGACTTTCGTGTGGTTCTGTGCGAATACCTGGTCGGTGCGCAGGGCGTTTACCTCTGGATAGAGCAGTCCTTAGTGACTTCCCGGGAGGCCGTAAACAGAAGTTTCATTATCGCTCGCCCCGGCAAATCGGTGCCCGAGAGTTACCAGTACGTCGACTCAGCCATCGACCCATTCGGATCGCGTGCTCATCACGTATTCCAGCTTCCCGCACAAGCGGCAGACCCGCACTCATTATCCAAAGGAAAATGGCGGGTTTTCCCAATGGCACAGAGCCCCCGGCTGCCGGAATACCATCGCCCCGTCGCCCCATAGGGCAACGGGAACACAGGCCTCAGAGCTTCACCATCAGCTTGCCTTTGTTCTCACCGGTCAGGAACAGAGACAACCCACTCATGGCCGACTCCAGCCCTTCCAGAACGTGTGTCCGGTATTTGATTTGTCCGTTCTGAACGTAAGGCGTCAGCTTGGCATGCAGCTCTTTCGTCTTGTCCCTGTGATCGGGCATGGTGAAGCCCTGAATGGACAGGCGTTTCTTGATGATGCGCATCCAGTTCGGGCCAGGGCGCGGGTTGGCTGAGGTGTAGTCGGCAATCATGCCACACACCACGATACGGCCATGGGCATTCATCCGTTCGAACACATAGTCCTGGATGGGGCCACCGGTGTTCTCGAAATAGACGTCGATACCATCCGGCGCCAATTCGTCCAGTTTCGCGCCAAGATCGTCTGTCTTGTAATTTACGGCACCGTCGAAACCGAGTTCATTGACGATCCAGTCCGCCTTCTCATCGCTTCCGACTACACCGATCACCCGCAGGCCGTCGGCCTTGGCCAATTGACCCACGATCGAGCCGACAGAGCCGGCGGCTCCAGACACCACCAGGGTCTCGCCCTTCTTGGGGTGACCATAGCCATACAGGCCCTGGGTAGCCGTCAATCCCGGAAGTGCAAAAACCGACAGCGCCATTTCCGGGGGCAGGCTCTTATCCACCTTGTTCACGCCCGAGCCATCGGTCAGGGCCATCTCCTGCCAGCCAAACATCCCGATGACCTGATCGCCCACGGCAAAGTCCGGATGCTTGGAGGCAACGACCTCACCAATGCCCGAGGAGCGCATGACGTCACCCAGCTCCACTCGTGGAATGTAGCTGTCGGTGTCCTCACTCATCCAGCCCATCATCGCCGGGTCGAGAGACATATAAGTCTGGCGGACCAGCACTTCGCCGTCGGCGGGCTCCGGTACGTCTTTTTCCACCACCTCGAACAGTTCCGGACCGATCGTCCCGGCTGGCCGCTTCACTAGCTTGATCGCTTTGTAGGTGCTCATCGGTAATTGCCTCCCGTGGTGATTGATAAAACGTTAACACTTACAACCATGGGGGCTTGAGTCCTTACTTAAAGGACGCCCGGGTTCTGGCGCCGACAACCAACACCATCGACCTGCCGCCCCCCAACCTTTCGCTACATCCGGATGACAACATCCTCGTAATCAAAGCGGACTTTCGCCAATCCGGCACTGTGATCCCGCGCACTTCGATGTCCCAGGGCCACAATAGACGAGCTCTCGAGCCCGCGTTCAGTCAATCCCAACACCTGGTCGTACGCTTGCCGATCAAAGCCGGTCATCGGGCAACTATCAATTTGAAGAACCGCCGCGGCGGTCAGCAACGTTCCAAGCGCGATGTAGGCTTGCTGGTGCGCCCATTCTCTTTTTCCCGCCGGTGACTTGGAGGCCAGCGATTGCTTGATATGGCTGGCATAGCCCGCGATATCTTCGTAGCTCCCCCCTCTGACCTTCAAGTACTGCTCCACGTAGCGATCTACCGTTTGATCGTCGATTGCAGTATCTGCAGCGAAGACAACCAGATGGGAGCTGTCCAGCACCTTCTCTTGCCCGAAGGAATGCGGCAACAGGTCTCTACGCACCGCGTCGGATTCAACAAGGATCATCTTGTAGGGCTGTAAGCCATAGGAAGAAGCGCTTTTCCGGGCCGCGTCGATCAGCGTCTCAACGGCCTGGGTGCTCAGCTTTTCTGGCGAGAATTCACGAACCGCATAACGCCAGTCCAGGGCCGCATGGATGGAAGATAACGGTTTGGCTTGGGGTTTCATAACAGTGCCTCCTTCAGGTTGAAGTCGCCACTTTATGAAACCTTCAGAGATGCTTAAACGGATAAAATGGAACTATATAGTTTCCTTTCTGAAAAAAATAACCCCTCGAAATTGGTCCCCTTTGAGCAGGCCGACCTACTCCCAATACGGCCTGTCGCCGAGATGTCGGTCAAGGTGTTCCAGCAACAGCCGCACTTTCGTCGGCTGCTTTCGGCCCGGGGGGAAAAGCGCGAAGACGGTGTAGGGCTGGGGCGGGAAGGCTTCGAGCAGGGGGATCAACGCGCCGTTCTCGATATCGTCCTGCACCAGAAAGCGCGGCAACAACCCCACCCCCATGCCTCTTAGCAAGCTCTGGCGGATCGCGAGGCTGCTGTCGGTCCGGAAATTACCGTTCACGGTGACTTCCTCTCCCCCCAGTTCCCAGACTCGGGGCCGGTCGTGAAAGGTAAAGGCCAGGCAGTTATGCCGCTCAAGGTCGGCAGGTGAGCGAATCGCTGGCGCACTTTCCAGATAGCGGGGCGAGGCACAGACGATGTTCCTGGATTTCCTGAGCGGCTTGGCAAGCAGACTCGAATCGGAAAGCGAACTGCGTACCCGGATCGCAATGTCTACGCCCTGCTCGACCAGATCGACCATGCGATCACTGAGTTGCAGGTCGACCTCAATCTCCGGGTATCGATTCAGGAAGCTGTCGATGGCCTCCGTGATGTGGGTCAGGCCAAAGGACATCGGCACGTTGATTCGGATCGAGCCCTTTGGCTCCGCCTGAAAGCCCCGGGCCTCCAGTTCGGCGTCCTCGAGATCATCCAGTAGGGCCTGGGTCCGCCTCAGAAAAGCGAGGCCGGCATCCGTGAGATTCATGCGACGGGTTGTGCGGTTGATCAGGCGGGTATCGAGATCCTGCTCCAGAAAAGCGATGTGCTTGCTGACGGTCGAGGCGGTAATGTCCAGATCATCCGCCGCTTTCGTGAAACTGCCCAGTTCCGCGACGCGCCGAAAGATCTTCATGGCAACGAGCTTGTCGGTGGCCACACTCACCCCTGATATTTTCCAATTTGGAACAAGTATTGTTCGAGTAGCTCCAATTATCAATCCAATGAACTCCGGCACACTGAGGCTTCCCACGTTCACCGTTTCACGTTGGAGAAGCCGACGATGTTCGCCTCGATACAGCAGCGCCTAGCCTTACCACCCAAGGCCATTATCTGGGGACTCCTGACGGCCAATGGATTTCTGATTGCCCTGATGCTGGCCCTGGCGAAAACAGCCACGGCCTATGGTGTGCCCGCCATCACCTATGCGTTCTGGCAGACGCTCATCGCCGGTTCGGTTCTTCTGTTGTGTTCGGCGAATATCAGGCGGGTCCTCGACAAGCGCCTGACCACCTACTTTGTTATCAGCGGGTTAACGGGCATCGCGATTCCCAACGCAATCGCCTTCTTCCTGGTCACGAAACTGGGCGCAGGCTTCACCGGAATCATGTACGCGCTGCCACCCATTTTCACGTTCCTGATTGCCACCACAATGGGCCTGGAAAAACGAAGCTGGACGAAGCTTGCGGGCCTGTCGGTCGCAGTTTCGGCCTGCGCCTGGATTGTCCTGCAACGCCACTCGGAAATGAGCCAGTCGAACGGGCTGTGGTTCGCCCTCGGTTTGGTCATCCCGGCCGCGCTGTCGATTGGCAATGTTTACCGATCGGTTGCATGGCCAGGTCAAACCAGGCCGATGACACTGGCTGCTGGCACCCTGCTCGCCTCGGCCGCCGCGCTTGGGGTACTCGCCGGACTATCCGGAACACCGCTGATTGCACCGGAGTTCGGGCTCAGGTTCGTGCCCCTCATCTTCCTGCAAGGCCTCCTCACGGCATTGACCTACTACTGCGGGTTCGAGCTCCAGAAGCGTTCCAGTCCGGTTTTCTACAGTCAGCTCGGTGCCGTGGCTGCCGTGTTTGGTTTAATCATCGGGGTGGCGTGGTTTCACGAGCAATACTCGCTAACCATCTGGCTGGGAGCATTGACGGTAATAGTCGGCTTACGACTGAGCAACCGGGCACCGCAGAAATAAACCTTGAGCGAATAGCCCCATAACAGCCCTCAGTAGATGTGGCTGAAGGGGCTTAGAAAGAACACATGCTCAATTCCGAGTTCCCGCCGTGCAAACGCGGCCTCGGGCCAGAACAGCAGCCAGCCGAGGGCACCAAGGTTGAATATCACGCAAACCCAGAAGCCAAACTGGAAGGAACCCTTGCGGGTTTTGTGGCGGAAAAGCTGCTGGGCGATCAGGGCGCCGGGCCAGCCACAGAGCAATTCGAACAGGTGCAGGCGATTCTCCGGCACCCGCCGATGGCCTTTCACAGCCGCCGCTTTGTCGATGCCATACGTCACCAACGCAAGCAGACTCATGCCCGCATAGGCTGCCGGAATAGCAACGGGCAGATAACCGAACACATAAGCACTGCTCAACCCGCCTATCACGCCAGCCGCCACGATCAGAGCCAACCAGAAACCGGGCGCAACACTGGCGCCGAGCCTCCCTATGCCCGCGTACTGGAACTTCCCGGCCCGTATTCGGCCCTGGGGGTCTTCCGTAAGCGAGTACCGCACTTCCCGGTTTGCCGATGGCCGGCCGCGGCCTGTATAGGCACTGATATGTGCGAAGACGCGCTCACCCCCGACAGCCGGAGTGATGAAACCGAAGCCTTTATCGTCGCTCCATGCGGTGAGTAATCCTTTGTGATTCAACGGGGTCTCTCCCTTCGATGCCTAATCTTTGTGGCGATTATAGCCGCGCAGGGAAGCCTCACGAACCACCACCCACAAAACTTGCGCACCGTTTCCGGAATTTTCACCGGAAACCGCACCAAAGCAATGGGTGCCATCCCGGACACGTGGCATCAACTACCTTATATTTAGCATTTCGCCGTCCAATTTTTTGAGACCTACTACGGCCCTACAGCTCCCGTAAGGAGACAACATGACCGAACACCTGGATGCCATAGTTAATGCCCGCTTACCCGAGCACGAGGGCCTGTATAGGCTCGCCATCACCGATGGCTGTTTCGGTGACATTACGGCCCAGCCCGATCGGGTGGCGGCCCGGGCCAACGAACTGGACGCAGACAGCAACCTGGTCACCCCCGCTTTTGTAGAACCGCACATCCACCTGGACGCCGCCCTGACCGCCGGCGAGCCCCGCTGGAACCAGAGTGGCACCCTGTTCGAGGGCATCGAGTGCTGGTCCGAACGCAAGGTAACCCTGAACCGCGAAGACGTCATCAACCGGGCCACCCAGACCCTCAAACTGTTCGCTGCCCATGGCATCCAGTATGTGCGAACCCACGTTGATGTGACCGACCCGAACCTGACGGCCCTCAAGGCCATGCTGGAGGTGCGGGAGCAGACCGCCGACTACGTGGACCTGCAGATTGTTGCCTTTCCCCAGGAAGGCATCTGGTCCTTCCCGAATGGCCGCGAGCTGATGGAAGAGGCCATACGCCTGGGCGCCGACGTGGTGGGCGGCATCCCCCACTTCGAGTTCACCCGGGATTACGGTGCCGAATCGGTTCGATGGCTGATGGAACTGGCCCACAAGCACGACCGGCTGGTGGATGTTCACTGCGATGAAATCGACGATCCGGAATCCCGGTTCCTGGAAATTCTCGCCGCTGAAGCCCTGAGGCTGGATTACGGTTCACGGGTCTCGGCCAGCCATACCTGCGCCATGGGTTCCTACAACGATGCCTACTGCAGCCGACTTTTCCGGTTACTGAAAAAGTCCGGCCTGCGGTTCCTGTCCATGCCCACCGAGAGCCTGCACCTGCAGGGCCGCTTTGACGGCTACCCGAAACGTCGCGGCCTGACCCGGGTACCCGAACTGCTGGATGCCGGCCTGAAAGTCGCCTTTGGCCAGGACTCGATCCGGGATCCCTGGTATCCCATCGGCAACGGCAACATGCTGCGCACCCTTGATGTCGGCCTGCACGCCTGCCACATGCTGGGAATGAGCCAGATCAACCGGTCTCTTGAACTCATTACCGACAATGGTGCCGCGGCCCTGGATCTGAAGGAATACGGCATTGCCAGGGGGATGCCGGCGCGGTGCATCGTGCAACAGGGACAGACTCCGTACGAGGTATTGCTCGGGCAGCGCCCGGTGCTGGCCTCGGTGCGGGACGGTAAATTGCTGGTTAAGCGCAGCGCCGTAGACTTCGACGCAGCCCTATCGCTCTGAACCCCGATTTCTGTTGTCGTAACCGAAGCGACGCCATGTTCAACCCGTATCAGACGAGGGCTCAGGGACTGACTGGCTAACATCAGCTCGCCAACTCCTCCCACAGCTTGGCCCGAACGTTCATCAGAACCTTGCCGTAGCAGTTGTCGCCCCGGCGATCACCAGTGGCGACGACTTCGAGTAGGGAAAGACGGATAACAGCGTGAGCGGGCCGCCCAGAGCCTCGGCCAGCTGTGCGGCCATTTTTGCCGCGTGCACTGATTGAACCGAACCATCACAGGCAACCACAAATACTGGTGAACCCTTGTCCATGGCGACATCTCTCTTACCAGATGTATGTTCTCCAATTATCACCTTTTAAGCCCTGGCACGCATGATTCATGTCAACGCCGCGGAGCGGGGAAAAATCGGGTGTAACTTCGGAACGAAAAGGAGCGATAGCGCCCCACCGTGAGTGTGTTAAGGTGTTTTGAAGGGCCAACGCCCGGGAAATAACCGTCAGGCGTGCATGAGACAAGGGATGTGCTCGAAGATGCCGCAATCCAGACCTCAAGCAGGACAATGCCATGATGTACTTTGCCCACGAGATGAGCCGCGCCGCATTAATGCCCGTGCGCATGATGACCGGTGCTCACAGCAAGCTGCTGCGACATCCGCTGAGCCCCCTGTCCCATCTGCCGGGCGCGCGCAGTGTAGCCTCGGCCTACGGGGTCTTTGGAGACCTGACCCGTCGCTATCCCAAACCCGCCTTCAACCTGCACACCACCGTCTGTGATGGCGAGCAGGTCGACGTCCGGGAAGCCATCGTCAAACGCAAACCCTTTGCCCAGCTCAAGCACTTCCAGCGCAGCGTAGCACGGCCCGACGATCCGAAGCTGTTGATCGTGGCGCCGCTGTCCGGGCACTTTGCCTCATTGCTGCGTGGCACCGTTGAGGCCATGCTGCCGGAACACGATGTGTACATTACTGACTGGCGCGACGCCTGCCAGGTTCCACTCTCAGCCGGCGATTTCGGCCTCGACGATTACATCGACTACGTCATCGACTTCATAGACTACCTGGGGCCGGACACCCACGTCCTGGCGGTTTGTCAGCCCGTGGTGCCCGTGCTCGCAGCCACCGCGATCATGGCCGAAGATCGCCACCCGGCGGCTCCTCGCTCACTAGCACTGATGAGTGGCCCCGTTGATGGCCGTGTCGATCCGACCGAGCCCTGCGAACTGGCCACCGAGCATAATCTCGCCTGGTTCAAGCGCAATCTGGTTCACCCCGTCCCCGCGCCCTATCCTGGCGCAATGCGCAAGGTGTACCCGGGCTTTCTGCAGCTCGCCGGGTTCATGAACATGAACCTGGACCGCCACATGGGCGCCTACCGGGGACTGTTCAATTCCATGCGCGACCGCAAGGTCGACAAGATCAGGCGCCACCGCGAATTCTACGACGAATACCTGGCGGTGATGGATCTGCCAGCAACCTATTACCTGGATACCATCCAGCGTGTTTTCCAGGAATTTCACCTGGCCCGCGGCTGCTTCCGACACCGTGGCCGCCTGGTAGATCCGGCCGCCATCCACGACACCGCGCTGATGACGATCGAAGGTGAGAAGGACGACATCTCCAGTCCCGGACAGACCCGGGCCGCCCACGACCTCTGTATCAATGTGCCCGATGCGCGGCGCCTGCATCACCTGCAGGCAGGCGTCGGCCATTACGGTGTGTTCAACGGCAGCCGCTGGCGCGAGGAGATATCGCCACGATTGCGGAACTTCATCCGCGCGTCCTGAGGGGCGGCCCTGCGCTGATTTCTTGTGAGGTTGTGGGAGCTCTGCTAGCTTCAAGAGTGATGGTCTAATCAACAAAAACAATTGCTCGGAAGCAGAATCGTCACGATTCCAAGGAGAGTGTCATGCAGGACCTCAAAGGCAAGGTCGCCATCGTCACCGGTGCCTCCCGCGGCATCGGCCGACACATCGCACTTCAGCTCGCCCAGCGTGGCGCCGACGTCGCCATCAACTACCGTTCACGCCAGTCCGAAGGGGACGAGGTCGCCAGGGAAATCGAAGCACTTGGTGTCCGGGCGTTGGCCATCCAGGCGGATCTCTCCCAGATGCCAGAGGCACGCCGCCTTGTGCGTCAGGTCTGTGACCAATGGGGGCGCATCGACATCCTGGTGAACAACGCCGGCATCACCCGCGACAAGTCCATGAAAAAGCTCACCGACGAGGACTGGAACGACGTTCTCGACACCAACCTGGGAAGCGTCTACGCCACCTGCTCCGAAGTGCTGAAAGTCATGATGGACCAGAAGTACGGCCGCATCATCAACATCACCTCATTCGTAGGCCAGGCCGGCAATTTCGGACAGGCCAACTACGCGGCCAGTAAGGGCGGCATCATTGCGTTCACCAAAACCCTGGCGCTGGAAATGGCCAAGTACAACATTACCGTAAATGCCATTGCCCCGGGCTTTACCGAGACCGAGATGCTCGCCCAGGTGCCCGAGAATATCCGCGAACAGATCATCGCCCGGGTCCCGATGGGCCGTTTCGGGCAGCCCGAGGAAATCGCCCGGGCAGTGGTCTTCCTGGCGGCGGAAGGAGACTACATCACCGGCCAGCAGATCAACGTGAATGGCGGTGTGTATATGTAGCCCAGCGGTCCCGGCAGCCCCGGAGTGGAGAGCGTAACGATGTCAAAAAAACCGGTGAAGACCTCACCCGCGTCAGAATTCGAACCCAACGTTGTGCGCCGGTCACTGGTGCGGGCGGGTGTGCACGGTGGCCATCTGCTGAAACGCACCATCGTGCGCCGGTTACGCGGCGGCCCTCCGAACCCGACCAGCATCAAGAGCATCGCCAAACCGTTTGCGACCCTGACCGGCAAGCTCACGACCCAGCCCGATACCCTGGCTTTCGCCCAGATGCGCCTGATCAAGGACACCACCAGTTTCTGGGCAGGCCTGCTGAGCAGCAGAATAAGCAACAAGCCGCTGGCGGTGGCGGAACCAGAGCCGGGTGACGGGCGTTTCCGGGATCAGGCCTGGGATGAGGTCACGGCATTCAATGTCATCAAACAGGCATATCTGCTGTCGAATCGCTGGATTATGGAAACCCTCGACGATGTCCGCGACCTGGACGATCACGACAGACGCAAGCTGCGCTTTTTCACCAGCCAGATGACCGACGCCATGGCGCCGAGCAACTTCATCCTGAGCAACCCCGAAGTGCTGCGTGCGACCGTCCAGACCCGGGGCAGGAACCTGCTGCGCGGACTGGCCAACCTGCTGCGTGATCTGGATGAAGGCAAGGGCCCCATGCCGTTTCGCATGTCCGACCCGGACGCCTTTACCGTGGGGGACAACCTGGCCAACACGCCCGGCGACGTCATTTTCCAGAACGAGCTGATGCAGCTCATCCAGTACCGGCCCACCACCGACACCGTGCATCGCCGGCCGCTGCTGGTGATACCGCCGTGGATCAACAAGTACTACATCCTGGACCTGGGTGAGAGAAAGTCGTTCATCCGCTATTGGGTGGAACAGGGCCATACCGTTTTTGTGGTTTCCTGGGTCAATCCCGGTCCGGAACTGGCCCATAAGAGCTTCGAAGACTATATGCTTGAAGGGCCCGTGGCCGCCATGGACGCCATTGAGCGTGCCACCGGTGAGCGCGAAGTCAACACCGTCGGCTACTGCATCGGCGGTACCCTGCTCGGCTGCACCCTGGCCTGGCTGGCCGCCCGAGGCGACGACCGGGTCAAGAGCGCGACCTTCCTCAACAGCCTGATGGACTTCTCGGACGTGGGGGACCTGGAAGTGTTCATTGACGAGGACGCCATTGGCAAAATCGAAAAAGCCATGGCCAAGCAGGGCTATCTCGAGGGTGCCTCCATGGCGACAGCCTTCAACATGCTGCGGGCCAACAGCCTGATCTGGTCCTTCTTCGTCAACAACTACCTGCTGGGGCGCGATACCGCACCCTTCGATCTCCTGTACTGGAATTGCGACGCCACCCGCATGCCCTCGGCCATGCACAGCTTCTATCTGCGCAACATGTACCTGCACAACCGGCTGCGTGAGCCCGGCGCGATTAAACTGGCGGGCACCCCGATCGACCTGGGCAAGATCACGATCCCCTGCTACTTCGCATCCGCCGTTGAGGATCACATCGCACCCTGGATTTCCTGTTACCGGGGATCGCGTAATCTGGGCGGGCCGGTGCGTTTTGTGCTTGGCGGCTCGGGGCACATCGCAGGCATCATCAATCCGCCAGACCGGAAAAAGTATGGCTACCGACTGAACGACGACAGCAACCTGGATCCGGAGGCCTGGTTGGAAGGCGCCAGGCAATTCGAGGGTTCCTGGTGGCCGGACTGGGTGGCCTGGGCGGAGCAGTTTGGTGGCGGCGAAGTGAAGGCCCGCCATTCCGAGGACGGTAACCTGCCGGTGATTGAACCAGCGCCCGGGGCTTATGTACGGAACGAGCCGGCGCCACCTGTGCCGGCCGCCAAAAAACGCCCGAAAGCTCCACGCAAGAAGGCAGCGACAAGGAAAAAGGCACCGGCGCCTACCAAAGTCAGTCAGTGAGGCACCGGTGAATATGGTTCAGTAGGATTCTGTTTTCCTAGGCCCGCGCCCTAGTTATCCGGAACAGTGCCTCGGGAGCCACTCGTTTGATCCAGAGCGCGGCCATTTCCTTGCCCTTGCCCACCGGAATCTCCCGCTTCTTAGCCGAGAGCCCTTTGAAAACCACCTCGGCACATTCCGTCACATCCATGCCTCCGGCAATGTTCTCGTCCACCTCACCAAACGCCGAGCCGTCACCGGCGAGAGCATTTCGTGAAATATCCGTGCGGATGAAGCCCGGCACAATGGTCGACACGTCAATCCCCTGGCCTTCCACCTCGGCGCGCAGGGCATCGAAAAACCCCATCACCGCATGCTTGGCGGCACAGTACCCGGTACGCAACGACACGCCGACCTTGCCGGCCACACTGGCCGTTACCGCGAGGTGACCGGAACCGCGTTCCAGCATATGTGGCAGCACCGCCTTGGTCAGCGCGATCTGGCCCATCACATCCACATCCATCAGCTTCTGGTAGACCGACATGTCGGTGTCCTTGCACAAGGAGCGCTGGGACACACCGGCGTTGTTGATCAGCAGATCGATGCCGCCAAACGTATCCAGCACGGTCTGGACCGCTCCGGGCAACGATTCCCAGTCGGTCACATCCAGCGGCAGCACCAACACCTCGTTCGCCGAAAGGCCCGCATCACGGCACAAACCGGCGACGCGCTCCAGTTCGTCCTTGCGCCGGGCGGACAGGACAAGACGGGCACTGTCCTGGGCAAATCGCAGGGCGAGCGCTTCGCCGATGCCGGCTGATGCGCCGGTAATCCAGACGGTTTGAGCAGACATAACAACTCCTTATGAAGGGTTTGGCGTTTTACAGACGGAGCCTAAGGACTTGGCAACCGAAGCGGGTAATATTGCTGTACGAAGATTAGCAGAGAACGGCGTTGGTCCCGGTTTCCCAATATCACCAGACTGGATAAACAACGACACAGGGCCCATCATTCAGCCAACCCCATTTCCCAGGGCAATCTGACCGCGAAACGAGGAACCATGGACTTCACCTTTTTGGGTACATCGGCGGGAACACCGACGCGGTCACGCAACGTGACCGGCCTGGCACTCTCGCACTCCGGCCGCAAGCCCTGGTACCTGGTGGACTGTGGCGAAGGTACCCAGCACCAGTTGTTGCGCGCTCACTACTCGGTCATGCAATTGCGGGCGATCTTCATCACCCACATTCACGGCGACCATACCTTTGGCCTGCCGGGCCTCCTCACCAGTGCTTCCATGCTGGGCCGCACAGAACCGCTGGACATCATCGCCCCCGCCCAGGTGCAACGTTTCATCGACACAACGATCGAAAACAGCGACTCCAGCCTCAGCTATCCGCTGAACTTCATTGATTCCGAAGCGCCAGACTTCTCCTGGCAGGATGACCAGGTCAGTGTGACCAACGTGGCGCTGTCCCACCGCGTACCCTGCCGGGCCTACGTGTTCACCGAGCGGAACCTGGAGCGGCAGCTGTTGGTGGACAAGCTGCGAGAGGATGGCGTCGAGCCCGGGCCAGGCTGGGGCAAGCTGCAGAAAGGGCAGGACGTAACGCTGGAGGATGGCCGCGTGCTCCTGAGCGAGGCTTACACGAGCATTCCCCGGGTTGCCCGCCGACTGATCGTAGCCGGTGACAACGACAACCCGGGCCTGCTGGCCGACGCCTGTGAGGGCACCCACCTGTTGATACACGAGGCCACCTACACTCAGGAGGTGGCCGAGCGGGTCGGTCCCTGGCCTCAACACAGCTCCGCCGAACAAGTGGCGCGATTTGCCCAACAGGTCCAGTTGCCCAACCTGGTGCTCACCCACTTCAGCTCCCGGTACCAGTCCGGGCAGCACGGTACCCCCAACATCAACCAGGTGGCGGCCGAAGCCATGCAACACTACCGGGGCCAGCTATTCCTGGCCCGGGATTTCGATACCTACCGGCTGGAAAAGGATTTGTCTCTAAGCTGCATCCTGCCGCACTAATTGCAGGCTGACGTGCTCAATATGGCGTTGATCCGTCCCGCAACAACCACCCACCACGTTGATACCGGGGAAGCGGGTCAGCAGGCGCCGGTAGTCCAGCCCGAACTCCTCCGGGTTACCATCGTCCAGCTCTTCCGCCTCATCCAGCTCGGCGTGACTGCACCGGGATGCATTTGCCCGAATGCCACGTAAACGGTCGATGTGCTTCATCTCGGCCAGGTTCGACTCAAAGTGACTGGGGTGAGCACAGTTGACCATGTAATAGGCCGGGTAGCCCTTGCATGCCGTATCGACGATGGCGATGGCCTCATCCAGGGTTTCACCGCTCGGGAGTCGGCCGTCGGTTTCAACGGTAAAGGATATAATCGCGGGAATACCCTGCTTACGGGCCGCCAACGCAATGCCAGTGGCTTCCTCGACGTAATTCATCGTGACCGCCGTAACGCAATCGGCTGCACTCAATGCGAAACTGCTGATTTGCTCCTCGTGATAGTCACGGGCTTCCGCCTCGGTCATCCGGTTCTCGGCCCGATACCCATCACCACGGGGGCCAATGCATCCGCTGATGACGTACGGCTGGCCGGCACTCTCAAACTCCTCGCGAATGGATTCCAACAATTCGATTGCCGCCGTGTTTATGTCGTGCAACTCCGCCCTGGTGTAACCGATTTTTCCCCCCCATTCCGGGCTCGAGCGCCAGGTCGGAGATTCCAGAATGAAGCCAAGACCGGCTTGCTTTGCTATCCGGGCATAGCTCCGATAATATTTTTTCAAGGCGTCGCGGCCTTGTTGATCCTTCAGTAGAACAAAAGCAGCGAATTCCGGAAGCTCTATTCCTTCATGAAAGATCAGACTGGTTTCGAGCCCGCCATCGGTTATGAAAAGCTGGTCTCCCAGCTGTGGAAGTGCTTGTCTGTATACGCTCATGATCCCGTCCCTCCTAGGCCTGGGGTTGCTGTGAGTCTTTTATCCTAGGCTTCGAGGCCGATTCGGGTAAGCACTTCAGGTGGGGATTGAAATTGAAGTTAAGAGGCTTTAAATCAAGGTTATAAGCAGTATTTTGGGCCACTACATCTGATCATTGAGCCGAAAACTGTACTCCGGGTACAGTTTCATCAATGAAAGCGAGGCCACCATGTCAAACCGATCCCATGCCACGCAGGAACGCATTCTGGCTGCCGCGGAAACTCTGATACTGGGGCGGGGTTTTTCGAGCACCGGCATCGACGAAATCGTGGATGCCGCAGCCATTACCAAAAGCGGCTTTTTCTATCACTATTCTGATAAAAACGAGATGGCCAGGGCGCTGGTCAAACGATACCTGGAAAAGGACAACCAGGTGTTCACCGATCTCTTTGCCCGCGCGGATTCACTCTCAGAAGATCCCCTCCAGAAACTTTTGATATTCCTGCACTTATTCGCCGAAACCATGGCCAAGATGGAGATGACCCATCCGGGCTGCCTCGTGGTCACCTTCACCTACGAACGCTATCAGGCGGATGAGCAGGTAGCCGACATGGTGCGTCAGGGCGTGCTGCACTGGCGGGAGCTGATTGCGGATAGGCTGGAAACCATTGCCCAGGTGTATCCACCGCGCCTGGCGGTCGACCTGGAGGAACTGGCGGACATGTTCACGACCGTCGTTGAGGGCGGAATCCTGTTGACCCGGGTTTTTGATCACAACAAACATCTGGGCAAACAGGTTCTGCTGTACCGCAACTTTCTGCGGATGATATTCAGTCCTGACGCCAATCACTAATTACCGAGGGCTGTCTTTTTGCCAGGGCCACCGACCCTCGATTTCGAGGTGCAGCGTTACGCTCAGAAAGCTTCTTATGAGGATGATCAGCGCAAGGACACCAACGTTTTCCAGGGAATCGGCCACAACAACCGTCCGTATGATGTCCCCGGCAATCAGAAACTCCAGGCCGAGGATGATGGAACGCCCCAAATCCTTGCGGTATTTTTTATAGGCCACGCCCTCTTCAAGAGTGCGATAGGTGCGCACGAAGACCGTGGTTGATACGCAGGAACCGATGATGACCGCCAGGATTCCGAAGGCCTCAATCACAAATCCCACAACGGTTATGATTTCAAGGAAGCTGGCTTGCATCTCATCATCCCGGAAGGTAGCAAAAGGTGCTCTCCGCGCCACCGCTTCTCAAATCATAGTCGACGCCGGCGCGGCTCTCCCGGGTTTTTACCAGGCGAAGGATAAATCAACGACCAGAGTCTCAGCGTCAAAGCCGGTTTCCTCTTCCGTGCGACTGCCCACGTAGGACACCTTGAGCCCGGAGGCGGGCGTGACCGGGTGTGCGTAACTCAGTTTCCAGCCGACATTTTGCCTGACATCGTCCTGGTCAACGCCGTTGATGCGGCTTTCGCCGCCGTAGTTATAACCGAGACTAACACCTGCCCACTGCCCGGGTCTGAAAGAATGGATCAGATGGCCATGCACAAAGTACAAAGGGTCCTGCTTGAGGGAGTTGCCATTGAAGAAATCGTCATTCTCAGCGTGGAGCGCGACCTCAGCGGTCAGTTCCATTGTCCAGTTTCCCCGACTGTGAATCGCCCCGAGTTGAGGCCTGAATACGAACCGGTTTTCGCCCAGGTTAAGCAGTTAATCCTTCTCATAGTCGCCGGTTGGCAGGCGCAGCACCATCCCCACACCCACGATGGTCTCCCTGCCCGCCGTTGCCCGATACCGGGCAAACGCCTCGCCATACAGAGGCGGGGCCCCGTATAGGTTCATTGCGACTCGCACCAGGGTATCCGACCAACCAGTCCGTGAGGTTGAAGCGGGAACGCCATTCAGTAAGCCCGTCCATTCGGCCGTCTGATAGGCCTGGGCGATGTCCAGTCGTGACGATTTCCCCCAGACGTCAAAGGTACGTATGTATTTGCCAGCCCAGGTGTCCTGGGTTAACTCGACATTTTCAAGCCGCAAGGCCGGGTCGAAGTAGATATCCGCTTCGGTGTGTGCGAAGGCAATACCGCCGAAATTTGCGTCCACCGGAAGGTGGTTCCACATACGAGGTTCAGGCTCCAGAGCGAAACATGGCAGCGCCAGCCCAAGCGCAAACAAGCAGAGGGAGCGATGAACAAGAGCCGCATAAAAAGATCGCAGAATTGTCAGGACAGCAGGCATTCCTTTGCCTCATTGATTCGAGCCGCCAGATAGTTACTTCCGCCGTGGTCCGGGTGCACTTTCTGCATCATCCGGCGGTGTGCCTGGATGATCTCGTCCCGGGTGGCGCCAGGCTGCAACCCGAGAATGTCCAGGGCTTCGCTTTCGGTCAGAGGGCCGCCGGCGTTGCGGTTTTTGGCCTGTTCGCCGTCCTCCTCATCACCGCCGCTCGCCTCGTCATCGGCGCGCCAGGAGTCGCCGAACCGTCGGTCCAGGTAGGTTTCCAGTAACCGCGCCGAGTCCTCATCATTTGCCCGGCAATACCGCAACAACTCGAGAAATTCGCTCTCGGCCAGATCCGCCAGCTCACGGCCAGCCATCGGCCCCTTGAGGACGGTACCGTTCATGTCGCCGGAATCGTGGTCCAGAGTCATCTCCAGAATGTCACCGGAGACATGGGACTGATTGCCCGATTTGGCCTTCGCGCCGGCTCTTCCCGTGCCCGCCAGGCTTCCCGACAGCAGAGACGGCAGCACCCGACGCAGTAACGGATAGAGGAACGCCAACAATGCGAAGATGAAGTGCAATCGCCCGGTAACCGCCAGAACTACCACGATCACGATGCCAACGAACAACGCCAACCTGATCGCGGCCGGCCCTCGCTGGCGACGCGGCAAGCTGCGCAGCCACAAAGCTGCAAACAGGGACACCACGAGAAATATTAGCGTTATATGCACGCGGAACTCCGGGCTAGTCGACTCAACGACGTCCTGAAACCTGCCTTATCGAATCTGCTTGGTCAGACGCTTCACTGCCGCCGAGCTGCGGCTGGAAAAATCCTCCAGGGCCTTGGCTCCCCCGGAGGCATAGACCGCCACAGCGGCCATAAGATCCTTGAGCACCTGCGGGCTGTTGCGATCAAACGGCGCGTAGGCACCTCCGGACAGCTTGCTCACCTGCTGGAATACCGCCCGGGCATGGGCATCGTCGCCTTCGTGGAACATGAACACAGGGGTTCTCAGCATGCCCAGCTCGCCGGCAGTATGGCAGAGCGCGTCCACCGGTTCCTCACAGCAGTCGCCGATAAACACCACCGCTTTCACGGCTTCTTGCCGGGTTTCCTTAAGTGCGTGCGCCAGTACCTTACTGATCTGGGTGCGGCCACCCAGGCAGAACACGCCATTCATAAGGTTCAGGAGCTGGTCGGTCCCGGTGACGAACTTCGTCGCCTTAAATTCGCCAAAGCCCCGGTAGTAGCACAGCTGAATAGCCAAACCGCCCAGATCCCGGGTTGCCATGAACAACTCGCTTTGCAGGTGGCACGCCTGATCCCAGGTCGCCTCCCGGCTCGCGGTAGCATCCAGGGCGAATATCAACCGGCCCTGCCCTGCGCCACCCTTGGGCATTTTCTGGACCTGATGGATAAACTGGTCGATGGACTGTTTATCGGATTTGGGGCGTAGCTCTTTGTCGGACATAAGCGTCTGTTAACCGCCTTGGCTGGCCAAACTCTCGCTACAATCCTAGGACAAAGATCTTGCAATTCACAGGCCCCAACCCGGAGGGCAGGATTGTGTTCAAGGGCTATCGTTCTCAAACCACAGGCCATACCAAAGAGTGGTTGATTCCGCTGGCGTTTCTCCTGTTGGTCGCCCTGGCCCTGCCGCGCGCCGCTCCTGCTTCCGGTGATTTCTACCTGATGTTCCGCCAGTGGCAACCCTACGACTGGCCGGAAGATGTGCCCTCGGCCACGGAGGTGACCCGCTCACAACGTGGTCTCGGCTGGCATCGTGAGAGGTCCGAGGGTGACGTCGGCCTTGATTACGATTACCAGATTCTGGGCATCGACAACGGTGAGCCGGCGCACAACGGCCACTTGCACCGACTGATGGTCGGCGGCCAGTGGCAGCATCGGCTTTACCGTGTGGAAGCACGGGCGGGCCTGGCCGGTACGTCGAACATGTTCAAGTATCAGGCTTTCCACAGTGACATAGTGACTGGCCGGGTGGCCGTGTTCCGGGCGGTCAGTGAGGGCTCACCTCTGAGCCTGGGCGTCGGCGGCGATCATCGCTTCGGCTCGTTTCGCTGGCTTCCCAGGGTGCGCTGGGAGCACACAGGTAAGCGGGGCCTCTGGCTTGCGGACCTACCTGTTCTGTTGCGGTGGCGCAGCCACGGTGAACGCTGGGCGCTCAGGCTGGAACGGGAAGGGGATCGCTGGGCCACGCTGGATGCGGCCCGGACGTTGGAAGGCGCGCTCTATCTGCGCGAGTGGCGAGCGGAGCTGACCTACCGGATCGACCCGGGTAAGGGGCTGTGGCCAGCGGTGGTACTCGGGATTGGCGCGAGCGTGAATACCCGTCTTCGGTATCAGGACCTCAACGCGGGGACCGTGGATCGACGTCTGGGCGATGCGATATTCGGGAGCATAAGGTTGAGGTTCGGCGACGATTGAGTCGGGAGGCTCCCTTGCCCTCCGTCCGTGCCTTACAAATGGAATGATTGCCGTCGCGGTACTACCTTTAAGGAGCGGAGGGAGGATCTGTTATGGACGATCTTGTTTCTTCCAAGGCGTTCGAATTTGCCATAGGCGCAATGTTCGTCGCCTTCCATGCTTATGGGCGTTACAACACGCCGGAGTCGAACCGAAGCTCGACGACCCGTTTGCGATTCGTCGCCTGCTATATGCTGTACGCAGCGACGCTCCTTGCCATTTACTGGATCGTCACCGTCATTGCCTGGGTTTCGCCGGAAATCCTGCAAAAGATCATGATGTTACTGGGCAACGGAAGTGGTACCGACGTCGAAAGCCACGACCTGTTTCGCAGCCCGATTACCACCGCGCTGATTTTTACCGCACTGCTACCAAACTTCCCCATGCTCAAGAAGGGCGACCAGCGCCTGCTGCAAATCTTCTGGGATCTGGCGGAAATTCCCGGCCACGCCGTCAAACTCGCTCACCGTATGTACCGGGCGCCGTATCACATCTTTCCGAGCAAATACGCAGAAATTGAGAGAGAGGCTCGATCGTTCGACATCCATTTTGGCCAGGAAGGCTTCAGTGATCATCGCTCCCCTGCGTTTGCCTGGGCTACGGCGTGTTCACTGCTACTGGAAATCAAGCACTGGCACAGCGCCGAGGACCTGCGCTACCAGCGTTTTATCTTGAATCGGGAGAGTGACTACGAAGCATTAACGATGCAATTCGCGACCTTGAGCGCCCGGGTGGCCGCCTATTACCGCAGGGTCGACGAGATGGGCGGCAAGTTGCAGAAAATCGAGCAGGATTTGCGGGAGACACTGGTCAGTGATGGCCGCGACCTGTTCATGAAGCTCTGCCGCCTCATGGCCCACGCTGTTCTCAATGCCGAGACGGGATTAAGCGCACGACACCGCGCCATTGAAGGACTCGGTTTTGAACTGTTGGACGACGATCGTGAACTCCTCAGTGCCTCCCAACTCGTTAAATTGATTGCACTGGTGATGCTGGCCTTCATGGGCCTGTCACTGATCAAGTACGCCACGGAAGGCGACATCAACGGCGGCATCATCGGCGAGGTTATCTTTCTGGGCTTTCTGATGGGGGCAAACTACGGGGTATCGGCATTCATCGGCATTTATCCAAAGGACCACTGGCGATTCGCCGATATTGAGGCCACACACCATCGGCCATGGCTGGGTTACGTGGTTTCCGGAGCACTGGCGGTCGCCGCAAGTCTGCTGATCATCTCCGCACTGCGCTTCACCCGTTACACCTTCGATGGGCTCGGGTACGACGGTGCCTTCGACCAGTTGCTCGTGGCACTTTCCTGGTCTTACCCGCACCTCTACATCTCCTTTGCCATAGGCTTCGGGACAGCCCTGGCCTGCGACATAGAGTGGCGCCAGCAGGTGGCCCAACGGCGACGTATCGCCGACGCTGCCTTGCTGGCAGGCATCATGGTCGTCGCAGGCTATATTGCCTACAGCGCCATGCACGGCTTCTTTCCCTTTGAGGGCACGAAGGCTCCGCAATGGCAAGACAAGAGCATGGCCGGCCTCTGGCATTTTCTTGCCAAGAGCCTGGTTGCAGGCTTACTGATTGGCGCACTGGTCCCTTACTGGTTCCGCACCAATCGCTATCGTTCCCCCACTCAACGGATCGCGCGATTTATTGATCGCTACCACCACGAATTGCGGATCGAGGCCGGAAAGTTGCAGCGTGGCGAACTGCGTCAGGCCCTTGTGGTCACTGCAGCCGCAATAGCGATGGCGGACGGTCTTCTCGACGACGCCGAGCGTGATGTTTTTCGTGGTGCTCTCGGGAAATTGGCGGAGCATAATATTCTGGACTTCCAGATCGAGACCGGTATGGAGGACATGCTCCATCTGATTGATATCTGGCGCGAGGACGATGTAGGTGACCTCCGGGACGACGCCATGAATGAGCTCGATCCGCTTCGCAGGAAGGACAAGCTCGGCGAACTGGCCATCAAGCTCACGGTGGCAATCGGATATGCCGACGGCCTGTTTCAGGAGCCCGAACAATGCATGCTGGAAAAGATAGTGGCCGCCCTGGACCGAAATGTCGAAAAAGAACTGTCCTCCTGCGGCCTGTCGCCGCACAGGCCCGCTGCTGAAACGCCGGCGTGAAGACACGGAATGACGGGGAGCCCGGGATAACCTCTCAAGTCTGCTAGAATCGACCCGGACTTTTATCACTGGAACATCGACAGGCTCCCATGCATGAAACTCAATCCCTTTAATACCCGCATCGGTTTGGCGCTGGGGGGTGGCGCTGCCAAAGGCATAGCTCATATCGGCGTATTGAAGGCCTTCGAGGAAGAGCAGATCCGGATTCATTGCATTTCGGGCACCAGTGCGGGTGCGCTGGTCGCCAGTTATTACGCCTTCGGCCGGCCGGCAGAATCCATTCTTTCCATTTGTTCGACGCTGAACCTGTCGAAAATCATCAGCTTTACCTTCGAGCGCGGCGGGCTGTTCAGCACCAATACCATCCGGGAGATGATTCACCGTGATCTGGGAGATTGCCGGATCGAGGATGCCGAGATTCCCCTGGCCATCTGCGCCACGGATATCGAAACCGGCGAGCAGCTGGTCTTCCGGGAAGGCAATCTGGCGGACGCCGTCTGTGCCTCCATGGCCGTGCCCGGATTGTTTGTGCCGGTGGAGGTGGATGGCCGGATTCTGGTGGACGGCGGCCTGGTGGAGAACGTCCCGATTTCGCCGCTGGCCAAAATGGGCGCGGGCATCACCGTGGCCGTTGATCTGAGCCATGTCAGCCGGTACCCGAAACCGGAAGATACCTTTGATGTGATCAGCAACGCCATCAACATCGGCATTGACTTCAATACCCGCAAACAGCTGAAAAAAGCGGATATAGCCGTGCCACTGGATTTAAGCCGTTACAGCCTCACCAACAACGCAAAATGTGTGGAAGAGCTATACCAGGAAGGCTACCGGCCCATGAAGGCCAAGATTCAGCGGGTGCTCTGGTACAAGCGGATGAATCCGATTATCTCCCTGTTCAAGGCGACCGCGAAGCTGTTGCCCCTCAAGGTGCCCGAGGTTATCGAGGACCTCAAACGCCAGGCCTTCGCCCTCCGTAATCGAAACTGACTGTATACCCCGGCTTTCAGAGCCGCTGTCATCCGACGCCGAGGTGCGTGATTAACTCATCGCAGCTGCAGTCGATGATACTGACGTTACGAAACCCCATATGCTCCAGGGCCGCCGCAGCCAGAGCTGCACGACCACCTGTGGCGCAGTGCACGAGGATGGTCCGGTCCGGATCCGTGGTCTGATCAGTGATTTTCATCTCGAGCACACCCCGGGGAATATTGATCGTGCCGGCCGGGCGCTTCTCGGCCACTTCCCCGGGTTCACGCACGTCAATCACCAGGGCATCACTGTTTTCGGAGAGCAGCTCTTTGGCCGCCTGGGGCGTCAGGCAATGCAGGGATGACTTGGTTTCTGAGACGATTTCCTGCAGGGTTTTCAAACTCATGGTGAATTACTCCGTTTTGATTGATGGCCCGACTTCCTCGATTGCGGTTTAATGCGCCAGACACTCATTTACCTGCTGATATGTCTGCCATTATGCCCATTGTCACATCGCCCGAGCAAAACGTCTCCGAAGTGGAGATCGAACAGGCAATCCGCTCAGGCATTGCGCGCTACTTCGACGACTGCCGGGCGAGGGTACCGGCGTTTATTGACCGACATTTCCATTACCCCGGTGCCATCACCACCAACCGGAAAGCGCTGGGCTGGGACATGTTGCGAGCGCCCATCAACTTGCTGTGGGCGCCGGTATACGCCCTGGCGTGCCTGATAAAAATTCCGGCTCGCAACATTCCAGGCCTGATGTGGCTGCACAACCTCGCAGATCGTGTACCTGCGGGGCTTACCACCCGGGTACAGCAGCACATCTCAAACCTGATCCTGGTCGATCTGTTGAACAATGGCCAGGAGGATCCACTGCTGGAACGCTACCTGGTTGAGGCCCTGGAGGCGGCCTATGCCCGCCATACCCTGGATCCCGTGGACCACCAGAAGTTCAGCAAAATGATTGAGCCACTGGTCGCGGACGCTCTCGGTCAATACCGGGTGAGCCGCACCGCATCTGCGGATATCACCAACAGCATTTCATGCACCGTGTTGGGGGCGTTTGCGTTCCAGAAGTTCACTCCGGGGGGAATCGGGCTCGGGGTGGTGCTCGCGTCCATGCTCGCAAAAACCCTGGCCGCCCGGGACTTTATCCTCGGGGAAACCATTGGCGGGTGGTACTACAGTTTCTTTCCACCCGAGCCCTCTCTGGCCACCACGGTCAGCGTGATGGTCGCGGTCATGGCCGCACTGGCAGCCTTTGCGGCTTTATCCGGGGTTATTTTCGATCCCGTTCAGGCGGCGGTCGGTTTGCATCGGCGGCGCCTGAACAAACTGCTGGATCACCTGCAGAGAGACGTCACCGTCAGCACCCAAAGCAGCTTCCGCCCGAAAGACCAGTTTGTGGCGCGCATTCTGGACACCTTCGATATGATCAAATCGGGCTTGAGCTAGCCTGCGCTGGCTCTTACTTAGCCCGCCAGCGCCGCTTTCACCTTCTTGCTCAGATGGCCCATATCAACCCGACCAGTCACCTGGGGGCGCAGCTCGTTCATCACGCGCCCCATGTCCTGCATGCCCTGGGCGTCGGTTGAGCTGATGGCCATGCGGATCAGGGCGTCGAGGTCATCCTCGGTCAGCGCAGCCGGCATGAATTCCTCGATAATCACCATCTCCGCCCGTTCCTTATCCGCGAGTTCTTCACGGCCGGCATCATCGTACTGACTGGCGGCATCGCGACGCTGCTTGAGCATCTTCTCCAGCACCTTCAGAACGTCCTCGTCCGACAAATCCCGGCGCTCATCAATCTCGATCTGTTTGACCGCGGCCTGGGCCATACGCAGAGTGACAAGCCGGGTTTTATCCTTGTTCCGCATCGCGTCTTTAACCGCGGCGTTCAGTTGTTCCTTGAGTGATGCGTCCGCCATGGCCGAGCTCCTGTTCGTGAGTTAAAGGGACTGACTTCGCAGTGTGCGAGGCGGTAGATTTAACGGAAAACCGGAGCAGGTTCAATCGGGGAGGCGATAAACCGCTCCGGTTTTCGCGGATCACATCTTGCCTTCGGCAACCAGCAGGCCGCGCTCGTGGTGCAGGCCTTTGAACAGGCTGTAACTCATCACCAGCAGCACCAGGGTGAACGGGAGACCGACACTCAAGGCGCCTGCCTGCAGGGCATTCAATGCTTGTTCACCACCAACAAACAGCAGCACACCGGCAATCGAGCCCTCGGTAACCGCCCAGAAGACACGCTGGGCTTTCGGGGCGTCAATCTTGCCACCGGAAGTGATGCTATCGATGACCAGGGAGCCCGAGTCCGAAGACGTCACGAAGAACGTGAGGACCAGCGTAATACCAATGAACGAGGTGATCCCCGAGAGCGAAATGTTCTCCAGTGCCTGGAACATCGCCAGGGACACCTCGGTCAGTCCCTCGGACGCCAACACCCCGACATCGTTGCGGACCTGGTCCAGCGCACTGCCGCCAAACGCACTCATCCAGAAAACGGTAATAATCGTGGGAATGATCAGAACCGCGGTGACAAATTCGCGCACCGTGCGGCCCCTGGATACGCGTGCGATAAACATGCCCACGAACGGCGACCAGGAAATCCACCATGCCCAATAGAACACCGTCCAGCCGTGGAACCAGGTGGTATCTTCCTCGCGCCCGAACGGATTACTCAACGCCCCCATGTTGGAGGCATAGGAAACCGTGGTGTCCCAGAGCCAGTTGAAGATGGCGAGCGTGGGCCCGGCAAATATCACAAACACCAGCAGCAGACCTGCCATTACCATGTTGGCGTTACTCAGCAACCTCACACCACCATGGATACCGCGGATGACGGAAAAGGTTGCGACCGCGGTTACACCCGCGATTACGCCTATCTGAGCGCTGAGGCCGCCCTCGATATCGAACAGGTAGGACAGCCCGGATGCGGCCTGCTGGGCCCCGAAGCCGAGCGAGGTGGCAAGCCCGAAGATGGTCGCCAGAACGGCCACGGTATCAATGACATTGCCGGGCCAGCCCCACACCTTGTCACCCAGGATGGGGAAAAACGCGGAGCGGATGGTTAACGGCAGGCCCTTGTTGTAGGCGAAAAACGACAACGACAGGCCAACAATGGCATAGATCGCCCAGGGGTGCAGACCCCAGTGATACATCGTCGCCCCCATCGCCAGACGGGCGCCTTCAGTGGTGTTCGGTTCCACCCCCAGGGGCGTGCCATACCAGTCAGTGTAATAGGCAACGGGCTCGGCAACCGACCAGAACATCAGCCCCGTGCCCATGCCGGCCGCAAACAGCATGGCAAACCAGGACATCATGGAAAACTCGGGTTTGGCGTCTACCCCGCCAATTCGAATCTTGCCCACCGGCATGAAAATCAGCGCCAGGCAGAAGAGAACAAACAGGTTTGCACTGAGGAGGAAGCCCCAGTCAAAGATAGCGATCGCACCGTTCTTGGCGCTATCAAGGAGCTCTTTCGCTCCGGACGGGAAAATCAGCGTTGCCACGACAAACGCGACGATCAGCAGCGCCGTTAACGGAAACACGATGTTGTGGATATCGAAACCGAACTTGGCGATATTGTCCTGCCCCGCCACGTAGTCGGTCTGATAATCATCTATAGCGACGTCACCCAATGTGAAGTCTCCTCGGCCGCATGGTCTCGCAGCCTGTTTGAAAGTGAACCTCCCTAAAATCACCCTAATATTTTGACCTCTAAGAATCAAACACCCCCTCCGACCCGGAACAGTCGATGGGTGGATCACCTGAAATACCCCAATTCTGTGTCAGAAAACACAGAAGTAGTGAACCAAAACGGCATTTGCAGACTACTCTGCTAACCTGCCCAATCTTTTGATGCGAATGGAGTTTCTGCATGATTACAGTTCATCACCTGAACAATTCCCGCTCACAGCGCGTTCTCTGGATGCTGGAGGAGCTGGGCGTGCCCTACGAGATCCAGCGTTACGAACGTGATCCCCAAACCATGCTGGCGCCGGAAAGCCTCAAAAAGGTACACCCACTGGGTAAATCCCCGGTGATCACGGATGGCGATCTGACCGTAGCCGAATCCGGCGCGATCATCGAGTACCTTGCCCACACCTATGGCAACGACACCATGCTGCCGGAAGCCGGGGGCCAGGCGTGGCTGGATTACACCTACTGGCTGCATTACGCCGAGGGCTCCCTGATGCCCCCGCTGGTAATGCGCCTGGTGTTCGAGAAGGTAAAAACCAGCCCAATGCCGTTTTTTATCAAGCCGGTGGCAAAAGGCATCTCAGACAAAACCAATGAAATGTTCATCGGCCCGATGATCAAGACCCACCTCGACTTTGTCGAAGATCACCTGTCGAAAAATACCTGGTTTCTCGGGGATAACCTCAGCGCGGCCGATATCCAGATGAGCTTTCCGCTGGAAGCCTCCGTGGCGCGGGGCATCGTCGGCAAAGACCGGCCTCATATCACCGCCTGGGTGGATCGGGTGCATGCGAGACCTGCCTACCAAAGGGGCCTTGAGAAAGGCGGGGAGTATGATTTCGCCTGAATCCTTGAGACCCAGCCGTTGGGCGCAATCCTTGCGCCCACGCAAATTACCGTTCCGGCGTCGCCTGACCCGGGCCTCCGTGGCTTTGATCTACCGACACACTGAAGACGGTGGCACGGAGCTGCTGTTCATCCAGCGCGCCCGCCGCGAAGGCGATCCCTGGTCCGGGGACATGGCTTTTCCCGGAGGGCGCATGGAACCGGGTGATGCCACACCCCGGGCGACTGCAGAACGGGAAACCCTCGAAGAAACCGGCGTCGACCTGATCCGCCATGGCCACTTTCGGGCCCGGCTGTCTGACCTGGTTACCCGCCACCACAGCCGCTGGCGACCGATGGTGGTCACGCCCTACGTGTATGAATGGCCGGGAACACAGCCCGTAAACCTGAACCATGAAGTCGAGCAGGTAGTGTGGGTTCCCCTCGCTTACCTTGCAGCCAAAGAGAACCAGAGCAGGCTTCCCTGGCGCACGCCTCTGGGCACCTTGAACATGCCCTGTTGCCGATATGAGGGGTACTGCATCTGGGGGCTGAGCTACAGCATGCTGCAGGAGCTGCTGGCGCTGGACCTTGGGCCCAACGCAGTAACCATGCCCTGACAAGAGTGAAAGGAACCAGATTATCTTCCCGCACTGATTGGAATTCCTCTGTCTCATGAACTTAACTCGTAAATAACAAGGCCTGCTCTGACCTGCCGCCACAATCGGGGTTAACGCAGTGGGCAAAGCCATAACCGGCACCACCCCATGCACCTTCGGGCCGGTGCCCACGGCGTTCACCAACCCAAAGCAGCAGCCACGTGAGACTGACAAGAAAGGGCATGATCGGAATCCTGGTAACCAGCTTCTATGTCATGGGTATCATCATGGCCATGCACGCTGCCCTGACGACACGCACGTCCACGGGGGCCGTGGCCTGGACCGTGTCTCTGGTCACCATGCCCTTTGTCGCCGTCCCGGCTTACGCGGTATTCGGCAGAAATCAGTTTGAGGGCATGGCGGAGGCCTTCGAGGAACGGGCCGATGAAGTCGACCATGTTCTCGACGGGTACGGCCAGGAACTGGCGCCGTGGAGGGTCCCCACGAGTCAGGCGCCGTCCTGGTATAACGCCGTAATCCGGCTCGCAGAATTTAGCCTGGTCAAAGGCAATGCCGTGGAATTGCTGGTCGATGGTGAGGCGACCTTCGACAGCATCCTTGAGGGCATCGCTGGCGCAGAACGCTATGTCCTGTTCCAGTTTTACATGATCCACGACGACGGTCTGGGAAGACGGGTCAAGGACGCCCTGGCGGAGCGTGCTCGTGCGGGCGTGAAGGTTATGGTGCTGTATGATGAGGTCGGCAGTTCCGGTTTGCCTGACGAATACCTGGCCGACATGCGCGCCGCCGGTATCAAGGTCAGCTCCTTCAAGCCCAATCAGGGCTGGCGAAACCGGTTCCAGCTCAACTTCCGCAATCACAGGAAAATGGTGGTGGTCGATGGCCGCGAGGCCTGGGTGGGCGGTCACAACGTGGGTGATGAATACCTGGGACTCGACCCGGATTTAAGCCCCTGGCGCGACACCCACGTGAAGATTACCGGGCCCGCCGCGACCCAGGTTCAACTGACCATCCTCTCTGACTGGTACTGGGCAACCCGGGAGATCCCGGATCTGGAGTGGGCACCGACACCGGCCCCCGACGCCGATCAGCAGGTGATGATATTCCCCACTGCGCCCACCGGCCATCTGGAAAAGGCCAGCCTGTTTTTTGTCTCTGCACTCAGCGCCGCCCGCGAGCGCATCTGGCTGTCCGCGCCCTACTTTGTTCCCGATGAGGCGGTCATGAAAGCGCTCCAGCTGGCCGCCCTGCGCGGCGTCGACGTGCGGATCATCACCACCGGAAAGGGCGACAGCCTGCCCGTGTACCTGGCAGCCTTCCATTACATCGAGGAACTGCGCGGGCTCGGCATTCGCTTTTACGCCTATCGGCCCGGCTTGCTTCACGAAAAGGTCATGCTGATCGACGATCACGTCTCCAGCGTCGGCACGCACAATTTTGACAACCGCTCCTTCCGCCTCAACTTCGAGGTGGCCGCGGTGATCGTCGATGAGGAATTCGCCACCCAGATGGAAGCCATGTTTGAACGGGACTTCGACCACGCAGAGCCGATCGATCCCGACAGCCTGGAAGATCGCCCGCTCTGGTGGCGGTTGGGTGTAAAGTTGTCGAGGCTGGCGTCGCCTGTGCTGTAGGGGAATAACCCCAGATCACCGTGCCAGAGCCTGTCAGGCTACGTAGGCCTGGCCCTGCTCGAAGCGGTTTCGCACCCAGGCAATGCCAAAATTATGGTTACTATGCCCTCCCCGCGCTTTCGTGATGACCGGGCCCGGATTGCCGTAGCGGCCCTGGCGAAAGAGCTGATTCTGCTCTTCGTAGGTGCGGGTTCCGGAAATGATTTTCACATTCACACCCTGACTTAATGCGCGAGTCATAAACCCACGAGCTTCCCGTTGCGCCCGGATAGACAGAGAGGCAATCTGCTGCTCTGTGCGCCGGTCAAACGTGCCCAGTTCGTCCTTCAGGTTTTCGTATTCGGCATCGAGGGCGGTAGCGGCTGCCTCGGAAATGCGGCCCCATAACCCGTCCAACGCACCGCGGTAAAAACCCTCTGACTTCAGCAGACGTTGAAAAAACAGCACATCCTCGCCAAACAATCGGTCGCTCACCCTGAACCTCCGGAGTGATCAGCGCAGTAACAACAATGCCCGACCACGGGTTCCCACTTTCTCTGGGCTCCACGACTTCAGAATAGATCATTGCTCAGTTTTGTTGACGGATCGCCCCACGGAGGCCTGAATAAGAGATACATCACTGTGCGGAGGAAACAGGCATGAAATGGATCATATTGATCATTATTATCGCTGGTGTGGCCTACTGGCTTAATACAGGCCGTCGCAAGAACAAAATTGAAGATCCTGATGTGAAGACCTTCGACGAAAAGGACTACTACCTCACACCAGACGACAACGCATCCGAGGATGAGTCATCCCCTGATAAAACCAATCCCCGTCACTGAGCAGTGACCTGGAGAAGTAATCGCTTGGCTACACCACTTCAAACCTTGCTGGACACTCTTCCCCAACGCGGCCGGGTCGAGTGGATTGGTATCCGCCCCGCCCGTGGCGAGACCATGGAAGCGCTGGACCGCGTGGCGGTCATCCCGGGCAAGGGCCTGGACGGCGATCGCTTCAAGGGCCGCGAAACCAGCAAACGGCAGGTTACTCTGATCCAGAAAGAGCACCTGCACGCCATCGCCTCCTGCTTGCAGCGGGAGGCCATTGGCCCAGAGGTTTTCCGGCGCAACATCGTGGTCTCCGGCCTGAACCTCTTGGCCCTGAAAGGCAAAACCTTCCGGATCGGGAGTGTGGTACTGGAATACACGGGGCTCTGTCACCCCTGCAGCAAGATGGAAACCACCCTTGGGCCGGGTGGTTACAACGCCATGCGCGGGCATGGCGGTATCACGACCCGAGTGGTTGAAGAGGGTGAGCTGGCGCTTGGTGACGACGTGCAGGCCTGCCTATGAACTACCGCCGACTGGTTCTCGCCGGAATACTGGGACTCCTGGCTTATGCGCTCTGGGCGAGCCCCGAGTTCAAACAGATTGCCGCCGGCGTTGCGATCTTCCTGTCTGGCATGCTTTCGCTCGAGAACGGGTTTCGCCAGTTCACCGGCGGATTCCTTGAGAAAGTGCTTCGCCGCACCACGGACACGGTGCCGAAGAGTCTCGGTTTCGGTGTTCTCAGCACCGCCATCATGCAATCCAGCTCCCTGGTCTCAGTCATCACAATATCGTTCCTCAGTGCGGGCCTGCTCCCCCTGATCACCGGCATCGGCATCATATTCGGAGCCAACCTGGGCACAACAACCGGCGCGTGGCTATTCGCCACCGTCGGCATGAAGATGAGCCTCTCGGCTTTCGCATTGCCGATGCTCGTCTTTGGCGTGGTACTGAGTTTCCAACGATCCGGCGCACTGAAAGCTGGCGGCGCGGTCCTGGCCGGTCTGGGCTTTCTGTTTCTCGGCATCGATTTCATGAAGGAGGGATTCGAAAGCTACCAATCGGCGGTCGATCTGCGCGAATATGCGATGACGGGCCTGGCAGGACTGCTCGTTTATACGGCGCTCGGCATTCTGGCAACCGTCGTGATGCAATCAAGCCACGCGACGCTGGCCCTCACCCTCGCCGGCCTGGCCACAAACCAGATAACCTACGAGAACGCTCTGGCTCTGGCTATCGGTGCCAACATCGGCACCACGGTGACCGCGCTGATCGGCGGTCTCGGCGCGAACATCGCCGGCAAGCGCCTCGCAGGCGCCCACCTTTTGTTCAACGTGACGACGGCAGTAATCGCTCTGGTGCTGATCGAGCCCTTGCGCTGGTCCGTCGACAGCCTGTCAGCGCTTATGTCGATGCCTGACGATGACTATACGGTCAAGCTCGCCATGTTCCACACCCTGTTCAACTGCCTCGGTGTTGCCGTCATGCTGCCATTGATCTCTCAGATGTCGCGCGCACTGGAGCGCTGGATGCCGGAACGGGCGGAAGAGGCCGCAGCGCAGCCCAGGTACCTGAATCCGGCTGCGATGGATTCCCCCGATAGCGCGAACGCCGCCGTTCGCAGGGAGGTCTGGCACCTGTTCGACCAGGCGTTCATCATCCTCGCCCACGGTCTCCACCTGCACCGTGAACAGATCCGCAACTGCGATGACCTCGAAGTCATGATCAACAACAGCCGAGAGCGCATCGACATCGACATCGACCTGGTCTACCGACAGCGTGTCAAGCGCCTTTACAATGCCATCCTCGATTTCATTTCCGGGCGCATGACGCGCGCGTCACCGGCCAGTTCCACCGAATCACTCTACCGTCTGCAGCACGCCGCCGCCGAGATGGTGGAAGCCATCAAGCACGTCAAACACCTGCGCAAGAATCTAACGACTTACATGGCTGCGGATAACGCCGCTATCCGTAAGGAATACAATGATCTCCGGCTGCGGGTCGCGATGGTACTCCGGGAAACCCATCGATTTTACGAGGGCAGATTTGACGACCCCAGCACGGCAATACTGGAACTCGACGAGATCGCTGTGAGTGCCCGGGTGGACCGTGAATCCATGGTCGCGCGCGTGACGAAACTCCTCGGTGCAAAGCGGATCGATTCGGCAATGGCCACGTCCCTGCTCAACGACTCGGCCTATGCCAGCGAGACAGTAGATGCTATTTTGACAGGGACCCGAGAGCTCCTTACAGCCATGGATGTGGAGGCAGCCCGGACCACGGAAGCCCTGTCAGTGAGCGATGAGGGTCAGGCTGAGGTCTCCATCTGACGGGTAACGGGCTCGGATGGCGTCCCGGCCGACCAACCTTCGAACACAGCGGAGTTGGACAATGGGTTTCAAGGATCTGGTAGCGAAGCTCGACGATGCACTGGGCGAACTCGACAAGGGTAAGTCCCTCAAGCGCAAGGAACTGAAGCGCCTCGAGCAGGCGTTGAAGAAAAAGCGCGCAACCTATCGCGATCGGCTGAAATCGGGCTCGTCAGAGGAAACACGCGCTCAGACCGAAGTACGCCTACGCGTGGTCGAGGCGCAACTCGCCAAGCTGCGAGAGCTTCTGAAAGAGGACACGGCCCCGGCCGGCGGCACAGGCGAGCACAACTGACTGGCGTCCCTACCCGGGCTCTCAGGGCAGAAGCATCCCTCTAATGGTAAAGAACAGCATGGCCGCCAGCAGCCCCGATAACGGTACCGTAATCAACCAGGCAGCCACGATCTTGAACACCGCCGATCGCTTGACGAGCTCTTGCCGGTACAACCTTTTCAGGCCCTTGCGGTCACTTTTCGAGATCGGCGCCGGACGACCATTTTTCCCTTTCAGGTTCTTGAGGATTTCTCCTTTTTCCTCAAACGATGCCTCGTCGAATTCCTTCAGCACACGCTCGACTTTCTCCCGGTCCTCCCCGGCATGGTGTGCCTCGATCTCATGAATCTTCTGTCGATAGGTGGTTTTGAGATGCTCGCGCAGAAAGCCGACTCCGAACACCCCCCCGATGGCAATATGGGTCGAGCTCACAGGAAGGCCCAGCTGGCTCGCGATGATGACCGTTATCGCCGCCGCCATGGCAACGCAGAAGGCACGCATTCGGTCGAGTTCCGTAATCTCCGAGCCGACGGTGCGTATGAGCTTGGGGCCGAACAGTGCCAGGCCGAGGGCAATCCCGAGTGCTCCCACCAACAACACCCAGCTGGGAATCGCCGCCTTCGTCGCGACGCCCCCCTGAAGGACGGCTTCATTGATTGCGGCCAGCGGGCCCACCGCGTTCGCGACGTCATTGGCTCCGTGCGCGAAGCTTAGAAGCGCAGCCGAAAAAATCAGCGGGAAGGTAAACAGGCTGTCGACGCCCGCTTTACTGTTTTCCACCTCGGCCGAAGGTCGGGCAACCAGCCATTTTGTAAGTCGCCATACGATGACACCGACGATCGCGCCGAATCCAACGGCAGGTAGTATCCCGACGTCGACGACCTTACCGAGCCCCTTTATCATCAAATACGTGGCAAAGGCCCACGCCATGATGGCGACGAAGAGCGGCACGTTGTGTCTGGCGGCCTGAGCAATGTCCCGTTTGTAAGTGATTCGGCGCTTTAGCAGATACAGGGTAAGTGCTGCGATGCCCCCACCCAGTACCGGCGAGATAACCCAGCTGGCGGCGATTTGGCCAAACTGGGCCCAGTCCACGATGTCCACACCGCCCGCCGCTATGCCTGCGCCCATGACACCGCCGACGATTGAGTGGGTCGTGGAGACGGGGGCTCCAACGTAGGTGGCCGTGTTCAACCAGAGCGCCGCGGCAAGCAGCGCGGCTATCATGAGCCAGATAAACGTATCGGAATCTCCGATCAGCGCCGGATCGATGATCCCCTTTTTGATGGTGCTGACGACATCGCCACCCGCGATCAACGCGCCACTGGCCTCAAAGATCGCCGCTATCGCGATTGCCCCGGCCAGGGTCAAGGCCTTGGATCCGACGGCAGGCCCCACGTTATTGGCGACATCGTTGGCGCCGATGTTCATCGCCATGTACCCACCGATCATGGCCGCCGCCACCAGAATGACCATGTTCGGAGCATCCGCCCCGATCGAGCGGACATACAACATAATCCCGGCAAGAAAGACCACCGCCACGCCGATCCGAAATACCTCGGCCCGACCGTAACGCGTCGCTCTTTCTATGGCATTGATCTGCTCCAGTTCCATGATTCTGGCGCCATCCGTGAGTTACCGTTCATCCCAATACACTGTAGTCTATAGCCACACAATCTCTAGCCCCACGGTCCAGAGCGCTCAGGCCGGGCACGAATTCGATGCCTAACCCATACATTTCCAGAATCTCGCCGAGCTGCCCATTCTCTCGAATAGTCTTAAAGCCGCGCTCAAAAGCCCGGGCAATGGCGTTTGATCGGTCCGGCTCCTGCGGGGAAAGTGCCAGGTAACCCGCATGGCGCTCCTCGAGACAGCCGGCATTCACCAGACCCACCCGGTTCTGACTGGATTCGAACAGAAGCCGGTCATCGAGAAGTGCGTCGAAGCGCTCCCGTTTTACAAGCTCCCGGAGGCGATTGGACACGTCACCGCCCCCGATCAGAGTGACGCGCTCACCCTGATGGGTGGCAATATAAGCATCCATTTCTTCACCGTAACTGTAGCCTGAAGTAGCCACGAAACGCAGATTCTCGAGTGAATCCTGGCCGGTGTAGCGGTGGGGGTCATCTTCCGGGACGTAGAAACAGTATTCGGTGAGCGACACCGCATCGGCGGGAAAGATAAAATCGGGGGCCTCGCCCCTGAACGCAGGGACGATGGCGTCAATACGACCGTTCTCTGCCTCCCGAAGAGCCCGGTCGTAGGGCAGGTTCTTATACACGACCTCATATCCCTCGGACTCCAGCGCAGCACGGGCGATATCGACGCTGAACCCCGAGCGGGATCCAGCCGCATCACAGGCATACGGACACCAATAGGCCGGTGCGGCAATCGTCACCGTGAGCGATTCCTCGGCCTGGCTATCAGACCAGGCAAGCGAAACGGCCAGAGCTGCAAACGTCCCTATCAGAGCTTTCGCGACAATTCTCAACTCGAACGCACCAAAAGATATTCGGGATGACTTTTAAAATAAACCGGGGCGAGATCAGTCTGCCCTTGTTACTTTTTCAGGTTAATCTGCTTTGAACTGGAAGAGGCGATCTGCCCGCTCTTACCCTTGCCAACATACTCAACGGCACCGCCTGACTTTAGAAAAGCAGCCGTCTGCTCTTCAATCGTGGCGGACGTTAAGGTTACTTTTTCAGGTTTCTTGCTCATTCTGTTCTCCAAGGTAATTGTTGGCTTATTAACCAACTTCAATGGCCCATACTATCCGAAACTGGATGAAATTGTATGGCGTGAGCATCACCACCCGTCGCCGCTGGCTCAAATGCTTGGCCGGATCAGTCATAGTTGAACCGCTCCGACAGAATTCGGTGGGAGGGCGTGCCCCGCCCAATCAGATGCTCTTCAACGATATCCATCATGATCGCCGGCCCGCACATCACGAAGCCCCATTCGCTGAACTCTTGCTCTGAAAAAACGCGATCCATCAGCGCTGCATCTATGAAGCCTGTCTCCCCATGCCAGGTTTCTGGCGGTTCTGACAGCACATAGACTGTGTCCTCCGCGTCCAACTCCTCACGATAGGCAATCTGATCGATCTTGCGATTTCCATAGATCACCTTCACCTTGCGCGAATCGCCGGTCAGGCGCATTTGCCGGAGTATGCCCAACAGCGGAGCAAGCCCTACGCCACCGGCGATGAGAGCGACCCCAGGCTCAGTGCGAGCATCAACAGAAAGGTTGCCATAAGGGCCGTCAACGTAGGCCATTGTTCCAGCTTCTATCTGGCCAACGGTTCGTGTGAAGTCGCCAAGCTCCTTGATCATGAAGGATAGTTCCGGTCCGGCCGCCGGCGCTGAGCAGATGGAAAACGGGTTTTCATTCATCGAGAAAGTGCTGTGCCCCACGTTCAGCCAGACAAATTGCCCGGCTTTGTAATCAAGGCCCCGATGACCGTCAGGTTCCACGGTCACCTCCCACTGTTTTGGCGTCAACTGGACCACGGAGCTCACACGCCAGGGGCGAGCCTTTTGCCAAATGGGAACCACCAGGTAAACAGACAGCAGTGACCCAACCGCTACGCCCGTCAGTGCCAACCACACCCAGGTCATCACAGGCTGCGATCCATAGCGCCCCGCATACACGGTGTGATGCAACAGCAGAACCGCGATCAAAAGCGCGCCGAGCCCGTGTAACAGGCGCCATGTCTCGTATTTGTAGCCCAGTTGGGTCCGCCCGATGGCCATGACAACAAGCCCGGCAAGCAGCAGATAGGCGACAATGCCGGTCGACAGAGCGGAAAAATCGGTCGTGATCGTCAGTGCGCGCGTGGGGTCCCAGGGGCGCGGACCGCCGGACGGTGTCCCCTGGTAAAGGAACGGGTGCAGCAGCGCGAAGACCAATGCCGTGCGCGCCATGATCTGGTGAAAGCGCATGGTCACGTCCATGCCGATGCCCTTTGAAATGGCCTTGAACCGGCCGGACAGGATGAATTCCATGAGGATCATTGAGAAGGCGAGCATGCCGAGGCCGGATGCCAGTTCCTGATGGAATTGGCGCGGCGGCCCTCCGAGCCACACGGACAGAATCAGTGGCAATGTGACAACGGCAATGTAGACAACGACCAAAAAGAGCGGCTTCATCCGTTTAACCTGTTTCATTTCCTATGGCGCCGTCGCACAGTTTCACCCAAAAGCTCCCTTATTCGAAGCCCCAATAAAGACGACGTCAGAACACCCCTGTCGCCGCCAGCTCCCGGATAATCTCAATCGTTTCAATATCTGTGGCCACATAGGCCTCGTGGAGGTACTGGTCGTAAGGCATCGCATCTCGTCCGCTCTCGATGCTTGCTGAGCGGTATCGGAAACGGACAAAAAGCGATCCCGGTTCCGGCTCTTCGATATCCATGACAAGCGTTGCCGCCGGATCCGTATCTGTTGGCAGGGTTCGGTACTCTATTCTCGCCTCCGACCAAAACGTGACTTCGTCACATACCGCCAGTCCCGGCAGCTGCAGGCACCGTTTCATATAGGCCGGTTTCTGTTCAAGAATCTCGAATTCATCAACGCCCACCAGAAACTTGTCTGGCCGCCGGGCTCTGAGCACCAAGCCCTCCCACAACTGGAATCGAGTCAGAATCGGTAGCTCTGGCTTCGTCAGGTCGTTTATCTGAACAATATGCTCAAACGTCATTGGATCACCTGTCTGCTGATATGCTCTATCAGACACAGTGCCAGTCCTAAGGAATTTCGGAAAGCGAAAGAACGATGACCAGCAACCACAGAACCCCCATCGACCGTGAACGCCTCGCCGAGCTTGCCGCAGAGCCCCATTTCCACGGGGGCCGATATCGAAACCTGGCCCCGGTGCCCCGCCATGGGTTGGGTGACTTCCTGCGCTGGCAGCTGGCCCCCGGCCGCCGGTTCCCAAAGGGTAGAAGCGCGGCATCCAAAACCTGGTAGAACTGGACTGGTGGCAATCGACGCCACTGGCCAACAACAACGAGGTGTTCTGCCTGCCCACCCAGCACTTCAGCGGACGAACCCCGACGGATACCAACACCTCGCTATGGTGTAGCTGGCTCCTGGAGATGGACGGCTATCGGTTCTATTTCGGCGGTGATACCGATTATGGGCCGGTGTTTCGCGACATTGGCGAGCTGTTTGCGCCCATCGATCTGGCACTGCTCCCCATTGGCGCCTACGACCCACGCTGGTTCATGGCCCCGGTGCACGTGGCGCCCGAAGAGGCCGTCAGTTGCGCGCCTTCAAGACCGAGTGAATGCGGCGAACGGCGTCAACGTCTGACGCGCTCGATTCGATCAGATTCTCCAGCAGTTCCAGAACCCGCTTCTCATCATTGCTCCGAAGACCCGGCCAGAACACATAGGGAATGACATCCGGATTCCGGATGTAGAAAAGCGCGGCTTCCTGCGGTTTGGCGGTATCGCCCCTCAGACCGACGGTAAATCGCTGCCCGTCTCTGTCCACCAGTGTCACCACCAGCGAGTGTTCCGACTGCACTTCCCGGACCTCACCGACGGTGATCGGCGCCTCGAGCGCAGGGACGGACGTGATGTAATACTGAACACCGATAGCCCCCAAAAGGACGACTAACAGTGCCGCCAGAGCGATTGATTTCATGATGGACACTGCCTGAATGGATTAAACCGGTAATTCGATGGTGTCACCCGTGACACCGTCTTCGTTTACCGCCAGGGCTTCGGGGCGCATTTTGCTGTGGGTGTCTGCGATGACGCCGATTTGAATGCTCACGCCCCCTCTGCCCTCAGTGGTGATGGCCACCCGGCCCATGCACGTGGCCATGCGCGATTTCTTCCGGATCGGCGGCGCGAACGTCAAGGATTTCGAGATCGAAGGTCAGGGTCTTACCGGCCATCGGATGGTTAGTATCGACATCGGCAAACTTGTGCCCGACCTTAACGACAACCACATGGCGCGGACCCTGCTCGGTTTGCACCTGCGCGATCATTCCCTTTTTCCAGCGCTTGGCACCGACCAGATGCTTGATTGGCACACGTTGCAGGGCATCATCCTTGCGCGGACCGTAGGCTTTGTCCGGCGTGACGGTAACGCTGAAGGTATCGCCGGCGTCGCGACCGTCCAGGGCTTCTTCCAGTCCCCGGATAACGCCACCGTGGCCATGCAGGTAGGCGTTCGGCTCGCCGCCGTGGGAGTCTTCAATAACGTTGCCCTGGTCATCACGAACGCTGTAGTGAAACAAGACCACTTGATTCTTTTCGATTGGCATAGGGTTCTCTGCGACGGTTAAAAGTACGCCATTATAACCGGCCGCGGCGCTGACTTCAGGGGAGAAAGAGATAACACCTCAGCCTTGCCAATATGCCTTGGTAGGCTCATCCATCGGAAAGAAATGCTCAATCCGCAAATTCTGGGCGGTGACATCCAGGGGCGTGCCAATGGTTGCGATGGTGGAAAAGATTCTGAGCTGTTGATCCCCCAGATTCAGGGTGAAGGGAATCGCCGGGTAGTCCAGGTGTTCCACCACGTGGCTTTTCCAGTTTTCAGGCACACCCGGCATCGCCAGGGCCTGCTCCAGCAACCGGTTGGGCTGGTCCCGGAAGGGGCCGGCGAGATGCTCATGGTAAAGACGTTGCAACATGTGGCAGGCGATGTTCTCCCAATCGCCCACGAAGGGTTTCATACCCTTGCTATCCAACAGCGACAGCGGGAAGTTGGGCCGGGCCGGAAACTCGGCGCCCAACGCCACCATGCGGGCCATCATCGCCTGCATGGCCTGGTTGGCCATCACCAGATAATACTCGTTGTCGAACACCACCGCCGGGTACGGCATGTGCCCCTGCAACAGGTGCTCATTGGGTTCCCTGCTAATACCAAGTGTTCAGCCATTATCCTGACCGAGGGTAGGCCAAACCATTACCTCACAGGTAATTGAGACAATCACCACCCGGGTAGAAGCTTTGTAGTGTAGTCCAACCCATTGCGAAACCCGATTGAGGTGACTCCATGAAAAACTTCGTCCGTCAATTCAGTGTGAAGCAGATCATCCTGAGCGATGTCTTCCTCTCCACGCCCCTGGCGCTGGCGCTCATCCTGGCCGCAGAGCCCATTGCCCAGTTGGCCGGCGGCCCCGGCGCCACCTTCTACCTGGTGGTCGGCGTTGTGATGCTGCTGTGGTGCGTGGATATGGCCGCCATGGCGATGAATGAACGGTGGCACGAGAAATATTTCAACCTGATGATTGTGGTGGATGTGAGCTGGGCCCTGCTGTCCATTGCCCTGATGGTTTGGTTCGCGGCAACCCTTCAGCCCCTGGGCTGGGTGCTGTTCGCCCTGAACGTGCTGGTACCGCTGGATATGGCGTGGATGAAGCGGGTTGCTGCCGGTAAACCGCACCAGCCTGCGTTCAGATAAGACCTCGTTATTGAGATTGAAAACGTGCGGCTGAGCGCTCCCCGCCAGCCTCACGCCTCATTCGCCTTCCGATAGTGACCCTGATAATCAAAGATCCGTTCCTGCACCTGCCAATAGTGCTTCTGCTTGCGGGCAATCACAAAATCCGGTGCCGCCAGCAAGGCTTGCATCTCAAGCACCTCATCCGCCCTGCTGAACGCTTTCGGGGCCTGGCTGTTCGCGAACCGACGCCCGAACAGCTTGTTGAAGACGGTTCGCTGCGCCGGCTTGCCGAAATCAAACGACTCGCTGAGCTCCTCCCCATCTTCACCGTGATAGGTAATTCTCAGTGTGCTGTCGTTTTTGCCGGTCGGCGTGCTCAACGTCATCCCGGCGCAACGGATCACCATGGCATCCTTGAGTTTCAGGGCGTCCCGCAGCTGATCATCCGGATCGATGATCGCTTTCTGGCACCGGTGGCAGTTGCGGGCCGCGATATCGTTCTCGACGCCGCAGTGCGGACACTCCTTGAATCGGAAACGGTAGTCGCACTGTTGCGGGCGCTCATTCTGAACCCCATCCGCAGGTTCCAGCAGCCCCTGACACCGGCGTCCGTAATGTTCAACCACGCGACCGTCACTGTCGGTTTTGCCCCAGAAGATATTGGCGAAGCCACAACCCGGGCAGAACACCTGCACCGGCTCACTGTCGGGGTTCGGTTTCGGCTCCCCCACTTCCGGGTGATGCAGGTTCACGTGGTTGCCCGCGTAATCAATCACCAGACAATTCTGCTTGCCGTCGTCCAGGCGAAGCCCGCGGCCCACAATCTGCTGGTACAGGCTGACCGACTGGGTCGGCCGAAGAATGGCGATAACGTCCACATGGGGCGCATCAAAGCCCGTGGTGAGCACGGACACATTCACCAGATACTTCAACTGCCGCTGTTTGAAGTGCTGGATCAGCCGGTCCCGATCCTTCCGATCGGTCGCGCCGGTCACCAGGGCGGTCTGGCGTTCCGGCAGATAGCCGGTGATCTCCCGGGCATGCTCCACCGTGGCCGCAAAGATCATCACCCCCTGGCGCTCAGCGGCCAGTTCCATCACCTGCTCGATGATGGCGCGAGTCACCCGCTTGTGTTTGCTCAGCAGCTGGTTGACGTCCTTCTCGGCGTATTCGCCAAAGCGGTCCTGAGCCAGTGCGGAGAAATCGTATTGCGCCACCGCCGCGTTCACCAACTCGGGCTTGGTGAGGTACCCCCGGTTGATCATGTAGCTCAACGGCAGTTCGTAGATGCAATGCTGGAAAGGCTTGTCCCGCTCGTCACCCGAGCCGCGAACAAAGCCCCGGTAGTGATAGCGATAGATCCACCCCATGGCCAGGCGATAGGGTGTGGCGGTCAGCCCGAGTACCTTGAGGGCGTCATTCTGCTGCCGTAGCAGCTCAATGATTCGTTGGTACTGGCTGGTTTCCTCACCACTGACCCGATGACACTCATCGATGATGACCAGTGAGTACTCAGCCCGGAACTGATCCAGGTTCGCCGATACCGACTGCACACTGGCAAAAGTCACCTGATGCCGGTTTTCCTTTCGTTTCAGCCCCGCAGAGAAGATGCCGCCTTCCAGCCCATAACTCTGGTACTTGGCGTGATTCTGCTCCACCAGCTCTTTTACGTGGGTCAGCACCAGAATCTTGCGTTTGGCGAGGCGGGCCAGCTCGGCAATGACCAGACTCTTACCCGCACCGGTGGGCAACACGATGACGGCAGACTCATCGGATTGGCGGAAGTGCCTCAGCGTGGCATCGACCGCTTCCTGCTGGTAAGGCCGCAGCTTGAAAGGAGCATTCATTTGCAGAGCTTAATCGCTATCCGGATAAAGAGGCGGCCATACTAGCAAAAACCGGCACCTTTACCTGTGAGCCCGATAAATCTGGCTCGAACAACATCATCCGAAGCTGCGCGGGTCGGGCTTCTCTTCATCAAGCCAGGTGCCGCAGTGTTTACAATATTTGGCGTCGATTTCATGTCGATGTTTACCGCATCCCGGGCAGGCTTCATCGGAGTAGCGTTCCGCACGCAGGGTGCGAATCACTTCCGCGGAAAAAACCCCGACGGGAAGCGCAATGATCGAGTAGCCCGTCAGCATGATCATCATGGAAATAAACTGGCCCCAGGCCGTCACCGGCGTTATATCGCCGTAGCCCACGGTTGTCAGTGTCACGACTCCCCAGTAGATGGATTTGGGAATACTGGTGAAGCCCGCCTCGGCCGGCTCAATGAGATAGAGCAGCGAAGAGAAGATGGTCACGAGCATCAGTACGGCAAACAGGAAAAGCAGGATCTGGTGCCGGCTGCGAATCAGGGCGCCCATCAACAGCCGGCCCTCGCCTACGACCGTCATCATTTCCAGAACCCGAAACAGACGCAGGGTCCGTAGTAAACGCACGACGACGAGAGTCTGCGCACCCGGGAACAATAGCGCCAGCCAGGTAGGCAAGACGGCCAGAACGTCGATAACACCATAGAAGCTTTTCAGGTAAAGCTTCGGTTTTTCCAGGCAATAGATGCGTAGCGCCAACTCAAGGGTGAACAGCAGCGTTACGCCCCATTCCACAACATAAAAAAGCTCACCGTAACGGGCGTGATATTCCGGAACACTGTCCAGGAGAATTATCCCGACGCTGAGGAATATCAGCAGCACCAGGAAAACATCAAAGCCCTTGGCCAGGCGGGTATCGGATTCGAAAATGACCTGAAACAGGCGTGTTTTAATCCCCAGGCCACCAGGTTTTATCGTCGCCATCCAAGTTGCCTCCCTAACAGTCGCTGAAAATCGAAAATCCGGCGATTTCGTTCAACCCAGGACCACGTCCGAACCTTTCAAGACCTCCAGGGCTTCTTCCAGGCCCTGGATAATGCCACCGTGGCCAAGTAGATCATTATAACCAGCAGCGGCGGAGGCGCGGAAACGACGACCGGCAAAACGTGGACAAACTGGCGAGCGAGTCCTTTCCTGCCCAACAAACTGCTGGGAGGCCCCGGGCACTGAAACCGGGACATAGTGATTTTCCCCAGATCCGAAAACTTTGCTATGCAGGGCCTGTTAATTAGCGTACCGTCTCTTCCGTTGGAAAGATTTAGCAAAGCATTTCACGAATAAGACCTCTTGTGTTGCCACACCTTTTGTCCTGTTTTTGATCCTGCACGTTTTTTTGTTTCCCGCATATCGCTGATCAAAGATCACAACGATCCTTTGGCGGCACCTTATTGATTAATTTCAGGATAGCTATTTATGTCTACAATTACCGGCAACGTTAAGTTCTTCAACGAAGCAAAAGGTTTTGGTTTTATCACTCGTGAAGGCGGCGCAGACGTCTTTGTTCACTACAGCTCTATTCAGGGTAGCGGTTTCAAAACTCTGGCCGAAGGCCAGGAAGTTGAGTTCACCGTGACCCAGGGCCAGAAAGGCCCGCAGGCAGAGAACGTTATTGGCCTGTAAGTAACAGCCAATACGTGATGAAAAAAGGCAGCCTCGGCTGCCTTTTTTATTGATAACCAGAACCGGTTTAATCTCCAGCGCCCGGCGGAAAGAACAAAAACAAACCTGTTCCGGCTTTCCCTATATCACCGTTTCCGCAAGCATGCTAAAAGATGCCTCCCGGCAGTCGCCTGGGCATTCTCCCCATCAGGATATCAGCATGTCAGATAAATTTTTCTTCAAGGGTCGGCAGGACGCCCGCCAGCACCACACCGCTTACGGCGGCTTTCAGACCAACGCCAGCCAAAAGAGTGGCAGCCGGAAGTATCCGCTAACGCTGGTGGTTACGAGTGAAGCGCGCAAGCAGGAGGTTGAGGCCCAGGTGGCCAGGGCGAAGCTGCACGCGACTATTTTCGTTGATACCCGCGAGGGCGCCGTTGAATCCATCAACGAGCTCACCGCTATCCTGAATAAAGGAGGGACGGTCACCACGGCAAAATCGCCCTCCCGTAACGACCTCTGCAACTGCGGTAGTGGACTCAAATTCAAGAAGTGCTGTGGCTGACGACAGCCGGGGCACAGAGGGTAATGGCTATGATTGTTTGCGGAGTTGAGCTGACGGGCAGCGATGCGGTGGTGTGTTTGCTGAATATGGACAGGGGGCAGTTCAACCTGCCGGAATGCAAGGTGCGCAAACTGTCCCTGCCGAAAAACCACAGCCGTGAAGATCTGAAGCGGTTCCAGGCGGCCTTTGCGGAGCTAATGGCCGAGTACGGGGTCACCCGTGTCGCGATCAAAGAGCGGATGCCAAAAGGCAAATTTGCCGGCGGTGCCATCAGCTTTAAAATGGAAGCGGCCATTCAACTGATCACCGGCATTGATTTGACGGTGACCCTGCTGCCGCCGGCACTGATCAAGTCCACCCTGGCCGCCAACCCGCTGCCCATTGCGTTTGCCGACACGGGTTTAAAGGCTTTCCAGGAGACGGCTTTTACCGCAGCCTATGTAGGGCAGCTTCACGGTTGCGGCACCTGAAAGGATTACTGTGAGCACCCTCCATCGAAGTCAAAAAAACCAGGCCAGGCCGGTTCGCAAAGGTCTGCACCCGAGGAATCGACACAACCAGGGCTATGACTTCCCTGCTCTCATAAAAAGCCACCCGGCACTAGCGCCCCATGTAAAACCGAACACTCACGGCGACCTTTCCATCGATTTCGCTGACCCATTGGCCGTAAAGACGCTCAACGCCGCGTTATTAAACCGATACTACGACATTGCCCACTGGGATATACCAGATGGCGCGCTTTGCCCTCCCATCCCGGGCAGAGCCGACTATATCCACTACATTGCCGACTTGCTTGGGCCTGAGCAGCCCAACATCAAGCTGCTCGATGTAGGCACTGGAGCAAATGGCATCTACCCGATACTGGCCTGCCAGATTTACGGCTGGGAGTGTGTCGGTAGCGACATTAACACGGAGTCGCTTGAGAACGTCGCCACGATTATCGCCAACAACCCCACGCTCAAAGACCGCTTCACGCTGCGCACGCAACCCGATAAAAACCACATGTTTGAAGGGATCATTCAAGCAGGTGAGTTCTTTGACGTCAGCGTATGCAACCCGCCCTTCCATGCCTCGCTTGATGAAGCACTGAAAGGTAGCCAGCTTAAACTCAATAACCTTGCTCGTAGTCGCGGGGAGCGAAAAGCAAAAAACCAATCCCCCACACTGAACTTTGGCGGATTGGGAGCAGAGCTTTGGTGTAAGGGTGGCGAGCAGCTGTTTCTAAAAAAGCTGGTAAGAAAAAGCCAGGTGTACTCAACGCAATGCCGCTGGTTTACCAGCCTGGTTTCAAAAGCAGAGAATGTTAAGCCCGTAAAGAAGATGATTCGTAAGCTCGGTGCAACTGATGTACGGGAAATAGAGATGAAGCAGGGCAATAAGATTACGAGGGTATTGGCCTGGACATTCAGCCAGTGAACATCAACACCACACCAAGCCCGTAGAGCACCATGATCGCCACACTCTCGGCCCCGATTCGTCCGAGACCATAGCGTTCCCGACGTATCAGCCCCATGATCAGGATGGCCGCCATCAGCAGGGTCAGGGCGACCCAACGTTCCGAGTCGGCAGTCATCGTGTGGTAGATCGAGCCGTCCCGGTAGGCGATGTCAGAGGCGGCCATGAACAGCGTATCGAAGGCATTCCCGCCGATGATGCCGGCCACCGCGAGTGTGAGCGCGCCCCGCCTTACCGCAGCCACTGACGTGACCAGCTCCGGAATGGACGTACTGATTGCCGTCAGAAGAACACCCACGATTGTCTGGCTCAACCCGGCTTCCGAGCTGATCGCCGTGGCGGCGGGCTCCATTACCAGGCCGGCCACTCCGAGCGTTGCCATGAACACTGCAAATTCTGTCCAGAGACGGCTCATTGATGCCAGTTGGTTCTTGCTCTCCGGTTCGTCCTGCTTGGTATCACCGGTAACGGAGGGGTGCCACATGGGTTTGTCGCCGGCACTCTGGATGAGCCGGGTGCCGTAGAAATAGAAGCCAAGCAGTATCGGAGTAACGGGGTGGATGCTCCAGACGGTCACATCCGGCAGGCTCGGTGCCAGAAGGATCAACGCCAGGAGCGCGATCAGCAGTCCGTTCTGCATCATGTTCGGGGCTGAGGCAGCCGCGTGTTCCAGGTTCGCACGACGATAGACAATGTCGGCAATGGCCAGGAAAAAGGTCTGTACCGCGATACCCCCAAGAGCATTACTGACAGCCAACTCCGGATGCCCCCGGTAGGCTGCCGTGACCGAGAGCACCGCTCCACTCAAGGATGTCGCTGCCCCCAGAAGCACGGCGCCAGCTGTCGCCTCACCCAGCCCGGTCCGGTCGGCAAGCTGGTCGACCACGCGTGTGATGCGTGTTCCCGCGATAGCGATCACCAGGGCACAGACACTGAACACCCCCACGCTCTGTAACAGTGTCCAGCTGTCCGGATCCACGATCAGCACTGTCGTCCTCCCGCTGCTTCTGAATCTTACCGCTCGGCCAACGCATAACGGCGATGCAGCTCTCGCAAGGCGTCTGCAAGCTCGGAGAAGGGGCCCTCAGTGGGAACGCCCGGAACCACCTGATTGATGGGCAGGGTCGCGACGGGCGGTGGCGCCACGTTGAGTTCGTCCAGCCAGCTTGAAAGCTGTTCTGACGAACTCGCATAGACGATTCGCCCCAGCCCTACCCAGCCATGGGCTGCCGCGCACATCGGGCAGTGTTCGCCTGAGGTATACACGGTTGAGGCGGCTCGCTCATCCGGCGTCATATTGGCGGCGGCCCAGCGCGCTATTTCGAACTCGGGGTGGCGGGTTTCATCACCGCCAGCGGTTTCATTGTGGCCCTCGTACCTGACGGCACCGGTTTCATCCACCAGCACAGAGCCGAAAGGCGGGTTCCCGCTATCAACCGCCATCGAGGCCAGTTCCACGCAGCGGGCCAGGTGTTTCATATCGGTTTCGTTGATCACGATCTCTCCTTCATTGACCTCTGGCGTCCAGATAATGCATCCAAAGCAGGCGGGCGGCGACCGCTCGCCACGGCGCCCATTGCTCGGCAAACCCCAGTTGTCCCCCTCTCGTTGGCCGGGCATCCAGCTGCTTGATGTCCTGTATCGCGGATGCCAGTGCCAGATCGCCCTGAGGCCAGACATCCGGCCGTCGCAGCGCCATCATGTAGTAAATGTCGACTGTCCAGGGACCCAATCCGGGTACGTCTAAAAGGTGACTGCGGCCCTGTTCATCGTCAAGCGTTTCAAGCCGGGCTCGGACCTTGTGAAGATCGGGATCCCTTTCAGCCAGAGCATCAACGCCCATCCTCAAGGTGTCGTCGGTAATCGTCTGGTGGTGCATAAAGCCCTCGTCATTGGGGAAACACGGAGGTACTTCCCATAAGGACATGCCCTTAGCCCCGCAACGAATCCCGCCATGGACAGGATGCGTAAACCCTTAGGATTTCAATGACCCATCAATGAGGTGAAGCCAGTATGAAACCAATCTTCAAACACGGTTTAGCCGCAGTTGCACTGACACTGATTTCCGGCACCGCGATGGCAGCCGAACATGTTGTCGAAATGAAAAACGCCGGCGCTGACGGTGCCATGGTTTTTGAGCCCGGGTTCTTGAAGGCTGAACCGGGTGATACCGTCAAATTTGTCCTCACCGATCCCGCCCATAACTCGGTCTCTGTCGAAGTGCCAGAGGGTGCGGAAGGTTGGCAGGGAGCCATCAATAAGGAGATTACGGTAACACTCAATGAGGAAGGCGTGTATGTCTACAAATGCACTCCTCACGCCCCATTGAATATGGCCGGCGTCATTCAAGTGGGTGAACCGGTGAATTATGATTCTGCGAAAACCGCCGTCGATGAAGTGACCGCCGCAGCCGCGACGAACAAAGATCGGCTGGTCGGATATCTCGAACAGGTCGAGAAATAGTCCACCCCACCCAGTCGCGGCCACAAGGCCGCGGCCTTCTCAATTGACCTTATTAAAAGGGTAGCCACAAATTGGATATTGGTGGCCTCCAGCCTAACTTAGCGATTGGGCCGGGATTGTTTCTGGGACTATAATAACGTTGTCGATAACAGACTGGGCGTCCGAGACGTCGATTGTCAGTCTCCGGTTACGCACTGTCGAGACCAATTACTTTTGAGTGCATCCGGATGAAAGTTGGCGGTTTTTTCTTATTCTTCCTGCTTCTCTGTGCTCAGCCTGTCCGCAGTGATGAGTCATCCAGCCATCCGTTGGTTTTCTGCAACAGCCATTGGCCCCCGTATAGCTATGGCGATACTAACGGTCGTGCTATTGGCGGATATGCGATTGATTTTATGGAAGAGATATCACGGCGAACAAAGCAATCCCTGGACCTGCGGATCCTTCCCTGGCTCCGGTGCCTGCAAATGGCGCAAGATGGCGATGTTGACGGCATTATGCTGCTCACCGAGAACGAGGAGCGAAAGCAGTTCCTCCTTATGAGTGGCCCGATCATCTCGGATGCCAACCTGCTTTGGTACCGAAAGGACAGCCCGCACGCCCGTTCGAGGTTGACCTTCGCTGATTTGCAGGGGCTCAGAATAGGCGTGGTGACAGGTTTCAATTATGGCGAGCCGTTTAATCAGGCGGTGGCTCATTTGAACCTGACTCTGGATGAGGGGCCTTCCATTCAGAGCAATTTCAAGCGACTGGATCGTGGCTGGATTGACGTTGTTCTGGTTAACCGTATGGCCGCAAATTATTCACTTCACGACTACCCCCTTTTAAGAGCCCGCGTGATCTCAAGGGACGGGCCCTTTGAGCCTGCCGGTTTCCGAATAGGGCTGGCAAAAGCCGGGCGTGCTGCCCATTTGTTGGCAGATATCGATAATGCGATCGCCGATATGCGCACGGATGGCACTATTGACCGAATAATGCTCGAAAAGCCATTCGAGTACCGCTGATGTAACGGCAAGCCTCGATAGCTCTACCCCCCTGAGGACAGGCTTAAATACTGTCTAATTGATTACGTCGATAGCCCCAAGGGTTGGTTCAATTCCCCTCCCCCAAACAAGATTGACCATCCTTGCATCAAAATTGTTACAGACCGGCTGCTCTCTCCTCGGCAACCGCCCGTGGTGCGCCCAGGGCGAGCAGAACCGCGCCCGTTGAACAGGCGAGCATGGACATGACAATGGTCGGCAGCGTTGGATCCCCGGACACCGAGGAAAGGGTGCTGATGGCCCCCGCAATGGTGAACTGGGATGCGCCCAGCAGGGCCGCCGCCGTGCCACTGAGCTGAGGAAAAAACTCCATGGCGTTGGCCATATTATTGGGCACGATGCCGCCCTGACAGCCAATTGCGACAATGATGCAGCTCGCCACCAGCCAGAGTGACCCCTCGGAAAAAACCGTTGTCGTCAGCACGATCAGAGCCAGCCATTGAGCGATGACCTGGGCGCGCACCAGCTGCACCGACGCAAACTTTCTCAGCAGAGGACGATTCACCAGGTTCAGCCCCGCCATGAAGGCAATATTGGCGGCAAACAACACAGCAAAGGTGCCGTTGGATAGGCCGTACCATTGTTGATAAATGAACGAGGAATGAGTAATGAAAAGCAGCATGGTACTAAAGCAGAGCACCTGGATACCGATAAACCGCATTGTGGTCCTGTGCTTCATTACCAGCAGGTAGTTTGTCACAAGGGTACGAACCGGAGTGGCTGTCCGTGGCCTTGGCTGCAGCTTCGGGAAAAGGGCCAGATTGAGAATCAGGACAAGGAAGACGGCATAGCCGGCCAGCATCAGGAATATCCACTGCCACTCGCCCAGCGCCAGCATCAGCGACCCCAGAGAGGGCGCAGCCGCCGGGGCGATGAACATGATCAGCCCGATGAGCCCGAACAATCGAGCAGCATCCTGCCCGCTGACCTCGTCGCGAACGATGGCCGGCACCGATACAGCGCAGAAGGCCCCGCCAACTCCCTGCACGACACGCCAGACCATCAGCTCAGACAGGGTTTCTCCCAGGGATACCAACATTGCACCGGCAGCAAAGATCAACAGCCCTCCGACAAGCACGGGCTTACGGCCATACCGGTCGGACAGGGGCCCGCCAACCAATTGCGCCAGACCGAGCGTGGTGACATAGGCGCTGAGCGTCAGCCCCACGTGCCCATGATCAATACCCAGACTGTCGGCGATGTCCGGGAACGCGGGCAAGTAAGCGTCGAGCGCCAGTGGCCCGATTGCCACCGTCATGCCCAGCAGGATGGCCAGGTGCAGGTGCGACAAGGGAGATCTCCACAAAAGATAGAATCCTAACCATACGGTGTCATCCCTTATCGGACCATGCGTATTATCAGAAATCTTAAAGGATCGCGCCGAATCGGGGATCATCGGTGTCCAGCGCAAGCGACGCCCCAAGGGGACAAAAACGGGGTGTCGCGGTATTCAGTTCGACGTCAGTGCTTTGCTTTCGTCACTACGTCCGGCATGGCCGCTTCACCGGTCGTGCCGGCCAGAATTCGGTCAGCATCCAGTGAAGCAATCGGTACCCGGGCGTCCCTGGGGACGTCGCCGCTCAGTTGCAGCTCAAGGTAGCGGAGCGCACACACCCGAAGGAAGGACGTGAAGTTACCAAGATCATGGCCGGCATCAATGGATTCGTGGTACAGCCGGGTGATCATCTGCGGCAGGTTCATGCCATCCCGTTCGGCCAACTCGGCCAACACCTGCCAGAAGGCGTTTTCCATCCTCACACTCGTTACCATGCCATCAATACGCAGGGAGTGGGTCCGGCTGACCCAAAGCTCGGGATCGGCGTTGATGAAGAGCTTGCACATGACGACCTCCCTGGAAGCGATGGAGAGTGATGGAAAGTACTGAGGGGCCGGTGGACTGGCCCCGGTTGCGTTACTGGTCCAGCAACTTGAAGAACTGCGCCAGCCAGGCCGGGTGGGCGGGCCACGCGGGCGCTGTTACCAGATTAGCATCGGTGACCGCCTGATCAACCTCGATACCGGCGAAGGTTCCGCCGGCCAGTTCCACTTCCGGCTGGCAGGCCGGGTAGGCCGAGCACTTGCGGCCTTCGAGAACCCCCGCGGCGGCCAACAACTGGGCACCGTGGCAGATCGCCGCCACCGGCTTATTGGTCTCGAAGAAATGACGAACCAGCTTCTGCACCTCCTTATTCAGGCGAAGGTACTCCGGGGCGCGACCGCCGGGCACCACCAGCGCGTCGTAATTAGCCGGGTCCAGCCCCTCGAAATCCGCATTCAGGGCAAACCGATGGCCCGGTTTTTCGGTGTAGGTCTGGTCGCCCTCGAAGTCGTGGATGGCTGTCGCCACGGTGTCGCCCGCTTTCTTGTCCGGGCACACGGCATGAACCGTATGGCCCACGGCCTGCAGTGCCTGGAAGGGCACCATGGTTTCGTAGTCTTCGGTGAAATCACCGGTGATCATCAGAATCTTCTTCCCGCTCATGGCTGTCTCCTTGTGCTTGTTTTGTGCGTTTGGAAACAGTAGCAGCGGCAGTGATTAAGCGGGTATTAAGGGAGTACTACAGATCTCACAGCGCAAGCGCTTGGAAGAGGCCCCCATAACCGGAATACCCCACTACCTCAGCAGGCGGTTCAGGGTCGAAAAAAAAGCCTTCCCGTTAGAGGAAGGCTTTTTCTGAGGCGCAAAGATCAAATTGCAGGCTTGTCGCGTTTCAGCACCTGCCCTTTTTCGCCTGGCCCGGTGGGCAGAAATGGCCACCAGACTTCCGGTAAGACCGGCGATCGTCATAATCATAGTCATGACGACGGCGATCATGTTCGCGATAGTATTCTCTATCATGGTCTCTGGTGGTAATGGCTGTTCCCGTTGCCGCACCGACGGCACCGCCGAGAATAGCACCGTCCCTGCCACCTACCTCGTTGCCGATGGCAGCCCCAATGGCTCCGCCAATACCGCCACCCAGCGCGGCGTCGGCTGTGTCATCCGCAACGGCACCCAATGAGGTGGCACTCAGAGATAGAAAAACGAGCAGTGATTTCATGTTCATTGATGTAAATCCCATTGTTCAGGTGGTCTGACCTGCCCGGTATGACGGGTAGGAATCCAGTGGCTCCATCGTCCCATCAGTCACATACCAGGTTTGTGAACCACTCCGAGACTATCAGAAATACACGCGATGCCACCCTTACCTTTTATTTATATTTCAACATGTTACAAAGTGTAAAGGGGGCAGACTGACCCTCCTGAAGTCAATCCGCCCCCTTTTGATCCTGCGTCAGCGTCTGGCCTCAGGAACCGGCTCCCGGGGATTCCACGGGCACACCCTGCGTCTGGCGCTCAAAGTAATCCCGCGTCAGCCGGAAGACCACCGGGCTGAGGGCAATGATGGCAATCAGGTTGGGCAAGGCCATCAGCGCATTCAGCGTATCGGCCACCAACCAGACAAAATCCAGGCTGAGAACCGCGCCGAGGGGAACGGCGAGGATCCACAGCACCCGAAACGGCTTGATCGCCCGGGTGCCGAACAGGAACTCCACGCATTTCTCGCCATAGAACGACCAGCCCAGGATGGTGCTGAAGGCGAACAACGCCAGCGCGATGGCGACCAGATAATTCCCGACCCCCGGCAAGGCAAGACCGAACGCCGCCGAGGTCAATGCCGCGCCGGACTCGCCGGAATCCCAGATTCCGGAGGTGACAATCACCAGGCCGGTGACCGAGCAGACGACGAGGGTGTCCAGCAGGGTACCCAGCATGGCAATCAATCCCTGGCGAACCGGGTCCCGGGTCTTGGCGGCCGCATGGGCGATGGGGGCAGAGCCCAGGCCGGCCTCGTTGGAAAACACACCACGGGCGACACCGAAGCGAATGGCCGCCCAAACGGCCGCCCCGGCAAAACCACCCTGCGCCGCGTGCCCTGAAAACGCACTCTCAAGGATCAGCGCCATGGCCGGGCCGATCTGATCGGCATTGATGGCAAGCACCACCAGACCGGCCAGGATGTAGGCGACGGCCATGAACGGCACCAGTTTGCCGGCCACTGAGCCGATGCGCCGGATTCCGCCCATCAACACGGCTCCCACCAGCACCATCACCACCAGGCCGGTCGCCAGTTCGGGCACGCCAAAGTTGGTTTCGATGACCTGGGCAACGGAGTTGGATTGAACCGTGTTACCAATACCAAATCCGGCGACGGCACCAAAGATCGCAAACGCGGAACCCAGCCAGGCCCAGCGCCGGCCCAGGCCGTTCTTCAGGTAGTACATCGGGCCCCCGACGTGGTTGCCCTCCTCATCCACTTCGCGGAACCGCACGGCCAACACCGCTTCCGAATACTTGGTGGCCATACCCACCAGAGCGGTCACCCACATCCAGAAAAGCGCGCCCGGGCCGCCGAGGAACACCGCCGTGGCAACGCCCGCAATGTTCCCGGTGCCAACCGTGGCCGCCATGGCGGTCATCAGCGCCTGGAAAGGCGACACCTCACCGGTCTGCTCGTCATCCTTACCGACCTTGACGCCGCCGGCGAGCAGTTTGAACCCGGTGCCGATGCGCAGGATCGGCATCAGTTTCAGGCCAAGACTCATAAAAAAGCCCACGCCCAGAATGAGAATGAGCATGGGCCAACCCCAGACGATGGCGTTGATGTCCCCTAATACAGAACTCACAGAATCCATTGGATCAATACCTCTTGTTGTTGTCGTATGGTGCGTAGAGCGTTAAGGATCAGTGCATCAGTGCCAGCCCCTGTTCCGGGGTCACGGATTCGATACCCTGGGCCGCGCCCACCGACGGGCAGGTCAGCACGCCATTGACCACATTCAACCCGTTCAGCAGCCCCGCGCTGTCCGCCAGTGCCCGGGGAGCCCCTTTGTTGGCGATCTGGAGGACATAGGGCAGCGTGGCGTTGTTCAGGGCGTAACTGGAGGTTCGGGCGACCGCGCCGGGCATGTTGGCCACGCAGTAATGAACCACACCATCCACAATGAAGGTGGGCTCGGCGTGGGTCGTCGGCGTTGAGGTTTCAAAGCAACCGCCCTGGTCGATGGCCACATCCACCACCGCCGCGCCGGGCTTCATTCGGGAAATCAGTTCGCGACTGACCAGCTTGGGCGCGGCCGCTCCCGGGATCAGCACACCACCAATGACCAGATCCGCCTGCGATACGGCGTCCGCAACGGCCTTCGAGGACGAAAACAGGGTCTGCACCCGGTTGCCAAACACCGCATCGAATCGGCGCAACACGGAAATGGAGGTGTCCAACACAGTGACACGGGCGCCCATTCCAACCGCCATCTGGGTGGCATTGAAGCCCACCACGCCGCCGCCAATTACCACCACCGTGGCCGCGTTCACACCGGGAACACCACCGAGCAGCAGCCCCCGACCTTCCCGGGAGCTCTCAAGGCAGTGAGCGCCGGCCTGGATGCTCATACGGCCCGCCACTTCCGACATGGGCGCCAGCAGCGGCAATGCGCCGTTACTGTCCGTCACGGTCTCATAGGCGATGCAGGTAGCGCCGCTGGCCAGGAGGTCTTTGGTCTGAGGTACGTCCGGCGCCAGATGCAGGTAGGTAAACAGCGTGTGGTGAGGCCGCAGCAGGGACCGCTCGCTGGCCTGTGGCTCCTTGACCTTGACGATCATCTCCGCCTGTTCGAAGACGGCTTCGGCCGACGGGACCAGCCTGGCGCCTGCTGACTCGTATTGTTCATCGGTAAGATCGATACCCGCGCCGGCACCAGTCTGCACCACCACCGAATGGCCCTGGGCAACCAGCTCATGGACCGCCTCTGGCGTCAGTCCAACCCGGAATTCATTGTTTTTGATCTCTTTGGGTACACCCACAATCATAGGCATTTGCTCCTGTCGGGCAGTGAATGAACGCGACCCGCGGGTCACGCTGACGTTTTAAAGTCTAAAGAGGGCCGACAGGATAAAATCCCGAATAAAACTACTAATTCACGATTTGATCCTTTTGTTTTCTCAACTACAGTATTTTCTTCTATTTCGGCGAAACATACTGGTATGAGGAGCAACGCCATGCGGAAACTGGATCGTATCGACCTGGCCATCCTGGATGAGCTGCAGAACAATTCGAAGATCACCAATCATGAGTTGTCCAACCGGGTGAACCTGAGCCCGACGCCCTGCCTGGAAAGAGTCCGGAAGCTCGAACGGGACGGCTATATCAAGAACTACCGTGCCATCCTCAACGCCCGGAAATTGGGTATCGGCCTCACGGTGTTTGTCGAGATCAGCCTGACCCGAACCGGACCGGACGTGTTCGCACAGTTCAAGGAAGCGGCCATCGACGTTCCGGAAGTCCAGGAGTGCCACCTGGTGTCCGGCAATTTCGATTACCTGATCAAGGCCAGGGTGGCGGATGTCGAACACTACCGTTCGCTGTTGGGCGCAACCATCCTGGCGCTGCCGGGGGTGAATGATTCACGGAGCTACATCGTCATGGAGACCGTGAAAGAGGGGCAGGTACTGAGCATGAAGAGTGTTATGGAGCATACCGTCGTCTGAACGAGCTCACCGCTGTCCTGAACAAAGGAGGAACGGTTACCACGGCGAAATCGCCCTCCCGCAACGACGTCTGCACCTGCGGCAGCGGCCTCAAATTCAAGAAGTGCTGTGGCTGACAACAGCCGGGGCACAGAGGGCAATGGCTATGATTGTTTGCGGGGTTGAGCTGACGGGCAGCGATGCGGTGGTAGTTTGTTGAGGGCGTTTCAGGAAACGACTTTTATTGCTGCCTATGTGGGGCAGCTGCAAGGTCGTTGAGCCGGCGAGAGGCTATTCTGGTCACTAACCTTCAGCTTTCCCGGACAGTGGAGATACCGTCAATCTCGGTCACCGTTTTGGCATCGGCCCGCTCAATGATTTTCAGCAGGGTGGATTGGATCGTTTCGTCTTCGCGGGCATCACCGCCACTTACAAACGTCTGCTTCTGGGGATCCGCACCCGCTTCCTCGGTATAGGAAATCACAACCTCGCTGGCTGAATCCGGCGTTTTGCCAAAGTCCGCTTTACCAAAGTACTCCAGCGAAACCAACGGATAGCCGTGAAAGCCCTTCTTAACCTGCTTCGCAATACGCTTCTTTGCTTTATCCACATTCATAGTAAGGGCCTGTCGCTGCGGTTGTAATCTGAGTGTATATCAGCACCCAGTCGATACCATTCACCAATTCTATGCCCTTAACCCCATCCAAAATAGCTCTGCCCCGGTTTTTACTTTCACCGGAAAGCCCGGGCCAGGAAATCAAGCTGGTCCTCGATGGACTGCTCCAGAGCCTCGCCCTGATACACATCAAAATGACCGACCGGATAGTGCTTCACTTCCGCGTTCGGCATTCGCTCGGCCGCCTTGGCGGCAACATTCGCGGGGGCGACCGTATCCTGGTCGCAAATCAACATCAGTGCCGGGCAGGCGACTTTGCTGGCCGACTGGATGGGCCGGAAAAAGGGAAACGTGTAACTCACGCCCGCTGCAACGTAATTCGACGCATTGTCGGCCAGCAAGGGCACATACCCCTCCTGGCAGTCCTCAGCCGTCATCATGCCCAACTCGCCGGGGCGGGCGGCCGAGGCAATATACCGGGGAGACATCCCCAACCCACGACGAAGCCAGTCCACCGTTCCGTACCAGGTCAGGCGCACCGCCTGCATAGGGCCGGCATAATCGACAACACTCATCAAAGACGCCAAACCATCCATCATCGGGCACTGGGCGATGGTGCATCGCACGTTGCCATCCTTTGCCGCGGCCGCAATCACAAGCCCGCCCGAAAACGACGTGCCCCACAGGCAAATGCGTCTCCCATCGATACGATCCAGCTGCCGCACAAAATTCAGTGCCGCCAGCCAATCGGCCACCTCCTTCCGAGCACTCAGCGCCTGCCGTGGCTGACCATCACTTTCACCAAAATGGCGGTAGTCAAAGGCAAAGACCGCATAACCCGCCTTGCAGAAGGCTTCTTTAAACGGTGCCAGACCACTGGCATGAGTCAGCCCAAAACCATGCGCCATCACGACACACGGCAAATTCCTGCTATCGACATCCGGCGTGTAAAGAACACCGCGACAGGTTGTACCGTGACTCGGGAATTCCAGTGGGGATTCGATCATTGCCCGGCTCTCGTATGTGAAGGTTGAGGATCTCAGGATAGCTCATGGATTCAAGGCCAGACCGTAGGATGGCCGGCGATCACCAAATCATCATCCTGGCCCGGGGATGTTTTTCAGAAGCTCGGCATTGGTGGGGTACTTCTCAAGCAGCTCAACCAGCTTTTTTGTGCCCTCTAGCGGTTTGAGACCGCCAAGCGCCCGGCGCAATGCTCTTATTTTGTCTGAATCTTTGGGATCCAACAGCAGCTCTTCACGTCGTGTACTGCTTTTCGAAATATCCAGCGCGGGAAAGATTCGCTGACTCGCAACGTCTCTCGATAAAACCAGCTCCATGTTCCCCGTGCCCTTAAATTCCTCAAAGATAACCTGGTCCATACGGCTGCCGGTATCCACCAAAACGGTTGCCAAAATGGTCAGCGAGCCGCCATTCTCAATGTTTCGTGCCGCGCCAAACAACCTCCGCGGGATCTCCATCGCTCGAGCATCCATCCCGCCAGACATAGTACGACCGCTGCTCTTTCGCTCCGCATTATGCACACGCGCAAGCCTGGTGAGAGAATCAATCACAATCATGACGTTGTGACCCTCGCCCGCTTGTTGGCGGGCGATATCAAGAAGCTCATCGGCAACGCGAACGTGATGAGCATAGCTCTCATCCGAAGAAGAAGCGTGTACCTCAGCCGGGACGCTACGCCTGAAATCGGTGACCTCTTCGGGACGCTCATCTATCAATAACGCGTAAAGTTTAATCTCGGGATACGCCTTTCCCACCGCCTGGCAAATGTGCTTTAAGATCGTCGATTTTCCAGACCCCGGCGGTGCCACGATCAAACCTCGCTGCCCCATTCCAATCGGCGTGATCAAATCCATCGCGCGCACCGTGAGCTGTTCGGAGCCCAACTCCAGGCGAATCCCCGGCGCTGGATTGATAGCCACAGCGTTTAAAAAACGTTTCTGTGGATCAGCTTCGACCTCAACCACAGCTTCGGCTTCCTCAGCCACTGGTTTAGGGTCCTGATTTCGTTTTCGGGTTAAGCTTAATGTCTTTCTCGTCATGATTGTTTGATAGCCCTTGTTTTATAGTATCCAAAAAATAAATCTGTCCCGGTTTTCGGACCTTCGAGCGACGGCTCCACGGGCCCAACGGAGGGAATTCAAACTGCAATCAGGTGACATTGGCAATGAGTGAGACAACCGAGGACAAAACAGCATCAGCGCCGCCACCCGCAAAGAAGGGCTTCAGTGGCTTGCATGTCTTTGGCATTGTCCTGATCACCATCGTTGCCACCGTCGGCGTCGGTTACTGGTGGTTAAGCCACTATGTGTTTCCTGAGAACTTCGAACCCGTAACCCTGAATGCCAGTGAACAGGATTCCCTCAACAATAAACTGAATACTCTGGGCATTGATACCCAAGGCGGCGAATCCGGCCGCCCGTTGCAGCCGGTCCCCTACAGTGAGGAAGGCGCCAGCCGGGAAGTACGCTTTAGCGAGCGGGAACTCAACGGTATGCTGGCCAATAACACTGATCTGGCTCAGAGACTCGCGGTCGACCTTTCGGACGACCTGCTGAGCGCCCTCCTTCTGGTGCCTCTTGACAAGGACTTCCCGGTACTCGGCGGCAGGACCCTACGAGTCAATGCCGGTGTGGAACTCTCCTTTGCCAACGGTCGCCCCCTGGTCAAGTTAAGGGGCGTCAGCCTCATGGGCGTACCCATTCCGAATGCCTGGCTGGGCAACCTCAAGAATGTGGACCTGGTTAACGAGTTCGGCGCCAACCCGGGATTCTGGCAATCGTTTGCAGCGGGTGTGGATTATATCCAGGTTGAGGATGGCCGGTTGCTCGTCCGGCTCAAGGAATAGCGCTGGGCCACCAGAGAAGCCGAGAAAATAGATCTGCCCCCGTTTTCCAGGTGAGTCCGAGACGGGTGTCCCCGCCCCGGACTGGCCCTCAGACCCGCTCAAGGGTTACCGGAACCGGCCGGCATACAGTGTTGCAGACCGGAGAGTGGTCCCTGGCAAACGACAAGAGATCATCCAGCTCCTCGTCGCTGCAGTCAGCCTCAATGTCCATGAGGATACGAATGTTCTCGTAGCCGGCTACAGCCTCGTCATTTAGCGCCAGCAGTCCTTCCAGGTTGATATTGCCCGACAGTCTGGTTGACAGTTTTCGGATGGTGATGCCCCGTGCCGCGGCATGCAGGACCGTGGTGGTGGTAACACAGCCGGCCAGAGCATGCAGGAGAAATTCCACCGGGTTGGCACCTTCGTTATTGCCCAGCAGGATCGGGGGCTCACCATTGGTGAAGACGAAGTCTTCGTGACGGGATTCGTCTTCAGCGCCGGCTCCGTAGAATCCGCGGATGGCAGAGCGATTTTCACCTCCGTCCACCCATTCGTTTCTTGCCCGGAATTCGAACTGCGCGAGGCCTGGGTCGTTTTTCAGGGCTTCAACGGTCTGGCCCATCTGGATCAGATCAAGGCCATTACGGGTCTGAATATTTACTTGTGTGTTCATTTTTCTCACCTTGCTTCGTCGTCTAAAGGGACCCGGCGGACCGGGAGGCGCTCTTTGTGGCGTCTGGGTATACATTAAGGGATCACTGCGTACTGAGTCAGATGGAGTTCTGACAAAAAGAAGGCATTTGTGCCACCAATTGCAGGGAGGATGAAACATGGGCCAACAGCAGAAAAAAGTTCTGATTCTGGCTCTGCCCGAAACGGCAGGTTCGGCGCTGTATGGAATGGTGGATGTGCTTATGGCGACGGGCAAAATCTGGCAGACCCTGGTGGGGGATCCAATTCCATATCAACCGTTTGATGTGCAGATTGTTTCCGTCGACTCGGCGCCATTTCATTGTGGCCATGGCATTCCCGTTGAGCCGGCGTACGCCATTGCGGATGACCCTGCCGCTGATATCCTGATCCTCCCGGAGATCTGGCTGGGGCCCCAAGAAGAGATCGGAGGCCGCTATGAAGCGCTTATGGACTGGATTAAGCTCAGATTCCGTTCGGGTACAACGATCTATTCCGCCTGTTCCGGATCGGTATTACTGGCAGAGAGTGGTTTGCTGGATAACTGCGACGCAACGTCTCACTGGGGTTATCAGGAGCTTTTTCGAACGCACTATCCCCGGGTGCATTTCCGGCCGGAGACCAACCTTGTTTATGCCCACCCCGATGGCCGGTTGGTGACGGCGGGCGGAACGACATCGTGGCATGACCTGGCACTGCATATCATTGCCCGATACGTGGGTATCGGTGAAGCGCTCCGCATTGCAAAAGTGTACCTGCTGAAATGGCACGGAGAAGGCCAACTGCCGTTCACGGGGCTGGTCCGGCAAACACACCATGCCGACTCGGCTGTGCGCAAATGTGAGGAATGGCTCAAGGTGCATTGGCGGGATCCCCGGGCCATTGCCCTGCTGGTAGAGTCCTCCCCTCTGCCAGAGAGAACACTCAAGCGGCGGTTCAAGGCTGCCACTGGTTCCTCAATGATTGAGTACCTTCAGAACCTTCGCATTGAAGCGGCCAAGCGCGCACTGGAACAGGGCAGATTGTCAGTGGAGGAGGTAAGCCTGGAGGCCGGTTACGAGGATGTATCCTTTTTTCGCCGGTTATTCAGGCGCCTGACGGGCCTTACACCTGGCGAGTACCGGCGTCTGTTTCGACCTCTTGTTGAAGAATTGGCGGATCTTTCCGAGGCTTAGGCATTGATCGGAGGAAATAAATCTGTCCCGGTTTTCCATCATGTTAATCCCTCGGTTCATTGAACGTTGAGCCAGTGTGATACCACGGCGGTGATATCGTCGAAAACACCGGCGCCGAGTTCCGCGGCCCGGGCCCCATCCGATTCCTGATACTTGCCCGTTTTCACCAGCGCCGCCTGGAGCCCCGCCTTCCGGGCGCCGCCAATATCCGCTTCCACATCGTCGCCGATCATCAGGCAGTCGCCCGGCGCCAGCCCCATGCTGTCACAGGCCTCCTGGAACATGGCCTCGCCGGGCTTGCCAATAATGGTGGCGTCCACCCCGGCCGCATACTCCAGGGCGCGAATGAAGGGGCCGGCATCCAGGTGCAGACCGTCGGATGCCTTGAAGTAACGATTCATGCCCACCGTCAGCAAGGGCGCGCCTTCCATCAGCAGAGCGAAGGCCTGATCCAGCCGACGGTAATCGAAGCGTTCCCCGGCATCACAGACCACGACCGCATCTGCATCGGAGAAGGAAGCCGGTTCGAACTCTTCCTCAATGTCAGGATGCACCAGCAGCCAGGCTTTCAGCTTCCGGGCCTTCACGTAACGCGCGACTGCGGCCGGTGCCGTCAGCACCTCTTTCTCATTGACCTCGAAACCCAGTTTGCGGAGTTCGTCCAGCACGGCCCGGGAGGGCTTGCGGGACGTGTTGGTGAGAAAGCGGCAGGGCACACCCGCCTCGCGGACCCTGGAAAGGGCGGCCCGGGCGCCGGTGACGGCCTCTCCCCCTTCGTGGAGCACACCGGAAATATCGAGACAGAATCCCTGGGGTTTTGGCATGGCCAGTTATCACGCCACAATCCATTCCCGCGCCTGAGCCGCTTGATCCGTCGAAAACACGCGTAGATCTCCAGGCATCAGGAAACTGAAAAGCTTCATGGTGTGGCCTATCCAACCCACATCGGTTACCACAGCAAACTTCTCCCAACGATCCCGGTGACCCAAGCCCGCCTTGGTATCTTCCCAGACGGCTCCAGGGGCGATGCCATCAAAATCCGAGGCCGTTTCATAGTAGAGTCGCAACTTGGACTGACCCTCAAGCGCCGTCTCAACAGCGGGCATAAGAACCGACTCGTAATCTTGCTTCGTGACATGGCCATGACAAGCGAACGCCAGTACGTTATCCGGAAAGTCCGTTAACACTTCAATCATCGCCGTTCCCCCTACCTGCAATGGGCCTTACCTCAGTGTAGTCAACTCGGCATGGGATTTTTCAGGGGGCAGATGAAGGGGCTGGAGCTTGTGGTGAGCAGAGAACGGATGCCAAAAGGCAAATTTGCCGGCGGAGCATTGAATCTTATGGTGGTTCCGCAAATTTAATCGCCGGTGCGCATCTCGCGAATGCGCATCGGCATGGCATCGATACGGCGGAAAATAGCGTCAAGGTCGAGGCTGGATTCGCGGCTTTTGATCCCGCCGTCTTTTCCGATCAGCAGCACCCGATCTTCAGAATGGCCCTTTGCGAGCAGTTCGTTGATGTCGTGCTCAACACCACCGGACACCGTTGCCTGATTTGAAACCAGACCCTCCCCGGTGTTCACGAACCAGATAACGTCACGGTCATCGAGTTCGGCGCGGGCATCCCTGAGGATTTCAGCAGCGCCCTCCGTTTCCGACGCTGCCTGAACCAGGATCAGGCGGTTTTTCCATTGATAGTCGCCCAGATTGTTCATCTCCGCTCCGTAAGCCGTTAGCGAAACAAGCACCAGCAGCGTTGCCAAAAACCGGCGGACGTTGTGCAAATCAGATCCTCCGTAACGCATCATCAAGATCCAATTTACGAAATGTTTGGCGCAACGTCTCTCCGGCCAGTCGTGCTTCCCATTGCCTACGTTGTTCCAGCACCGAGTCTTCGGCAGGTACGGAATCGAGAACGGACAATGCATAACTCCGGAGCCATTCACTCTGGTACTCAATCACAAGATCGGACGAAGCCGCAGTACCGGACCCGGAGTAGGCAAAGCAGTGCCGGACATTGCGCCTGAGGCTTTCCCGATTCTGAGCGGTCACGACTGGGCAGTCAAAAGCCATAGCAACAAGCCAGCGCCCCCGAAAAGAAGCACTGCAAAATGGACCGTCAGGTTCTTCTGGATGGTTGGGGCGGGCTTAGCGGTGAAGCTGAAATAATCCTCACCGAACAGCCCTACTCCGCAGCGCTCACAGTAGTTTTTCGAGTAAGAGACCCGGAGCTCAGATGGCTCAAATCTTTTCCGACAGCTGTAACAACTGGGCTTTATCACTTCTTGCTCCGATTTGTCTGGAAACCCGGGCACAATCACCCTGGCCTGTCTTGGCATCAGCGCCCTTTGCTGTATTAATACTTCGACCATCAACCGCCGACCAGCTTAATGACCCGCTCCAGCATCGGGTCTTTGCCTTCCTCGCGCCCTTTTCGGCCGAGGTACTTGAGACGGATGTGTGGCGGGATGCCGACATCTTCGTAGATCTCACCGTCGTAGGCCCGATAGATTTCATTCGACAGGGTCAGGTGCCAGCCATTTGGCAAATGGCGCTCGAGCGTGTCGGAAAGGATGCCCTGGGTAGGCTCGCCTATAAGAGTGAGACGGGGATGCTGCAGCAATGAGAGCACGAAGATTTCTGCGGCACTGGCCGTTAGCTCGCTGGTCAGCACAAACAGGTTGCCCTGGTAAGTCTCATTGACAGGTGTGACATAGACAGACTGCTTTCCGGTGAATCCATTGCCATGACGGGCTGACTTCGTGAACGCCAGCCGTTTGCGATCCATCAGGTACGCTGCAAAGCGCAGTGCGACACCATCGTACCCCCCACCATTATTGCGAAGATCGATCACCAGATTGGGCAGCTCGCCAACATCTGCCAGCACCCGCTTCATCACACTATCGACCGCCCTGAGATCCGCAGCCGGTTTGCCTGACTTGCCGCTTTGCCCGGCCATGGCCCGGATATTCAGGTAACCGATGAGGCCATTAAGCCGCCCCCACTCCACCAGCCGGTTGCCGCCATGGCTAACGGCGCCTGAAAGATAATCTTCATGGATCAAGTCACGCGCCGACTCGTTGATCTCGCCCAGGTAGCTGGTGAGCTCACGGTCATCATTGGCATCTTCAAGTTCCCGTGTCAGCCGCCTGAAGAGCGCCGGCTCGGCACCTGCCCGGTAATGACCCAAGGGTGAATGCAGGCGAATATGGCCATCCTTCAGGGGCCGTAGCATCGCAACCATGATGGCAAAGAGCGTTTCCTGTGATGGGTTCGCGTTAATCTGGGGAAGATAGTGCTGATGCGCCTGGTCCCAGGCCACACCCTTGAGTTCAAACAGGGCGTATTGCTCGTGAAAGGTTCGCCAGAAAACGTCAAAGTTGTATTGCGGATCCTTTGCCTTGTGCCTGTGACTTTCAGTGACACTGGCGGGCAATCCTTTCAGGCGACGGAAGCTGATGCGTGCTACGCCCGTTACCCGATGGGCACTGAACGCCTGGCCACCAGGGGATACCACCAGATCTTCGTAATAGTGATCGAGTTCTTCAATACTGCCCTCATGAATTTTCAGGCAGCTGATGCTGGTTTCTTCAAAAAGGGTGTACCAATCTTCCTCGATCAGCAACACAGTGCCGTAACCCTGGGAACGCCAGACACCCTGCAGGCTTGCAAAATCAGGGCTGGAAAGAGAACTGCCGGGACGTTGGGCGGGTTTCATAGAGGACTCCAGGTCCATTTCTGTTGTTTTCAGACGTCAGGCTACAGTCACACAACCGGGCTTTAGCCCATCGGACTCACGGGCCGCCATGTATTCACAACAGTAAATCTGTCACGGTTTTCCCACCCGATCAAACCGGCAGTTCAATAATCTCACCAACCACGCCCTCTTCACTCACCTCCAGCCGCCCTACCGTGATCGGCAGCGTAAAACGCCGGGGCCCGGCACCACCGGGATTGAAGTAAAGCACGTCGCCAATCCATTCATTGCGGGGTTTGTGGGAATGGCCGGCGATCACCACGCGGTAACGGCCTTGCGGATTGAATTCGAGGGTTTTGACGTCGTGAAGCATGTAAAAGGCGTGGCCGAGAAATTCCAGATCCTGAACATCAGGGAGCGTCGCTGCACGGCCTGCTGTATCGATATTGCCGCGGATAGCAACCAAGGGAGCGATGGCCTGCAGTGCTTCCAGAACCTCATCCCGACCCACGTCACCGGCATGAAGGATCAGATCCGAGCCCTCCAGAGCCTCCAGGGCTTCGGGACGCATCTTGCTGTGGGTGTCTGCGATTACCCCGATTTGCATGTTTACGCCTCGTTCAGTCTCTCAGTCGACCCACCTGGCCCGTGCGCGTGGCCAGGCAGATAAGCGTTGCTATAGTGAAACAAGCCCGCCTCACTCACATAGTGGCGAGATCCAGTGCAAACGTACAACCCATGGCAGGAGTTTCCCCATGCCCACATACACCGTCACGGTCGCGAATCTGTCTCTGTCGCCGCAGCAGAAATCACAGATCGCCGAAGCCATCACAGCCGCCCACAACGCGCAAACCGGCGCTCCCCGGTTCTTTGCCCAGGTTCTGTTTTCTGCGGCCAATAAGGACGACCACTTTGTGGGTGGCAGAGCGAACACCGCGCCTCAGGTGTATGTGCACGGCCTGGTGCGGGAGGGCAGAAGCATCGAGATCAAACAGGCCCTGATGAGCCAGATGCTTGAAGAAATCGCCCACATCGTGGACATCACAGCTGAAGATGTCTGGATCTATCTGCAGGACATTCCGGCCACCCAGATGATCGAGTTTGGGCGGTTTTTGCCAGCGCCGGGAGATGAAGCTGAGTGGGAGAAGGGATGTCTCCAGGAAAGCGGGCCAGCTTAACCAAATAACCGCAATAATAGATCTGAAGCGGTTTTCTGAAACACGTCGACACCTCTTCATCATCCATTTTCATCAAGTTTCTTGTAATAAAGTTCGTCAATGAGCTTTTGCAATGCAGCAGGGTGAACTGGTCGTTTCTTTTGTTTTAGAGTTACCCCAGACTTCCCGGCCCCAAAGATCCCAGAAACTCCCCCTAAAATAAACAACAATGAAAAACCCAAAGTGAACGGGGCCAAAACCAACCCGATTAGCACCATAAAGCATCCATCCTTAACGTCCTCATGCTCATCTTTTAAAGTTTTTAACGCACTTTCATCCAGCACACTGTAGAGGTCATTATCTAAACCAAGCACATCGTGAGTGAACAGTTCAGACTGACCTCGACCACAGAGGGGCTTAGCCGGATCGTTGCTATATCTTCCAAATGCGCGCTGCTTATCAAAATGATCTAGGAGCGTTTGCTCAACGTCCCAAGCATCCGCCCGAAAAGTGAAGAAAAACTCACGCTCAATTAATCTTTCGTCACCTGTATTTCCATACGCCATACGCTCCATCAGGGTCGACTTGCTTGTAAAGCCAACTTTATAAAACGTTCCTTGTGCTGTTCTGAGTCTCGCATAGTAGACATGGCCCGATGGGTCTCGTGGCCTTCTAAACCACCTTTTAAGCTTTTTTAGCATCGATAGGTTTTCCGAAATATTTTTTTTATAAGCCAGCATTGCTAAGCCAAAAAAGAAACTACATCTAACTCATTACCCAGAGTTCACGGAAAACCGGGACAGATCTATTTTTGGCCAGCACCCCGCCCTGTCTAGGCCTTATTATATCCTTGGTTTTGAGCCATAGAATCCATTCCACTTTTCGGCATTTCACAGTTACCGAAGCTCGGGGGGAGGGACCCAAATAAGCACTTGCCGACAAGAGGAGTCGCGAAAATAAATCTGTACCGGTTTCATGTACAAAAAAGAGGAATAGAAAAAAACACAAATCTGTTCAGGTTTTCCTTGGACGACATGACGCAATTGCGCCCTCTTTTTGGCAAAGAAATATCCCTCACATCTTTCATAATTTATATTTTTTTAATTCTTTTTCGTTTACAAAGTACAAATTACCCTTAGCTCTAGTACAGGCCACATAGAGCTTATTCTTAGTAGTCGAGGGCAATTGATCTAGTTTTCCTGAACTAAATGCATGAAACGTTTTTTGATTAAGTACCACACATACATCTTCAAAGTGATCGATCCCCTTAGTGCTTCCCCAGTTTTCAGTATATCCATAGTAGGAACTAGACTTTTGATAAAACAACTTAACTATGGAATTGTTGAAAACGATATCTTCGATCTCCTGACTTTGGTCAACTAGGCGAACATCTACTTCATCTTTACGATGAGACTCAATTTCAATTGCCAATTGATTTTTTACAAAGGAACAGACGCTTGGGCTACATCGGTAACTGTGTGACAGAGACTCAAGGTCTATATAAAAGCCCGCTTTGGATAATTTTTCACAATACTTATCGAAGCAGGCGTGCAAATTTTTTTGAGTATTTCCATCTCTGCTGGTATCAAACGTGTGCTGATAGAAATCGCCCACGAGCTGAATGTCAATGTTTGCGCTAGCCAGTGCGCACAAAAAATTGAAATCATTAGCTGCAAAATCCTGCACTTCATCAATACATACGAGGTCGAAAAAATTCTCTATTCGCTCAACTACTTCGGGGAGAACGTCAAACTCAATTAGAAATTTGGCTATTCTGCTAGAAAGCAATCGACCATTTTTGTCAAAGTAGTGTTCAATCTTATCTTTTCGACTCCGCTGAGAATATTTCGGCAGCGGATAATTAAAATTAATTCCCTTAGATTTTAGCTCGTAACCACACAAAGGTCGAAAGCAAAAAGAATACAAGAAAGTAAAATACGAATAAACCTTAATTCCTTCAGGGATTCTTCCAAATTTTCTTAATACTCTATTTCTTATATTTCTGGTGTTGTTATCCGTATACGTCACGATAAGACATCGGCTGTCTTCCTCAAGCCAGTCAATAATTCTTGATGTTTTACCGGAACCAGCAACTGCGAAGATTACTCGTTTATCCATGCAACGGCCTGCTTAATATATCTTGGGATATCTAGATCATCTGCATGCTGGTCTAAAAGTTTAAATGCTGCCTCAGCCTTATTATCAAGCATAAATTCAAGCGGCGTTTTTTTAATCTTTCCTCCTGAGAACAATTCATCGCAAATAGCCTTATTATCTTGATAAATGCAGACTTCAAATGTATAGCGAGAATTGTCTTCATCTGAGAAAACTCGAACATTACTTGCAACATAATCCACATAATTATCTATGCAATTAGATTGATAATTTCTATCGTTATCTCGAATGACTGCAACTTTTATCCCTAATGCCCTTGCCAATTCTATGTACCTTTTAAAACTGGTTCCACCGACAGAAATTACATGTACGGAGTCTTCCTCAAGGCTTCTATTCGTTTCGCTAGAATATAATGCTTCCAGAAGCATATATTCAGCATCCCCCTCTACAAGGACAACCTTGTCTGAAAGAACAAACTCTAGAATATTGTTGTCAGGGGCCTTCATAAAAAACTTGGCCGTCGATTCTGACAGATCCCTCATAACCAGGGGGTTATCGCTAGAGCTGTTGAGTAGTATCGAATTACGTAAGCCTAGACGCGTACTGATTAGGCTATTATGTGTTGCAATTATTATTTGGTTTTGGTGAGACTCCGATATCTTGGAGATTAACCTCTTCATATTGGAATGGCTCAAATGATTCTCTGGCTCTTCCAGCAACAGAGTATTTATTGACGTCTGATCTTGGATTCTATTTAATGCGAACTCGGTTTTAATGAAGCATTGCTGGCCTTTCCCTCTTTCATCTATCGGAATCTGGTCTTGCAAAAGTGATATATCTGTTTCTAAATTAAATTTTGCGCCAGATTTTACTGAAAAATCATATTCACCTAACCTATCATTCACATCTTTAAGATTATTTTCCTTAAACACAATCTTGTGATTTCGGTATTCATTCTTCAACCTAACTCTAGTTGGATGATCAACTATTGAATCATATATCGACTTTGTATACTCCCTATTGGCATAGTCGCTATTAATTTGCGAGCTATCAATAGTCAAGCAATTTAAGAAACGGCGATATCCAGAATATGCCTCTCCATTAAACGTAATAAATTTTACAATATAATATTCAAAGGGAAAATTTTCGTTTTCCTCAGCGATAACCTGATTTATTTCGGCAGCTAATTCTTCATTCGGCTGACAAATCATGTGCAATCCGCTCAAGCTTTTATTTTCGGAATTGTGCTTCCCAACCAAATCGGGATTTCTATCATCGCTTAAATAAAGCTCGACGTGTATTTCTGGGAGGTTTTCAAAGGATCTATCCGTGGCAAAAAAATTTTCTATAGAAGTTTTATTCAGAATAGATTCAATACCAATAGTCTCTACCTTATTGCGACTACCGCTCGCTACTAACTCTATCGCTTGAAGGATTGAGCTCTTTCCTGCCTCATTGTCACCAATTATCGTATTGGTCTCAGAGTTAAACTCAACCTCAAAGTACCCAAACCTTTTAAAGTTAAATAGCTTTAGCTTTTTAATATACTGCATTGCTCACATCCTCATGAGACACAAAAGTAATACCCAAAAATTTCAGTTCGCCGCATAGTGATTAGACAAAGATCCAGTCTTTCATTTTTTGGTCTCGACCTCGAACTTGCCATACCGGGAGACGATCATATGGTCGATCTGGGTGGTGCCGTCTTCGGTGGGCAGGGTGACGTTTTTGATGAGGTGGTAACGGGTTTTATCGAGGAATAGCTTGGCTGAAAGATTAACCACCGCTTCCCCAGATTTGCCTTTGAACCAAGGCGATTTGATGACCGCCGCAACGAGGAAGAACGGAATCAGATACCAGATGGCCGTTGGAATGGCGTTTTGGAGGGTGTGCAGTAGCTGTGTGTAGTCCATCCGTTATCCTTAACAGCGGCGTAAATCCGTTTCTTATAACTACACACTAGCCTAATCGTAAGGAAACTTCCTACCCGTCGGACGTAAAATTTGGTAACCCCAGTACAAAAAAACCGCCCGAGTTAGGGGCGGCTTTTAGAATCAGCAGCGAACAGATCAGTTGAGGCTTTTCCTCAGTCCCGCCCGTCACGCTTGTGCCGCATCAGCGCATAGATGCCAGCAGCCACGGCCGCACCAGCCGCCAGGAAGTATTCAATATGCACACCATCGCCCAGGGCTTCGTGGCCTGCATGGCCAAAGGCAGCACCTGAAATCAGCAGCAGGCTGGCACTAAGAGTCAGTCGGTTAGTCAGTTTCATGATCGTTTCTCCGTAGTCCGTTTGTATCTCAAAATCCGGTTTCGTTAAGCAGTCTCGGCAAGCTTCTCAGGCCGACGCTCCGGCAACATGCCCCGCTCCAGAATGAAGCTGATGATCGTCTCCAGTCCTACCCCGTCGTACAGGTTGGTGAACACGAAGGGGCGTTCGCCGCGCATTTTCTTGCTGTCCCGCTCCATTACCTCCAGGGAGGCATGCACCTGTTCGGCGATGTCGATCTTGTTGATGATCAGCAGGTCGGACTTGGTGATGCCGGGACCGCCTTTGCGGGGGATCTTGTCGCCGGCGGAGACGTCGATCACGTACAGGGTGAGGTCGCTCAGTTCCGGGCTGAAGGTGGCGGAGAGGTTGTCGCCGCCGGATTCCACCAGTACCAGTTCCAGATCCGGGTGGCGGCGCTGGAGGTCGTCGATGGCTGCCAGGTTCATGGAAGCGTCTTCGCGGATGGCGGTGTGCGGGCAGCCGCCGGTTTCCACGCCGAGGATGCGGTCTGCGGCCAGAGCTTCGTGGCGCAGGAGGAAGTCGGCGTCTTCCCGGGTGTAGATGTCGTTGGTTACGACGGCGATGTCGTAGTGGTCCCGCAGGGCTTTGCACAACTGGCGCAGCAGGGCGGTTTTACCGGAACCAACCGGTCCACCGACTCCAACTCTCAGGCAATGTGTCATGGCAGATCTCCTCAATTGTTATTCAGCTTCTGAAAAGCCGTGAATACTGTGTTTCGTGTAAGGCACTTCCGAGCGCCAGTCCCGGCAGGATGGGCCCGAGTTCGTGATCGTCTCGTTCCAGGGCAGTGTCTACCGCCGCCACCAATTGCGGGCGCAGCCGTTCGATGATGCGTTGCGCGGCGGTGTGCCCCAGGGGCAAGGCTTTGCAGGCTACGGCGAGCTGGTTTTCCAGCCAGGCCCAGGCAAAGCCGAGCAGCGTCTGGCGCACAGGCACAAACCGTTTGTGGGCGGCCCAGGCGAACATGGTGATGTAGCCCGGCTCTTCCGGGATCAGATGTGGCTCCGGCAGCAGCTCGAGGTTGCGCAGCAGGGTGACCAGGGCACCGCCCAGGCGGGTGTCTTCGTCGCTCAGCTCGGCGGTTTCCCGGGTGGCGTGCAGCCAGTCGTTCCAGTGGGCCAGCTTGTCGGCATCGCTTTCCGCCCAGGCGCCCTGCAAACGCGCCAGCAGGGGCAGTTCGCAGCGGCTCAGACCATCTTCCAGCACGCCTTCAACCCACTCGGCCAGTTCGGCTTCGTTGTTCACCCAGCCCAGTTCGAAGGCGCTTTCCAGGCCCTGGGACCAGGCGAAGGCACCGATGGGCAGTGCCGGGCTCACCAGTTGCATCAGGCCCAACAGGGCCAGATCGCCAGCCGGGCCCGCGCCGGCCTCAGTGGGTGTGGGTGTGTTTGTGACTGTGGCCATGGCTATGCCCGTGGTCGTGGTCGTGTGAATGGCCGTTCCCGTGGGAATGGCCGTGGCTGTGACCGTTTCCATGCCCGTTCCCATGAGAGTAGCCGGCCTGGGTGTAGGCACCGGGTTCGGGGTCGAACGGGGCGGTGTGGTGAATCAGCGTGGCGCCGAGACGTTCCGCCAGTTCTTCCAGCACGTGGTCCGGGGTGATGCGCACATAGGCGCCCTTGTCGTCCATGCCGATGGCCAGGGTCACGTGGCGATTGCCCAGGTGGTAGCACAGGCGCGCCAGGGGCTGGCCGTTTTCGATGCGGGCGGTCACCACCTGCTCCTCGGCCGCTCGGACGCGGATGACCTCGCCGGTTTTGGCCTGCAGCAGGTCACCGTCACGCAGTACGGGGCCACGGTCGAGAAACAGGCCCACGTCCACTTTTGTTTGAGTGGTGGCGCGCAGGCGACCTCGGATGCGCAGTTCGTAGGGCAGGATCAGGTTGTCGAGAATCTCGGAGCTCTCGATCCCGGCCGCTTCCTGTTCACTCAGTCGTTTTGTCAGTTCCAACATAGTGTGTTCCTCTCAGAGCAGCCCTGAGCTGTCTTGATTAAAAAAGATGATAACGCTGGGCCAGGGGCAGTTCGGTGGCGGGCTCACAGGTGAGCAGCTCGCCGTCGGCGTGTACTTCGTAGGTTTGCGGGTCCACGGTGATGTGTGGGCAGCCATCGTTCAGTTTCATATCGCTCTTGCGCACCTCGCGCACGCCCTTGCAGGCAGACAGCGGGCTGTCCAACCCGAGCTCTTTACCAATATCGGCGTCCAGGGCGGCCTGGCTCACGAAGGTCAGGCGGGTGGCACTGGCGGCCTTGCCGAAGGCCCCGAACATGGGGCGGTAATGCACAGGCTGGGGCGTGGGGATGGACGCGTTGGCATCGCCCATGGGCGCTGCGGCAATCATCCCGCCCTTGAGGATGGTGGCCGGCTTCACGCCGAAGAACGCCGGGCTCCACAGCACCAGATCCGCCAGCTTGCCCACTTCCACGGAGCCCACTTCGTGCGCAATGCCGTGGGTGATGGCGGGGTTGATGGTGTACTTGGCGATGTAGCGTTTGGCGCGCAGGTTGTCGGCGCCCAGGGCTTCGTCTTCCGGCAGCAGGCCGCGTTGCTGTTTCATCTTGTGGGCGGTCTGCCAGGTGCGGCACACCACTTCGCCCACCCGGCCCATGGCCTGGGAATCGGAGGCGATCATGGAGATCACGCCGAGGTCATGCAGGATGTCTTCCGCGGCAATGGTCTCCCGGCGGATGCGCGAATCCGCGAAGGCGACGTCTTCCGGGATGTTCGGGTCCAGGTGGTGGCACACCATCAGCATGTCGAGGTGTTCGTCGATGGTGTTCACGGTGTAGGGCCGCGTCGGGTTGGTGGAGGACGGCAGCACGTAGTCCTTGGAGCAGGCGGTGATGATGTCCGGTGCGTGGCCGCCGCCGGCGCCTTCAGTGTGGTAGGTGTGGATGCAGCGTTCTTTGAACGCGGCCAGGGTGTCTTCCACGAAGCCGGATTCGTTCAGGGTGTCGGTATGGATGGCCACCTGCACGTCGTACTTGTCCGCCACGGTGAGGCAGTTGTCGATGGAGGCCGGGGTGGTGCCCCAGTCTTCGTGCAGTTTCAGGCCGATGGCGCCGGCTTTGATTTGCAGTTCCAGGGATTCCGGCAGGCTGGCGTTGCCCTTGCCCAGGAAGCCGATGTTCATGGGCATCGAGTCCACGGCCTGGAGCATTTTACCCATGTGCCAGGCGCCCGGGGTGCAGGTGGTGGCGTTGGTGCCGGTGGCCGGGCCGGTGCCGCCGCCGAGCATGGTGGTGATGCCGCTCATCAGCGCTTCTTCGATCTGCTGGGGGCAGATGAAGTGGATGTGGGCGTCGATGCCACCGGCGGTGAGAATTTTGCCTTCACCGGCGATGATTTCGGTGCCGGGGCCGATGACGATGGTTACGTCCGGCTGGGTGTCGGGGTTGCCGGCTTTGCCGATGGCGGCGATGCGGCCTTTCTGGATGCCGACGTCGGCTTTGACGATGCCCCACCAATCCAGAATCAGGGCGTTGGTGATGACGGTGTCCATCACGGAGTCATCGGCGCGCTGGCTTTGTCCCATGCCGTCCCGGATGACTTTGCCGCCGCCGAATTTTACTTCGTCGCCGTAGTGGGTGCTGTCGCTTTCCACTTCGATCCAGAGGTCGGTGTCGCCCAGGCGGACTCGATCACCCACCGTGGGGCCGTACATGTCGGCGTAGGCTTGTCTGGTTATCTTCATTCTATTCCCTCATGTTCTGGTGCCTGGGCCGGTCGAGACATCCCTTCCGGGAAACGCTCCTGGCGGCACATCCATGTGGCGCTTGGGCTCCGCCATCCATGGCTTCGCACATTCCCGGAAAGCTCTACCCGACCGACCCTGCTAGTCATTTCGTGGAGTCCAACTTGCCCATTACTTCGGCTCGGAAACCGTAGATTTCGCGGCTGCCGCTGAATGGAATCAGCGTTACTTCGCGGCTTTGGCCAGGTTCGAAGCGGATGGCGGTACCGGCGGCCACATCCAGTCGGTAGCCCCTGGCCTTGGCGCGGTCAAAATCGAGAGCGGGATTGGCTTCGGCGAAGTGGTAGTGGGAGCCGATCTGGACCGGGCGGTCGCCGGTGTTGGCGACTTCAATCTGGATGCGCTCGCGGCCTTCGCAGAGTTCGATGTCGCCGTCTTTCAAATCGTATTCACCGGGGATCATGGCGCGCTCCTTAGACAATCGGGTTGTGGACGGTGACGAGCTTGGTGCCGTCCGGGAAGGTGGCTTCCACCTGCACTTCGTCGACCATTTCGGCGATGCCGTCCATCACGTCGTCGCGGGTGAGGATTTCGGTGCCGGCGGTCATGAGCTCGGCCACGGTGCGCCCTTCCCTCGCCCCTTCCATGATTTCGGCACTGATGAGGGCGACGGCTTCGGGGTAATTGAGCTTCAACCCCTTGGCTTTGCGGCGTTCAGCCAGCAGGGCTGCGGTGAACAGCAGCAGTTTGTCTTTGTCTCTGGGCGTTAATTCCATCGGTTATCGCTCCGTTAATCGCATATCGTTCAGGTCAGCCAGATTCTTGGAATGCTGGCAGGCTGACCGGTGAGTCTTGGTCTGAGCAGTTCCCAGGCTTGCTGGCATATCGCCCAGGCTTCGTTTCGTTCCTGCCCCAGGTAGCGCAGCAGCACCACGCCGCGACGGCGGGTGACCGCCCAGCGGTGGTTGGCGGGCAGGGTTTCCCGGAGTTCTTCGATGGCGGCGGCTTCGTCGTCCAGGCCGACCACCCACAAGGTGGCCTGGACGGTGGCGCCGCCCTGGCCCCAGTGGCCTTTGAATCTGGGGTGGTTCGGGTCCATGGGCTGGCGTTCCAGCCACAGTGGGCGGCCGTCCATCAGCAGGCGGAATTTCTGTTCCAGGTGGCCGGAGACGAACGGCAGTTGGCTGGCCGGGCGACCGAGGGCGAGGATTTCCCAGCCGATGCATTTGGCGCCGGTGGCCAGTTCGATGGTGGTGCTCTGTTCGCCCCGGGAGCCGTCGAAGGCGAGGGTTTCCTGGGGCAGGTATTCGAGGATGCCGCCCTTCTCCACGCTCAATTGAGTGTGCTGGGCCCAGGCGACGCCGTGGCTGTCGGCCTTGTAGAGTTTGGCGGCGGCCGGGGTGGTCAGCAGGGTGTGAGCGCCCTCACCGACCCGGGCCTGGATGCTCAGGGCATCGCCGCTGACCAGTCCGCCCGGTGGGTGCAGCAGGTACACGTGGCAGCAGCCGTTGCGGCCTTCCGGGTAGAACGGGCGCTGGACCCGCAGCGGCCCCTGATGACGCACGTGGGTCATGCGGGTGGCGGTTTTCTCGCCATCCGGGCGGGCGTTGAAGCCCAGCGAGATCGACGCCGCCCAGCGCCGGCCTTCGTCGAAGCGGTGGCCGGAGTCGTTGGCGGCAGGCAATGGCTGAAAGACCGTCATACCGTCAGGTGCTTCTTGATCAGGTCATCGGTCAGTTCCGCGATTTCACCCTCGGCGACGCGGCGGCCGCGGTCGAGGATGGCGAAGCGGTCGGCGTACTTGCGGGCGAACGGGAGCTTCTGTTCCACCAGCAACACGGTGAGGCCGTCTTCCTGGATCAGCCGCTGAATGACCTCGCCAATCTGGGCCACGATGTTGGGCTGGATGCCCTCGCCCGGCTCATCCAGAATCAGCAGGCGCGGTTCGATCACCAGCGCCCGGCCGATGGCCAGTTGCTGTTGCTGGCCGCCGGAGAGGTCGCCGCCCCGGCGGTGGCGCATTTCTTTGAGCACCGGGAAGAGTTCGTAGACCCGCTCGGGGATTTTCTTGCTGCCGTCGGCGCGCACGGCCAGGCCGGTGCGCAGGTTTTCTTCCACGGTCAGCAGCGGGAAGATCTGCCGGCCCTGGGGCACGTAGCCGATGCCGAGGCGGGAGCGGTCTTCGATTTTCTTTTTGGTCAGTTCCACGTCCTGGCCGAATTCGATGGAGCCGCTTTTTACGGTTTCCTCACCCATGATGCATTTCATCAGGGTGGTCTTGCCCACGCCGTTGCGGCCCATCACGCAGGTGCACTGGCCCTGGGGCACGTCCAGGTCCAGATCCCAGAGGGTGTGGCTTTCGCCGTAGAACTGGTTCAGTTTGTCGATCTTCAGCATCACGCCTCCTCCCCGAGATACACCTTGATCACTTCCGGGTCGTTGGCGACCTGGTCCATGGAGCCTTCCGCCAGCACGCTGCCCTGGTGCAGCACGGTGACCTTGCGGGCGATGGAGCGCACGAAGCCCATGTCGTGCTCCACCACAACCACGGACTGCTTGCCCGCGAGGCTGGTGAGCAGCTCGGCGGTGCGTTCCATTTCCTGTTCGGTCATGCCGGCGACCGGCTCGTCCACCAGCAGCAGGCGCGGCTTCTGCATCAGCAGCATGCCGATCTCCAGCCACTGTTTCTGGCCGTGGGAGAGGATGCCGGCCAGGGCGTCACGCAACTCCTTGAGGCCGATCATTTCCAGCACTTCGTCGATGCGGTCCCGGAATTCCGGTTTCATGATCGCGGTGAGCGTGGGGAACACGCGCTTGTCCGCCGCCATGGCCAGTTCCAGGTTTTCGAACACGGTGAGGGCTTCGAACACCGTGGGCTTCTGGAACTTGCGGCCGATGCCGAGGGAGGCGATGTCTGGCTCGTTCATGGTGAGCAGGTTGTGGCGGCTGCCGAACCACACCGAGCCAGTGTCCGGGCGGGTCTTGCCGGTGATGATGTCCATCATGGTGGTCTTGCCCGCGCCGTTGGGGCCGATGATGCAGCGCAGCTCGCCGTCGTCAATGGTGAGGTTGAGGTTGTTGATGGCCTTGAAGCCGTCGAAGCTCACGTTCACGTCGTCCAGATACAGGATCGGGCCGTGGCGGACGTCTACCGGCGACTGCACCTGGGTGAGAAACTCGAACACGTGTTCCCGGTCACTCAGCTCCTGAAAAATGCTCATGCGGTGGACTCCTGCGCGGCGGGTGTGTGGCTGGTGTCATCGGCTTTCTTTTTACGGAACAGCAAGCCGGCGATGCCCTTGGGCAGGAACACGGTGACCAGTACGAACAGGCCGCCGAGGGCGAACAGCCAGGCGTCCGGCATGATGCCGGTGAACACCGTCTTGGCGTAGTTCACCAGCAGCGCGCCGATCACCGCGCCGTACAGGGTCGCGCGGCCGCCGAGGGCCACCCACACCACGATCTCGATGGAGAACAGCGGCGAGAATTCACTGGGGTTGATGATGCCCACCTGGGGCACGTAGAGCGCACCGGCCACGCCCGCGAGCATGGCGGAGACCACGAACACGAACAGCTGCACCCGTTCCACCCGGTAGCCCAGGAAGCGGGTACGGGCCTCGGCATCGCGGCAGGCGACGCTCACCCGCCCAAGCTTGCTGGTGACAATGCCCCGGCAAACCACGTAGCCAATGGCCAGGGCGATGCCCGTGGCGATGAACAGGCCGAGCCGGGTGGCGTCGGTGCGCAGGTCAAAGCCGAGGATGTCCTTGAAATCGGTCAGGCCGTTGTTGCCGCCAAAGCCCATTTCGTTGCGGAAGAACGCCAGCATCAGCGCAAAGGTGAGCGCCTGGGTGATGATGGAGAGGTACACCCCGGTGACCCGCGAGCGGAAGGCCAGGAAGCCGAACACCAGGGCCAGGATGCCCGGCGCCAGCAGCACCATCACGAAAGCGAACCAGGCCATGTCGAAGCCGTGCCAGTACCAGGGCAGCTCCTGCCAGTTCAGGAACACCATGAAGTCCGGCAGGATCGGGTCGCCGTAGACGCCGCGATCGCCGATCTGGCGCATCAGATACATGCCCATGGCGTAACCGCCGAGGGCAAAGAAGGCACCGTGGCCCAGGCTGAGGATACCGAGGTAACCCCAGACCAGGTCCACCGCCACCGCCAGCAGGGCGTAACACAGGTATTTACCCAGCAGGGTGACCGTGTAGGAGCTGACGTACAGGGCGCTGTCCTGCGGCATGAACACGTGCAGCGCACTTACAACGACCAGGGCGGTGAACAGCACGCCCAGGAAAATCTGAGTGGACCGTTCCTGCAAGGGTCTCGTTAACCACATACCTCAACCCTCCGCGGCTCGGCCTTTCTGGGGGAAGAGCCCCTTCGGCCGTTTCTGGATGAACAGGATGATCAAGACCAGCACCAGGATCTTGGCAAGCACGGCACCCGCCCAGGGTTCCAGCAGCTGGTTGATGGTGCCCAGGGACAGGCCCGCCAGCAGGGTGCCCCAGAGGTTACCCACGCCGCCGAACACCACCACCATGAACGAATCGATGATGTAGCTCTGGCCCAGGTTGGGGCCCACGTTGGTGATCTGGGACAGCGCGACACCGGCCAGGCCGGCCACGCCGGAGCCCAGGCCGAAGGTCAGGATGTCCACCTTGGTGGCCTTGATGCCCATGGAGCGGGCCATGGCCCGGTTCTGGGTGACGGCGCGGACTTCCAGGCCGAGGCGGGTCTTGCGCATGATCAGCATGAGGCCGGCGAACACCACCAGGGCGAAGCCGATCACGTACATGCGGTTGAGGGTGAGCGACAGCGCTTCGTTGATCATCACCGAGCCACTCATCCAGTCCGGAGTAATCACGGTGCGGTTCAACGGTGAAATCACCGTGCGCACCAGTTGTTGCAGGATCAGGCTGACGCCGAAGGTGGCCAGCAGGGTTTCCAGCGGGCGGCCCTTGAGGTGCTGGATCACGCTGCGCTCGATGGCGATGCCGGCCAGCGCCGCTACCAGGAAACCGGCGGGAATGGACAGCACCAGCGCCAAACCGGGCTGGCCCGGCAGCAGTTGCTGCATGCCCCAGGTGGTGTAGGCGCCGAGCATGATCAGCTCGCCGTGGGCCATGTTGATCACGCCCATTACGCCGAAGGTGATGGCCAGGCCGATGGCGGCCAGTACCAGCACCGAGCCGAGGGAGAGCCCGAAGTAGAGGGTCTCGGCGGCGCGGTTCAGTTTCAGTTTCTGTTCGATGCTTTTCATCGCGGTTTGCGCGGCCGAGACCAGCTGCGGGTCGTCGCTGCGCATGGCCTGTTGGAGTGCCGCGCGGGCTTCGGAGTTGAGGCTGCCGGAGAGGGTGGCCACGGCGGCCACATCGCCCTGCTCTTCCACGCGGTAAATGGCCAGCGCTTCGGTCAGGGCCGCCTGAACCGACTCGCTCTCTTCGGCGTCAATCAGTTCCGGCAAGCGCTCGGCCAGGGTGTCGTCCACGCTGCCTTTGAGGGCGCGGGCGGCGGATAAACGGTTGTCCTCATCGGGACTCTTGAGATCGATCACCGACAGGATGCCTTCCAGCTCATTACGCAGGGCGTTGTTGACGCGGATGGTGTCGATGTCGCGGCGGGAGACTTCGCCGAGGTTTTCGCGGGTGAGCGCACTTTCCACGGTCCAGTCACGGCCGCGGTTTTCCAGCACGATGATGAACTGGCCGCTGGATTCGATGCGGCCCAACTTATTGCTGGCAAAGGCTTCGAGCCAGCCCCGGGCGCGGTCATCGCCACTCTCGGCGATGCGGTTAACAACCGCTTTTTTTTCCTTGAAGGAAGATTCCGCCAGGGCGGTGAGCAGTTGCTGTGCTTCCGTGTCTTCCACCTGGGCCTGCGTGAGGGCGGGCCAGAGCAGAAAACAGACGAGCAGAAGCTGACTGAGCGATCGGAGGATGCCCATGGTTGCGTCCTGTCCTTGAAATTAGATGGGTTGCCAGTTGAAGGCGGGCGGGGAGTATTTACCCCGCCCGCAGGCTCAGTCAGCCCTTACTCGGAAGCAACTTCTGCCTTGCCGCCACAGGTACCGGAAACCACGTTGAAGTTTCCGCAGAACAGCGGCTTGCGCCAGTCACTGATCAGGTCCTTGGAACCCGGCAGGAAGTCAGACCAGGCATCGCCAGCCACGGTGGACGGGGTCTCCCAGACCACGGAGAACTGACCGTTGTCCTGGATCTCGCCAATCAGCACCGGCTTGGTGATGTGGTGGTTGGGCATCATGGTGGCGTAGCCGCCGGTGAGGTTGGGCACGCTCACACCGATGATGGCATCTTTCACCGCGTCCACATCGACCGTTCCGGCTTTCTTGACCGCCTCGACGTACATGTTGAAGCCAATGTAGTGCGCTTCCATCGGATCGTTGGTGACGGCATCTTCCTGGCCGGTGTACTCAACCCAGGCATCGATGAAGTCGTAGTTGGCGTCGGAATCCACGCTCATGAAGTAGTTCCAGGCGGCCAGGTGGCCAACCAGAGGACCGGTGTCGATACCGGACAGCTCCTGCTCACCCACGGAGAAGGCCACCACCGGGATGTCGGCGGCATCGATGCCCTGGTTACCCAGCTCGCGGTAGAACGGCACGTTGGCATCACCGTTGATGGTGGAGACCACGGCGGTCTTCTTGCCGGCGCTGCCGAACTTCTTGATGTCGGACACGATGGACTGCCAGTTGGAGTGACCGAACGGCGTGTAGTTGATCATGATGTCGTCGGCGGCCACGCCCTTGTCCTTGAGGTAGGTCTCGAGGATCTTGTTGGTGGTGCGCGGGTAGACGTAGTCGGTACCGGCCAGTACCCAGCGCTCAACGCCGATGTCGTTCATCAGGTAATCCACCGCCGGAATGGCCTGCTGGTTGGGCGCGGCACCAGTGTAGAAAACGTTCTCGGAGGATTCTTCACCCTCGTACTGGACCGGGTAGAACAGAAGGCCGTTCAGCTCTTCCACCACCGGCAGTACGGACTTGCGGGATACCGAGGTCCAGTTGCCAAAGATCACGTCCACTTCTTCTTTCGCCAGAAGCTCGCGGGCTTTCTCGGCAAACAGCGGCCAGTTCGAAGCCGGGTCAACCACCACCGGCTCCAGCTGACGGCCCAATACGCCGCCGGCTTCGTTCTGTTTTTCGATCAGCATCAGCATGGTGTCTTTCAGGGTGGACTCACTGATGGCCATGGTGCCGGAGAGGGAATGCAGGATACCGACCTTGATGGGATCTTCCGCAGCAACGGAGTTAAAGGAGATGGAAAGCGCCAGTGCAGAGAGACCCAGTTTCACGTGTTTTTTGATGCTCATTTCGTCATCCTTTTCGATTGTAGTGGGGTTGCGCAGTTCGTCTGTAACGCACCCCTGCTCTGCATTAGCTGTTCCAGACCCACAACATTTCAAATATTTTCAGTTACTTAAGTAGTATACAAGGCGGTGTCGGCTGCCTTTACGCCCCATTCGGATGCACCAAAACATGAGATACGGGTGCATGTTCGCCCCTTCCTGGTGCGCGCCACCCCATAAGCATCTAACTTTCAATATATTTATCAATTACTTGACCAGATGACCACAGATCAAACGCACCAAAAAACCCTCAGTTAGCATACTCATTAAATATCGTTGTTTTGGTGCCTGCGCCCCGTTCCAGTGCGCACTCTTGCCGTTACCGGAACAGCTACGCCACGAATAACTGACTGAAAAACAAACACATCCAGGGTTTATCCAGGGGTGGCACGGGCCTTGCCAATCAGGTTGTATACAAGTTCACAACCCACATGAGGACCCCACCGTGTCGACAACAGGCTGGACCATTAATGACTGGAAACGGGCATACCACGATGGCGCAACTCCGGAGTCCCTGATCGGGGCCTTGCTGGATAGTCTCGATACCGGTGATAACGCCTGGATAGCCCGACTGGACCGGAATGGACTGACCAAAGCGCTGACGACACTCGACGCTCTTGTTGCGGCCGCCGGAGGCGATAAAAGCGCACTGCCGCTGTACGGCATTCCCGTAGCGGTGAAGGACAACATCGACGTGGCCGGCTTCGAGACCACCGCAGCCTGCCCGGAATTCGCCTATCGCCCCGAAACCGACGCCACCACGGTCGCCAGGCTCAAGGCCGCTGGCGCCATTGTCATTGGCAAGACCAATCTGGACCAGTTTGCCACCGGCCTGGTGGGCACACGGTCCCCTTATGGCGCCGTGGCCAACAGCTTCAAGCCCGAGGTGATCAGCGGCGGGTCCAGCTCCGGCTCGGCCTCGGTGGTGGCCCGGGGGCTGGTACCCTTTGCCCTCGGGACCGACACCGCCGGGTCCGGTCGCGTACCGGCCGGCCTGAACAACCTGGTCGGCCTCAAGCCCACCAAGGGGTTGTTCAGCATCAAGGGCGTCGTGCCAGCATGCCGCTCGCTCGACTGCGTCTCGGTGTTTGCGCTGACGGTGAACGATGCCGGCGACGTGGCCGAGGTGCTGTCGGGCTTTGATCCGGACGACGCGTTCTCTCGCAACCTGCCGGAAAGCCTGCCCCTGAATGCCCCGGCGATCCGCCGGCCGGGCCCGATACGGCGGCTGGCAGTCCCGGAGCACCCGAACTGGTTCGGGGATCAGCAGGCCGAGGCCGCCTGGCACACCGCCCTTGGCCAGTGGCGACTGCAGGATATCGAGCTGGTGCCCATGGATTTCAGCCCGATGCTGGAGCTGGCCGCGCTGTTGTACGAAGGCCCCTGGGTGGCGGAACGCAAGGCCGCCGTGGAGGACTTCATGGCCAGCCACCGCGACGCCATGAACCCGGTAGTAAGGGGCATCATCAACAACGCCGACCGGTTTGATGCCACCCAGACCTTCAAGGCCCAGTACCGCAAGGAGGAACTGCTGCGCCACATTGATGACCTGCTCGCCGAGGTGGACGGGCTTCTGGTGCCCACGGCCCCGACCGCGCCCACCATTGACGCCGTGAATGCCGACCCGGTGGTTCTCAACAGTCAGCTGGGCACCTGGACCAATTTTGTAAACCTGGCCGACCTCAGTGCCCTCGCAGTGCCCGCGGGCTTCCGCGACGATGGCCTGCCCTTTGGCGTTACCCTGGTCAGTGGCGCCTGGAAGGACCGGGAACTGCAGCACCTCGCCTGTCAGTGGCTCAACGCCAACCCGACGCCTCTCGGTGCCACCGGCATAACCCGGCCCGAAGCGCATCCGGCAACCGGCAGCTCCACGCCTCTGATCCAGGTCGCGGTGGTCGGCGCCCACCTCACCGGGATGCCCCTGAACCCGCAACTGACCGACCGCCATGCGGTGCTGCTGGAACACACCACCACGGCGAACGCCTATCGCCTTTTCGCCCTGGCGGGTACCACGCCGCCCAAGCCCGGCCTGAAACGGGTGGCCCAAGGCGAGGGTCGCGACATCATCGTTGAAGTCTGGGAAATGACACCGGCGGCTTTCGGCTCCTTTATCGACCTGATTCCGCCGCCGCTGGGCATCGGTAACGTCGAGCTGGCCGACGGCCGGTGGGTAAAAGGCTTCATCTGCGAGGGTTACGCCCTGGAGTCGGCCCGGGACATCACCGAGTTTGGCGGCTGGCGGGCGTTTATGGACGCCTCCTGAGCGACAGGGCCCCACAATACGGAGCAAGCATCCTATGGGTGAACAACCCTCCCGCAGAAAGGCGAGCATGTCGGACCAGGTGTACGACAGCCTGAAAACCGACATCTTCGAATTTCGCCTGCTGCCCGGCGACAAATTCAGCGAGGGTGATATCGCAACCCGGCTGCGTGCCAGCCGGACACCGGTTCGGGAAGCGCTGTACCGGCTTCAGCGGGAGGGCTACGTTGAGGTGATGTTTCGCAGCGGCTGGCAGGTAAAGCCACTGGATTCCGAGCTGATCGAAGAGCTCTACGATCTGCGCATCACCCTGGAAAAAGCCGCCATCGACAAACTCTGTGCCCAGGCCGAACAACCCCAGGTGCTGCGTGCACTGACCGCCATCTGGAACCCGGACCACCCCTCCGAGCGCGCGGTGGGTAGCACCCTGCGGGCGCTGGATGAAAGCTTCCACTGTGACCTGGTGGCTGCCGCCGGAAACCGGGAGATGACCCGCATCCATCAGGAAATCACCGACCGCCTGCGCATCATCCGGCGGCTGGATTTCACCCGTGAAGACCGAATGAACGACACCTATGCCGAACACGCGGCCATTCTGGAGGCGCTCCGAAATGACCGGCCTCAGGCGGCCAAGGAACGACTGAGCCAGCATATTCGAAGCAGCCAGCGTGCCGTTCGTGAAATCACCATGGAGCGGATTCGTGAGGCTGCGGCCGAGCACCGGCGTGGCGACGCCATCTCGCCCCGAGGCGCATGAATACTGAATTCCCGTTCACTTTTGTCGTCGTCGAAGCGCTTACATCCCCGTAGGATATATCGCACAGATCCCGGAGCGATTCTCCGGTTTTGCGCCCGCGCGCCCTCGATAGAATGGGAAGTGTCAGGGATGACAAGCCAGCAAGGAACGTTGGCTCATGGAAGATAACTCCAGGGATTTGGAGTTGCCCTACGGATCAGGGCGTACATGGAAGATCGCACGGATGAAGTGCTCAGGATGGGCACGCGGCCTGAAGGATCAGGCAGGGGTCAGCCACGGGCTTCGGGACCACAGGGAATGTGGTCCTGGCCGTGCACTCGTTCCGGCTGTTTGCGTCCCGGCAAAACCACAAGACGACAACCAGTATCAGGAACCCACTTCCATGAAACGAACTTCCCTTTTCGCAACCCTCGTTCTGCTGTTCAGCCTTGTTACGGGCTTTGCCCACGCCGAGCCGGCCGCCATCAACATCAACACCGCCGACGTCGCCACCCTGGCTGAACTGACGGGTGTCGGGCAAAGCAAGGCCGAAGCCATTGTGGCCTATCGCGACGCGAACGGCCCGTTCACGGCACCGCAGGATCTGGCCAACGTGAAAGGCATTGGCGAGCGCACCATCGAGAAGAATGCCGAGCGCCTCGCCGTGAAGTAACTCCCTGTTCAGGCAGCGGCTGCCGTCGCTGCCTTTCACCTGATCCCCTACCCAAAAGTCGCCTGGCAACGCTCCGCACGTCACCCTATTATTGAGGGATAAAAACACCGACCGGTTCGAGCGCCTGCACTATGGTTGATCCCATCAAGGTTTACCCACCCAAACCTTCCAAAGTTTATTTTTTCGGCACCTGCCTGGTGGACATGTTCTACCCGGACGCGGGTATGGCCGGCATCCAGCTGCTGGAGCGGGAAGGCATTGAAGTGATCTTCCCCCAGGACCAGACCTGCTGCGGCCAGCCCGCGTTCACCTCCGGCTACCACGACGAGGCCCGGGCCGTGGCCCGCGCCCAACTGGAGCTGTTTCCGGAGGACTGGCCTATCGTGGTGCCATCCGGCTCCTGTGGCGGCATGATGCGCAAACATTACCCGGACCTGTTCAGAGACACCGGGCACGAGGTCAAGGCCGCGGAAGTCGCCGGGCGGGTCTGGGAACTGACGGATTTCCTGCTGCACGTCTGCCACATCAAGCTGGACGATCTGGGTGAGCCCACCACCGTTGCCATGCATACCTCCTGTTCAGCGCGCCGGGAAATGGGCGTGGCCGAGGTCGGCCCCAAGCTGCTGAGCCAGCTCGAGAACGTGAACCTGGTGGAGCAGGTCCGGGCCGAAGAATGCTGTGGCTTCGGCGGCACCTTCGCCATCCGCCATCCGGAAATCTCCGGTGCCATGGTCAGTGAAAAGGTGGATACGTTGGTTAATGCCGGCGCGAAGGAATTTGTGACCACCGATTGCGGTTGCCTGATGAACATTGACGGGTATGCCGAGAAGAATCGGAAGCCCCTGGCGGGCCAGCACATCCTGAGTTTTCTGTGGGAGCGCACCAACGGCAAGAAAGGGGACCCATCATGAGCGAGACAGCCGAGCATTCACCCCATCACATTGATGTAAAGGAATTCCATCCCCGCGCCCAGGCGGCGATTCACAACCCGAAAATCCGCCAGAACTTCCGCAAGGCGATGGACGGGCTGATGACCAAGCGCAAGAGTGCGTTCGAAGGCTGGGACCTGGAAACCCTCCGGGATCTGGGTGCCAACATCCGCCTTGGTGCACTTGCGAACCTGCCGGACCTGCTGGAGCAGCTGGAACAAAAGCTGACCGACAATGGCATCAAGGTGCACTGGGCCATTGATGGCGATGAGGCCTGCCGGATCGTGCGCGACATCTGTAAGGCCCGGGACGCCAAGACCGTCATCAAGGGCAAGTCCATGGTCTCGGAGGAAATGGAGCTGAACCATTACCTCGACGAGCAGGGCATCGAAGCTTTGGAATCGGACCTCGGGGAATACATCGTCCAGCTGGCCGGGGAAACGCCGTCGCACATCATCATGCCGGCGATTCACAAGAACACCGATGAAATCTCCCAGTTGCTGCACGAGAAAACCGGCACCGACCTGTCCCACGATGTCGAGTACCTGACCGCCAGTGCCCGCCTGCAGCTGCGTGAGAAATTCATGAACGCAGACGTGGGCGTCTCCGGCGTGAACTTCGCGGTGGCGGAAACCGGTACCCTCTGCCTGGTGGAAAACGAGGGCAACGGCCGGATGACTACCACCGTGCCGCCCTGCCACATTGCGGTTACCGGCATTGAAAAAGTGGTTCCGAACCTGGAAGACGTATCCGGCCTGCTCGCCCTGCTGACACGTTCGGCCACCGGCCAGCACATCACCACCTACTTCAACATGATCTCCGGCCCGCGCAAGCCCGGGGAACTCGACGGCCCGGAAGAGGTGCACGTGGTGCTGGTGGACAACGGCCGGTCGTCCATCTACCAGGACGATGAACTGCTGGACACCCTGCGCTGCATTCGCTGCGGCGCCTGCATGAACCACTGCCCCGTGTATACCCGTGTTGGCGGCCACACCTACGGCACCACCTACCCGGGCCCGATTGGCAGCATCCTGATGCCGCACCTGATCGGTCTGGACGAGGGCCAGCACCTTCCCACCGCTTCCAGCCTCTGTGGCGCCTGCGGTGAAGTCTGCCCGGTGAAAATCCCGATTCCGGACCTGCTGGTTCGCCTGCGCCAGGAATCCGTGGACGGCGACAAACTGCATCCGGCCAAGGTCCGTGGCCATGGCGCCAAGCGTGGTGCCATGGAAGCGATGATCTGGAAAGGCTGGAGCTGGATGCACGCGCGCCCCGGCGCCTACCGGTTCGGCACCAACATGGCGGCGCGTTTCCGCAAGCTCCAGCCGGGCCAGATAGGTGGCTGGACCCAGTACCGGACGGCGCCCAAACTCGCCCCGAAAACCCTCCACGAACGACTCAAGGAGCGCGGCCAGTGAGTTCCCGAGATACCATCCTTCAGCGCCTGCGAAACCGCTCAGGCGGCGAACTGACCGCTCCCGAGTGTGATTTTTCCGTGCTCAAGCGGCCGGACTGGCCGGTTTCCGAACGCATCGCGATGTTCGAGAAAACCATCGAGTCGGTTCACGGCGAAGTGCATCACTGCACCGAGGAAACCTGGGTGGACCGGCTGGCTGAGGTCCTCACCGCCCGAGGGGTGCGCAACCTGCTGGTTGCCAAAGAACATGAGATCGGCCTCAAGCTCCGGTCCGCAGTAGAGCGGGAAGACCTGCCCAACCTGGTGATTTACGACGAACCCATCGAAAGCTGGCAGGCAGCCCTGTTCCACGATGTGGACGCTGGCATTACCTCCACTCGCGGTGGCATTGCCGAAACCGGCTCCCTGATCCTTTGGCCCACCGCCGACGAGCCGCGGCTGATGAGTCTCGTGCCACCGGTGCATGTGGCGGTGCTGTACGCCAGTGAACTCTACACCACCTTCCATGAAGCGATGCAGGTTCAGGACTGGGGCGCTGGCATGCCCACCAATGCGCTGCTAGTCTCTGGACCTTCCAAGACGGCGGACATCGAGCAAACCCTGGCCTACGGTGTCCACGGCCCCAAAGAACTGATCGTGTTGATTATTGAATGATTCGAGGCGCTCTGCTGATCGCCCTGGCAGCCCTGCTCTGGGCGACCACGGGGATCGTCGCGAAATTTCTGTTCACCGGTACCGAGCTTGAAGCCATCACCCTTGGCTTCCTGCGCCTGGTGGTGGCCCTGCCATTTTTCTGGCTGCTGATGCGGCGCGAACAGCGCCGGCTCAAACGGTCCGGCCCGGACTCCCGAGTGCCCGGAACGTCGCTGCGACACCTCGGGCTGAAAGCCCTACTTCCGCTGGCCGCCCTCGGGCTGTTCCAGGCCTTCTACCAGGGCAGTTACCTGCTGGCCGTCGACCTGACTGGTGCCGGCATTGCCACCCTGATTGCCCTGTGCCTGCCGCCGGTTCTGGTGGCGATTCTGGCAGCTCCCCTGCTGGGCGAGAAACCCGGCTTGCTGACGGTGCTCTCACTCATCGCAGCCATCTTCGGCACCGCCATGCTGGTACTGAGTGACATGGACACCACCGGCACCCTGCGCCTGGCAGGCATCCTGATGGCCCTGCTGGCAGCCGTGGTCTATACCGGGTTTACCCTCACCAGCCGCTACAGCTCCGCGGGCACTCCCGTGTTCACCACCGCGTTCATCTGCTTCTTCACCGCCGCGCTGATCCTGTGGCCGGTGGTCTGGCTCACCGGCGGTTTTGAGGGGGTGGAAACACTGGGGATTCAACAGTGGCTGATGGTGGCCTACATCGGCGTGGTGCCCACCTGCATCGGCTACGTGAGTTTCTTTTCCGGCATGCGCACCACACCAGCCACCCTGTCCAGCATCATCGTGACGCTCGAACCGCTCTTTGTAGCCCTGCTGGCCTGGGTGTTCCTGGGAGAGATTCTGGGGCCTATCGGCATCGCCGGCGCCCTGATCCTGACGGCCGCCGTGATCGTGGCCTCACGCTATGGCGGGAAAGCCGGTACCGGCGCAGAGGCCGATACCAAAGGCTAGCGAGGATCAGCTAACCTTGCTTTGCTTCTGCATCATGTTCGGCTGCAGGATTTCGATCCAGTAGCCGTCCGGATCCTTGATAAACGCCAGACCTTTCATCTTGCCGTCGTCCGGCTTCTTGACGAACTCAACCTCAAGCTTCTCGAAACGCTCACACGCCGCGTAGACATCCGGCACCGCGATGCCGATATGGCCAAAGCCCTGGGGCTCGTCGTTGCCGTTGTGGTACGCGAAATCGTCGTCGTTCTCAGTGCCCCAATTGTGGGTCAGCTCGAGCATGGCTTCGCGGCCGAAGGTGTAGGTTGTGCGGTAGGCCTCGTCTGCTGGCACCTGTTGAGCCTGACGATCGTCCAGATAGCCCAGAAAGTAGAGGGTGAACTTCATCTCAGGGAAGTCCAGCTTGCGAACCAGGCGCATGCCCAAAACACGGGTGTAGAAATCCATGGATCGCTCGGGATCCTTGATGCGCATCATCGTCTGGTTGAAGACAAAGCCTTCGGTTTCGGGAACGGGTTCTTCGTAAAGGCCGGCAGCTTGTTCGAAATGCTTGGGCATGTTTTTCCCTTCTTTAGTTCGCAGAATTCAGAGGATATACCTGCGTGCGTTTCAAAGGGATTTCAAGGGTGTGAAAAAAGACCCCGCGGGCAGAGACGAACCGGCGGGGTCGGAGGGCCGCTTTGGGGCGGCGTTTCTTCAGAGACGCTCTGAAGTTTATTGCTCTGGGGTTTGGGGACTGGCCGAGGCGTGGGGGTGGTGATCGGGGGTGTTTTTCGGAAGAAAATCGCTGTCTGAGCGAAGCGAGTTTGCGATTCTTCTGGAGAAAAATTCCCCCGGTCGCCATCTCCCCCAAGACCATGGTAAGAAGGTATCGCCCAGATCAGGAGGCCAGCTGATGCTCCTCCCCCCGGTAATAAGCCTCCACCCGGGGATTCATGATCCGCTTCCACAGCGGCGGGATCATGGCGACAACGATCATGGCCGCATAGCCGGCCGGCAGTTGCGGGGCGATTTCGTGGTGCCTCAGTACCTGGTAGCGGCGCTTGGCGTAGGCGTGGTGATCGCTGTGGCGCTGGAGGTGGAACAGGAACACGTTGGTGAGGAAGTAGTTGCTGTTCCAGCTGTGCTCGGGCGTGGTGCGTTCGTAGCGGCCGTTATCCAGTTTGCGGCGGTGCAGGCCGTAGTGCTCGAGGTAGTTGACGATCTCCAGCAGGGTAAAGGCGACAAAGCTCTGCCCGAGGAAGAAGGCGGCACCCAGCCAACCAAAGGCTGCGGTGAACCCGATACACGCCAACGCACTGATGCTGTACCACCAGATCAACTCATTGCGCCAGCTCAGCGCTGTCAGGCCCTTGCGCTCCAGACGCTGAGCTTCCAGTCTCCAGGCGTTGAGAAAATTGCGCACATAGGCCTGGGGCAGGAACTCGTAAAGCGACTGATTGTAGCGGGACGAGGACGCGTCTTCCGGCGTGGAGACGTGCACATGGTGGCCGCGCAGATGTTCCACCTTGAAACCGCCGTAGCACACCAGTGAGAGCAGCAAACCACCGGCTCGGGTTTCCAGTTTTGCATCCTTGTGGATCAGCTCGTGGGCGACGTTGATCCCAAGGCCCCCGACGATGCCAATCGACAGGACCCAGCCAAGCCCACCGACCGCACTGAACGTGCCCGAGGCCAGCTCCAGCATGCTCCATACCAGCAGGATGGCAAAGCCGGCCACCCAGCCCAAGGTGATGAATCGGTAAAAGACTTCGCTGTTCAGCCGGGGCACATCCGCCTCTTCATCGGGGTTCAGGGCATCTTTTCCCAGCAGCATGTCCAGCACCGGAATGATGCCGAATACCACCACCGGCACACCCCATGAAAACAGGTTGACCAGGCCAGTGGCATGGCCCGCCGCCAGCAGCAGCGGCGGCAGAACCAGCGGAATCATGGCGATCAGGTAGCTGTATTTCTTCAGGGTCAGCAGGACTCTCCTGCGTGTGGCCTCACGGCTGACCGACATCTGACTGGTACTCATTGGACTCTCTCCTTCAGCATTCACTTGGGCGACCGATCGCTCGCCTGTTATTTTCTGCATTATTGTCCTACAATATGGCAGTCGTCAACATCTAATAAGAAATTTTCGACCACGCCCGGGAAGCCCCGCCGGATCAACGGGTTGTGGCTGTCCTTTTACACGGCTGTGATAGACTCATGCGCACAGATTCCAGCGCCGGGCTGATTCCGTCTGCGGCCAGCCGGCTTTTACGTCCTGTTCAGAGAGCCCTTATGGATTTTCAGGTGCCGAACACCCTGGCCGAAGAAATTGCCAACTACATGGCGGAGCGGATCATGACCGGGCAGATCCGGCCGGGCGAGCGCATCCAGGAGGCGACCCTGGCGTCAGAACTGAAGGTGAGCCGGGCCTCGGTGAAGGAAGCCCTGTACACGCTGGAACGCTGGCATTTGGTGGACATCACGCCGCGCAAGGGCGCATCGGCAACCCGGCTGGACGCCGAACACGCCTCCGAGCTTTATGACGTGTACATGCACCTGCTGATGATGCTCGCCGCCCGGCTGTGTGAGCGCTGGCAGGAAGCGGACCGGCAGCCCCTGCTGGATGCAGTGGCCCGAGTGGTTAAACAGATGAACCAACCGTCCGCCAACATCACGGCCATTGTCGAAGCCAGCTTCGGCGTCATGGAGGCCTGCTGCGATGTGGTGGGCAATCCCTACCTGACCGAGGCCCTGTCCAACTTCAAACCGGCTGTCAGCCGGGCCTACTATCTGAGCGCGGATCGTTACCGCAAGGGTCTGGACCAGACCAGCCAGTTCTTCACGCACCTGCCCCAGGCGGTTCTCGCCCGGGACGGCGACAAGGCCCAGACCCTGATTCGCGATTTTGCCGAACACCAGAAACTGCTGATCCAGCAGGCATTGACCTCATAGGACCAGGCCGCCGAGGTTGTGATTCAGCTCACAGACCTGTCGCGTTTTCCCACCTATCGTAACAACGTGTAACAAAATCGAGTTTCTGCTGCATTGGTTGTGCTGTCCTGCGGCCCGGAAGGCATTGATACGCTTTCCCTGTAAACAACAACAAACACCGAAAACGGATTTTGGGGCCACCATGACTCTGTCACACGCCTGTTCCAGCTGCGCACCGTCTGCCCACCAACGACTGTCCAGTCGCGTATCCGCACTGGTGTTGGCGCTTTCCCTGCCCTTGCCCGCGATGGCCGAATTCAGACCGCTGGACGACGGCGCCCTGGCCGGCGTGACCGGTCAGGCCGGTGTGACGATCGAAATGGAAACCAAAGTCTCGGTGGATCGGCTGAGCTGGATCGACGAAGGCTCGATCAATGTGAACGGCCTCAGGCTCTCCGGCCAGAACGACACGGTTCTGGACAACATGAAGGTGACCATCGATATCGCCGGCCAGGGTGAAGTACTGGAACACGGCTTTTCGGAGATTGCCCGCCGTGCCGATGCCGGGCTTTTGAGCACCGGCAACGCCGATGTTGCCGATGCTCTCGCGAAATACAGTCTTGCTGGCGAATTCGGCAAGCAGTTCAACAGTGGTGATCTGGTGATTCACCTGGGCGCAACCGACTACGGCGACCCCACGGTCCTGGACGATTACCTGAGAGCGGTGGACTTCGAACTGGCCGTCGACAGCCTGACGACCAGCGGCAGCGAAGGCACCACCAGTCTGTTTTCCAATGTCTTGCTGCAGGGCTACGTGGGCCCGACTGACCTGGTGATCCGTAACGGTGGTACCAATACCCGCACCCTGGCCAACGGCAACACGGTCTCCGGTTCGGAACTGCAGCTGGACACCCACTTTGAAATCACCAATGGCCACCTGAACTGGGACGCTGCCGATCTGCTCTTTGTATTCAACTTCGCCGCTGTCGGCATTGAGGGGCTCCAGATCCACAACCGGCGCGGTAACGACACCCTGGGCCATTTCGGCATGGCCAGCGCCACCGCCAAGCTGTCCCGGGGCACCAGCGCGGCCTCGGGCAAGGAAGGTCTGTCGGTGCACGATGTCGAGTTCCGGGCGGACATCGACATGCCCACATTCCGGATCGGCCCCAACAGCATTGGCAGCGTCCAGTTCACCGACTTCGCCATCACCGACACCACCATGATGGTGTATGGCCACTGACCCCCGACTGGACAACCCGCGCCTAACCTCCTGTAAACTGCCCGTCTTAACCTGACGGGCAGCCCATGACCGACTCCACCGAAAGCGATTACTCGAAACGGACTTCCTGGCGACGACTCACCGTCTTCAGCCTGATTTTTATCGCCATGACCGCCGCTGGTCTGTATGCGGTCTACGATCAGTTTGCCGGACGCAGCATTACCTTTGACCCCCGACTGATCGCGCCCTCCACCCTGCTGATGGCGGGGCTTCTGCTGCTGGTCTACTTCCTGTCCGATGGCCTGCGCTTGCACTTTACCCTGCGGGCCCTCGGGCACCGGTTGCCGTTCAAGGTGATGTTCCGCCTGGTGTTCATCAACCTGTTCTTTTCCAATGTCACGCCCATGGCAACCGGGGGTGGCTTCGCCCAGATCTGGTACCTGCACCGACACGGCGTGCCCATGGGGCGGGCCACCGCGGCCACAACGATTCGCACGGTGCTGGCCGTGCTGTTCATCTTCACGCTGACACCGGTGTTCCTGCTCACGCTAAGGGCGCTGAAGGACCACACCATCACCGGCAACATCGGCGTCGCCCTGGCGATTTTCATCTTTCTGTACCTGGGATTCTTTGCCATCCTGCTGTTCCGGACCCACTGGCTGATTGTGCCGCTGACCCGGCTGCTGGTGGCCCTTCGCCATCTTCACCTGATCAGCGAGGAACGCCACCGGCGCTGGCAGTTCAAAGCCCGGCGGGAGATGCTTCGGTTCTCGGACAGTTTCGGCGATTACATCAAGGGCGAGCCGCGGTACGTCATCCTGTCCATCCTGTTTACGGCCCTGTTCCTGCTCAGCCTGTTCAGCTTTCCGGCCCTGCTGATTCACAGCCTCGGCTATGACGTGGACTACCTGGTCACCCTGGGGTTGCTGGTCGTTACCACATTCATCATGTATTTCTCGCCCACGCCCGGCGCCTCGGGCATTTCCGAAGGTGTATTCGGAAGCTTCTTTCGCGATATTCTGTCGGGCAACCACCTGGTGCTGGTGACGGTAAGCTGGCGCCTGCTGACCATCTATCTGGGCATGATCATCGGGCTGATTGTGTTGCAGAGGGAACTGATCAAAGATCGCAGGAATCCGGAATGATTCTCCGAAACCCCTTGAAGCTGCTGTTCTACCTGTGCCTGGTGATTGTGATCCTGCTGGTGGGCTACAAGGCCTACCTCAATCTTTTCATGGAAGATTTCAAAGGCCTGCATACCGATCAGGTGGAGCGTATACAGAAGCGCACCAGCCCGGATGCGCCGATCAGCTTTGCCGTGGTTGGCAACATCAACAACTCCATCGGCATTTTCGAGGAACGCATCATTCCCGAGCTGAACAACTCCGGGATTGATTTCATGGTATCGGCGGGCAACGCCGTCAGCGGCGGGGGCGAGGACAAGTACCGGGCGCTCTATGGCAGCCTGGGACATCTCACCATTCCGTACCTGCTGACCTTTGGCGCCCACGAATACGAGGACTTCGGCAGTTTTCGCTTCTACGACCACTTCGGCCCGCATTTTTTCAGCATCAAGGCCGGCAGTAGCCGGCTGATCTTCCTGGACAGCACCGGCAAGACGCCCTGGCAGTGGCAGATTCGCTGGCTCAACGACCTGCTGGCCCAGGACGACTCCAGGGCCCGTATTCTATTTATCGGCCATCCGCCGCTGGAACCGGAGAAGAATGCGCCGTTCGATCAGCAGGATGATTACCTGCAGCCTCCGGAATTCCGGCAGGCACTCATGGCGGAAATCGAGCGACACGACATTGATCTGGCGTTCTCTGCCAACCTGTCGCTGTATTCAGAGGCCGAACAAGGCACTACCACGTTCATCACCACCGGTGGCGCCGGCGGCCTGGTGCTGAACAACGACACCAGCTTCTACCACTTCGTCAGGGTGAGCGTCGGCGCCGATGGCGAGATCAGCCATTCCCTGGAACGGCTTAAGGTTGGCCAGCATCCGGTTCTGAAACAGCTGGAGAGCCTCTGGTTCTTCATCTACTCCCTGATCTATTCCGGTTACCTGAACTTTATCCTGATCCTCGCGGTGTTCGTGGCCATTACCATCAAGCTCTACACCACGATTTTCGTCGGCAAGGACTACTACCCGGACTACGACCTGGACCCCTCCCCCTGGCTGGAAAAACCGCTCCGGGTGGCCATGTTCACCAACAACTATCTGCCATTTATCGGGGGCGTTCCCATCTCCATCGAGCGACTGCGACGCGGACTGGAAGAGCTGGGCGACAAGCTCCTGATCGTTGCCCCCCGCTACAAGGATCAGCCGGAGAACGAGGAACAGGTTCTGCGCGTGCCCTCTCTCCTGGCCATGGGCGAGAAGCGGGAGTTCCGTCTGGCGAATATATTCCTGGCCAGAATTCGCAAAGGGGTGAAAGCCTTCCGCCCGGACATCATTCACCTGCACCACCCCTTCTGGCTGGGCTCCCTCGGACTTTTCCTGGCCCGGACCCTCAAGGTGCCGGCCATCTACACCTACCACACCCGGCTGGAGCACTATGCCCACTTCGTGCCCCTGCCCGGCATGCTGTTTCGCAACCTGATCTCCCACGCCCTGATCAAGCGTTTCGCCAACAAGTGCGACGGTGTGATCGTGCCCACTTACTCCACCGAAGAGTACCTGCGCATGATTGGCGTAAAGACGCCCACGCACGTTCAGCCCACGGGCATCGAATACCAGCGCTTTCAGGAGGTCCGGGACGAGGATGTTCAGCGCTTACGAAACGAGCTGGCGCTGGATGACGAGAAAGTGTTTGTCAGCGTTTCCCGGCTCTCGAATGAGAAAAACATCGATTTCATGATCGAGGCGATCGATTCCCTGCGTCGGCAAACGCAGGTGCCTTTCCGGTTCCTGATGATCGGCGATGGGCACCAGCGCGACCGCCTGCAACAGAAAATCGACGATCTGGACCTGCAACGACATTTCACCCTGGTCGGCGCCGTGCCGCCTGAAGACATGGCCAACTGGTATCAGCTCGGGGATGCGTTCCTGTTTGCCTCCAAGTCGGAAACCCAGGGCATGGTCATCCTGGAAGCCATGGCAGCCGGCCTGCCGGTGGTTGCGGTACGCTCCAGCGGTATTGAGGACGTGGTCCGCCACGGCTTCAACGGGTTCAAGACCCCGGAAAATCAGGAGCTGTGGGTCCATGAAGTGAAACGACTGCTGGAAGACGATGAACTCCGCCGGGAACTGGCGGCCCAGGCCCTGGAATTCGCAGCGGACTACTCAGTGGAGCAGTTCGCCCGGGACGTTCGCAGTATCTACGCCAACACCCTGGCACTGGAGGCCAAGAAACGGAACCGGCACTGGCACCAGGAGCATTGATCGGGTTCACCTTGTGAGCCTGATCGGTTTAGACTGAATTCACGTATTACAAAAACCCTTTTATTGATCGGAGAGGTTACGTGAGCGAAATTCCCGTCGGTATCAGCACCTGCCTGCTTGGCAAGGAAGTCCGCCACGATGGCGGCCACAAGCACTCCCGATACTGTACTCAGGTCCTGTCCAGACACTTCCAGTTCCGCTCCATCTGCCCGGAACTGGAAGCAGGTCTGGGCGTACCTCGGCCCGCCATCCACTTGCGCGAATACACCGACGGTCTCCGGCTCATCGAAACCAAAGGCGAGAACGACCACACCGATGCCATGCAGGCCTTTATCGACGCGGTTATGCCATCTCTGGGCAATCTGCGCGGCTACATCCTGATGGCGAAATCGCCCAGCTGTGGCATGGAGCGCATCAAGGTCCATAACGAAGGTGGCAAAGTGACACGCCGCGACGGACGGGGCATGTTTGCCGAAGCTCTGATCCGCACCTACCCGCTGATGCCGGTGGAGGAAGAAGGCCGGCTGAACGATGACATGATCCGTGAAAACTTCATTGAACGCGTTTTCGCCTACGACGACTGGATGCAGAATGTGGCCGGAGACAATCTGACCGCGAAGACACTGATCGAATTCCACACCCGTCACAAGTTCCAGTTACTGGCGCACTCAGAGAAAATATACCGGCAGCTTGGCCCGATGCTGGGCGATCTGAAATCGGAGCCGCTCGAAACCATCGCCGACCGGTACATCCACCTGTTTATGGAGGCCATGAGCCAGAAGGTCAGCCGGGGGTCGCATATGAACGCCATGCAGCACCTGATGGGCTACCTCAGAGACTCCATGGGGGACGAGGACCGGAAGGTGCTGATGGAACAGATGGAAGCCTACCGACGCGGCGAGGTGCCGCTCGTTGTGCCCATGACCCTGCTGCGTATGGCCCAGCGCAGAGAACCGGTGGACTACCTCAGCGCGCAGCAGTACCTCACGCCCTATCCGGACGAGCTGGGGCTTCGCAACAACGTCTGATCAGAAGGTGTACAGTAGGGTCAGGGCGGTTTCGGTGTCCGTTCGCTCTTTTCCCTCAGGCGGGTCGGAGACGTGTTTGACCCGGAATGCGGTTTTCATGGACAGATTGCCAACCACCGTGGCCTGCAACGCCGTTTCCGATTCACTGATGGTGTTGTTTTCCTCCAGCCCCACCTCGGTGCTGAGCTTCTGACGAAACAGGGCTCGGTCAGAAATCGCGTAATCCAGCTGGGTGGCAAATCGGGCGATGGCAGAATCTTCCGCCTTGTTGCCGCTCTCATTGGGTTCATCCAGCCGGTTGTACCGGTAACCCAGACCGGTGGACACACTCCAGAACGAAAGGTCACCGGACTCCCACAGCCGGTTACCGTAGCCTGCGGTGACCGACGACTCGAAGTCATACCCGGAAAAGCGGTCGTCCTCCCAGCCACCCCGGAGAAACCAGTACTGGCGCTCGTCGAACTTGTAGTTGGTCTCGCCCTCCACCCGGTACTGCTCGGCGGTGGTTTCGTCATCAGCCTCGGTATGCCTGCCGCTGAATTCTGCGGTGTTGCGCCATCGAGGCAATTCATTACCAATGGCCAGCCGGCCATTGAGGTTGTTTTCCTCGGTATTGCCTGACGTCACCAGAACGCCCACTTCGAACTCAGCCTTGACGTCCCCACGATCCTGAGCCTGGGCTAGCGGCACGGCCCCAAGGAGGGCAACCGCAACGGCATTCCTGAGTTCCATGACGTTCTCCTGCTTCGTCGATTCAGGCTCCCGCTGATTTACGGGCCTTTTCACCTGCCACGCTCTTTTGCGCGTGGCGTTCACGCTCGGCCTTTTTACGGGCCTTGCGCTCGGCAATGATGCGGGCGGCTTCCCCCCCGACATGGGCCTCGCCGCGCTGCTCCGCCAGCCGCATCTGACGCTCACGCTCCGCAAACCGGGCTTTCTGCTCCTCGGTCAGCGAGTCGATGCACTGGTGGCAGCTCACACCCTGTTCGTATTCAGGACGCTGCTTGTCGTCCTCGGTAATCGGGCGCCGGCAGGCGTGGCACTGGTCATAGTCGCCGCGCTCAAGCTGGTGGTTCACCGTCACCCGGTCATCAAACACGAAGCACTCTCCGTGCCACAGGCTCTGCTCCTGGGGCACTTCCTCGAGGTATTTCAGAATGCCGCCCTTGAGATGGTAGACCTCCTCGAAGCCCTGCTCTTTCAGATAGGCCGTCGATTTCTCGCAGCGAATGCCGCCGGTGCAGAACATCGCGACTTTCTTGTGCCGGGACGGATCCAGGTTCTGCTTCACGTAGTCCGGGAACTCCCGGAAGGTATCGGTAGCCGGGTTCACGGCGTTCCGGAACGTGCCGATTTCCACTTCGTACTGGTTACGGGTATCGACCAGCACCACCTCCGGATCGGAGATCAGGTCATTCCAGTCCTGGGCCTCCACGTAGGTGCCAACGATGCGCTTCGGGTCGACCCCGTCCACGCCCATGGTGACGATCTCTTTCTTGAGTTTCACTTTGGTGCGTTTGAACGGCTGGATGTCCACAAACGATTCTTTGTAGTCGATTCCGTCGAAACGCCGGTCGCTGTCAATCCAGGCTTTGACCGCATCAATGCCTTCGCGGCTGCCGGCGATGGTGCCGTTGATCCCTTCACGGGCCAACAACAGTGTCCCGTGGACGTCGTTGGCCAGCATAATGTCCAGCAGCGGCTGGCGAAGGGACTGGTAATCATTCAGGACTGCGAACTTGTAGAGCGCGCAGACAACTACATCATTGCTCATCGATTTCTCCTGCGGGCCGGACCGTAAATCCGGAGCATGGGTTTGGTTTCATTCAAAGGCTCAGGCCAGAGAGGGCGCAATTTTTAACCAACTCTGGCCCGGGATCAAGTGCGGGCTGGCCGAAGCATGCCAGCCACCCGGTCAATCGGCCTTGCTGGCCAGCTCCCGTTCCACCACGGCGGACAACTGTCCCCAGCCGGGTCGGGGCAGGCGAATGTTATCCACAAGCACCGTCGGTGTGCTGGCAACCCGCAGTTGCATCGCCACACGGCGGCTCTGCTCCACGGCTTCCCGATGCAATTCCGTGGTCATGCACCGGCGAAAGCGCCGTTCCTCCAGCCCGAGATCTCCGGCGTAGCGGGTGAAGGTGGCAACCGGATCGCCGGAGCCACTCCATTCGGACTGGGCCGCGAAAAGCTGGTCATGCATTTCCCAATAGGCATCCTGGTCTCCGGCACAACGGGCAGCCAGTGCGGCGGGCATGGCATTCTGGTGCTGCTGCAACGGCAGGTCAAAATAGACAAACCGGACCTTGCCAGCCTCAACGTACTGTTCTTTCAGCTTCTGACTGGCATCGGAAAAGCGGCCACAGGCCGGGCACTGATAATCAGCGAACTCGCGCACCACAACGGGGGCATCAGCCGGACCCACCGACATACCGTACTGATCCAGCTCGGCCGGGAACGCATCGGCGTTGGGGGCGGCAACAGGCAGTTCATCCGAGGTAGGCTTCGGCTTGGCCGTCAGGAAGAACAGACCAATGGCAACCGCGGCCAATACCAGCACCGCCACCCCGATATAAAGGGGCTGATTTCCAGATTTCTTGGGCGCAGGGGCTCCGGTTTCCCTGCGACGTTTTGCTTCACCCATTACGGGCTCCTTCTTGTTGGTAGAGTTTTTTCCACGCATTCGACGGGCAACGACCATTTTCAGCGCCACCCCGGCAGGCTAAGATCCTTTATAACCTATATAAGTTCCAACAAAAATTAAGGAAAACTCATGGCCTTACCCGAATCCATCTCCAGCAACCTGACCCTGCCGCTCGTGGCGGCGCCGATGTTTCTGATCTCGGGCCCGGAGCTTGCGCTGGCCTGCTGCAAGGAAGGCGTGGTCGGCAGCTTTCCCGCCCTGAACCAGCGCACGAGCGAAGGCTTCGAGGCCTGGCTTGAACAGATGAACAGCGAACTCGACCGTTTCCGCCAGGAGAATCCTTCGGCCCCGCTGGCGCCTTACGCGGTCAATCTGATTGTCCATCGCACCAATCCGCGCTGGCAGGCGGACCTGGAATTGTGCGTCAAGCATCGGGTACCCATTGTCATTACCTCTCTGGGTGCCGCCAGCCAGGTTGTTGACGCGGTACACGGGTACGGCGGCCTGGTGTTTCACGATGTCACCAACCAGAAGCACGCGCGCAAAGCCGCCGAGGCGGGGGTAGACGGCGTCATCGCCGTGGCCGCAGGGGCCGGAGGCCATGCCGGCACCATCAACCCTGTTGTCCTGGTGCACGAAATTCGCGACGTCTTTGACGGCACCATTCTTCTGGCCGGCGGCCTGTCCCATGGGGAAGACCTGCTGGCAGCCCAGGCCATGGGCGCCGATCTGGGCTACCTGGGCACCCGCTTCATCAATACGGTTGAATCGCAGGCCGAGGAGGCCTACCGCAACATGATTATCGAGGCGGTGTCCGCTGACATCATCCACACACCGGCCGTTTCCGGCGTGCCCGCCAGCTTTATGCGCCAGAGTCTGGAAGCCGCGGGCTACCCGATGGACAAACTCAACCAGGCCGGCGACATTGATTATGGGGAAAAGCTGAAACCGGTGGACGACGAGGCGAAGGCCTGGAAAACCGTCTGGTCAGCGGGCCAGGGTGTCAGCCAGATTCACGACGTGCTCAGCGTCGAGGCCCTGGTCGGCCGCCTGAAAACGGAATACGACGCGGCCCGCACCCGACTCTGCGGTTGACGTGACGGGCAGCCTTCGCGCCGGCTGCCCGTTGATCCGGTTACACCCTGAACTGTGAGGCCTTGGCCTGAAGCGCCGACAACAGCTCGCCAATCTGGTGACTGGCCTTGTCCGAGCGGTGGATAGCCTCAACGGTGGTTTCCGAAGATCGGGCGATATCCTCGACGCTGACACTCACCTTGCCGGCATGCCGCCCTTCTTCCTCAGCCACCGAGGAGATGGTCAGTGCCCGCTCCTGCAGACTGCCCAGCAACTGATTGATCTGTTCAAAGTGCTCATCTGCCTTGCGGAATTCCGTCGAGGATTCGGCAACCTGCCCCGAGACCTGGTCTATCACCGATACCGCCTGGCGACTGCCCTGCTGCAGCCGCTCGATGATGGCCTGGATCTCGGTCGTGGATTCCTGGGTCCGGCTGGCCAGTGTGCGGACCTCGTCGGCAACAACCGCAAACCCCCGGCCGGACTCGCCCGCCCGTGCGGCCTCGATGGCCGCGTTCAGCGCCAGCAGGTTAGTCTGCTCCGCGATGGCACCGATCACCGACAGCACCGAGTTGATTTCCGTGCTCTGGTGGTTGAGTTCATTGACGGCGGCCACCGCCGACTCGACATTGCGCACCACGGCATCAAGCCGGTCCCGGACATCCCGTGAAATGCCCGCCGTCGCCTCGCTCTCGGCGCCAATGGTCTGCACCGAACCCGCCACTTCCTGAATGCTGGCGGCCACCTCGGCAATACTCCGGGACATGGCGGCCATCGTCTCGGAGACATCCGCCACTTCCCGCTGCTGGTGGTTTACCGCCGATACGGCGTCGCGGCTGATCTCCCCCTGCGCCCGGGCCTGCCCGGCCGCAGACTCCGCCGAGGCCTTCACATCCGACACCAGCTCCTGGATCCGCGCTATGAACTGATTCATACCCCGCGCCATTTCGGTCAGTTCGTCCCGGCCCTTCAGGGACACTCGTCGGGTCAGGTCGGCTTCGCCATCGGCGATGCTCCAGATTGCGGAACTCAGCCGGAGCACCCGCGGCAACAGGCCACCCCCGAGCACCGCCGCCACCAGGACAATCAGCACCAGCACCGAGCCGATGGCGAGAATCGAGAGATTCGCCGCCAGACTCGAGGCTTCGTTGTTCAGGGACTCCACCGTGTTGTGGATTCGCGCCTGGGTATCGGCTCCCATGCCGGCCAGTTGCTGCTGAAGCCGCTGGTTCACCTGCTCCGTCTCCGCTTCGAGAGTCTGGCGTGAGGCGTCAATGCTACCGGTGATGGTGGCGCTGAATTCCTGCTCCAGCTGAGCCAGATCCTGATTGATACCCTCCAGGGACAGACCCAGCTTGAGCTGGCCGATGGCGGAGCCCTGAGGCTTGATGTCGGCGGTAATAATCACCACATTGGGGTCACGGCTTGCCGCATCGAGGACCCGATTTGCCGCACCCCGGCCCTCACCCTGCTTCATAAGGGTGCGTACCCGGTCGTCGGTACGGTCCACGTAACGGGTCATGCGCTCGCCATACTGGTCGTAGTAAATGGCAAACAGGACCGACTCACGAGCATCCGCCAACTCAACCAGATCGGTCAGGCGGGGAATATCCCGGTCCCAAATCAGGGGCGCGGCAACCGCCGCCAGCACGTTGGCGAGACCCTGCGCCTCAGCCATAACCGCGTTTCGAACATTACTGGCCACACGCTCCTGCTGTTCGGTCTGCTGACGGGTCAGTTCGCTGGCCAGTTCGTCAATGGTCTTCTCTCGCATGGTCTGCAGACGACCACGCACATCTTCACGGGTTTCCCCAAACGACTCACTGACTTTCGTGCTGCTGGCTTCAAGGGCCGAGCCGGCAGTCTCCACCAGGCGCTCCACCTGGTTCGAAATCAACCACTGGCTGACCACAACCTGCGCCAGACCGGCGATAACCAGTATCAGGAAAACAGGCCTTAGCAGCCGACTTGTGATCAGCTGTTTCAAAAAACGAGGGGTCATAGGGACTCCGTCAACGTGTTTACTGCTGCATCCTTCGCGTTTATTTTCAGCGTCCCGTGCGATGGGTCTCGCATAGTTTTAGCAAAACCCGGACCATAGGGGAGCGTTTTTATGTAGGGATTTGTTGCAGGTATTTACACGTAGGGTTTTTCGGGGGGATTTATAACCAGGGGCTCCAGTGAACTTTTGCACAACTACCCCGTAACTCTTCAGGACATTCGACGGAAGGAGCACCACTATGCTCGGATTTTTGAAAGGCGATCCCAAGAAAAAGCTGCAAAAAGCCTATGAGGACAAACTCGAAAAGGCACTGCATGCCCAGCGCAACGGGGACCTTCGCACGCATGGCACACTGATGGAGGAGGCTGAAAAGATCTACGCGGAAATCCAGAAGCTCTCCGACGGAAAATAAACCGTCGGTTTACCGGTCAGTCACGATCCTGATTCTGCGAAAACTGGTCCAACTGCTGACGAAGCCGGCCGATTTCCCGGCGCATGGTATCCACTTCGTCGAGGAGTTCCAGTGACATGGCCAGCCCCGGCAGGTTCATTTTCAGATCCCGCTGCAGCCGCATGGCCTTCTGAAGACGCAGTAGTGCTGTCAGGTCGAATTCCCAATTCCGGACTTCCTCATGCTCAAGGGCTTCAACCGGCTCGATAATCCCGTAACTCACCATTTTCAGGACCAGTTCCGCATGGCAATCACCTCGCTCGCATATCTCGCGAAGCGTGAAGGTTGCCTGCTGCTCAACAATCTCGACCGTCAGCGTCTCGGTGTTTCTGCTCATGCCTTTACTCCATGATTACACGTGCAGCCTACTGCGTGGATTGAAGCTCTTTTCTGCCTCCGCCAGTTGCTTGTAGAGTTTTTCTGCCTCCGGTGCATGCTGCTCCGGCATCACAACCTGGAGAACGACAATCTGGTCGCCCGGGTGCTTGCCCGGGAATCCCTTACCCTTGAGCCGCAACTTCCGACCGCTGGACGATCCTTTGGGCACTTTCACGTTCACCCTCGAACCGACCGTCGGCACGGTGACAGTGGCGCCAAGCGCGGCTTCCCAAGGCGTAATCGGCATAGTGACCAGAATATCCCGCCCCTCGACGGCAAAGGTTGGGTGCGGCGCCAGCTCAATTTCCAGCAAGAGGTCACCCGCATCCCCGCCACCACTGCCCGGCGAGCCCTGCCCTTTCAGTCGCAGGTGCTGCCCCTCCCGCATCCCGGCCGGAATTTTGACCTTGAGGGTCTTCTGTCGAGGCATGATGTGGCCGTGTTCGTCCGGTTGGTGAACCGTGAAGGAGACCTGTTTTTCGCAGCCATGAAACACTTCCTCCAGAAACAGCGAAAGCCGGGCGTGAACGTCCTCACCCCGAACCCGCATGTTTTGACGGAAACCGCCGGCCCGACCGGTTGCGCCAAATCCGCCACGGGAGAAGCCACCGCCGGCCCGACCGCCACCACCAAAAATCTCCTCAAAGAAATCACTGAATTGAGCGGCATCGGCTTCAGTGTAGCCGCCACCGCCAAATCCGGACGCACTTTGCCAGCCCGGTGGCGGCTCAAACGAGCCATCCCCTCGGGCGCCGTACTTGCGCAACTGGTCGTATTCGGCCCGTTTCTCAGGATCCTTCAATACTTCGTAGGCCTCACCGACGTCTTTGAACTTTTCGTCGGCATCCGTTTCCTTACTGACGTCCGGGTGGTATTTCCGGGCCAGCTTGCGGTAAGCCCTCTTGATGTCCTCGGGAGAGGCAGACTCGCTCACACCGAGCGCGGCGTAATAGTCTTTGAAGTCCATTCTGGTCCTCACCACTGATTCCTGGTTCCGGACGAATTGTCCGGTTACTAAGAACAATATTTGATGAGGTGAGGGAAATTACAAGGCTGATGTTGTTTTCAGTTGAGACAGATCAGTTAGCGCGGGGATCAGGCTCAGAGAGCGCAGGGGGAGGAACCGTTCAGAAATGTGGAGCGCCAGGGATGGCGCGACCAAGCCCTACAGGGATGTATTCACGGGCGTTTTCTGAACGGTTGTTCGTCCTGGGCTCTGCCCCCGAGCTCTTAAAACCAGGGGGCAGTAGCACCGGAATTTACTTCACTTTCGGATCCAGCTCGCCGGAAGCATAACGCTCGAACATCTGCTCCAGGTTGATCGGCTTGATCTTGCTGGCGTTGCCGGCGGTACCGAAGGCCTCGTAACGGTCGATACAGACGTCCGTCATCGCCTTCATGGTCGCTTTCAGGAATTTGCGCGGATCGAACTCGGCCGGATTCTCGGCCAGGAAGCGACGTACGGCACCGGTACTGGCCAGGCGCAGATCGGTGTCGATGTTGACCTTCCGCACACCGTGCTTGATGCCTTCCACGATTTCCTCAACCGGAACACCGTAGGTTTCCGGAATCTCGCCACCGAACTCGTTGATGATCTTCAGCCACTCCTGGGGCACGGAGCTGGAACCATGCATAACCAGATGGGTGTCCGGAATCCGGGCGTGGATGGCCTTGATCTGGTCGATCGCCAGGATGTCGCCCGTCGGCGGACGGGTGAACTTGTAGGCGCCGTGGCTGGTACCGATGGCAATGGCGAGTGCATCGACATGGGTTTTCTGGACAAAATCGGCCGCCTCTTCCGGGTCGGTCAGCATCTGGCTGTGATCCAGGGTGCCTTCCGCGCCAATGCCGTCTTCTTCGCCGGCCTGACCGGTTTCCAGAGAGCCCAGGCATCCCAGCTCGCCTTCGACGGAAACGCCACAGGCGTGCGCCATTTCCACGGTGCGACGGGTCACGTCGACGTTGTAGTCGTACTCGGTCGGTGTCTTGCCGTCTTCACCGAGGGAGCCGTCCATCATCACGGAGCTGAAGCCCAGCTGAATGGAGCGCTGGCACACCGACGGGCTGGTACCGTGATCCTGGTGCATCACCACCGGGATATGCGGAAACTCCTCAACGGCCGCGAGAATCAGGTGGCGCAGGAACGGCGCACCGGCGTATTTGCGGGCACCGGCGGAGGCCTGCACGATCACCGGGGAGTCGGTCTTGTCGGCCGCTTCCATGATGGCCCGCATCTGCTCCAGGTTGTTTACGTTAAAGGCTGGCACACCGTAACCGTGCTCGGCGGCGTGATCCAGAAGTTGCCGCATCGAAATCAGGGCCATGGGTCGTCTCCTTCGTTTAGACGTTAATTAGTCGATTGAAACCTTTGCAGACTACGGAGCCTGCTGCGGCAGGCGGGACAAGCCATCCGGGACACGCTGTGAATACGTCCATGTACGCTTGAGCGCAGCTTCCCTGCTGCGCACAGTCCCGGATGGCTTGTCCCGCCTACCTTGCTTGTCTGTCTTCGGGCTGTTAAGCCCCCCGCTCTTCCAATACCGCTACTGCTGGCAGGGTCTTGCCCTCCACGAACTCCAGGAAGGCGCCACCGCCGGTGGAAATGTAGGAAATCTTGTCAGCTACGCCGTATTTGTCAACGGCGGCAACCGTGTCTCCGCCGCCGGCCAGGGAGAAAGCATCGCTTTCGGCAATGGCTTCGGCCAGCGCCTTGGTGCCGTTGCCAAACTGGTCAAACTCGAAAACCCCAACCGGACCGTTCCAGAGGATGGTCCTGGCGTTCTTGAGCAGGTCCGCGAACTTGCCGGCGGTTTCCGGGCCAACGTCCAGGATCATGTCGTCTTCGGACACATCCGAGATATTCTTGGTGGTGGCCGGGGCTGTCTCGGCAAATTCGCTGGCAACCACAACATCCACCGGCAGCGGAATTTCCACGCGGGCCGCGATGTCTTTCGCGGTGTCCACCAGGTCGTGCTCACACAGCGACTTGCCAACCGGATGACCGGCAGCGGCGAGGAAGGTGTTGGCGATACCACCACCGACGATGATCTGGTCGCAGACTTTTTCCAGGGCGTTCAGAACGTCCAGCTTGGTGGATACCTTGGAACCACCAACAATGGCAACCACCGGCTTGGCGGGGTTGTCGAGAGCCTTCCCGAGAGCTTCCAGCTCAGCAGCCAGCAGCGGGCCGGCACAAGCTTCCGGCGCGAAACGGGCAACGCCGTGGGTGGAGGCCTGGGCGCGGTGGGCGGTGCCGAAGGCGTCCATGACATAAACGTCACACAGGGCGGCGTACTTTCTGGACAATTCCTCATTGTCTTTCTTCTCGCCCTTGTTGAAGCGTACGTTCTCGAACAGCACGACTTCGCCGTCCGCAACGTCCACACCTTCAAGGTAGTCCTTGATGAGGCGAACGTCCTGGCCCAGTGCGGCGGACAGATGCTCGGCCACCGGCTTCATGGAGGAAGCCTCGTCGTAAACGCCCTCTTCCGGGCGGCCAAGGTGGGACATCAACATGACTTTGGCGCCGGCGTCTCTCGCCGCCTTGATGGTCGGCAGTGACGCACGGATTCTCGCATCACTGGTCACCTTGCCAGCCTTGACCGGCACGTTCAGATCTTCACGGATCAACACCCGCTTGCCGGCGAGGTTCAGGTCAGTCATCTTTTTGATGGCCATACTCTTGTTCCCTTGATTTGGTCTGTAATTCAGTTGTCAGTCTTACTCAGCCAACACCGGCTGACGTCGAGCATCCGGTTCGCAAAACCCCACTCATTGTCGAACCAGCACAATACTTTCACCAGATGCCCTCCGGTTACCCGGGTCTGGCCGCCGTCGACCACGCCGGAATGGGAGTCGTGGTTGAAATCGGAACTGGCGAGCAACTCATCGGTGTAACCAAGGATACCGCTTAAAGCACCGCTTGCGGCGCCCTCTAACAGTTTGTTAACCGCCGTCACCGACGTGGCGCTGCGCACATTAACCACCATATCGATGGCCGACACGTTCAGCGTTGGCACCCGCATGGCGACCGAACTGAAACGGCCGTCCATGTGGGGCAGCAGGCGTTCAATTCCGCGCGCCAGCCCGGTGTCCACCGGGACGATGTTATGGAGGGCACTTCGGGTGCGGCGCAGATCCTGATGGTGATAGGCATCGATCACCGGCTGGTCGTTCATCGCGGCGTGGATGGTGGTTGTGGTGCCCCACTCAACACCCAGGGCATCATCCAGCACCTTGATCACCGGGACCAGGCAGTTGGTGGTGCAGGAGCCGGCGGCAACAATCAGGTCATCGCCGGTCACTTCGCTGTCGTTGATACCGAACACCACGGTGCGATCCACATCGGATTCGGCGGGCTGCGAGAACAGCAGGTGCCCGGCCCCGGAATCAATGTGCTTCTGGGCGGTCGCCCGATCCGAGAACGCTCCCGAGCACTCAAGCACCAGATCCACGTCCAGCAGTCGCCACGGCAGGTCTGCGGGATCCGGGTGGTTCAGGATCCGGATCCGGTCGCCGTTTACGAGCAGGTCGTCGCCTTCCACGTCAATGGCACCCTGGAACCGGCCATGGGTGGAATCATAGCGTGTCAGGTGGGCAATGGTGTCGATATCCGACAGCTCATTGATCGCGACCACCTGAAGATGGTCGCGATAGCCGTTTTCATAAAGCGCCCGCAACACGCACTGACCGATTCGGCCGTACCCGTTGATGGCAATGCGAAACGGCGAGGTCTCTGTCATCACGCTTCCAGAAGTTCGGAGGCCACCTCGAGGACGTTATCGACGGTAAAGCCGAATTCCTTGAACAGCTCACCCGCCGGGGCAGACTCACCAAAGGTGGTCATGCCGATGATTCGACCATCCAGGCCAACGTACTTGTACCAGTAGTCGGCAATGCCGGCTTCGATGGCGACGCGATTGGTCACATCCAACGGCAGAACCTGCTGCTTGTACTCGGCGCTCTGGGCATCGAACACGTCGGTGGACGGCATGGAGACCACGCGTACTTTCCTGCCCTGCTCACGAAGCTTGGCAGCCGCGTCCTGCGCCAGGCCGACTTCGGAGCCGGTCGCAATCAGGATCAGGTCCGGTGTGCCTTCGCTGTCGGACAGGATGTAGCCACCCTTGGCGACATCGGCCAGTTGCTGGGCGTCCCGGGCCTGGGCCGGCAGTCCCTGGCGGGAAAATACCATGGCTGTCGGGCCGTCATTGCGCTCAAGAGCCGCTTTCCAGGCTACCGCAGACTCCACGGTATCCGCCGGGCGCCAGGTGCTCATGTTCGGCGTGGTGCGCAGGCTCGCCAACTGCTCGATCGGCTGGTGCGTCGGGCCATCTTCACCGAGGCCGATGGAATCGTGGGTAAAGACGAAGATGGAACGCTGCTTCATCAGCGCGGCCATCCGCACGGCGTTACGGCAGTACTCCATGAAGATCAGGAAGGTCGCACCGTAGGGTACGAAACCACCGTGCAGGGCAATGCCGTTCATGATGGCGGCCATGCCGAACTCGCGTACACCGTAATAAATGTAGTTGCCGCTGGCGTCTTCCTTGGTCAGGCCTTTGGTGCCGCCCCAGATGGTCAGGTTGGAACCGGCCAGGTCTGCGGAGCCGCCCATCAGTTCCGGCAGCAACGGGCCATAGGCGTTCAGGGTGTTCTGTGACGCCTTACGGCTGGCGATGGTTTCGCCCTTGTCCTGACACTCCTGGATGTAGGCCTGGGCCTTTTCCGAGAAATCGGCAGGCAGTTCACCGGCCATCCGGCGTTTGAACTCCGCCGCCAGCTCCGGCTCGGCTTTTTCATAGGCCGCGAAGGCCTGGTCCCACTCGCTCTGGGCCACTGCGCCTTTTTCCCGGGCATTCCAGGCCGCCGCAATCTCGGACGGGATCTCGAAGGCATCGTGGTTCCAGCCCAACTGCTCGCGGGTGAGGGCAATCTCGTCGTCGCCCAGAGGGGCGCCATGACAACTTTCCTTGCCCTGCTTGTTCGGGGAGCCGAAGCCGATCACGGTCTTGCAGCAAATCAGGGTCGGTTGCTCGGTGTTGGCACGGCCGGCCTCAATGGCGGCGCGGATCGCGTCCGCGTCGTGGCCGTCAACAGCCGGAATAACCTGCCAGCCATAGGACTCGAAACGCTGGGGGGTGTTGTCGGTGAACCAGCCATCGACCTCACCGTCGATGGAAATGCCGTTGTCATCGTAGAAGAAAATCAGCTTGCCGAGGCCCAGCGTACCCGCCAGTGAGGACACTTCGTGCGAGATACCTTCCATCAGGCAGCCGTCGCCGAGGAACGCATAGGTGTAGTGATCCACGATCTCGTGGCCGGGACGGTTGAACTGCGCGGCCATCGCCTTTTCGGCGATCGCAAAACCAACGGCATTGGCAATGCCCTGTCCCAATGGACCGGTGGTGGTTTCAACACCCGGGGTGTAACCGTACTCCGGGTGGCCCGGGGTCTTTGAATGCAGCTGACGGAAATTCTGCAGATCACTGATGGAAACGTCGTAACCGCTCAGGTGCAGCAGCGAGTACTGCAGCATGGAGCCGTGACCGTTGGACAGTACGAAGCGGTCACGGTTGGCCCACTGAGGGTTGGCCGGGTTGTGGCTCAGGTAGTCGTTCCACAGCACCTCGGCGATATCCGCCATACCCATGGGCGCACCCGGGTGGCCGGACTTGGCTTTCTGAACCGCATCCATGCTCAGCGCGCGAATGGCGTTGGCGAGATCTTTACGAGACGGCATTGACGTTTCTCCAGTATTTTTCGGGAAAGAATTCGGACTGTCTAAAAAAGAGGCGCGTATTTTCGCCGATTACTGTGTGCCGGGGCAAATCGGTATGTGGGGATTCCAGAAAACAGCCCCTGTGGATTCCCGAAACGGGCTGATTTCAAAGAATGATAAATCTATATCAAAATTTTTTGATATGGCTATTGATTGACCACCGGAACCCACCTACACTTCGCAACCATGACATCCATGAACGCACACGCGAACGACCTGTCCTCCGTGGACGCCCTGGCCCCGATCTTCAAGGCAAGCGGCGACCCACTGCGCCTGGAGATCCTGCGTGTGCTGCGCCGGGACACCTTCGGCGTACTGGAGCTGAGCCAGCTCTTCGAGATGCGCCAGTCCGGGATGAGCCACCACCTGAAGGTGATGCACAAGGCCGGCCTGCTGGAGCCGCAGCGTGAGGGCAACGCGATCTTCTATCGTCGCCCCCTGCATCTGGACAGCGACAAGTTGACGGACCAGACCATTCGCCAGATCTTCGAAACCGTGGACAAGGTGGAGCTGCCGGCCCATCTGCAGGCGAAGATCGAAGCCATCCGGACCCAGAGGGCGGACCAGTCCCAGGTCTTCTTTGCCCGGCACGCGGAGCAGTTCCGGGAGCAGCAGGAACTGATTGCGGCCTTCGACCTGTACGCCGAACCGGTAGCGGAGTTGTTGCGCAAGCGCGCGGCCAAACAGTCGTGGCAAACCACTCTGGAAATCGGACCGGGCGAAGGGGCCTTTCTCAAGGTGCTGTCTGAACTGTCCAGTCACGTCGTTGCCCTGGACAACAGCCGGGATATGCTCGCCAAGGCCACCCGGACCTGCATCGACGAGCGACTGAACAACGTGGACATGATTGAGGGCGTGACCGACACCCTGCTCGCCCGGGGCGACGCCTTTGATCTGGTGGTTGCCAACATGGTCCTGCACCACGTGCCCAGCCCGGCGGATATCTTTCTGGACGCGGCGGCCCTGATGAACAACGGCGGCTGCCTGGTGATCAGCGAACTGTGCAGCCACGACCAGGACTGGGCCAAGGAAAACTGCGGCGACCTCTGGCTCGGCTTCGAGCCGGAAGAGCTGACAGCCTGGGCCGCGGAGGCGGGATTGAACGCCGGAGAACAACTGTTTATCGGCCTGCGCAATGGTTTCCAGGTGCAGGTCCGGGAGTTCTGGAAGACATCGAGCCAGTCCTGAAAAGGGGCCGGCGAAAGGGAATATCAAAAAACTTTGATATGGGTGTAAGTAGTACTACGTATACCCGCAAAACACCAACAACGCGGTCACCGGCACCTGTCATTTTTGACACCCACCGGTACGAATTTGAATCGCTCAACGAGGAGCAATGCTATGGCTGACTACAACATCTTCACTTCCGAGTCGGTTTCCGAAGGCCATCCGGACAAACTCGCGGACCAGATTTCCGACGCGGTTCTGGATGCCATCCTGACCGATGACCCGCACGCCCGCGTGGCCTGCGAAACCATGGTTAAAACCGGTGTTGCCATCGTAGGCGGCGAAATCACCACCAGCGCCTGGGTGGATCTGGAAGACCTGGTACGTGGCGTGATCAAGGACATCGGCTACACCTCCTCGGAAGTTGGCTATGACGGTGACACCTGTGGCGTGATCAACATTATCGGCAAGCAGTCCGTCGACATTGCCCAGGGCGTTGACCGCCAGAAGCCGGAAGATCAGGGTGCCGGCGACCAGGGCCTGATGTTCGGTTATGCCAGCAACGAAACCGACGTACTGATGCCCGCTCCCATCACCTTCTCGCACCGTCTGGTCCAGCGCCAGGCCGAGGCCCGCAAGAGCGGCTTGCTGCCATGGCTGCGTCCGGATGCCAAGAGTCAGGTAACCTGCCGTTATGAGAACGGCCGTGTTGCCGGCATCGACGCCGTGGTGCTGTCCACCCAGCACGATGAAGACGTAACCCAGGCCGACCTGAAAGAAGCGGTGATGGAACTGATCGTCAAGCATGCCCTGCCGGCAGAGCTGCTGCACAAGGACACCCAGTTCCACATCAACCCGACCGGTAAGTTCGTGATCGGTGGCCCGGTTGGTGACTGTGGCCTGACCGGACGCAAGATCATCGTCGACACCTACGGCGGCATGGCCCGCCATGGTGGCGGTGCGTTCTCCGGCAAGGATCCGTCCAAGGTTGACCGCTCCGCCGCCTACGCAGGCCGTTACGTTGCCAAGAACATCGTTGCGGCCGGCCTGGCCGACAAGTGTGAGATCCAGGTGTCCTACGCCATCGGCGTGGCGCAGCCGACGTCTATCTCCCTGAACACCTTCGGCACCGGCAAGATCAGCGACGACAAGATCGTCCAGCTGGTACGCGAGCACTTCGACCTGCGCCCGTACGCGATCACCAACATGCTCGACCTGCTGCACCCCATGTACCAGGCCACCGCAGCATACGGCCACTTTGGCCGCGAGCCGTTCGTGATGACCGTTGGCGGCAAATCCTTTACCGCCTTCCCGTGGGAAAAGACCGATCGCGCGGCGTCACTGAAAGACGCCGCTGGTATCTGAATCTGTTTCGGGCGTATGTCAGATAGCATGCGCCCAACCCAAAATGACTGACAGGAGAACATCCATGAGCACTCCGGCAGAACAACTGAACAAGTTTGACGACTACAAAGTCCGTGACATTTCCCTGGCCGGCTGGGGCCGCAAGGAAATCAACATCGCCGAAGGCGAGATGCCGGCCCTGATCAAGCTCCGCGAGAAGTACAAAGCCGAGCAGCCACTGAAAGGCGCTAATATCATGGGCTGCATCCACATGACCATCCAGACCGCTGTGCTGATCGAGACGCTGATCGAGCTGGGCGCCTCTGTACGCTGGTCCTCCTGCAACATCTTCTCTACCCAGGACCAGGCCGCTGCCGCCATCGCGGCCCAGGGCATCCCGGTCTTCGCCTGGAAAGGCGAAACTGATGAAGAGTACGACTGGTGCCTGGAGCGCACCGTTGGTGCCGACGTCGACGGCTGGGAACCGAACATGATCCTGGATGACGGTGGCGATCTGACCGCCCTGCTCCACGAGAAATACCCGGAGATCCTGGCCAACTGCCACGGCGTCACCGAAGAAACCACCACCGGCGTTCATCGCCTGCAGGAAATGCTGCGCGAAGGTACCCTGAAAGTGCCGGCCATCAACGTGAACGATGCCGTCACCAAGTCAAAGAACGACAACAAGTACGGCTGTCGCCACAGCCTGAACGATGCCATCAAGCGTGCCACCGACCACTTGCTGGCTGGCAAGAAAGCCCTGGTGATCGGCTACGGTGACGTGGGCAAGGGCTCGGCCGCGTCCCTGCGCCAGGAAGGCATGATCGTGAAGGTGACCGAGGCCGATCCGATCTGTGCCATGCAGGCCTGCATGGACGGTTTCGAAGTGGTTTCTCCGTACCTCGAGGGCGTTAACACCGGCACCGAAGCCGGCGTCGACAAGGCCTTGCTGCAGAATACCGATCTGTTGGTCACCACCACCGGCAACATGAACGTGTGCGATGCGCACATGCTCAAGGCGCTCAAAAGCGGCGCCGTGGTGTGCAACATCGGCCACTTCGACAACGAGATCGACACCGCCTACATGCGCAAGAACTGGGAGTGGGACGAGGTCAAACCTCAGGTCCATGTGGTATACCGCGACAAGGCTGCCAACGATCACCTGATCCTGCTGTCCGAAGGCCGCCTGGTGAACCTGGGTAATGCGACCGGCCACCCGTCCCGGATCATGGACGGTTCCTTCGCCAACCAGGTACTGGCCCAGATGTACCTGTTCGAGCGCAAGTTTGCTGACCTTCCGGAAGACGCGCGGGAGAAAGGCGTTTACGTGCAGGTTCTGCCGAAGCACCTGGACGAGGAAGTGGCCCGCGCCATGGTTGAAGGCTTTGGCGGCGTGATGACCAAGATGACGCCGGAGCAGGCGAAATACATCGGCGTACCGGTCGAAGGCCCGTACAAGCCAGAAAGCTACAAGTACTGATCGGACGGGATCATGGAAAGTCAGACACAGTTCAAGCGCCGCTTCAGCTTTGAGTTTTTTCCGCCCAAGACCGATCAGGGCAAGGAAAAGCTGAAGAATGTGCGCAATCAGCTGGCCGAGGTGGACCCGGATTTTTTCTCGGTCACCTTCGGTGCCGGCGGTTCCACCCGGGACCGAACCATTGAGACCGTGCTCAACCTGCATTCCCAGGGCATTTCCACAGCGCCCCACCTCTCCTGCGTGGGCGGTACCCGCCAGGAAATCGGCGAACTGCTGGATGTGTATAAAGAGAACGGCATCAACCGGATTGTTGCCCTGCGGGGCGACATGCCCTCGGGCATGGGGGCAGCCGGCGAGTTGCGCTACGCCAACGAGCTGGTGGAGTTCATTCGCGAGCACAGCGGCGACACCTTCAATCTGGAGGTGGCAGCCTATCCGGAGTTCCACCCTCAGGCCCGCAACGCAGAAGAAGACCTGAAGAACTTTGCCCGCAAGGTGAAGGCCGGCGCCAACAGCGCCATTACCCAGTACTTCTTCAATGCGGACAGCTACTTTTACTTCATCGACCGTCTGGAGAAGATGAACGTCACCATTCCGGTGGTTCCGGGCATCATGCCCATCGTCAACTTCTCCAATCTGGTCCGGTTCTCTGACATGTGCGGTGCGGAGATCCCCCGCTGGATTCGCAAGCAGCTGGAAGCTTACGGTGACGACACCGACAGCATCCGCAAGTTCGGCGAAGAAGTGGTCACCAACATGTGTGAAAAGCTACTCGAGGCCGGCGCGCCCGGCCTGCACTTTTACACACTGAACCAGGCGGCACCGAGCCTGAACATCTGGAAAAACCTCGGCATCAACGAACGGGAAAAGATCTCGTTCTAATCACGCTCTGGCAGCCACGAAAAAGGGCGCTGGCCGACACGCACGTGCGTTGACGGCCAGCGCCCTTTTTCTACCCATACTAATAGTATCAGCAGCGATCCCGACTACCGGCTAATGGATTGATTGTTGATCATCTCACTGAGGTTGGTGACCTGCACTGACATACCTTTCTGGCTCGGCGGGTATTCTTCGAAGGTCTGCACAAACCTGGCAATGCCTTTCCCTGCCTGCCCCAGAATCCAGCTCCGGTTCTCGGCCCACTCGTCGTAGCCGCGTGCCTCGATGAAGCGCTCGAAAGGATCCAGCTTCAGATTGATCACAATAGGCGTGGACAGGGGGGTCTGTTCTGCCCGGAACCATTCTTCCTGATCGATGAACAACAGCTTCCAGTCGCCATAGCGCATACCGTGGAAGACCGTCTCGGTGAAGTAGAAGAACTCCTTGCGATTGCTCTTGCCGTTGTTGAGTAGGAGATCGCTCTGATCGTAGCCGTCCAGGTGAACTTTGTAGTCCTTCCCACCGATTTCCATTCCATCAAGCAGGTCTTCCTTGATGTCATCGTCGCCGACCCAGGCCATCAGCGTGGGCACCCAGTCCTCCATGGTCATGAATTCCCCGGTGTGGGTTGCCGCCGGAACCCTGTCCTTCCACTTCACCAGCATCGGCACCCGAAAGCCGCCTTCCCAGCCGCCAACCCCCTTCTCGCCATGGAAGGGATGGTTGCCGCCATCGGGCCAGGAATTGGAAGGGGCTCCGTTGTCGGTGGAGAACATCACGATGGTGTTGTCGTCTACTTCAAGCTCCTCTAGAAGCTTGAGCAGTTCGCCAACGTCGTCATCCAGTTCCATCATGCCGTCCGCGTAGAGTCCGTAACCGCTCTTACCTTCATACTCCTCGTTGAGGTTGGTGCGGTAATGCATGCGGGTAGTGTTGTGCCAGACGAAGAACGGCTTGTCGTCATTGACCGCCTCCTTGATGAAGCGCTTGGACTCCTCCAGAACGTCCTGGTCAAGATTCCGCTGAACCTCCCGACCCCAGGGGCCAAGGTCCTTGATCTCCTGTGTACCGTCCGGCATCGCCCTGGAGTGGATGATACCCCGCTGCTTGAGTCCATACTTCTCCAGCACCTCTTCATCTTTGGGGTAGTCATACTGCTCCGGGTATTCGCCGGCGTTAAGATGGTAGAGGATACCGTAAAATTCGTCGAAGCCGTGGGCGGTGGGAAGATGCTCATCGCGATCGCCAAGGTGGTTCTTGCCGAACTGGCCGGTGGCATAGCCATGATCCTTGAGCATCTGTGCGAGAGTCGGGTCACTGTCCTGAATCCCCTCCTTGGCTCCTGGCAGGCCAACCGTGGTCAAGCCGGTGCGGATCGGATACTGACCGGTGATGAAGGCCGCCCGCCCCGCCGTACAGGAGGCCTGGGCATAATGATCCATGAAGATCATGCCTTCGGTGGCAAGGCTGTCGATATTGGGGGTGGAGCCCCCCATCATTCCGCGATGATAGGCGCTGATATTCCACATTCCGACGTCGTCACCCCAGATGATGAGGATATTGGGCTTATCCGCTGCGGTGGCGGGCGCCAGGGAAAGGAACGTCAACGCGCAGGCCACCAGGGCAATCCGAAACATCTCCATTGCATAAGACTCCATCAAAAAGGTTTTATGGGGGCGCCTCGAACAGAAATCCTGCAATCTGCCGTGACCGACTCCCGCCTCGAACTCAGTTTAGACCACCCTTTGTATCCCGCTACCAGGCAGCACTTCGGAGGCATGATCCCCGGCGCATTTAGGCCTGCGCCTGCAAATTGCTGATCATTCAGCTAAACTCCCTGCGATGCAGTTCCATTAACGCTCCCCGGCGTTCACAGTCACCAGCCGTGATTGCCGGCCTGCCTTACCGGGCATACGGGGCATCATAAAAAAGCGAAAGGAGAAAGCATGAGTACAAAATGGCTGAAAACAGTTGGCGCCAGCCTGGCACTCACCGTCGCCGCAGGAACCGTCAGCGCAGAGACCCTGCGCGTCGTGACTGACCCGAGTTTTGTTCCGTTCGAAATGATGGATCAGGAAACCGGCGAGATGATCGGTTTCGACATGGAAATCATCCGCGAGGTGGGCAAGCGTGCCGGCTTCGAGATCGACCTCAACACCATGGATTTCAACGGCATCATCCCGGCCCTGCAGACCGGCAACGTGGATATCGCCATTGCCGGCATCACAATCACCGAAGAGCGTGAGCAGATTGTTGATTTCTCCGACCCGTATTATGACTCCGGTCTGCGCATTCTGGTGCGCGAGGGCGAAGACAGTGTGAAGGCCCTGGAAGATCTTGAAGGCAAGAAGATCGGCACCAAGATCGGCTCCACCAGTTACGATTACCTGATGAAGAACATCGAACAGGACGACGGCGTGACCCCGTATCCGGGCAGCTCCGACATGTACATGGCTCTGATGTCACGCGCCATTGATGCGGTGTTCTATGACGCTCCGAACGTTGGCTATTTCGCCCGCACCAAGGGTGAAGGCAAGGTCATGACCGTTGGCAAACTGTACGAAGGTCAGCAGTACGGCATTGCGCTCAAGGACGGCAGCGAATGGGTTGACGACGTCAACGACGCTCTGGCTTCCATGAAGGAAGACGGCACCTACAAGACCATTTACGAGAAGTGGTTTGGCCCGATGCCGGAAGGCATGTAAGGGCAACCGGACCTTCAGGGTCTGATTCCCTGCGCCGGGGTGGCACCACCCCGGCTATTCCTGACTGCAAAACCCTTCGGAGATTCTCACTGTGGAATTCCAGTTTCAGTTCGACTGGCAAGCAGCCATCGACTCTATCCCTTTTCTCATCAAAGGGATTCCCTACACTCTGTTGATCTCATTCGGCGGCCTGCTTATCGGCTTCGCCCTGGGCATCTTCTTTGGCCTTCTGAGCATCAACAAAAAATGGTTCCTGCGCTGGCCGGCGACCGCCTACATCGAAATTTTTCGCGGCACGCCTATCCTGGTCCAGGTACTGTTCATTTTCTACGGCCTGCCTGACCTGATCGGCGGCCCCATTGAGCCGCTGACCGCCGGCATTGCGGCCATCGCCCTGAACTCCGGCGCCTACATTTCAGAGGTTGTGCGTGGTGGCGTCCAGTCCATCGACAAGGGCCAGACCGAAGCCGGGCTTTCCCTTGGCCTGTCCCGGACCCAGACCTTCTGGTCCATCATCTGGCCCCAGGCGTTCCGCCGGATGATCCCGCCCCTCGGCAACCAGGCCATCGTCAGTATCAAGGACACCTCCCTGTTCTCGGTCATTGGCGTCGGCGAACTGGTCCGCCAGGGCCAGATCTACATCGCCAATACCTTCACCGCGTTTGAGGTGTATTTCGTGGTCGCGATCCTGTATCTCGCCATCACCCTCTCATTGTCCCTGATCCTCCGCTATGTTGAGCGGCGCGGTCTGGCCTCTGTCTGAAGGAAAGCGACTCATGACTGATATCGTAGAAATGAAGGGCATGAACAAGTACTTCGGCAAGCTGCATGTCCTGAAAGACATTGACCTGACGGTCGCCAAAGGCGAAGTGGTGGTGGTCATCGGCGCCAGTGGCTCTGGCAAATCCACCCTGATCCGCTGCGTCAACGGTCTCGAAGAGTTTGAATCCGGCCACCTCAAGGTGGATGGGCACCCGCTTGCGCCGAAGAGCGGCAATCCGAAATCCCTGGCCGAGATCCGCAAGGAAGTCGGCATGGTGTTCCAGCAGTTCAACCTGTTCCCGCATCTGACGGTGAAAAGAAACATCATGCTGGCGCCGAAAAAGGTTAAGAGCACCTCGGAAACGGTCGCCAACGCTACCGCTGAACGACTGCTGAACCGGGTCGGGATCGGTAACCAGGCGGACAAGTACCCAAGCCAGCTGTCTGGCGGTCAGCAGCAACGGGTGGCCATTGCCCGGGCACTGGCCATGGAACCGCGGCTGATGCTGTTCGACGAGCCCACCTCGGCACTGGATCCCGAAATGATCGGCGAGGTGCTGGACGTCATGCGCGAACTGGCCAAGGAAGGGATGACCATGATGGTTGTCACCCACGAAATGGGCTTTGCCCGCGAGGTGGCCGATCGGGTGATCTACATCCACGAAGGCCAGATTGTGGAACAGGGCAAGCCGCACGACGTGTTCGACAACCCTCAGAATGAGCGCACCCAGGCGTTCCTGTCCCGGGTTCTCGCCCACTGATCACGGTTTCGCCCTGACCGGCTGATGTGCATGTCTCCACGCTCGATCCTGGTGTGGAGACCATCCGCCGGCCCCTCTCCCATGGCAAGGTGGCCAGCTCGCGCTGTTAACTGTAATATCCGCTCAGGTTAACAGCCGACATTTTGAACCTGACAGCCAGACCGGAGATTCACCATGCGCAACGCCGATCTCGTCGCCCGCGGCCTCAAGTCCGTGTGGCACCCCTGCACCCAGATGAAAGACCACGAAACGCTCCCCCTGGTCCCCATCAAACGCGGCGAAGGCGTCTGGCTGGAGGATTTCGAGAACAACCGGTACATCGATGCGGTCAGCTCCTGGTGGGTCAACCTGTTCGGGCATGCCAATCCAAGAATTAACGCGGCCATCCAGGAACAGGTCAGCCAGCTGGAACACGTCATCCTTGCGGGCTTTACCCATGAGCCGGTGGTGAATCTATCCGAACGCCTGATCGAAGTGACCCCGGAAGGCCTGAACAAGTGCTTCTACGCGGACAACGGCTCCTCGGCGATCGAAGCCGCACTCAAAATGAGCTTTCACTACTGGAAGAACCACGGCAGGCCGGGGAAGAAAAACTTCGTGAACCTGAGCAACAGCTACCACGGGGAAACCCTCGGGGCGCTGGCACTCGGTGATGTGGCGCTGTACAAGGACACCTACCAGCCTCTATTAATGGAAGTCCTCACCGCCCCCTCCCCCGATGCCTTTAACAAAGAGGCGGGCGAGACCGACGAGGCCTACGCCCTGCGTCAGTTCGAGGCCATGGAAAAGCTGCTGGCCGAGAAGCACGACGAAATCTGCGCCGTGGTGGTGGAACCCCTGATCCAGTGTGCTGGTGGTATGCGCATGCACCACCCGATCTACCACACCAAATTGCGTGAAGCCTGCGACCGCTACGGTGTGCACCTGATCGCCGACGAGATTGCCGTCGGCTTTGGCCGCACCGGCACCCTGTTTGCCTGCGAACAGTCCGGCATCACCCCGGACTTCATGTGCCTGTCCAAGGGGCTAACGGCCGGCTACCTGCCATTGTCCGTGGTACTCACCACCGACAACGTCTACAACGCCTTCTACGACGATTACGAAACCCTGAAAGCCTTCCTTCACTCCCACAGCTACACCGGCAACCCCATCGGCTGCGCCGTGGCACTGGCCACCCTGGATATCTTCCGGGACGACAACGTCATCGAAAGCAATCGCCGGCTTTCCGCCTGCATGGCGGATTCCGTGGCGCACCTGGCCGACCACCCCAACGTTGGCGATATCCGCCAACACGGCATGACCCTGGCGGTGGAAATGGTCAAGGACAAAGCCTCCAAAACGCCTTTCCCGTGGCAGGAGCGCCGCGGCATTCGGGTTTATCAACACTCGCTGACCCGCCAGGCCTTGCTTCGCCCCCTGGGTAATGTGGTTTACTTCATGCCGCCTTACGTCATCACCGAAGACCAGATCCGCCACCTGGCACAGGTGGCGACCGAGGGCATCGAAATCGCCGTCCGGGACTGATCAGGGAACACAGGCATGCGCATCCCCAGAATTTACACCGACTCGCCGCTGAGCAGCGGCGCCACAGCCGAGCTGGACGACAACGCCGCCCAGCATGTCGGACGGGTGCTGCGCATGCAGCCGGGACAGGAACTGCGCCTGTTCAACGGCGACGGCCAGGACTACCCGGCCACCATAACAGCCGCCGGCAAAAAGCAGGTGGAGGTGATGGTGGGCCCTCCGGAGACCAATCCCACCGAATCGCCCCTGGAAATTGTCCTGGGGCAGACCCTGTCCAAAGGCGACCGCATGGATTACGCCGTCCAGAAAGCCGTGGAGATGGGCGTCACCCGCATCGTGCCCCTCACCACCGAACGCTGCGACGTGAAACTGAAAGGCGATCGGGAAGACAAACGCCTGAGACACTGGCAATCGGTGGCCGTCAGTGCCGCCGAGCAGTGCGGCCGGGCCAGGGTTCCCGACATTCTGCCCGTTATGACAGTCGCGCAATGGCTCGAATACAGCCGCGACTGCGACATCCGGCTGGTACTGCACCACCGCACCGAACAGTCCCTGAGCGCCATGACAAAACCTGGCCGCGTTGCGCTCATGATTGGCCCGGAAGGCGGGCTATCCGCGGACGAGATTGCCCTGGCTGAGCAAGACGGGTTTCTGCCAGTTGCCCTCGGACCGCGCGTACTCAGGACCGAAACCGCACCGGTTGCGGCCATGGCCCTGTGCCAATGGCTGTGGGGCGATATCGGAGAACCGGCCTAACGGCCGTAACGCCGTCTCAGACTGGCACCCAAGTCATTGACAGCACTCACCTCGACCAACATTATCCGGGTCTGACGACATGACTGATGCGAGTAGCGGATGACTAGCTTGTTCACCACCCCCGAATTCTGGCAGTACCTCAGCATTCCCATCATTGCTGCCCTGATCGGCTGGACCACCAACTGGCTCGCCATCAAAATGACTTTTTACCCGCTGGAATTCATCGGCAAGCCCCCCCTTCTGGGCTGGCAGGGCATCATCCCCTCCAAGGCCCGAAAAATGGCGGCCATCAGCGTCGACGCCACCATCTCCAAGATCGGCACCGTGCGGGAAATCTTCCAGCAGATCGACCCCAAGGTCCTCGCCACCCACATTGTTCATTCTGTCGAACCGCGCATCGAAGAATACGTCGATGAGATGATGCTACGGGAACACCCGACCTTCTGGGAAAACCTGCCCGCCTCCGCCCGCAACATGGTGTATGACCGGGTCCGGAAATCCACGCCACAACTGGTGGATAACCTGGTAGAGGACGTTTCCGCGAACATTGAGGACCTGCTCGACATCAAAGGCATGGTGATCGAACGGCTGGCCAGCGACAAACAGCTGCTGAACCGCATCTTCCTGGAATGTGGTCAGGTGGAGTTCCGTTTCATCGTCAATTCCGGGCTGTATTTCGGGTTCCTATTCGGCCTGATCCAGATGACGGTCTGGTACTTTTACCAGAGCTGGTGGGTGCTGCCGTTCTTCGGCCTGCTGGTAGGCTGGGCCACCAACTGGATTGCCCTGAACGTCATCTTCCGCCCGCTGCACGCCAAAAGGGTCGGGCCTTTCCGTATCCAGGGCCTGTTCCTGAAACGCCAGCCCGCAGTCGCGGAATCCTTCTGCCACATCGTGACCCATGAAATCCTCACCGTGGGCAACATCATCAACGCGATTCTGGATGGGCCGAAAGGCGACCGTGCGCGCAACATGGTGAAAAAGCACATCAAGCCGCTGGTGGACGAAACCGCCGGCCTGGGCAAGGCCCTCACCCAGGTGGCCTTCGGTCCCACCGGGTTTGCCACCCTGAAACACCAGGTGGGTGAAAAAGCGATCGAAATCTCACAAACCTCTTTCAACAACCCGGTCTTCGAGAAGGACCGGGCCCGGGCGGTTGAATCGATCATGGTGGAACGCATGATCGCCCTCTCCTCCGAAGAATTTCAGGACCTGCTCCGGCCCTGCTTCCAGGAAGACGAGATCAAGCTGATACTGGTGGGCGCGTTCCTGGGCATGGCCGCGGGTATCTGCCAGTTGGTGTTCGTGTTTGGTCAATCGGTAATGTAATCGATAGCCTTAATCAATCAGTCCTTTGCTGTGCAACCATTGGGTCGCCGACTATACTGCGCGCAGTTGGATGCGTACTTTATGACGACTGATTGGCCCGGAGGCAAGGGATGCCAGGTTTTCTGTCCTGGATTTCAGGATTATTTTCACACCCACAGCCGGCGGCGCCGGCACCAGAGCCGCGACTTTTCAACCCGGCCCAGGACCAATCCGAAAATGACGACCCGGAAACAGGCGCACTGCTCGCCCGGCAACTGGAAGAGCATCTGTTCTGCTGGCTGCTTGATGTTGAGCCGTCTGAGCTGGAAGGAGATCTTTCTTCTGCCACGGAGGTTCTTGAGGAACTGGAACATCGCCTGAGTGCTGGGCGAATGGAAGAACTTCCCCGGCAACCCATGAGCCTTCCCATGCTGATGCGCGCGCTGTCAGACGATGCCGCCGACCGCCACAGCCTGACCGAGATCATCCTTGGCGACCCGGCTCTGACCGACCAGCTGCTGCAAATAGCCAACAGCCCCTATTTTCGCCATGGCGAGCACACAATCGACTCGGTTGACCAGGCGGTCTTTCTGCTCGGAGTGGACGGCATTCGCAACGTGGTCTCCGCCGCCGTCATGCGCCCCATGATGGCGGCCCGAAATAGCCGGGAGGCGCTGTTTGCCCAAAGAGTCTGGCGCTGGGGGCTGACCTGCGCACGTGCCTCCGAACTGAGCGCCCGGGCACAGGAGGCTGATTCCAGCGCACATTTTATGGCAGGACTCCTGCCAGCGCTGGCCTACATCACCGTTCGCCGGGAATTGCACCGGATCTGCAGGGCTCGTCTGAAATGCGATCCCGATCCGGCCCTGACCCGGCACGCACTGGCACGTCACCAATGGGCAACCAGTCAACTCCTGGCCAACGAGTGGCACCTTCCTCCCAAGTTCAACGCCCTGCTCCTCGCCGCCGAGCGACCGGCGCCCCGGCAAACCCAGACGGCGCTGAACGATGGCATGATCATCGGGACCCGGGAAGTGCTGCAGCATGCCAACCAGCACAGTCTGGCCGAAGAGGACCTTCCGAAAGTGCTCCGGCTGGCGCCGGAGCAGATCGATCAGTTGCGGCAATCCTTGCGGGCAATGCTTCAGGAAGGCGGACGGTCAGCTGTGCGAGTGTGAGACCGTCTCTTTCTCAGCCTCTTCAATGGTTTCTTCAACCGTCCTGCCCGCTTTCAGAAGTTCCGCAAAGGATGTTGAGAGTCGTTCCTCGGTTCCGTGCAGTAGATCGAACGGCAGGTAAACCGGCAGCCGGTCGACCACACGGTCTTCATCACGACGGACAACCTTCAACACGTCAGCAAGGGATATCCCGTCCAGGCTTCGGCCCGGCACCAGCTGGTCTCCCTGACGTCCGGCCAGCGACAGCAACCCGGCACGGATCAGCTTGTCGCTCACGCCCCGGGTAACCTCACCGGGCACCCGCAACCGGTGCTCAAGCACTTCCTGCTGCGGGGCTCTCTCACCGTCACTGAACGGTTTAGCCACCATCCACATCAATGCCAGGGCCACCTTTTCCTGTAGCTCCGGCGCTAACTGGACCTTCTCCCGCTTGGCCACCGAACCGGGGTTCTGTAGGTAGAACGCCAGACTGGCGCCAAGGAGCAGGATCATCCAGTTCAGGTAGGTCCAGATCAGCAGAATGATCCCGATGGCAAAGCTGGAGTAGATGGCCGCATATTTGGCGGAGCCGGCCACAAACGAGGCAAACAGCATTCCGCCGGCCTGCCAGGACACGCCCGCGACCAAGCCGCCGATAAAGGCATAGCGAAGCTTCACCCGGGTGTTGGGCATAAAGATGTAGACGAAGGTGAAGGCGCCCACTACCAGGAAAAAGGGCGTGAACCGGCTGATCACCAGGATAAGCGAACCAAAGGGCTCGATATCCATCAGCGCCTGAACATAGGTAGAGGAGAAGATGGTGGCACTGGCACCAATGGCGGAGACCATCAACAGGGGGCCTACCATGATGACGCTCAGGTAATTACTGAAGCGCTGGGCCATGGAGCGCATGTCCGGCACCCGCCAGATCATGTTGAAGGAGCGCTCGATCTTCTGAAGCAGCGAGATCACCGTGTACACCAGCAGCGCCAGCCCCACCGAGCCCAGCACGCCAACTTTCATGTTGTCGACGAAACCCAATATCTTTTCCGCCAGTTCGATGCCCTGCGGGCCCATCGGCTCAAAGAACTGGAACAGAAACGGCTCCATCCGTTGGTGTACCCCCAGGGCCTTTAGCACCGAGAAACTCAGGGCCAACAGGGGAACGATGCTGAGCAGCGTGGTGTAGACCAGACTCATGGCGTGCAGGGTCAGCTGCCCACTCACGACATCCCGGACCAGGGCATAGGCCGAGCGCCCTACCTTGTAGAGCCAGGTCCACGGCCAGCTTTGTGGCGGATTCGGGTTTGCCAGGATCCAGTCTTCCGCCGACTGAAGCCGTTCTCGAAATTGGAATGAAGCCACTGAACACCCTGCTATGGAAAAGTTTTATACAGATTATCAGGCAGATACCCGACACAACAGAGTATGGTCGATTCCCAACTTTTTGCGACCAAAAAACTTTTAACTATAACCATATCAATTTTAATCACTTCCAATCATAAAGGCTCTTCTGTACAACGACGCGCACACGTGACTGTAGTATACGAACGGGTGTTCACTTATGCGTCTGAAACTTGCACTGGCCGCGATCACGGCCCTCGTCCCGGCCTCTGCGCTGGCAACCAACGGGTATTTCAGCCATGGATACGGCACCATTAATAAAGGCATGGCCGGCGCCGGAAGCGCCCTGTCCCAGGACAGCATCGCCGCCGCCACCAACCCAGCGGGCATGGCCTTCATTGGCACCCGGATTGACGGTGGTGTTGAGGTGTTTTCGCCAAAACGGAAGTACTCGGTAGACGGCAATCCGGCCCAGAACGACATGTTCCCCCTGACCCCGGGTACCTACGAAAGCAGCCGCGATGCATTTGCCATTCCCCATTTCGGCTTCAACCGGTCGCTGTCTGATAACACAGCGTTCGGCGTCTCGGTGTTCGCCAACGGCGGCATGAATACCGACTATCCGGGCGGCAATGGTGGTCCTTTCTACGCTGGCCGTACCGGCGTCAACCTCGAGCAACTGTTCATTGCCCCAACCTGGTCGTGGGAGTTTTCCGATAATCAGGCGATCGGTATTTCACCGGTGTTCGCGTATCAGCGCTTCGAGGCAGAAGGCCTCCAGGGCTTTGCCGCCTTCTCCTCTGACGGCGGCGCGGTATCGAATCAGGGTACCGACGATGCCTGGGGTTACGGTTACCAGATCGGCTGGCAGGGCGAAATCACCGACACCCTCCGGGGTGGGATAAGCTGGCGCAACATCCTGAAGATGGACGAGTTCGACAAATACCGCGGCCTGTTCGCCGAACAGGGGGACTTCGACATTCCGCAGATGTTTAACGCCGGCATTGCCTGGTCAGGCATTCCGGATCACTGGTTCCTGCTGGACGTTCAGCACATCCGCTACAGCGAGATCAACAGTGTCGGCAACCCGCTCCTGCCCAACCTGATGACTGCGCCCCTCGGGGCGGATCAGGGTGCCGGTTTCGGCTGGGATGACATGACCATCGTCAAGCTTGGCTGGCAGTGGCAGCAAACCCCCAGTCACGCCTGGCGCGCTGGTGTGAGTTATGGTGAAAACCCGATCTCCGATGAGGACGTGCTTCTGAACATCCTCGCGCCGGGGATTCAGGAATGGCATTTCACCGGCGGCTTCACCCATAACGTCACCAGCAACCTGGAACTGTCTGGCATGGCCTTCTTCTCACCCAAAAACAAGGTGACAGGGCCGAACCCACTGGCAGCCAACCAGACCATCACCCTCGAAATGCACCAGCTTGGCGCCTCTGCGAGCGTGGGCTGGACCTTCTGATAGGGTAATAAGCTCCCGACAAAAAGCCCCGGCCAAACCCGGGGCTTTTTTATCACGGTACTCAGGCGACCGACGCAAGATTCCGCGCCGTAATATCCACAATGCGTTGCCGGGCCTCGCGACTTGCCCAGGCCGAGTGTGGTGTGATGATCAGGTTCGGAATGTCGTTCGCCAGAAGCGGGTTACCGTTGCGCGGCGGCTCCTCGGTCAGCACGTCAAAGCCGGCGCCGCCAATCTCTCCGGCCCGAAGTGCATCCGCCAGCGCCTGCTCATTCACCAGCCCCCCGCGACTGGTGTTGATCAACAGTGCGTCGTTTTTCATCATCTTCAGCTCCCGCGCCCCAATCAGGTCCCGGGTCTCGTCGGTGAGCAGGCAATGCAGTGACAGCACATCCGCCTGCGGCAGGAGCTCGTCCAGAGGCAGCCGCGGGTAACCATCCACCTCGCCGGCTGACTGTCCGGGCCGTGCGCCCAGCAGAATTTTCATGCCGAAGGCCTCGGCGCGCTCGATCACGCCCTGCCCCAGATCGCCATACCCCACCACGCCCAGGGTGCGCCCTTCCAGCTCCAGGATCGGATGATCCATCAGGCAGAACATGTCGCTCTTGCCCCAGCGACCGGCTCGCAGGTCCCGGTCGTAATCCAGCAACCGGGTCGCCAGCGCCAAGATCAGCGCCATGGTGTGCTGGGCGACGGTGGACCGACCGTAATTGGTGACATTCAGCACACGAACGCCGTGCTCCTTCGCCGCTGCCTGGTCAATGTTGTTCAGACCCGTGGCAACCACGGCGATGGTGTTGAGCTCCGGGCAGGCCTCGAAATGCTCCCGCGTCAGCACCACCTTGTTGACGATCACCGTATCAAAGCCGCGGATACGCTCGAGCACCTCACCCGGCGCGGTTTTGCCATGCTTCACCAGATCTCCGGTGATACGCTCAATCGGGGTAAGGTCGACATCACTGCCCAACGTGTTGGCATCAAGGAATACGGCTTTCATACTTTTCTCCTGAATCAAGACAGGCAAAGATTAGGGTAGACTGAACCAAACGTCCAAATCGGGGAGAGCAAAACCATGGAACACCAGTTCTGGCACGAACGCTGGGCCAAGAAGGAAATCGGCTTTCACGAGGGCACGGTCAACCAGTACCTGTATGACCACTGGCCGGAACTGGCCGGCAAAGCCACCAGTGCCGTCTTCGTTCCGCTCTGCGGCAAGGCCCACGACATGTGGTGGCTCCACGACCGCGGTCACCCGGTGATTGGCGTCGAGCTCAGCGACGTGGCCTGCAAGGACTTTTTCGAGGAAGGCGGCGAGAAAGCCAAGGTCCATCCGGGCGAACCCTTCACCACCTTCAAGCACGACGACCTGCAACTCTGGTGCGGCGACTTCTTCCAGCTGGTGCCGGACGACCTCAAACACATCCGTCTGGTTTATGACCGCGCCGCACTGATCGCCCTGCCCCCGCACATGCGCAAAGGCTACGTCGAACACCTGACCGCAATCATCCCCGACGGCACCAAAATCCTGCTGATCACCCTCGATTACGACACTGAGATCAAGGGGCCTCCGTTCAACGTCAGCGACGACGAAGTCCGGGAACTCTATTCAGGGGACTACGAGATTGAGCACATCCTCACCAACACCCTGGCTAAGGACCATCCGTTCACCAAGCGCAAAGGCCTGGCTGGCGCCACCGAAAGCGTGTTTCGTCTGACCAAACGGTAACCTTCAAATCGCGTTACCGCATGTAGCGCGACCGGCGTGTGTGAGGGGACTTCCTGCAATGTCTTGTTTGTCTGAGCAAAAGCGAGTTTCAACAAGACATTGCAGGAAGTCCCCTCGCGCGCTCCAGCCATCAAACTCCCGCCTGACGTAACACAATTTAATGAACCTTAACCACTTCCCCACTGTCCAATTTTTCGAGCGTGAACTAAGCTCAGATTAAGCAAGCCGCCGTAGCAGAGTGATCGCAGGGCAGCTTGCAAGTATCCATTCCTTCCACCCATAACTAAACAGACCGCCCAGACCGGCGGAACCGATGCAACGGGGACATTGCGTGAACTAAGAGCCGACTATAAGAGAGCAAGCGAGGGGCTATCTATGACTATCATGCAGCACTTTAAAGACAGGTATGAGAGTACCCAGGAAGAAGAATTCAGCCTGGAGGAATACCTGGAGATCTGCAAAAAGGACCCAACGGCCTACGCCACGGCCGCTGAGAGAATGCTAATTGCCATCGGCGAACCCGAACTCGTCGACACCTCTCGTGACCCCCGCTTGTCACGCATCTTCTCCAACAAGGTTATCAAGCGATACCCTGAATTTTCCGAGTTCTACGGCATGGAAGACGCCGTGGAAAATATCGTGTCCTTCTTTCGCCATGCCGCCCAGGGCCTGGAAGAAAAGAAACAGATCCTGTACCTGCTCGGCCCGGTGGGCGGCGGCAAGTCCTCCCTCGCGGAAAAGCTCAAGTCTCTGATGCAGAAGGTGCCCTTTTATTCCATCAAGGGCTCGCCGGTGAACGAATCGCCACTCGGCCTGTTCGATCCATCGGAAGACGCCCAGATCCTCGAAGAGGAATACGGGATCCCGTCCCGGTACCTGACCTCCATCATGTCACCCTGGGCGGTCAAGCGCCTGCATGAGTTTGGCGGCGATATCAGCCAGTTCCGGGTGGTCAAGAAATACCCCTCGGTACTCGACCAGATCGGCGTATCGAAAACCGAGCCAGGGGACGACAACAACCAGGACATCTCCGCCCTGGTCGGCAAGGTCAACATCCGCATGCTGGAAGATTTCTCCCAGGATGATCCGGACGCCTACAGCTTCAGCGGCGGCCTGTGCAAGGCCAACCAGGGGCTTCTGGAATTCGTGGAAATGTTCAAGGCACCGATCAAGGTCCTGCACCCGTTGCTGACCGCGACCCAGGAAGGCAACTACAACACCACCGAAGGTATGGGTTCGGTGCCCTTCGATGGCGTAATCCTGGCCCACTCCAATGAATCCGAGTGGCAGACGTTCCGCAACAACAAGCACAACGAGGCCTTCCTTGACCGGGTGTACATCGTCAAGGTGCCCTATTGTGTGCGGGTGACCGAAGAGATCGAAATCTACAAGAAGCTGCTGAAAAACAGTTCCCTGTCTGGCGCACCCTGCGCTCCCGACACACTGGACATGCTCGCGCAATTCACCGTGCTGTCGCGCATCAAGGAGCCGGAGAACTCCAGCATTTTCTCGAAGATGCGAGTCTACGACGGCCAGAACATCAAGGACACCGACCCCAAGGCCAAGTCGATCCAGGAGTACCGCGATGCGGCCGGGGTGAATGAGGGCATGGACGGGCTGTCCACACGCTTCGCGTTCAAGATCCTGTCCAAGGTGTTCAACTTCGACACCGCAGAAGTGGCGGCCAACCCGGTCCACCTGCTGTATGTGATCGAGAAACAGATTGAGCAGGAGCAGTACCCGGCCGAGGTCCAGGAACGCTATCTGCGCTTCATCAAGGAATTCCTGGCGCCGCATTATGTCCAGTTCATTGGCAAGGAGATCCAGACCGCCTACCTCGAAAGCTACAGCGAGTACGGGCAGAACCTGTTTGACCGCTACGTCACCTACGCCGACTTCTGGATTCAGGACCAGGAATACCGCGACCCGGAAACCGGCGAGATCCTCGACCGCTCTTCCATTAATGACGAACTGGAGAAGATCGAGAAGCCCGCGGGCATCAGCAACCCGAAAGATTTCCGCAACGAAGTGGTCAACTTCGTACTCCGGGCCCGGGCCAATAATCAGGGACGCAATCCGTCTTGGCTCAGCTATGAGAAGCTGCGCAGTGTGATCGAGAAGAAAATGTTCTCGAACACCGAAGACCTGTTGCCGGTTATCTCGTTCAACCCGAAAGCCAGCCAGGAAGATCAGAAGAAGCACAAGCAGTTCGTCGAGCGCATGGTCGACCGAGGCTACACGGAGAAACAGGTACGTCTGCTTGCAGAATGGTATCTGAGGGTTCGCAAGTCTCACTAAGTCAGCGACCAAGTGCTGAACTGGAGTAACGTTATGGGTATGACCCACGTAGTCGACCGGCGACTGAACGGGAAAAACAAGAGCGCGGTGAACCGGGAACGGTTCCTGCGCCGCTACCGCCACCACATCAAGAAAGCGGTGGCGGACGCGGTGCAGCGGCGTTCCATTACCGACATCGAACGCGGCGAAAACGTCAGCATCCCGACCCGGGATATCGAGGAACCGATCTTCCATCATGGCCAGGGTGGTCGCCGGGAGGTGGTGCACCCGGGTAACCAGGAGTTCGTGGCCGGCGATACCATCCCGAAGCCGCCCGGAGGCGGTGGCGGAGGTCAGGGTCAGGGCAAGGCAAGTCCCGACGGCGAGGGCATGGATGAATTCGCATTCCAGATCACCCAGGAGGAATTTCTGGACTTCCTGTTTGACGACCTGGAACTGCCTAACCTGGCCCGCAAGAAGCTCAAGGACACCGATGCCTTCAAATACGTGCGATCCGGCTTCACCACCCAGGGGGTGCCGGCCAAGCTTGACGTGGTGCGTTCACTCCGTGGCGCCCACGCCCGCAGGCTTGGTCTTGGCGGGGCGCGCAAGAAGAAGATCCGGGAACTGGAAGAACAGCTGGCCGCCTTGAAGTCGGCTCCGGAAGATCTGGACCCGGCGTTCAGCCACGATGATCAGATACAGGTACTGGAAGAGGAAATCACCCGCCTGAAGGCGAACGTCCGACGCATCCCGTTTATCGACGAGATCGACCTGCGCTACCGGCAGCACCTGAAGCATCCGCAGCCGGCAACCAGCGCGGTGATGTTCTGCCTGATGGACGTCTCCGGCTCCATGACCCAGATGCATAAGGACATCGCCAAGCGCTTTTTCATTCTGCTCTACCTGTTTCTGAAGAAGAACTACAAGAAGATCGACGTGGTCTTCATTCGTCACCACACCAGCGCCAAGGAAGTGGATGAGGAAGAGTTCTTCTACTCGCGGGAAACCGGCGGCACCATCGTGTCGAGCGCGTTGAAGCTGATGAAGAAGATTGTCGAGTCCCGGTATCCGCCCTCCGAATGGAACATCTATGCCGCGCAGGCATCGGATGGGGACAACTGGAACGATGACTCACCGGTCTGCAGCAAGATACTGGCCGAGAGCATCCTGCCCCTGGTGCAGTATTACGCCTATATCGAGATTACGCCCCAGGATCACCAGATGCTCTGGTACGAGTACGAGAAGATCATGGAGCGTTTCCCCCAGAGCTTTGCCATGCAACAGATCGCCGACCCGGGGGAGATTTACCCGGTATTCCGCCACCTGTTCGAGAGGAAAGCCGCATGACCGATATGATGGACCGTCCCGGCGTTCCGGAAAGCCCGCATGCCGGCGACCGACAGCCCATATCCACGAGTTCCGAGTGGACCTTCGATCTGATCAGACAATACGACGACGAAATAGCCAAATGCGCGGCCGAGTTCGGCCTTGATACCTACCCGAATCAGATTGAGGTCATCAGTGCCGAACAGATGATGGATGCGTACAGTTCCGTGGGCATGCCGGTGGGCTATCACCACTGGTCCTTTGGCAAGCAGTTCCTGAGCACATCGAAAGGCTACCAGCGGGGCCAGATGGGTCTGGCCTATGAAATCGTCATCAATTCCGATCCCTGCATCGCCTACCTGATGGAGGAAAACACCCTGCCCATGCAGGCTCTGGTGATTGCCCACGCCTGCTATGGCCATAACTCCTTCTTCAAGGGCAACTACCTGTTCCGTACCTGGACCGATGCCAGCGCCATCATCGACTATCTGGTGTTTGCCCGACACTATGTGGCGGAATGCGAGGAGCGTTACGGCGTGGATGCCGTGGAACAGATTCTCGATTCCTGCCATGCCCTGATGAATTACGGCGTTGACCGTTACAAGCGCCCTGCGCCTATTTCCGCGGTGGAAGAACAACGCCGGCAAGTGGAGCGCGAGGAGTACCAGCAGCGTCGGATCAATGACCTGTGGCGCACCATCCCCAGGCTCGACGACGACGAGGATCCGGTCAAACGCCAGATGCGTTTCCCAGAAGAGCCCCAGGAAAACATACTCTATTTCATCGAGAAGAACGCGCCGCTGCTGGAAACCTGGCAGCGTGAAATTGTCCGCATCGTGCGCAAGCTGGGACAGTATTTCTACCCGCAACGGCAGACCCAGGTGATGAACGAGGGCTGGGCAACGTTCTGGCACTACACGCTCACGCACAAAATGTACGAGAAAGGCCTGGTCAACGATGGCTTCATGCTGGAATTCCTGCAGAGCCATACCGCGGTGGTCTATCAGCCGCCGTTCAACAGCCCCTGGTATTCAGGGCTGAATCCCTACACGCTGGGTTTCTCCATCTTCATGGATCTGCGGCGGATCTGCGAGAACCCCACCGATGAAGACCGCGAGTGGTTCCCGGACATCGCCGGCTCCGACTGGCTGGAAACCTTGCATTTCGCCATGAAGAACTTCAAGGACGAGAGTTTCATCCAGCAGTTCCTGTCACCGAAAGTCATGCGGGATCTGAAACTGTTCGCCATCCAGAACGACGACGAGGAAGACGTTTACCGGGTTACCGCCATTCACGATGACCCCGGTTACCGAATTCTGCGCGAGAAGCTGGCACGCCAGTACAACCTCAGTTACCGGGAACCCAATATCCAGGTCTGGAACGTGGACGTGCGCGGCGACCGCTCACTGACCCTCCGGCACATTCCCGTGGACCGGGTGCCCCTGGGCGACGAGACGGATGAAGTGCTGCGTCACGTACACCGGTTGTGGGGCTTCGACGTGCATCTGGAAAGCGTCGATGAGGGCACCATGGTTGAAGAGCACCATTGCCCAGCCCGGGAGTTTGAGGAGGACTGACCTGGAACCCACTGGCTTCACCGGACCGGCGCTGGCTGGTCCGGTCCTGCGCCATTGCGCCCCAGACTTACTGGTTCTCTGGCTGGCCACCAGCAGGAGCGAAACCTTCCATATCCGCATAATCGACGGCAAGGACTGCCTGGTGGATCGACCGGTGAGCGACCACGAACTTGTCCGGCTCAGAATTGGGGCTCACGCCTGGCTCAATCTCCTGACCATCTCTCCGGACTCCCCTCTGCCCCGCAATACCCGGCTCGAGTATGACCTCGGGCTAACCCGCGCTTCCGACCATGAGCACACGTGGATACAGGACTGGGCCCCTCACCTGTGTCCCGACGACCGCGAGCGCCCCGGCTTCACCCTGAAAGCGAAGCTGGACCGCATCCTTCATGGCTCCTGCCGGCGGCCACACCATCCCGCAGCCGACGGCCTGGTGCGGGCCGACGAGGAGCTGCACAAGGCCGAGCAGCTGGAAGATGTTCCGTCCCTGTTACTGATGACCGGCGACCAGATCTACGCCGATGATGTGGCCGGGCCGATGCTGCATGCCATTCACTGTGTTATCAATCAGCTTGGGCTTTACCATGAGCCCCTTGAGGGGGCTTCGCTCAGCCATAGCCGTGAGCTGACCTCCATGCCAAAGGCCTACTACCACCGGGATGCCCTGCTGCCGGAATCGGAATTCAACGAGGATCTGACCGAGCGTTTCTTCGGCGGCGTACGGAAGCCGGTTTTTACCACTGCCAGCGCCGGCAATCACCTGATCTCCTTTGCCGAAATCATGGCGATGTATCTGCTGGTGTGGTCGCCGGAACCCTGGGCCCTTGTCATCGCCGCCGAGCCCGTCAAAGACCCGAAAGAGCTGGCCCGATACCGCAGGGAACAGGCAGCCGTCGATGACTTTCGCAGGAGCCTGCCTCGGGCAACGCGCGCCATGGCCAACGTACCTGTCTACATGATCTTTGATGACCATGATGTGACTGACGACTGGAACCTCTCGGCCCTGTGGGAGACTACCGCCTATCAACATCCCTTTTCGCGGCGCATCATTGGCAATGCGCTGCTGGGTTATCTTTTGTGCCAGGGTTGGGGCAATCAGCCGCAATATTTCCGGGACATCATCGACCATTGCCAACAGCTGTTCGAAACCAGCAGCGAGCAGCATGAACTGGACAAGACGCTCCAGGACGAATTGATCGACCAGTTGTTTCAGTTTGATCACTGGCATTACACCCTGCCCACCTCACCCAGACTGGTGGTGCTGGACACGCGCACCCATCGCTGGCGCAGCGAGATTCGCCGCAGGCATCCTTCCGGGCTGATGGACTGGGAATCGCTTACCGATTTCCAGCATGAAATCATGGGCGAGCAGGCTGTCGTGGTGGTTTCGGCTGCCCCCATGTTCGGGGTGAAGCTGATTGAAATAATCCAGCAGATGTTTACCTTTTTCCGCAAGCCGCTGCTGGTGGACGCGGAAAACTGGATGGCGCATCGGGGCGCCGCCAGTGTGTTGCTCAATATTTTTGGGCATTCCCGAACGCCCAGACACTTCGTGATCCTTTCCGGGGATGTCCACTATTCCTTTGCCTACGACGTGCGCCTGCGCCACAAACAGAACGGCCCCCGTATCTGGCAGATCACCAGTAGCGGCATCAAGAACGAATTCCCCAATGGCCTGCTGGAGTGGCTGGACCGCCTCAATCGCTGGCTGTTTGCGCCCTGGTCGCCACTGAACTGGTTCACCAAGAGGCGGCGCATGTGGATTTCACCCAGACTGCCCGAGGGCCGGGAGGCCGGTGAGCGGCTGTGGAACTGCTCGGGAATCGGAGACGTGCGACTCGATGACGAAGGCGCACCAACCGCCATCCGGCAACTGGACGCCGGAGGCGGGGGCACAATTTTTCAGCCGCGGATCAAAGACGACTGATCAGGCATTGACCGAAGGCAGCCCGGACAATGCCATGGCCAGCTCCTGTTCGTCGTATTCATGGTCGCTCAGTTCACCGGCAAAATAGGAGGTGTAGGCCGCCATATCGAAATGGCCGTGGCCGCAGAGGTTGAACAGGATCACCTCGTCTTTGCCTTCCCGCTTACAGCGCAGCGCTTCATCAATGGCGCCCTTGACCGCATGATTGGCCTCCGGGGCAGGTACGATACCCTCGTTCTTCGCAAACAGAACGCCAGCCTCGAAGCACTCACGCTGGGTGTAGGACACTGCGTCAAACAGCCCCAACTCCTTGGCGTGGGACACCAGAGGTGCCATACCGTGATAGCGAAGACCGCCGGCGTGGAAACCCGGCGGTGTGAACCCCGAGCCCAGGGTGTGCATCTTAGTAAGCGGCGTCATGTGTGCGGTATCGCCGTAATCGTAGGCGTACTTGCCGCGGGTCAGGGTGGGACAGGCCGAGGGCTCTACCGCGACGATCCGGGATTTTTCACCGCCTCTCAGCGCGTGGCCCATAAACGGGAAGGCGATGCCGGCAAAGTTGGAGCCGCCACCGGTACAACCGACAATCACATCCGGCCAGCAGTCCGCCATTTCCATCTGCTGCATGGCTTCCAGGCCGATGATGCTCTGATGGAGCAGCACGTGATTGAGAACCGAGCCCAGGGCGTACTTGGTATTCGGGTCCTGCACGGCAAGCTCAACCGCTTCGGAGATGGCGATACCGAGGCTGCCGGTGTGGTCCGGTGTCTCGGCCAGCACCTTGCGGCCAAACTCGGTCAGCTCCGAGGGTGAGGCCACACACTTGGCACCGTAGGTTTCCATGACCGCCCGGCGATAGGGCTTCTGGTTGTAGGAAACCCGCACCTGAAACACCGTAACGTCCATATCAAACAAGGAACCGGCGAAGGACAGTGACGTGCCCCACTGACCGGCCCCGGTTTCGGTGGTGAGGGTACGAATGCCCGCCTCGCGGTTATAGAACGCCTGGGGAATGGCGGTATTGGGCTTGTGACTACCGGCCGGGCTCACGCCTTCGTATTTGTAGAAAATCTTTGCTGGAGTCCCGAGCGCCTTTTCCAGGCGATGGGCCCGGTACAGGGGGGCCGGCCGCCACAGGTTGTAGACGTCGCGTACCGGCTCCGGAATCTCGATTTCCCGTTCAGTGGTTATTTCCTGCTCGATCAGCGCCATCGGAAACAGCGGCTCCAGATCCGATGGCCCGACCGGTTGCTGTGTGCCCGGATGCAGCACCGCCGGAAGCGGCTCCGGCAGATCCGCCTGCAGGTTGTACCAGTACTTGGGCATCTGGCTTTCATCGAGAAGAAACTTGGTTTGCATTTTTTGGATTTCCTCGTTTTTGTTTGATTTTCAGACCGGTAACAGGGATTCAATCAGATCAACCAGCCAGGGCACCAGCAAGGCCGTAGCGAACGCTGAAAGCGCCATCGCGAGGCCGGAAAAGGCGCCCATTTGGGAGCTTACCTGAAACGCACGGGCGGTCCCGATACCGTGAGCCGCAACCCCCATGGCAATGCCCTTGGCGGTGTCGTCCCGAACGCGGATCCACTCGAACAGTTTGGTACCCAGCACGGCGCCCGTGATGCCAGTGACAACCACCAGCACCGCCGTCAGCGACGGAAGCCCACCGATTTTTTCAGAAATGCCCATTGCCACCGGCGCCGTTGCCGACTTTGGTGCCAGGGACATCTGAATCTCCAGAGACCCGCCCAGAAGCCGGGCCAGGGCAATGGAGCTACCGGCGGCAATGACAACGCCACAGAACAGCGAAATCGTCACCGGCAACCAGAGCTGTCGAAGCTTGGAAAACTGTTGATACAGGGGAACGGCCAAAGCCACCGTCGCCGGCCCCAGCAGAAAGTGGACGAACTGCCCACCCTCAAAATAATCGTTGTAGGACGTGCCGGTGAGCAGGAGCAGCCCGATCAACATCGCCACCGAGGTCACCACCGGATTGGCCAGTGGGCTGGCGTCGGTGCGCAGATACAGGCGGTAGGCCAGTCCATAGGCGACCAGGGTAATGGTCAGGCCCAGCAGCGGTGAGGCGGAGAGGTAGACCCAGATGTCTGTCAGAGCCGCGTCATTCATTGCCACGTCCCTCCCCGCCGGCACCGGGTTTAACCAGCCAGCGCGTGGTCAGTTGCATAATCAGCGCGGTCGCCACCATGGTGATGACCGTGCTCAGCAACAGGGACAGCGCGATAGGAATCCACTCATCGGCAATGCGGTTAAAGTGCGCCATCATGCCAACCCCGGCCGGAACAAAAAGCAGGGACAGGTGAGAAAGGAGCGCCGACGATGCCTGCTCGACGGATTCCGGCGTCTGGCCGCGAATCCACAGGGTGATGAAGAGCATGACCATGCCCAGCACCGGCCCGGGGATGGGTACCCCGGCAAGGCGTACGGTCACTTCGCCAATCAGCTGATACACCAGCAACAGCGTTATTCCATTGAGAAACTGCATCACGAGGGCTCCGCCGACAGACACCGGTTAATATCAGAGCATAGCCACTAACGGCCGGAGTGAACACTCAACGGAAGTCTGACAGGTGACCGCGGGCTCGTTCCGTTGAAAGCGTTAAATGTCGCAAAAGCCGGAACTTTCCGCTCACTAACATCGTGAACATGTCTGGTTATCAGTATACTTGCAGCTAACAACTAAAACCCCTTACACCCGTGGAGTACAACAAGGAATGAAACGCCTGGGAACATTGGATGCCTCCTGGCTGGCCGTTGAGTCTGAAGACACCCCGATGCACGTCGGAAACCTGCAGATTTTTTCGCTGCCCGATGGCGCTCCCGACACCTTTTTACGCGACCTCGTCACCCGGATGAAAGAAACCGGCGACGTGGCACCACCCTGGAACCTGAAACTGGCCTGGTCCGGATTCCTTGGACGCCTGGTGGCACCGGCCTGGAAGGTCGACAAGACCATAGACCTGGATTACCACGTACGCCATTCAGCCCTGCCCCGCCCCGGCGGCGAACGGGAGCTGGGCATCCTGGTTTCCCGGTTGCATTCCAATCCGCTGGATTTTGCCCGGCCGCTTTGGGAATGCCACGTCATCGAGGGGCTGGAGAACAATCGCTTCGCCCTCTACACCAAGATGCACCACTCCATGATTGATGGCATCAGCGGGGTTCGTTTGATGCAGCGGGTGCTGACCACCGATCCGGACAAACGCGACATGCCACCGCCCTGGTCCGTCAAACCGGAACGTCGGCGCGGCAGCAAGACCGACTCCGAGGCAAGCATTCCCGCCGCGGTGTCTCAGGCGATGGACGCACTGAAGTTGCAGGCCGATATGGCCCCACGGCTCTGGCAAGCCGGCAACCGTCTGCTGCACTCCGTGCGTCACCCGGAAGACGGGTTGACGGCTCCGTTCATGGGGCCGGTTTCCAAGATCAATCACCGGGTCACCGGGCAGCGTCGTTTCGCAACCCAGCACTATCATCTGGATCGCATCAAAAAGGTTGCCCATGAAACCGGGGCGTCCCTGAACGATATTGTGCTGTATCTGTGTGGCACTGCGCTGCGTCGTTTCCTGCTGGAGCAGGACGACCTTCCGGACACCGCGATGACAGCCGGCATTCCGGTTAACATTCGTCCGTCCGATGATCAGGGCACAGGCACCCAGATCAGTTTCATGATCGCGTCTCTGGCAACCGATGAGCCTGACCCGCTGAACCGGCTGCAGGAAATCAAGTCCTCCACCCGTCGCGCCAAAGAGCACCTTCAGAAGCTGCCGAAGAGCGCCCTGACCCAGTACACCATGCTGCTGATGTCGCCCTACATCCTGCAGCTGATGTCCGGGCTCGGCGGCCGGATGCGGCCGGTGTTCAACGTGACCATCTCCAACGTGCCGGGCCCGCAACGCACCCTCTATCTGGAGGGCGCCAAGCTGGAGGCAATGTACCCGGTGTCGCTGATTGCGCATGGCGGTGCACTGAACATCACCTGCCTGAGCTATGACGGTTCCTTGAACTTCGGCTACACCGGTTGCCGGGACACCCTGCCCAGCATGCAAAAACTGGCGGTCTACACCGGAGAGGCGCTGGATGAACTGGAAAGCCTGGTGATTCCGCCCAAGCCGAAAAAGGCCCGGAGCACTGCACGCAAGAAAGCCTAGTTCTTGCCGCTTTGCCAGTGGGCGGCGCCCACGAAGATCAGTTGAAGGAAGCGGATGGTCCGCTTCCGGATCTGGTCAATCTGGTAATCGTCGTCCGCCGCCACCCCGAGCAGATCCGTCAGACTGAACGCCACGCTGCGGACCACCAGGTCACAGGTCATTTCCAGATCACCGTCGCTAAGGTGGTCAACCAGCCTTAACCGTCGAAGGTCATTTGCCAGTTCACTGGCAAAAAATCGCATCTCGCTCCGAATGCCGTCCTGAACCGCCCGACTCTCGCCGGCCAGCCCCTGCGCCATGAACAGGAAAAAATTGCGGTTGGCCCGGGCATGACTGATAAAGATGTCGACTGACTCCTCAATCAGTTTATCCGCCTGTGATACATGGGCCCGGGCTTCACGCATCATACGCCGCAGGACCAGACCAAGCTCGTCCACCAGCTGCAGCCCCAGGTCGTCCATGTTCCGGAAGTGACGATAGAACGAGGTCGGCACCACGCCGGCCTGCCGGGTCACCTCCCGTATTCCCAGACTGGCGAAATGCCGCCCCTTGCCCACCAGTGTCAGCGCCGCCCCCATCAGTTTGTCGCGAGTTTCACCCGGCTTCCTGCGTTGTTTTTCCGCCATGGTCTGCTCATACCGATTGCTGTTGAACTCCGGTGACAAGTGTACACATCCGAAAAAATTAAAGTACCGAATGCTTGTCATTTTATGCCAGAACGACACACCTCATTGTGAAACCCCGACGCCCTGTGTACATTCGTACACATTAGTGAACAACTGTACACACGCGTGCGAATGGCACCACGGAGAAACGCTATGTTAGCGAGACATAACCAGAGCAAGGCGCTCCAGTGGCTCGGCAAGCAGCTGTTTAACCGGGAAGACCCGGCTGCCTTTTTTGACCCGCTGCTGGAACGCATCAACCCGATGTGGGTACAAGAGTACACACCGGCCCGGGTAGAGCAGGTCCTGCAGGAGACGTCGGACACCCGGACCTTTGTCCTGAAACCGGCCCGGCGCTGGCAGGGCTTCGAAGCCGGACAACATGTGAACATCTGTGTCGAAGTGGATGGCACGCGTCGCAACCGGACCTTCAGCTTATCCAGCTCGCCGATCCTGTGGCAGAAGCAGGGACTGATCACCCTGACCATCAAGCGTCTGCCCGGCGGACGGGTGACCAACTGGCTGCACGATCACCTTGATGTCGGGTCCGTGCTGGGCCTGGGCGAAGCCTTCGGCGACTTTACGGTACCGGAACCGGCCGCGCCGGTTCTGTTTATCGCCGGCGGCAGCGGTATTACGCCTGTCCTGAGTCAGCTCGAGACCATGGCAGCGCAGGATTACCGGGCACCGGTCACCCTGCTCTATTACGTGCGCACGTCTGAGGACGTGATTGCCCGGGAAAAGCTTGAGGCACTGACGGCCCGCCATCCCGCTCTGACCCTGACTATTATTGCCACCCACGACGGAACCGCACCCCGATATCTGTCGGACGCCGATCTGGGCACGGTTCCGGGACTCAACGCCCGCCAGGTCTTCCTGTGCGGCCCGAAAGGCCTGATGGACCTGGCAGGCGAGCTGCTCCAGAGCCGCGGCGTGCGGGAACGCGACATTCACTGCACCTTTTTTTCCGTGCCCCAGGCAAACATTGAAGATCAACCCCTGGGTGGCCAGGTCCGGTTTGCCCAGAGCGATCTTGAGGTGGGCTCGGAAGGCGACGCCAACTTGCTGGAGATCGCCGAAGCCGCAGGCCTGACGCCCCGCTACGGCTGCCGCATGGGCATCTGCCACCAATGCAGCTGCCGGAAGACCAGCGGCACCGTGATCAACCGCCTGACCGGCCAGAAGTCCGGTCCCGGCGAGGAGAACGTCCAGCTTTGCATCTCGGTGCCCCAGGGCCCGGTGTCCATCGACGTTTAATCCATGACCGAATGAGAAAGCGGTGCGCTGAAGCACCGAAGGGAGCACGACCATGAACACAATGACCGAAGCACAGCTCAGTGAACTGGAACAGGATCTCAATGCGATCCGGGACGAAGTCGTCGCGGATCTCGGCGAGCGCGATGCCCGCTACATCCGACGCATTGTTCGGCTGCACCGCACTCTGGAAGTGGGCGGCCGGGCGATGATGCCGTTTGGCTTCATCCCGCCGGTTTTCGTCGCAGCCACTGTAGCGCTCGGCCTCTCCAAGATCATTGAGAACATGGAGATCGGCCACAACGTGATGCACGGGCAGTACGACTGGATGAACGACCCCAGCCTGCACTCCCAGAGCTACGAATGGGATACCGTGTGCACCGGCGATTCCTGGCGCCGGACCCACAACTACGAGCATCACACGTACACCAACATCATTGGCAAGGACCGGGACTACGGTTACGCGCTGCTGCGCCTCAGTAATGACGACGAATGGAAACCCCGGCACAGCCTGCAGTTCATCAACTACATCCTGCTGAGTGTTTTCTTTCAGTGGGGGGTTGGCCTGCACGAACTGGAAAGCGAGCGCATTCGCCGCGGTGAGATCCGCCTGCGCGACAAGCTTCCGTTCCTGATGGATTTTTTCCGCAAGGGCGGGCGTCAGGCGTTCAAGGATTATCTGTTCTTCCCGCTGATCACCTTCCCGGTTGCCCCGATTGTGTTGGCGGGAAACGTCAGCGCAAACCTGATCCGGAACCTGTGGTCATCCACGGTGATCTTCTGCGGCCATTTCACTCAGGATGCGGAGACGTTTACGGGAGCGGAGTGTGACGGTGAAAGCAAGGGCCACTGGTACCTGCGCCAGCTTACCGGTTCCTCAAACTTCACCGGCGGCAAGTGGGTGCACCTGCTCAGCGGCCACCTCAGTTACCAGGTTGAGCACCACGTCTTTCCGGACCTGCCGGCCCACCGCTACCCGGAAATCTCGGCGCAGGTGCAGGCGGTGTGCCAAAAGCATGGCATTCCGTACAACACCGGCAGTTTTGCCCGGCAGTATGGCACGGTACTGAAGCGCATCTTTGCCTTTTCCCTGCCCGACCGGGTTCGCTCGAAAGTGCCAGCCCTCAGCATGGGTCAGGCGACCTGAAGCAACCTCAACAACTGTGGCCGGTGCTGATCCTGGATCACATCGGCCAGGGTGTAGCTGTCCAGCACCGCAAGAAATGCCTGCAGAGCCTCCCCGAACATGGACTTCAGGCCGCACACCGGCGCAATCCGGCAGGCATTCTTCGAGGAAAAGCATTCCACCATATTGAGATCCTGCTCCGTCTCACGCACCAGAATCCCGATACTGATATCGGTGGGTGCCATATGAAGGCGCATGCCCCCTTTCTTGCCTCGAATCGTTTCGATGTAGCCCTTCTTATTGAGCTGGTGGACCACCTTCATCAGGTGGTTTCTGGAAATGTCGTAGCTCTCGGCAATTTCCTGAATGGTCGCCAGGCGATCACCCTGCACCGCCAGATAAATCAGCACGCGCAGTGAATAGTCAGTGTAACGGGTGATGTGCATTCAGTACTCCAGTGTTTCGTTTCAAAAGGAAGGCCTTGCCAGTAGGTAGCATGCCGAACAGACCATCGCACTACCGGCCAGGGCCAGGACCATCATTGATGTACCCAGGGCAAAAAGTATCCCCCAGCTCAACGCCATCATGACGCATGCCAGACTCTTGGCCTTGGCTGGCACCACCCTGTTCCGGCGCCAATCTGCGATCACAGGGCCAAAACGGGGATGCTCCTCCAACCATCGGGCAAACGTCGGAGAGCCCTTACTGGCAAAAAAAGCTGCCAGAAGCACAAACGGTGTTGTCGGCAGAAGCGGAAGCACAACCCCTATTGCTGCCAGCCCTAAAGCTATATACGAAAGAATGCGAAATCCGGTTTTCCCGGAATGCTCAGGCATTGCAACGCCCCCTGAAATATTCATATCTGCATCCATTTTACCGGGATTCAATGAACAGGTCTCCCGAGACGACTCAGGAAAACCAGCCGGGCGACGTAGGCAATCTTGATGCCCACGGCAAACAGCAGGGTCCCGATGTGCGCCAGAATTTGCCATGGCAGCGACACAGCATAGGCAAACGGGTAAGCCAGAAGAATGGTCACCACCAGCCCAACGGCTGACCAGACCAGTGCACTATTTGAAAACGCCAACCACCTTTCCATACCTTCACCATAACATTGATACTAGTTACATCTTTAACTATAGAAAAGTTATCTGCGATCCACAACCAAAGATTCACTCTTTAGGCACAGAAGATACTCGGCGACGTTGCCCACCCAATTTAATTTATCTTGTTTACTTCTTTACAAATTAAGATGTATTATTTTTACACCTTTTAAAGAGGAGAAATGCCATGAACATTACATCATTGCCCTTAGGCCAGATCGCACGGGACTTTCCAGGCGCAACGACCATCCTCCATCAACTCAAGCTGGACTTCTGCTGCGGTGGCCACACAACACTGGAGCAGGCTGCCAGCTCCAAAGGACTCGACGCGAATCTGATAGCCGCAGACATTCAGGCACGTACCGACCAGCGTGAAGGCCAACCAAACCCTGCGACTCTCTCGATGGAGGCGCTGATCGAACACATTCTCAATCGCTATCACGACGTCCATCGCGAACAACTGCCAGAGCTAATCCGGATGGCAAAACGCGTTGAACGTGTTCACGGCAGCCACCCGAAGTGCCCATCGGGGCTCACAGGGCTACTCGAGGCGATGCAAGGCGAGCTGGAAAATCACATGAACAAGGAAGAGCAGATCCTGTTTCCGATGATCACCCGTGGCATCAACGGCATCGCCGTAGCGCCCGTCTCGGTCATGCGAGAGGAACACGAAAGTCACGGCGCCTTCCTGGATCAACTCAACGACACCGCCAACGGCATGAGCCTGCCCCGGGATGCCTGCAACACCTGGACAGCGCTTTATCTGGGGCTTGAGACCTTTCGGGACGATCTGAAACAACACATCCATCTCGAAAACAACATTCTTTTCAACCGCATTGATGGCCGCATGGGAGGAGCTTCCAATGGCTAATTACCGCCGACTCTGGCTAATCCTGATCGCAATACTTGCGCTGACTTTCGCCCTGCTGGGTTATTTCGGCACCGAAGTCTATCGCTCCGCCCCTCCAATTCCTGACCAGGTCGTCAGCGAAACCGGCGACGCACTGATGACGGAAGAAACTATCCTCGATGGCCAGACCGCCTGGCAATCCGTGGGCGGGATGCAACTGGGCTCGATCTGGGGCCACGGCGCCTACCAGGCGCCAGACTGGACGGCCGACTGGCTGCATCGGGAGTTAAAGGCCTGGCTGGAACTTGCAGCCGAGGAGAAATTCGGCCTGGCTTACCAGGACCTGAACGGGAAACAGCAGAATGCCCTGCAATACGAACTGAAAACCGAATACCGAACCAATAGCTACGACCCGGCGACAGGAGTCCTGACTCTGTCCGAGCGCCGTACCCGGGCCATTGCCGACACCGCCGACTATTACAGCCGGCTGTTTAGCAATGCCCCGGAACTCCGCTCCACCCGGGAAAACTATGCGATGAAGGAAAACACCCTGCCCAGCCCGGAGCGGCGCCAGCGGATGACCGAGTTCTTCTTCTGGACCGCGTGGGCAGCCGCTACGGAACGACCCGGCAGCAACGCCACCTACACCAACAACTGGCCCCACGAGCCACTGATCGACAACAAGCCGACTGCCGAGAACATAATCTGGTCTATCGTCAGTGTGGTCCTGCTCATCGCTGGTGTCGGTGGTTTGGTCTGGGCCTGGGCGTTCCTGCGCAAACACGATGAGGAAGAGCCGACCGCCCCCGTAAAAGATCCACTGGCCGGTTTCGCCCTGACGGCCTCCCAGAAAGCCCTCGGGAAATATCTGTTCCTGGTCGTCGCCCTGTTCGGGTTCCAGGTGATGCTGGGAGGCTTTACCGCGCACTACACGGTTGAAGGCCAGAGCTTTTACGGGATCAATGTTTCCGAGTGGTTTCCCTATTCCCTGGTTCGTACCTGGCATATCCAGGCCGCCCTGTTCTGGATTGCGACCGGTTTCCTGGCCGCCGGCCTGTTCCTGGCACCGATCATCAACGGTGGCCGGGACCCGAAATTCCAGAAACTGGGCGTGGATGTCCTGTTCTGGGCGCTGGTGGTCGTGGTGGTCGGCTCCTTTACCGGCAACTACCTGGCGATTGCCCAGATCATGCCCGAACATTTGAGCTTCTGGCTAGGCCATCAGGGCTATGAGTTCGTCGATCTCGGTCGCCTCTGGCAGATCGGCAAATTCACCGGCATCGCCTTCTGGCTGGTGCTGATGCTTCGCGGCATTGTCCCGGCTCTGAGACAACCCGGCGACAAGAACCTGCTGGCACTGCTGACCGCCTCCGTGGTGGCTATCGGACTGTTCTATGGCGCCGGCTTCTTCTATGGCGAGCGCACCCACATTTCGGTCATGGAGTACTGGCGCTGGTGGATCGTGCACCTGTGGGTCGAAGGCTTCTTCGAGGTATTCGCCACCACCGCCCTGGCGTTCATCTTCTGTAGCATGGGTCTGGTGTCCAGAACCGTGGCGACATCCGCCAGTCTGGCCTCCGCCAGCCTGTTCATGCTCGGCGGCGTGCCGGGGACCTTCCACCACCTGTACTTTGCCGGCACCACCACCCCGGTGATGGCGGTTGGCGCCACCTTCAGTGCCCTGGAAGTGGTCCCGCTGGTCGTTCTGGGCTACGAAGCCTGGGAGAACTGGCACCTTAAAAACAAGGCGCCCTGGATGGAAAACGTCCGCTGGCCACTGGTGTTCTTCGTGGCAGTTGCCTTCTGGAACATGCTCGGAGCCGGTGTACTTGGTTTCATGATCAACCCGCCGGTCGCGCTCTATTACATCCAGGGGCTGAACACCACGCCCACCCACGCCCATGCCGCCCTGTTTGGCGTCTACGGCTTCCTGGCCCTTGGCTTCACGCTGCTGATCCTGCGATACCTCAGGCCACAGGTGGTCTTCAACGAGCGACTGATGAAGGTAGGGTTCTGGGGGCTGAACCTGGGTCTGGTGCTGATGCTGTTTACCAGCCTGCTGCCAGTCGGCCTGATCCAGTTCTTCGCCAGCGCCAGTGAAGGCCTGTGGTATGCCCGCAGTGAAGCCTTTATGCAGAGCGACATACTGCAGTTTCTGCGCTGGGTGCGCACCATCGGCGATGTGGTGTTTATCGTCGGCGCCCTCGCCGTCGGTTGGCAGGTGGTAAAAGCCCTGTTCTTCCCTACCCTGGTTGCGGCCGAGGACGACGGAGCGCCGGAACAGGAACCCGTCCGCGCGTGAATCTGACCTTACCGGCGCCATGGAGGGCTCCGGAGGGTTACCCCTCGCGGGGTATCGGATTCGTTACACTAATTTGCGATACTGCGTCTATACTTGATCGAAAAGCATGCAGTAACAGGAAGCGACTCAATGCCGCAGAGCCCTCTGACAGACCGATTTGGCCGCACCGTGAACTACGTTCGGCTGTCCGTCACCGACCGGTGTGATTTCCGCTGTGTGTACTGCATGGCCGAAGACATGACCTTCCTCCCGCGCCAGCAGGTCCTGACCCTCGAGGAGATTGCCCGGGTCGCCCGCAACTTTGTTAGCCTCGGCACCGAAAAAATCCGCCTGACCGGCGGCGAGCCGCTGGTTCGCAAAGACATCCTGGAACTGGTAAAGGAAATCGGCACCTACGGTCTGCGCGATTTTGCCATGACCACCAACGGCAGCCAGCTGACGACCATGGCCGAGCCGTTGCGCAAGGCCGGCATGCACCGGCTCAACATCAGCCTCGACTCCCTGGACGCCGAAAAATTCCGGAACATCACCCGCACCGGGAACCTGAACCGGGTACTGGACGGCATTGATGCGGCTCGCGAAGCCGGTTTTCGGGGCATCAAACTCAACACCGTGGTGATGAAGGGCCGGAACGACGAGGAAATCCCGGAACTGATTGAGTTCGCCCGCAAGAAACAAGTGGACATCAGCTTCATCGAGGAGATGCCCCTGGGTGAGATTTCCGAGCACGATCGGGGACTGGCCCTATGCACCAGCGATGAAGTCCAAAGCATCATCCGCCGGCACCACGATCTGGTGCCCGCCACTGAAGACTCCGGGGGTCCGGCGCGCTATTACCGCATGCCGGACAGCCCGATCCGCGTGGGCTTTATTTCCCCCCACTCCCACAACTTCTGCTCCACCTGCAACCGGGTCCGGGTCACCGTGGAAGGCCGTCTGCTATTGTGTCTCGGCAACGAGCACTCGGTAGATCTGCGCCGAGTACTGCGAGGCAACCCGGTCACGGACGACAAGCTTCGGCAGACCATCATTAACGCCATGGACCTGAAGCCGGAGCGCCACCACTTCTCCAGTGAGGGCGACGTGCAGATCCTGCGGTTCATGAACATGACCGGGGGCTGATCCAACCCCGCTTGATGCCACGGTGCTCCTCACACTCCCCCAGCTCATCCTGTTCGGCGTTATTGCGCAGTTCCTGTTCTTGATTCTGCTTTGCATTACGCCCGCCAGGGGCCGGCGCATGCCCCGACTGTTATTGGCGATCATGATTGCCGGCTTCACCGGCACCCTGCTGGAAGTGTTCCTGCACACCACGGGACTCACCGCTACGTTTCCCGATGTCGCCTTCTCAGGCACCATCATGGCCATGCTTCAGCCCGGCGCCATTTACCTGTATACCAAATCGGTCATGTACCGGGATTTCAAGCCAAAGGCCCGGCACCTGTTACACCTTTTGCCGCTCCTCGCGGCGAGCCTGGTGTTCTTGGTCGGCTACTACAGCCTGCCTACAGAAACACAGGCCAGGATGCTGTCGGATAGCCACTACCCCGGTGTAATGAACTCCATCGCGGTGGCCCTCGCCCTGCACGGGATAATGCTCGGTTATCTGGGTGCAACGCTGAGGATGATCTCGCGCTTCGGACTTGAACTCCGCAACATTTTTTCCGATCTGGGCAACAAGGAACTGAGCTGGCTCAGAATCCTGCTCCTGGCCTACACCGCAGCCTGGTCCCTGAGTCTGGTTTACTGCGTGCTCGCCCACGTGATGCGAGTGACAGGCAGCCACGAAGGGCTGACTATTGCCACCACAGTCGTGAGTATTCTGGTTCTGCTCCCCATGTCGGTACTGGCTTTCCGGCAACCCGAGGCCTTTTCCGGAATTCCGAGCCCCGCGCTTTCCGAAGTGAAACCCGTTTCGTTAGAGACTGACGGCCCACCGGTCGAAGAACTTGCAGCACGAATCGAACAGTTGATGGAGCAGCAGCGTCCCTACCTGCACTCCAACCTTACCGTGAGCCGGCTTGCCCACCAGGCAGAGCTGACACCGAGGGACCTATCTCGATTTCTGAACCAGAAAATGGGCATGAACTTTTATGAGTTCGTGAACGGTTACCGCATCGAGCATGCCCGGGTGCGCCTCGCGAATCCCTCAGATAACGCATCCATCACCGACATCCTTTACGAATCCGGCTTCAACTCGAAATCCGTCTTCAACACCCTGTTCAGAAAAACCACCGGCAAGACTCCCTCAGAGTACCGACGCTTGAACCCGAACCGGTCATCGGCGTTCGATGGAAAATCCGAACGTTCGGATTCCTGAATCCGGACGCCGGCAGCCCTCCTTTCAGTCACCGTGGATTTGCAGCTGGCAACATGTGGCGTTTTCCCATGTCGCCCATCAAACCCGGACACGACCGAGAGGTGCATCATGAACACATCCCGTAAAACCAAACGAATCCTCATCCCTGCCCTGATCAGCGGAACACTGCTTTGGAGTTCATTCAGTTTCGCACACTGCGATTCCCTGGACGGGCCGGTTATCGAGGACGCCAGAGAGGCCCTGAATGAGCAATCCCTGAAGCCGGTTCTCAAGTGGGTTGGAACAGAGGATGAAGACCAACTGAAGATCGCCTTCCAGAGCACCATGGAGGTCCGGAGCCTTGATCCAAAGGCCCGTGAACTGGCTGACCAGTTCTTTTTCGAGACACTCGTGCGCCTGCACAGGGCAACTGAAGGAGCACCCTACACCGGATTGCAGCCGGCAGGCAGCGCGTCCGTTGCGGCCAAAGCTGCCGACAAGGCGCTTGCCGACGGTGCTGTTGATGCCCTGGCACAGAAGCTGGGTGACAACGTCACCAAATTTGTCCTGACGCAATTTCACAAGGTCAGGAAAGGCGCTGACGCAGAGACCGTCGCCGAGGGACGCGAATTCGTAGAAAACTACGTTCGTTACGTGCACTCAATCGAAGAAATCCATAACATCATCGCCGATGAACATGTAGGACACTGACACTACTTGCGGGGGGGAGGAACCGTTTACTGCTCCATCGCTGAAGCGTCCATGTCTCCCATATCGTGCATGTCCCCCTGGGGCATCTCGGTATTGATATGTTCCAGGGTGACTTCCCCGTAGGCGAGCACCTGCCCCCCGTACTCCTTACTGAACGCCTCGGCAGCTGCCTCCTCGGCAAAGGACGCCAGGGTCGGACCCATGGCACCGTCGCGCTCCGATCCGACCACGAAGAACGCCTCCCGGGCGTCGATCAGGGCAGTGTCATCCGGGCTTTGCCATTGGGTCTGGGCCATATCGTGAACATACAGGGTGTGGGCGCGATTCACGTTTTCCGGCTGCAGCATCCAGGCAAACATATCGCGGGTCGAGCAGAACTTGCGCACGTGCTGGTCTTTCTCGGTGATGGCCTCGCCTTTCGGACCGGGGAAGCCCTCAATCACCATGCCACACACATGGCATTCGTCACCGGATGCGATGTGCACGGGGTCGGGCCGGGTGTTGGCCTGCTCCTCATTATTGCCGCAGGCAGCAAGCAGGATGGTCGTCAGGATCAGGAATACCCAACGCAGGTATTGGTTGGTGCAAGTCATCAAGGAAACTCCGTTCAGATGCGACGATTTCGAAACAGCAAAAGGGCCCCGGCCAGCGGAACCGCAAACCAGAGTACCAGACCCAGCCAAAGCCCGGCGGCACTGATTGGCAGATCTGCACCAAGGCTGAGAACACCGCTGAGCTGAGCGTTATCGCTGAAGGCCACGATATTCAGCAGGCGATAGATATCGGTCGGATTGAGCATCAACAGCCACGGTAAAAGCTGCGAGCTGAACTGGCCCTCGCTCGCCACAAGGGTACCCAGCAGCGCGAGGTCGAAGATCAGCACAAAGAAAAACCAGATCGCCAGGGCCAGGCCGGCCGCGACTGGCTTCTCGCTGACTCTGACGCTGACCATATAAGCCAAAGCAATGAAGCCCCAGCCCAACAGGACCGTGGAGGCAATAAACCGGAACATGGCAACGGCCAGGCCGGCAATATCAACATCCTCCACCAGGAGTGCAATGGCCACGCCGGCAACGCCAAAGCCGATGAGCGTGGCAAGGGCCAGGGTCAATCCGTGGCCGAGAAATTTTCCGAGCAGCAGCTGGCTGCGACTGAGCGGGTAGGTCATCAACAACAACAGGGTACCGCCCTCCTCTTCACCAACGATGGCATCGTAGGCCAGCAACAGTGCTATCAGCGGGATCAGGAAGATTCCCAGGCTGGCCAGGCTGGCGATGGTGGCGGGCGTCGACGCGTAGCCGACCTGCCCCGAGGCAGCAGCGCCGAACCAGGCGATACCCAGGGCCAGGGTTGCGAACACCAGTGAGATGGCCATTAGCCAGCGGTTTCGCAGACTATCGCTCAGTTCCTTGCGGGCAATGGTCCAGATGCTGTTCATTGGCTGCCTCCACGGTGGGCAAGTCCACCAGAGCCGATGAAGTGCACGTAAATGTCTTCCAGACTCGGCTGGTGGATGCTGATATCAGCCAGCTCCCCGGAAGCCATCAAGGCCTGCAACAGTGGCATTTTATCCCCGGACTGCACGTCCACCGTCAAGCGCCCGCTGTCAGTACTGACCATCAGGCCATTGCTGGACGAGGCCCCGTCAATCACCTGTTCAAGAGCCGAAATACTGTTCACCGGCTCGAGCGACAGGGTGACCGGCATATTGGCCTGCCGCCTGAGGGCCGACAGGTCACCGACAGCCCTCAGGGCGCCCTCGGTGAGGATGGCTGCGCGGTCAATATAAGGCTCAACACCCGGCAGTACATGGGAACAGAGCACAATGCCGGTGCCTTCGTCGCGCAGCTTCCGAAGCAGCCGGTAGAGGTCTGCCGTCGCTACCGGATCAAGACCCACGGTGGGCTCATCAAGCATCAATAACTTTGGCCGCCCCAACAGCGCCTGGGCCAGGCCGAGACGCTGACGCATGCCCTTGGAGTAAGTTTTGGTGCGGGCATCCATGGCGTCGCCGAGTCCGACCCGCGCGAGCAGTTCGGGAACTTGCCCCGGCGACGCCCCTTTCAAACGGGCAAAATGTTTGAGGATCTCCCGCCCCGTAAGTTGCGGGTAGAACATTACATTTTCCGGCAGATACCCGATGTGCTGGGTCACCTCGGGATCGCCCGCCTCCCCGCCAAGAACAGACATCGCTCCCTGAGTGGGCTGCATCAGCCCCAGGATGAGTTTGATGGATGTGGTTTTGCCAGCCCCATTGTGACCAAACAGGCCCAGGATCTCGCCCGGCTCCAGGCGCAGGTCGACACCGTTCAGCACTGGCTTCTTGCCATAACGGAAACTCACATTCTCAAGACGAAAGCAGCTCATCAATGCTCCGGTTGCAGATCAGCGGGGATACGCATAAGGGGGTGGGAATCGGCTACACCTGCAGACTTGACCACGGGAAAGGTATCCTGAACCCAGCGCAGGGTATCCACCGCCGGGCTGAACATCAGAATCTTTGCCTCGGGATATTTCCACAGCAGGCGGTCGACATTGTCGTTGGGCTCGTAAGGCACGTCGCCCAAACCGTCCTGGTCTCGATCCCAACCCAGATAATCACTCCAGTAATTGCCTTCTCCCTTCCTTGACCACTCCTGGGTGCGGGTCGCGACATATTTAACCTGACGTTTATTGTTAAGAAAGGCATTCCCGAACACCTCGTTGTCTTCCGATCCGGCGGTCAGATGAATGCCAATGTTGCTTTCGGCAAACACGTTGCCTTCAAACGTGTTGTACAGGGAGTTATAGATAAACACGGCTTTGCCCTCGGCCCCATCAATCGCAACACCGGCAGTCTGCCCTTGCGACACCCCGGTCACCACGTTCCCGCGCAGTTCGGACTGGGTAATGAAGTTCATCAGGATGCCGTAGTTCTCGTCGTTCTCCGACCGGTTATTGAATACCTTCAGGCGCTTACTCTGCATCAACGCATAGCCGGTGCGGGTGCCTCGGGTGACGTTGTCCTCTAACAAATTATCCATCGAGTACATGTAATGAATGCCGTAACGCAGATCGGCCATCACATTGCCGCGGATGACATTACCATTAGCGGTTTCAATATAAATCGCATCCCGGGTCTGACGGATACGGTTGTCCTCAATCAGCGCCCCGGTGGTGTTGAACAGATGAATCCCGTTACCCCGGTCGTTAGGACGCATACTGGCGTCGCCACGGATCGTGTTGTTGCGAACAATCGCATCCGGTGCTGCATCCAGCCAGACCCCAAACGCCGGGCCTTGCAAACGGTTGCCCTCAACCACCACGCCACGGGACTCCCGAGCCACAAATATGCCAGCATCCAGCTCGTTCAGATCCCGGCCCCAGTTGCGCACCGAACAACCGGACAACGTCACCTCTTCAGCGACAATATCCACGGCATTCCCCTGCCCGCCGCCGTCGATCACCGTATCAGGATGGCAAGACACGGTTACCCCAGGCACCCGAAGAGCGAGGGATGCAACCTGCTCCGGGGGAAGTTGAAAAGTCGTGCCCGGTTCCAGGGCATCTAGTTGCTGTTGCAGGTCCGCATTCGCGGTCAGCGATAACAGAGCGACGCTCAGGGCCACCCCATAACGCAAAAGTTGGCACATCAATGTTTCTCTGAGAGGTGGATTTTCCTCGGGCTTTGCCAGAATTCTGGCAATTCAAGAGGAGGCTGCTTTCCAAAACTGTGCGAAGCCATGGATGGCGAAGCCCAAGCATCACATGGATGTGCCGAAGGAGCGTGTTTTGGAAAGCAGCCTCCTCTTGGATTGCTTCTCCCATGGTGAAGGTAAGGCCGGAACTCCCAAAGGAGCCCCGGCAAAGAGGAGGTCAGGCCTTCTCAACTATCATGCGACCGCGCATTTCCATGTGCAGGGCATGGCAGAACCAGTTGCAGTAGTACCAGTGAACCCCCGGGCGGTCTGCCACGAACGTCACCGACGAAGTCTGCTGCGGGCTGATTTCCATGCTCACGCCGTGGTTCACCATACAGAAGCCGTGCGTGACGTCTTCGATGGTGTCCTGGTTCGACACATACACTGTCACCTCATCGCCTTGTTTCACCTTGAACTCGGTCATACCGTACATGGGAGCAACCGAGGTCATGTACACCCGTACCTTGTTGCCGTCACGGATAACCTTGTTGTCAGCCTCCAGGGTGACACCATCCTGCTTCGCCTGCTCACGGGCCGAGGCAAAGTAAGGATCGTCGCGATCGTAGATCTTCTTCGTCTTGATCTGATCACGGCGCACCAGAATACAGTCGTGGGGCTCGGCAAAGGTTGGACCATCGTGCACCAGCTTCATTTCCTCACCGGAGATATCGATCAGCTGATCATTTTCCGGATGCAGGGGGCCCACCGGCAGGAACCGGTCCTTGGAGAACTTGGACAACACCACCAGCCACTTGCCATCGGCATCACGGGACTCGGTCAGTGAGGCATGGTTGTGGCCGGGCTGGTAATGCACATCAAGCTTCTGGCGGATGTAGTTCACCTTCTCGCCATTATAGTGCTTGATGGCATCGGCGATGTTCCATTTGCAGACCTGGCTGTCGATGAACAGCGTGGTGTACGCATTACCGCGACCATCGTACGTGGTGTGCAGAGGCCCAAGGCCCAGTTCCGGCTCGGCAACAACGACATCACGTTCTTCCTTCAACTTGCCGGCGAACAGGTCATCCAGCTTGTCGATTGCAATTACCGTACAGGTCGGCGACAGCTTGCCATTGGCAATGAAATATTTGCCATCGGGCGACGTATTCAGACCGTGCGGATTCTTCGGGACAGGTATATACCGGGTCAGTTCCGAACCATGGCGACCATCCACCACCGGTACCTTGGAATCGCCCAGGGTCTTGTAGTCGCCATCTTTGACGGCTTTCTCGATCCGTTCGATGTTGAAGACCACTGCCCAGTCGCGATCATTGCGCATGGTGCCGGCGAGATCCAGAGCCTTTTCGGAGTTATAACAGGTCGAGCAGGCATACTTGCCAGTGTAGTCCGCGTCGGTATTGTCGAGGTTACCATCGACGATCACCTGGAAGGCGACCTCCATGGTCTCGGCGTCCACCGCATTGAACATGGTAAAGCTGCTTTCAAGGCTGGTGTCACCGCCATCGTTCGGATGGGGAATCACGTACTCGGCGTTGCAGAACACGTACTTGGTCTTTGGCACCTTCTGCAGGCGCAGGCCATGGATCGCCTGCACATTGGGTATGGTGGTGATCTTGTCACACTTCATGATGTCGAGGCGGATGCGGGCCACCCGGGTATTGGCCTTGTCGTTGATGAACAGGTACTTACCGTCATACCGGCCATCGGTCATGGAAATGTGCGGGTGGTGGGCATCACCGTTCAGATGCGTGTTGTCATGCCCGAGGACATCCTTGCTCTCATTGGTGATACCCCAGCCCGTTGCCGAATCGACATTGAATACCGGAATCCGCATCAATTCCCGCATCGAGGGCACACCCAGAACGCGCACTTCGCCGGAATGGCCGCCGCTCCAGAAGCCGTAATATTCGTCCAGCTCACCCGGGTGCACCACAAAATTGTTGCGGGCGTTCTCGGCGGCTTCGGCAAAGGCCTCCCGGGACATCACTGCAGTACCAAGACCCGTTGCTCCTGCAACCCCTGCAAGAGCGGCGGCCCCCATGAAACGGCGGCGGCTAAGGCCGCTCTCGGTCGTTTCGGAAGCGTCCTTGATCAGCTCATCTCTCTTTTTCATCACATCCAACTCCGTTATTGGTCATGGCGGTTTTGCTTCTCGTTTTTCTGGTTATTTTCCTGCACTGCTTAGGGCACCTGCTTCACCGGAATCTCATCCGGGTGGCCTGGCGCGTTGTGACCACGGCGTTTGCCACGACGTTTGACGATCAGTGGCGGGCACTTGTGGTCGTTGAAATAGGTCACCTGACAGTCGAGGCAGTAATGGCACTCCATGTAATTGATGTGGCCGTCAGGATGGATGGCCTGGACTTCGCATTCGTGGTCACAGAGCCGGCAGGGATTGCCGCACTCCTTCCGGCGTTTCAGCCAGTCGAACACCCGCAATTTGCTCGGCAGTGCGAGGGCGGCGCCCAGCGGGCACAGGTACCGGCAGAAGACCTTGCGAGTGAACAGGTTGACCACCAACAGCACGACGGCATAGCTGACGAAGGGCCAGCTACGATCGAACTTGAGGGTGATGGCAGTTTTGAACGGTTCCACTTCGGCCAGTCGCTCGGCCGCCGCCATGGACTCCAGGGACACCCCGAACAGCACCAGAAGGATGATGTACTTGATCGCCCACAGTCGCTCATGCCAGGCGAAAGGTACGGTGTACTGGGGCACCTTTAGCCTGCGAGCGAGCTCGTTGAGGAGCTCTTGTAGGGCTCCGAACGGGCACAGCCAGCCACAGTAAACGGCGCGCCCCCACAACAATATGATCGCGGCCACCACCGCCCAGAGGATGAACAGCATCGGGTCAATCAAAAAGGTTTCCCAGGTGAAGCCGCTGATCATGCTGTTCACGAAAGTCAGCACGTTGACGATGGACAACTGCCCCAGGGCATACCAGCCGATGAAAAACAGGGTATAGACCAGGAAGCCAAGACGGATCCATCGGAAGATCTCCGGCTTTTGCACCAGCCAATCCTGGAAGAACAGGATGAACAGCAGCACACCGATCCCCAGGCCCAAGACCACAATCTGGAAATCGCGCTGGTACCACACCTGCACCCACATGGGCTGCTCCGCCAGCATTTCCTCTTCGGACAAAACGGGTTCCGGGCGGGTGTAGTACTGGTCTGGTAACTGGTAACTGAGCGGGAAAACCTGAAACTCACTGTCCAGTGGTCCCGTCTGGCGCTTGACGGTTAGCTCGAGGGTCCAGTCCGTGCCCGGGTCGAAGTCGTACTGTTGACGAACGATGAAGATGGCCATTTCACCGAAATCGGGCATGCCGTCAGCGTAGACATCGCTCAGACGGTAATAATCCAGGTCTCGAAAATTGAAGGTGTCACCGAATTGGCGAATCTGGATACGATCAAAAATGCCACCGCGTACATAGCCGGACCCCTTGAAGGAATAGTCTCCCTCAGCCATCACGGCTATGGCATGTTCGTCCTCCTTGAGTTCCGTGGTCAGCCACTGGTACTGGCTCTCGCCCAACAGGTTCCGGCCGATGGTGGGGACATTCAGATAAGCGGCATAGAGATCAATCAGCGGGTCGTCGCGTTCTTCCGGCGCGGCCTTGCCCACCTCCTCGGCGTCCGTGCCCTTGAAGGCATCATCGACCTGACCACGGGGCAGCAGCAGCCGGCGCACAGAACCCTCTCCGGTCAGTTCCTGCCAGCTCTTCGGCTCGAAGGCGCCGGTTTTCAGCTCCGACATGGGCGGCCGGCTGTCACTGGCGCCTTTCACCAGTCCCAGTTCGGCACCAACCTTGTGAGCCGTGCGCATGATCACTTCGTTGATCACCATCACCGTCACCGTCGCGCCGGACAGACCATCCACGGCAACTTTTCGCTCGCTGGAGGTGCCGCCAACGGTTACCCGCTGGTCGGCTTTCAAGCCGATGTACTGGTCGGTAAAATCATGCATCTTGCTCTCGGGAATACCCACCAGCAGGATCGGCTCGTGGTGTTCGATGACCCGGTTCTGGACGATCTTGCCCTTGGTGTCCAGGACCACTACCACATTGATCGGCTTGCCCGAATAGGCCGGTGTCTGGACAAAATCCAGGCTCTGATAGGCGTAGCCCTTGAGCTCATCCCCGGCGTACAGCTCCTGTATCGCCCGGTTGCCGTCACGGGGCGCCAGCTCTGTTACCGAGGGAAACGCTTTCTGGATGACCTGGCGGGCGGCAACCGGTTCATAGCCGGACAACGGCTCTGCCCAGGCGGCTGGCGCCAGGACGCCAGTCGCCCAGGTAATGGCAAGAAGAAGGCGGGTAGCGGTGCGTAACCATGCGTTCACTTCAGTCTCCCGAAGACGGCAACCTGTTTGAAGCCTAGACAAAATTTACAACAATCAAATACCGCTTATGGGATATGCCGCAGCACACGCCGCGAACAGTAGGCCTATTGAAGCGCGACCGCTTCGCCCCGGGTATTCAACGGCAAGTAGTTGGAGATATGCCCCAGACGGATAGACTCCACCATCATGGTGAGGGGCTGCTGGGCTTCGTCGGTGGAAGGCTCCATGCCGCCGCGTCCCGACATGGCCGCGACAAAGACCACATCCCAGGCCTGCCCGGTCGCGCGGGACTCCTCCACAAGCGCCGGGAAATCCGGGGCCTCATCGGGGGACTTATCCACGCAGATGACCGGCGTCAGGGCACCGCCCTCACCGCGCTCGAAAGCCTCTTTTTCCTCGACGGAGGCGTCGTCGGGCAACTCGGCCCGACAGAACACGAAAAGAAACCGCTGGGCATCGGTCTGGCCGCGGCTTGCTTGTACTAAATCTCTGTAGCTACTGATCATCAAACGAGTTCCTGAATAATGTGTGGCAGGGCAGGCTTAGGCCTGCCGGGCTATCAGTTGTGCGTGGTCACGACGCGCAAGGACCTGCTCGCAGACGTCCCGGATTGCCGCCTCGCCGTAACTCTGCCCATAGCGTTTCTTAAAGCCGGATTCATACAGCCGGACGTGCTCATCCGGTGTCACACCCACGTTTTCAAGGCAGCTCAGGGCGCATTGCAGCGGGCAACCGTCAATTACCGTGATCGGGCGACCGGAGCGGGCGGTCTTCACCAGTGCCGGCACCCTGCCGCCGACGCCGGAGATACAGGACATTTCGAACTCGCCGGCGTGGTCCAGCCTGACAGCCACGTTGTTCGCGAGCTGCGCCACGTCCGAGCAGCCGGAACAGGAATAGATAAGTGGACGTTGCTTTCTTGATGTCATACAGCCTCCTTCGAACAGAACCTGCAGGTATCAGGGCACGGGCATACCAGGGGTTTACTGGCTGACCTCGATCAACCGCTGCGGGTCGGAGATGAACAGCTTGCTACGATTCACCCGAATCAGGCCGTTGGCTTTCAGCTCGGCCAGGATCCGGGAGAAGGTCTCCGGTTGCATGGCCAGGCGCGAAGCCACCAGGCACTTGGGCAATGGCAACTCCACTTCGCCGGCCTGGTCGGTACCATTGGGTAGCAGGTCGATCAGATAACGGATGAGCCGGTCACGGGCATTCTGAACCGTCATGATTTCCAGATCGTGGAACCGAGAGACTGCGCGCGCCGCGTAATGGGCGAGTGCCTTCTCAGCGTAATCCGGACGTGCCGTGATGAGTGCCCGGTAGGCCTGGATCGGAATGCTCAGGACCACACTGCGTTTCATTGATTCCGCGTAACAGGCGTACCGGGCCGGGTTGGCGTAGATCATGACCTCGGCGAAACAGTCGCCCGTTTCCAGACTGTCAAGCGTTCGCTCGAAACCGGAATAGTCCAACCGGTACAGCCTTAACCGACCCGACACTACAAAATAGAAATGCTTGGCTTCGGTATCCTGGCGGTAAAGCAGTTCATGTTTCTCCAAGTGGATCTGCCTTGTACGCATGGACAGGTCACGGAAGTCTGCGCTGCTCAGGTCGCTGAAAAGAGGATGACGACGCAGTGCTGAAAATTCCTCCGGGCCGTCGTCAGCGTCAGGGTTCGGAAAGCCGATAACCGGGTCAGTAGTACAACTGGTCACGATGGACAAAGGCATAGTGCGATCCCTCGGTGATGGAGTTGTTTGGTGGAACGATCAAGTAACCGTCGGCCCTGCTGGCCACGGACAGCACGCCCGAACTCTGGGATCCGGCCAGGTCAGCCTTCAGGGCGCCTCCGTCGCTGCTGAGCATCACGCGCAGGTATTCCTGCCTGGGATTGGAGCGGGCACGGGCAAAGCCGGCAGCTACGGGTACCGGCAGGAAAGGCCGGTTTCTGGCGCCCATCAGCTGACGAATGAAGTCCACGGCTAAAACCTCGAATGTCACCAGAGCAGCCATGGGGTTTCCTGGTAATCCCAGAAAGGGAGTCTGGCCAATGTGGCCGAAAGCGAAGGGCTTGCCGGGCTTCATGGCGACCCCCCAAAGATGAAGGTTCCCCAGGGCCTGTACCGATGGCCGCACGTGATCTTCGTCGCCGACCGAGACGCCACCGGTAGTAATGACCAGATCGTGAGATTCGGCGGCGTTGGCGAGGGCGTCGCGAGTCGCCTCAAAGGTATCCGCGACCAGACCGGTCTGGGTAACCTGGCAGCCCAGACGCTCCAGGGCTGCCCGCAGTGAAAATGAATTGATGTCGTAGATTTGCCCGGCGCCCAATCGTTGGCCGGGTGAGACCAATTCGTCACCCGTCGTGACGACCGCCACACGAAGGGCGGCGAACACGTTGACGTCCGAGATGCCCTGGCTTGCCAGCAGGCCGATTTCAGCCGACTGGAGGCGGGTTCCGGCCGCCAGGAGCGGGCTGCCCGCCTGTATGTCCTCGCCAGCGCGCCGGATGTTCTGCCCCAGTGCCGGAACCATCTGGAGCTCGATTCGGCCATCAGCGAGCAGGTTCACCTGCTCTTGCGGGACTACGGTATCGATACCTGCCGGGACGGGGGCTCCGGTAAAGATTCTTACAGCCGTGCCTTTTTCCTGACCGGCAGGAAAAACGCCAGCCGGAACCCGCTGGGCGACCGCAAGAATCCGGTCCGCGGGCAGATCCTGAAGCTTCAACCCATATCCGTCCATAGCGCTGTTGTCATGAGGCGGCACGGTCTCCTCGGCATACAGATCTCGAGCGAGAATGCGCCCCTGGCAATGCGCCAGCGGGATCTGCTCCCGGCCCACCACAATTCGCGCCATGTCACTCAGGGCATGCTGGGCACGGTCGACAGGCATCAGCGACTTTGCCTGTTGGCCGGAGTACGACGGGCGCTCAATATCGCAGATACAATCGAACATCACGCTGCTCCCGAGAGAGATCGAGTGATGCAGGTTCCCTCGGCTTCGGGGATGAGCTGGTCGACGAAATTACAGGGACGGTGCCGGATATCCAGCTGTGGCCCAATGACCTCGTCCCAGGCCAGGGCGCAGGCTCGTGGCGCGCCGGGCATGGCGCAGATAAGAGTGCGATTGGCCAATCCCGCGACGGCGCGGGACTGGATAGTGGATGTTCCAATGCTGGCGAAGGACAGTTGACGAAAAAGTTCGCCGTAGCCCTCAACCGTTTTGTCGAACAGCGGCAGCAGAGCCTCGGGTGTGCTGTCTCGACTGGAGAAGCCGGTGCCGCCCGTTACGAGGATCACCGGCACTTCAGGATCTGCGATCCACGCTGAAACCAAGGCACGGATGGCGTAGATGTCATCTTTTACCAGTTTCCGGTCACACAGGCGGTGCCCGCCATCGCTGAGCCGCTGCTGCAGCGTATCGCCCGACTGGTCGTTGGTCAGTGAACGGGTGTCGGAGACGGTCAGCACCGCAATATCGAGCGGCTGAAAAGGCGCGTCGGCCGAAGCGTGTGACATGCTTAAATCCTCGCGGGAAAAGGGTTTCGACTGACATTAATGTTACCGGCAGAGGGAGCGCAGAGCGCTCCCTCTGAGGGGGTAGTTCGGTGGTTGTAAAGGGGTAGATCGAGAGAAGGTTATTGCATCAACGGTGTGTCGGGCAGATCCAGATCCACTCCGTGCACGCCATATTCAAAGGCCAGAACCTGAAGATATTGGCGGAATGCCCGCCTGGTCACGCTCTCGCTCAGGTACTGCCGGATCTGCGGTTTGACGTGCTCGTAGGGCAACTGTTCGCCATCGATGCGCTGGTCCACACGGACGATGTGCCAGCCGTACCGGGACTCGATCAGTTCCGGGCTGAGGCCTTCCTGCAGGCTGAGCACCGGTCGTTCAAACTCTTCGACGGTCTGGCCCTTGCTGATCTGGCCCAGACTGCCGTCCTGGTGTCGGGACTCGCAGGCAGAGTATTGTTTGGCCAGATCGGCGAAGCGGGAACGGCCATCCAGCAGGGCGGAAAGCAACTGGCGACCGGCTTCTTCCTGCCGGATCCGTTCCTGTACGTCGTCCGGGGCGGCCGCCAGCAGGATGTGGCTGACTGCCATGAGCGTGGGGCTCCGGAAGCGGACAGGGTTCGCCGCGTAGAAGCGTTCGCAGTCCTGCTCAGTCGGATCGGGAACGTTGAGTTCCAGCTCCAGCACCCGGGCAATGCGGTCTTCTTCATCGGCGATGTCATCCAGTTTCAGGCGGCTTGCCTGCTTCAGGAGAAGTTCGCGGAGAACGAGGCTTTTTGCCGCTTCGTGCCAGGCTTCGTCGACTTCTTCGGCCGGGTGGTGCTGCATTTCCCGGGCGATCTCCTCCTCTCCGATCAGGGTGTCACCCACGTAGACCGGCGGGAACTGGTTTCTGGGTTTTTCGGCGTCGCCGACGGGGATGAGTTGCATGGTATTCACCTCTGTCATCTCGGGGCCGATGAACGAGTTCACCAGCCCCGCTGTTTTGCTTTACGCGCGCTTGCGCACCACCTGGTACTTCCGCCCGAAATACTCCACCGGCACACTCAACATGTGTACCAGACGGGTGAACGGGAAGAGCACGAAGATGGTCAGGCCCAGGAAGATGTGGGTCTTGTAGATCCAGTGCACGTCGGCAATGTAGTCCGCCACACCGCCCTGCAGGGTGAAGATACCCTGGGCCCAGGCCGAGAACTTGAGCATGGTTCCGCCATCCAGGTGGCCCAGGGTGGGCAGGATGGTGAGCAGGCCCAGTGCCAGCTGGATAACCAGAATCACGATGATCATGTTGTCGGCAAATGAGCTGCTGGCCTTCACGCGCGGGTCGGTCAGCCGGCGCCAGGCCAACATGCCGCCACCAACAATGGCCATCACACCCGCGATGCCTCCGACTACGATCGCCATCACCTGCTTGGTGCCAGGGGTCATGAACGGCTCGTAGAGCGCGTGCGGGGTCAGCAGGCCAACCAGGTGGCCGAAGAAGATCACCAGCACACCGACATGGAACAGCACGCTGGCCATCACCATGTTTTTCTTGCGCAGCATCTGACTGGAATGGGCTTTCCAGGTGAACTGGCCCTGGTCATAACGGGCCCAGGTCCCGAGCACCAGTACCGCGATGGCGACGTACGGGTAGATTCCAAATAGCAGTGTGTTCAGGTAAGACATTGTCATTTCCTCCTGCGCCCTCAGGCGCGCCCTGCCTGACGGGGTGTGGCATCCGTCATCAGCTGATCACTCAGGTGAATGGTCTGGGTCTGTTCCAGTTCGCGGCGGCGCTGGCCTACAACGCCGCCGGTACTGCAGGAGCTGCCCTGATCGTCGACAAACTTCACCATTTCCTCTTCCCAGACTTTATCCAGGGCCTCCGGGGTGTCGTCGCGCTCTTCCGAGGCCACGATCTGCGCCAGCTCCTGGCGATTGACCTTGCGGCCGGATAGCACCAGCAGGGAATCCATCACCACGTGATAGAAGCTCTCACGCTGGTAAAGACGCTCGGCGAGCAGCCCCAGGATGTGGTGGATATCCTCCAGCCAGTTCCGGATTTCATCCCACGGGCGGGTGGAGAGATATTCCAGGAACAGCGGCAGGTAGTCCGGCAGCTCCCTGGCGTCAATCTCCAGGCCGTTGGCCCGGTATTGCTCCATCAGATCCACCATGGCCTGGCCGCGGTCACGGGATTCCCCGTGCACGTGTTCGAACAGCAGCAGGGACGTTGCCCGGCCCTTGTCGAAGATGCCGACGTAGTTCTCCTGCATGTCCATGAGGTCGCCGGCGCACACGATTTCCACCCCGCGGAGTAGCTGCTCCTTGTTCTGCCGGGGCAGCCGGGTGTCTTCAAGGACCGCGGCTACCAGGGCGTCCTTGGAGGCCTGGAGCTCTTCAGTGGGGTACTCAAGAACCCGTGCCAGTACTTTCAAAAGTTGCATCTCGGCCTCCTTATTCCTGCAGCTGTTTCGGGTCAACCTGCTTCACGGTCGACAGCTTCTGCACCATGCTGGTGGTCTGCTTGCGGCCACCGAACATGTTGAACTCGCTGTCCCCGTTGCAGCCGTCGCCGAAGCTGAAGCCGCAACCGTTGCGCTCGCCATAGGCGGTGGCGTCCGGGAAGGCTTCTTTGGCCAGCTCGCGGTGGCTGGTTGGAATCACGAACCGGTCCTCATAGTTGGCAATCGCCAGGTAGCGGTACATTTCGTCCGCCTGGGCCTTGGTGAGCCCAGCCTCCTCAAGGGCCCGCAGGTCTTCCCTGCCTTCTACGGTTTCAGCGCGCTTGTACAGGCGCATGGCCATGATCCGCTTGAGGGCACGCACGATGGGTTTCTCATCACCGGCGGTGAGCAGATTGGCCAGGTACTTGACCGGGATCCGCAGGCTTTCGATCTTCGGCAGCACCCCATCAAACTCGACCTTGCCGGCTTCCGCCGCCGACTGGATCGGGCTCAGCGGCGGCACGTACCAGACCATCGGCAGGGTGCGGTATTCCGGGTGCAGCGGCAGGGCCAGTTTCCAGTCCACGGCCATCTTGTAGACCGGGCTCTGCTGGGCCGCTTCGATGACATTCATCGGGATGCCGTCTTTCTTCGCCTGTTCGATCACTTTCGGGTCAAACGGATCCAGGAAGATTTCCAGCTGCTTCTCATACAGCTCGTGCTCCCCCGGAGCGCTGGCCACTTCCTCGATACGGTCGGCGTCGTACAGCAGCACGCCGAGGTAACGGATGCGGCCGACACAGGTCTCGGAGCACACGGTGGGCATGCCGGCTTCAATGCGCGGGTAGCAGAAGATGCACTTCTCGGACTTGCCGGTTTTCCAGTTGAAGTAGATCTTCTTGTACGGGCAGCCGGAGACACACATGCGCCAGCCGCGGCACTTGTCCTGATCAATCAGGACGATGCCGTCTTCCTCGCGCTTGTAGATGGCACCGCTCGGGCAGCTGGCCACACAGGCCGGGTTCAGGCAGTGCTCGCACAGACGCGGGAGGTACATCATGAAGGTGTTCTCGAACTGGCCGTAGATGTCCGCCTGCACCTGGTCGAAGTTCTTGTCCTTGCGGCGCTTGGCGAACTCGGTACCGAGGATCTCCTCCCAGTTCGGGCCCCACTCAATCTTCTGCATGCGCTGGCCGGAGATCAGCGAGCGCGGCCGGGCAACCGGCTGGTGCTTGCTGTCGCCCGCGGTATGCAGGTGCTGGTAATCGAAATCGAACGGCTCGTAGTAGTCATCGATCTCCGGCAGGTCCGGGTTGGCGAAGATATTCGCCAGGACCCGGAAACGGCCACCGATCTTCGGGCGGATCTTGCCGGAGCTGTCACGCATCCAGCCGCCCTTCCACTTGTCCTGGTTCTCCCACTCTTTCGGGTAGCCGATACCGGGCTTGGTCTCGACGTTGTTGAACCAGGCGTATTCCATGCCTTCACGGCTGGTCCAGACGTTCTTGCAGGTTACTGAACAGGTGTGGCAACCAATGCACTTATCCAGGTTCAGTACCATGCCGACTTGGGAACGGATTTTCATTTTACAGCCTCCTGAACAGTGTCATTGCCTTCGCCATCGAGCCAGTCGACGTTGTGCATCTTGCGCACCACCACGAATTCGTCGCGGTTGGAGCCGACCGTGCCGTAGTAGTTGAACCCGTAGGAATACTGGGCGTAACCGCCGATCATGTGGGTCGGTTTCGGGCAGACCCGGGTAACCGAGTTGTGGATACCACCCCGGGTACCGGTGATTTCCGAGCCGGGCACGTTCACGATCCGCTCCTGGGCGTGGTACATCATCACCATGCCGGGCATCACGCGCTGGCTGACCACGGCCCGGGCCGCGATAGCACCGTTGGCGTTGAACAGCTCGATCCAGTCGTTGTCCACGATGCCCATTTCCTTGGCGTCGTCCTCGCTCAGCCAGACGATGGGGCCACCGCGGGAGAGGGTCAGCATTAGCAGGTTGTCGCTGTAGGTGCTGTGGATACCCCACTTCTGGTGCGGCGTGATCCAGTTCAGCGCTTTCTCCGGGTTACCGTTGCTGCGCTGGTTAAGCATGCTGCCCACCGCCTTGGTGTTGATCGGCGGACGGTACACCAGCAGGCTTTCACCGAAGGCGCGCATCCACTCATGGTCCTGGTAGAACTGCTGACGACCGGTCAGGGTGCGCCAGGGGATCAGCTCATGAACGTTGGTGTAACCGGCGTTGTAGGACACGTGCTCGTCTTCCAGACCAGACCAGGTCGGGCTGGAGATGATCTTGCGCGGCTGCGCCACGATGTCCCGGAAGCGGATTTTCTCCTCTTCCTTGTTGGTGGCCAGGTGGGTGTGGTCCAGCCCGGTCATCTCGGACAGCGCCGCCCAGGCTTTTACCGCCACCTGGCCATTGGTTTCCGGCGCCAGGGTCAGGATCACTTCCGCCGCATCAATGGCGGACTCGATCTTCGGACGACCCGCGTTGGCACCCTCAATGTGGGTGTAGTTCAGGTCCTTGAGGAAGTTCACTTCCTTCTCGGTGTTCCAGCTGATGCCCTTGCCGCCGTTACCCAGCTTGTCCATCAGCGGGCCAAGAGAGGTGAAACGGGCGTAGGTGTTCGGGTAGTCGCGCTCCACAGTGATGAAGTTGGGGGCGGTCTTGCCCGGGATCAGGTCGCACTCGCCCCGCTTCCAGTCTTTTACGTCGAAGGGCTGGCCCAGCTCCGCCGGTGCGTCGTGCAACAGCGGCAGGGTCACCACGTCCTTCTCGACACCCAGGTGGCCCTCGGAAGCCTTTGAGAAAGACCTGGCGATGCCCTTGTAGATCTCCCAGTCGCTGCGGGCTTCCCACGCCGGGTCGGTGGCGGCGGTCAGCGGGTGAATGAACGGGTGCATGTCCGAAGTATTCAGGTCGTTCTTCTCGTACCAGGTGGCGGTCGGCAGAACGATGTCGGAATACAGGCAGGTGGTGGACATGCGGAAGTCCAGGGTCACCAGCAGGTCGAGCTTGCCTTCCGGCGCCTCGTCATGCCATTTCACCTCTTCCGGCTTGGCGCCGCCTTCATGGCCCAGGTCCTTGCCCTGCAGGCCGTTCTTGGTACCCAGAAGGTACTTCAGCATGTACTCATGGCCCTTGCCGGAGGAGCCCAGCAGGTTGGAGCGCCAGATGAACAGGTTGCGCGGGTGGTTCTGGGGCGCTTCCGGGTCCTCGCTAGCAAAGGCCAGGGAACCATCCTTCATGGACTGCGCCACGTAGTCGGCCACCTCCATGCCGGCCTTTTCCGCCTCGGCCGCGATCCCCAGAGGGTTGCGGTTGAGCTGCGGCGCGGAGGGCAACCAGCCCATGCGCTCGGCGCGTACGTTGTAATCGATCAGGCTGCCGCCGAACTTGGACTTGTCCGCCAGCGGCGACAGGATCTCGTCCACACCCAGTTTCTCGTAGCGCCACTGACCGGAGTGAGCGTAGAAGAAGGAGGTGGAGTTCATGTGCCGCGGCGGACGCTGCCAGTCCAGGCCAAACGCCAGCGGCTGCCAGCCGGTCTGCGGACGCAGTTTCTCCTGGCCGACGTAGTGGCTCCAGCCACCACCGCTCTGGCCGATGCAGCCACACATGATCAGCATGTTGATCAGGCCACGGTAGTTCATGTCCATGTGGTACCAGTGGTTCATACCGGCACCGACGATGACCATGGAGCGGCCCTTGGTCTTGTCAGCGTTATCGGCGAACTCACGGGCGATGCGGATTACTTTCTCGGCGGGCACACCGGTGATCTTTTCCTGCCAGGCCGGGGTGTAGGGCTTCACTTCCTCGTAGGAGATGGCGCCGTCATCCTCGCCCAGGCCCCGGCTGATGCCGTAGTTGGCGACCATCAGATCGTAAACGGTGACCACGCGACCTTCGGAGCCATCCGCCAGCTGGACCTTGCGGGAGCCCAGCTTGTGCTTGAGGACGTCCTTGATCTCCACGTGCTGGAAATGGTCGTGCTCGATACCGCCGAAATAAGGGAAAGCAACATCGACAACGTCGTCGTGTTTCTCGACCATGGACAGCTGCAGGTTCACATCAGAACCTTTCGCGGTCTGCTTCAGGTTCCATTTGCCCTTCTCGCCCCAGCGGTAGCCGATGGAGCCGTTAGGCGCGGTGAGCTCGCCGGAGGCTTCGTCAATGGCAATGGTTTTCCACTCGGGGTTGTTCTCTTCACCGAGGCCATCCACCAGGTCACTGGCGCGCAGGAACCGGCCCGGCACGTAGCTGCCGTCGTCCTTTTGCTCCAGCATCACCAGGTACGGCATGTCGGTATACCGGCGCACGTAGTCGGTGAAATAGGCACTGGGCTTGTCGACGTGGAATTCCTTCAGAATCACGTGGCCCATGGCCATGCCCAGCGCCGCGTCGGTGCCCTGCTTCGGGTTCAGCCACTCGTCAGACAGCTTGGACACTTCCGCGTAGTCCGGCGTGATAGCGACAGTCTTGGTGCCCTTATAACGAACCTCGGTGAAGAAGTGCGCGTCCGGGGTCCGGGTCTGGGGTACGTTGGAGCCCCAGGCGATGATGTAACCGGAGTTATACCAGTCGGCCGATTCCGGAACGTCGGTCTGTTCGCCCCAGGTTTGCGGCGAAGCCGGTGGCAGGTCACAGTACCAGTCGTAGAAGCTCATGCACACGCCACCGATCAGCGACAGGTAGCGGCTACCGGCGGCGTAGGACACCATGGACATGGCAGGAATCGGCGAGAAACCGATGATGCGGTCCGGACCGTGCTGCTTGGCGGTGTAGACGTTGGACGCACCAATCAGCTCGTTGACCTCGTCCCAGCTGGAGCGCACGAAGCCGCCCATGCCACGGCGCGGCTTGTATTCGGCGGTTTTCTTGGGGTCTTCAACAATTGAGGCCCAGGCTTCGACCGGATCCTTGTGCTGTGCTTTCGCCGCGCGCCAGAGCTTCATCAGGTGCTTGCGCATCAGCGGGTATTTCAGGCGGTTGGCGCTGTACATGTACCAGGAGTAGCTGGCGCCGCGAGGACAACCACGGGGCTCGTGATTGGGGAGGTCGGCACGGGTACGCGGGTAATCGGTCTGCTGGGTTTCCCAGGTGACCAGACCGTTCTTGACGTAGATTTTCCAGCTGCAGGAACCGGTGCAGTTAACGCCGTGGGTGGAGCGCACGATCTTGTCGTGCTGCCAGCGCTTGCGGTAGCTGTCTTCCCAGTCGCGGGAGACATCGTGGGTTTCGCCGTGCCCGTTGGCGAACGGCTCGCGCTTCTTCCTGAAGTAGTTCAGCTTGTCGATCAAATGACTCATGGTCTCTCTCCGTCTGCCGGATCGTTGTTCCGATTTGAGACCATTGTGTGTGAGAAAAAGCCCGAAATCTGCGTGGTTACTACCACATAACCCGGCCCTACCTCACTGGTGGTAGGGCGCTCATATCACCCGGTGGAGGAACGATTGACGCTCACGTTGGCGGCTGTCCCGGGCGAACATGAGCAAACAGCCCGCCAGCAGGATAAACAGAATCATGAATACCGCAGTGCGAATGCCCAACCAGTAGTTCACGGCACCAAAAATCACGGGCAGTAGAAACGCAACGGAACAGGCACCGACCAGTAGCAGACCCGACACCAGGGCCACGGACGCCTGGCCATTCAGAATGGCCAGGCGCTGAAGGCTGCCCATGGCACAGCCCATGGCAAGCCCCAGCGCTATGATGAACGCGGCCTCCACGGACAGGGGCAATGCAAACTCCAGCTCTATGACAGACTCACTGCCTCGGATGAACAGTGTCATCGGCGGGTAGGAAAGCACGAACAGGGAGACCAGACAGACTACCAACGACCGACTTATAACAGCCGCGGAACCATACCGGTCAGACAGGGCACCGCCAACGATCTGCGCAAGTGCCCCGGGAATCACAAACCACTGTGACAGACGCGCTCCTGCCTGGACATCCAACCGGAACTGGGAGGAAAGGTAATCTGGCAACCAGAGTGCCAGGGCAAAGAAACTACCTGCGACCACGCCGAAGAATGCGCAGGCCTGCCAACGCCGGATCCGTTTGTTGTTGCTGTACCTGCGCCGCAGCCCACCTTGGACAGCGGGGGCCGCCTTTGCATCCTCGGATGATGTCAGCATGAGCATCAACGCCAGAATCAGAAGCAACACCACCAGGTACGCGAGTGCCACGCCCCGCCACGAGAATGCCTCGGCAAACAACGGCACCAGGTAGTAGTTCAAACCGGCTCCGGTCACGCCACTGCCAAACACACCCAGTACCAGCCCCAGTCGTCTGAGTTCACAGTGGGCGGTCACAAATTGCAGCCCGGCGCAATAAAACCCGCCTGCCAGGCCCAATCCACCGGCCGCCAGCAGGTATCCGAAAAAGCTCCTGGTGCTCAGCAGAATAACCATACATCCAGCCAGGCCGGCCAGACACAGCAGCATAACCCGGCGCGCACCGACGTTCTGGGCCGCAAGACCCGCCGGAATCGCCAGCAGGGCGCTGACGGCCATAGGCATTGCCAGCAGGAAGCCAAACTGGAGGCTGCTCAGCGATAACTCTGCCCGCACATGCACACCAGCAACGGCAAAGAGGGTCCAGCAACCGGATGCAACAAAAAATCCCACGAGCGCCAGCGGAAGAACAACAGCCAGAGAGGTCAGTCTGTCTTCCTTGCCCTCCAGATCTTCCACCATTGGTCGCCTCCCATCGAAACCCAACTTTTAGTTTCATCTTTTGCCCTGCAAGGGGTCAAAGACTATGATGGGCTATCGCCTCTTGGGGTAAATGACTATTCTCAAGGAGGTAGAAGGCTTACTCCGGTTCAGTCACCATGCACATCGGGAACTGAGGTCGCCCGCTCTATGTCGAGGCAACCCAAAAGACGACGATCAATGAAATCCAGAACATCTCTCGTGAACCGGCTCGCGGTTGTTGTCGGAGCTGTGGTGCTCACCGCCCTGGTCAGCATGGCAGCCACCCTTGCCGTTTCAAAAAGCATCGAAGGCAACGCAACGGCCATCAACCAGGCTGGTGCACTCCGGATGGGAGCGTTCCAGCTCCTGTCCAGGGCCGCTGGCCCCAAGCAATACGAGCGGGATACCGGTTCCTTTGCCGGGCTCACCGAGAAGTACACAGCACGCCTGATTAATGTCGGCATTACCAAGGCCATTCCGGAAGACCCGGAGCACCCCCTGGCGAAGCAGTATCAAACGATTCTGGACTCCTGGAAATCCGGCCTCAAGCCCACGCTGGAGAGCCATACCCCCGGCGCACTGGTGAACGCCGATCTGATTGAGGCAACAGACGCCTACGTTCGCGAAGTCGACCAGATGGTCACCATGCTTGAGGAGCGCACGGAAGCCCGAATCGACCTCCTGCACCTGATCCAGATTATCAGCCTGGCCTTTTCCATCCTGATCATTCTCGCGCTGTTCATTGACCTGAAGAACCGTGTATTGCGGCCCTTGCGGAAGCTTGTTGATATTGCCGGCGCGGTCCGGCAACAGGATTTCTCACACAAGGCCCGCCTGAAAGGCTCTGATGAACTCGCCCAGCTCGGGCATGCGTTCGACCAGATGACCAGTGAGCTGGCTCTCACCTACCACGAGCTGGAAGAACGCGTCCGCAGCAAGACCGAAGAGCTGGAAAAGAGTCACGCCGCCCTGCAACTTCTTCATACTTCCAGCCGAAGCCTGTTCGCCAATCACGATCTGTGCGACGGCGCCGTGCCGATGCTGCAGCAACTGGAGCAACTGCTTGGCATTGGTCCTATGCAGATATACCTGCATGACAAAAACTCGTCCCAGCCCGTTCAGGCCGTCACGACCGCGACCCGCGAGCGGCCTTTCTACTGTCGGGACCATCACTGCAATGCCTGCCTCGTAGAGCCCGAGCAATACGAAGAACTGCCGGTCGAAGATAACGACGGCCGCCGCCTGTTGCTGCCCATTCGCACTCCCGGCCAGTTGCTGGGTACGCTGGAAGTCTGGTATCCGGCCGACCGGGAACTGTCCCAGACGGCCCGCCGGTTGCTGGAAACATTGAGTGACCAGTTGGCGACAGCCATTTTCCTTGAGCGCCAGATCACCGAGGAACAGCAACTGACACTGGCCGAAGAGCGCACCGTCATTGCCCGTGAGCTGCACGATTCACTGGCGCAGTCTCTGTCGTACCTGAAAATGCAGGTGGCCCGTCTGCGCAGACTCAACATTGTCGGTGAACAGGAGGCCACCCACGAGGCCATTCTGGATGAGCTCAGTACCGGCCTGAACAGCGCCTACCGGCAACTGCGTGAGCTATTGACGACCTTCCGACTCAAACTCGACACGCCCGACCTGTCGTCGGCACTCCAGTACACGGTTGAGGAATTCTCGGAACGACTCGGTAAGCCCGTGCAACTGTTTTACAATCTGCCGCCGAATACGCTGTCCCCGAATGAGGAAATCCACACCCTTCAAATCGTTCGCGAGGGGTTGGCCAATGCTGTGAAGCACGCCGACGCCAGCGAGGTCGCAGTCGAGGTAAGCTTCGAATCACCGAAGGTGAAAGCGCGGATCCGCGACAACGGCAAGGGGCTGCCCGGAGGCGACCAACCGGTCAATCACTACGGTCTTGTCATCATGCAAGACCGCGCCAGGACACTTGGTGGGCAGGTGCAGGTGAAGAACCGCGAGGAAGGGGGTGTGGAAGTGTCGCTGTCTTTCATCCCCAAAAGTCGAAACCTCATTCCGACAGAAGCGCCAAGCGCCTGACCCGGATTACATACAAGGTCTGCCATTGAGCAGACCGGAAAGCAGAAAAGGAACCAGAGTCCCCATGTCAGAGACCCCCGCGAGCATTCTGCTGATTGATGATCATCCGCTTCTACGCCAGGGCATCAAGCAGTTGATTGAAATGGAAGACGATATGGAAGTCGTAGGCGAGGCCAGCAACGCCTCCGACGGCATTCGTCTGGCCACGGAAATCGAACCGGACCTGATCCTGATGGATCTGAACATGCCCGAGATGAACGGCATCGAAGCCCTTGAGAAACTCCGGCAACAGAACATCAGCTCCCGGATCATCATGTTCACGGTTTCCGACTACGAGGACGATGTGGTTGCCGCCCTGCGCGCTGGTGCTGATGGCTACCTGCTCAAGGACATGGAGCCCGAGGACATGATCCGCCAACTGCACCAGGCAGCAGTGGGCAAGATGGTGATCAGCGAGCGACTGACCACGCTGCTGGCCCAGGCGCTGCGATCCAACAAACCGCAACAGGCCTCACGCCCGGACTTTGACAGCCTGACGCCCCGGGAGAAGGATATCCTGCGCCTGATTGCCGAGGGCCTTTCCAACAAGATGATTGGCCGTAAACTCGATATCAGCGACGGTACGGTAAAAGTGCACGTGAAGCATCTGCTGAAAAAGCTGAACCTGCGCTCCCGGGTCGAGGTGGCAGTTTGGGCGGTCGAGGAAGGCCTGCACCGATAGGCGTACCGTAAGCCGGGGCCCGAAAATGGTGGGTCGGGATCGGAAGAAGTCTTCTTTTGATCCCGCTTTCCGCCATCACTGCCTGAGTTATATCAAAGCCCCCAGCTGCCACGTCACCTATGCTGCTCCCGTTACCCAAAACGGAGCCAACCATGCCCCTGTCGCTGCCCAAACCTCCCTCATTTTCCGCACCGCCCCCATTGCTCAAGCAATCCATGGCGATGTTTCTGGAATTCTTGCCGTCTCCCAGTCCGGTACTCAGCGCCATCGACCAGCGCACTCCCATGCTATTCAAACAGCTGGTCGCCGAGGCGCCGTTGAATCGAATGTTCGCTGTCGCTATAGCCGACGGTGAGTTCGATTACTTTGAGGGCCGACGAGTACGACTGGAGGCCAACGGAGGTCAGCCAGGCGTGACCATCGGATTCTGGGAGGGAAGATTGCGGGTCATTGAAGGTCCCGGTGAAGCCACCATCCGGGGCTCTCTAACAGCTTTCAAAACTCTCGCCGAGCGAAAGCAGGATCCGGATCAGCTGTTCTTCCAACGCCGCCTTGTTATTGAGGGAGATACCGAACTGGGGCTTGCGTTGAAGAACCTGCTGGATGGCCTGGAGTGGAGTGTCAGCCTCAGGGCCATCCTGTTTCCAGGCCCCTGATGCAGGCCTCCAACTCCGGTATTTGTACAATCCGGCGGCTCGGGTCAGCCGTTACCAATCAGATCCATCCCCGGCTTGCCATACCAGTACCCGTTACAGGGTGGCGCTTCCACCAGCTGTAACGGGTCTGTAGCCGGCGCCTCGCCCCGGCGTACCTGATCGAAGCGCCTGATTACCTCATCCATGCCTTGATGCTCCGGGCTCAGGCGCACCGTGCTCACACCCATCCGCTCCATATCCGGCAGTTCCCGCATCAGGTCATAGCGGGAACCCGACAGGGTGGAAATACCGTTCAGGCGGAACAACTCCTGGGACTCTCTTGAGCGCAGTTCCATGCCATCCGGGTGCTGCAAACAGCGGAACTCACAGTTGTCCTTGGGCAGGTTGTAATGGCGGGCGGTGAAACAGCGGGAGGACCACGCCAGAGGCAGAAAGCCCCAGGCGAACACTTCGGCAGGCAACTCCAGGCCTTCCTGTTTCAAGCCGGTGATCAACTGTTCAAGGGTTTCCCTGCCCAGTTCCACTGGCAGGCTCCAACCTTTCAGTCCCTGCTTCGCCAGCATCTTGAGAGTGGCGACGTTATAGATGTTCATGGAGGGGCCGGTCACAAATGGAATGTGGTGATGGATGGCGACCTGCACGGCGCTCTGATCGTTGGCCTCCACCAGGAATTCGTTCTGATCGCAGATCCGGCGCAGGCGCCTCAAGTCGGCGTCGGACTCGATCAGGGTCTGGGTAGAAATCACCACCTCCTTGCCGCAGGCTTTGAGGTCCCGGGCCAGGTCAAACCAGTCGTCGGGCTTCAGTTCCCGCCGACGGGAGCAGACCGCCTCCCCCAGGTAAATGGTATCCACCGGCCACTCCGCCGCCTTGGCGTAAAAATCGAACACGCTCTGCCTGGACCAGAACCAGAGGATGGGGCCGAGAGAAAGTTTCATCATGATTGAAAGAACCTTATTTCCACTTTCGGTGATAGGCGCCCAGGGTGGTCAGCCCACCTTCGGAGAGCCCGGACAGAGTGTTGCGCCAGCCATCCTCTACGGCAAACATACCCGGTGTTCTTTTCAGGCTGTCCAGAGCCTGACGCCAGGTCCGTGCCACGTCGGCAATGTAGGCAGGGCTGCGCTGGCGCCCCTCGATCTTCACCGCGCTGATCCCCAGCGCCTGCAAGTCGGGCAACAGATCCAGAGTACTCAGGCTCACCGGTTCCTCGATGGCGTGATAGACGCTGCCTTCCACCTCGAACCGGCCCTTGCAGAGGGTCGGGTAACCGGCGGATTCACCCGGACCGTAACGGTCGATCAGCACATCGTTCAGGCGCGACTCCAGCCCCTGGGTGGTCTCCTGCCAGCGCACGGCCTTGGCGGGTGAACAGGCGCCGCGGGTGTTGGGGGATTCGTCCGTCAGGTAGGACGACAGGTAGCAGCGGCCCTCGGCCATAATGCACAGACTGCCAAAGGCGAAAACTTCCAGCTCAACCGGGCTTTGCTTTGCAACACCCCGCACCTGATCGAGGGAAAGTACCCGGGGCAGGACCGCCCGCCGGATATCGAAATTGTCCTTGTAGAATTTTAGGGCTTCATGGCTGGTGGCAGAGCCCTGAACGGACAGGTGCCGGGGAATGGTCGGATAACGGTTGGCGGCATAATCCAGCAGGCCCATGTCGGCCAGGATGATGGCGTCCACCCCCAGGCCTGCCGCCCGGTCCACGGCGCCTTTCCACAGTTCCCAGCCATCCGGTTGCGGGTAGGTATTGATGGCACAGAACACCCGGCTGCCCCGTTTATGGGCATATTCAATGCCTTCGGCGGCACGTTTGTCGTTGAAGTTCAGGCCGGCGAACTGGCGGGCATTGGTGCTGTCACGGAAACCGAAGTAGACCGCGTTGGCACCGTTATCGACAGCGGCTTTCATCGCCGGCAGGCTGCCGGCCGGACAGACGAGCTCCATGATTTTCTCCCCAAAAATAGATACTTGGAGAATAACGGCGAGAGCTCGGCGATGCCTTGACCTTTATCAGAGCCATAGCTCGGCGGGGTTTTACCTGCAAAGTTTCCTGACGGGGCAAATGGCAGAAAGCTTAAGCGTGGCCGACCGAGGGAGAAAGTGACCGACACCGGCAATTGCCGGTCTGCCGGGAGCAATGCGGAAACACCGCGATTATTAGCCTCGCACTTGCCCCAGTTTGCTATAGTTTACTTCCAAGGATTTTGTCTCCCGTGCTGGGAAGTTCCCCCCTTTTATCGCCAAACACCTTCGCGATCCCTAACGTGAAGCTGTTTTGCACATTCGAATCATCCATTGCCCGCTTCAAGGAAGAACGACCGGTGAAAACAGCGATACCGCCAGACCTACCTTATTCAGTTCCGTCCTCCGGCCTACCCGAGCCCGACGAACCCCAGGAAATCGTTGTGTATTATTGGGGGCGCATCATTGCTGCTCTTTTCGTATTAGTTCTGGTGGTGGGGGGCATAACCTGGGGCGCCTTTGAGATTTTTGGCACCGTGGAACAAAAGGAAGTGCTGGCAGAGAATCAGGAAGGTGAGGCGCCCCCTCTCCCCTCGGTATTCATCGACCAGCCCGCGTCCGCCGAGCCTGCATCTATCCAGTTCCCGAAGACCGCATCAAAAGAAAAACCGGAATCTGGCGCAAGCCCTCGCATGCCGGACCAGGCACTTTCGGTTCAAGCGGAAGTCGCAGAAACGCCTGTCTCCATGTCCGAAACTGCGGCCGGGACAGCGTCGAGTGAATCCAGTGCTGAACCCGCACCCCCTGAGCTGGCCAGGCAGGCGAGCGAACCGGTGTCATCGGTAGACCCCTCCTCCCTTCCGGCGCCGGCTGCAGGAGAATCCGAACCGCCCCCCGAAGATGCTGCGTCGATCAAGATACTGTCTGATCACTTGATCCGGGCGCAACTGAGTACCGGCCTGGCGGAAAAAGAGCCCATCGACGAAATCCCGAACGTTTTGACGATGGACAGCGACGGACTGATTCGAATTTACCTGTTTACCGAAATCCAGGGCATGGAAGATCAGCTGCACTTTCACGACTGGTACCTGGAGGACGAACGGGTTGCGCGGGTGGAAATCAAGCCGTCGGTTGACCCCATGCGCGCATCCTCAGCCAAGTATATCGACCGACACATGTTGGGAGACTGGCGAGTTGAGGTGATCACAGCAGAAGGCGAGCTTTTGGCCACGGGGGCGTTTTCCATTCTGCCTCTATAACCGAAGCCGGAAGCAGCATGGGAGCAAGGAGAAGTGCACCGTCTGAGTGACGCGGCTTGTTTTCACTGCCTCAGTCATACTCCGTATGCTGAGGCAGATCGTCCGTGATCTCGAACCAGGGCGCCTTACTGCCCACGAATACGTGGCGCTCCGCTTTTACTCCCGGGTCTATATCGAGTGTTCCGAGTGGAAAGCCATAGATCTCGGGGTTTGCATCGAATTTTGTGTAGAGGCTGGAACCGCAATTTGAGCAAAAGCCCTTGTGCTCACCCGGAGAGGATTCGTAGAACTTCATCAATTCCTGACCCTTGACTGTGTGCCAATCGGAAGACTGCACCTTTGCGCGGGTTCTGAACGCTGAGGCGTGTAGCTTCCGGCACATTGAGCAATGACAGTTCAGGACATCAGTCAGCGGACCGTTGATTTCGTATTGGATGCCTCCGCAGAGACAGCTACCCGTTTGCTTCATTGATGCACTTCCTTGTGTGACAACGCGAGCAGCAGGGGCGCGATGTCAGGAGCCTCCCTTGCCTGCATTGGTTATATCTTTTTTTTGATTCGCTGTACGAACTTTCTCCCAACACCGCAACGATGCACGTTGCCATCAGTGACGGGAAGACTTGTCTCCCCATTTTCCCGAGCGACTTTCAATCGTATGCCAAACAACAGTGACCTCGATTCTCTGAGCAAATCCAACAAAGTTTGAGCTTCAATTTGGTGCTTGGGGATGGGATTCTGGCCCGTAATGGTAGCTTTAACGTTATGCGCAATTACTAAGTCTCGGTAATCTTTAACATTGATCTTTTGCTTTAATTTCAGGATTTTATTTCGATGTTCCTGCAACTCCTGATCAACGTGCTCTTCATAGGTGGAAACCAAGTTGTACAGACTGAGATATTCGTATGTGGTTCCGGATGACTCATAGCCTTTACCGTCGAATAACAGTCGTGCGGTTGAGAGAATGATGTCATTGTGAACCGAAAGCTGAATTATCTTTGCAGCTTTCAAAGATAACCCACTGATCGCCTTGATGCCTTCCTCGTTGGAGTAGACCTCGTCGTAGAAGTGGACTGTCGTAATCAAACGGTCTAGCTCAACGATAAACCTATCGAGGTCCAGCATCTAATGCTCCAGTTCCGAGAAATATAACAGCTGATGCAACGACAAATGACGTCTATCCCTCACGCGGTTATCCCTCAACACCCAAGGAGGAACGGCATCGCTTTATCTTTAAAAATCAGATATATAGCCTTTCGAGCCACAAAAAATCCCGCGGAGATAAACGCAGTTTGTCGTTTTTGGTGCGAACTTCAGGTTCGTCTATCCCGCTTTCATCCAACCGCACTATTCCATAAATTTCATAGACTTGTAAGCTTTAACGCACTTATTCCACGACGTTTTGCGACACTTGTCGTTGATCTCCATAAGACCGTATGGCTCCCCAGCGTTCGTCAGAGTGCCTGCCGCCCCCGGCTTATGGGGAGGGAAGCGTAAATCGAAACTCGTCTGGGCTGACCCAAGCCATCCAGGGACTCAACCACGGATTCACCCGTGGAAAGGCCCTGAGAGATCACTCTCAGGGCTATTGGAGATCAGATAATCCGGGAAAACCGCTGGCTGGCGCCTTCCTTGCGGTACAGGTCGAAGATCTGGCAGATGGCGCGAATCAGCAGGCGGCCGGAGGGCTGTACCTGCAGGACCGTGCCCGCGTCGGCGATTAGCTCATCCTGCACCATCGGTTTGAGGCGATTCAGTTCATCGGCAAAGTAGCGATCGAAGTCTTCCTGCCACTCGGCGGCAAACTGCTGGCGATCCAGCCGGAACTGACAGATCAGCTGACCGATTACCCAGCGGCGGATGCGGTCATCCCGGCTCAGGCTCACACCCCGGGTGATCGCCAGCTGGCCGGCATCGATGGCCGCTTCCCAGGCTGGCAGGTCGTGGTTGTTCTGGAAGTAGGCATCGTCGGTCTGGCCGATGGCGGAGACACCCAGGGACACCAGATCGCAGTCGGAATGGGTGGTGTAGCCCTGGAAGTTCCGGTGCAGGCGACCTTCGCGCTGAGCCACCGCCAGACTGTCGTCCGGTTTGGCAAAGTGGTCCATGCCAATGTATTCGTACCCGGCCTCGAGCAGCCGGTTGATGGTGTTATGCAGGATGGTCAGCTTCTGCTGTGGACTTGGCAGGGTCTCGCTCTGGATGCGGGTCTGCGGGTAGAACCGGTCCGGCAGGTGCGCGTAGCTGAACACCGATAGCCGGTCCGGGGACATTTCGATCACCGCCTCCAGGGTCTCGGCGAAACTCTCCGGTGTCTGGTAAGGCAGGCCGTAGATCAGGTCGAGGTTGATGGAGCGGAAGCCAATCCGGCGGGCCTCGTTGAGAACCGCCTCGGTCATGTCCCGTGGCTGGATCCGGTTTACCGCTTTCTGCACCTGCGGATTTACATCCTGGACACCCAGACTAATGCGGTTAAAGCCCAGTTCCCACAGTGTCGGCAGGGTATCCTGATCGACCTCGCGGGGATCGATCTCCACGCTGTAATCCCGCTCATCACCGGTCTGCAGGTTAAAGAGTTCCGCGTAACCGGCCATCAGGTGCTGCATCACATCCCGCGGCAGGAAGGTGGGTGTGCCGCCGCCCCAGTGCAGCTGCTTGACCGGTCGGTCCGCCCCGAACAGCCTGGACTGGATGCCCGCCTCTTTCAGTACCCGCTCCACATAGGGCATCGCCTTGTCGCGCTTCTTGGTGATGACCTTATTGCAGGCGCAGTAATAACAGAGGTGGGCACAGAACGGCAGGTGGGTGTACAGGGACAAGGGCCGGGCACTGGCCTTGCTGCGGGCAGCCGCTTTGACCATGTCTTCCACCGTGTAATCGGGCGTGAACTCCACGGCCGTCGGGTAGGAGGTATAACGGGGGCCGCTGAGGTCATAACGGCGGATCAGGGCATCATCCCAGATGAAAGCCGGAAGTTCGTTTGAAGCAGCTGCAACGGCGGTTTCGGAAGACATAATAAAAACTCTGAACGTTGGAAGGAATCAGTAGACCGGAAAGTCCCGTCATTATCGCGAACTCCGGCCCGGCAACGATTGATGCGGGTCAGTTGGTGATGACTTTCAGTCTATCACTCGGCCTCCTGAACCACCCTTGCGCCCTTGGCGTATTCTGGCTACCCCCTTTGGGGCATACCGGAATCTATGGAGTAACCTGACATGGCCAACCTGATCCTGATCCTGGGCGATCAACTGACGCCCGACATCAGTGCCCTCGACGATGCCGACCCGAGCCAGGATCGGATCGTTATGGCCGAAGTCGGCGACGAGGCCGGCTACACCAACCACCACAAGAAAAAACTGGTGCTGCTGTTCAGTGCCATGCGGCATTTCGCCAGGCAACTCGAACAGGACGGCTGGCAGGTGCACTACCAGGCCTATCAGCCGGACAATGAATGCCAGAGCCTGGAAGCGGTGATTGCCGAACGGGTGAAGGCGTGGACGCCGGACAAAGTCATCACCACCGAGTGCGGGGAGTGGCGGCTGCATTCGCAGATCAGCCAGTGGCACGAAAGACTGGGTGTGCCCGTGGAGATTCGCCCGGATACCCGTTTCATTGCCAGCAAGCAGGAGTTTGCGGACTGGGCCGAAGGGCGAAAACAGCTGCGTATGGAGTTCTTCTACCGGGAAATGCGCCGAAAAACAGGCTTGTTGATGACAAGCGACGGCGATCCGGAAGGTGGCCAGTGGAACTTCGACGCCGACAACCGGAAAAAATGGACCGGCAAACCGCCGGCACCCGCCCCCTTCCGTGTCGAGCCGGATGCCATCACCCGGCAGGTGATCGCACTGGTGGATGACCACTTTGCCGATCACTTCGGCACCACCGAGGATTTCCACTTCGCCGTCACGCCCGAGGATGCCGGGGCGGCGCTCGAGCACTTCATCGATTTCGCCCTGCCCTGCTTCGGTGATTTTCAGGATGCCATTTCAGATACCGAAGACTGGCTCTTTCACTCCATCCTTTCGCCCTACATCAACTGCGGCCTGCTGGATCCACTTGCAGTCTGTGAGGCAGCCGCAAAAGCCTGGTATGCCGGGCAGGCGCCTATCAATGCGGTGGAGGGGTTCGTCCGGCAGATCATCGGCTGGCGCGAGTTCGTCCGGGGTATCTACTGGCTGCACATGCCGGAATACGCCCGGGAAAACCGCCTCGGCAACACCCGGGCCCTGCCCTGGTTCTACTGGACCGGGGACACCAAGATGCGGTGTATGCACAAGGCCATCGACGCCACCCGGCGCAATGCCTATGCCCACCACATCCAGCGACTGATGGTGACCGGCAACTTTGCCCTGCTCGCCGGTGTCACACCGGAAGAAATCTGCGACTGGTACCTCGCGGTCTACGCCGACGCCTACGACTGGGTGGAATTACCCAATGTGCTGGGCATGGTGATGCACGCCGACGGCGGCTATCTCGGCTCCAAACCCTACGCCGCCAGCGGCAAATACATCAACCGCATGTCCGACCATTGCAGCAACTGTCACTACAAGGTGAACAAGAGCACGGAAGACGATGCCTGCCCCTTCAACGCACTGTACTGGCACTTTATTGACCGGCACCGGGATGATTTCGCGGGGAATCCCCGGATGGGCATGATGTATCGCAACTGGGACAAACAGAAACCGGAGAGGCGGGAAGCACTGCTTCACCGGGCCGACGCGTTACTGGCGAATATTGAGAAACTATAGGTCGGACGCATTGGAAGACACATCCTAAAGTTCAAAGGCGCCCCCCTCGCAGGACTGTTACGCTCAGGTATCAGTGGCGCAACGAGAACGGTCATCATGAAGATACCGCCTATCATTGCTGGCCTGCTGGGCACCCTTGTATTACCGGTATGCCAGGCTCAGACCCGTGAACTCAATCTTTACACCTTTGAGGCCCCGCCTTATCAGGTGACGGACGCCATTGCCCCTGAACTCGGGAAGCAGGTTGCCGGCGAGACGGTCGAGACCATTGCCTGCGCGGCCGGACAGGCCGGCTGGTCTGCGAACATTCGCGTAACGCCGCCCAAACGTGCCATCCATTCTCTGCGCCGCAACCGAGTCGATGGCTATTTTGCGATTGACCCCTCGGCGGAGCTGGACGCCACTGCCCACCGTAGCGCGCCCGTTGCCAAGGCCAAATGGTATTTCTTCACCGTCACCCCCCAGGTCGACACACGTCGTGCCCGAATCGGCGTCGTGGATGGCAGCAACGAGGAATCCTGGCTCAGGGCGAACGGCTATGAGGTCTTTATGAGTGTGGCCTCTCCCGGTCAGTTACTCGCCTTGCTTGAGCGCGACCGGATTGATGCTGCGTTGATGGACGAGCGGGTAATGGCCGGACTCAAAGCCGACAGCTATGGTGCCGAGAAAAAACTGCACAAGCGATTCCTTCGCCAAGCGCCGCTTTATCTGTACCTCAGCAACGACTTCACCAGCGAGCATCCGGGATTTCTTGCCCGCTTCAACCGGCACCTGCCGGCCTGCATGAGCGATCAGGTCTCCCTGAAAACCGGTGATATCCCGCCCACCATCTAGCCACCCTGGCGGTTACGGCGGCCCGACCTCACAGGCGAGGACCAGGGCCCAGAATTCCGAGAAATCATTGACCACCACGTCCGGCTTGTCCGGGTGTTTGTGGGTGCCGGGGAAAATCCGGTTCAACCACGGCAGGTCCCATTGGGCGCCGTTGAAGAATACCGAGGTCATCCCTGCCCGTTTGGCGGCAATCACATCGGTGGTGCTGTCGCCGACATACCAGACGCTGGGGTCCGGCGGATAATCCAGTTTCTGCACCGCCAACAGCAACTGGTCCGGGTGGGGTTTGCGCAGGGGTGTATCGTCGCCGCACACGTCCACATCGAACAGATCCGTCCAGCCAGTGTCTTCCACGGCTGCCAGTTCGTGCTCAAAGAACTCGCGATCCCGGTTGGTGATCACCCCGACCTGCATGTGCAAACGTCTCAGTCCCTCAAGCACATCCCGCACCCGGGGCTCGAAAGCTTTCACGGTGCCGTAGTGAGTGCGGTAGTGATAATTGAAGGCCCGATGAGCAACCTGCTTCGACTCCTGATCGTCGCCAAACAGCACCTCAAAGATATCCGTCCGTGAAATCTTGCGGTCCGCCTTTACCTTCGGGTGAAGGCGTGCAAACTCCCGGACATAAGCCACCAGCCGGGCATCTTCCGGGGTCTTACTGTCTTCGGGCGCCACCATGCGGTCCATCAGGTCCAGCTTGTGAAAGTCCGGCAGCATGTCGTCCACGGCGTGGTACATGGCATCAAGGGTATCCACCAGCGTCGCATGCCAGTCGAACAGCACCACCGAGGGACGGATGAGCTTGACCACGGCAGGGTGCCAGTCCGCCTCCACCCGCGGTTCCGGCCGCCGGGGTGGTGGAAACGGTTTGGGCCGCACTTCGGCCGGTGCCTGACGAAACGCCTCCGGGTGGCTGCGTTCCAGCAGCGCCAACAGGTCCAGCAGGTCTTCGAAGCTGTCGAGAATGGCCGACGGGGCATCGCGAAAGGAAAACCAGCTGTTAATGCGATCAGGTTCCCAGCAGGCCCCGTTGTAGAACACGCCCGCCACCCCCGCCTTGTTCGCCGTCAGCATGTCGACGTAGCTGTCACCCACGTACCAGGCGCGATCATCCGCGGGCAACCCCAGCTTCTCCAGGGTCTTGAGGATGACTTCGGGATCCGGTTTGTACTCGGTAACGTCGTCGGCGCACACCGTCGCATCAAACAGATGCTGCCAGCGGCCTTCGTCAACGGTGACCATTTCCTTATCCAGGAACTCCCGGTTCCGATTGGTGGAGACCGCCAGCTTGATGCCCATGGCCTTGAGCGCCGACAGGTACTCATAAGCGCCGGGCTGGAAGGGTCGGACCTTGCCGAAGTACCGACGGTAGGCCTCGTTATAGGCGTTATGGGCGATCAGCTTGGCGTCCCGGTCATCGCCAAAAATCGCGTTGAAGATGTCGGTCCGGGACACCCGTCGCTCGGCCAGTATCCGCGGGTGCAGGCGCCGAAAGATCCGGATATAGCGAACCAGCCTGGCGTCATCCGCCGTCCGGCACTTGTCCTCGGGCAGCAGCCGTTCCACCAGATTCAGTTCTTCTAGCTGCGGCAGCATGTCTTCCATGGCACTGAACATGGCGTCGTGGGTATCCACCAGGGTGCCATGCCAGTCAAAAATCAGCACCGAAGGCGCCGCTATGGAATCGCTGAATCGGGCCATACATTCACTCCGTCAGAAAACCTTTTTCGACCGGCCTTGAAATCCGCAGCCATGCCGGTAAGACTCGAGGGGCTCTGATAAAAAAGATAAACGCAGTTTCCCGAACTTGCACATAACTCGCACATTAAAGAGTGCTCTCGATGTCTGCCGCCAGCTATCTTCTGCCCTACGATTTTTCGCCGATAACGGTGCTCAGCTTCGCACTGGTGCTGGGGCTGTATGGGGTAGCGCTGCTACGACTTCCAGAGGCCGACCGGCCGGGTCCCGGGCGAATCATCACTTTTGTGGCGGGGGTACTGCTGTGTTACGGCGTAATGCAGACCCGGTTCGACTACTATTCCCAATACATGTTTTTTGTCCACCGCGGCCAGCACCTGATTCTGCACCACCTGGGGCCGATCCTCATTGCACTGTCCAACCCGTTGCCGATACTGCGGTTCTGGTACGGCAGACTCGGCCCTGGAGCCCACCGAATGTTCAGGCCCCTCGGTCTGGTCTACCGGATACTGCAGCAGCCGGCCATCGCCTCGATTCTATTCGTCGGACTGATCTACTTCTGGCTCTGGCCTCCGATCCATTTCGACGCCATGTTAAGCCGCCAACTCTACTGGCTGATGAACTGGAGCATGCTGCTGGACGGCCTGCTGTTCTGGTGGCTGATCTTCGATCCACGGTCACCAGCCATCAGCAATGCCCTGGGCTACGGCAAGCGCATCCTTCTGCTGGCACTGGTGGCGATCCCGCAGATGATCCTGGGCGCCTGGATCGTGTTCTCCCGGGGCATGGTTTACGACGTTTATGAGGTCTGTGGCCGGGCCTGGCCGATGCCACCGGAGACCGACCAGCTGTTGGGCGGGCTGCTGACCTGGATCCCCCCGGCGATGATGAGCATTCTCGGCATCCTGATCATTCTTCGTCGTGCCATGCATGAGGATGGCAAATTCACCAGCCGCAAGACCGTAACGGAAGGGCCAGCATCATGAGACAGTACCTCACTCCCCGTAACCGGATGGCCGTGCTGGCAATACTGGCGCTCCTGCTCGTCCTGCAAGGCTGCTCCGACCGCAACGCCGACTGGCATGGCAAGGACATTAGCGGACTGATGCCAGACCTGGAATTCAGGTTGACCGGCACCTCGGGCAAACCGTTGACCGAGGCCGATACCGACGGGCAGATACGCCTGGTGTATTTCGGTTTCACCTCCTGCCCGGATGTCTGCCCGGCCACACTCAGCGGGCTCAGCAAGGCCATCAAGCAGATGCCGGAGGACTTGCAGGATGACGTCACAACCCTGTTCGTCAGTGTGGACCCACAACGGGACACACCGGAACGCATCGGCAGCTACGTGAATTTCTTTGGGGAGAACATCCTCGGCATGACCGCAGAGCAACCGACGCTGAGGGACCTGACCAAGCGTTACCGCACCACCTTCGGGTATGACGAGCCCGACGCTGACGGCAACTACCAGGTATCCCACAGCGCCGCGGTTTATGTGTTTGACGGAGCCGGCAATGCCCGTCTGCTGTTTCGCCCCGACCTGACGCCGCAGATGATGAGTGAGGACCTGACTACCCTGGCCCGGGAAAGTCGAACGTGATCCCGATCCTGCACCAACCAAGGCATTACCTGCTGATCTTCACCGGTGCCGGTCACGTATCTGTCCGCTACTGACTGGATGCCCGGCCCGCACCATGCACAAGAAACCGCATCTGCCTTCAAAAATCTGTCCGGTCTGCCAGCGCCCGTTTACCTGGCGCAAGAAATGGGCGAAAGACTGGGAGACCGTTCGGTACTGCAGCGAACGTTGCCGACGTAACCGGAGCAAACCAATATGACTACCGTCGTCTGGTTCAAGCGCGACCTGCGCACCCGCGACCATGCGCCGCTAAGTGCCGCGGCCGAACTCGGGGAACCGGTGATTCCGTTGTACGTGGTCGAACCTGAGTACTGGCAACTGCCGGACACTTCTGCCAGGCAATGGCAGTTCATCGAGGAGTCACTGGCGGATTTGCGACGCCAACTCCGGCGCATCGGCAGCGACCTGCTGGTGATGGCCGGACCGGTGCCCGAGGCGCTTGCCCGGCTGCACGCGGCGCATGGTATCGAACGAATCTTCTGCCACCAGGAGACTGGCGGCCAGTGGACTTTCGAGCGGGACAAAACGGTGATCGGGTGGAGCCAGAACCAGGGCATCGAGTTCCGGGAATGGCAGCAGTTTGGCGTGGTCCGCCGGCTGCAGGACCGGGACCTCTGGGACGACGCCTGGAGCCAGCTTATGCGCCAGGAAACGCCCCTGGCGCCGGAGCGGTTGGAGACCCCGGCCGATCTCGCCAGCCTGGCCACCTACCTCAGCCCACCGGCCGTGGCTGACGCGTCGGCCTGCCCGGATCGCCAGGCCGGCGGCAGCCAGCGTGGGGAGAAACTGTTGACCTCATTTCTGGAACGACGCTGTGTCGGCTACCAGTACAACATATCCAGTCCGGTCAGTGCGGTGCGCGCCTGCTCCCGCCTTAGCCCGCACATTGCCTACGGGACCGTCAGCCTGCGAGAGATTTACCAGGGCGCCAAGGCCACCGGTCAGCACCCCAGCAGCCTGCCCCGGAAGAAACGCAGCCTGACCAGTTTCCGCTCCCGCTTACACTGGCACTGCCATTTCATCCAGAAACTGGAAGACGAACCCGAACTGGAGTTCCGGGCCATGCACCAGGACCTGGAAGGGCTTAAGTCGGGCCCCGGCGATTCAGAGCGGCTGCAGCGCTGGCAGGAGGGACAGACCGGCTGGCCGCTGGTGGATGCCTGCATGCGCTCACTTCACCATACCGGCTGGATCAATTTCCGCATGCGCGCGATGCTGATGGCCGTGGCCAGTTACCAGCTCTGGCTGCACTGGCGCGATCCGGCCCTGCACCTGGCCCGCCAGTTCACCGATTTCGAGCCCGGCATCCACTACCCGCAGGCCCAGATGCAGTCCGGGCTCACCGGCATCAACGCCGTGCGCATCTACAACCCGGTCCTGCAGAGCCAGAAGCTGGACCCGGATGGTGAATTTATCCGGCGCTGGCTGCCCGAATTGCAGGGCCTGCCGGTGGACTTCATTCACACGCCCTGGCTGATGACCCCCGCCCAGAAGGAACGCTACGGCGGCAACACCTACATCTCCCCGGTCTGTGATCATGAGCAGGCGGCTCGCGTCGCCCGGAAGGCCGTTGGCGAGTTTCGGAAACAGCACGTCTCCCAGGCAGAGACTGATCGGGTATTGCACCGGCATGGCAGCCGCAAAGGTACCGTCCAGCAGCGGCCCAAAACACCCTCAAAGCCGGGGCCAGACAGCTCACAAATGTCGCTGTTCGACTAGCGACCTTCCCCGTCGTCTTCGGGTTCCTTCACCAGTGCCGGAAGCACAAGAACCGCGCAGGGCGCATTGACGGACACATGCTCCACGGTGGCCCGGCGCAGGGGCCATCTTCCGGTCGCCCCACGAGACACCAGGATCATCAGATCCACACAGATATTACCGGCCAGAGCGACCAGCTTCTCGCCCGCGCTGCCGGCCACCACATGCAGGGTCGCATTCTGATTCAGCGGCAGATATTTCCGGGCCAAAAGACTCAGCGTCCCCCGGACCTCGGCTTCCTTTTCAGCCGGTGCATCTTCGGTGACGTGGGGAAAGAAACCAGCGCCCCCGGGACTGAAGACACTGGCCAGGTGCAACTCGCCACCCTCGCTGAGCAGTCTGACGCCCTCTTCCAGGGCGCGCTTGCCTTCCCCGTCATCTTCAGGATCTATGGCGATCAAAATCTTACTGTACATCCTGGTTCTCCTCTTTGGGCACCGTAACGGCTTCCACTTCCGGGAAAGCGCGCCCCTGCACCAGCTCACTGACCGAGTAGCCCCGGTAATCCGCTCTCAGGGCCCGGAACAGAGCCACCGCCATAAACAGCAGCAGCACGCAGAACGGCAGGCCCAGGGACGTAATGACATTTTGTAGCGCATCCAGACCACCGGCCAGCAACAGGCTGGCGGCGATCACACCCTGGGCCGCTGCCCAGAAAATGCGCTGGCGTATCAGCGAAGGCTGGTCCTCCCGACGCGTGAGCAGGTCGATCACCAGCGAGGCGGAATCCGACGACGTGGTGAAGAAGATGATAATAATGACCACACTCAGCAACGATGCGAGCTCCGCAAGGGGAAACGCTTCAAGAAACGCAAAGATGGCCACCGAGGGATCCTGCTGGACCTGCTCCGCCAGTGCGACCTGACCGTTCATTTCCACGTTGATCGCGGAAAGACCGAAAACGCCAAACCACACCACTGTGAAGGCCGTCGGCGCAAACAAAACCCCCGCGACGAACTCCCGGATTGTTCGGCCGCGGGAAATACGGGCGATGAATATACCCACGTAGGGCGCCCAGGAAATGGTCCAGGCCCAGTAGAACAGGGTCCACTGCCGTTGCCAGTCCGTCTCCCTGAAAGACTCGGTCCAGAAGGCCAGCCAGGGTAGCGCATCAAGATAGTCGCCCACGCTCTGCACCATGCCCTCGGCGATGTGGACTGTGGGGCCGAAGACGACCACAAAGAGAACCAGCAGGACTGCAAGCAGAATGTTCAGTTGGGACAGGCGACGCACGCCTTTATCCAGACCCAGCGCCACCGACGTTGCGGCAATGCAGGCTATGACCGCGATCAACAGAACCTGGACCATCCCCGTGGAAGGAATACCAAACAGGTAGGACAGGCCGCTGTTCAGTTGCAGGGTGCCAAGGCCGAGCGAGGTCGCCACGCCGAACAGGGTACCGAGTACGGCAATGACATCCACCGCCCAGCCCCAGGGACCGAAGGCCCGATCCCCCAGAATCGGATAGAACAGGCTGCTGATCCGCATGGGCAGATTGTGCCGGTAGGCAAAGTAGCCAATGGCCAGCCCCGGCATGGCGAAGATGGTCCATGTGTGCAGGCCAAAATGGTAGAGCGATACCGTCATGGCATCACTGGCCGCCTGTTCGCTGCCTGCCCGGACACCCGCGAACGGAGGGGCCGAAAAATGGGAAATCGGCTCGGCCACCCCCCAGAACATCAGGATGGTGCCAATACCGGCCGCGAACAGCATGGTGAACCAGGTCAGATTGGAGTAGTCTGGGCGGGAATCGTCACTACCCAGCCGGATAGCGCCATAACGACTGACCGCAAGAGCCAGGAGAAACAGCAGCAGGGATGTGACCGAGAGGATATAGAACCAGCCGAGATTACGGGCCACCCAGCCAGTCAGAACCCCGAAGAATCCGGAGACTTCCGCATCAAACGGGATGGCGAAGATCACAAACAGGACCGCCATCCCCGCAGAGGTGAAAAATACCCCCGGTATCGTCTGCAGCCCTAATCGGCGTTGCAGCCGTTCCAGCACAAGAGCCTCCGTTTGCCTCAGAAAAGATTCGCGAAAGCCCTCACGCTATCACACGTTTTCGGGGTTCGGTGGAACAGAGATCAATTCCGGTTCAGTTGCTGCTGATGCTTGAACATCTGTTCCATCATGATCTGCATCTGGTCCATACGACGTTCCATCATTTCCATGCGCTGCCCATAATCCATATTGGCAGTTCCCGCCCCATTACCCTGGGCGTTTCCAGACTGCTTTTGTCCCTGATTGTTCATCATCCCCTGGCTATTACCCATCATTCCGGGCCCCATCATTCCGGGACCCATCATGCCCTGGTGCATCAGCTCCATCTGTTCTTCCATCGCCTCCCAGTGTTCCTCCATCAGACGCTGGCGCTCGGCTGGCGAACTGGCTTCCGGAACCTGCTGCATCATACCGTCCATTCTCGACCAGTTACGGTGCATCTGTTCCATCTGTTCCGGGCTCATCATCATGCCAGGCCCGTGTCCTGAGTAGGGGCCCTCACTGCCGTGGGCAAACGCCCAAACCGGGGCGGCTGCCAGGACACCAACGGCAACGATTTTTTTAATGGTAACCATGGTGAAACTCCTTGTTTAGGATTGTCGGTACTCTTCCAATGTAGTTGCCAAAACTGAACCGAAACTGAATTTTCCCAGTGCATTGACACAGGTTTGATCTGTATCAGTTATGCTAGTTCAGGGCCCTTCAAAAAGAAAAGGCGGGCATTGTCCCGGCTTGCTGATGGCCTCGAAAATCAAGGAACGCTATGAAAATTGGTGAAATCTCGAAACGCGCCAACATCCCCGTTGAGACCGTTCGATACTATGAAAAGATCGGTTTGCTTCCGGAGCCTGACCGCACGGACAGCGGCTACCGGTCCTATCGTCCGGCCCACCTCGATCGCCTGCTGTTCATCAAACGGTGTCGCAACCTGGACATGGCTCAGGACGAAATCCGCGAACTCATCCGCCTGGCCGAGAATCCGGAGGCGGATTGCAGCGGCGTGGACGCCTTGCTGGCGAGACACCTGCACCACGTTCGCGAGCGGCGGCAGGAGCTGGCAAGTCTGGAACAGACGCTCGAGAAGCTTCAGAAAGCCTGCACGGAAGGCCGGACGGTCCGGGAGTGCGGGATTCTTGGCGGCCTGACAACGGAACTGGAAGCCCTTGAGACCTCGGACAAGCACAATCACGTGCCCGGCACCCACGGCCAGGGCCACAGCTGACCGCCGCCTGATTCCTTGCACCGCTTGACTCTATAGTTGCTACAGGGTTTTAACTGTGTGAAAACATCATCAGGAGGTTTCTGCCATGGCATGCAGCTGCTCTGCGCCCGAACCCAAATCCCCGGCACCGGGATTCCGACGCGCTCTTTGGATTGCGCTCTGGGTTAATCTGGCCATGTTCTTCGTTGAAGGGTTAGCCAGCCTCCAGTCCAATTCGGTTTCCCTGCTCGCCGACGCCATCGACTTCTTTGGCGACAGCGCCAACTACATCTTGTCCCTGACCGTGCTCTCCATGGGCATGATCTGGCGCGGCCGCGCCGCGATGATCAAGGGGCTGACCATGGCTACGTTTGGCCTGGTGGTCTGGACCCGCGCCATCTGGATTGCCCAGAGTGGCATCACCCCCGAGCCTCTGACTATGGGTGCCGTCGGCCTGCTGGCCCTCGTCGCCAATGTCAGTGTTGCGGTCATGCTGTTCCGATTCCGCGAAGGCGATTCCGACATGAGATCGGTGTGGCTGTGTAGCCGTAACGATGCGATCGGCAATATTGCGGTCATGGGGGCGGCATTCGGGGTATTTGGCACCGGTAGCGCCTGGCCCGATCTCATCGTTGCCGCCATCATGGGTAGCCTCGCCGTCACCGCCGGGGTCAGCGTGGTCCGGCACGCCCGGAAAGACATCGCAGAGGCGCGGGCCACCAACGCTCAGGCAGCGTCCCCGAGCCCGGCCACGGGCTCGCGCTAGAACGCCAGCGAGACCATTACCGGAATAAAGACCAGGGCAAACAGCGTGGTCAGCAGTACCGTGCCCGCAGCCTGCCTCGGCGAGGTGTCGAGCAGAGTCGCGATGACCACGGTATTGGCGGCAATGGGGGTAATGGAAATCAGGAACATGGCCTTGTGGACCGCGGGCTCGTAGACACCGAGCACATTGGCGTCCAGCCACCAGAACACGGTGGCCACCAGCGGCCAGACCACAAACTTGCCAACGAAGGCCAGGCCGGTAAAACGGATATTGCCGGCCAATCCCCGGAAACTGGTGATACTCATTCCGATGATCATCATGCCGAGCACACTGTAGGCACCCCGCAGATTATCAAACAATGGCACAAACACATCCGGAATCCGGAAGCCGGACAGGTTCAGGAATACCGCAGCCAGGAACGCATAGACCGAAGGCAGCTTCGCGACCCGCCAGAGCGCCGCTTTCAGATCGTAACGGCCCCGGGCCGCCAGGTAGAACCCCACGGAGTTTTCGAACAGAGTGGTGCCGAGCATGCACACGATGTAGAGGCCCAACCCCTCTTCCCCGAACAGCAGCAAGGCCACGGGAACCCCGAAGTAGCCGGTATTGCCGGAGCCCACACACAGGGGAATAATGCTGGCACTGCCGTCGCTGATCACCCTTCTCGCCAGCTTGAGCTGGACAATACCCAGCACCGAGGCAATCCCGAAGGTCAGGAACGGGAGGAAAATGACTTCCGGGGACAGTGGCGCGGCCATCACACCCGAGAACACCACGGAGGGTGTCACGATATACAGCATGATACCGGCAATGTGCTTGCCGCTGGCCTCCAGATAACGCCCTGCCACCCAGCCGAGAGCAACGGTCACGTACAGCGGGATCAGTTTGATAAACAGTGCCAGCGCAGCGGCCATGAATGCTCCAGGCTAGAGAAGGGTGGTCGGGCGAAACCGCAAAGTGTAGCGTGAACCCGCTTTGACGGCCATTTTCCCGGCCCCGGGGGTTACGAGTTTTTCCCGGCAGCTCAGCGTCTTAACATACCTCAATGACTTAGATCATTTCCGGTCCGACGGCTCTGCTACCATAATTGCGAGATCGCTCATTACAGGGTTCACGCTATGAACAGCATCCTCAGGCCGGACGTGACCTCTTCCCCCTGTATGCTGGGAGAAGACCACGCAGACATTGTCCGGCAAGAACCGGGTCCGCAATCCGACGCATTGCTCCACGGACTGAGCCGTGTGTTCGGGATCCGCCCCAATGACAACCCGGATGACACGGACACCCGCCTGCTCACCGATTTGTCCCAGCTCTTCCAGCGCCAACAGATCGATAGCGAATCCCCGCTGGAAAGGCACGACCAGCCGTGGGCTCGCGTGTACCTGGTGCAACACGGCCTTCTGCGACTGTTTCGGGAGGCGCCAAGCGGAAAAGTGGCGATTCACCACTTCTTTTCCGAGGGTGACCTGGTCTGGCCGGTGTTTGGCCGCACCCGCACCGTGCGCAACACGTTGTGTCTAACCTCGGTGACCCCGGCAACGCTCTGGGTCGCGGATTTTTCCCGATTTCGCTCGACCATCCGTGCCCACGGCGAGGGGCTCTGGCCCCGCTTCGCGCTGGCACTGACCGAAGAACTGGCAGAGCTGACCAGCATGCGCGAATTCCGCAAACACACCATGCCTGCCCGGGAACGATACCAGCTGCTTCTTGAAGAGTATCCGGAGCTGGTCAAACGCGTGCCGGACAACCAGCTGGCGTCCTGGCTGGGCGTTGTGCCCGCCACCTTCTCCCGCCTGAAAACCGGAGCCATCAAAAATCCGGGCCGTTGAGGAACCAAAAAAAAGCAGCAGGGGAATACCCTGCTGCCCGAATTGCTCAACGCTTTCCGCACTAAATCTGTGTAGTTCTACGTTAAGGAGTGATTAAGTGATCACCTCAACGACCTGAACTAAACTTGTAATTAAAGTTTAGGGACCCTGACGTCCGGATGAAATTGGAACTTTTCAGGCAGGTTGTTCAGTTTTTCTGAGCATGATCACAGGATGTTCATCCTGCGGTATTGCGTACACGTGTACGCTAAAGTACCTTACCGCCATGACTAATACGGGTACTGTTTCCATGACTACCAACGAACTTCCATCGTCTTCCATCCACCATCGCATCGAGGAATGGCTGAACAGCGCCACTCATGGTATCGGCGCCATTCTGAGCGTGATTGGCACGATCGCGCTGGTCGTTGGAGCAAGCCAACTCGGTGACACCTGGAAGGTGGTGAGTTTCAGTATTTTCGGCGCATCGCTGATCCTGCTTTACATGGCCTCAGCGCTCTACCATGGTGCGCGACACCCGAAACTGAAGACAGCCTTCAAAACTCTCGATCATTGCGCCATCTTCCTATTAATTGCAGGCACCTACACGCCGTTCCTGCTGGTCAACATGCGCGGCACCGTGGGCTGGACTCTGTTTGCCGTCATCTGGTCGCTGGCGCTGACCGGCGTCGTGCTCAAGATCATTTTCAAGAACCGGTTCAAACTGGCCCGGGTCGGCATCTACATCGCCATGGGGTGGCTGATCATCTTCGCGTCTTCGGACCTGGTGGCCAACCTCAGCGAAACGGCATTGAACCTGACCATCGCTGGCGGTGTCGTTTACACAGCGGGCGTCGCCTTCTATCTGGCCGACCGCATACCCTATATGCACGCTGTGTGGCACCTGTTTGTTCTCGGCGGCAGCGCCTGTCATTTCAGCGCCATCTATTTCGGCGTGCTACCCCACGCGGTCTGATCAGAACGCCCAGACCATCGCCATCAGAACTCCCCACGCCAGCAAAGAGGCGGCCATCACGGTATAGGTGGCCGACATGGCTACCACATCGTTATCCGTCCGGTGACAGATCGCGCGTACGCCCTGATAGATCAGGGCACAGGTGAGAAACATGGCGACAAGCACCGCCACAACGCTCACCATCAGCACCGGGACCAGCAATGCCAACGACGAAAGCCAAAGAGGCAGTGGCGCGATTGCCGCCAGCAGGTAGGCATCCCGATAGCCGATTTCAAGTTTATGCCCCTCCAGAACCGCATGGATAAGCCAACCCATCACAAAAAAGGTCAGCAGTTCCGCCAAAAACAGGATAGTGGTTATCAGCCGCCACTCCTTCTCGCCGAAGCCGGCCATAAAACTGTCTCCGTACTGGGTACCGGCGTAATACAGAAGCACCGGCGGGAGGAAAGACATGGGGACGACGATCACCCAGGCCAGCAACGGGATTGAAAGATCCATGCGGCGTAACTCCTGCCACCCGCCGCCTTCAGAAAACGGCATTTTAATCAGATGACTGATGTTCATACCCCACCTCCGTGATACCAAAGATTGAGATATACTCGGCCCCAAAAGTCGCAAGCATAATACCTCTTATCTATTGTTTAGGCTTTCCACACCCAGCGGTCAAGGAGACGGAATGCCCCCAGGTGAAAAGAATGTTCATGCCTTCTGGCTATTTTTCCCGGCAGCATCGGTTCTGGCCGCCATCGCGGTGCCTCTTTCAATTAGGGCTGTCCTGTCGGGTACCGGCTGGCCTTCGGGTCTGACCGGTGCGGGCCACGGACATGAACTGATCTTCGGTTTTGCTCTGGCACTGATTGCCGGCTACACCCTTGGCCCACAGCCTCGTCGAATTCTGCTTCCGCTTTTTGCGTTGTGGCTACTGGCCAGGGTCAGTTGGCTACTCGCCCCCGATACCGCCCTTGCACAGTTGCTAAGCCCCGCGTTTGCTCTGGCGCTGGCGCGATACGCCGTGCCCCGCTTCAGCGCAGCCAAGAAATGGCGCAACAAAGCAGCCGCCCCCCTGATCCTCTTACTTTGCCTGCTGGCCGTGGGATTCCTGATCAGCCGGGACGCGAATCGCCATTTGCCATTTTCATTTCCAGACGCACACCAGCTCATGCAGAGTGCCATCCTCGGTCTGCTGATGCTGATGACATTTATCGGGGGGCGAGTGATTGCTCCGGCCGTTGCCGGAACTCTGGAGAAGCAGGGAATCCCCCTTAAAGCGCGCGTTCAGCCTCATATCGAGGGCACACTTATTCTCCTGCTCTCGGCATCTGTGGCGCTAAGCCTTGTTTCCGCGCCAGCGCTGCTTATTGGCTTCCTGCTTCTGGCAACAGCGGTGGGTATCATTATTCGTAGCGTCCGCTGGAAACTCTGGCTGTGCCGAAAGAGACCAGACTTGCTGGTCCTGGCTGCCGGCTACCTGTGGTTGGCTATCGGAGCCGGAATGACCGGGCTGCATCTCCTTGCGGGCGCATCCCCGGTCCCGGCATTGCACCTGATCACCATCGGCGCTCTGGGTACGCTGTCGACCAGTGTTATGCTCCGGCTTGCTTGGCAGCGGTCACATCGGATGTTTCCGCCTGCCTGGCAGGCACTTACCTCCGGCGCTGCCATCGCGACTTCGGCGATCAGCCGCTACCTCGCCGGTCCAACCCCGTTCAACGAGCCTGGGTGGTTATGGCTCTCGAGCAGCCTCTGGTCCTTAGCTTTTCTGGGTGTTGCGGTGCAACTGCTCATGCTGGCGGGATCCTCAAAAAATCGGCGGAAATGATTGGCTACCTCTACTGCGCCCGGTATCAAATCAACTACCACCTTAGGCCTACAACCTTCACAACCAACTGTTTTTATTGATTTTTAAAGACACCTTCTCGTTCTAAAAAAAGACCAAAAATCCGACCTTCATCCGAGCGCGCTATTCCTTGACATTTATCAGACATCGTCTGGCTAGTTGATTTGCACAATGTCTGCAAAGCCCAAAAAGCCACGGGTGCCGTGGCTCCGGGTTAGCAAACCAAGGAGCAAAAACCATGGCCAATAGCACCGCTGACGCCGGATCCACTGGCGTTAAAGACAGAACCAACGCCGACATCGAACACTGGGATGTCGAAAACCCACAATTCTGGGAGGAACAGGGCAAAGGCATTGCCACCCGCAACCTCTGGATCTCCATTCCCAGCCTGCTGATGGGCTTCGCCGTCTGGCTGATGTGGGGGATGATCACCACCCAGATGAAAAACCTGGGTTTCCCTTTCTCCGTTGAACAACTCTTTACCCTGAGCGCGATCGCCGGTCTCTCCGGCGCGACCCTCCGGATTCCGGCCTCCTTCATGATCAAGATTGCCGGTGGCCGCAACACGGTGTTTCTCACCACGTCGCTGCTGATGCTTCCTGCCCTGGGTACCGGCCTCGCCCTGATGAATCCGGACACCCCCTTTATTGTGTTCCAGGCTCTGGCTCTGCTCTCCGGTATCGGCGGCGGCAACTTCGCCTGCTCCATGAGTAACATCAGCACCTTCTACCCGAAGAGCAAGCAGGGTTATGGCCTCGGCATGAACGCCGGGCTCGGTAACTTTGGCGTCACCACGATGCAGGTTGTAATTCCCCTGGTCATGACCGTTGGCATCTTCGGCGCACTGGCCGGCGACCCGATGCAACTGCAAAGCCCCAGTGGCACCCTGATTGGTCGCATTGAAGCCGGCACCGACACCTGGATCCAGAATGCCGGATTCATCTGGTTGCTATTCCTGATTCCCCTGGCGTTCGCCAGCTGGTTCGGGATGAACAACCTGAAAGTGGTCACACCCAACCCGGGCAGCCCGATTTCCGCCTTCAGCAAGATCCTCGGTCTCTACGGCGTCGGTCTGCTGACGTCCATCGCCGGCGTCTGGGCACTGCAGATGATGAACATGTGGCTGGCATTGCCGGTGACCATTGTGCTGACCGTGGTGCTCTTGCGACTGATCCCGGGCGACATCAAGCCGAACATCAAGAACCAGTTCGCGATATTCAGCAACAAGCACACCTGGTCGATGACCGTGCTGTACATCCTCACCTTTGGCTCGTTCATCGGTTTCTCTGCCGCCCTGCCGCTGTCCATCACCGTCATTTTTGGCAATATGATGGAAGTCGCCGCGGACGGCACCATGACCCGCGTCGTTAATCCAGATGCGCCCAGCGCTCTCACCTGGGCCTGGATGGGCCCGTTCGTCGGTGCCCTGATCCGGCCGGTTGGCGGCTGGATTTCCGACAAGGTCGGCGGCTCCATCGTGACCCAGATTATCTCGGTGGTGATGGTGGCTGCGTCGGTCGCAACCGGCTATGTGATGATGCTGGCGTACAACAGCACCGATCCGAATACCTACTTCGCGCCCTTCCTGATCCTCTTCATCATCATGTTCGCGGCCAGTGGTATCGGTAACGGCTCCACCTTCCGCAGCATCGGTTTCATCTTTGACCAGCAGCAGAAGGGCCCGGTGCTGGGCTGGACCTCAGCCGTTGCCGCCTACGGCGCGTTCATTGCACCGCGGGTGATGGGTCAGGAGATTCAGGCAGGAACACCGGAAGTCGCCATGTACGGTTTTGCGGTCTTCTACGCTGTATGCCTGCTGGTTAACTGGTGGTTCTATCTGCGCAAGAACGCCTACATCAAGAACCCGTAATAACGACTGATCCGCCGGAGCCCCGGCCCCAGCAATGGGGCCGGGGCTTTGCTTTGCACAGAAAGTCACTGCCGCCGGCCAGAATGGTTTTGTAACCCATGGACTGCTACTTTTAATGTATTAACAAAGCATCTTAACGGTTACCGGAATTAAACCATGTCTTTCGATGATATCTTTGACGAAAGCTATGACCGCGCCCTGCTCACGTCGCCCAATGGCATTGAGTTCTTTGAAGCCTTCTACCGGCGATTTCTGAAATCCTCGGCAGAAGTCCGCATATTATTCCGCAATACCGACATGACGGCACAACGCCGGATGCTGAAGAAATCGTTCTTCAGCCTGATCGCATTCTATGCCAGTGGCACCATTGACGATGTACTGCGAAGGATCGCTTACCTGCACAGCGCCGACCAGCTCAATATAAAACCCCACCTTTACGATCTCTGGCTGGAATGCCTGATCGACACCGTCGCGGTGTACGATCCCGAATTCTGCGATGACGTCGAACTGGCCTGGCGGCTCATTCTGAGCCCCGGAATCACTTACATGAAGTTCGGATACGACCACTTCTGAAACCCTGACAACGTCCCGCTGGAACTGGGTAAAGGCGTGAAATAAAAAAACCGCCAGGATTGCGCCTGGCGGTTTTTTGATCCCCTCTCTAAGGTCAGCCAGCGGTGGCGGCCGCCTGCCGGCGACGCTCCTCTTCCTCGATCTGAAGATCCACCGATGACACCTGGTACTCCTCGGCAAAGCCGGATTCAGGCTCTTTCAGCCACATCACGCACAGAACCCAACTGATAAAGGCGCCCGCGGCGATAATGTAGAAGAACTGGGTCGGCGTGACGAAGGTGAAGATGGTGAGATAAACCACCGCTCCCACGTTACCGTAGGCCCCCGCCATGCCGGAAATCTGCCCGGTCAGCCGGCGCTTGATCGAGGGTATGATGCCGAAGGTGGCACCCTCCGCCCCCTGGACAAAGAAGGAGGTGAACACGGTAATTCCCACCGCAATGATCAGCGGCCAGCTGGAGTTCATCAGCCCCATCAGGGCGAAGCCCACGGAAATGCCAAACATGTAGCTGAGCATCACGAAGCGGCGGTTCCCGAGCCGGTCAGACACCAGACCACCCATGGGCCGGGCCACAAGATTCACGAAGGCAAAAGAAGCGGCGATGAGGCCTGCAGCTGTGGCGCTCAGGCTCCAGGTTTCCTCGAAGAACATCGGCAACATGGAGACCACCGCCAGTTCAGCGCCAAAGTTGGCAAAGTAGGTGCTGTTTAGCGCGGCGACGCTGTTGAACGGGTACTTGTCGTCCTCAGGTACGCCTTTCTTCAGGATAGGCACGTTTACCCGCAGGATCTGGATGATCTGGTAGCAGACGATGGCGATGATTACCGCGTAGCAGATGGTGGCCCCGGTAACACTCAGGTAGCCCATGTTCTGGATGCGCCAGACCAGAATGCCCAGGACGCCAACCAGGGGAATGGTCCACAGGATCAGCTTGACCATGTCGCCCCAGGTGCTGACTTCCAGCGCCACCGCTTTGCGCGGCTTGCGGTGCACCGTACCAACGGGGCCATCGGTGATCGCGAACCAGTAGTAGATACCGTAGGCCGCCATCACAATCGCGCTCTGGGCGATGGCCCAGCGCCAGCCGTCCTCACCGCCGTACATGTGCAGGGCGATGGTCGGCAGGGAAATGGCCGCAGCCGCAGAGCCGAAATTGCCCCAGCCGGCGTAGAAGCCTTCGGCAAAGCCGATGTCCTTGGGCTTGAACCACATGGCGGTCATGTGAATGCCCACCACGAAGCTGGCGCCAATGGAGCTGAGTACCAGCCGGCTGACGAGCAACTGGGTCATGGTATTACCAAACGCGAACACCAGCGCCGGGATGGCCATCAACACCATCAGCACCGAGAACACCCGACGCGGGCCGAAGCGGTCCAGGGCCATGCCCACGATGATCCGGGCGGGAATCGTCAGCGCCACGTTACAGATGGCGAACAGGCGGATATCGTCGGTGGTCAGCCAGTCGACGCTCTTTAGCATGCTTGATGCCAGCGGCGCCATGTTGAACCACACGTAAAAGGTTATAAAGAATGCAATCCAGGTCAGGTGCAGCGCCTTGATCTCGGCGTTCCTGAAGTGGAAGACGTCAGCGACTTTCATGTCAGCCTCCTTGGGCGATCAATTGAAAACTCGAACTTGCCGACTCAACGGCTGGGTAGGATAAGAAGCGGGCACTGAATCCGTCGGGCGAGAAACGAACTCACGCTGCCGAAGGTCATGTAATCCAGTTCGTCCACAAAACAGGTGAGGGAGCGGGCGATGAAGCCGCCATCCGGTTCATGGCTGTGGCGCGCAATCACCAGCATCTCCGGATGGACTTTTTTCTCGGCGGCGTACAGCAGCATCTTGCGCGGGTCGCCCTCCAGCAGCATGGTCTCGGCACCGACGTCTTCGTTCTGGCACACCTCCATGGCTTCGTTCAGGTAGCCTTTGAGTTCCGACACTTCCTGCTGGAACAGGTCTTCGTTGCCGGAGGTAATATCCCGAGGGTTCTCGGCAACCGCCACCAGAATGAGCTGGGGCTTCAGGTCGCGGAACATGGTGATCGTCTGGGCCAGCGCCAATCTGGCGTTCCGAGATCCGTCGTAGGCAATCATGATTTTCATGGGCTTCTCCGATGACAGGCACCCGCCCCGTTTGCCGGGGCCGCAATTGATATCTGTCAGCCATTACCCCACATCCCGAACACTCGCTTACTTGATGCAAATCAACGGATTCGGCGGGTACCCCACCAGAGAAATCAATGCCCTATCACCTACCCGGCGATTCGCGTCCATTCTCTACCACCGCGCCACCCTGCTGGAGGTACCTCCAATGCCCCGCATGAAAAAAACCCGTCTTTGGTATGGTTAAACCATCATCACATGCAGCAATGGAGGGCGGACATGACGACCCCGACACAGCCACAGCAGTACCGCGCCCTGGGTTTATCGACATTCTCGTTCACCCTGTGCTTTGCGGTCTGGACCATCTTCTCCATCATCGGCATCCGCATTGCCGAGGACCTCTCGCTCTCGGATACCCAGCTCGGGTTGCTGATGGCGACCCCGATCCTGACCGGCTCCATCAGCCGTTTATTCCTCGGCATCTGGACGGACCGATATGGCGGCCGCTGGGTATTCGGGATCCTGATGCTTACCACCGCCGCGTGCGTCTACCTTCTGACCCTGGCTACCACCTACCCGATGCTGCTCGTGGGGGCGCTTGGTGTGGGTCTGGCCGGGGGTTCGTTCATCGTGGGCGTGGCCTACACCGCCGCCTGGTTTGAGCCGGCGCGCCAGGGCACCGCGCTGGGGATATTCGGCGCCGGCAACGTTGGCTCCGCCGTAACCAACTTCGGCGCCCCCTTCCTGCTGGTGGCTCTGGGTTGGGAGCATACTGCGCAGGTCTACGCCACGGTCCTGGCGATCATGGGGGTTCTGTTCATCCTGCTGGCCAAGGAGGATCCGCTGGCGGCCGAGCGCAGGGGCGCGAAGGCGAAGTCATTCATGGAGCAGATGGAGCCGCTACGGGAACTCAGGGTGTGGCGCTTTGCCCTGTACTATTTCTTTGTCTTCGGGGCCTTTGTCGCCATGGCGCTGTGGCTGCCGCACTACCTGATCGGCGTTTACGGCCTGGACATCAAGACCGCCGGCATGATCGCCGCCCTGTACACCATCCCGGCCTCGCTGTTCCGTATCCTCGGCGGCTGGCTATCGGACCGTTTCGGCGCCCGGAGGGTCATGTACTGGACCTTTGGCGCCTCGGTCATCTGCAGCTTCCTGCTCAGCTATCCGCCCACCGATTACATCGTCCATGGCATTGAGGGCGACGTCAGATTCACTCTGGACATGACCCTGCCCATGTTCGTGGCACTGATCTTCACGCTCGGTTTTTTCATGTCCCTTGGCAAGGCTGCGGTGTACAAGCACATTCCGGTGTATTACCCCATGCACGTGGGCGCGGTTGGAGGCGTCGTGGGCATGATCGGTGGCTTGGGGGGCTTTATCCTGCCCCTGGCATTTGGCGTGCTGAATGACGTAACCGGCATCTGGCAGAGCTGCTTTATGTTGATGTTCGTTATCGTCGCCGCCGCCCTGATCTGGATGCATTACGCGATCCGTAAGGCCGAGCGTGTGGAGTGGGCTGCCCAGGAAGAGCGCACCGACCTGCCGGAGCTGGCCACCCCACATCTGTTCTACCCGCTGAACCGCCCTCACCGGCCGGAGCTTCCGTCATCCATGCCGCCGGGCGTGAAGCAATGATCCTCCATCGCCACTGAAAATCTCGCTCAAAACCTGCGCCCCCGATTCCGGGGGCTTTTTTGTCGGATATACTGGCCTGGGCAATCAAGAGAGGAATCCATGGCTAAGTGGCTGGTCAAGACAGAACCTTCCGAGTGCGGCATCGATGACTTCGCAGACGCACCCGAAAAATGCATTCCCTGGGATGGCGTGCGTAATTACCAGGCAAGAAATTTCCTACGCGAGATGGCGGAAGGCGATGAAGTGTTTGTCTATCATTCCAGCTGCAAACACATCGGCATCGCCGGTATTGTGAGAGTGGTCAAAGGCGCCTATCCAGACCCGACCCAGTATCATGCCGCCTCTCCCTACCACGATCCCAGGAGCACCCCGGACCAGCCTCGGTGGCAAGCGGTGGACATGAAATTTGTTCGGAAACTCCCCCGGCTAATCCCTCTGGACGAGATCAAATCCTTGCCCGGACTGGAGGAGTTGCCACTGGTTCGAAAAGGCAGTCGACTCTCGGTTATGCCGGTCAGTGAGGATGAATGGCAGATTGTTCTTGCGCAGGCCTGATAAGAAGATGAAATTCGACTGACAACGCTACCCCCGGCCCCACCGGACCATTAGAATCCCCCCATTCGAAGTTATCTGGAGTGTCAGAATGTCCCCGGAAATGAATTCCGCCACGGGTTTCAATCAGCTACGCCGAATCGAATCCAGCAAGCTCTTCCAGGGCATCGTCATTGCCATCATCATCCTGTCGGCGCTGACCATTGGCGCCAAAACCTACGATCTGCCCCCGTTCGTGGAGCAGAGCCTGACAGTGATGGATAATGCCATCACGGCGTTCTTTCTGATCGAGATCCTGTTTCGCTTTGCCGCCTGCCCCACCAAACGCCGTTTTCTGCTCGACGGCTGGAACCTTTTCGACACCATAGTGGTCATCGGCAGCCTGATCCCGCTGGACAATTCGGAGGCGGTGCTGCTGGGTCGTTTGCTGCGAGTCTTCCGGGTACTGCGCCTGGTTTCCGTCGTGCCCGAACTGCGATTCCTGATCAACTCGCTGCTCAAGGCCATCCCGCGCATGGGCTACATTGCGCTGCTGATGTTCATCATTTTCTACATCTACGCCGCCATGGGGGCGATATTCTTCGCGAAAGTGGATCCGGAGCTTTGGGGCGATGTCGCCATCGCGATGCTGACCCTGTTCCGGGTTGCCACCTTTGAGGACTGGACCGACGTCATGTACGCCACCATGGAGCAGTACCCGCTCAGCTGGCTGTACTACCTGACCTTCATCTTCCTAACCGCGTTCGTGTTCCTGAACATGATGATCGGGGCCATCCTGGAAGTGATGAGCGAGGAACAGAATGCCGAGGAGGCCCAGAAGGCCCACGACGAACGCGACGAGATCGCCCGTCAGCTCCAGTCGGTACAAACCCAGCTAGAGGAACTGACCCGGCAAATATCGGAACGGCGCTGAGTCTTCAGCCAAAGACCGGCTTGGACAGCGCCAGATGGAAGATCGCCGCCACTTGCACCAGAGCCAGAATGGCGGCAACTACCCGAACTGGTATGCCAAGGCTGGGCTTCAGGGCAAACACACCGGCAAAGATATAGCCGATCAGCAGGACAACCTTGGCTGTCAACCAGCCGTGAACGAGGGGCATCCATGGCGTCACGATTACCAGCCCTATGGCCGCCGTGAGCAGGACGGTGTCATTAGCATGGGGGATCCAGCGCAGTGGCGTCTGACGCCAACCGGGCCTGCCGACAAGATCCATCAGTAAACGGACGGCAAACAGGATGACCGTAATCAACGCTGTGGTCACGTGCAGGTGTTTCAGGATCAGATACGCACTCATCAGGCTTCCTTTTAAATCAATGCAGTAGCAACATTGTACGCACAAGTACCCGGTAGGGGGTATGTTCATTCGACGTAAAACCCTTCAACATACATATAAAATAAATGTATTGACGGGAGCCCAGTCATGAAGGCCATTCCTAACTCAGGCACAATGGAATCCGCCAGCATCCGCCAGCTATTCAGTTACCCGTTCCGCATTTTCTTCCTGTCCATGAGCATTCTGGCGCTCCTGGTCATTCCGGTCTGGGTGATGCTGGTGACAGGCGCCCTCAGCCTGCCCCTGGCCATGCCGGGCATTTTCTGGCACCAGCACGAGATGCTGTTCGGTTTCCTGTCCGCTGCCATCGCCGGATTTCTGCTGACTGCCGTTTGTGTCTGGACCCAGACCCCTCGTACCCACGGCAGCAGACTCGTCGCTCTATGGGGCGTCTGGCTTGCCGGCCGGCTGTTGCTGGCCTTCGGCAGCAGCCTGCCGGACTGGCTGGTCCATACCGTCAACCTGGCATTCCTGCCCCTGGTAATGCTGGATGCGGGCTGGCGCATCTGGCATGCAAGACAAGAGCGGCAATTGTTGATCATGGTAGTACTGGGGCTATTGTGGCTGATGCAGGTCGGGTTCGTACTCGAACTGGACATGACCTACAGTTACGGCGCACTGATTATGGCCATGGCGCTGATCAGCATCATCGGCGGTCGCATCACGCCGGCATTTTCCTCAGGCTGGATGCGCCAGCAGGGCCTGGATCCCTCCTCCATCAGAATCGTGCCCGCCCTCGACCTGGCGTCACTGGTTGCGATGATTCTGCTCATGGCCACTTTGGTTCTGGGCTGGCAAACCGCCAGTGGCTTACTCGCCATCGGCGCGGCAATCCTGATGGCGGTTCGGCTGGTCGGCTGGAAGGGCTGGCTTACCCGCAGAGAACCATTGTTGTGGATCCTGCACCTGTCGATTCTCTGGGTTCCGGTGGCCTTGGCATTACTGGCCGGCACCCTCCTGGCAGACTGGCCCTCCAACGCCTGGAGCCACGCCGCCGGAGCCGGTGCGGTCAGTTGCCTCATTCTGGGCGTGATTGCCCGGGTATCCCTCGGTCACAGTGGCCGCCCCCTGATTTTGCCACGAGGCATGGTTCTGGCGTTCGTGGCCATTCATCTGGCCGCCGCCATCCGCGTGCTGACGGCACTGACCCTGATTCCCTGGCATCCGGGCATTGGCATCAGCACCCTGCTGTGGCTATTGGCCTTCGGTCTATTCCTAGTGCGCTATACGGGGATCCTGGCCTCGCCCAGACCGGATGGGAAAGAGGGGTGACCAAAGGAGGAAAAGCTGGCGGCCTCACGCCGCCAGTTTGTCTTTGGCCAGGTCGGCAAAAAACTCCCGGGCATGGCGGAAGCGATCAGCCGGAAAATGAATACTGATGCCCTCAAGCGCGGCCATGAGCATTTCCAGATGGGCATCCCAGCCGGCGCCGGCGATAGGAACCAGGTCGTCATTGGGCAGGGACACCGTCAATCGAAGCCGGGTCGCGCCAGAGGATTCGCCCAGGGGATCGAGGATCCAGGTGAGTGGCCGTTCCGGATCATCTCCGGCGCTCCAGGAATAGGCCAGAAGGCGCTGCGGCTCGCAGGCGCGGAGCCGGCAATCGATGGGCGTACCACTGTTGCCGAAATCCAGCTGAACCCTGCCCCCGGGATGCAACTGAATCACTCCCGGCGCCAGCCAGCGAGCGAGGCAAACGGAATCGGTCAACATCTCCCATACCCGCGCGGGTGAATGCTCGAGTTCTCGCTCCAGGTGAATTTCCACCCGGCCATCACGCAACTCCAAATCGCCTTGGATGATCAGATCTGTTTCATTCATACCAGTCTCCTCACGGCCTAGACCCGCAACTGACTCCAGACTAGCAATGCTCCCGGTGCCGGTCTTTGATGACTATCAATCGTCCAATCGTCGGCGCGCCGGCAATCATCCACTAAAGGTCAATAGCTCCTCGCCAGATTCGAGCTACAGTTAGAGTAAATCATTCTGTAACAGAGACACTGGCACTATGAACCCGGATCATTTTGACAAAGAAGACCTCATCAAGTGCGGGCATGGCGAACTCTTCAAGGGTTCCATGCGCCTGCCCATCGATGAAATGCTGATGGTCGATCGCGTTACCCACGTGAGCGCGGACGACGGCGCCTACGGCAAGGGCAGCCTTGTCGCGGAGCTCGATATCAACCCGGACCTCTGGTTCTTCAAGGTTCACTTTGTCGACGACCCGGTGATGCCCGGCTGTCTGGGTCTGGACGCGATGTGGCAGCTGGTAGGCTTCTACCTGGCCTGGAGCGGCGGTGAAGGCAAGGGCCGCGCACTGGGTGCGGGCGAGGTCAAGTTCTTCGGCCAGGTACTGCCAACCGCCAAGCGGGTGACTTACCGCCTGGACATCAAGAGGCTGATCAAGCGCAAGCTCACCATGGCCATTGCCGATGGCAGCATGGAAGTGGACGGGCGGGAGATCTATACCGCCAAAGACCTTCGGGTTGGCATGTTCACCTCCACCGATGATTTTTAGGAGTTAACAAGATGCGTCGTGTTGTAATTACCGGCATGGGGATCGTCTCCAGCCTTGGTACCAACCAGAAAGAAGTCACCGAGTCCCTCAGGGAATCCCGCCCCGGCATCGGGTTCAGCGAAGAGGCACGGGATAACGGTCTGCGCAGCCACGTCTGCGGCCAGATCAACCTGAACCTGTCGGAATTGATCGACCGGAAGCTCTTTCGCTTCATGTGTCCAGCGTCCGGCTACGCCTACCTGGCCACCCGTGAGGCCATTGAGCAGGCCGGCCTGAGCGAGGAACACATCAAGGCCAACTCCACGGGCGCCATTTTCGGCACTGGCGGCGCGTCCACCGTGGAACTGCTGGATGCCATCGATACTCACCGGGAAAAAGGCATTCGTCGGGTTGGCCCCTACCGGGTACCCCGCACCATGGGCAGCGCGATCAATGCCTCCATTGCCACGGCGTTTGGCATTACCGGCGTGAATTACGGCATCACGTCGGCCTGTGCCACCAGCGCCCATGCCATCGGCCATGCCGCCGACCTGATCGCCCTGGGCCGTCAGGACATTATGCTGGCTGGCGGCGGTGAAGACATTCACTGGAGCCTCAGCCTGCTGTTCGACGCTATGGGTGCGTTGTCCACCAAGTACAACGAAACGCCGGAACTCGCCTCCCGCACCTACGACAAGGACCGGGACGGATTCGTCATCTCCGGCGGCGGCGGAACCCTCGTACTGGAGGCACTGGAGCACGCGGAAGCCCGTGGCGCGACCATTCTGGGTGAACTGGTAGGGTTCGGCGCCACGTCCGACGGCGCAGACATGGTGGCCCCCAGTGGCGAGGGCGCTATTCGCTGCATGCAGCAGGCCATGAAAAATGTCGAAGGTGACATCAGCTACGTGAACACCCACGGCACCAGCACGCCTGCCGGGGACGTCACCGAACTGAAAGCCCTGAAAGAGACCTTCGGGGACAAGATTCCCCCGCTGAGTTCGACCAAACCCCTGTGCGGCCATGCACTCGGCGCGGCCGGTGTGCACGAGGCCATCTACAGCCTGATCATGCAACGCGAAGGCTTTATTGCACCGTCGGCTAATATCCAGAATCTGGATGAAGGCGCCGAAGGTTACCCGATCGTGCGGGAACGGATGGACAACCAGAATCTGGATCTGGTGATGAGCAACAGCTTCGGCTTTGGCGGCACCAACGCGACACTGGTGTTCAGGAAAGTCTGACGGAGCGGTATTCAGCCGGTGACGTTCCCATCCAGCGCTTGAACGCCCGGCTGAATGCGCTCAATTCGGAGAACCCAAGCTGCTCGGCTATTTCAACCAGCGGCTTGGTTTTATCCTGCATGTAGGTAAGCGCCTGCTTACGCCGGACATCTTCCAGCAAACGCGCAAACGTAAGACCTTCCCGCTTCAGCTTCTTATGCAGGGTGTAACGGCTCATGTGCAGCTGAGACGCCACAACCTCCACGCCCACCTTACCTCGAGCGAGCTGAACGCTGATCAGCGAACTTACCCGCGCACTCAGGTTTACCCGCGCCACTTCCGGCCTCAGAGGCTCTGATGCCATGCAAAACTCCTCCCTTAACACAATATGGCCCAACAAGACACGGCGCCCAGCGTACACTTGTTAGCTGAAAATAATCAATAATACCTTTGAGTAGGATCAAGGGGGCACCGGATCGTTTGCGGCAAAATGCGCGCACTCACGCCTGCGCCCCAGGCCATCATTACGATCGAACCGATCCCACGGAGTCATCATGAACCCCCCTGAACTGCTCGCTCCCGCCGGCACCCCGGACCACCTCGAAACAGCTTTCGCCTACGGCGCCGATGCGGTTTATGCCGGACAACCACGGTACTCGCTGAGAGTAAGAAACAATAGTTTCAAGGACGTTGCAGCGCTTGGCGCGGGCATAGCGAGAGCCCATGAGCTCGGCAAGCAATTCTACCTGGTGTCCAACATCGCCCCCCATAACGACAAGGTGCGGACCTACCTGAGGGATCTGGAACCGGTGCTTGCCCTGAAACCCGACGCTCTGATCATGTCCGACCCCGGACTGATCATGCTGGTGCGCGAGAAGTGGCCGGATCAGCCCATCCACCTCTCGGTTCAGGCCAACGCCGTCAACTGGGCAACCGTTGAGTTCTGGCGCCGACAGGGCATCAGCCGTGTGATCCTGTCCCGCGAACTGGCGCTCGACGAGATCCGCGATATCCGGGAGCGAGTGCCGGAGATGGAACTGGAGGTGTTTGTCCATGGCGCGCTCTGCATGGCTTACTCCGGACGCTGCCTGCTGTCGGGCTACATGAACCATCGCGATGCCAATCAGGGCGCCTGCACCAACGCCTGCCGATGGAACTACAAGGAAGTCAGGCACCACCAGGATCAGAACGGCGACCTCATCCCCACCAGTGCCGACAACACCGTTGAGCAGGTATCGCCCCGGGAAATTCTTCTGGAGGAACCCAACCGCCCGGGTGGCTTCATCCCCGCCTATGAAGATGAGCATGGCACCTACATCATGAATTCCAAAGACCTTCGTGCGGTCCAGCACGTGGCGGAGCTGGCAGCCATGGGCGTGCACTCCCTGAAAATAGAAGGGCGCACCAAGAGCACCTATTATGTTGCCCGCACCACCCAGGTCTACCGCCGCGCTATTGATGAAGCCGCGAAGGGTATTCCTTTCGATATGGGCCTGATGGATGAGCTGGAAGCCATGTCAAACCGGGGCTACACTGAAGGCTTCCTCCGCCGCCATCCTCCGAGTGAATACCAGGCTTACGAGCACGGCTCGTCGACGCTCGGCACCCAGCAGGTCGTTGGCGCCATCAGGGACGACGACGGGCAATGGCTGACCATCGAGGTAAAGAACCGGTTCGCAACGGGAAATCCGCTGGAACTGGTCACCCCGGCTGGCAATCTCCGCTTTGCCGCCGAGACCATGGAAACCCTGAAAGGGAACAAAGTGGACTGCGCTCCAGGCAGCGGCCATACCGTCCGGATTCCCCGACCCGACGGCCTGCCGGCCAACCTGGATCACAGCTATCTGACCAGACTGTTGCACACGGAGGCCTGACTTGTGCGCCCAATCATCCCGCTCACCCTGACGTGGCTGTTGATCGCCAGCTCCATGACCTCTGCCGAGGTACTCTCAACCCGTGAAGCCATCCGGCAGCAAACCGGCGCGTTCATGGACATGATTGCCAACGGGCGGGTTGTCGCCGCGTACAACAGCCTGCGCCCGTTCCTGGGCGTTGACGCCGGCGCCTACGACGAATCAGCCAAAGAGGCCGCAACCTATTTTCAACAGGTTCGGCAACAGGCCGGCGAACCGGTGGGCAGCTCGCATGTGACCACGGAAGTCATCGCCAGCGACTTCACCCGGGAAACCTGGCTGCAGAAGTTCGAGGCCGCCGCCATCGCCTGGCGTTTCACCTACTACCAGCCAGACGTGAGCGGGTGGAAACTGATGGGCGTCAGCTACTCGACGGAACTGGATGCCCTGTACCACTCCCCCGATTAGCCATTCGTCGAACGTCGTACCAAACCTATCGGCCCAATAACCACTGCCTTGGTGCCGCCCACCCTGATTACGGTATAATCACCGCGCGCTCAATTTAATACCTGACTAATTTACTCTGGTATTGTATAATCGCTCGCCAGAAGCAGCGGGTTCAGCCGGTTTTTTCCGTTTGCAAACAGCAGCCGGCCAACATTGCCCGTCATCCAAAAACCGATTGCAGGGCGTACTCACGGAGTGAGCGACCACTGCAACACCCAAACTGATGACATCCGCCCGGCGGCCAGACTGAACAGGCCGCCGGCACACCAAGGGCCACAAGGCCCGTGATGAGAGAATACGGAGCGACGATCATGGCGACCACCGACAAAGAGGTGAACGAGCTGATCAAACGGGAATACGAACACGGTTTCGTGACTGACATCGAAGCCGACACGTTCGAGCCCGGCCTGAATGAAGACGTAATCGCCCGCCTGTCCGGGATCAAGAAGGAACCGGAGTGGATGCTGGAATGGCGTCTGAAGGCGTATCGTCGCTGGCTCGAAATGGAAGAGCCAGACTGGGCGCATGTGGGCTACCCGAAAATCGACTACAACGCGATTTCCTATTATTCCGCGCCCAAGCGTAAAGAAGACATGCCCCAGAGCCTGGACGAAGTGGATCCGGAACTTCTGAAGACCTATGAGAAGCTCGGCATCCCCCTGCATGAGCGTGAAAAGCTCGCTGGCGTTGCCGTGGATGCGGTCTTCGATTCCGTGTCCGTTGCCACCACCTTCAAGGAGCCGCTGGCCAAGGCCGGCGTAATCTTCTGCTCCATTTCTGAAGCGATTCAGGACTACCCGGAGCTGGTTAAGAAATACCTGGGTTCCGTGGTCCCTGCCGGCGACAACTTCTTTGCCGGACTGAACTCCGCGGTCTTCTCCGACGGCACATTCGTGTACGTTCCCAAGGGCGTGCGCTGCCCCATGGAACTGTCCACCTATTTCCGGATCAACGCCGCCAATACCGGCCAGTTCGAGCGCACGCTGATCATCGCCGAGGACAGCAGCTACGTCAGCTACCTCGAAGGCTGCACCGCGCCCATGCGCGACGAAAACCAGCTGCATGCAGCCGTGGTTGAACTGGTGGCACTGGACGATGCCCAGATCAAGTACTCCACGGTGCAGAACTGGTACCCGGGCGATGAAGAAGGCAAGGGCGGCATCTTCAACTTTGTGACCAAGCGCGGCGCCTGCATCGGCAAGAATTCCAAGATTTCCTGGACCCAGGTCGAGACCGGTTCAGCAGTCACCTGGAAATACCCAAGCTGCGTTCTGCGCGGTGAGAACAGTGTGGGTGAGTTTTATTCCGTCGCACTGACCAACAATTTCCAGCAAGCCGACACCGGCACCAAAATGATCCACCTGGGCAAGAACACGTCCAGCACCATCATTTCCAAAGGGATTTCAGCCGGCAAGAGCTCCAATGCCTACCGCGGCCTGGTCAAGTTCGGCCCGGGCGCCGAGGGGGCCCGCAACTTTACCCAGTGCGACTCCCTGCTGATCGGTGATCGCTGTGGGGCCCACACGTTCCCCTACATTGAGAGCAAGAACAAGTCCGCCATCGTTGAGCACGAGGCGACCACCTCCAAGGTCAGTGACGAGCAGATGTTCCTTTGCCGTCAACGCGGAATCGAACCAGAGCAGGCCGTATCCATGATTGTTAACGGCTTCTGCAAAGAGGTGTTCAAGGAACTCCCGATGGAGTTCGCGGTGGAAGCGGGCAAGCTCCTTGAAGTAAGCCTCGAAGGCTCGGTTGGTTAAACGCAGCGCCGCCCCAGGACACTGACAAACGAATTCATACAGATTAACGAAGAGAGAACCCGACAAATGCTGAGCATCAAGAACCTGCACGCATCCGTTGAGGGCAAAGAAATCCTCAAGGGCATCAACCTGGAGATCAAGGCCGGGGAAGTACACGCCATCATGGGCCCGAACGGCTCGGGTAAGAGTACCCTGTCCCAGGTGCTGGCAGGCAACGAGGCATTTGAAGTCACCAGCGGCGAAGTCAACCTTAACGGCGAGAACCTTCTTGACCTGGAAACCGAAGAGCGGGCGCGCGAGGGTATCTTCCTGGCATTCCAGTACCCGGTGGAAATTCCTGGCGTCAGCAACCTTCAGTTCCTGCGCACCGCGGTGAATGCCATGCGCGCCCACAAGGGCGAGCCGGAAATGAACGCGGCAGAGTTTATGAAGCTGGCGAAGGAAGTGTCCACGCAGGTCGACCTTGACCCGGCCTTCCTCAAGCGGGGCGTCAACGAAGGCTTCTCCGGCGGTGAGAAAAAACGCAACGAGATTCTTCAGGCGCTGTTGCTGCAACCCAAACTGGCCATCCTGGATGAAACCGACTCAGGCCTCGACATCGACGCCCTCAAGGTAGTGTCCGACGGCGTCAACGCCCTGCGCTCGGAAGATCGCGCCATCCTCATGGTGACCCACTACCAGCGCCTGCTTAACCACATCGTTCCCGATCACGTGCACGTACTGGCAGGCGGCAAGATCATCAAGTCCGGCGGCCGTGAACTGGCCCTGGAACTGGAAGAGCGCGGCTACGGCTGGCTGGGCATCAACGATGAAGAAACTGCCGACAGTTCAGCCAACTAAGGAGACCGTGGAATGAAACCCGCACCAACTCTTTCCACCGCGTTTCTGCACCCGGCCGGACAATCCCTGCCGGAGCCGCTGCTTGCCCTGCGCAAGCAGCGTGGCACTGCGCTGGTCGACATGCCGCTGCCAACGCGGAAGACGGAAAACTGGAAGTACTCCAGCAAGTACCTGAAGCTGACCGACGACATGGCTATTTCCCTGCCAGCCGAAGGTAAGGCCGGCAGCAGCCTCGCGGTGCCCGGTTACAAGGTGGTATTCCTGAATGGCGTCATGATGCCGGAGGCGAGCGAGTATCCGGATCTCGACGGCATCTCCATTCAGAATTTCGGCGACCTTTCCGACGAGGAAGCGACCGAATTGGCTGACCGTCTGGACAGCACCCTGGACAACAAGGCCGTGCAAATGGCCCGTCTGAACTCGGCCCGCTTCGAGGATGGCCTGCTGATCCGCCTGAAGCCGGACGCGGTTCTCGATCAGCCGCTGTTTATTGTCCATGAAGTCACAGCAAGCGCGAGCGGTTCTGCGTTTCCGAGAATCTTTGTCGACGCCGGCCGGCACAGCCAGATCACCCTGGTTGAGGAGTATATTTCCAGCGGCTCGGAAGCCGTGATGGTCAACACGGTCACGGAATTCAACCTGGCCGACGGCGCCAACGTCACCAGCGTGCGCCTGAACATGGAAGGTGAAAACGTGCAGCACATCGGCGCTACCGGCGTTCGCCAGCAACGCAGCTCCCGCTTCGAGAGTCACTGCGTCGGTTTCGGTGGCCCCCTGCGCCGCCACGACCTGCAGGTTCGCCTGGAAGGTGAAGGCGCGGAGTGCAAGCTTAACGGGGTGGTCGTCACCCAGGGCAAACAGCACTACGACAACCACACCAACATCGAGCATGTCGCGGCCCACTGCAACAGCGAAGAGACCTACCGCAACATTGCGGCCGACCAGTCTCACGCGGTCTTCAATGGTCGCATTCATATCCATCAGGACGCCCAGAAGTCCAATGCCGATATGAACAACAAAAACCTGCTGCTGTCCAACGGAGCAGAGATCGATACCAAGCCGGAGCTTGAGATCTACGCGGATGATGTGAAGTGCGCCCACGGCGCCACCATCGGCCAGCTGGATGAAATCTCCCTGTTCTATCTGGTCTCTCGCGGTATCGGTCGGCGCCAGGCCAACGTGCTGTTGACCATGGCCTTTATCAATGAGCTGGTCGAACAGATTCCGGTGGAAGCAGTTCGCGACACCGCACAAACGCGGCTGAACCAGTTCTTCGACCAGACCTTCGAGGAGGCGTAACCGGTTATGACCGATCTCTCCGTGGCAAACGCAGCCAATAAGCCGGCGTTCGACGTTGAAGCGATACGCCGGGACTTCCCCATCCTGTCACAACAGGTGAACGGGAAGCCCCTGGTGTATCTGGACAATGGCGCATCGGCCCAGAAGCCGCTGGCGGTGCTGGATGCCATGGACCGTTATTACCGGGAAATGCACTCCAACGTGCACCGGGGTGCGCATACCCTGGGGGACCGGGCAACGGCAGCGTTCGAAGGTGCCCGGGAAACCGTTCGCGACTTCCTGAACGCGGACAGCACCCGGGAAATCATCTGGACCCGAGGCACCACCGAGGCCATCAACCTGGTCGCCAACGGCCTGGCCAATCGCCTGAAGCCCGGCGATGAGATCCTGGTCAGCCAGATGGAACATCACGCCAATATCGTGCCCTGGCAGATGCTCGCCGAGCGCACCGGCGCGAAAGTGGTGCCGATCCAGATCACGCCGGATGGCGAGCTGGATCTGGAGTCCTTCACCAGCCTGCTGAATGAGCGAACCCGGATCTTTGCGATCACCCACGTCTCCAACGTTCTGGGTACCGTGAACCCGATCGCGGCATTGATCGAACAGGCCAAGGCCCACGGCATTCTCACCCTGGTGGACGGCGCCCAGGCGGTTCCCCACTATCAACCGGACGTACAGGCGCTGGGATGCGACTTTTACGTGTTCTCGTCCCACAAGCTGTTCGGCCCCACCGGCATTGGCGTGCTCTACGGCAAGGCCCAGTTGCTGGAGGAAATGCCGCCGTATCAGGGCGGCGGCGAGATGATTGAGCGGGTGTCCTTCGAACGCACTACCTGGAACACCCTGCCCTACAAATTCGAAGCCGGAACGCCCGCCATTGCCGAGGCGGTCGGCCTCGGCGCCGCCATTGATTACCTGGGTCGCCTGGACCGGCACGCGATGGAGGCTGCGGAAACCGCCCTGCTTGAGCGCGCCAACCAGCTGGTCGAGACGGTACCGGGCATGGAAATCATTGGTACCGCGAAACAGAAAGTGCCGGTCATGTCCTTTAAAATTGCCGGTCTGCACCCCAGTGACATTGGTACGCTGCTGGACCAGCAGGGCATCGCCATTCGTACCGGCCATCACTGCGCCATGCCGTTGATGGATTTTTATGGAGTTCCCGGTACTGCCCGGGCCTCCTTTGCGTTCTACAATACTTTGGACGAGGTGGAACAATTGTTCGCCGCCCTGCAGAAAGTCCAGCGCCTGTTTGCCTGATGGAGGTGGAATTATGACAGCCGAAGTCTTCACCCCGACGGTCGCCGTCACCATGACACCCAGCGCCGTCAAGCACGTGCGCAAGCAACTCGACAAGAAGCCGGAGGCCAAGGGCATCCGGCTGGCTATCAAGAAAAGTGGCTGCTCCGGTTTCAAATACGAGACCCAGTGGGTCGAGGAAGTCGCTTCCGACGACAGGGTCTTCCACATTGATGGCGTCGACGTGTTTGTCAAAGAGGAACACCTGCCCCTGGTCAACGGCATCGAGATCGATTTCGTGACCGAGGGCGTGAACTCCCTCTTTCAGTTCCGCAATCCGAATGCCACCGCCGAGTGTGGCTGCGGAGAAAGTTTCACCGTTGCCTGAGCCGTGCTGAACAGCAGCTCTCAGGTAGACAACAGATAACAGCGAGGCCAGTCTGGGCATGCAAGAACGGGAAGTGGTCCTGACCAAACGTGAGGTGGAAGCCCGCCTTGTTCCTGCCGGAACCGAAATCATGATCCCGGCGGATACCTTTGTGACCATCACACAGTCACTGGGCGGCACCTTCACAGTGGCAGTCAACGGCAACCTGGCCCGCATCGAAGGCCACGACGCCGATGCGCTCGGCAAACAACCCCTGGAAAGCAGCTTCGAGACGCCCGAAGATGGGAGTGTCAACGAGAACCAGGTGTGGGAAGCGCTGCGCAACTGCTACGATCCGGAAATTCCGGTCAACGTGGTGGATCTGGGCCTGATCTACGAGTGCCAGATCAACAATGGCACCGAAGACGGCAACCATGTCTACATCAAGATGACCCTGACGGCCGCCGGTTGCGGCATGGGTCCGGTGATCTGTGAGGACGTCCAGCGCAAGGTCGAACACGTCCCCAATGTGGACAAGGTAACCGTGGACCTGACCTTTGACCCGCCGTGGAGCAACGACATGCTCACCGACGAAGCCAAGCTTGAACTGGGAATGCTGTAATGACCGCTAGCGAACAGGACTTCAAGAACAACCCGCTGGGCACCGAAACAACCCTTGACGATGTGACCGACGCCTTCGACTTTCTCGACGACTGGGAAGAGCGCTACGCGTATATCATCGATCTGGGCAAACAACTGCCGGCGTTCCCGGATGAAGCCCGCGTGGAAGAGAATTACGTGCATGGCTGCCAGAGTCAGGTCTGGCTGATCCACTACTTCGATGAAGACACCGGAAAACTGTATCTGCTGATCGATTCGGATGCGATGATTGTCCGCGGGCTTGCGGCGATCATCCTGGTGGCACTAAACGGGAAATCCCCGAGAGAACTGCTGACCACGGACATCGACGAGCTGTTCGAAAGCCTGGACCTGTTCCGCCACATCTCTCCGACCCGCGGCAACGGCCTGCGGGCAATGGTTGGCAAGATTCGCGACATCGCCGCTGCCGAAGCGGCCTGACGGACCAGCCGCTCCTCTCCGGCCCGACATCACCAGACGATGGCGATGTCGTCCCGCTGGATATTTACCTGATTGCCGATCGTCGGCATGCGACCGTTACTGAAGTCCGGGTGCACATTGTTAAGCGTTACCGACAACTTCGCATCCCGGAGTTCCGGGGTGCCGCCCAGGGAATCAAAGTAACGGGCACTCCGATACAGGTGCAGTTCATCACCCGGGCGGAGTCCGGCCGTCGCCCCGGAGGCCAGGGTCACGGTATTGCCGTCGACACGGGTCACGCGGGTCATGAACGGCTGGCACGCCAACGCACCACTGACTTCACGAACCATCTGATCCAGCACGCCGTTCACCGCCTCACCGTAGGCCGTATGCTGGAATCCCGCTGAACCGAATCCATCCGATGCCCCGGGCCCGGCGTCCCACTCGGCCGTCGTGGAAAACTGTTGCTGGAATACCGGCGAACCACTGAACCCGTCAAAGATCATCAGGTCCACCACAAAACGCCGATTCTGATCGACCGCACCAATACCCCGCTGCATCCGGTCCAGCACCGACGTGCCCCAGGCCGAGGGATCGGCGACTCCGAGATCACGTATGACCCCGGTCACCACAAATTGCACACCCAACTCGCGGGCGAGCTGAAGCACGTTGGTCAACCGGTTATCACCCTGCTGGACCGTCGGGGCATTCAGCAGATCGTCGAACATCCGGGTGGTGGTTGCGCCAAAGACCTGCAACTCATTGCTAGCCCGCAGCCGATCCTGGAGTTGCTGCGGCAAGATCTCGCCGGCGTCATCAATGCGACCGATGCGGGCCTGGTCCGGATACAGCACAGGGAATCCCGTGATTGCCACCCGTTTTCTCAGGCTGACCGCCTCGCCGGCCGCGCAACGGCCACCCCGGCCCTCGGACATGTCCGCGCGCACGGTTACCCGCAACAGATTACCGCTCTGATACTCGTCCACCACGCGGGCATTGCGGGCCCGGGCATTGGCAGCGACCTGCATGCGGGATTCAGTGACCACACCATTCTCCATGGTATCCCGGGTACTGACCCGGGCTTCGTACTGCAGGGCAAGGTCCCGCAGGGCTGCCTGACGGGCATCGGCGCGCGCCGACTCCACATCCCCATGGACAATGGTGCCGTGGCCGACGCCCTCAAGCACAATGGCGTGAACAGTGCCGGTAAAAGCCAGTACCGTCGCCAACAGAATGCATCGTAGTACCCTGAATAGCACCATGAAATAAAGCCTCAAAATGCCTGCGGATCAGTCAAGATAGTACAGAGAGTCGACACCCTTACTCTGGACGTCGCCGATGCTGTCGTTATCCCGTGGCATGGGGATCGGGCACAAATCCTGGACCTGATCATCCGCGACCTTCGACACACAGGCGCGGAACCTCGGCTCCAGTTTCAGTTCCATCACGGTTTCAACCACGCCGTCGCTGTGCTCGTTCACTGCCACCATTTTGGCGCCGCGAATGTAGCTGTCGACATAGGTACGGAAGGTGTCATTGCGCAGGACAAAGTCATTCACCGTGGAGCTGCCGTAAATGACCGTCCCGTACACACGCTCGGCAAGATTGCGATAGGCATCAAGCTGCGACGCCCGCCTGGCCAACAGTCGTTTGCGGGTGTTCAGGCGGTCCCTGGAGGCATCCTCATAGGTGCCGAAGCCGCTGACCCGAACGGTAATCGGTTCCAGTTGGGCGTCACGCTGATCCGCATCCTGATACCCGCCATTCGACGCACACGCGCCGAGTGCCAGGGCAAGAACGGGAACAACTATCCTGCGAAGGTTCATTTCCACTCTCCGAAAAACATCATTTCCGGATCGCCATGAAAGATTCACGCCAGTTTCCCTAAGCCACTGATATTCCTGCCCACAAACCATCACATCCCAACCCCGGATTCCGGAGCGGCAAAAAACTGCCTCCGTTTACATATCGAAAACAAACCGTTACCGCTTAGGTCATGCTTCGCCCCGGGTTCTGCTCTAACCTCTTATTTCCAAGACATTTATCAGCATTATTGCCCGCTCTCGTAACAGGACACTTCATAAATGCATAACAACCGCCTGACCAAACTGTCCCTGGCCATTGGCCTGTCTGTGGCCTCTGCCTCCGTGCTGGCCAGCCCCCAGCAATTCATGTCGGCCCGCTCATTCGCAATGGGTGGCACCGGTGTGGCGACCGCCCACCCCGCTGACGCAGCGGCCACGAATCCGGCCATGATGGCAGGCAACCATCACGACTGGTCAGACGATTTCGGCCTGATACTGCCGTCGGTAAATGCCCGGGCAGCGGACGAGGAAGAAACCATTGATCAGGTCGATGACATTCAGGATGTGATCGACCAGTTTGAATCGGCGATCTCCGGTTTCGACCCGAATACCGACGATCCCCAGAGCATCCAGGACAGCGCCGCGGACCTCCGTGATCGTCTGGTGAACTTTGATCAGGATACCGTGCGGGTCAACGCCGGGCTGGGCCTGGCCCTGGCGATACCCAGCAAAACGATCTCCGTTGGTTTCTTCACCAACGCCAACCTGACCGCCACGGTTCGTGGCGAACTCGATGACAATGACGAAGCCCTGCTCGACGCGGTTGCCAGCGCGGCCACGGCACAGGATGTCGACAACGCCCTCGATAATGTGACCAATACCGATGGCAGCCTTCAACTGGACTCCCGGGGACGGATTCTGGCCTCGGCGGTCGGAGAAGTGGGCATCAGTTTCGCCCGGCAGTTTGAGCTGAACAACGGCGACCGATTCCAGCTCGGCCTGTCGCCCAAGCTTGTGGAACTTCGCACGTTCCAGTACACCGAAACGGTTTCCGGGTTTGAAGACGACGACTTCGACGCCGATGAAAACCAGACCGACAAGAGCGGTTTTAACGTCGACATCGGCGCTGCCTACCGGTTTGGCGAGGATCGCCAGTGGAACGCCGGACTGACCGTCAAGAACCTGATCCCGATGGAACTGGATTCTGCCCGGAGCAAGCCGGCCCTTGAGCAGCAGTACACCCTGAAACTCGACCCCATGGTTACCGCGGGTATCGCCCACAACAGCGAGTACCACGTCATCACCGCCGAGCTCGACCTGACCAAGAAAGAGGCCTTCGGCTACGAGGACGACACCCAGTGGCTGGCCCTGGGTGCGGAATTCGATGCCTACCGTTATGCCCAGTTGCGGGTCGGGGTGCGCCACAACCTGGCCAGCAATGACAACAACGACGGCATTGAGGAAGAGACCCAGTTTACAGCCGGTTTTGGTCTGAACCTGATGGGCGTGCGCATGGATCTGGGCGCACTCTACAGCGACGCCGACGTGGGCGCGGCCCTGGAGTTCGGCACCGAATTCTGACCCCGCACAGTGTGGTCAACAAAGCCCGCCCGGTTTTGACCGGCCGGGCTTTTTCTGTGTCTGCCGCCTCTGGTTTGCCTCTCCCCTTCAGGAGCCGGATAATCCCCGGATTGACTACTTGAGAGGAAACTACCCGTTCATGCAAACCTATCTGGTTGGTGGCGCTGTCCGTGATGAACTGCTGGGTCTGGAGGTCAAGGATCGGGACTGGGTCGTTGTCGGGGCCACTCCCGACAAGATGCTGGATCGGGGCTTCAAACAGGTGGGCGCGGATTTCCCGGTCTTCTTACACCCCGGTACCCGCGAGGAATATGCCCTGGCCCGTACTGAGCGCAAGCAGGGCCACGGCTATCACGGCTTCAGCGTTTACAGCGCGCCCGATGTCACCCTGGAGGAGGATCTCAAGCGTCGCGACCTCACCATCAATGCCATGGCCAGAAGCGAACAGGGCCAGATCATCGACCCGTTCCACGGCCGGCAGGATATCGACAAGCGCCTGTTGCGCCACGTTTCCGAGGCGTTTTCCGAAGACCCCCTGCGGATTCTCAGAACCGCCAGATTTGCCGCCCGGTTCCAGCCCCTGGGCTTCCGGGTGTGCGAGGAAACCATGGCCCTGATGCGCCGGATGGTGGCATACGGAGAAGTGGACCATCTCGTGGCCGAACGGGTGTGGCAGGAGTTCCAGCGGGCCCTCCATGAACAGGAGCCAGTTGCCTTCTTCGAAGTGCTGAGGGACTGTGGCGCGCTCGCCAGCCTGATACCGGAACTGACACAGGAAGGCCGGTTCGAGCAGGCCATGGCAGCGCTTCGCTGCAGCCATGGCGAGCAGGGCTCAACCGAAGAACGCGTTGCCGCACTCATGTCTCCGGTCCCCAAGCCTGACTGCGAGCGGCGCATGGCCGCGCTCAAAGCGCCGAACGACTGCCAGAATCTGGCCTGCCTTGTGGCGGAGTTCATCCCGGCCATCCGTCATCCGGACGCCACCGGTACCGGCCTAATCTCGGCCGAGAACCTGCTTTCGTTACTTGACGCAGCTGACCTCTGGCGCCGTCCGGAACGATTTGCGGCGCTGCTGAAGGTGTTGGCCTGCGCCCTGCCGAAATCGGACCAGCCTACCCTCCAACTGCTGGAACAGAGTGCCAATTGCGCATCCGGCGTAGAGCCGAGAACGCTGATGGCTGAGGGATTCAAGGGCAAGGCACTGGGCGAAGCAATCCGCCATGAGCGCCTGCGTCGTATAGAGCAGGCACTGTCCCACTCTTCCAACTGAGGAACCATCATGGCCGATACCGCTCCCGTTGCCCTGATAACCGGCGCTGCCCATCGCCTGGGCGCAAGAACCGCTCAGGCCCTGCACGACCGCGGCTGGAACACTGTCATTCACTACCGCAGCCGAAGGGAACAGGCCGAGACGCTGGCAGCCAGCCTGAACCGGATTCGCCCGGAGTCAGCCACTGCCCTGCAGGCGGATCTGAGCGACCTCGATCAGGTCCGGAGTCTCGGTGAAGTGTCGGCCGCCCAATGGGGCAGGCTGGACGGGCTGGTGAACAATGCCTCCGTGTTTTATCCCAACGCCACCCCGGAGGCGCGCCCTGAAGACTGGGACGCCATTCTCCATACCAACCTGAGGGCGCCGTTCTTTCTGCTCCAGTCATGCCTTCCGGCGCTTCGAGAGCAGGGCGGCAGTGTGGTCAATATGATCGATATCTACAGCGAAAAGCCGCTGACCGACCACCCGCTGTATTGCGCCAGCAAGGCCGGACTCGCAGCGCTGACCCGGTCCTGGGCCAAGGACCTGGCACCGGCCATCCGGGTTAACGGGGTGTCGCCCGGGGCAATCCTCTGGCCGGAAGGCGATGCCTCGGTCGACGACAGCCACCAGCAGACGATCCTGAACAAGACGCCGATGGCAAGGACTGGCCAGCCTGATGATATCGCCCGGACCATTGCCTTCCTGATGTGCGATGCGCCCTTTGTGACTGGCCAGATCCTGCCGGTGGATGGTGGACGTAGCCTGAACATGTGACCGCTGCTTTGGTCCCTTTGGCCGTTCGGCGCTTTCCGGATACAATGGCGGCAGAGTCCCATTCTGTCCGCGCGGTCACCCCGGGATCCGCGCCCAATCGAACCGGAGAACACCCATGCGTGATGTCGTCATCGTTGCAGCCAAACGTACTGCCATCGGAACCTTTGGTGGTGGCTTGTCGAGCCTGCGCGCCGACCAGTTAGGCACCGCGGTCATCAAGGCCATCCTGGAAGATACCGGCGTCCCCGCTGATCAGATTAATGAAGTCGTGCTCGGCCAGGTTCTGACCGCAGGCTGCGGCCAGAACCCGGCCCGTCAATCCTCGATCAACGCAGGCATCCCGGCATCCGTACCGGCCATGACCATCAACAAGGTCTGCGGCTCCGGCCTGAAAGCCGTTCATATGGCGGTCCAGGCGATTCGCTGCGGCGACGCCGAACTGATGATTGCCGGCGGTCAGGAGAGCATGAGCCAGGCCCCCCACGTCCTGCCTAACAGCCGTAACGGCCAGCGCATGGGCAACTGGAACATGGTCGACACGATGATAACAGACGGCCTCTGGGACGCCTTCAACGACTACCACATGGGCGTTACGGCCGAGAACATTGTCGAGAAGTATGGCATCAGCCGTGAGGAGCAGGATGAGTTTGCCGCTGCCTCCCAGCAGAAAGCGGTGGCCGCGCGCGAAGCCGGTTATTTTGATGGCCAGATCGTACCGGTGTCGATCCCCCAGCGGAAAGGCGATCCGATCGTGGTCAGCGAAGACGAAGGTCCACGGGACGGCGTCACCGGCGAAGGCCTGGGGAAATTGCGTCCGGCGTTCAAGAAAGACGGCACCGTTACCGCGGGCAATGCCTCGTCCCTGAACGATGGGGCCGCAGCGGTGATGGTGTGCAGTGCCGACAAGGCCAAAGAGCTTGGGCTGACCCCGCTTGCCACCATCAAGGCGCACGCCAACGCCGGAGTGGATCCGACCATCATGGGTACCGGCCCGATCCCTGCCAGCCAGCGCTGCCTGAAACTGGCGGGCTGGAGCGTTGACGACCTCGACCTGATTGAAGCCAACGAAGCCTTCGCCGCCCAGGCTATCTCCGTCAACCGGGATCTGGGCTGGGATACCAGCAAGGTGAACGTGAATGGCGGCGCCATTGCCCTGGGCCACCCGATTGGCGCCTCCGGTTGCCGGGTCCTGGTATCGCTGCTGCATGAAATGGTCCGGCGCGACGCCCACAAAGGCCTCGCCACCCTGTGCATCGGCGGTGGCATGGGCGTTGCCCTGGCTGTCGAGCGCTGAGCGCGATGCTGAATGTGGTGCTGTACGAGCCGGAGATTCCGCCGAACACGGGGAACATCATCCGGCTGTGCGCCAACACGGGCTGTCAGCTGCATCTGATCCAACCCCTGGGGTTTACCCTGGAGGACAAACAGATGCGGAGGGCCGGGCTGGATTACAGCGAGTACGCCACCGTCCGGATACATGAGAACTATCAGGCTTTTCTCGACACAGAGCAGCCAAAACGGCTGTTCGGGCTCACAACCAAGGCCAGCCGTCGGTATCATGAAGTGAGTTACCGGGCCGGTGATTACCTTATGTTTGGCCCCGAGACCCGGGGTTTACCCGCCAATGTGCGGGAAGGCCTGGCACCGGAGTGTCGGCTGAGAGTGCCGATGCGAAGGGAGAGCCGCAGTCTTAACCTGTCCAATACCGCAGCTCTGGTGGTTTACGAAGCCTGGCGACAACTGGGATTTGAGGGTGCCATCTGAGCCCCTGTTCCAGACATAAAAAAACCGGCCGAAGCCGGTTTTTTTATACAAGGTCGGGCAGATTCAGTGGGTCTGCTGCTCTTCCTTGGCCTCACCCGCTGCTTCGTCTTGCTTGCGCTTGAGCGCCTGGGCGTAAATCGCGTCGAAATTCACCGGCGCCAGCATCAGGGCCGGGAAACTACCCTTGCCAACGATGCCATCGATGGCTTCACGGGCATACGGGAACAGAATAGTCGGGCAATAGGCGCCCAGCATCTGGCCCAGTTGCGCGCCCTCAATACCCTGCACCAGGAATACACCCGCCTGCTGGATCTCGACGATGTAGGCAACCTTCTCACCCACCTTGGCGGTAACCGTCAGGGACAACACCACTTCATACTGGTTGTCGCTTACCTTGTTGTGCGAGGTGTTCAGATCCATATTGACCTGCGGCTTCCACTGCTCCTGAAACACCAGCGGAGAATTCGGTGATTCGAAAGACAGGTCCTTCACATAGATGCGCTGAAGGGCAAACTGGGGTTGGTTTTCGTTTTCACTGCCTGCTGCGGCTTGCTGATTCTCAGCCATGTTCAGTCCTTTCGTTCTCGATCAGGGGCTCTGGGCCCGTTGTTATGAAGTGTGCTGCCGGAACAGTTTACTGCGTGGCTCCGCCGGCTAATGTGAAACAGTGCGGCAGATTCCGGTTCAGATCAAGGGCCAGCCAGCACCGTTACTTTTTCACCAGGGGCAGGTTGCTGGCCTTCCAGTCGGCCACACCGCCATTGAGCCGGACCACATTCGAAAAGCCTTCGGCATTTAGTTGCTTCACTGCCATGGCAGAATGCTGGCCCATCTTATCGGCAACAATGATCTGCTTCTCCTTGAACTTGTTCAGCTCCGCCGCGCGGCTCTTGAGGCTGTTCAGGGGAATATTGACCGAACCGGTAATCCGGCCTTCGCCAAACTCCTTCCGGTCGCGGATATCCACCACCACGGCCTCATCCTTGTTGATCAGCGTCACAGCCCCCTGCGCGGATATTTTTGCCCCACCCCGGCGGGACTCAAGCAACAGGATGGCCAGCAGGAACGCCACGAACAGCGACACAAGAATGTAGTGGTTAACAACGAATTCGAACAAGCGATCCATGAAAATACCCTGAAAAATAATTTGGCAGGATTATACACACCCGGGCCCGGTCACAGAAGGCGGCCGACATGGCTTGTGCGAATGAAAACGGTTAGAATCTGCACTCCCGTTTACTTACATTTTCACCAAACCGGATGAAGTGATGACCGCGACCCGCAAGCCGACTGCACTCATTATCCTGGATGGCTGGGGCCACCGTGACCCGGCTGAAGACAACGCCATCAGCAACGCCAGCACGCCGTTCTGGGACAAGCTCTGGCAGAACCAGCCCAAGACCCTGATCAACACCTCGGGTATGTTTGTCGGGCTGCCCCAGGGCCAGATGGGCAACTCGGAAGTCGGACACATGAATCTGGGCGCCGGTCGTGTCGTCTACCAGAGCCTGACCCGCATCGACAAGGATCTTGAGGACGGCACCTTCCAGAAGAATGAGGTGCTCTGCGCCGCCATCGACAAGGCGGTCAGCAGCGGTCGCGCGGTTCACCTGATGGGCCTGATGTCGCCCGGCGGCGTTCACAGCCACGAGGACCACATCATCGCCGGCGCCGAACTGGCCGCAGCCCGGGGCGCGAAAGAAGTCTACATCCACGCCTTCCTTGACGGCCGGGACATGCCGCCACGCAGCGCCAAGCCCTCCCTGGAAAAAGCCGCTGCCCGGCTGGCAAGCCTGGGCGTTGGCCGGGTCGCCTCCATCGTAGGCCGCTACTATGCCATGGACCGCGACAACCGCTGGGACCGCGTGGAAGCCGCTTACAACCTGATGACCCAGGGCACTGCCGAATTCACCGCTGCGGACCCGGTAAGCGGCCTTGAGCAGGCGTACGAGCGCGGCGAAAACGACGAATTCGTAAAACCAACCCGGATTCACGCCGCTGGCGAGCCTGAAGGCACCATCAACGACGGCGACACCGTTTTGTTCATGAACTTCCGCGCCGATCGTGCCCGCGAGATGACCCGCACCTTCGTCGAGCAGGATTTCGACGGCTTCGACCGCCGGAAGCACCCGGAACTGGCCGATTTTGTGATGCTCACCGAGTATGCGGCAGACATCAAGACCAGCTGCGCCTACCCGCCCGAGCAACTCGTCAATGGCCTGGGTCAGTACGTCGCCGACCAGAACAAAACGCAGCTGCGCATTTCGGAAACTGAAAAGTACGCCCACGTCACCTTCTTTTTCAACGGCGGCCTTGAGACCCCGTTCAACGGCGAAGACCGTATTCTGGTGCCTTCCCCGAAGGTGGCCACCTACGATCTGCAGCCGGAAATGAGCGCGCCGGAAGTCACGGACAAGCTGGTTGAGGCTATCAGGAGCGGCAAGTACGACCTGATCGTGTGCAACTACGCCAACGGCGATATGGTCGGACACACTGGCAAACTGGACGCCGCCATCAAGGCTGCCGAATGCCTGGACGAGTGCGTCCGGCGTGTGGTCGAAGCCCTCGACGAAGTCGGCGGTGAATCGCTGATCACGGCGGACCACGGCAACTGCGAGCAGATGACCGACCCGGAATCCGGCCAGGTCCATACTGCCCACACCATCGGCCCGGTTCCGCTGATCTACACCGGTCCGCGCAAGGTGTCCCTGCTGGATGATGGCAGCCTGAGCGATGTCGCCCCGACCCTGCTGACCCTGATGGGTATGGACCAACCCGAGGAGATGACCGGACACAGCCTGGTCAAAATCGATTGATCTCAGGGCAGATAGCCATGCTGCAGTCGCTATCGGCCGTGGCGCTCGCTCTGTTACTGGGCGCAGCGCCGGCATACGCTCAGGACGAAGTCACACCGGCCCAGATCGAAGACCTCAAGGAACGAATAGAGGACATCGACGACTGGCTGGCCGATGCCGAGGACGATCGTTCTTCCCTGGAGCGCCAACTGGCCTCGACTGAGCGCAAAATCAGCACCTTAACCCGGGAGCGTCGGTCACTGCGCCAGCAGGCCGCCGAGCAGCAACAACGCCTGCGCGTCCTCAAGGATGAAGAACAGAGCCTGACCCGCACCCTTGATCGCCAGCGCGAGAGCCTGAAGCGTCAGATTCGGGCCGCCTGGATGGAAGGCGACGCCCCGGCGGTCAAGGTCCTGCTGAACGAAATCGATCCGGACCGGATCGCCCGGACCATGACCTACTACGAATACCTGAGCCGGGATACCGTCGACCGTCTGGAAGCCTTTCGCAAGAGCTTGCAGGAGCTCAAGGAAACCCGGGCCAACGTCCAGGCGACCCGGGTACAACTGGCCAGAACCGAAGCGGACGTCGCCCAGCGACAGGAACAGCTCGCCCAATCACGCAAGGAGCGTGAGGAAACCCTGGCAGCCCTGAACGCCGACATTCGGAATCGCCAGAGCGAGCGTGAGGAACTGGCGTCGGATCGAAAGCGCCTGGAGCAGCTCCTCAAGGAAGTTCAGCAGGCAATTGCCAGCATCCCCTCCCCCAACGAGTCACAGCCCTTCGGCTCTCTAAAGAAAAAACTACCCTGGCCCGTGCGAGGCAAAGTGCACAGTGGCTTTGGTGACCGCTACGCCGACGGCAAGCTTCGCCGCAACGGCCTGTTGATCGGCACCGGCGAGGACGCCGAAATCAAGGCCATCCATTATGGGCGCGTTGTATTCGCCAATCGGCTCAGGGGTTTTGGCCTGATCACCATCATTGATCACGGTGATGGCTACATGACACTCTACGGCCACAGTAGCAGCCTATTTACCAGCCCAGGCGACTGGGTGGCGGCAGGCGAACCGATTGCGCTGGCCGGGCGTACCGGCGGCACCGAAAGCCCGGCGCTTTACTTTGAAGTGCGCCACAACGGCAAGCCTGACAACCCCAAACGGTGGCTGGCCAACTGAAGCGCAGCATGAGGGCTGACAAACGCCCCAGCTAACGCCATACTGTCGGAAATCAGGGAATCCAGTCCAACTATCGGAATAAAAACGGGATAAGTGAATGAAACGGGTCAGAAGTCCACTCAACGCCTTTCCTTTGCGCGCCATTGCTCTCGCGACCTGTTTCAGCACAGCATCCGGACTGGCCCTCGCCCAGGATGAAGCCCAGGGCCAGCAACTGCTGGAAGGTATCCAGGATGGCGAACGGGTCGAAATCACCCTCCCGGATCCGGAAAAACAGCTTCCCCTGGACGACCTGCGCAAGTTCACCGAAGTGTTCAGCCGCATCAAAGACGCGTACGTGGAAGAGGTGGACGATCGCCAGTTACTGGAAAGCGCCATCAAGGGCATGCTCTCCGATCTGGATCCCCATTCTACCTACCTCGCGCCCAAAGATTACGAAGAACTGGAGGAGAGCACCTCCGGTGAGTTTGGCGGCCTCGGCATCGAAGTCGGCATGGAAAACGGTTTTGTGAAGGTAATAGCCCCGATCGACGACACGCCGGCTCAAAAAGCCGGCGTTCAGGCGGGCGACCTGATCATCAAGCTCGATGAAAAGCCGGTCAAGGGCATGGGCCTGGAAGAAGCGGTCCAGCTCATGCGCGGCAAGCCCGGCACCATCCTCACTCTGACCATCATGCGAGAAGGCGAAAGCGCGCCCATCGAGATCAAGGTTGAGCGCGATGTCATCAAGGTCACCAGCATAAAATCCCGGATGCTCGAGAATGGCTACGGCTACGTCCGCATTACCCAGTTCCAGGCGGACACCGGCGGCCAGTTCCTTCAGGCTCTTGGCTCGCTTGAGGACGACAACGGCAGCGATCTCGATGGCCTGGTCATCGATCTGCGCAACAACCCCGGTGGCGTGCTTCAGGCAGCCGTCGAAACCGCTGACGCCCTGCTCGATGAAGGCCTGATTGTCTACACGGAGGGGCGCATCCAGAGCTCACGGCTGCGTTTCAGTGCGAAGGCGGGCGATGTGATGGCGGACACGCCGATCGTGGTTCTGATCAACGGCGGCTCGGCCTCAGCGTCGGAAATCCTGGCCGGCGCTCTTCAGGATCACGAGCGCGCCGTCATCATGGGTACCCAGTCCTTTGGCAAGGGCAGTGTCCAGACCGTGATCCCGCTTGACGAGACCCACGCCATCAAAATGACCACCGCCCGTTACTACACCCCGGACGGTCGCTCCATCCAGGCCACCGGCATCAAACCGGATATCGAAGTCCGCCCGGCCGAGCTCAAAGAACTGGACAGCCAGCCCTTCTTCACTGAAGCAGATCTGAGCGGGCACCTTGAAGGCCAGAATGAGGGCGACCAACCGGCGACGGACGGGACTCCTGAAGATGCCTCAATGGCTTCACTGACCGACCGGGACTACCAGCTGCGCTCTGCCCTGAACCTTCTCCAAGGGATGCACATCCTCAACCGTAAGGGTAATGGCAACGCCACGTCAGAGGGACAGGACGCCGAGCAGTGAGGTTGTTGAAGTTATCCATCCTGGCGGCAGCATTGACTGCCATGCCCCTTGCCGCGCAAGAACCGGACAAGGAGGGCGCGGGCAGCTCCCTGCCGCCGACCATTGCCATCATCATTGATGACATGGGCCACAACCTCCACGAAGGCGAGCGCCTGGCCCGGATAGACCAGCCTCTGACCCTCGCGTTTCTGCCCTACCGGCGCTACACGGTCCCGCTGGCCAAACTGGCCCACCAGCAGCACAAGGAAATCATGCTGCACGCCCCCATGGCCAATACCCGAAACTTTGATCTCGGGCCCGGCGGGCTGACGTCCGACATGGATGAACGTCGCATCGCAACTACCCTGCGACGGTCACTGCAGTCCATCCCACACGTCCAGGGCGTGAACAATCATATGGGCAGCCTACTGACCCAGAAGCTCCAGACCATGGACTGGGTGATGCAGGAACTCAGGCAGTATCCGGTCTACTTCGTCGACAGCCGGACCATCGCCTCATCCGTCGCCGGCGATGTCGCCCGGGCCTACCAGATTCCGAGCCTGACCCGTGACGTTTTTCTTGACCACGAGCAGACTGAGGCGTTTGTCGACCGGCAGTTCAAACTGCTGATCAAGCGCGCGCGGGAAAACGGCAGCGCCATCGGCATCGGCCATCCGCACAAGGTGACGGTGGATTACCTGGAGAAACACTTGCCGGAGCTGGACGCCCAGGGTGTGGCCGTAGCGACCATCAGCGGGCTATGGGCCATCCGCAATGGCAATCGCGAGATGTTCGTGGAAGGGGAAAAGCAGGCCATACGACCTGCCTACGCCAGAAAGCCCTAATCGCGGACTTCGATCCCCTGACTCTTCATGAAAGCCTTGGCCTCGGGAATGGTGTGCTGACCGAAGTGAAAGATGGAGGCTGCCAATACCGCATCGGCGCCACCTTCGGTCACGCCATCGGCCAAGTGCTGGAGCTCACCAACGCCACCTGAGGCTATCACCGGAACAATCACCGCATCACTGATGGCACGGGTTAGCCCCAGATCGAAACCGATCTTGGTGCCGTCACGGTCCATACTCGTCAGCAGCAGCTCGCCGGCACCCATCTCGACCATTTTCCGGGCCCATTCCACGGCATCCAGCCCGGTGGGCTTGCGGCCACCGTGGGTAAAGATTTCCCAGCGCGGCTCTTCACCTTCTGAACTGACCCGCTTGGCGTCGATGGCTACCACAATGCACTGGCTACCAAAACGCTCGGCGGCTTCGTGCACGAATTCGGGATTGAACACCGCGGCGGTGTTGATGGAGACCTTGTCAGCACCGGCGTTCAGCAGCTTGCGGATATCGTCTACCGTTCGGACACCGCCACCGACGGTCAACGGAATGAAAACTTCGGCCGCCATGCGCTCGACCGTCTCATAGGTGGTGTCACGGCTTTCGTGACTGGCGGTGATGTCCAGGAAGGTAATCTCGTCGGCGCCCTGCTCGTTGTAACGGCGGGCCACTTCGACGGGATCGCCGGCGTCCCGGATATCAACGAAGTTGACCCCTTTTACCACTCGGCCTTTATCGACATCGAGACACGGGATAATGCGTTTTGCCAGACCCATGATTGCTCCCTTACGCCTTGAGGCCGTCGCAGAATGCCTGCGCTTCGGCAACGTCCAACGTACCTTCGTAGATGGCACGACCGGTAATGGCACCAAGAATTCCCTTGTCCGCGACGGTTGCCAGCCGCTTCAGGTCATCCATGTTGGTGACCCCGCCGGAGGCAATCACTGGAATACCACCCTCTTCAGCCAACGCAGCGGTGGCTTCCACGTTTACACCCTGCATCATGCCGTCGCGACTGATGTCGGTGTACACGATTGACTCGACGCCATCATTGGCGAAACGCCTGGCCAGATCGGTTGCCATCACTTCGGACACTTCCGCCCAGCCATCGGTGGCGACACGACCATCCTTGGCATCCAGACCCACAATGATGTGGCCGGGGAAGCGCTTGCACATCTCGGTCACAAACTCAGGTTCCTTGACCGCCTTGGTGCCAATGATCACCCACTGCACTCCGGCCTTGAGGTAGGCCTCGATCGTTTCTGCAGAGCGGATACCACCACCGATCTGGATCGGCAGGTCAGGATACTTGCGGGCAATGGCCTGCACGATTTCACCGTTGACGGGCTCACCGGCGAAGGCGCCATTGAGATCCACCAGATGCAGGCGACGGGCGCCGGCCTCTACCCAACGGGTGGCCATATCAACCGGGTCGTCACCGAAGACGGTTGAATCGTCCATCCGGCCCTGGCGCAGGCGCACACACTTACCGTCTTTGAGATCAATGGCAGGGATAATCAGCATAAAGCAATGTCCGTGTTAATCGTTCAGACGCTCCGGCGTTACTTGCCGGACCAGTCAACAAAGTTTTTCAGCAGCTGCAGGCCGGCCCGGGCGCTCTTCTCCGGGTGGAACTGCACCGCAAAGATGTTGTCGCGGGCGACGGCCGCAGCGAGGTCCACACCGTAGTGGCTACGCCCGGCGATGTCGGCATTACCCTCGGCCTCGGCGTAATAGCTGTGAACAAAGTAGAAGCGGTCGCCATCGGGGATGTTGTGCCACATCGGATGATCGACGGTCTGATGCACCTCATTCCAGCCCATGTGCGGCACCTTGAGGCGCTCACCGTTCTCGACCAGGTGGTCGCCAAAATAACGGACCTGGGAAGGAAAGAGATTAATACAGTCAACGCCGCCGTTCTCTTCACTGCGGGACATCAAGGCCTGCATGCCGACACAGATCCCCAGAAACGGACGGTCCCTGGAGACTTCCCGCACCAGTGCGTCCACCTCCAGACGACGGATTTCATGCATGCAGTCGCGGATGGCGCCGACGCCGGGCAGGATGACATGGTCTGCCTCGCGGATCTGATCAGCGTTATCGGTAACCAGCACCCTGACGTCCGGCGCCACGTGCTCAACCGCCTTACGGGCCGAGTGCAGGTTCCCCATGCCGTAATCGATAATGGCAACGGTCTTCATAATGGAATTCGGTGTCCTGTTCGGTGACGTGTTACAGAGAGCCTTTGGTGGACGGCGTAATGCCCGCCATCCGCTCATCCATTTCGATCGCCATGCGCAGGGCTCGGCCGAAGGCCTTGAAGACGGTCTCGATCTGATGGTGGGTATTCTTGCCCTTCAGATTATCGATGTGCAGCGTCACCATGGAATGGTTCACGAAGCCATGGAAGAACTCTTCGAACAGATCGACATCAAAACCGCCGACAGCCCCGCGGGTATAGGGCACGTCCATCATCAGGCCAGGACGACCAGACAGGTCAATCACCACGCGCGACAGCGCCTCATCCAGAGGCACGTAGGCGTGGCCATAGCGACGGATGCCTTTCTTGTCGCCCACGGCCTGCTTGAACGCCTGCCCCAGGGTAATACCGATATCTTCCACGGTGTGGTGATCATCGATATGCAGGTCACCTTGGGAAACGATGTTCAGATCCACCAGCCCGTGGCGGGCAATCTGGTCCATCATGTGTTCGAGGAAGGGAACGCCAGTATCAAAACTGGATTTACCGGTGCCGTCGAGGTCAATCTCAACGGTAATCTGGGTTTCGAGGGTATTTCGTTCTACCCGAGCCTTACGTTCGGCCATGGGGACTCCGTAGCAATTGGGCGGCAGACGACCGCAAACTTTCGATTCGCGGATTATACCTTTTATGCCCGCCGGAGTCCCACAACCGGTTTAATTGCCCTGATAGCCCGAAACGGTTCAGACGGCCTTTTTCAGGTTGCTCATGTAGGTGTCCACGAGGCTGTTGAACTCGTGCTTGATGACCGGGCTGATTGCCAGCTTCAGCAGACTCGGCAGCGGCACCGTAAGCTCGGCGCTGGTCTGGAATTTCACCGCCGTGACCTTGTCATCCTTGGCCGTAATGGTCCAGGAACCACGCACGACGCCGTTACCCTCGCCCTTGACCGGCTCCCAGGTGATACGCCCGGCTTCCTTGTCCGCGTGGTATTTGCAGGCGTAGATGGACTGGATCGCGTGCTTGTCGACCCCCACCTTTTCCATTTCCCAGCGGTAGGCGTTATCTCCCAGATCGGTCAGCTTGTGCACCTTCGGGAAATAGCTGGCAGAACGTGGCACATCCGCCAACAAATCAAAGACTTCATCGTAGCCACCGGAAATTTCGAGATCCCGGTTGAGCTCAATCGATACGGTAATAGCCACAGCCAACTCCTTCTTATGTTTATTTGCATCAATGTAGTCGGAAAATTGAGGATGTGTATTTTGGCCCAACACTACAGCATTGTCATACTCCCCCGCTGTTAATTTGTTAACCCTGCGTTATCCTTTGGCTAATTAGCCCCAGGATTCGCTCCGAATCCCAACAAGCTCTCCGGAAAAGGATGCCTCATTCATGAAAGCTGTTCGTTATCTGCTGATCGCGGTTATTGCACTGATACTGCTGGCCGTGGTGGCAGTCGCCGTTGCGATGGCGGTCATCAATCCCAACGATTACAAACCACAGATTGAGCAGGCAGTCGAGAAACAGACCAATCTTGACCTGGTCCTCGAAGGCGACATCGGATGGTCGTTCATCCCCCTTGGCCTTGAACTGAACAATGTGCAAGCCAACCTCGAAGGCAACCGTTTTGTGGCGCTGGAGCAGATGGTGGCCCAACTCGATTTCTGGTCTCTGATCAGCATGTCGCCCCAGGTGGATACCTTTGTCCTGAGCGGACTGGAAGCAAACCTTGAGGTGAACGAAAAAGGCGAAGGCAACTGGACGAGGATCATGCCGGAGCCTGCCGAAGGCGACGCGGGCGGCGAACAGGAGACCGCACAAGCCGAACAGGAACAGCAGGCGGAGCCGGCCGGGGAGGAAACCGGTGGAGAGCCGTTGAATTTCAACGTCGACAACGTCGAGATATCCAACGCGCAGGTGCACTACACCGACAAGAGTACCGGCCAGGCCGTCACGCTTGAAAACTTCAACGTGAACGCGAGCCAGATCACCCTGGGCTCGGAGTTCCCCCTGGATATCAGTTTCCGGGTCGAGACGGCCAAACCACAGTTTGAGGTAGACGGCAGCATCAGCGCCCGCCTCGCCGCCAACGAAGCGCTCAATGACTTTGCGGTATCCGGCCTGAAAGCCGTTTTCGACATGAACGGCGAACCCTTCGGCGGAAAATCCGTAACTGCGGAGCTGACCGGTTCCGCCAACGCCAATCTGGAGAACGAGACCGCGACCCTGAGCGAATTCACGGCCAGTGTCGCCAACCTCTCGATGACCACGGATCTGGACGTCAAAGGCTTTGGTGACAAGCCGTCCCTCAGCGGTTCGATTAATGTGCAGGAGTTTTCCCTGAAGGATCTGCTCAACGAGCTCGGGCAGCCTGCCGTGCCCACCAGCGATCCGGACGTGCTTGATGCCCTTGCATTTTCCACCAGCATTGGCGGCGAACCCGGCAAGATTGGATTGTCGGACCTGACGCTCAAGCTCGACGACACCACGTTCACCGGGGCTGGCAGCTACAACCTCGCCAACAGTGGGCTGGTCTTCAACCTCCAGGGCGACAAGCTGAATGCCGACCGCTACCTGCCGCCGAAATCCGAAGACGACACCAAAGCGGGCGAAAGCGCCAGTGGTTCGCAGGAGCAAACAGCCTCCACCAAGACGGCACAGAGTACTCCGGAAAGCGACCTGCTGCCGCTTGAAACCCTGCGCACCCTGCTGCTCGATATCGACTTCGGCCTGGCAGAACTGGTTGTCAGCAACCTGACCATCAACGAGGTCAAGGCCAGCACGACAGCCAAGGACGGCCTGATCAGGGTCGACGAGTTCAGCGGGAAACTCTATGACGGCAGATTCGGTGCCAATGTAACCCTGGACGCTCGCAGCGATAATCCGAAATGGAAGATCGGCTCTGATGTGACCAACGTGCAGACCTTGCCCCTGCTCACGGACCTCGCCGAGGTGGACATGCTCTCGGGCGGCGCCAACCTGAAGGTCAATGTGACGACCTCAGGCAACCGCGTTTCGGTATTGCGCGAGAAGGCAGACGGGCAAATCAGCTTCAACCTGGCCGAGGGGCAGTTCCGCAAGATGAACCTGACCCGCATGGCCTGCCAGGGCATCGCCATTGCCAACCAGGAAAGCCTGAGCACCAGCGACTGGGGCGCCACCACGCCCTTTAACGACATGCGCGGCACCCTGGACATCAAGGGTAACACCGTGACGAACACCGACCTTGTCGCCGCGCTTGCCGGCATGAAGCTCGAGGGCGTCGGCACCATCGACCTGAAGCAGACCACGCTTGACTACGAAGCCGGCCTGCGGATTGTCGGCGAAATCCACCGGGATGAAGCATGCCGGGTAACCGAATACGTTGAGAACGTGGTGATTCCGGTTGAATGCCGCGGCAACTTCTCGGAAGACCCGGCCGGCCTGTGCTCCTTCGACGGCTCCCGCTTCCGCGACACCCTGAAAACCATCGCCTCCAATGCCGCAAAAGCCAAGGCTGAGGAAGAGGTAGATCGGGCCAGGGAAAAAGCAGAGAAGAAGATCAATGAAAAGCTTGAGGAAGAGCTTGGCGACAAACTCAAGGGTCTGTTCAAGTAATGCCGGACCGCTTCGCCGATAAACTCCTCGACTGGTACGACCAACACGGCAGGCATGACCTGCCGTGGCACACAGACCAGAACGCTTATCGAGTCTGGGTCTCCGAGATCATGCTTCAGCAGACCCAGGTGGCCACCGTCATCCCCTACTTCAGTGCTTTCATGGAGCGGTTCCCGGACGTGAGGGCCCTCGCCGAAGCGCCGGTGGACGACGTACTGGGCCACTGGTCCGGCCTTGGCTATTACGCCCGTGCCCGAAACCTCCAGAAAGCCGCCAAAACCGTGGTCGAGGAATTCGGGGGCGAGTTCCCGGATAGCCAGGATGAACTGGAAACGCTGACCGGCATTGGGCGCTCCACCGCTGCCGCTATCGTGGCTCAGGCCTTCGGCAAACGCGCCGCGATTCTGGACGGCAACGTCAAACGCGTGCTGGCGCGCTATCACGCCGTTCCTGGCTGGCCCGGACAGACCGCTGTGCTGAAACAGCTTTGGCAACATGCCGAAGCACACACACCCGACGCCCGGGTAAGAGACTATACCCAGGCGATCATGGATCTCGGGGCTATGGTATGCACCCGCAGCCGCCCAAAATGCGACACCTGCCCGCTCCAGCGGGGCTGTACCGCGTACGCCAGGGGCGAGACAACGCTGTACCCCGGCTCCAAGCCCAAGAAGGCCAAACCCGAAAAGACCACCTGGATGCTCATCCTCGAGGACGCCGCAGGTCGCATCCTGATGGAACGCCGACCACCCAACGGAATCTGGGGAGGCTTGTGGAGCCTGCCTGAACTGGACCCAGCCATTGGGGCGGATGAACTGCAAGAGGCCTGTGAGCAACAGCTGGGTGTGAGATGCGGCGACCCCGACCTGATCAGCGGCTTTCGCCACACCTTCAGCCACTACCATTTGCACATCCAGCCCGCGAGGCTGACGGTGTCCGTGGATAACAACGTGGCCGATGATGACCGACTTCGCTGGCTGCATCGGGATGAAGCCCTGACGCTTGGCCTGCCCGCACCCATTCGCACGCTGCTGACAGAACCGGAGCAGGCCACCCTGCTCTGAGACCGACCTGCGCGACGGCTGCCCACGATCTGTTATCATGCCGCGGATTCAATTCGCCAAACAGGAGCCAACATGAGCCGCACTGTTTTTTGTCGCAAGTACCAGAAAGAGCTCGACGGCCTGGACTTTCCCCCGATGCCTGGCAAGAAAGGGCAGGAACTGTTCGACACCATCTCAAAACAGGCGTGGGAAGAATGGCAGGCGCAACAAACCATGCTGATCAACGAAAAACACCTGAGCCTGATGGACCCGAACACCCGGAAATACCTGCAGGCACAGATGGAACGCTTCTTCGACAATGAGCCGTTCGACAAGGCCGAAGGGTACGTTCCACCAGAGCAGTAACGCCTTTCTGATCAAAGCCTGATCAACCCTGAAAAGATTCGGAAATTTTTCCGGCGCAGCCTTGACTCAAAACATCGAAACCGGTTTAATAGCGCCCCGTTGCACAGCAGTAGCGCAACACGCCCGGATAGCTCAGTTGGTAGAGCAGGGGATTGAAAATCCCCGTGTCGGTGGTTCGATTCCGCCTCCGGGCACCATCAGATTCAATGACTTAGCCCGCCCTTGTGCGGGCTTTGTTGTTTCTGAAAAGCTGTTTGTAAGCAAGCCTACCCTTCTCCCGAACGCTCCCGTCCATAATCACGTGCATAGCAAGAACTCCAAGCTAGACTACGCTGGTATAGAACGACCTGAATGGAAAACCAGCAAAAGGTTTGAATATTTTCTTTCAATCGGACGGCGGTAACTGAATACCGGCTCTCGTTGATTCATTCTATGTATCAAGGGTGACAAGGATGTTTGTACGAATTTTCACGGTGATCATGCTGCTAGGGTTGGGCGCGTACCTGCAGGTACAGATACCGGCCAGCGATCATAGTTTATACACGTCCGGTGTATTGTGGTTTTTTATTTGGATACTGTTCACGCTTTTAAGATAAAGATGCTTAGCGTTCTCCCAAAACGATTCGCCTTCGTCGACTGATGAAAAAAGCTATCGGTGCGTCCCAGACACGTCCGGATTCAATCGCTGGATGTTTTCCCACAGGCGAGAGATGTAATCAGGCGGGAAGGTAAAGACGGGCAGATCCTCTTGCCGGACAAGACCTCGCTCCTCGGGCCCCAACCCATAATATAAGGTCATGAGTATGTCGCTGCTGGCCCAGGGGCTTTGGCGGAAGTAATGGTGACCGTTGCCGGAGGAGGAGCCCTCTGCTTCGCTGACATTGATAAAGCTTATCTGTCCTCGCAGTTTTTCCAACGCCTGGCGCGCCTGTGGGTGAATCTCATTACCGTCAGCCGTCCACAGCTCTCCCAGGCGGCGCTGGTTGGTTAGAAACCTTGAGATGCCAAGGGCCTTGTCATGCTCTGACACATAGATCGAGAGATGCCGGCTTACTCTCAAGAGACCATCAGCAAGCGAGTTTCCGAATGCGGCTCGGTCAATATCGCTACCGACCAGAATAACGTTGCCGATACGAAGGGCTTGCTGGATCTCCTCCTCGGTCCGGTTGTGGTTCATCAGCGCCAGCTGTTCCAGGGCTCTCACCACGAGCCTGGTTCCATTGCTATAGCCAATGATGTGAATCTCGTCAGCGACGGTTTTCTCGGCCAATACCTCCAAGAGCAATCGCAGATTTCTGGCGTATCCGATTGCTGTGTCCGAATCCCTGATGTAGGCCAGACGATGTGGTGTCGCCGGCCATGAATAAGCAATGAAAGCCCCACGATACCCCAGGAAGTGCCAAAGCTCCGCCGACACCAGCAAAGGGTTTTCAAAGGTCACCAGATAGCCATGGGTGTAAACATAAACGTCTTTTGAATCCGAGCGCGCCAGTTGTGAATTGATGGCTTCAGCAAAACGATCAACAGCGTCCGGCGGCAACGGCCCTTCTTCCGGTAGATCGACATCCACCCAGTAGGGAATCGTCTCTCCTACGATCCCCCACTCGGTCGCATCCACCACTTTTACCGGAAACTCATCCGTTCTGGATTTCAGTAGAGACACTTGCCGTGCCTGCTCCCAGGTCAGGTCACTCTCTCCCATCTGAATTTCGGCATAACCCAGGCGAAGAACCTGTCCACGCTCATTCAGGTAGAAGGACTCTTTATCATCCGGGCCGGCAGGCTGGCGGTCGGTTGCGTAAAGAATCCCGTCGTAGGGGATATCCAGATAGGGGGCTCGCTCTGGCAGCGGATTGAGTCGGTCACTACCGTAAACATCCGGTGGTGGCATAAGCTCCAGTTCGCCGACCGGTTTTTCCGCACATGCGGAAATAAGTTGTGTAATGAGCAGCAGGACGAGGCCCCATCCAAACGAGTAATCGTCAACCGAGCTGTCTCTCATGGACAAGCTACGCCTCCACATCCACAATCACCTGACTCAACCGGACCGAATAATCGCCGTGCCTCACAGTCGGCTGGCTTTTGGCGCCTGCCATGTTCCGAACTTCTCAAGATCGGGAGAATAGATCCGCATAATGACATTGAGATCGATATCTCTCCGCTCTATGGGTAGCCAGTTTTCCGCCGCCACCCCCTGAGGCCGCTCAGCAGAGATGACAATTCGGATGCCACCGTCCTCGTCCAGCTTGTAACCTGTATTCTCGCCAACGCTATATTTCTTGCGGTCATTGGGGATGAAAAAGCCGTTTTCCTTGTCATACAACGTCACCGACCAGAAGGCCCTGGCGGGCGGCATATCTTCAGGCGCCATCACAATTTCATAATCGAACATGGCGTTCATGGGTTCGCCGCTACCGGTGTTCACTGGCGGATAGAGGGCTTCCTTTGCCGGCTGCCCGATCGGTCCGATGACCGACTGGCTGGCCAGGGCTTCGGCTGTCATCTCGCCTTTTGGCTGGAAATACGTGAACCCACTCCGGCTGACGAACTCCTCATCGCCCATCTTCTCCAGGCTCTGGATTGCAAAGCGTTCGGCGATCTCTCGCAGGGCGGCGCCGTCGATCTCAACCACAGTCTCCGGGTCAAAGTCTTTACCTGGCTCAACACCGAGCGGCTCCAAAGCCTCGAGCAGAGCATTGTCTAACTCGTTACTAGGATCAAAGGTGGTATGGTTCACCACAAATTGCATGACTTCGAGGAAGCGATCCTCGAAGATCTCAAAATCTGAGCCAAATTCCGGGAAGCGTGCCATATCCTCCTTGAAATCCAGGCTTTTCAAGATACCCGGCGGGCTGCCCCAGGGAACGAAATGGGCGCCGTTGTCAGCTTTGCCCAGAAACTCAGACAGTGGCTCCAGATCCACGCCCCGCATCGCGGCAAGATTGGCGCGGAAGCGCTCGGGCTCGGCCGCGTGCGGCATGACTCGAAGCACAGCGCTGACGAAGTCGCCCGTCACCTCAAAGACTTCATCCACTCCTGGCACGGCTTCACCGCCGTAACCAGGGGTGCGCTGGCTGTAGAACAAAATCGTGGAGGGCTTGCCAAAGTCACCTTCGCCCGTGGACATCGGGATGTTCACATAATGGTCGTAAGCGGTAACCATGAGGGAAACATACTTCGAGTCAAATGCCGGGAGTTCCATCACAATCGGTTCCTCAGTCACGTCGACCATGGCCCCCAGATAGAGTGTGTCATTGTTCGGCCGCGCGATGGCCTGAACCGTGTGGTCAGCCAGCTCTGTGTTGGCTTTTACACGATTGTAGCCGCCCGAACTCATCGGGTTGTTCGCATCGAGCGCGAATTTGTTGTTGACATTGAACATGGCGACATAGGGGTAGGACCGAAGGACGAGATTCTCCATCTCCTTGTCGTTAAGGTCCGCCGCCGATGTGGTAGTTGTTCCGGCGATCGCGAAAATTGCAGCGTTAATAACGCACGTTACTGTGTACCTCATATCGCTTCTCCCTCTGCTAAACGACTTTCCCTCAAGGCGTGTACCAGACCGGTGAGGTATAGGCGCGTTCCTGGTGGCTCGGCGGGATTCCGTCCGGAAGCGATACACCGAAGACCTTCGCGTCGAAGGTGGTCCAACGCAGTGTGGGAATCTCAATGACTCGCACGTAATAGAACGCGCGCGACGCCGGGTCGAACTCCGGGTCGCTCCAGAAAGCCTGCAACCAGGCACTCCCAATTGAATTCGAGTAGGTCGCCTCGGAAACATTGACGGTATTGCCCACAGCCGGCAGCTTGCCGTCTGGCCCCGGAGGTCTGTCACCTGACCAGGCGACATCGAAGACCCTCTCCTGCCTCTCACCGCTTTCGTCGACCCAACCTTTGACCACTTGCACTCGGTCGAGATTGGCCCCGTCCGGATCACGCAGAGCACGGATGAGCATGGTTAAGGGTTTGCCGTCCTCGGCGGCTGTGAGGTCACCGCCCATGGGAACTCCGGATGCGTAGCCATACTCTGCGAAGTCAGAGCGATTCAGGTCTTCCTCTTTGAACTCCCACCCAGCAAACACCCGAACCCGTATCCGCGTGCCGGTGGTGGCAAACACCTCCTTGCGTTCAAAGGCGTCCCAGATGGCCTCACGCGTGTTCTCCCGCGCCCAAACCGCCGCAAGCCCGGATGCGAGGGCCTCGGCATGGACTATATCGTCACTGGGATCATCGGGAGTGGAACGGCCGGTAATTGGCTCGTTAAAGCGGACGGGATCACTGGTTGGCTCCACGGAGGCGGCCTTGCCGAAGAAGTTGTCCTCCTGCGTCGTCGCCAGTCCGGTGTGGGCATCGGTGGATCCGATCACACCGAACTTGAAGGGATTGGCCCCGAGTGAATCCTCGTATGCGAGCCCGCGCTTCCATGCCTCTCTGGCATATTCCCGGGGGAGCATCTCGGGCGTTTTCGGCTCGGGCCCAAAACTGCCTTTGTCCCAGGTACCGTAGTCGGCGAACTCATCACTGGGAGACAGCGCCGGGTGGGCCTCACCGTCCCCCTTGATCTGGGTGACTTCGTAAACCGGCTCGAACCTCATCCGCCGTTCCGCATAAGCTGCATCGATCGGTTCTTTGCTGGTCAGGGTAACGTCGTCAAACATCAGTCCATTCGACAGGTTGCCATTATGGGGAATGGCGAGCAGGCGGCCGTCCGTCGCCTCTTCATACTGTTCCATCCAGTCCCATAGGTCTTCAGGATCGCTGCTGTCATAGGCGCTGAACGGAACGATCTGATCCGCTTTATCCTTGCCATCGCGGAAAATGATATTGCGATGAAGGTTGTTGCCCTGTGGGCCGGAGGTCCACTCATAGCCAATCAGAGCCGTAAACACCCCTGGCGCATTATGCTGTTCCGCCGCGTCTGTCATTCTTTGCCACATGGATTCGTTGAATCCGGTCCCTTCAAGCGGGTCTTCAGGCTCTTCCGACAGGGCGAAGGTGTTGGCCCAGTATAAGTAGGACTTTGCCATGGCGTCCGCTGTGCCGGGAGCAAACAGCTCCGCTATTTCCTGGCCCCAGTTGGTACCCAGCAAAGCCTGGTTTTTCTCTTTGAGCCCGAAAAGCAGCCCCAGATTCTCTGCGTGATCGGCCACAACCAGAAAATCCAGGGGGCGTTGCAGCCGCGTGAGAATACCTTGGGAAGACTTCACAGTCTCTCCCTTGGCAAAGCGATAGGCATCGTCCGGCGTTGTCAGACCACCCACAAGGCCGGCATCCGCCGAGTACCCCGTGTGCAGATGGGTATCACCAAACAGCACCTGATTGGGAAAGTCATGTTGAATGTAGGGCGAGTACACGGCGTCTGAATCGGGCACCATGCCAACCAGTTCCTGCGCATTCAGTGGAGAAACCACCAAAGCGCCGACCAGTGCAAAGGGAATTATTTCTCGCATGATGCTCTCCTTGCCTGATTGGCATGCGATTCCAAACTAAAAACTCCAGGTCAAACCCAGCACCCATCCGGCTTGCTCGACGTCGTAGACAAAGCCGTCATCGTCATAGTCCACGTCGAAAACCCGGTACCCCAGCGTTGTGCCAATAGCCCTGTTCCACTGGAAGCCCCCATTAACCGAGAAGTCGTAGAACATGTCCGAGCCAACCCCGAACCCTCCTGCTGCTGCCCATCCCGCCAGGTAGAAGCTGGAATCCCCCAGTTGCAATCGCCCCCTGGCACCCAGGAAAGGATCCACCCACTCTTCCTTATTTTTTAACCGTATGTCAGCGAGTTCGCCGGAGCCCCCACCAAATGACAGGATGGTCTCAATGCCCCAATAGCGTACCCCGGCCAACAGGCCCAGTCGGGTTGGTCCCTGATCGTGAAATTCGTAGAGGTAGGCGGCCGAATAGGCCTCGTTCTTTGACGTGGATTTCAGGGAAAGGTCGATTTCAGGCGCCAGTTGCTCTTCGGAGCGGACGTCGGTGTAGAGCGTATCCAATACAAAGCCGTGGTGGCCCTTCCTCGCTTCAAAGATCAACATGAAGCTGGCTTCGGTATCGTCGAGGGCGTCGCTCGGACTTACATCGATGGGCACCACCGGAGAGCCCGGGATGGAGGACACATCGCCCTCAACGCCAGCGAACCAGAGGTAGGGACTTACGGCAAACGACCAATCCTGAGCCTGGGCAAGCGTCGGCAGTAGCAATAGAGCCCCGAGCAGGCACGCGATCACTGTGTTCATTGTCACACCCTCCCGGGGAAAGATCAGGGGATGGAAACGGGAGTCGGCCACTCCTTGGCAACAGCAGTGATACCTTGATGCCGCTTAATGCAGGGTTTCCCTCAAGTATTGAAGTCTAGTCGAGATATCAGGGACCACAATGCAAGACGTGCAGCCTGTTGCGCCAGCTTGACCCGCGTCAATGTCAGGGGCGTTTCCGGGGCCAGCGCAAGCTCTTCGGGACACCTTAGCGTGGACTATACTCTCGGGAAAGGCATCACATGCCGCCGTTTGATGCTGCCGGCACCTAATCTGATGAGCCGTCGACTGGAGGTGGACGCAATGCCAGAGCATAGCCCGCTCCCCCAACGAATTACTTACCGAGGCTGTTCGGTCAGCTTGATGATACTGGCGCTGGTGGTGGCGCTTCAGGGCTGCGCCAACTGGTCCGAAGAGGCAGGCGTAGAGAATACCTGGCGATCCGAGAGCACACCCACGTGGGAACCCGGAACAACCACCGCGGATGACGTCATCAACGCGTTGGGCCCGCCCTCCCAACTGATCAATCTGCGACAGCAGGCCGTTTATTACTACATGCGGGAACAGGTAACGGGCGAAGGGTACTTCCTGTTGCTCTATAACCGCTCCAGCAAGGTGACACGCTACGACCGGGCCGTCTTCTTCTTTGACGAGGATGGCCTGCTGCAGCGCTATGCCTACAGCAAGGAAACCCTGCCCGATGATTCGTAGGGCGATCGGATGGTCTGTGACCAGCACTGTACTGATCTGCCTCAGTGGCTGCACTCACTTCGATAATGATGTGGGTCGCAACTTCATGCCCGCCGTCGAGCGGGTCATGGCCGATAGCACCACCCCGGATTCCGCCCAAATCCTTGATGCGTTGGGGCCGCCGCACCAAATCACGGCCCTGCAGGATGGCTACTCATTCCTGTACCAGCAGGTGGACATTGACGAATTCCAGGTAGGAATCAGCTCATCGAAGCCGGTGCTGCGCGTCTTTAAACTGGCCTTCGCACGATCAACTGCCCACATCAGAACCGCCCTTTTCCAGTTCGATCATGCCGGAAGCCTGATCGCCAGTGGCACCGACGACACATACGCCAATATCGGCGATGGCGGTAGCCTCGCTTTTGTTCTCGCCGTCATGCCGGTGGTGGATGCGGAGAGTTACGAGCATGGCGAGGTGAATCCGGCCCTTTGGGGCATCAGCCTTCTGGATTCAACCACCATCGCCCGGGACCGAAGCAGCGACCTGGACAGCGGCGAAGGCGGATTTGAACTGCGCGGCAGCCCAAAACACGCTGGACAGCGCACCATGGAGTACCGCTGACAGCTGCCTCCTGGCGTGGGAATGGTTTTCCGTGCAGGCCGAACAGCGGCTGAAAAGCGAGCAAAGAGGAAACCTACAACCTGCGTTTTTGGGGCCCTATGTTCTAACTGACACTCAGTTTCTGACAAGCACCAGACGGTAAGCGCTCATGGCTGTGCAGTCGCAGGCTGACACCAATTCTTCTTCAACTCTCCACCCTACCCTGCTACAGCACCGGGAATCCCGGCGGCTGTAGTTCTTCCGGCAGTTCCGATTCAGGCGCTGGAGCGGAATCATCCAGTGCATTTGCTTCCACCGTGTCAGCTTCGTCACCTGTTGGAGCGACCTCCGGCTCTGGCGTCGGCTCTGGCGTCGGCTCCGGCTCCGGCTCTGGCTCCGGCTCCGGCTCCGGCTCTGGCTCCGGCTCCGGCTCCGGCTCCGGCTCTGGCTCCGGCTCCGGCTCTGGCTCCGGCTCCGGCTCTGGCTCTGGCTCTGGCTCCGGCTCTGGCTCTGGCTCCGGCTCCGGCTCCGGCTCCGGCTCTGGCTCTGGCTCCGGCTCTACAGGAGGATCTTCATCGTCTTCCTCATCATCGTCGTCCCTACCTGGCGGGCCGCCACCACCGCCATTACCTCCACCGTTACCTCCACCGTTGCCTGGTGGGTCGTCATCAACCGGGGGCTCTTCTTCGGGAGGGTCTTGGTCGTCTACGGGCGGTTCAGGGGGAGCTGGGGGTGTGCTGCCCCCGGGGGCCAGGTTAATCGATGCCCCCAGGTCTCGAGTCTGGCAGAGCAGGTTTCCGGATCGGGCAAACATGCAGGCTTCAAACACCAACTGAAAGTTGTTTTCACTCAGATCGGTTGGACTCTCCTCTCCCTGGCAGGACACCTGACCGCCGGCGTCCAGAAGGCACTCGATCTGGCCCAGGGCAGTGCAGGAAAAGTTGCCCCGGGTGCCCGGTTCTGCGCACTCTCGGAAGGCAATGTCCGTTCCTTCTGAGTCAGCGTCGCTGACCGCTCTGACCCAGACCGAGTATCGCTGTTCCGGTCTTACGGCAGCCACATTCCAACTGACGATGAAGGTCTGGTTCGGGAACACCGAATCCAGTTCCGTGCCGTCGCTGTCCGTGACAGCGGTCGCGCGAATGCTGATGGATTCGCCATCGTTGGCTCCGCTGCAGGCAACCAACGAGACTGCGACCAGCCCCACTCCTATGGGTCGTCCGAACATATCACCGGCCCCTCATTTCTTGACCCAAAAACCGCGGCCAGCAGGAATTTTTGAAATCATCGGGATGCCGTTGGCGTTGAGGATACGAATCACATCCGGTTGCGTGGAAAACGCCTCCCAGGTGCCGCGGTTGTGAAACCAGACAACACGCGCGTCAGCAAACACGGTCGCCAGATCGGTGATATCGCGCCCGGTGCCATAGAGGTTCCAGTCACCTGGAGTCATGGAGGAAATCAAGCCGCCATCAAAGGAGCCGGCTTCGATCTGGCAAGAGGAAGGGTCGTTCTTGCAGGAGGTTTTGGCTTCCTCAATGGCTTGCGCGACGAACGACTCAACGTCAATCCCGCAATATTCCATATCCTCCGCACACGCCGCCCGAATCTCTTCCTCAACTCTGAGTGCCACGCCCTCCGTGCTCAGGCTGTTCAACGTGAACGAGTAAAGTGCCTCTGAACGTTCACCCCTCGAATCGGTCACACGAATCCTTATCTGGTGCGCGCCACCGTTCACAAATACCACGCCGCCAAAAACACCGCCCTCGGCCGGGATCGCCTGGTAGTCAGGTTCTTCATCGGTCCAGAGCTCCGTGAGCACAACCGAGCGCCCCTCCGCCAGCTCGACATTGAATGAAAAGCTCAAGCTATCCAGATTGCTGGCTCCAGCCGTTTCCAAAGCCAGGTTGGAAATAACCGGAGCCGTCGGGCTGGAACCGAATTCCACCCAACCGATGTCGACATTGGCGCCTGCCACTCTCGGATTTCCTAGGTAATCCATTTCGGCCAGCGCAACCAATTGAGCCTGGGACGTCCCCGCGTCAATCAGGTCTGACCCTTCAAGGGGAGAGTAGTCCGGCCCCAGGGCCGGATCCGGCTGATTCAGGATATTGTCCTGCTGGTTAATCTGGGATTCCGGAAGTGGCAGCAAGGACAGGGAAATAAAGTTATTCAGTATCGTTGCGCGAGCATCGGCATTGGCAAAAGCGAACGCGGACGCATTGCCACCCAGGAAGAGCGAATTGGCAATGACCAGGTTATCGGCGTTCCCGGATTGCATCTTTATTGCTGGCGCACCGGTGTTACGCTCAAAGACACTGTTCACCACGCTGCAGGCTTGCTCACAACGAACCATACCGCTGTCGGTTCCATCCGGTACCTGATTCCGCTCAAACAGGCTGTTCTCTGCGTGGAATTCTCGGGACGCAGAGACAATGGAAAGCCGGGTCGCCGTGTTGTCGGAAACAACCGAACTCTTGAGCTCAATCGCTGCGCCGGCAATGGCGCCGCCGTTTTCCGACGCCTCGTTATTACGAAATTCCGACCCGGAGATTGTCAGGCGTCCGCTATAGGCGCAGATTGCCCCGCCCCGCCTCGCACGGTTAGAACGGAACTCCGAACCGGTCACCGAGCCGTCCAGGGCACCTTCCGAGTAAACAGCACCGCAGGCGTCGCTGACATTCCCCACAAACTTGCTCGCGTTGATGGCAAATGAGCCTCCGGAAAGGAAGACGGCAGAGCCTGAATTTGGCTTGTCGGAGAAATTGTCGACGAATTCGGATCGGTCCAGCAGCATGTCGGCATTCAGGACGGTCAGCCCGCCGCCGCGACGGCCAGCCGCCCCCACTTTGCCATTTTGAAACCGAATACCCTTGATCGAAATGCTGGCGGTATCGGCGGATGCATCACCACTCAGGTAAAGAATCTCACCCAACGACTGACCATCCAGAATCACCTCGCCTGGAATTTCGGCTTCAATCCTCAGGTCATAACTTTGGGTGCTGTCATAGGTAAACGGCTGGCCCGGGGACTCAGGAACGTAAAGGGCGGGGGAAAGTACGATGGTATCGTCCTGGCCGTTGGACGCCGCCGCCGTCAGTGCGCTCTGAAATTCGTCATTGGTTGAGACTTCGAAGAGCTGCGCGCTAACGGGCAACGCCATTAAGCCCGTTATGGTCGCGACCAATAGGGATTGATTGATGTTCACGATCTGTCGTCCCTGAACGTGTTGGTGTTAAACCAGGACTCCCAACTCCCTCTGGCAGCTTAGATGAACGCCATGTCGCTATTTTGTACAAATTTTAGTCAAGACTCTCCCTTTTTGCATCCTTTCGACCGGAAGAAAAAAACGCTCAAGGAGTGACTTTTTGTTTTACTCAGGTTTCCGGCAGCGCCTGCGATCAGTAAAGTCTTTAAGATTAGCGCGTTCCAAAGAGAACTCAATCCAACGCCACAAGACAATCAGAGTATGAAATCATGGCAGTCGTATCCTGGCTGTAGGTGGCTGACCAACCGGTAGAAAAGAATCTCACCACGTCCGTGTCATAACAGAGCTCACCTTGCGGGGTGATGTCATAGGGGGTCAGGGATTTTCTTTCCAATTCATTGGATGCGTTATCCTCGGGCAGCTCGAACTGGATGCGCCCCTCCACGTTTGCTTCATCCTCTCCGACGACTCGTGGAAAAAGTTCAAAACTGATGTCCGAAAACAACTGATCAGTGCGAATGGCGGGCTCAGTGCAGTTGGCATTATCAAAACGCTGCAGGTAATGGCGAACCTCTCCGGAGTTCGCAAACGATACGACGGAGCGGAAATACAGATCCTCAAATTCCGCCCGAGCCGGATCACAGGATGTCGCCCAACAGCCCGGAATGTCTGGGGACGTGTCAGAACAGATCAGACCATCGACCGTTGTTGAGGTTCTGCCAGAATCGTCGGTGCCGGCATCTTCAACCACCTCGCCACTGCCGGACCCGCCACACCCAGCTACAACGAGCACAACTCCCAGGAACATCCCTTTCAATTTCACGAGTACAAGCCTTCCTTTGGGGAACAACACGAACTATCAGTCTACTACGACTCTTCGCCCCTTGCGCCACAGATCATGCCGTATTTCCGACCACATACCCCGAAGGTTTTCGGCCGGCACCGAGCGCGGGGCAAGAACCTCGAGAGGCAAACCCTCTTCCCCCATCCGCTCGACGATACTCGAGTACGGGATGGTGGCCCGCAACGCGTTGTCGAACAGCTCACTGCGCCTGTCGACCAGATCCCGATGCAATTTCTTTCTGCGGTCAACCTGGGCAAAAAAGGGACGGAGTTTTTTGATGCCCAGTTTTTTATCCGCCACAAACTCCCGGAACTGGTCCCAGCTGTTCATCGATAACCAGGTTGGCAACAACGGCACGTAGACCTGGTCGGCGATCTTCATAACCTGCTCGGTTAAACGGGACAGGGTGGGCGGGCAATCCAGCACCACCAGACTTGTGTCCTCGGACAAAGGCGCGAGCAAGGACTTCAACACGCCGTTGCCATCCTCATGCTCGAGCTTGATATCGAAGTTACGAAAACTCTTGTGGGCAGGAATGAAATCCAGATCGGGATAGACATTCTCTTCGATGAACTTCGCGATCGGCGCAGTGCCCTCTAGCAACTTCGACAGCTTCTTGCCCTGAACCGGTTGGGCACCGGACAGGTAGAAACTCGCAGCGCCCTGGGCGTCGAGATCCCACAGTAACGTGGAACATCCTTCCCGACTGGCCAGATAGGCAATGTTGACGGCAGCTGCGGTTTTTCCGACTCCACCCTTGGGACTGTAAAACGCGATGACCCGCATAGAAAAATCTGACCTCTGATAATGCCGGAGTGCCCACGGGCTGATGCTTGCGGTTTAGAGACTGGAGCGTGCCCGGGACCAGGCAGCCTTTGGCAGCTCGGACGGGTGCGCTTTCGAGAACACTTTCCAGTCCAGCACTTTGCCGTCGGCATCAAAGTGCACAAAACCGGCAAAGCCGTCTTCCTCATGCCAGGTTTTTACGTAACCGACCAGCTCGCCCTCCTCCGAGAGCAGCTCAAACGATGACTGGGACTCGTCCGACTCAGACTCGGAAACTTCCTGACGATTCGATTGCAGGGTGTAGTTTGGATCGTTCAGCAGGGCCAGTGCGAGAAGATGGGCATTCATATTAGCGTGCTCCGATGGTTACATACGGTTACAGCTTTTGGCCCATCAAATATAGTTGCCCACGGAGAAATGAACACCCCTTCAGATCAATTTTTCCGACATTTTCGCTCAAAAAATAATCACCCGCTGCCGTGAGCGCGCGCTTTATTTACGCCCCATCTGCTCCATCATCCGGTTCACGGCTTCCAGGTGCTCAGGCTCGTTGTGACACATCCCCTGGAAGCAGGCACAGATATCCAGAAAGTCCTTGAGCTCCATGCGCTGAGCCATCTTCATCAACCGTTTGGTCAGTCGCGTTGCCTTGGGTGGCTGACTGGCCATTCGGCTGGCCAGCTTGAGCGCCTGCGGCATCAGGTCCTCAGCCGGCACCACCTCCATCACGATCCCCAATTCTCGGGCTTCGGCAGCCTCAACGATGCGGCCCGTCATGGTAAGCTCAAACGCACGCTGGTATCCGATCAGCCGCTGCATCAGCCAGGCACCACCATCACCGGGGATAATGCCCAGGTTGAGAAAGGTCTCGCCGAATTTCGCTTTGTCGGAAGCAATCCGGATATCCGCCATATTGGCCAGGTCAAACCCCGCGCCAATGGCAGGGCCGTTGACCGCCGCGATGATCGGAACCTCAACCGCCTGCAGTGCCAGAGGAATCCTCTGGATGCCCTGACGGTAACGCTCGGAACACTCGGCGACATCGCCGGCGAAATCACCGCCCCGCTCCGCCATGTCGCGGATGTTGCCACCGGCACTGAACGATGACCCGGCACCGGTGATGACCAGCACGGAGACATCCTCGCACCGGTTTACCCATTCGGCGGTAGTCACGATATCGTCTATCAGGTGTGACCCGGTCAGAGCGTTGCGCAGGTCATGCCGATTCAGGGTGAGGACGGCGACTCGCTCTTCAAGAGTCAGCAGTGCGTCAGTCAGTTGCGGCAGTGTATTCATAGTCGGTGCTCCACGCTTGTTTTTGACCTTGGCAATATACACCCATGGCCGTTTCGGTGCGCCTTACCTGATACCTTACCCCGTAAACCTCTACCTCAAAATACAGTCCCGGCTGTGTTGCTGGCTGATGGCGCGCCTCTGGCGGCGCAACGTGTTGCCCTTGTCGTTACTGTAACCGGTTCGGAGTTTTGACTGGATCCGATCCAGCTTGCGGCGGTAGCTGTCGCAGATCTTCTGGAGCTTTGCTCGGGATCGGGCGATTGCGTCGCTGCTTTTGGCTGGCCGATCCGGAGTAGACAGCAGTCCCCTTACGTTGTCGCGGATGCCGGACACGCGTTTTTCCTGACGGAGATTCTCGGACATCGACACTGTCGACGGCGGCCGGATCTCGATCTGCTGGTGGGCAATCTTGCCGGGTGGATAATCCGAGAAATGCGCGACGCCCTGGCTGTCGATCCAGGTGAAAACCTCGGACTGCGCCGGGGCACTAAAAAAAGCAATAAACACGAAGGCTGCCAGAATCCATGGCATAAGAATCCACTCCCTGTGGGTACGTTATGTGCCGCGGCAGTATAACGAACCCGATAGGGAATACCTTGAAGCCGCTACGATTTTTCTGATCCGGTAGTGCAATCCAATGCTGTACCGGCAATTCCGAATCAGTCTCCACCGACAAAATTTTGAGCAATTGATCATTCAGGACTACTTTATAAAGAGTTGACTGGCAGAAATGGCAGTTTTAGAAGCATGGTCTGTTTAGCGGGACATGGAACGCCCATCAGGACGTTCTTGTCGAAAGTATGTAGTTAGGCAAAAGATAGGGAACGTCGATGAACAGTAGACTATGGACTTTGATGAGTGCACTCATGTTTACCTTTGCTTTGTCAGCCTGCGGCGGAGGTGGCGGCGGCAGCACTACAAACTCGAGCGGTTCGGAAGGTAGCGAAAATGAGCCCGGTGACCTGGATCCGGTGGATGGGGATTTCTACTTCAGCAGCGAAACTAATAAGCGGTACCAGAATCCTGATGCCGATATTTTTCCGGAGAAATGTTCTTCAAGCGATTACTATTTTGAATCCGAAAACTTCATCGTGTTTTCAAACCTGACGACCCACTCCAACGACGATCTGAGAACCGCGGCAACCAAGGCCCAGAGTGCAATGGACTTCATCCTGCCGCAGTTCGGTTTGAACTGGGACACCTTTTACGCAATGAAGCGAGTGGTGAGTTTCAAGGATCTCAACCAATTTGCCCTGGAGGTCAGCCAGCTTACCTATGAAGATGGAAGTGGAACCGATAAGCGAGTAACGATCGACCAAATTTCCGACTACTTTGCGACGGAAATAGCAGAAAAAATGCCAGATGGATATACAGACTGGCAGAATATTAGTTCCAACCCTAACCTCCAGTATGCCTTCGTATACAACACCCTGGTCAACGAGAGAGATCCCAAGAAAGTCCGCGACGTCATGGTGGAAACCCACGAAGGGTATGAGCAATTTTTTGCGGATAACCCCAATTATGCCCCCAGCCAATCCCCTTGGCCGGACAAATGGGCCCCCTTCTTCAAAAAGATTCAGATTTGCGCCACCAGCAACGATCGAATCGGAAGATCATCCACCAGCGGAATCAAGATTTCGCCGGACTTTGCCGCCAGAGAGTACCGTCATGAGTTAACGCATCTCGTTATTAACCAGGTATCTAAAGTGACTGCGTTTTGGGCGAAAGAGGGTCAAACCCATCTGTTCCTGGGCGAAGACGTCCCCGCGTCCTTAACGGATGTCGCGGTTGTTCGTGACCATATCATTGGCACTGACGAAACCGATCCGGGCCTTGAAAATATCGATAAGTTCAAGAAGGCGTATGTAGAGCTTGTGGCAATAGAAGGCATTGATGCCCAAAGAGTGCTGGATTGGCATCGACTCTCGATGAACATCAAGGCGGAGTGGTTAGATCCAGATGGAACCGGGGGAACCATCACCGACGCCGAAAGAGAAGCATGGATAATGGAAGCATTCGGCGAAGTTATGCCAAAGAGCTACGACGCATTTTTCGACGACCTCTAGTCTACAGGAACAGAAAAGGCCGGTGGGAAACCACCGGCCTTTAAAGCGCCACCTGCTGGTGGCTCAACCCCGCCTTACTGATCCAGCAATTCAACCCAATGCTGAACCGGCACCTTGGCCTTGGTCTCCAGGTGCATCTGGCAACCGATGTTGGCAGTCACGATACGATCCGGATTGTCCACCGTCAGCGCCTTGAGCTTGTTACCCAGCAACTGCTGGCTCAGTTCCGGCTGCAGCACGGAATAGGTGCCCGCAGACCCACAGCACAGGTGCTTGTCCTTGGTTTCCGCCAGGTTCACCCCGGCCTTCGTAAGTACCTGTTCGACCACGCCGTTCTGCTGCATGGCATGCTGCAATGTGCAGGGGCAATGGAAGGCAACCTTGCCTGGGCTCTGGTGAAGCTTGAGTTTTTCGAGATCCTGCTTCAGCAGGAAGGCACCAAGATCGGTACACAGCTCGCTGACTTTGTGGGCCTTGGCCGCATACACCGGATCATCCTTCAGCAGATGGCCGTAGTCCTGAACCATGGCGCCACAGCCGGAAGCCGTCATGACGATGGCTTCGGCACCGGCCTCAATCGCCGGCCACCAGGCATCGATATTCTGACGCATCCGCTCCAGGCCCTTTTCATGCTCGGACAGGTGATAATTCACCGCACCACAGCAGCCGGCTTCGGGCGCTTCCACCATGGTGATGCCCAACTTATCCAGCACCCGGGCAGCCGCCGCGTTGGTATTGGGGGTCGCAGAAGGCTGCACGCAGCCTGCGAGCGCCAGCACAATCCGGTTGTGACTGGCGGCGGGCCACGGACTGGCCTGCTTTCTCGGCGGCACCTTGGTGCGCAGCTTTCCCGGAAGCACCGGCCTGAACACCTGCCCGAGCCGAAGCAGCAAGCCAAACAACTGGCGGTTGGGAAGCACCCGCGCCAGGCCCCAGCGAAGCCATTTGTCCTTGGGATCGCGCGGCAGCTCTTTTTCCATCAGACCACGGCTGATGTCGATCAGGCGACCGTATTGCACGCCGGACGGACACGTGGTCTCGCAGCTTCGGCAGGTCAGGCAACGATCCAGGTGTTCCCGGGTTTTTTCCGTTGCCTCCTCCCCTTCAAGGAACATTTTCATGAGGTAGATGCGGCCCCGTGGACCGTCGCGCTCGTCATTCAGTTCCTGATAGGTGGGGCAGGTTGCGGTGCAGAACCCGCAATGGACACAGGCCCGCAGAATGGATTCGGCCTCCTGCCCTTCCGCCGTGTTGGCAAATTGTTGAACGAGATTAGTTTGCATCGTATTCCTGCTCTTACAACCAGCTGTATAAGCGTCCGGGATTGAAAATGTTATCCGGATCGAAGGCGTTCTTGAGACGGCGCTGGATGCCCTTCAGGGCCTCCGGCTGATGGTGCATGACCTCACCGGAGCGGTCGCCGCCACGGAACAGGCTGACCTGACCTCCGGCAGCCCGGGCCAGGGGCTCCATGTCTTTGAGCTCACCGGGGCCACGGTACCAGCGCTGGGCGCCGGACCAGTCGATGAACCAGTTACCCTCAAGCTTCGGATTGGCGGCGGTAGAGCCGACGGAGAACCGCCATAGCGGGACATCGTTACCGGCAAAAAACTCGTGCTGCATGTCCTGGACGGATTGCCAGAACTCCTCGCCCTGCTCCATCACCTGGCCCGACCATTTCTCCGCCGTGGCTTCGACCGCCGACTGCGCCCCCGACAATCTCAGATAGACCTTGCCATCAACCCAGCACGCACCCGTAATGGGTTTTGGCTCGGCGGACCGGCTGTTCATGTAATGGATGACCTCATCCATCGACATGTCCTGGACCAGGGTCATGGACGCGGCGGGCTTGGGCATCACCTTGAGACTGATCTCCGTGATCAGACCCAGGCTACCCAGGGCACCGGCCTGCAGCCGGGACACATCGTAACCGGCCACGTTTTTCATGACCTGGCCACCAAAGCGTAGATGCTCGCCCTTGCCATTGAGCAAGCGGATGCCCAGCACCTGGTCCCGTACCGAGCCGGTCCAGGGCCGCGCCGGGCCGGACAGGTTCGCGGCCAGGGTGCCACCGATGGTGGAAGCCGCGCCCAGCCGGGGCGGTTCGAAGTGCAGGGCTTGCCCCTGCTCGGCCAAAGTGGCCTCAATCTCGCTCAGCGGCGTGCCCGCCCGGACAGTGAGAACCAGCTCTACCGGGTGGTATTCAACAATACCGGTATGCTCGCCCACGCTGAGGGTACCGGCATCAGGATCGGCCTCCCGGCCCATGAAGGCCTTGGTACCACCGCCGACGATATTGAGTTTGTGCCCGCCATCGCGGGCGTGGAGCACTTGCTCCTGCAATTGTTGGAAATTATCAGCCATGGGCGGCTTCCGTAGGTTCGTGCTTGTGTTGTTTGTGTTCGAGGGAACGGTATTCCTGGCAGAACTTGAGCGCCGGGACGCCCTTGCCCGGATTGAGAATGCCGGCGGGATCAAAGGCGGCCTTCACGTCGTGGAACTGTTGCAGCTCATCGTCACTGAACTGCACTGCCATCTGTCGAATTTTCTCAACGCCGACCCCGTGTTCGCCGGTAATGCAACCGCCCACCTCAACACACAGATTGAGAATGCTGCTGCCGAACGCTTCGGTGCGTTCGAACTCGCCTGGCACGTTGGCATCAAACAGGATCAGTGGGTGCAGATTGCCATCGCCGGCGTGGAAAACGTTGGCGACGCGCAGCCCGAACTCCTCGGACATTTCCTCCATACGAAGCAGGACATTAGCCAGCTCGCGCCGGGGAATAGTGCCGTCCATGCAGTAGTAATCCGGGGAAATCCGGCCAACCGCGGGGAACGCGGACTTGCGGCCCTTCCACAGCAACGCCCGTTCTTCCTCGCTCCGGGAGGTCCGTACCGAGGTCGCGCCGAACTTGCGGAACACCTCCTCGGCCTGAGCAATGTGCTCGTCCACTTCCTCTTCCGTGCCATCAACCTCGCACAGCAGCAGCGCCTTGGCCTCCCGGGGGTACCCGGCCCGGGCGAAGTCGTCGGCGGCGACAATGGCGTGACCGTCCATCATTTCCAGGCCACCCGGAATGATGCCGTGCGAGATGACGCCGCCGACGGCATCACCGCCATTCTGAACGCTGTCAAAACCGGCCATGACCACGCGGGCCACCTCGGGTTTCGGGAGCAGTTTCACCTTCACTTCAGTAACCACACCCAGCAAGCCTTCGGAACCGGTCATCAATGCCAACAGATTCATACCGCAGGCGTCCAGGCCGTCACTGCCGACAGTCACGACGTCGCCCTCGGCGGTGACCATCTCAACGCTGTGAAGGTTGTGCACCGTCAGGCCATATTTCAAGCAGTGCACGCCACCGGAGTTTTCAGCCACGTTGCCGCCAATGGTGCAGGCAATCTGGGATGACGGGTCCGGTCCATAGTACAGCCCGTACTGGGCAGCCTCCTCACTGATCGCGAGGTTGCGAACACCCGGCTGCAGCCGTGCCGTTCGTGCCAGCGGGTCGATCTCGAGGATACGATTGAACTTGGCCAGCGAGAGCACCACACCTTCCTTGTTGGGCATGGCGCCGGCACTGAGACCGGTACCCGCGCCCCGGGCCACCACGGGAACCTGGTTTTCGTTACAGATGCGCATGACCCGCTGCACCTGCTCAACCGTTTCCGGAAGCACCACCAGCAAAGGCATCTCGCAGTACATCGACATGCCATCGCATTCGTAAGGTTTCATGGTTTCGTTATCGGTGATAACGAAGTTCGGGTCGATAAAGGCCCGGAACTGCTCGGCCAGCTCGGCTTTGCTGACTTTCGGCTTGGTAGTCATAACGTTCTCTGGATTCGTATCACGTCATTCTCCGCTCATCTGCGGATGGTGCAGGCGGACCCGAAGGCCCGCCCGTTCACATCAGACAGCGATCAGCTGCGTTTGGTTTCAAAGTGGTCAATACCCGCCTGGGCGCAGTCCATGTCCTGCTGGGGCGTGCCCGAGCTCAGCCCGATGCCACCGACCACTTCGCCGTCCACAATCACCGGCAGGCCACCGCCCACGGAACTCAGACGACCACCGACCTCGGTGTGAATGCCAAACGCCAGGCTACCCGGCACGTTGGCCTTGTTGTAGTCGTGGGTGGCTTTCTTGGCGGCTGCCGCCGTGAACGCCTTGTCCTGGGCAATGGTCACACTGGTGATCTTGCCACCGTCCATGCGCTCAAAGGCGATCAGATTGCCGGATTCGTCAACGATCGCAATGCACATGGGCACTCCGATCTCTCGGGCCTTTTCCGCCGCGCCCTCAATCAGAATGCGGGCATCGGCCAGATCCAGCCTGTTAATAGTCAACATAGTGCGTTACTCCTCAAGTGTATTAGCCGTAAACCAGTCCCGGCAGCCAGGTCACGATGCCTGGAATCAGGATGCACATAAATAGTCCAAAAGCCTGAATGGCCAGGAATACCAGCGACGACTTGAAAATCGTGGCCATGGATATTTCAGGCGGGCATACGCCCCGGAGGTAGAACAATGCGTAACCGAATGGCGGGCTGAGGAACGACATCTGCATATTCACCAGATACAGCACACCAAACCAGAGCACAACGTCATCGCCTGCCACCGGTGGGAAACCGAGCAGCCCCGGGAACTCCAGCGCTTTGACGATAGGAATGAAGATAGGAACTGCCAGCAGCAGAATACCGACCCAGTCCAGGAACATACCCAGAACAACCAGCAGGAACATCAGCAGGAACAGGATGCCGTAAGGCGACATGCCCGTACCCAGGATGGCATCCGTCACAAACTGCTGCCCACCCTGAAGGATGTAGAAGCCAACAAAGACCGAGGCACCGAACATGATCCACAGCACCATGGCGGATGCCTTGGTCGTGGTTACCGATGCTTCCCGCAGTCCGGCAATGGAGAACTTGCCGTGCATCATGGCCACCACGATCGCACCAAAGGAGCCGATACCGGCCGCTTCCACAGGCGTTGCGATGCCGCCGAACAACAGGCCCAGCACCAGAAATACCAGAATCAGTGGAGCAATCAGGTTTTTCGTGAGCAGGAGCTTTTCCTTCATGGAAATCCGCTCTTCCACCGGTACCGGCGGCCCCAGCTTCGGATTAATCCAGCTGCGGATCAGCACATAGGCAATGTACATGGAAGACAGCATCAGGCCCGGGACCACGGAGCCGAGATACAACTCACCGACCGATTGCTGCGCAACAACCGCGTAGAGAATGGCCAGGATTGAGGGAGGAATCAGTATGCCCAGAGTACCGCCAGCCATGATTGAGCCCAGCGCGATCTTCTGATCGTAACCGCGCTTGAGCATCGCCGGCAGAGCGATGATGCCCATGGTGACAACAGCGGCACCAATAACACCCACCATCGCTGCAAGCAGGGTTGAGGCCAGAATGGTTGCTGTCGCCAGACCGCCGCTCAGGCCACCCATCCACTTGTAGACCACACTGAACATTTCCTCAATCAGGCCTGCGCGCTCGAGCATCGAGGCCATGAAGATAAACAGCGGTATCGCCGCCAGATCAGAGTTGGTCATCATCGGAAAGATGCGTCCCGGCACGAGGTTGAGCATCATTGCGTCGCCCACCAGGTAGATGAACATCACCCCCAGACCACCGGTCACGAAAGCCAGCGGCAGCCCCATCATCAGGGCCACGGCGAGAGAACCGAACATCAGGTAGGTCAAAGGCCCGACCTTGACGTCAGAAAGGCTACCGGAGAGTTTGAACAGGAACTGCTCATCGCTCCACGGGTCGTAGAAAAGAATGTTGATCATTTCGACACAGATGACAAACGCCAGTGCCACTGTGGCGATAATCATCAGCCAGGTACTCAGCTTCCCGACAAGGTTACTGCCCGGCGCAGTTGTTGTATTTGTAGTCATGCGGTGCGCTCCCGGCCAAGGCGGACAAACAGGACAATATCCTTGATCAGCTTGGAGATGCCTGCGAGTAAAAGAAGTGATGAACCCAGCACCATCATGCCTTTGGCCGGCCAGTGCTGAATGCCCCAGGTCTCAACCGTGGTTTCGTTCATGGCGTAGGAATCCAGGAAGAAAGTCCAGGAGGTGACCAGCAGAATCAGGGCGAAAATGAAGAAGAACATCGAAGTGAAGATGTCCAGACCAACTCTTCCCCGCGCCGGCAGCATGTTGTACATCACATCCACCCGCACATGGGCACCATGAAGCATGGCGAAGGCCCCGGCCAACATATACTGCATACCCAACAGCAGGAAGCTGGCTTCATGGACCCAGATGGAGGGCGTGTTAAAGACGTAGCGCATGATCACGCCAAAGAAATAGAACACAACGGCATTGATCGTCCAGAACGAAACGAACAGACCGGATTTGTCGCAAATCCAGTCCACTACCTTGGTAAACCAGTTCCCTTCGAACTGGAGATAAATAAGCGGATCATCCTCTTCCGCCTGTAATTCCCCTGGTGTCAATTCCGGCTCAGCACTCCCGCCTCCGTGACCACTGCTCCATTTGTCCCAGGCCATCATGATCAGCGGCATGACCGCAAGCCAGCCCCAGTAGAACCAGTGCGGCATTACGAATCCGAAACCTTCAAGATCAGACATGTTGTTACTTCCTCAGCCACAAAACGGGGAAGGCGGAACTCCTCGTTCGGAGTCGTCCCTGACCTTCCCCTTGTTTCTTATTTGTTAGTCCAGGAAGGTGTTACCGGCCCGGTACGCCTTCAAGATCAGATTCATCGATATAGCCGACGGTATCGTTCATCATATACTCGATCTGCATGTCGAAGATCTCACGGGCACTCTCGTCCTTGTTCGCCCACTTATACCAAATCGGGATGGCTTTGCGACGCCACTCATCCAGATCTTCCTGGCTCAGACGGCTCACGGTGTCACCCGCATCCTTGAACTTCTTCATGGCCTCAACGTTGCGTTTCTGAATGGTCAGGTAGTGCTTCTGGGAGTAGATGCGCACTTCGTCCTCTACCAGCTTCTGCAGTTTCGGATCCAGCGCATTCCAGGCACGCAGGTTGACGGTCAGGTCCATCAGATCCACCGGCTGGTAGATGGACATGACGCCGGGAGGTCCGAACAGGATGTAATCAGTCACCTGGGAAAAGCCCAGTTCCCAGTTCACCGCCGGCCCCACGTAATCGGCTGCGTCGATGGTGCCCTTTTCCAGGGCCGGGAAAATGTCAGAACCCGGCAGGCTCACGGTAGAAGCCCCGAACGCCTGAAAAACCTCGGCGACCATACCACCGGGAACCCGAAGCTTCATGCCTTTAAAGTCTTCGAGGCTGCTTACCGGATTCTTGGAGTGAATGATATTTGCGTCGTGCTGGATCGGGCCAACGTAGAACAGCCCGAACTTCTTGTAGATTTCCCGGGTCTTCTCGAGCATGCCCAGTGAGTAGAACATGGTGTCCCACTGATGAGGCTGATCGGGGCCGCCTGGATAGGATGACAGGAAAACCGAAGCGGGAATCTTGCCGGACCAGTACAGGGTGAACGGGTTCATGCCCTGAAGTACGCCACTGCGAACTGAATCGAACAGTGAGTTGTTATCGGCGGCAACGGCCTTGGCTGGGAAACATTTGAAAATCAGTTCACCGCCGGATTTTTCTTCCATTCCATTACACCAGTCTTCGAACAGGTCATAGCCGACCGTACCGGCATCCCAAACGGACTGGATTTTCCAGGTCGTTGCGGCCTGGGCCTGGCCTGCGCCCATCAGCATCGCGCCTGCGAAGGCCGCGCCCACCGCGGCCGTTTTCAGAAAACTTCTCCGAGGTGGGGCCTCGGCCGTGTCACCGTGAATACGGATGTTTTTATTCGAGTTCATCGACACATCTCCGTTAGCGTTGTTTTTCTCAGCGTCTGATCAACGCCGGTACGATGCAGTACAACGACCGGCATTAGAAAGATATTCGTAGCCAATCGCTGTTTAGTCCAGCCATCCTGGCACTGGTCAGACCAGTTTTTCCTGCATTACAAATGGACGAATTGGACGGAATCGGCCATATTTACAGGGCTTGGGAGCATACCGGTTGAAGGACTAATCACTTACAATTACAACAGTCACTGGTCAGACCAGCGAGTACAAACAGGCATCTGCATGGCGATATCCCAGGAAATTTCGTACCGATTGGAGCGACTTATTCTCGACGGTGGACTGGCGCCGGAACAAAAAATTCCGTCGGAACGGCAGCTGGCCGCACGCCTTGGCGTGTCCCGGGCAATCATCCGTGAGGCACTGCATGAGCTTCAGGGCCGCGGTGTCATCGAGACCCGGCACGGCAAGGGTTCCTTTGTCGCCAGCATGGTGCCCGGCTCCAACAGAATCGATGACCAGAGCCCGCTCATGCACCTGTTCGAGGGCCACCCCCGCACACTGTACGACCTCCTGGAAGTCCGCGAACAACTGGAGGGTCAGGCGGCATTCCTGGCTGCCCAACGGGCAACCAGCCTGGACCGGCACCGCATCACCAAGGCCTTCCGGGCTCTGGAAGAGACAGACCCGTTGAGCAACGCGCGCTCGGACCACAGTTTTCACCTGGCCATCGTGGAGGCGTCACACAATCCGGTTCTCGTCCATGTTCTCAACAGCCTGAAGAACATGATGCTGATGACGGTACAGGCCTCCGTGGCCAACCTGAACCCGCGGCAGGAAATGCGGAAAAAGATTGTCCGGCAGCACCGACAGCTGTACGAAGCGGTGATCTCTGGAAAACCCGGCGCCGCCCAGAAAGCTGCTACCGCCCACGTTCGATTTGTCAGCGATGCCATGCGGAATTTGGAGAAAGATGGCAGTGAAGTGATCCGGATGCCGGTCCCGCCGGACACGTCGGCACAACATTCGCAAACAAGTCTGTGATGCCGGCAGACTGCCACCGCATTTCGGACACTTTGATACACAGCGACATGCCACGTATTGTGGGTAACAGCGGCAAAACCCTCTGTAATGGGTATTGATTTCCGCAGCCACAGTCCGTAAAACATGCGCCTTTGACTGACAGCCTCGGGAGCTACCAATGGCGGACCAAGCGCCTTTGATCTGCAGGGATATTTACAAGACCTTCGACAAGCTGGAAGTGCTCAAGGGCATTTCCCTGGAAACCCGCAAAGGCGATGTTGTTTCCCTGATCGGCAGTTCCGGCTCTGGCAAGAGTACCTTCCTGCGCTGCATCAACCTGCTTGAAACTCCCACTTCCGGCGACATTATCGTGCACGGTGACCCAATCCGGTTCACAACCAACCGCAAGGGCGAACGAATTCCGGCCGATAACAAACAGGTTGAGCTGATCCGGGCCAAGCTGTCCATGGTGTTCCAGAGCTTCAATCTCTGGTCCCACATGACCGTGCTTGAAAACATCATTGAAGCGCCAGTGAACGTGCTGAAGGTGCCCAAGAAAGAAGCCATCGAACGCGCGGAAGCCTATCTCCAGAAGGTCGGTATCTACGAGCGCAAGGATTACTACCCGGCCCAGATGTCCGGCGGCCAGCAGCAGCGGGCGGCGATTGCCCGGGCACTCGCCATGGAGCCGGAAGTCATGCTGTTCGATGAGCCGACATCGGCCCTGGATCCGGAGCTCGTTGGCGAGGTTCTGAAAGTTATGCAGAGTTTGGCCGAGGAAGGCCGGACCATGATCGTGGTCACTCACGAGATGGCTTTTGCAAGGGATGTGTCAACTCAGGTCCTGTTTTTGCATCAGGGCGTGATCGAAGAACAAGGTACCCCCGAAAAAGTGTTTGATCATCCGGACTCGGAACGCATGAAACAGTTCCTGGCTCCCAACTTCTAACACTCGGTGCTATCTTGAATTCGTACTGGATGCAAAGCTTCCATAAAAAATAAGCCGAAAAGGCAAACCACTGGAGAAGTGACACATGAAAAAACTGATTGTTGCAGCGAGTTGCGCCCTGGCCATGGCGGCCGGCACCGTCCAGGCCAAGGACTGGAAAGAAATCCGTATCGCATTCGACGTGCCTTACGAGCCGTTCGAATACAAGGACGAAAATGGTGAACTGACCGGCTTCGAAGTCGAGCTGGCCGAAGCCATGTGCGAAGAAATGAAAGCGGACTGCGAATTCGTGATCCAGGCATGGGACGGCATGATTCCGGGCCTGCTGGCGCGCAAGTTCGACGCCATCATGTCCTCCATGTCCATCACGCCGGAGCGCGCCGAGCGCGTCCTGTTCTCCGAGCCGTACTACAACACGCCGGGCGGCTGGTTCGCTCGTGACGGGTTCGAGACCGACGTGACCGATATGGGCGCGATGGAAGGCAAGGTTGTCGGCGTTCAGCGCGGCACCACCATGGACACCTTCGTGACCGAAGAGATGGGCGGCATCGTCAGCATCAAGCGCTACACCACCGCAGACGACATGGTTCTGGATCTCGAGGGTCAGCGCCTGGACGTAGTCTTTGTTGACTATCCGGTCGGTGAGCAGACCATCCTGAGCAAAGACGGCTTCAAGGAAGTCGGTGAGCCCGTCAAGCTGGGTGAAGGCGTAGGCGTTGCCATGCGTCAGCGTGACAAGGATCTTGCCGGCAAGGTAAACGCGACTCTGAAGAAACTGAAGAATGATGGCACCTACGACACCATCATGCAGAAGTACTTCAACTACGACATCAAGATGTAAAACCGCAGGGGTGGCCACTCCGGCCACCCCTGATTACCGGACTTTTCCATGCTCGATCTGAAAGGCTATGGCCCGGCACTACTTGACGGGGCAGTCATCACCATTGAACTGGCCTTCCTCTCTCTGGCCGTGGCCGTCACTCTCGGACTGATTGGTGCCTCTTCCAAACTTTCCAGTAACCGTCTGGCCAAAGGTATTGCGACAGCCTACACCACGCTGATTCGCGGAGTACCGGACCTGGTCATGATGCTGCTGTTCTATTACGGCGGCCAGGTGGCCGTGAATAACCTCTCCGATATGCTGTGGGAGGCTTACGAAATCGACTTTTTCTTCCAGTTCGACCCGTTCATTTCTGGAGTTGTCACCATCGGACTGATCTTTGGCGCCTACATGACCGAAACCTTCCGCGGTGCCTTCCTGGCGGTCGAAACCGGGCAAATTGAAGCTGCCCGGGCCTACGGATTTACCCGCTGGCACACGTTCCGCCGCATTATTTTCCCGCAGATGCTTCGCCACGCGCTCCCGGGTATCGGCAACAACTGGCAGGTTCTGCTCAAGACCACCGCGCTGGTTTCCATCATTGGCCTGACGGACATGGTTCGGGTCGCCGAAGAAGCCGCCAAGGCCGAGCGTATGCCCTTTCACTTCTTCATACCGGTAGCGTTCGTGTATCTGGCACTGACGGCCGGTTCCGAGCTGTTCATCAAGTGGCTCGACAAGCGCGCCAATGTTGGCGTGGTTCAGGGGGGATAAACGATGCCGGACTTTATCGCCCAGTGGCTGAACCAGAACGAAATTTTCACCGCCATGACCATCATGGAATACTGGAACGGCCTGGTAAGCACCGTGCAGCTGGTGTTCCTGTCTCTGGTGATCGGCCTTCTCTGCGCTATCCCGCTGGCGATCATGCGCACCAGCAAAAACCCGTTCGTCTCCGGACCGGTGTGGCTTTACACCTACCTGTTCCGGGGCACGCCCCTGCTCATCCAGCTGTATATCATTTACTATGGCATTGCCCAGATTCCGGGTATCCAGGAAACCTTCTGGTGGGAGATCTTCCGGGAACCCTTCTACCCGGCACTGCTGGCCTTCACTCTCAACACGGCGGCCTACACCACCGAGATTATCCGGGGCGCGATTGCAGCGACTCCCCATGGCGAGATCGAGGCAGCCAAGGCCTACGGCATGAACTGGTTCATGCGGATCCGTCGCATTGTGCTGCCAAGTGCGGCCCGGCGGGCTGTGCAGGCGTATTCCAACGAAGTCATCTTCATGCTGCATTCGAGCGCAATCGCCAGTGTGGTAACCATTGTGGATCTGACCGGCGCGGCCCGGAACATATACTCCCGGTTCTATGCGCCGTTCGATGCGTTCATCTTTGTGGCACTGATCTACATGATGTTGACCTTCATTCTGGTGTTCGCGTTCCGCAAACTTGAGAATCATCTGTTGCGGCACCAGCGCCCGATTAACAACTGACGTTCACAAGTTCCCGAACTGCGGGTGCCCGGGCAGGCAGGGTGTTGCCTCCCGGGAGCCGCTCAAGCCCATCCATGGGTCGCTTGAGTGAAGCCATCCATGGCTTCACACACTCCCGGGAGGCAACACCCTGCCCGCCCCCAGACCTCTTTCGGGGATTCCAATGAGCGTGTACTCGAATCTCTTTTCTGATTCCTCTGACTGGCTTGACCACACCCTGAGTTTTGCCTCCGCCGAGGTCCCTGAAGTTCGCACCGAGCTGGTTGATGGCACCGCCATCGTCCGAAAAGCCCTGGGGATTCTGGAGCTCACGCCGCCAGCCGATCGGGCCAACACCAACCACGAAGCCCTTATCGTCTCCGCCGGCGTGCACGGCAATGAGACAGCACCCATCGAAGTACTCAACGGTTTGGTCAGTGAACTACTGAATGGCGACTGGCAGCTGGCATGCCCCACCCTGCTGATTCTTGGCAATGCGCCCGCCATGGTGGCCGGCGAACGGTTCCTGGATGTGAACATGAACCGGCTGTTCCACGGTGCCCACGAAAAGCCCGAGTACCGCGACCTGCCCGAGGCGTCGCGAGCCCGGCAGATTGAGGCGCTGTGTCGGCAGTTCTCCGAGAGCCACCCGGACCATGCGCTTTCTCACTATGACCTGCACACGGCGATCCGGCCATCCCGGCGGGAAAAGTTTGCGCTGTATCCCTTTGTGGACGGCCGTCGGGTGCCGGCTGATCAGTGCGATTTCCTGCGGGAGGCCGAGGTGGAAACCCTGCTGCTTCAACACAAGTCGGGCACCACCTTCTCGTCCTTTACGTCGTCTCAGCTGAGCGCCGAGAGCTTTACAGTGGAATTGGGAAAGGTTCGGCCGTTCGGTCAGAACGACCTGACCCGGTTCCGTGGCATCGGGGATGCCCTGCGCCGGCGGTTTCGCGGTGCCCCGGCGCCGCAGCCCAGCAGGTCATCAGCCGGGCTAACGGTATTTGAGGTCGTTCACGAGATTCTGAACACCGGGGCCAGCTTCGAGTTTCACGTCCCGGATGACGTGGCCAACTTTACCGAGTACGCGCCTGGCACGGTGATCTGGGAGGACGAAAATACCTGTTACCGGGTGGGTGATATCGCCGAATCCATCGTGTTCCCGAACCGGGATGTCCCGGTTGGCCAGCGCGCGGGCCTGTTGATCAGACCCCGGAAAGATTCCGGGGTCTGATCGGTCGCCGGTTCACGCTGGCGCGTTTTCGGGCTCGGGCACGGGCGTTTTGATCAGCTGCGTGCACACGGCCGGAATCACCAGCAGGGTCAGGACCGTGGACGCCAGCAGGCCGGAGATAATCGCCCAGGCCATCGGCGGCCAGAGCGTTGAGCTCGAGAAGGCCAGGGGCAACAGTCCCGCCACCGTGGTGGCCGTGGTCAGCAGGATGGGACGGGTGCGTTGCTCAACCGCCTTGCGCACGGCGTCACGAATACCCTCCCCCGCCTCCAGTTGCCGGTCCATCACATCCAGCAACACGATCGCGTTGTTCACCACAATCCCCACCAGGGCAATCACCCCCAGCAGCGACTGAAAGCCGAACGGCGAATCCGAGAGAACCAGCCCTGGGAAGATGCCCACGGTGGCCAGGGGCACGGTCAACAGAATGATGCCAACACGGCGGAACGAATTGAATTGCAGCAGCAGGAAAAACAGCAGCAACAGCACGCCAATCGGCGCGGCCGTCAGCAAGGCCCCATTGGCATCCCCCGAGCCCTCGGCGTCGCCGCCCATTTCGATACGGGTACCGGCCGGCAAGGGGTTGTCCTCAAGGGCACGATACAGGCCATCAAGGGCCCGGCTGAAGCCGTACCCGGTCAGCAGGTTCGCGGTGACGGTGTTCATTCTCACGCCGTCTCGAAGATACCGGACCGCCGGTTCCCAACTGGTCTTCACACTGGCAACCGCCGCCAGGGGTATGGCGTCGCCCTGATCGTTATAGATATTGACTGACAGCAGACGGGGCAGCGGCAGGGACGTGCCCTCCCGGGATCGCAGAACCAACGGGATCGGGTCTTCTTCCTGACGATAGCGCTCGGCGACGACGCCGAAGCTCTGACCATAGAGGCTCTGGGCTACGTCCGCCCGGGTCAGCCCGTAGCGGGCTGCGGTCGCATCGTCGACATTGATGGCGATGCTCGGCACGCCAATGTCCAGATCATGGCGGACATCAACGGTACCTTCGACATCGCGAAGAATGCCAAAGATCTGCTCCACCGCCTCGGTTCGGGTTTCGTCGTTGGCGTGATAAACCCGAACTTCCACCGGTGCCGCCCTCGGCGGTCCCTGACCAAGAATACCAACGGTGACATCCAGCTCCGGCATCTCCTGGCTCACATGGGCGCGAACCCAGCGGATCATCTCGGTGGTGTCCGCCAGGGTCGGAGTACGGATCACCAGACGAGCGCGGTTTGGCGCCTGGGGTGCCCGTTGCAGGTTGTAATAGAAGCTCGGGCCGGTAAAGCCGACAAACCGGTGAATTTCGACCGCATCAGGCTGGGTACGGATCATCTGTTCCAGATCCGCCGCCGCCTGCGCGGTGCGCGCCTGATCCGTACCTTCCGGCATATAAAGCTCGACGATAACCCGTGGCCGGTCGGCATTCGGGAAAAACTGTTGAGCCATGAATGGAGTCATCGCCACACTGATGGCCACCAGCAGAACCCCGGCGGCGATGAGTCGGCCGGGATAGCGCGAAACCAGGCCACCAAGAAATCGGGCCAGGCCAACCAACCGGTTCTTGCCGTTATTGGCCCGGGGCTTCAGGAACCTGGCTGCCAACAGGGGCACCGCGGAGATCGCCAGCAGGTAACTGACCGACAGAGTCAGCATGATCATGACCGGTACGCCCCGGGTGAAGTCGGCGGCACCGCCCTTGGATAACAACAATGGCGCGAAGGCGGCCAGCGTGGTTCCGGTGGAGGCGCCGAGGGGCCCTGCCAGCTCGGCCACGGCCTTGCGCAGCGCGTCCAGGCGCCGCATACCCTCGTCCAGGTGACCCTGGATGTTCTCGACGATAACAATGGCATTGTCGATGAGAATCCCGAGGGAAATGACCATGCCGATGACCGCTATCTGGTGCAGTACGCCGCCACCCAGGTCATAGAGGCCAACACTGATCAGCGCCACCATTGGCAGTATCGACGCCATCAGCAATCCCATGCGGATGCCCATGCCGGTGAACACGACCGCGACAATGATCAGGACCGACAGCACCAGGCTCCAGGCGAGGTTATCCAGACGCTCCTCCACCTTGTCCGGCTGGAAGAACATTTCCCGGATCTCGTAGGGCTGAAACTCTGACCGGATCGACTCCACCCGTTCCCGGACCCGCTGACCGAAACGGATCGCGTCGGTTGTCCCCTCCTCCATAATCACAGAGACCAGAACGACCCGTTCACCGTCGAACCAGGTTTCCGGCTGCCTCGGTTCCACCGGCCCCCGCCAGACATCGGCGGCAGCCGCCAGGGGTACCTGTGAACCATCAGGCAGTTCGATCGGCGTGGCCCGAATGGCATCAATGTCGGCAAACTCGCTGTTTGGCAGCACCGACAGACGACGCCCGTTGACCACCACAAAACCACCGGGAATGGTTTGGTTGCGCCGGGCCAGCGTATCCATGACCCGCGCCGGTGAAATGCCCAGCCGATACAGCGCGGCATCATCGAGCGCCAGGGTGATCTGCTCATCGGCATCGCCCTCCAGGTCAACTCGCGACACCCCGTTGATGCCCGAAAGATTCTGCTTCAGGCGTTCGGCCACCTCGCTCAGTTCCGTCACCGACGGTCCGCCGGCAACAGCCAGAACGATGGCCGGAATATCAATCAGCCGGTCATCCAGGGCCATCTGCCCGACATCATCCGGAAAATCCTTCCGGGCACGCTCCATGGCCAGTCGGACCCGGTCCCAGGCCGGATCGGTGTCGTAGATGGTGTCGTTCAGGCGCAGTTTTGCCAGAGCAACGCCGGTTCGGGCGGTGCCCTGAGTGAACTCAACTTCCTCAACCTGGCGCAGCTCATCAACGAGCGGCCGAAGAACAAGCCGCTCGACCGCATCGGCACTGGCACCCGGGTAGTTCACACTGATCATCCCGGCGCGGTAGGGAAATGACGGATCCTCCTGGCGGGGCATGGTGCTGTAGGCGGCCACCCCGAGCAGGCACAACATCGTGACCACCATGCCCAGCAGGCGCTGGCAGTTGAGAAGCCGGCGAGTCATCAGCGCACCTCCACTGCATCACCGTCGGTGAGGCGCGTCATGCCTGCGTAAACCACCTGGTCGCCCGGTGCGAGTGCATCCGCCCGAACCACAACACGCTCGCCAACAACCCGTTCCACAGTCACCGGAATACGTCTGGCCTCACCACCGCGCACCCTAAACACACCGGTACTATCGGCCATACGAATCACCGAGAGCAGCGGCACCGTCGTTGCCGAGGTTCGAACCGGCGTAATGCCAACCTCGACGGGCTCACCGGGTTCCAGGGTATCCACCGGCAGGCTGACCAGAACCGGGTGCAACTCGCCGCGCACCGCTCCGGCCTGGGCAATCTCCACCACCGAGCCGGTCTGCTTGCGCCGACTGCGGTCCTGAACGGACCAGACCGGCAGTTCCTGCTCCAACGCCACATGATCCAGCAGGTACGCTGGCACCCGCACTTCCACTTCCCGTCCCTGCGGCGAGGACAGACGCATAACCGGCTGGCCGGCGGCAACGAATTCATCCGGTTCCACCAACAGGGCTTCCACCCGGCCGGCAAAGGGCGCGCGCAATGCGCTCTCGTTCAGCAACTGGGTGGCTTCGGCCAGAGCGGCTTCGGCAGTGGCTACGCTGGCCCGGAGCGAATCCCGACGGGCACCAATCTGCTCCAGACTCTGCTCGGATACTACGCCGCGCTCGTGCAACCGACTTGAACGGTCCCATTCCCGCTTAGCCTGTTCGTATTGGGTATTCAGCTCCTCCAGCTTGGCCCGGGCCGAATCCCGGGCCGGCGCCAACGCGGGGTTGTACACTCGAGCCAGGACATCGTCTGCTGCCACCCGCTGGCCCAACTCAACCGCGCGCTCTTTCAGCGTCCCGCTTACCTGAAACGTCAGTGTCGCCCGCTGGGTGGCCCGAACAATCCCCGAAAAACGCAGCGGTATTCCTTCAGTCTGTCCCCCTGTTACCTCGGCAACGCGCACGGACACCTTAGGGCTCTCTGAGTCAGCAGACACATCACCGGCCTTACACCCGGTCACAATGATGGAGGAAACAAGCAGAAAAATAGCGGCGATTGAATGGGGAAGTGGCTTCATGATCAGTCCTTTCGTCCATGTTCGTGTCGGTGGCAGGTACCCGCTCCGTCGGAAACCCGAAAGATGCTTAACGACATAATGTCACTCTTTGACATTTTGTCAATAATCAGCTTTTATCCACTTTCAGGTATGATGCCCGTGCAGTTTCAGATAAATGGAAGACGCCATGAGTGAACCGCTTAAAACCCGCCGCGAACGGGAAAAACAGGCCCGACACGATGCCATTCTGGACGCAGCCGAGCTGGTGTTCTCGGAAAAAGGCTACGAGCGCACTTCCATGGACGACATCGCCCGCACCGCCAGTCTGAGCCGGGCGCTGCTGTATGTGTATTTCAAGGACAAAGCGGCGATTCAGCGAGGAATCATGCTGAGGGCCGGCCAGAGCCTGACCGCACGTTTCCAGGACGCGAAAGCAACCGCCGATACCGGGCTCGCGCAGATTTCGGCCATGGGCGAGGCGTATTACCGGTTTTATCAGGATGAGCCGGATTACTTTTCCGCTCTGACCCAGGCCTCAACGGCCATGGCGGAAGCGGACGAAAGTCAGGCGGAGGAAATGCTGTGCTCGAAGTCCGAGCTGATGGAGCTGATGATCGGTGCCATCCGCCAGGGGCTTGAGGATGGCACCATGAGTCGGGAACGGATCACGGACCCGGTGCAGACGGCACTCTACCTGCGGGGCGCCCTGCACGGCGTCATACTGCTATGCCAGTCCGAGCTTGGCGCGGCGGGTCATGGCGAGGCCAGCGGGAACTTCGCTGCCGATGCCCTGATCCGCCACACCATGGACATGCTGACGTCGTCGATCGCGTCCTAGAGCTGGAAATCGTAGATCGATCCCAAACCAAGAATACCGGTCAGCTCGTCAAGGGCCTTACGGACCTCTTGAAGCAGCATCGGATCCGCGAGGTCCTCCTGCGAAAGCCGGTCCCGGTAGTGGGCCTTGACCCAGGTTGTCAGGCGCTCATACAGGGCATCGGTGAGCAACACACCCCGGTGCATGGCCTGCTGCTCGTCGTCGTTCAGCACCACCCGTAACCGCAGACAGGCCGGACCGCCACCGTTGCGCATGGACTGTTTGACGTCGAACACTTCCACCGAGGTGATGGGGCCGCCGGACTTGACCAGTTCGTCCAGGTAGCGGCTGACCGAAGCCACTTCCCGGCACTCGCCCGGTACCGCCAGCAACATGCCATCGGGGGTATTCAGCAACTGACTGTTGAACAGGTACGAGGCCACGGCATCCTCAATGGGCACCTCGGAACTGCTGACCCGAACAGCGTCCAGCTCGGCGCCGGTCAGTCGGGACCGAATGTCCGCCAGCACCTGTTCCTCCTCGAGAAACGCCATTTCGTGATAGAACAGCGTGTTGCCATTGCCCACGGCAATCACGTCGTTGTGGAACACGCCGGCATCGATGGCCGCGGGGTTCTGCTGGGCAAAGACAACGCCCTGATCCTTAAGCCCGTGCAGACGGGCGATGGCCTGCGAGGCTTCCAGGGTCTGGCGTGCGGGGAACTTTTTCGGAGCAGGCGCCTGCTCATTGAACGCGATCTGGCCGTAGACAAAGAGCTCAACGCCCGGTTCTCCGTAACGGCCGCACAACCGGGTGTGGTTGGCCGCGCCTTCGTCACCAAACTGACTGACCGACGGCAGCGCCGGATGATGGGCGAAATAGCTTTCATCCGCGAAGATCGCCTTGAGCGCACGCCCGGTCACCACATGCTCAATGGAGCGGTGGAATTTGGCGCTCAGGTTCGCCGGGGTAAAGTGCACCCGGTGATCTCCGGTGTCGGCACTCGGGGAGACCGTCGCGGCATTGGCCGTCCACATGGTTGAGGCAGACGATACCGCCGCCAGAATGGACGGGCTGGCCTTGGACACGCTCTCGAGAATCTGGCTGTCGGTGCCCTCGAAGCCCAGCTTCCTGAGCGTCGGCATGTGCGGGCGCTCGTGCGGTGGCAGGATTCCCTGCACATACCCCCGGTCCGCCAGGCGCTTCATCTTCGCCAGCCCCTGAAGAGCCGCCTCTCGCGGATTGGACTCTGCGCGCACATTGGACTTCGAGGCAACATTACCCCAGGAGAGCCCGGCGTAGTTGTGGGTTGGGCCGACCAGACCATCGAAATTTGCTTCTACCGCGTGCTTCACCATCGCTGTCGGTTCCGTTCTTATTTGTCGAAATTGAGGCCGGGCGCGAGACTCTCCGGCACCTCACTTTTGCGGGCTTCCAGCGACGCCATTGGCCATGCGCAGTAGTCCGCTGCGTAGTAGGCACTGGGACGGTGGTTACCGCTGGCCCCCACACCGCCAAACGGCGCGGCACTGCTGGCGCCGGTGAGAGGCCGGTTCCAGTTCACGATGCCTGCACGCACTTCTTCCGCGAGGCGGTCGTAGAGTTTGCGGTCATCCGTCAGGATGCCGGCAGACAAGCCATAACGGGTATCGTTGGCCAGTTCCAGCGCGTCATCAAAGCTCTTGTACCGATAGACGGTCAGTAGGGGTCCGAAAAATTCATCGTCACTCAGATCCAGACCGGTCGCATCGACAATACCCGGCGTCAGCAGTCCGGTATCCGGCCTGACCTGTTTCATCTCCAGCAGAGACTTGGCGCCCTTCTCCAGCATGCTGGCCTGGGCAGCCAGGAGCTTCTCGGCCGCTTCCGCGGAGATCACTGAGCCCATGAACGGCTGTGGTTCAGCATCGAATTCCCCGACCTGGATACGGCCACACAGCTCAGCCAGACGATTCAGGAATTCGTCGCCCTTCTTCCCTTTCGGCACCAGCAGGCGGCGGGCACAGGTACAACGCTGACCGGCGGAAAGAAATGCCGATTGCAATGCATGGTGAGCCGCGCCGTCTACATCCGACACGTCCTGCACAATAAGAGGATTGTTACCGCCCATTTCCAGCGCCAGTATCTTTTCCGGCTGGCCGCCGAACTGTTCGTGCAGCAAGTGCCCGACCGTGGAACTGCCGGTAAAGAACAGTCCGTCGATCATGGGGTGGCCAGCCAGAGATTTTCCGGTCGTCGAGGCTCCCTGAACGAGGTTGATCACACCGTCCGGTGCGCCCGCTTTTTCCCATAGCTTGACCGTCATTTCCGCCACGCCGGGCGTCAGCTCACTGGGTTTGAACACAACGGTGTTACCCGCCAGCAGCGCAGGCACAATGTGTCCGTTCGGAAGGTGCCCCGGGAAATTGTAGGGGCCGAACACCGCCACCACACCGTGAGGCCGATGTCTCAGTACAGCCTGGCCACCGGCCACCTCGGATTCGGAATGCCCGGTGCGATCATTGTAGGCCTTCACGGAAATGGCGATTTTGCCAATCATGGCCGCGACTTCCGTGCGCGATTCCCAAAGCGGCTTACCGGTCTCCAGACCGATCTGATGGGCCAGTTCCTCCTTGTGGGCCTCAAGCTGATCACGGAACGCTTCGACCACAGCCTGGCGCTCCGCGAAGCTTTTCCGGCGCCACTTGAGGAAGGCGTTCCGGGCTTCACGGACAGCGGCATCAACATCCTCGAGATTGGCACTGTTGCCATCCCAGACGGTTTCTCCGGTAACGGGCTGAACCGACTCAAACCAGGCACCATGGCCCTCAAGCCATAATCCATCGATGAAAAGTCCGCCTGTCAGGTTTGCCATATCAGAGCACCTCCCGGTACTGGAATTCTGTAGATTGGAAATGCGGCGACGAGCTGCAATTCAGCTCTTCGTGGAACGGCTGCGGTGTTCCCGGATCCTGTCGTCCGCCTTGTCTTGTCCCCTGTAAGTATGGATGGGCAGAGGACCATTGTCTTTCAAGGGCGCCAGTCGAACCGGGTCGCCGGACTCAACATTCAGCGCCTCGGCCACCGCCGGAGGCATCTTGACGGTGTCGGGACCAATGCAACTGGCCGGTATCGTGGTAACCCGGAAGTCCCGGAATGAGCGGTTGGACACCATCACCCGTTCACTGGCCGGCACATCCAGATCCAGCGGGGTCTGGGTTATCATCGCGTACCGGTTGACCGAATCCCGGACCGTCCGGATGTTGTGGACGAAAGCCTCGACCACCGGGCCACCATCGAAGATATCGACCAGGCCATTGAAGTTGAAACCTTCCGCCTGAAGCATCCTGAGCGCCGGCGCGGTGTTGTCGTGTACCCGGCCAATAACGGCCCGGGCGGAATCCGGCAACATCGGAAGATAAATCGGGTACTTAGGCATGAGTTCGGCAATGAAGGCTTTGTTCCCAAGCCCCGAGAGCATGTCGGCCTGGCTGAACTCCATATCGAAAAACTTGCAGCCCAGGGCATCCCAGAGCGGACTGCGCCCATGCGGGTCCGACACCCCGCGCATTTCCGCAAACACTTTCTCGGAGAAATGCTTCCGGAACTCATCGAGGTACATGAAACGGCAGCGCGACAGCAGGAGACCGCAGCCGCCTCCCTTGTAGTCATCGGACAACAACAGCGAACAGATCTCGCTGGTATCGGTCATGTCGTTGGACAGGTGCAGGGTTGGCGTACGCACGTGTACCCCCAGCTCCCTGGAGGCATTGACCGTTACGCTGAGCCGATAATTGTAGAAGACTTCATCCAGCCCGACCCGGGCCTGAATGCCGCTGATGCCCACGGTTTTCTTTTTCTCGGTGTCTTCCAGGGCAAACAGGTATAAACCGGCTTCCGGCGCACAGCGCTGATTGAAAGTTTCCCGGGCATGGGCAATCTTTCGCTGCAGAAGTTCCCGGTCTGCCGGCAGGGTCGTAAGCCCCTTACCGGCGTTCTGCGCCATGGTGTAGAGATCATCAAGATCGTTTTCCTGAAGCGGGCGAATCACCAGCATTGCACGCCCTCCTTCCGGGTTACTGTTGTCATAGTGGCGCAATCCTTACGACATCGCCGGCGCTCTTGCCGAGCACCGGCCAGGTCTTCACAGACACTTTCAGTTCGTCATCCAGGGTTTCCTCGACGTGCGTCAACGTGCACCGGAAATCCGATGCTTCGCCAGCGGCAATCAGGCAGAGTTCCCCGGCTTCATCGTGCCGGCCATGCAGGGTTTTGCGATGACTGGTCACCAGGGTATGAAGCGAATCCGTTCGGGCTTCGAGCACCGGCCCGGCGTCGAAAATATCGAGGTAGCAACCGGCATGAAAGCCCTCGCGTTGCAACAGTTCGAAATTCGGCGCCGTCATTGCGTGGGCCCGCCCCAGCGCCGACTGGGCCTCTTCGGTCAGCAAGGTCACATAGATCGGATTGGGCGGCATCAGCTCGGCAATAAAGGTCTTGCTGAGCATGGCCGAGTACTGATCCGCGGTTTCAAAATCCATGTTGAAGAAATGCCGGGCCAGGCTGTCCCAGAACGGCACGCTACCATCCTCCAGCTGCACACCCTGAATCTCCACAACCACCCGCGATGAAAACCAGTCCCGATGCTCGGCAATGAACAACATCCTGGCCCGGGACAGCAGCTCAAACGCCTCGGTGCTCCGAAGTTCCGGACGGATGGAGAAAGAGCAAAGCAGGGTCTGGTCGGTCAGGGAATGGGACGGATACAGCACCTCAACACGGCGAGATACGCCCAGCTCATGGGAGGCGTGGATCAGGGCATCACGCCGGTAGTTGTAGAACGGCTGGCCGTTGCCGGCGCGGGCATCGATACCTGCCGTGCCATCCACAGAGCCGGTCGCCGTATTCTCCAGGACGAAGAGAAACCTCGGTGCCTCGCCGGCCGGAACTCGCCCGGCAAATGAAGCGACCGAGTGTTCTATTTTCTGCGCAAGGGCCTCCGACTGTTTGGGCAGGGTCGAGGAAAGGCGGGCACTCTGAGTGCCCGCGATCTCGAGAATCTGCTCCAAATCATCCGGTTGCGCCGGACGTACAAGCCACATATTGACTCCTTACGCCGCCAGCTTCTTCACCGCCGCTTCGAATCGCTCAAGCGCATCTTCAATGTCGGATTCCGGGATAATCAGCGAAGGTGCCAGACGCACAACGTTGGGGCCAGCCACCAGCACCATCACGCCCTCATCCAGACCCGCGTTGAGGAAGTCCTTGGCCTTGCCCTTCCACTCGTCAGTCAGCACACAACCGAGCAGCAAGCCCGCGCCGCGGACCTCACTGAACACGCCATAGCGCTCGCCGATGTCCATCATGCCCTTGCGCAGGCGATCAGACCGGGCCTTGACGCCCTTCAGAATGTCCGGCTGACGGATCGTATCCACAACTTTCTGTGCCACCGCACAGGCCAGTGCGTTGCCGCCATAGGTACTGCCGTGGGTGCCGACACCGAGGCTGGCCGCCACCTTGGCGGTGGTCAGCATGGCGGCAACCGGGAAGCCGCCGCCCAGGCCCTTGGCGCTGGAAAGAATGTCGGGGACCACACCATACATTTCATAGGCATACAGGTGCCCGGTACGGCCTACGCCGGACTGGACCTCATCGAAGACCAGCAGGGCGTTGTTGTCGTCACAAAGCTCGCGCAGCCCCTTCAGGAATTCCGGATCGGCCGGCATGACGCCGCCCTCGCCCTGAATCGGCTCGACCACAACGGCACAGGTTTTCTCTTTCGAGATCAGCTTCTTTACCGATTCCAGGTCATTAAAATCGGCGTGGTGAATACCACCGGGCGCCGGCTCGAAGCCTTCCAGATACTTGGGCTGACCACCAACACTGACCGTGAACAGGGTGCGCCCGTGGAAGGCGTTCTTGAATGAAATGATTTCGTTCTTCTCGGCGCCGTAGTGCTCCCAGGCATAGCGACGAGCCAGCTTGAACGCCGCCTCGTTGGCTTCACCGCCCGAGTTGGCAAAGAACACACGCTCGGCAAACGTGTGATCGCACAGGGTCTTGGCCAGGCGCAAGGCCGGTTCATTGGTCATGACATTGGACAGGTGCCAGAGTTTCTCTGCCTGGTCCTGCAGCGCTCCGATCAGGCCCGGGTGGGAATGCCCCAGACAGGTCACCGCGATACCGCCCTGGAGATCGACAAACTCCCGCCCTTCCTGATCCCAGATGCGGGACCCTTCGCCTCGGACCGGGATGATCGAACCGGGTGCGTAGTTGGGTACCATGACTTCGTTGAAAAGTTCGCGAGTGACGGGCTCTCTATTCATAAATCTCTCTCGGGAAACGCGGTTGGACGCACAAAGATAGTAAAGTTACCGCACCGGGCAAGTACGTACGTGTGCGGATGATATGCCCATGATACGCCACTCAGGGCATAAGAACATCCGGTTCCCCCACCGCCGGCAGTTCAATGATTTCCCGATGTTTGCCATCCCGGCCCATCAATGCCTTGATCAGCAGTTTGTAGGAATCCAGGTCAAACGTGACTGCCTGGCCCCGCAGCGACAGATCACGGGCATCACTTTCCTCATGGACCGTTGCCACGTGCATCCAGTTGTAGACCACGAGGATATCGGTTCGCCCGGCGAACCGGTCGCGCTCGACCACACCCACCGGCCCTTTCCATGGCCAGGTCTGCAAGCGAAGACCGTGGAACGCGATCTGGGTTCGGAGATTGTAACGGGTCACGTCCTCCAGGCCTTCGCAGGCACCTCTGCAACGCCCCAGAGCCCGCTGGAAACAGGCACCTTCGTGATCGGGCTCGAGTCCGAGCAGGCGGTTACACAGGTCATTTTTCGCGGCAATACCGCTGAGCGCCCGCTCGGCATCCCGCTTGCTCCGGAACAGGCCGAAATAGTCCCCCAAGCGGTGCGGCTTGATCTCCCGAACCAGGCGCGCCTGCAAAAAACCGTCGCTGTTTTCGCATAACTCGATACTCACCAGGTTCTTGGCGGCACGGGACCGACGATTGAACATCGGCTTCAGGGTCTTGATCTGTTTCAGTTCCAGTAACAGGGCGCCCAGCTCCCCGGCCGTTTCTGTCCAGTCCACCCGCCGCAGGCTCTCGGACATGCGGACGCCACGACTGGTGTTGTGATCCCCAGAAAAGTGGGAAGCCACCCGCTGGGCAATATTGGTGCTCTTGCCAACATAAAGCAGCACGTCGTTCTCACCGTAGAAGCGATATACACCAGGCCCGGAAGGCAGGTCCTGGAGCGTATCCGGAGGCAGGTGCGAGGGAATACTCGGGCGCTGAAGCAGATCCCGGACTGCCCTCTCCATTTGGTCATCGCCCTTGTCCATCCGGGCATGGAGGAAGAACGACAGCATGGCCTCCACGTCGCCCATGGCCCGATGGCGCTGCACTTGTGCCAGCCCATGGCGTTCAATCAGGGCATCCATGTTGTGGCGCCGGAATTCCGGATACAGACGGCGGGACAGCTTTACCGTGCACAACACCCTGGCCGAGAACGTCCGACCGAGCCGGCGGAACTCCGACTTGATGAAGCCATAATCGAACCGGGCGTTGTGGGCGACGAACACCGTGCCCTGCAACTGAGCTTCCAGGTCATCGGCGACGTCCGCAAACAGGGGCGCATCCGACACCATCTCATTGGAGATCCCCGTAAAATTCTCGATGAACCGGGAAATACGAGCCTCAGGGTTCAGCAGCGTCTGCCACTCTCCCACTGTTTTTCCGTCGCGCCAGAAACGAATGCCGATCTCGGTAATCCGGTCCCGGGAGGCGTTGCCTCCTGTCGTTTCGATGTCGAGAAAGGCAAACGTTGTGTTCTGCAGGTGTGTACTTTCGGATGTCATAGTTCAAGTGTACGTTTTACAACCAATCGCAGATGGCTGTATGGAAACGAAAAGCATCTTTAGACCTTCGTCTAAAAAAAGCGCGAATTAATTTGAAATGTCACAAATTCGTAACTACGGTGTTTCTGGGTCCAACAACAATAATGTGTGGAGACAACAACGATGCAAAGCAACAAATTAAGAACGGCAATTCGTGCGACAGCAGCTGTAGCAGTGATGGGTGCAGCTTCTCAGGCGGGTGCCGTTAGCTTGAATGTGGGTGACGACGTCGAAGCAAGCCTCTACGGCTACGCGCGCCTTAACATGAGCTACGATCTGGACGATAACCGGGCTGTATCAACTCGTGCCGGTACCTTTACCTCTTCCGCCAACCCTGACTCTGAAGGCCACTTTGGTGCCGATGTTCAGCAGAGCCGCTTGGGCATCAAGGTAAACCACGCTTCTGGCGTTGCCATCACAGTTGAAGGTGATTTCCGTGGCTCCGGCAATGGCGCTGGCAGTCTGCGTATGCGTCACGCCTTTGGTGAGTACAAGGGCCTGATGGCCGGACGTAACTGGTCTAACTACACAAGCTTCGTGGGCAACACCCCGACGCTCGACTTTGACAGCCTTGCCGGTACTGCGGGTAGCCAGGACCGTACGGAGCAGATCCGTTACACCACGGGCGCACTGTCCTTCTCTCTGGAAGACCCGAGTGCACAAGGCGTTCTCGGCGCAGGTGACAATACCCGCACCTCTGCCCCGGCCCTTACTGCTCGCCTTCAGGATTCAGCGGGTGGGTTCTCCTATGCAGCGGCGGTTCTGGTAAGCCAAGTCACTGCCGACGACGGCACCAACGATGACAGCGCACTGGGTTACGCTGCATTTGGTGCAGCATCACTTGATCTGGGCGACATGCTCTCTGTTCAGGGTGCGGTTAACTACACCGACGGTGCCAACGGCTACCTCTGGCGCTCAGGATCCAACTACTTTGGACCCAGCGCATATGTTGATGGCACCAGCATTGAAACCATTGAAGGCGTTGGCGGCTCCCTCGGCGTCAGCCTGGCACTCGGCGGTGGTCGCAGTGTTAACCTGGGCTACGGCCTGACGACTCTGGATCTGGACGACGCGATTGCGGCTGGCGCAACAACCAATGCCGACGCAGAGACCAACCAGAACATGTTCCTGAACTACATGTGGACCCCTGTCCAGAATGTGATGATGGGCGTGGAGTACGGTTACTTCGATCAGGAAACTGTTGCCGGCGACTCCACAGACGCCAACCGCGTTCTGTTCGCTGCTCAGTATAGCTTCTAACTTCCTTTAGAAGTTAACTCAGGGAAGGCCCCGGCATTTGCCGGGGCTTTTTCGTTCCATTCCGGTGCAACAGGCACCGTCATGATTCAAACCAGCCCCACCGCTTACACCACGCCAACCCGATCCTCAAAAAATTCAGAAACTTAGCAGCCCGAACTTTTTGGCACACCTGATGCTTAGTAACCCTTGCATGGAATGCGACGGAGACACTCCGCCCCGTTCAGCTTATTAACCAATGAGGTGACACGATGAAAAAGGCCAAAGACCAGAACCTGCTGTTCGAACTGACCCAGCCCTACGAGGCCGCAACGATGCAGGACCTGCACGACTACTTTGACTGGATGTTCTTCGCCAACTGAGAGCAAACCCTACACACAAAAAAGCCGGGAGGGCGTTATGCCCTCCCGGCTTTTTCATTCCCGGAAGACTTCGGATCCCGTCGCCGGTTTACAGCAACAGGGACCGAATATCCCCCAGCAGCTGGCTAAGCAGTGTCGTGAACCTTGCCGCATCGGCTCCGTTCACCGCACGGTGATCGTAGGACAGCGACAGCGGCAGCATCAGCCGGGGCTGGAACTCCTTGCCATCCCAGACCGGCTTCATGGCCGCCTTGGAGACGCCCAGGATCGCCACCTCCGGCGTATTCACGATCGGCGTAAATGCCGTGCCGCCAATACCACCCAGACTGGTGATCGTGAAACAGGCACCCTGCATCTCCGCAGGCTTCAACTGCTTGTCACGGGCCTTTTGGGCCAGGTCGGCACTCTCCGCCGCCAGCTCCCACAGCCCCTTCTTATCGACATCACGGATCACCGGCACCATCAGCCCGTGAGGCGTATCCACGGCAATGCCAATGTGGATGTATTTCTTGCGGATCACTTCCTTCTTGTCCATGTCCAGGGAGACATTGAACTGCGGCAGCTCCGCCAGCGCGGTAGCACAGGCCTTCAACATGAATGGAAGCGGCGTCATCTTCACGCCCTTCTTCTCACCGGCCGCTTTCTGCGCCTTGCGGAAATCCTCCATGTCGGTGATGTCCGCATCCTCGAACTGAGTGACGTGCGGCACATTCAACCAGCTGCGCTGCATGTTGGTGGCTGTCGCCGCCATCATGCGGGACATGGCCTCCTTCTCAATGTCACCAAACTGACTGAAGTCAGGCAGCTTCACGCCCGGGATTCCAGATGCAGTACCTACGGACCCGCCTTGCTGGGCCTGCTGCAACTGGCTCTTCACATAGGCCTGAACGTCGTCTTTCAGGATTCGGCTCTTTGGCCCGGATCCTTTGACCCGCGTCAGATCCGCGCCCAGCTCACGAGCCAGCTTGCGCACCGCCGGACCAGCATGGACCTTGGTACCAGGCGCGGGCGGCTCGTAGGTTGCTCCCTGGGGCTGCGGAGCCTCCTGTTCTTTTTTGGGCTTGTCGTCCGACTTGCCCTGTTCTACGGCAGCCTGCTGCTCCGACTCTGACTCCTCGTCGCTTTCGGGCTCTCCACCCTCTTCTTCGACGGTCATTTCAATCAGATCATCACCCTCGGAGAGCTTGTCGCCCTCGGACACCAATATCTTGCCGACCTTGCCGGCGAACGGCGAGGGAATCTCCATGGTCGCTTTGTCGGATTCGACGGTGACCAGGGGATCGTCAGCCTCAATGGAATCACCTTCAGAGACATTTATCTCGATAACCGGCACATTATCAAAGCCATCCAGAGCCGGGACCTTCACCGTTTCCTTTCTGGACCCTCCGGACTTCTTCGGAGCCGGTTTGCTTTTCTCTGGCTTGTCCTCGGATTTGGCTTCGGCCGCTTCCCCGGACTCATCCGACTTGTCTTCAGCCTCGTCACCGGAACCCGAAGCACCGCCGTCGGCGTCTGCCTCCATGGTTCCGACGACATCACCTTCCTTCACCTTGTCACCAACCTTCACGGTAATGCCGGTGATCTTGCCGGCACCCGGCGACGGCAGCTCGACCGACGCCTTGTCGGACTCCACCGTCAGAATGGGATCCTCTTCCTCTACCGAATCCCCCTTGCTGACGATAATTTCGATAACCTCGACCTCGTCCGCACCGCCGAGATCCGGAACCTTGATTTCCTGTTCACTCATGGCGGTCTCCTTAGCTCAGCACCGGGTTCGTTTTATTGCGATCGATTCCGTACTTCCGCATGGCTTCGAGAACCACGTCCTTCTTGATTTCACCGTCCTGGGCCAGCGCCGACAGGGCTGCCACGGCCACATGGTAGCGATCCACCTCGAAGTGGTTACGCAGCTTCTCGCGGGTGTCGCTCCGACCGTAACCATCGGTACCCAGGGTCACGAAGGTCTTCGGGATAAAGGCGCGAACCTGCTCGGAAAACAGCTTCATGTAGTCGGTGGACGACACCACCGGCCCCTGCTGTTTTTCCAGACATTCGGTGATATAGGACTTCTTGGGCGAATCATCCGGGTGCAGGCGGTTCCAGCGCTCGACATGCAGTCCGTCACGGGCGAGCTCGTTAAAGCTGGTCACACTCCAGACGTCAGTGGCAACCTCGAAGTCTTCCTTCAGCATGTCGGCCGCGGCACGCACTTCGTTCAGAATGGCGCCGGCGCCGAGCAGCTGTACCCGCGGGGTCTTTTTGCGGCCCTTGGTCTCGATCGAGTCCAAGAGGTACATACCCTTGATGATGCCGTCTTCGACCTTCTTACCTTTCGGCATGGCCGGCTGCTGGTAGTTTTCGTTCTCAATGGTCAGGTAGTAGTAGACGTTCTGGTTGTCCTCGAACATCTCCTTGATACCGTGCTGAACGATCACCGCCATTTCATAGCCGTAGGCCGGATCGTAGGACTTACAGCTCGGAATGGTCTGAGCCAGCAGATGGCTGTGGCCGTCCTGGTGCTGCAGGCCCTCACCGTTCAGTGTGGTGCGACCCGCGGTTCCACCGATCAGGAAGCCCCGCGCCTGGATATCGCCGGCAGCCCAGGCCAGATCGCCCACGCGCTGGAAACCAAACATGGAATAGAAAATGTAGAACGGCACCAGCGGGAAGTTGTTGGTGCTGTAAGACGTCGCCGCCGCAATCCAGGCCGCCATGGAGCCATCTTCATTGATGCCCTCCTCCAGGATCTGGCCCTTCTTGTCTTCTTTGTAGTACATGATCTGGTCACGATCCTCCGGCACATACTTCTGGCCTTCGGAGGTGTAAATACCCAGTTGACGGAACATGCCTTCCATACCGAAGGTCCGTGCCTCATCCGGTACGATCGGCACCACCCGCTTGCCAATGCGCTTGTCCTTGGTCAACGCCGTCAGTAGGCGGACGAAGGCCATGGTGGTGGAAATCTCCCGCTCCCCGGAGCCTTCCAGCAGCGCCTTGAAGGTATCCAGTGGCGGCGTTTCCAGGCGTTGGCAATCCTTGCGACGCTTCGGATAGAAACCGCCCAGTTCCTGCCGACGCTTCTTCATGTAGACCATTTCCGGGCTGTCAGGGGCCGGACGGTAATAGGGAACGTCTTTAAGCTCCTCATCCTTCAGCGGCACGCCGAACCGATCCCGAAACGCCTTGAGCTGGTCGATATCCAGCTTCTTCAGGGAATGCGCGGTGTTCTGCGCCTCGCCCGCGGTGCCGAAGCCATAGCCCTTGATGGTGTGGGCCAGGATCACGGTCGGACGGTCCCCATGGTCGTGGACCGCTTTGTGATAGGCGGCGTAGATTTTGTAGGGGTCATGTCCGCCACGGTTGAGCTTGCCGATGTCCTCATCGGACAGGTTCTCCACCAGCTTGGACAGCTCCGGATACTTGCCGAAGAAGTTCTTGCGGGTATAGGCCGGACCGTTGCTCTTGAAGTTCTGCAGATCGCCGTCGACAGCCTCGTCCATCACGCGCTGCATCAGGCCATCCTTGTCTTTCTCGAACAAGGGATCCCACATGCGCCCCCACACTACCTTGAGCACGTTCCAGCCGGCGCCACGGAAGATGCCCTCCAGTTCCTGAATGATCTTGCCGTTACCACGGACCGGACCGTCCAGACGCTGCAGGTTACAGTTGACCACGAAAATCAGGTTGCTCAGGTTTTCCCGACCCGCCATGGAAATGGAGCCCAGGGTTTCCGGCTCGTCACATTCGCCGTCACCGACAAAACACCATACCTTGCGCTCGCCCATGTCGATCAGCTCACGGCTGTGCAGGTACTTCATGACGTGGGCCTGGTAGATGGCCTGGATTGGCCCGAGGCCCATCGATACCGTCGGGAACTGCCAGTAGTCTGGCATCAGCCAGGGGTGCGGGTAAGACGATAACCCGGTGCCATCCACCTCTTCCCGGTACTTATCCAGTTGATCCTCTTCAAACCGCCCTTCCAGATAGGAACGGGCGTAGATTCCGGGTGAGGAGTGACCTTGGAAATAGACCAGATCGGACTCCCGCTTGTCATCGCCGCCGTGGAAGAAGTAGTTGAAGCCGACGTCGTAAAGCGTGGCCGCCGAGGAGAAGGAAGACACGTGCCCGCCCAGCTCTCCCGGACGCTGATTGGCGCGCAGGACCATCGCCATCGCGTTCCAGCGAATCAAGGACCGGATCCGGCGCTCCATAAACAGGTCACCCGGCATCCGCGCTTCCTTCGTTGCCGGAATGCTGTTGCGGAACGGCGTGGTAATCGAATACGGCAGCTCGGTGCCATCCCGGCTTGCCCGCTCGGACAGCCTCTCGAGAATATACTTGGCCCGGTCAACGCCTTCCTGCTCGATCAGAGACTCGAGCGCGTCCAGCCATTCACTGGTTTCAATGGGATCATCGTCCTGGTACATCAAACCCTCCCCTTGGCATCAAAGAGCGCATCGCGGGCCACGATCAGCAGCCAGGCGCATGCGGTGTCGATAAGCTGCGATGGATTGCAGAGTATTGTTATGGGTGTATCCGCGTGACGGTTGGGCTGCAGGACAGCACACAGAACCTCCATCAAGCATAGAACAGCTTTTCCACTTTTCCTGCCCGATTCACGCCCGATCACCCTGTAAGTTAACGGCTTTTGGCCCTGGGCAATCGATCTTGCCAGGAACTCAGGGATTACCTCGTCTTTCCGTAGTTTTTTTACTACATTATCGTTAGCAATATTAACTGAACAGGCACTTCAATCCATCGAAATGACATTACTTGCGATTAGTTACGTAAGAATGACCGTTTTCAGACCATCAAACAACCACATTCAGACCAAGGTCGTAGGATTCCTATCAATGTGCATTTAGTTCACACGCTAAAAATAATTTACCCACACCAATCACAGATTTTCCCGATAATTCGCCGATTTTCCTTACCTTTGCCCCCATATTAAGCAGATAAGCTCCCAGCACCACACGGTTTTTTAATTAGACCTGAAAACAAAGTTCAACTTATGTATACTCGCCTGCCCGTTTTTTAACCAGCGGAGCGATGGTGATCCCACGCTCCTGTCTTTTGGCACCCAACACAGAGGGCGATCTATGAACTCCATCGTCACCTTTCCGAACCGGATTCCCACAACCGAATTCGAGGAACGGCGCTTCAAGGTCTACACCGACCGTCAACTCGACAAGATCGAGATCATCCAGAACCTCCCCGAAGAAACCCTGTTCGAAATGAAGGTCGTAGCCAGCGTGCTGCCCTTCCGGGTCAACGAGTACGTGATCAACGAGCTGATCGACTGGAACAAGGTGCCCAACGATCCGATCTACCAGCTGGTCTTTCCGCAGAAAGGCATGCTGAAAGACGAGCACTACGAGCGCATGGCCAAGATGCACCGGGACGGTGCCGACAAGAAGGACATCCAGGCTGTCGCCAAGGAAATTCGCGACGAACTGAACCCGCATCCGGCCGGGCAGATGGAAATGAACATGCCGGAGCTTGATGGTGAGGTGCTTGACGGCGTTCAGCACAAGTACCGGGAAACCGTCCTGTTCTTCCCGGCCCAGGGCCAGACCTGTCACTCCTATTGCACCTTCTGCTTCCGCTGGGCGCAGTTCGTCGGTGACAAAGACCTGAAGATGGCCAGCACCGAAGCCGAAAAGCTGCACGGCTACCTGCAGGAACACACCGAAGTGACGGATCTGCTGGTCACCGGTGGTGACCCGATGGTGATGAAGACCAAGAACCTGGTCCAGTACCTCGAGCCCCTGCTTGAGCCGGAATTCGACCACATCCAGACCATCCGCATCGGTACCAAGGCGCTGACCTTCTGGCCCTATCGTTTCGTGACCGACAAGGATGCAGACGAGCTGATCGATCTGTTTGCAAAACTCGTGGATGCGGGCAAGCACGTCGCCATCATGGCCCACTACAACCACTGGCAGGAAATCACCACCGACATCGCCGAAGAGGCCATTCGCCGCATTCGCGCCACCGGCGCTGAGATCCGCGCCCAGGGCCCGCTGATCAAGCACGTAAACGACGATGCCGAGGCGTGGGCCAAACTGTGGAAGAAAGAAGTCCAGCTGGGCATCATCCCCTACTACATGTTTGTGGAGCGGGACACCGGCGCCAAGAACTACTTTGAAGTACCACTGGCCGAGGCGTTCCAGATCTACCGCGAAGCCATGAAGAGCGTCAGCGGCCTGGCGCGCACCGCTCGCGGGCCGTCCATGAGTGCGGGCCCGGGCAAGGTTGAGATTCAGGGCATCACCGAAGTCGCCGGCGAGAAAGTCTTCGTTCTGCGCTTCCTGCAGGGCCGCAACCCGGACTGGGTGCAGCGCCCGTTCTTTGCCAAGTACAGCGAGACCGCCACCTGGCTGCACGAGCTGGAGCCGGCGTTCGGCGAAGAGAAGTTCTTCTTTGAGGAAGAGTATGAGGCGATGAAGAAAGGGAACGGTTAACTCCACCCCTGTCTCAACCTGAAAAGCCGGGCGAAGCCCGGCTTTTCAGTAACTGCGATATCGGGACACAAGGCCTATCCGATTACCGAATTCAAGACTGCTCGTGCTTGGGCTGATAGTCGCTCATTTCGAGCCTCGGCCTTTCCGGGTCGGCTTCAGCAAGGGGGTCACACTCTTCGACAGTCTCGAGGCAGCGCGTGGTAAGCCTCTGGTACTCCTCGGTCCCTTTCCGCTTCCAGGCAATCTCCTTGTCGCTCAGGGCCCGCAATACCTTGGCCGGAGAGCCGACAATCAGGGAACCGGGATCGCATGAAAATCCGGCCTTCACAAACGCACACGCGCCTACGATGGATCGCGGCGCAATAACAGCCTCATCCATCACCACGGCATTCATCCCCACCATGGCATTCTCTCCCACCGTGCATCCGTGAAGGATGGCACCATGCCCCACATGACCGTTCACCTCGACCACCACATCCTTGCCGGGAAACGCATGGGTTACGCACGTATCCTGAATGTTTGCCCCTTCCTTTAAGACGATACGTCCAAAATCACCCCGCAGAGAGGCGGCCGGCCCCACATAACAGTTCGGGCCCACCCAGACATCGCCAATAAGAATCGCTGTTGGATGGACGTAAGCAGACGGATGAACAACAGGCTTTACACCTTCTATACTGAAACTGGGCATTTCCCCTCCCTCTTTCTGACCATGGCGAGCAAATCAATCACGATTCCTGATTCACTTTAGGGATCACTTTATAGTTTTTCGCGGCATTTTTCACAGAATCAGGATTCATAAAGCCATCTTTAGATAGGTCAATTCGCCCTTGAACCTGCCTCAAAACTTATTTTTTATCGATTTATCAGGCACTAACAAAACCACGCGAAGCCTCCTCAAATGTGATACAAAAGTTAGACTTTTGGGTTCTTGACGAGTATCAATTAAAAGATATACTTATTTTTCAATCGGCGACTTCGTCAATCGAACATCGCCTGGTGGTAACTCTGATTCCGAGTAGCTCAGATCTGCTACCAACAAAAACAAAGCCACACCGGATTGCTTATGCCAAACAACCTGCTCGTCGACGGACCCGTGGACGGGGTTCGCGTCTTCACGCTGAATCGTCCCGATGCGCTCAATGCCCTCAATACTGAACTGCTGGGCAACCTGTCGAGAGCGCTGGATGACGCCGAGGCCGACCCTGACACACGGGCCGTGGTGATTACCGGAAGCCAAAAGGCATTCGCGGCCGGCGCCGACATCAATGAAATGGCTGCACGAGACCTCGTCGGCATCCTGGAAGATCCCAGGGTCGCGCACTGGCAGCGCATAGACCGCTTTTCCAAACCCATCATCGCAGCCGTCAATGGCTTTGCGCTTGGCGGCGGCTGCGAATTGGCTATGCATGCCGACATTCTCATTGCCGGGGAAAATGCCCGCTTCGGCCAGCCGGAAATCAATCTCGGCATTATGCCGGGCGCGGGGGGCACCCAGCGGCTTGTGCGCAAAGTAGGCGAATCCCTGGCCATGCACATGGCACTCACCGGCGAGCCCATCAACGCAACTCGTGCCCTTCAGGCCGGCCTGGTCAGTGAAATCTGCCAACCCGAACTAACCGTGGAGAGGGCCGTTCAGATCGGGCAGTCCATTGCCCGGAAAGCCCCCATTGCCGTTCGCCTCACCAAAGAATCGGTGCGCAAGGCCAATGATATGAATCTTGCCGAAGGCCTGCGCTTTGAACGCCATGCCTTCACGGTACTCGCTGGCACGGAAGACCGGCAGGAGGGCCTCGACGCCTTCCGGGAAAAACGCAAACCCCGCTTTACGGGCCGCTAGACCGTCACCCCCGAAAGTCACCCTTTACTCTATTGATAGGACAACGCCATGACTCAGCCGAGCATTCTTCTCGAAATCGATCAGGGTGTGGCCCTGCTTACCCTCAACCGCCCCGACAACCTGAACAGCTTTAACGTCGAGATGCACGAGCAGATGCGCGAGGCTGTCAGCAAGGTACGCAAGGACAGCTCAGTTCGCGTACTGGTGATTACCGGGGCCGGCCGCGGTTTCTGTGCCGGTCAGGATCTGTCGGATCGGAGCGTGGCCCCGGGCCAGGAAGCTCCTGACCTCGGCGAGTCCCTCGAAAAATACTACAACCCGCTCATGCGCAGCCTGAGGGACTTGCCCATGCCGGTCCTGTGCGCGGTCAATGGCGTTGCTGCCGGCGCCGGCGCAAACATTGCGCTCGCCTGTGACATAACGCTCGCGGCGCGCTCCGCCAGTTTCGTACAGGCATTCTGCAAGCTCGGCCTGGTCCCCGATTCGGGCGGCACCTGGACCCTACCCCGGGTCGCCGGCATGGCACGAGCCAAAGGCATGGCCCTGCTGGGCGACAAGATCGGCGCGGAACAGGCGGAGAGCTGGGGCATGATCTGGCGCTGTGTTGATAACGAGGCGCTGATGGAAGAGACCATGAAACTGGCAAGGCACTTTGCCACCCAGCCCACCAAGGGCCTGGCCCTGATCAAGCGCGCTTTGCACGCCAGTGCCAGCAACACGTTTGAAGAGCAGCTCAACCTGGAGCGAGACCTCCAGCGAATGGCTGGCCGGTCCGAGGATTACCGTGAAGGCGTTGCCGCCTTCATGGAGAAACGCACGCCGACCTTCAAGGGGAAGTAAATGACTCAGGCACTTGATACCCAGACCGCGATCGCCGTCATCGGTGCCGGCGCCATGGGCTCCGGCATTGCCCAGGTCGCCGCCCAGGCAGGTCACAAGGTCTACCTTCACGATCAGCGCGAGGGCGCTGCCGAAGCCGGCCGGGCGGGCGTCGCAAAACAACTGCAGCGCCGGGTGGACAAGGGCAAGTTGGAGCAGCAAACCTTCGACGCCATTGTAGGCCGCATTCATCCGGTCAGTGCGCTGTCGGAAATCGCCGACAGCGGGCTGGTCATTGAAGCCATCGTCGAAGATCTCGAGATCAAACGCACGCTTCTGGCGGACCTCGAAGAGCTGTGCAACGAAGAAACCATCCTTGCCACCAACACCTCCTCCATCTCGGTCACCGCACTTGGCGCCAAACTCCGCCACCCGGAGCGCCTGGTAGGTATGCACTTTTTCAACCCGGCACCACTGATGGCACTGGTGGAAGTGGTAAAAGGCCTGGCGACGGATAATGCCGTGGCAGAGACTGTCCACGCCACCGCGACAAACTGGGGCAAGAAACCGGTGTTCGCCACTTCTACCCCCGGCTTTATCGTTAATCGGGTTGCCCGCCCGTTCTATGCCGAGAGCCTTCGACTGCTCCAGGAAGGGGCGGCGGACCCGGCGACCCTGGATGCCATCCTTCGGGAAGCGGGCAATTTCCGGATGGGGCCGTTTGAGCTGACCGATCTGATTGGTCACGACGTCAACTATGCCGTGACCAACTCGGTCTTCAACGCCTATTACCAGGACACCCGTTTTCTTCCCTCACTGATTCAGAAGGAACTGGTTGAGGCGGGTCGTCTCGGCCGCAAGAGCGGCCAGGGTTTCTACCGCTACACTGAAGGCAGTGAGCGCCCGGAACCTGGCACCGAGCCCGCTTGCCAGAGCGACGACACGCGCTTGATCGTCGAGGGCGAGACGGGACCTGCCGCCCAGCTGGTTGAGCGCTTCCGCGCGGCCGGCCTTGAAATTGTTGAGCGGGACGGACCCGGGCAGCTCCGGTTCGGCGAAGCAGTACTGGCTCTTACCGATGGCCGCATGGCAACAGAGCGCGCCCGACTGGAAGGCACACCCAACCTGACGCTGTTCGACCTGGCGTTTGACTTCGGCAAGGCCACCAGGCTGGCCGTTAGTGTCGCCGACCAGGCAACAGACAAGGCCCGTACCGATGCCTGCGCCCTGCTTCAGAAAGCGGGCATCTCCGTAAGCCTGATCGAAGATCGCCCGGGCCTGGTGGTCATGCGCACGGTAGCCATGCTGGCGAACGAGGCGGCTGATGCAGAGCTGCAAGGGGTGGCAACCAAAGAGGACATCGACCTGGCCATGAAAGCCGGACTGAACTATCCGGAAGGACCGCTGAGCTGGAGCGACCGGCTTGGCAATGGCCGAGTGTTTCAGGTTCTTACCAACATCCAGAACAGCTACGGCGAAGACCGCTATCGGCCAGCCTTGCTGCTCCGGAAAAACCATCATGCCGACAAGGGGTTTTACGCATGACCGATACCAACCCGCAACAACTGGCCGAACGCTGTGCGGAAGCCATGTTTGCCCGGGATCGGGCAAGCCAGAACCTCGGCATGAGAATCGAATCCATTGCCCCCGGCCGGGCCGTTCTGAGCATGACCGTGACCGACGACATGATTCAGGGGCATGGCTCCTGCCACGGGGGCTATCTGTTCACCCTCGCCGATTCCGCCTTTGCCTTTAGCTGCAACACCTATGACAAGGCCACCGTCGCCTCCGGATGCAGCATCGACTACATGTATGGCGCCAAGGCCGGCGACGTATTGACGGCAACGGCCGAAGAACAATCCCGTGGTGGCCGAACGGGCGTCTACGACATCACCTTAACCAATCAGGATGGCCGCACGGTTGCCCTGTTTCGGGGAAAATCCTACCAGGTCCGCGGCCCTGTTATTAATTCGGAGGAAAACTCATGAGCGCAGAGACTCGCTTGCAAGACGCCTACATCGTTGATGCCATTCGTACCCCGGTCGGCCGTTATGGTGGCGCCCTGGCTTCGGTCCGGGCCGATGACCTCGGGGCCATTCCGATGAAAGCCCTGATGGAACGGAATCAGGGCGTGGACTGGTCCAAGGTTGATGATGTCCTGTATGGCTGTGCCAACCAGGCGGGCGAAGACAATCGCGATGTTGCCCGCATGTCCTTGCTGCTTGCAGGCTTTCCGGTCGACGTCCCCGGCAGCACGATCAACCGCCTGTGCGGCTCCGGCATGGACGCGGTCGGGAGCGCAGCGCGGGCCATCCGTACCGGCGAAGCCAGCCTGATGCTTGCCGGGGGTGTGGAGTCCATGTCCCGGGCGCCGTTCGTCATGGGCAAGTCAGATACCCCGTTCAGCCGTAAGGCAGAAATTTTCGATACCACCATCGGCTGGCGCTTCGTCAACCCGGTCCTGAAAAAGCAGTACGGCATCGATTCCATGCCCGAAACCGCCGAGAACGTGGCCGCTGACTTTGGCATCTCCCGGGAAGACCAGGACGCGTTTGCCCTGCGCAGCCAACAGCGGACAGCCGCAGCTCAGGCGGCAGGCCGCCTGACGAATGAGATCACCCCCGTCAGTGTGCCCCGACGCAAACAGGATCCACTGATTGTGGACACCGACGAGCACCCCCGGGAAACCAGTCTTGAGAAACTGGCCTCCCTGCCCACCCCGTTCCGCGAGAACGGCACGGTGACCGCCGGCAATGCTTCCGGCGTCAATGACGGCGCCTGCGCCCTGTTACTGGCCAATAGCGACGCGATGCAGCAGTACAACCTGAAACCGCGGGCGCGCGTGGTCGCCATGGCGACCGTCGGGGTAGAGCCACGCATTATGGGCTTCGGTCCCGCGCCGGCCACTCGCAAGGTACTGAAAACCGCCGGCCTGGAGCTGGCCGATATGGACGTCATCGAACTGAACGAAGCGTTTGCCGCGCAGGCGCTGGCTGTCACTCGGGACCTCGGCCTGCCGGACGACGCAGAACACGTTAACCCGAACGGCGGCGCTATCGCCCTCGGGCACCCACTTGGCATGAGCGGTGCGCGCCTGGTGACCACGGCTCTGAATGAACTCGAACGCCGCCACAAAGAAGGCCTGAAGGCACGCTATGCGCTTTGCACCATGTGCATTGGTGTCGGACAGGGTATCGCATTGATTATTGAACGGGTCGACAGCGCTGGCTGATCCCTCGGATGCAACGCTCCCGTTAAGCACAAAAACAAGCAGGACAGACTTATGAGCTTACCATTACAAAAACTTGGCAAACTTGACCGCATGGAGACCGCCAGCATCGACGAGCTCCGCCACGAACAGCTGCAACGTCTGCGCTGGAGCGTCGTCCATGCCTACACCAACGTGCCTTTCTATCGAAACGCATTTGATGAAATCGGCCTGAAGCCGATGGACATCAACTCGCTGGACGATCTGGCCAAGATTCCCTTCACCACCAAAGGCGACCTGCGGGATAACTATCCGTTCGGCATGTTTGCCACTCCGATGGACCAGGTTGTCCGTGTTCACGCCTCCAGCGGCACAACCGGCAAGCCGACCGTGGTGGGTTATACCCAGAGTGATATCAACACCTGGGCCGACGTCGTTGCCCGCTCCATCCGGGCCGGCGGCGGCTCCCGGGGCGACAAGGTTCACGTGTCCTATGGCTACGGCCTGTTCACCGGCGGCCTTGGGGCCCACTACGGCGCCGAACGCCTTGGTTGCACGGTGATCCCCATGTCGGGTGGCCAGACCGAGAAACAGGTTCAGCTGATTACCGACTTCCAGCCCGACATCATCATGGTGACCCCGTCCTACATGCTCAATATTGCGGACGAAATGGAACGCCAGGGCATCGATCCCCACAAGCTGCCACTGCGCCTTGGCATCTTCGGCGCCGAGCCCTGGACCAACGCCATGCGCACCGAAATCGAGGAGCGGCTCGGCATCCAGGCGCTGGACATCTATGGACTGTCCGAAGTGATGGGCCCCGGCGTCGGCATGGAATGCATTGAGACCAAAGACGGCCCCACCATCTGGGAAGACCATTTCTATCCGGAAATCATCAACCCGGAAACCGGCGAAGTTCTGCCCGACGGGGAATACGGTGAACTGGTCTTCACCTCCCTGACCAAGGTGGCTCTGCCGATCCTGCGCTATCGCACCCGTGATCTGACCCGCCTGCTTCCGGGAACAGCTCGCCCGATGCGCCGTATCGACAAGATCACCGGCCGCAGCGATGACATGCTGATCATCCGCGGGGTCAACGTGTTCCCGAGCCAGATCGAGGAGCAGGTTCTCAAGTGTGAAGCGCTGGCGCCTCACTACGAAATCGAGGTGTACAAAGACGGGAATCTGGACTGCGTCGACATCCGCGCAGAACTGAAACCGAACGCCTCCGACAGTGAGGACACCCGTGCGGCTGCAGCCAAAGAACTGGCTCACCACATCAAGTCCTACATCGGCATCAGCACCCGGATTGAGATCGTTGAAGCCAACCGTCTTGCCCGCTCAGAAGGCAAGGCAAAACGGGTCCACGACCGCCGTAAATCATAACGGTCCAGCTCTCCACCTCTCGGCCGGGCAACGCCCCGGCCGAGCCAGCCCTCCCTGCTCTAACCAATTAGTTTTATTTTTTGATTTCCTTATATCCAGCAACTTTAAAAATCACTCAATAAAAACTGATTATCCTTTACTTTCATGATGATACTGACTTTCAGGCATCACCAATAAACCAACATGACACACAAAAACATTTCTTGATATTTATTCAGTATCATATAATATTAGATTAAGGTTCCACAGTATTTACAGGAACAGAACTGTTCACGGAGCAATAGAACAAAAAGCCCGATTCGGAGGTTATGTATGTACGCCCAGCTCGTTGAAACCGGCAGCAAGCGCCTTAAAACGTTGGAAGAGATGTCGCCCGAAGAGCGCGCGTTCCAGGAAAAGGTCGATGCGGAAACGAAAATCGAACCTAAAAACTGGATGCCTGAAGGGTACCGTAAGACCCTGATCCGCCAGATTTCCCAGCACGCCCATTCGGAAGTAGTCGGCATGTTGCCGGAAGGCAACTGGGTGACCCGGGCTCCCACTCTCAAGCGCAAGCTTCAGCTGATGGCCAAAATCCAGGATGAAGCCGGACACGGTTTGTACCTGTACAGCGCCATGGAAACCCTGGGCGCTGACCGCGACGAAGAAATCGAGAAACTGCACCAGGGCAAGGCCAAGTACTCCAGCATCTTCAACTACCCGACCCTGAACTGGGCCGATATGGGTGCGGTTGGCTGGCTGGTTGACGGCGCCGCTATTGTGAACCAGGTGGTGCTGCAGCGGACTTCCTATGGCCCTTACTCCCGCGCCATGATCCGCATCTGTAAGGAAGAGAGTTTCCACCAGCGTCAGGGCTACCAGATTCTGCTGGACATGATGCGCGAAGGCACCGAAGAACAGAAAGCCATGGTTCAGGACGCAATTAACCGTCTGTGGTGGCCAGCACTGATGATGTTTGGCCCGCATGACGACGAATCCCCCAACTCGCAGCAGTCCATGGCCTGGAAAATCAAGCGTAAGAGCAACGACGAACTGCGCCAGATGTTCATCGACCAGACTGTGCCCCAGCTTGAGTTCCTGGGATGCACCGCGCCTGACCCGGACCTGAAATGGAACGAAGAAACCGGCCACTACGATTTCGGTGAAATCAACTGGCAGGAATTCTACGACGTTCTGAAGGGTAACGGTCCGTGCAACCGCGAGCGGATCAACACTCGCAAGAAAGCAATCGACGAAGGCGCCTGGGTTCGCGAAGCAGCCGTCGCCTATGCCAAAAAACAAAAGCAGCGCGCAGAAGCCGCTTGATATCGGAGGAATCTATTATGTCTGAATGGCGCCTATACGAAGTGTTTGTACGCAGCAAGCATGGCCTCAATCACAAGCACGTCGGAAGCGTGCACGCTTCCGATGCAGAAATGGCCATGGAAAATGCCCGCGATCTCTACACACGTCGCAGTGAGGGTGTGAGCATCTGGGTTGTGCCTTCCGAATCGATCACCGCGTCTGCGTCCGACGAAAAAGAGGTCCTTTTCGATCCCTCTGAGGACAAAATCTACAGGCACGCCTCTTTCTACGAGCTGCCTGACGAAGTCGGACATATGTAAGGAGCGTTGGCATGACACAAACTGAAGCACTCAAAGAATACCTGCTTCGCCTGGCAGACTCCGACATGATTCTTGGCCAGCGCCTGAGCGAGCTGTGTGGCAAGGCGCCCGCGCTCGAGGAAGAGATGGCCCTGATGAACGTTGCACTCGACCTCGTCGGCCAGGCCCGCAACTGGTACGAGTATGCGGCTGAGCTGATTGACGATGGCCGGGATGCCGACAAGCTGGCGTTCCGCCGTGATGCCCATGACTATCGCAACCTGCTCCTGACCGAGCAGCCGAACGAAGACTATGCGGTCACCATGGGCCGGCAGTTCTTTTTCGATGTCTGGCACTACTTCACCCTCAAGAGCCTGACCGAGGCCAGTGACGAGCGGATTGCCGGCATTGCAGCCAAGGCGCTGAAGGAAGCCACCTACCACCTCCGTCGGTCATCCGAGTGGGTGAAACGCCTGGGTGATGGCACCGAAGAAAGCCACCGCCGCATGCAGGATGCGATCGATATCCTGTGGCGCTTCACCGGTGAGCTGATCACCCCGGACGAAACCGATGAGCTGATGGCGAAGGCCGGCATTGGCCCGGACCCTGAGCAGCTCAAGAACGACTGGCACGGCCTGGTCAATGAAGTGCTCGCCCAGGCCACCCTGACTCCCGGCGCCGAAGATGCCTGGATGTACATGGGCGGCAAACACGGCGAACACACCGAACATCTTGGTTTCATTCTGGCAGAAATGCAGTTTCTGCAGAGGGCCTATCCCGATGCCAAAACATGGTGATACAGACGCAAGGTCAGCGGTAGATATCCTGATCGCCAGCGACCGGGTACCGGCCAACGCTCGCCCCGACCTGCTGACCGAGAAAGATATCTGGGCCCTTCTGGAAGAGGTCAAGGACCCCGAGGTACCGGCGGTAAGCGTCGTGGAACTCGGCATTGTCCGGGCGGTTCGATGGGACGGGAAAGAACTGTCCGTCGATGTCACGCCAACCTATTCCGGCTGCCCGGCCACTGAGCTGATTGAGGAGCTGATTTCGGAGGCCCTGCGCGCGGCGGGGTTCCGGGATCCGAAGATCAATCAGGTGCTGACCCCCGCCTGGACCACCGACTGGATCACAGACGAAGGCAAAGAGAAGTTAAGAGCGTTCGGAATCGCACCGCCCCAGGGCAGCTCCAGCAAAATGAGCCTGCTCGGCGAGCCCGAGGTCATCACCTGCCCCCATTGCGGCAGCCACGAGACCGAGCGGGTCAGCGAATTTGGATCGACCGCCTGCAAGGCGCTTTATCGCTGCAGGGAATGTCTCGAACCCTTCGACTATTTCAAATGCATCTAGAGCCGATACGATCATGAATAAATTCTACCCACTGACCCTCAAAGAGGTCAGACCTGAAACAAGAAACGCCGTATCACTGTCTTTTGATCTGCCAAATGACCTGGCAGACAAGTTTGCCTACAAGCAAGGCCAGCACCTGATTGTCAGAACAAAAATGAACGGCGAGGAAGTCCGCCGCTCATACTCTATCTGCACCAGCGTAAATGATCAGGATCTGCGGATTGCCATCAAAAAGGTTCCCGGTGGCGTGTTTTCCACGTTTGCCAATGAGCAGCTCAAGCCCGGTGAAACCCTGGAAGTGATGCCGCCACAGGGGCATTTTTCCGTGGATCTGGACCCCGAGCGTGAAGGCAACTACCTCGCGGTTGCAGCCGGTAGTGGCATCACGCCCATCCTGTCCATCATCAAGACCACCCTTGAGACCGAGCCCAAGAGTGAAGTCACGCTCTTCTACGGCAACAAGGCGACCAGCAGCACCATGTTCCGGGACGAGCTTCAGGACCTGAAGAACGAGTACATGGCGCGCTTCAATCTGGTCTATATCTTCACCCGCGAAGAGCAGGACATCGACCTGTACAACGGCCGCATCGATCATGAGAAGTGTGATGCGCTGTTCGACCACTGGATCAATGCCAAGGACCTGACTGCTGCGTTCATTTGCGGCCCCCAGATGATGACTGAGACAGTGCGCGACTCTCTGCTCCGCCACGGCATGGACAAGAGCAAGGTCCATTTCGAGCTGTTTACCCCGGCTGGTGGGGCGCCCCAGGCTCGCAAGGACCGTGCAGACATCAAGGTCGACCCACAGTCCATCAGTGAAGTCACCGTGATCGCCGACGGCCGGTCACTGACCTTCCCGCTGGTGCGCGACACCAAGAGCATTCTCGACGCCGGCAACGAGGAAGGCGCCGACCTGCCCTTCTCCTGCAAGGCCGGTGTTTGCTCAACCTGCCGAGCCAAGGTGGTGGAAGGCGAAGTGGAAATGGACCAGAACTTTGCACTGGAGGATTACGAGGTCGAAGCAGGCTACGTACTCTCCTGCCAATGCTACCCGGTCACCGACAAGGTCGTTCTCGACTACGACGAAATGTAAGTCGTTTTTCGACAACGGCCCGACCCGACAAAGGCAAGTCCTGTACAGCAGGACTTGCCTTCACGTTTTCAGAAATGAACGGAGTTTCCAATGTCAGTCCTGAAAAGTTTCATCGCCGGCCAGTGGGTCGGTGAGAACGCAGCCAAGGCTCTGCCCAGTGCCGTGAATGGCGAGATCGTGGCCCACACCCACGACGATACCCTTGATTTCAAAGCTGCCGTCGAATATGGCCGTAAGGTCGGTGGCAAGAACCTGATGGCGATGGATTTCCAGGAGCGCGCCCTGGCCCTGAAGGCCATGGCCATGTACCTGCAGGAGCACAAGAAGGAACTGTACGCACTGTCGATGCACACGGGCGCCAGCAAGGGCGACAACGGCATCGATATTGATGGTGGCTTCGGCACCCTGTTTTCCTACGCCAGCATGGGCCGGCGCGAACTGCCCTCCGGTAACGTCCTCCACGAAGGGCCGGTGGTGCCACTGGGCAAGAACAACCACTTTGCCGGCACTCACATCATGGTGCCCCGCGGTGGTGTTGCAGTACACATTGATGCCTACAACTTCCCGGTCTGGGGCATGCTGGAGAAATTCGCACCCACGTTCCTGGCCGGCATGCCCTCCATCGTAAAGCCGGCCACGTCTACCTGCTACGTCACCGAACTGGCGGTTCGCCTGATGCAGGAATCCGGCGCCCTGCCCGAAGGCAGCCTGCAGTTGATCATCGGCAGCACCGGCGACCTGTTCGAGCACCTGGAAGAGCAGGACGTCGTGACCTTTACCGGTTCCGCAGCCACCGCCCGCAAGTTGCGCAATCACCCGAACATTATCAATCGCTCCATCCCCTTCAATGCCGAAGCGGATTCCCTGAACAGCGCCATCCTGGCTCCGGACGTCACCCCAGAGCACGAGGAATTCGACATTTTCGTGAAGGAAGTCGGCCGTGAAATGACCGCCAAAGCCGGTCAGAAGTGTACGGCGATTCGCCGTGTCATGGTGCCCCGCGATCAGGTTGAGGCGGTCTGTGACAAGCTCAAGGAGCGCCTGTCCAAGGTAACCGTGGGAGACCCCTCCGTAGAAGGCGTCCGGATGGGCGCACTGGCCTCCATCGACCAGCTGGAGGATGTCAAAGCCAATATCCAGGAACTGCTGAAGACCAGCGAGCTGGTCGTGGGTGGCGATGACAACTTCAAGCCAACCGGTGAAGGCACCGAAAACGGCGCATTCATCGAGCCGCACCTGCTGTTGTGCCGCGATCCGGAAAACGGCTGTGGCGCCCACGATATCGAAGCGTTTGGCCCGGTCGCCACGGTTATTCCCTACGACACCATTGAGGATGCTCTGGCGCTTTCCGCCAAGGGCCGTGGCTCTCTGGTCACCACGCTGACCACCCGCGATCCGGCCATCGCAGGCAAGATCGTTCCGGCCCTGGCGGCCTACCACGGACGCCTGCATCTGTTGAACGCGGAAGCGGCCAAGGAATCCACCGGCCATGGTTCGCCACTGCCCATGCTCAAGCATGGCGGGCCGGGCCGTGCCGGTGGTGGTGAGGAGCTGGGCGGTATCCGTGCAGTTCACCATTACCTGCAGCGCACCTCAATCCAGGGCTCGCCCACGATGCTGGCCGCCGTGACCGGCGAATACGTTCGTGGTGCGGAACTGATCGAATACGAAGTTCATCCGTTCCGTCGGCACTTCGAGGATCTGCAGATCAACGAATCCCTGCTGACCCACCGCCGCACCGTCACCGAAGCGGACATCGTCAACTTCGGCTGCCTGTCCGGTGATCATTTCTACATGCACTTTGATGAACTGGCCGCGAGGGAATCCCAGTTCGGCAAGCGCATCGCCCACGGTTACTTTGTGCTGTCCGCGGCGGCCGGCCTGTTCGTATCTCCGGGCGAAGGTCCGGTTCTGGCGAACTACGGCCTGGATACCCTCCGCTTTATCGAGCCGGTTGCTCCGGGAGACACCATCCGGGCACGGCTGACCTGCAAGCGCAAAATCGATCAGGGTCGGACATCGCCGGACGGACACCCACAAGGTGTCGTGGTCTGGGATGTCCAGGTTCACAACCAGAACGATGAAATGGTTGCGAGCTACGACATCCTGACACTGGTTGCCAAGAAGCCCGAGTAAAACCGGGCTGCCAGATTTTCTCCCTGTCTTGGACCCCAGGGAGAAAGTCACAGGCAAATAAAAGGGGGACAGGTTTAACGACCTGTCCCCCTTTTATTTGTGCTCCAAAAACGAGCTGGCGTTACATGCCCAGGTAGGCCTCACGGACTTTCTCGTTGCTCAGCAGTTCCTTGCCGGTCCCCTCAATCACCACACGGCCGGTTTCGAGGACATAGCCTCTATCGGCCAGGGCCAGCGCCTGAGAGGCATTCTGCTCAACCAGGAAGATGGTGATGCCTTCCTTTTTAAGCTCCTTGACGATGTTGAAGATCTCTTCGATGATCAGCGGCGCCAGGCCCATGCTGGGCTCATCAAGCAGCAACAGCCGGGGGCGGGCCATCAGTGCACGCCCCATGGCCAGCATCTGCTGCTGACCGCCGGAAAGCTCCCCGGCCAGGTTGTGACGCTTCTGCCGGAGAATCGGAAATTTGCCGTACATCCGCTCGAGATCCTCGGCGACTTCCGGCGTCCGGCCACGGGTGTAGGCCCCCAATAACAGGTTGTCATGGACACTCAGATCCTTGAATACCTGGCGTCCTTCCGGCACCTGAACGATGCCCTGACCGACCCGCTGATCGGCACCTACCTTGCCCAGATCCTTGCCCTCGAACATCACACTGCCACGATCGACCGGCTGCAGACCGGAAATCGTCATCAACAAGGTTGATTTGCCGGCACCATTGGCCCCGACCAGCGACACAATCTCGCCGCTGTTGATCTTTATATCGACGTCATGGAGGACTTCGATCTGGCCATAGGAGGTCACCAGGCCTTTGACGGAGAGCAGTTCCTGCTTCTCGTGGGGGGCCGTCATCCGCTCTTCGTGCTTCAGACCAAGACCACCGAAACGCTCAGGCGTATAGCTGACAATCTCGTGTCGAAGCTCCCGGAACTCATCACGGACCCGTTCCCCGAACAGGGGATCGTTCTCCACGTCCCGGGCTTCAATAATTTGATCCCAGTCTTCCTCGCTGAACAGATCGCGAGCTCTGGGGATCACCACGCCCTCTTCCTTGCGGATGTGTTTGCGCAGGGCTTCGGTAAAGCGGGCCAGCGCATGACTGAACTCTTCACGCCCTTCCGGCCACTGTTCCATGCAGACCTTGAGCAACTGACGCAGCTCGTTCACTTTCACATCGCCAATCTCATAGCCTCTGGAAAGCTTGTCCAGGAGCGGCACGGACTCCGGAGACTTTTCTCCGAGCAGCCGGTACAGCACTATTTCAGTAGGCTGACTGTGCACACGACGGGCAAAGTGCTGAATGTAATCGAAAATCGTGGTCAACAGCTTTTCGTCCGGACGCTGTTGATTGATGTTCATGTCGTGCAGAAGCTGATCGAGAAGATCAAGCGTGCGCCAGAGCGCCTGGTGCTCCCGCACAATGGTGCCAATCGCCTGCTCGCCGCGTGACTGGGCAGGCGCAATTCCCGTGTTTTGCTGTGTCATTCGAATTGCCTCCTTACTCAGCCACCCAGATAGGCAGCGATAACATCCGGATTCTGGCGGATTTCTGCCGGGGTACCTTCAGCCAGAACGCGGCCGTAGTTGAGAACCAGAAGCCGGTCGGAAATACCCATCACCAGTTTCATATCGTGTTCAACAAGCATCACCGTCGTACCCTCGTCGGCAATCTTCCGGATCAGCTGTTCCAGCGCCGCCGTTTCGGTTGCGTTGAGGCCGGCCGCCGGCTCGTCAAGGAGAATGATCCGCGGCTCGGCGGCGAGTGCCCGGGCAATCTCGAGGCGTTTGAGCGCACCGTAGGACATGGCCGACGCCTCGGTCTCGAGATACTCCCCGCAGCCTACATATTCCATAAGCTCCGCAGCCCGCGCACGCGCGGCCGCCTCATCCCGGCGCAATGCCGGCAAGCGGAACAACGTGGTGAACAGGTTACTCTTGAGTTTCAGATGACGACCAAGCATGACGTTTTCAATGGCCGTCATGTTCATGCAGATCTGCATCTGCTGGAATGTCCGGCACATGCCCCGCTCGGCGAGCTCGTTGGGCTCGAGATCGGTCGTGTTCTCGCCATTCAACCGAATTTCGCCGCCAGTCGGCGTATACAGTCCAGTGATCAGATTGAACAGGGTGGTCTTGCCAGCGCCATTCGGACCAATCACCGAATAGACCTGTCCGGCTTCCACCGCAAAGCTGACACCCTCAACCGCATGAACGCCACCGAAGGCCTTGTCCAGCCCCTTTACTTCAACCAGTGCAGTCATGCGGCACCTCCGGCTTTTTTCTTACCCAGTTTCTTGGAAACGACTGCGGTCAAGGTAGGCAGAAGGCCTTTCGGCATAAAAATCATGGTCAGCATGAGAATCAGGCCAAACATCACGGTCTCCAGCTCCTGGAAATCGGCCAGAACCTGAGGCAAGAGCTTCAGCACGACGGCGCCCAGAATGACACCGAACGTTGACCCCATGCCGCCCAGGACGACCATGGTGATGAACAGAATGGAGAACTCGAAGCTTGCGACGGCCGGCGTGATGAAGCCCTGAAAGTGGGCATAGAGACTGCCCATCAGGCTGGCGTAAACCGCAGAAATGACAAACACCAGGCTTTTGTATTTGGCGGTATTCACACCCACTACACGGGCGGCCACTTCCGACCCATGCACCGATCGCAAGGCACGGCCAATCGGCGATTCAATCAGATTCAGAGCGAACCAGACAGCCACCAGCAGGACCACACTGGCGAAGATGTACCAGGCCTGGAAGCCTTCAATCTGAAGACCAAACAGGGAGTACTGGCCAAACGTGCTCAGTTCCCAGCCGAACACCTCAAATGCGGGAACCGGCATACCGTCCGGGCCGCCAGTAAGAGCGCGCTCGTTGTTCAGGATAATGGCAATGATAAAACCGACGGCGAGGGTCGCCATGGACAGATAATGTCCCTTCAACCTCAGGATTGGTCGCCCGACCACCCAGGCAATGATACCCACAACAACGGCGCCAACCAGCAGCGCCGGTACTGACGGCCATCCGTAGGTCCCGGTTGCGATACCGGTGAAATAGGCGCCGAGGCCAAAGAAACCGGCGTGACCCAGACTGATCTGACCGGCGTAGCCTACCAGAAGGTTCAGGCCCACCACGGTGGCCGCAATAATGGCCATCTGGGTAACCAGCTCGTAGTGAAACGGGTTACCGAGAAAGGCAGGAAGAATAATCAGAATCAACGCGAGGACGATTATTCCCCGGAGGCGTGACTGCATAAGACGGTTCAACATCAGACACGCTCCACTACTTTGGCACCAAACAATCCGCGGGGGAGGAAGAACAGCACCAGCAGGATCATGGAGAATGCAACGGCATCCTTGTAGTCGGAGGACAGGTAACCGGCCGCCATTGCCTCGACCACGCCGAGCAGAAGCCCGCCGACAACCGCACCCAGACCACTGCCCAGACCGCCAATCGCCGCAGCAACGAAGCCTTTCAGGCCGAGGATGATGCCAATGTCATAAGAGGTGAAGGTAATCGGGGCCACCACAATGCCGGCGACCGAGCCAAGCAGCGCAGATACCATGAAGGCCAGCATCAGCACCATCTGTGTCCGGATACCCACCAGGCGCGCGGCTTCCTTGTTCATGGACGTGGCCAGGATCGCTTTACCGATCAGCGTCCTGGTGAAGAACAGTACGAGCGCCACGACAAGAACGGCGCCAATGCCGAGAACCCACAGGCTCTGACTGTTCAGGACAGCGCCAAACACCTGGATCGGCTCGTCACTCGTGAAATTCTGCATCACGTGGTATTCCTTACCCCATACAATCTGGGCAATACCGCGGATAAAGATCGAGGCGCCGATGGTGATGATAATGAGGGTTACCACGTCTGCCTGCTTTGCCGGAGCAATGGCAAACCGCTGCAAAAGAATACCCAGAATTCCGGCCAGCACAACGGCAAGAACCACCGCAAGGATCATGGGCACGCCCATGGCGGTGAGGGACACGGTCGCCATACCGCCGATCATCAGGAACTCGCCCTGGGCGAAGTTGATCACGTGGCTGGCGTTATAGATGAGGGTAAAGCCAAGGGCGATCAATGCATAGGTTGCACCGATAGTAACCCCGGTAAAGAGATACTGTAAGAATTCCGAGAACATAGCCTTGATTCCAGTCGAACTCCGGTTGACTGATTACCGCCCTGCCCAGGGTCGGATAATCAGCCAACGGAGAGACGAATTACAGGTAGGATCAGTTGATCAGTTTCCAGTCGCCGTCCTGGACTTCCAGAATCCGGAACGAGTCGGCATCAAGACCGTTGTGATCCTCAGGAGACATATTGAACTCGCCAGTCACGCCGACGTAGCCCTTGATGCCTTCCAGTGCCTTGCGAACGGCTTCCGGGTCAGTGCTTCCTGCCTCTTCGATCGCGCGGACAGCCAGCATCAGGCCGTCGTATGCGTAGGCACCGAAGGTTGATACCTTGGAATCCCAGCGAGCTTCGTATTCCGACTTGTAGTTCTGAACCACCTCTTTCTGGGGATCAGACTCCGGCAGGGAGTCCGGCACCAGCAGTGGTGAGGCGGGAAGACGAAGACCCTCGGCAGCGTCACCGGCAAGCTCGAGGAAGCTGTCGGATGCCACGCCGTGAGACTGGTAGAACGGAAGCTCGATACCCAGTTGGTTGTAGTTACGGGTAACGATCGCCGGGCCCTGCCCGAAACCGAAGTTCAGTACAGCCTGAACACCGTCGGTATTCCGGATGTTGGTCAGCTGCGCGGTCATGTCGGTGTCCGAGCCGCTGTAGGTTTCGTCTGCAACGACCTCGATACCCATTTTCTCGGCCACTTCCAGCGTCTGGGTACGGCCGGAGCTACCGAAGCCACCCGTACCGGAAATGAGACCGATCTTGGTGATGTCGCGGTTTTTCATGTCACCCAGAATCCGCTCTGCCGCCATGCGGTCGGATTGCGGTGTCTTGAACACCCACTCCTTCACCGGCGTGGTGATAACCACAGCCCCGGCCAACGAGATGAAGGGCACCCCTGCCTGCTGAACCAGCGGAGCGGCTGCCATGGTCGCACCAGTGGTGCTGCCACCAACGATGATATCGACCCGGTCAGAGCGGATCAGACGGCTGGCGAAGTTACGGGCGGAAGAGGCATTACCAACGTCATCGTAATGAATCAGTTCGAGTTGACGCCCAAGGACGCCACCATCTTCGTTAATCTTCTCGACGTACATCTCAAGCGTTTTCAGCTCGGGGTCACCGAGAAAGGAGGCTGGTCCCGTCACTGAGAGGAAGGACCCGATTTTGATTGGTTCGGCTGCCTGGGCGCTCATCATCATGAGACCAGCGGCAGCGACTGCTGCGCATTTACCCGCGCGACGCATCATTGTGCTAAGCATTGTTTTTGTTCTCCCGAATTGTGTGGGGGCTGAGCCACCCCGCTTTCATATCTCAGAAATAAGACGGTGGCCTGACATTTTCGCTCCACTTTCGTGTCACGAATCACGGACCACCACCCCGCTTCAAACCGGCCCTTACCTCACAGAACCAGACCAGAAAGACTCAGAATCTTCGCTACCGGCAAAAAACTCGATACCGTTGACGAATATCAAACGAAGTTATTGTATCATAAATCCAGTGTCAACCGGTTTTGATTTCATCCGGACGCACTGTTGAGAGTAAAGTCGACCTTCGGCGAAGCCGCCAGTTTGGGCGCGGGTAGAAGGTGCGCTTTACCTCGACGGCAAGAACCGCATAATAGCGACACGACAGAGTTTCTTAATTTTATGAATTCGATACCAAAACCATGTCAGCCAAGACTCAGCTAGAAAACCTTGTAAAAGATTTTCAGAAAAAGCGCCCTCTCAGAGCGGGCTCACTCATCATTACCGTTTACGGTGACGCGATTGCGCCGAGAGGTGGCACCGTGTGGCTGGGCAGCCTAATGAAGCTGCTGGAACCCATAGGCATCAGCCAACGACTGATCAGAACGTCGGTCTATCGCCTGGTCCAGGAAACCTGGCTCCAGACCGAGCGGATCGGGCGATGCAGCTACTACAGCCTGACCGGACCGGGATTGCGCCGATTCCAGCAGGCATTTCAGCATGTCTACAGCATTACCAATGAGGAATGGAGCGGGAGCTGGTGCCTGGTCTTCCTGAATCAGCTGGATTCCGAGACAAAGCAGAGGGTGCGGGACGAGCTGAAATGGCTCAGCTTTGGAAACATTGCACCCGGCGTCATGGAGCACCCCCGCTATACCCGTCACCAACTGATTCCAATGCTGCAGGAATGGGGAGCACTGGACGATACTATTGTCATGCAGACCCAGCCTCTGGAACAGAAAAGTCCCCGAGCCCTCAGACTGCAAGTCCGGGAAAGCTGGAATCTGGACGAGCTGGCGTATCGTTATCGACACTTTCTGGAGCAGTTCAGACCGCTTTGGCGGGAACTGCAGTCAAATGACAACCTGACACCTCAGGAATGCCTGCTCGCCCGGGTTCTCCTTGTTCATGAATACCGAAAGATTCTCCTGAGAGATCCACAACTGCCCGACGAACTGCTTCCCGGCGACTGGGAAGGTCGAAGCGCCAAACAGCTGTGCCGGAACCTTTACCGGAAAATCTACGCCCGCGCCGAGCAATGGCTGGATGAAAACCTCGAAAACGCCTCTGGCCCGCTGCCGAGCCCGAACGAGGCCTTTTACAAGCGCTTTGGCGGTCTCAGAGACACGCCTCGAATCGAGGACCACAATCGCACCGAGCCTGTCACCGAATAGCAAGCCCTTCAAAGTACGCGCTAACGGGGCGACAGGAAGTAGCGCTCAAGCAGATAAGGATCATCGAAATGCCTGCGCCCGACAAAGGCGACGGCGTGGTGCCCCCATTGGCGCATTCCTCCGGCCGACGGCACCCCGGCCGGCCACAACAGGAAGCGTTCAGGCCGCTCCGATCCGGCGACCAGGCCATCTCCGCCATACAGGCGCCCGCCGGCAGGGGAGCGCCCCCTCAGCCCATCAAGGGGCTCCAGGCGATAGGACGCCGTCTGCCCTTGCGGGTTTGATCCGCGGGTAGCCACATCTACCAGCTGGTGTTCACCCGCCGACAACGACAATGTTGGCGCTGCGCCGGGACTCGGAACCGAGCCCAGCAGCCAGAGTCGCTCAGCGATATAGTCAACGCTGCCATCCTGCCTCAGGCCACCATCCACCAGTAGCCACTGGTGGTAGCAACCACAGGGATGGATGGTGTCATACACCAAAGGCTCGCCGTTTTCATCGACCGTGACCCGCCAGACAAACCCGTCCAGCGCACCGGCGTAGATGTCGAGCCAATGCTCCGCTGGCCGGGCCGCAAACCACAGAACATACACCAGTTGAGGCAGGATTATGCCGTCCTGGTAGACATAGCCAAGCTGGGTATACACCACGGAGCCGGGGCTAAAACGCAAATCCCCGTTGTCGTCCCGAGCCGGCACCCCCGGTAGGTCATTGCGGTCACGCGTTTCGATCCGCCAACCAGGCGCATGGCGCTGGAATAGCGCACGGCGCGCTTGATCATCCAGCACCGGCACACCCAGAGAATCCCGCGGGAAAGCCTCTGACACGGCACGCTCGCCCGTAACCGCCTGGTCAGGCAGATAGGTCCGCCAGCCGGCGCGGGCATTATAATGGCCGAACTGATCGGCCAGCTCGCCCATAGCAGCCGTGGCACGCCAACGTATAATCGGCGAGACCAACGGATACAACCCCAGAACCCGGGCCCCGGTGCTGTAACTGTCCGGAACCTGGGCCGCTTCAGCCAGCCGGGGCCAGAACCCGGGTTCTGAGGCCAGCACAGCGATGGCACGGTCGGCACAGCCTTGCAACCCCTCCAGCCACTGCGTGGCTTCGGCCGGCCCTCCCTGCATCTCATATCGCCAGGCGGTCGCCGCCTTTGAATGCGCTCGCGTCAACCAGTCGCGACGCTGCCGAGCAGTCAGGCCGACGAGATCAAAGCTGGCAAGAAAGCGGTCGACCCGCAGATAGGGAAAGCCAGGCGGCGACCAATCCTGGGCATCGAAGCGGTCCCCGTCGGCGACCTGGTTCCGCCAGCGCAAAAACTGGCGGTCGCACTCTCCGGAAACCGCAACCACGGCAGCATCGGAATACTGGCGCGTCGCACACCCAACCATGACCACGGGTAGGAGCACTATCCAGAGAAGGTACCAGCAGTAACGCGCCATGGCGTCTCACCAATCGTAGTCGCACCTTCCCGTTTGAAGGCGCAACGAGCCGAATGGTTCCCTTGAAGTTTGGCGGCCGCTCCGGTCAGTGCATCAGGGTATAGAGCCTGCGACGGTAGGCGCGGACGTCGGGATTGTTGTTGCCCAGCTTGTCGAAGAGTTCGATCAGGGTCGTTTTGGCGGCCTCGTCCTTGTATTTGCTGTCGACCTGCATGAGCCGGATCAGTAGCTCCATTGCGTCGGCGTTGTTTTCCAGCAGGACGTGGTGCAACGCGAGCTGGTGCAGAGCATTGGGGTCCTTCGGATCCTGCTCCAGGGCCATTTCCAGATCCTTGATCGGTGGCAGCTCTGCCGACTGCTTCAGGAACTTCAGCCTTGCCGCCAGCTGTTTCGCCTGGTGCTGCATCTTCTCTTCCGGCGGCAGACTCTCAAGCACCTGCTCCGCAGTTTCCAGATCGCCCATTTCCGCCTTGAGCTGGGCGAGATCGATCAGCACCTTCAGGTTGTCCGGGTCCTTCCGGTTCAGCTCAGAGAGAATAGCCAGGGCGCCATCGACATCACCGCCCTCCCAGAGCCGATGGGCCTTGTCGTAGGGGTCTTCTTCCGGCGCCTCAACATGCTTGTCCAGTACCTTGCGGATTTCACCCTCCGGCAGGGCACCATTGAAGCCGTCCACCGCCTGGCCGTTCTTTACCAGAATGATGGTGGGCAGACTGCGAACACCCAGACTGGAGGTCAATTCTTGCTGTTCGTCGGCATTCACCTTGGCCAGCAGGAAGCCACCCTGATAGTCGTTCGCCAGCTTTTCCAGAACAGGGGTCAGCTGTTTGCAGGGCGCGCACCACTCGGCCCAGACATCCACCAGGATCGGCGTGGTCGCTGAGGCATCCATCACCTGCTGCTGAAAGTTTTCCATGGTGGCTTCAAAAATATACGGAGAATCGCTCATCCATTGCACCTGCATCGTCGAAAGAATCATCGTAACTGCCAGAGGACATGGGGTCAGAGTGCCGAAAATCAAGCGGCTACCGCTGCAATGCCAAATCCTTGAAATAGCCGTAACTGCCGTTACATAAGCTAGTAGGCGTTATTCCTGTCGCCGCAGTCCCAGCTGGCGACCGGACCATACCACAACCTTTCCCCATGGATACTTCACGGCATGAATGACGAAAATCGCACAGAGTCGCTTGAGGAATTCGAAGAAGACCTGACCGAGTACATTGGCAAGGATGAGCACAGCAAGAGCCTTGCCCTGCCACAGCAAATGATGCCGACGCGCATGTATGTGCTGCCCGTCTCGAACCGGCCCTTCTTCCCGGCCCAGGTTCAGCCCATCATGGTCAACCAGGACCCCTGGCAGGAAACACTCAAGCGCGTGGGCGAAACCGACCACCGGGTACTGGGCATCTGCTTTGTGGAGGAGCACGATGCCGAACAGGGCATTCCCGCCAGCGAACAACTGGAAACCATGGGTTGTGCCGTTCGCGTGCACCAGGCCCAGAACGAAGGCGGCAAGGTCCAGTTCATCGCACAGGGCCTGCAGCGCTTTCGCATTGTGCAATGGCTCCGGCGCAAGCCACCCTATCTGGTTGAGGTAGAGTATCCGCGGGAACCGAAAGAGGATCCCGATGAGCTGAAGGCCTACACCCTTGCCATCATCAGCACCATAAAGGAGCTGCTGCGCACCAACCCCCTGTATGGCGAAGAGGTTAAACAGTACCTGTCCCGATTCGGACCGGACGACAGCTCGCCGCTGGCCGATTTTGGCGCGTCCATGACCAGCGCCCCGGGCCACGAACTCCAGGACGTGATCAATACGGTTCCCCTGTTGCGGCGCATGGAGAAAGTACTGCTGCTGATGCGCAAGGAGCAGGAGGTGGCCCGCCTGCAGTCGGAAATCAGCGAGGAGGTGAACGCCAAGGTCCAGAAACACCAGCGCGAGTTTTTCCTTAAGGAGCAGCTAAAGGTCATCCAGCGCGAGCTGGGCATGGCCAAGGACGACAAGACCGCGGACGTTGAACGCTTCGAAGAGCGCATGGCCGGCCTGAACCCGCCGGAAGCGGTGGAAGAACGCTTCCGGGACGAGGTGCAGAAACTTCAGGTACTGGAGCAGGGCTCACCGGAATATGGCGTCACCCGAAATTATCTGGACTGGCTGACCCAGGTGCCCTGGGGCATCCATTCGGACGACCACTTTGATCTCGCCGAGGCCCGGCGCATTCTGGACCGGGACCACGACGGCCTCGACGACGTCAAGGACCGGATTGTCGAGTTCCTGGCCGAAGGCACCTTCAAGGGCGAGATCAGTGGCTCCATTCTGCTGCTCGTAGGCCCTCCCGGCGTCGGCAAGACCTCCATTGGTCATTCGGTTGCCGATGCTCTGGGCCGAAAATTCTACCGATTCAGTGTCGGCGGCATGCGAGACGAGGCTGAAATCAAGGGTCACCGTCGCACCTATATCGGCGCGATGCCGGGCAAGTTTGTCCAGGCACTCAAGGATTCCAAAGTCGCCAATCCGGTGATCATGCTGGATGAAATCGACAAGATTGGCGCCTCGTTCCAGGGCGACCCCGCCTCGGCGCTGCTGGAAACCCTGGATCCGGAACAGAACCGTGAGTTTCTCGACCACTACCTGGACGTCCGGATGGACCTGTCCAAGGTGCTGTTCATCTGCACCGCCAACCAGCTGGACACCATCCCCCGGCCTCTGCTGGACCGCATGGACGTGATCCGCCTGTCCGGATACATCGCCGAAGAAAAACTCGCCATTGCCAAGCATTATCTGCTGCCGCGCCTGCTCAAGCGGGCCGGTTTGCTGAAAAAGCAGCTCAACATCACCGATGCCGCCATTAAACAGGTGATTGAGGGATACGCCCGCGAAGCCGGGGTCCGAAACCTGGAGAAACTGCTGCACAAAATCATTCGCAAGGGCATCGTGAAGCTGCTGGAAACACCAGATGCCCCGGTCAGAGTCGGCGTCTCTGACCTGGCGAATTATCTTGGACAACCGGCATTCCGCAAGGAAAAATCCCTGAAAGGCATCGGCGTGGTCACAGGGCTGGCCTGGACGGCCATGGGCGGCGCAACGCTGAGCATCGAGGCATCACGCATTCACACCAGCCAGCGCGGCTTCCGTTTGACCGGCCAGCTTGGCGACGTCATGAAGGAGTCGGCAGAAATCGCGTACAGCTACGTGTCTTCCAACCTGAAACGCTTCAAGGGGGACCCGACGTTCTTCGACAAGTCCTTCGTGCACCTGCATGTCCCGGAGGGCGCAACCCCCAAAGATGGCCCGAGTGCCGGTGTCACCATGGCCACCGCCCTGCTGTCCATCGCCCGAAAGGAATCGCCGCAACAGAACATCGCCATGACCGGAGAACTCACGCTCACCGGCCAGGTGCTGCCTGTCGGAGGCATTCGGGAAAAGGTCATTGCCGCGCGGCGCCAGAAAATCGGTAACCTGATCCTTCCGGAGGCAAACCGCGGCGACTACGAGGAGCTGCCGGACTATCTGAAAGAGGGCCTGACCGTAAGTTTTGCCAAACATTACAACGATGTCTTTCAAGTCTGTTTTGGCAACAAGCCTCGCAAGGGCTCCAGCGTTCACTGAGAAACTGGCCTTACCGGTGAGCGGTCGTCTCGACGCTCACTCGTATCCCACCGTCATTGGCACTGAGCCGGTGCTCAAGCACGGGAGGCAAAGTGGCCCGCCCCCAGAGAAGGTTTGGCCGTCAGGACTTGGCATCCGACTTCCAGCCATCCTCCCGCAACACCGGGCCAACGTGCAGCACCGGCGACGCATCGATATCGTCGGCATCCATCATGTTGGCCACCCGCTGGAGCGAGGCCAGAATCATGGTCTGCTCCCACTCATCCAGGCTCTGGAACTTCTTGATGAAGTCTTCCTGCAAAGGGTTGGGCGCCCGGGCCAGTATTTCAGCGCCTTCATCGGTCAGGTGCGCATGCACCTTGCGCTTGTCCTGGGTGCTGCGCACCCGGTACACCAGGTTGCGATGCTCAAGCCGGTCGAGGATCGTGGTGACTGTGGCCTGGCTGAGACTGACCTTATCGGCAATGGTGCCAATGGTGACCTCTCCCAGGTCCCGGATCGTCCGCATGATCAGCAGCTGCGGGCCGGTCAGTCCGGCATGCTTGCTGAGCCGCTTGGAATGAAGGTCCGTTGCGCGGATAACGCGCCGCAGCGCCACAAGTACCTGTTCATAATTGTTCACAGCACTGCTCCGATCTGGGGGCAGGCCCCCCTGCTGATTTGAATCGGTGGCGTTCAGCGATTTTGCATACGCACGCTTGTCACTCGCCATCGGCTTAAGCCTCACTCCAATGAAGTCCCGGATGGGTATGGATCAATGAAAACGACCAATTTTATTTATACCACTAACTATTAGAGGTCTTTAGACCAGAAAATGCAAGTCGCTAAAATTACCTAGCGGGGTCCATACCTGCTCGCCTTGTGGGCTCGGGGGCGTTTTTTCGCCCGGCCACTATGCTAAGGTCTGCACCTTTCCGAAACCCTGTAAAACGGAAGCAGTTCAATGATCAGCCGACACCCAGACCGGTTTTTGCCCATGAGCACGACCTCTAAAACCCGCCCGGACCACCCGAGTCCGTTCAGCACCGTCCTGCGTGCCATGGCAGGCATCCTGGCGCTCACCATGACCCTCGCCGGGCAGGCTCTGGCGCAAGGCCAAGACACGACACCCCCCGGTCGTGAAGACGTTACAGCGGATGACGTGGCCGCAGCGCTCGCTGATCTGGAAGAGCCCATGTACACGCCATTTATCGAACTCTACCTGCTGGAAGAAAGCAAAGCCCTGCGCAAGGAAATGCAGAACACCCGGGCCGAACTGATCGAAAAGGTGGTCGACAAGGAACTGTCGGTGGCCGACAAGACCATGTCCTACGCTACCGATACCGTCACCTACTTCTTCTATCTGATCGCCGGCGCGACCTCGATCCTGGTTGTCATCGGCTGGAACTCGATCCGGGACATGCGCAACCAGCTCACCAGCCTCGCGGAAAAGCGGGTAAATGAACTGGTGGTGGAGTACGAGAAGCGACTCGAGGCCATCGAAGAGCAACTCAAGCAAAAGTCCGACATCATTCATCAGAACCAGGCGGAAATTGAACGCACCAATGAAGTGCATTCGCTCTGGCTTAAAGCAAGCCAGGAGACTTCCCAACAAAACAAGATTGCCGCCTACGACCAGATTCTCGACTTGCGACCGGACGACGTGGAAGCACTGAGTTACAAGGCCGACGCCGTACTTGAGATCCAGGAACCCCTGTGGGCCATCAGTCTTTGCCAACGTGCGCTAAAGCTGGCCCCGGATAATGGCCACGCCCACTACCAGCTGGCCTGTGCCTATGCCGAGATTGGGCGTTGGGAAGATTCGATCGCAACGTTACAAAAAGCAATCGACATTTCAGAGGCCTACCGGGACGATGCCTCGGTGGACCTCAGTTTCGAGCACTTGCGCGAGCACGAAAGCTTCCGCGCACTGGTATTTATCGACCAGGATGACAGCACGGACGCGTGACGCCTCTCAGAGCGGCACGGGCTTTGCTAGCAAGCTTGCTGATTGGAAGCTATCGACTTCCATTAGCCAGCTTTCAGAGCTCTGTGTTCACGAGCAAACTCTGGCCCGACCTGCTTGACAAGCAGCAGGCTGTGGTGTTTGTTTAACTCTCTGAGAACACAAGAATAACCCTGAACCAAACAGGACAGACCCAATGAGAACCTCAGTAACGAAACTCGCAACCGCTATCAGCACCTCCATCGCCCTGATGGGCGCCGGCCACGCGGCCGCCGAAATCCAGATCGGTATTGCCGGCCCGATGACCGGTCCCGTTGCCCAGTATGGTGACATGCAGTTCTCCGGTGCCCGTATGGCCATCGAACAGATCAACGCCAATGGCGGCGTGATGGGCGAAGAGCTCGTCGCCGTCGAATACGACGACGTGTGTGACCCGAAGCAGGCGGTCACCGTTGCCAACAATCTGGTCAATGACGGCGTCCGCTTTGTGATCGGCCACCTGTGTTCCAGCTCCTCACAGCCCGCCTCCGACATCTACGAGGATGAAGGCATCCTGATGGTGACTCCGGCGTCCACCAGCCCGGAAATTACCGAGCGCGGCTACGAGCTGGTATTCCGCACCATCGGCCTGGACAGCATGCAGGGCCCGGTTGCCGGCAACTACATCGCCAGCCTGAACCCGGAGCGGGTTGCCATCGTTCACGACAAGCAGCAGTACGGTGAAGGCATCGCTACCGCCGTGCGTGACACCCTCAAGGATCAAGGCGTCGAGATCGCCATGTTCGAAGGCATCACCGCCGGCGACAAGGACTTCTCTTCCCTGGTGACCAAGCTGAAGCAGGCTGACGTCGACTACGTTTACTACGGTGGCTACCACCCGGAGCTGGGGCTGATCCTGCGCCAGGCTGATCAGGCTGGCCTGGATGCTACGTTCATGGGTCCGGAAGGCGTTGGTAACAAAGACATTAACACCATTGCTGGTGAAGCGGCCGAAGGCCTGCTGGTTACCCTGCCGCCCAGCTTCGACAAGAAAGCGGAAAACCAGGAACTGGTTGCCGCGTTCGAAGACAAGGGCGAGGATCCTTCCGGCCCGTTCGTACTGACGTCCTACTCAGCCGTTCAACTGGTTGCCGAGGGTATCGAAAAGGCTGAGTCCACCGATCCGTTCGATGTGGCAGAAGCCCTGCGCAGCGGCGCTTTCCAGACGCCGATCGGTAATGTGGAGTATGACGAGGCCGGCGATATGAAATCGTTTGAGTTCGTTGTCTACGAATGGCATTCAGATGGAAGTAAAACTCCGGTAAACTAAGCCCAAATCGTTAACAAACGGTAATTTTAAGAGCACCTTCTCACCGCGATCCGGGAGAAGGTGTTTTTCTAGGCTCCTGTCGAACCTCCCCCACCCCCGGTCTGGATATCCCGGACCCGGTGAGCGGAAGCGGAGGGAGCAGGCTTTCGGAGTTTTCTAACAATGCAAGACCTCCTGTATTTCTCTCAGCAGCTCATAAACGGGCTGACGATCGGGAGCACTTACGCCCTGATCGCCATCGGCTACACGATGGTTTACGGCATCATCGGCATGATCAACTTTGCCCATGGTGAAATCTATATGATTGGCGCCTACACCGCGCTGATCGCCATTACCGGCCTCGCCTCCCTTGGCGTTGCATGGCTGCCGCTGATCCTGATCGTTGCACTGGTCTGTGCCATGATTGTATCCAGTGCGATGGGCTGGGCCGTAGAACGGGTCGCCTACCGGCCGGTTCGTGGGCGGCATCGACTGATTCCCCTGATCTCCGCCATCGGTATGTCGATTTTTCTGCAGAACTATGTGCACCTTGCCCAGGGCTCCCGCAACATTGGCTTTCCGGCACTGATTGAGGGTGGTTTCCAGTTTGGTTCAGACGGCGCCTTCCAGATGTCCCTGTCCTACATGCAGATCACCATCTTTATAACCACACTCATCTGTATGACCGCATTGTCCCTGTTCATTGCCCGCTCCCGTACCGGCCGCGCCTGTCGCGCGGTATCTCAGGATCTGGGCATGGCCAACCTGCTCGGTATCGACACCAACCGCATCATTGCGGCCACCTTCGTCATTGGTGCCGCGCTCGCCGCTGTTGCCGGACTTCTGCTGGGCATGTACTACGGCTCGGTCGATCCGCTGTTCGGCTTCATTGCCGGGCTAAAGGCGTTTACCGCGGCGGTACTTGGAGGCATTGGCAGCATCCCTGGTGCGATGCTGGGCGGACTGATACTGGGCGTGTCCGAAAGCATGACCTCCGGCTACCTAAGCGGCGAATACAAGGACGTGGTCTCCTTCGGCCTGCTGATCCTCATTCTGCTGTTCAAACCCACCGGCCTGCTCGGCAAACCGGAGGTTGAGAAGATCTGATGGCTGCTCAAAACTTTAAACACGCACTCTTCTGTGCCGTTATTACCCTGATTATTTCCTACCCCATCCTCGGGTTTAACCTTGAGGCCCAGGGCATCAACGTCACGATTGTTGGCGCTAACATCACCACGATTGTGGGCGTGCTCCTGGCAGCGCTTGTGGTGTTCTTCTTCCAGCTGTTCCGCGACAGCATCATGGGCAAGCTTGGCAACCTGTCCAGTCTGAGCTCCGGCACCCATAAAGAGCCGATGGCCGAAAACAAGCGAGCCAAGATCGAATCCTGGATCCTGACCGGGATTGTAGTACTCGCACTGTTCTGGCCATTCTTTGTGTCCCGGGGGGCCGTTGATCTGGCCACGCTGGTGCTGATCTACATCATGCTTGCGCTCGGTCTCAACGTGGTGGTTGGCCTCGCCGGCCTGCTGGACCTGGGTTATGTGGCCTTCTACGCCGTGGGGGCCTACACCTTCGCATTGTTGTCCCAATACCTGGGCGTTTCGTTCTGGTTCGCATTGCCGATCGGCGCTCTGCTGGCCGCAACCTTTGGCCTGGTACTCGGCTTTCCGGTACTCCGGCTAAGGGGTGATTATCTGGCCATCGTGACGCTAGGCTTCGGTGAAATCATCCGGATCCTGCTCAACAACTGGACCAACCTGACCGGTGGTCCGAACGGCATTGGTGGCATTCCCGATCCCACCCTGTTCGGAATGGAGTTTGGCCGCCGTGTTAAGGAGGAAGGCAACACCTCCTTCCACGAGACCTTCAACATTGCTTACAGCGGCGAACACAAGGTGATTTTCCTGTACCTGATCGCCCTGGTTCTAGCCGTGTTCACTGCCCTGGTCATCCGCCGCTTCATGCGCATGCCGGTTGGTCGCGCCTGGGAAGCCCTGCGGGAAGACGAAATCGCGGCCCGTTCCCTCGGTTTGAGCCGGACTGCAGTCAAGCTTTCGGCCTTTACCATCGGCGCGTTCTTCGCTGGCTTCGCCGGCACCGTGTTCGCCTCCAAGCAAGGCTTTATCAGTCCTGAATCCTTCGTATTCCTGGAATCGGCCATCATCCTGGCCATCGTGGTACTCGGCGGTATGGGCTCGCAGATCGGCGTGGTACTGGCGGCGATTGCCGTGACCATCCTGCCCGAACTGGCCCGGGAATTCTCCGAGTACCGCATGCTGATCTTTGGTGCCGCCATGGTACTGATGATGGTCTGGCGTCCGCAGGGGCTTATGCCTATGCGCCGTATTCACATTGAACTGAAAAAGCAGGAGTGACGGACGATGCTTGAAGTACAGAATCTGTCCATGCGCTTTGGCGGCCTGCTGGCGGTAGACCAAGTGTCACTGGACGTTCAGGAACGGGAAATTGTTTCCATCATCGGCCCCAACGGTGCCGGCAAGACCACTGTGTTCAACTGCATGAGTGGCTTTTACACGCCGACCGGCGGCAAAATCCTCTTTGAAGGCAGTGAAGTCCAGGGCAAACCGGATTACAAGATCTCACGGCTCGGCATGGTGAGGACCTTCCAGCACGTGCGCCTGTTCAACCAGATGACCGTGGTGGAAAACCTGCTGGTCGCCCAGCACCGGCACCTGAACACCAACCTGGTGGCCGGGCTGCTGAAAACCCCGAGTTACCGGGAGCGGGAACAGAAGTCGCTGGATCGGGCCGCCTACTGGCTGGACCGTGTGGGACTGATGGACCTGGCCAACCGGGAAGCCGGCAACCTGGCCTATGGCCAGCAGCGCCGCCTTGAAATTGCCCGCTGCATGGTCACCGAGCCCAAGCTGCTGATGCTGGATGAGCCGGCAGCCGGCCTCAACCCGGCGGAAACCAAGGACCTCAACCAGCTGATTGTCAGCCTGAAAGAGGATTACTGCGTTTCCGTGGTGCTGATTGAGCACGACATGAGCCTGGTTATGGATATCTCCGACCGGATCAACGTCATTAACCAGGGTCGCCCCCTGGCCAGTGGCACGCCGGAAGAGATCCGCCAGAATGACGACGTGATCAAAGCCTATCTGGGCGAGGCCTGAGGAAGAACCATGCTTTTATTAGAAGATGTCCACACCCACTACGGCAAGATCGAGGCCCTGCATGGGGTCTCCGTCGAGGTCAAGAAAGGCGAAATCGTGTCCCTGATCGGCGCCAACGGTGCCGGCAAGACGACGCTGCTGATGACCGTTTGCGGCAACCCTCAGGCCAGTTCCGGGCGCGTTATTCTCGAAGGCCGCGACATCACCCGGGAGCCGACGGCGCAGATCATGCGATCCGGCATCGCCATCGTTCCGGAAGGACGCCGGATCTTCTCCGGCCTGACGGTGGAGGAGAACCTGCACATGGGCGGGTTCTTCAATACCAAGACGGAGATCCGCAAGAGCCAGGAGCACGTTTACGAACTCTTTCCCCGTCTGAAAGAGCGTGAATCCCAGCGAGCAGGTACCATGTCCGGCGGCGAGCAGCAGATGCTCGCCATCGGGCGCGCCCTGATGAGCAGGCCCAACATGATCATCCTGGATGAGCCGTCACTGGGGCTCGCGCCACTGGTGATCAAGCAGATCTTTGAGATTATCGGGCACCTTCGGGACGAAGGCATCACGGTGTTTCTGGTTGAGCAGAACGCTCATCAGGCACTGAACCTGGCGGACCGGGGCTATGTCCTTGAGACCGGGAAGATCCGACTGCAAGACACCGGCAAGAACCTGCTGGCCAATCCGGATGTGCAGAACGCCTACCTCGGCGGCTGATACTTCCACAACCGGAACCCGACTAAAGCCGGCACTTGTCATCAGGTGCCGGCTTTTTCATTTCCGGCCCTGCCGCATTACCCTATTTTGAGAAATTTCACGGCCAAATCAATTACTCACATAACTTTACGCTTGCGATTACAGGATATGCACTATACTCAGTGGAACGGTCATCCTGTCTCCACAGAAACCAGTCAGGGCCGTTCCCGCAATGCCGCCGGTTTACCCATCTGGTGGCGCGGTATGCGACGACAGCTAAACCACATAAAGGAGTGGATAATGAAAAAACTGATCGCAGGTGCAATTCTTCTGGGCGCCTCTTCTATGGCCTTCGCACAGCCAGGCTGTGGCATTGGCGCAATGGTCTGGAAGGGACAGTCCGGTATTGCCCCCCACGTCCTCGCCGCCACAACCAACGGCACCTTTGGCAACCAGACCTTTGGCATGACCACGGGCACCCTGGGCTGTCAGACCAACCAGGCTGTCCAGTCCATGGCCATGTACATGGATAGCAACATCGACAAGGTGGCCCGTGACATGTCCCGTGGTACCGGTGAGAACCTGGACACCCTGGCGGTTCTGCTGGGCGTTGATTCCGCTGATCGTGACGCCTTCCGCAAGGTACTTCAGGACAACTTCGCGACCATCTTCCCGAGCTCTGATACCACCTCTGGCGAAGCGGTTGATGCCATCGTTGCCCTTCTGGAGCAAAACGATTCACTGAGCAAATACGTCGCAGCTTAATTCTGCCTCGTACAGGGATGCTCATGCGCCAGGGACGGCGCGCTATCCTGACCCATTCGCTCTCAGATCCGGACGCATCAAACACCCATGGGCTATACGCTTCGCCTTGGGCCAGCCATGCTCTGGCTGGCCCTCACCGTGCCTGTGCAGGCAGACACCCCCCGGAATACCCAAACACTCTCTCAGGATCCAGCCTGGCTGACACTGGGCCATTACCAACCCGATACTCTGGGCGGCGGCTTCACCAGCCAGGCCGATGACCCGGACTTTTTCCTGAGTGACAACGGCAAACACTCCCCGAGGTCTGAAATTGAGTCGACACTCGCCGCGATCCAGCGCCCCGGCAATGGCGACGGGCACGCCCAATGCCGCTTTCCCGCGCGAACAACCTGGCTCCGGGAGAAACTCGAACTTTCTCTACCCGAGGTCAACTGCCCGGCCTACGAGGAATGGACCGACACCCTCAACACCGAGACCGTCACGCTGGTGTTCGCTGCCTCGTACCTGAACAGCCCCTCGTCCATGTTCGGACACACCTTCCTCCGGCTCGACCCGCCCCAGGAAGACGAGGAAACCAACCTGTTGCTGGCCAACACCATTTCCTATGCGGCGGATGCCGCCGCCCACGACAGTGAAATCCTGTTTGCCTACAAGGGCATCTTTGGTGGGTACCCAGGCATTACGACCGTGCAGCCGTACTACGAAAAAATCCGTCTGTACTCGGACATCGAGCATCGGGACCTTTGGGAATACAAGCTCAACCTGACCCAACTAGAAGTCGACCTGATGCTGGCACATGCCTGGGAGATCCGGGACCACAACTTCGATTACTACTTCTTTGATGAGAATTGCGCTTACCGCCTGCTGGCGTTGATTGATGTAGCACGGCCCGGCACCGACCTGCTGGCTGAAGTGAGCACCCACGCCATTCCCTCCGACACCGTTCGCTGGGTGGTCGACAAGGATCTGGTGGCCGAAGTCTACTACCGCCCTTCCGCGGCAACCTCCGTCGCCTACAGCCTGGAGACCCTGCCCGACGATCATCAGACGCTGGCCGCCGCGGTAGCCAACGGCTACGTTGAGCCCGGCGCAGAAGCAGTCCGGGAGCTAAGCCCGGAAGAAAGGGCCCATGTGCTGGATGCTACCTACGACTACGTGCGCTATCAGAGCGAGGCCGAGGGCTGGCCACGTGAATTCGCCGCTCCCCTGTCCCACGACCTGCTGACCGAGCGCAGCCGGATCGACGATGCCACCGCGCCGGCCCTGCCACCTGAACCTGCCATCCGTGACGATCAGGGGCATAATACCTTCCGCGCGAGCATTGGAGCCGGACAACTGGCCCACCGGGAATACACCCAACTGACCCTCCGCCCGGCCTATCACGACGTTCTGGATCCGCCGGCCGGTTACCGTGCCGGGGCACAACTCCAGTTCCTTCGGCTCGATGCCCGCTATTACACTGACAATGACGAACTGCAGCTGGAACAGCTGATCGGCGTGGAAATCCGCTCCCTGAGCCCCAGAGATCAGTTCTTCTCGCCGCTGTCCTGGCAGGTCGGCTTTGGCGGACGGCGCACGGACACCGGCAGCAAGCGGGTTCTGACGCCTTATCTCGAGGGCGGTGCCGGAGGCAGCTGGATGCTGGGCAAGCGGGTCCAGGCGTTTGCCATCGCCACGGCCGACCTTGAAATCGACGACGATCTCGACCGGGGTTATGACGCTGCTCCGGGCGCAGACCTCGGGTTGCTGCATCAGAACAACCGGTTCAGCCTGATTGCCGGCGCCAAAACCAAAGCCTGGATCGTCAGCAGCCAGCATCGACAGGACCAGGTCTATGCCCGCGGCAACTGGCATCTCGGCCGGGATTTCAGCGCGTTTGCCGAATTCACCCGGGAAGACCACTTCGACAGGTACCAGAGCACATGGCAAGCCGGACTCCACGCCTACTTTTAACAGTCGCAAGAACCAGGGCCGGTGCGCTTGCCCTGGTGGTGATGACGGGCGCCCTGCTGCAAAGCGGCTGCAGCGGCGTGTTCTTCTTCCCGGACAAGGTGACCTACATTACCCCGGACCGGCTGAACCTGGCCTACGAGGACATCTACCTCGACACCCCCGACGGTGAAACCCTGCATGGCTGGTGGCTTCCGGCAGAAACCGCACAAGAAGACACCAAGGGCACCGTCTATTTTCTCCATGGCAACGCCCAGAACATCAGCAGTCATATCCTCAACGTCGCCTGGCTGCCGACGGAGGGCTACAACGTCTTCGCCATCGATTACCGGGGCTATGGCAAGTCCACCGGCGCACCGGACATTGAAGGCGCCCTCCATGATGTGGAGACGGGCATGCGCTGGCTGGCAGGGAAACCGGAGACTCAAGACACCCCGGTGTTTCTCCTGGGCCAAAGCCTGGGCGGAGCACTCGGCATCCCTCTGGCCAGCGAATGGGTGAAACGGGACGAGGGGCCTGAAATCCAGGGCGTGGTACTGGATGGCACTTTCTCAGGCTTTCGCGGCATTGCCAGGGAAAAGCTGGACAGTTTCTGGCTGACCTGGTTGTTCCAGATCCCCCTGAGCTGGACAATTCCAGCCGAGTACGAGGGCGTCGATCGCATCGACGACATCAGCCCCGTACCCACACTGGTCATCCACAGCGTCCGCGATGGCATCATCCCCTTCCACCACGGCAAAGAGCTCTACAAAGCGGCAGAAGAGCCAAAACAGTTCCTGCAGACCGACACGCCACACGCTGCAACCTTTGTAATTCCCGCCTACAAAAAAATCGTCCTCGATTTTCTCTCAAAGGCGAGTGACAGGTTTTGAGCAGCTATTGGGAGGCTCTTTCAAAACTGTTGAGGGCCAAGGACGGCCCGAAACAAGCCCACATGGACGTGCTCGTAGCGTGTTTTGAAAGAGCCTCCCAATAGCTGCCGCCCCCGAAGCAGGGGCTCCAAAAGCAAAAAAACCCGCCAATCCAGAAGAGAGGCGGGTTTCTTAAAACCGTCTAGCGCTTAGCTATCAGGCAGAGAAGTCAGTCGGCTGCTCGCCTTCCTGAACTTCCTTCATGGACAGCTTAACGCGGCCACGGTTGTCCACATCCAGTACCTTGACCAAAACTTCCTGACCTTCGCTCAGCTCGTCAGTCACGTTCTCGATACGGCGCTCGGAAATCTGTGAAATGTGCACCAGACCATCTTTGCCAGGCAGGATGTTGACGAACGCGCCGAAGTCGACGATGCGCTCAACACGACCCTTGTAGATCGCGCCAACCTCGATTTCCGCAGTGATTTCCTTAACCCGGTTAACGGCAGCCTGCGCCGCTTCCTGGTTGTCCGCGTAAATCTTCACGTTGCCATCGTCGTCCAGATCGATAGACGCACCAGTCTCGTCGCAGATTGAACGGATAGTCGCGCCACCCTTGCCGATAACGTCACGGATCTTGTCCGGGTTGATCTTGACGGTGGTAATGCTCGGTGCACGTGCCGACAGCTCCGAACGGGACTCGGCGATGACCTTGTTCATCTCACCCAGGATGTGCAGACGCGCTTCCTGAGCCTGCTCCAGGGCCAGCTCCATGATCTCGTCGGTGATACCGTTGATCTTGATGTCCATCTGCAGGGCAGTAACACCGTCTTTGGTACCGGCAACCTTGAAGTCCATGTCGCCCAGGTGATCTTCGTCACCCAGAATGTCAGTCAGGACCGCGAACTTGTCGCCTTCCTTGACCAGACCCATGGCGATACCGGCAACCGGCGCTTTCAGGGGAACACCTGCGTCCATCAGGGCCAGACTGGAACCACACACCGACGCCATAGAGCTGGAGCCGTTGGATTCGGTGATCTCTGAAACCGCACGGATAGTGTACGGGAATTCTTCGATGGTGGGCATAACCGCGGAGATACCACGCTTCGCCAGGCGACCGTGACCGATCTCACGACGGCCCGGGCTGCCCATACGACCGGCTTCGCCAACGGAGTACGGAGGGAAGTTGTAGTGGAACAGGAACGGGTCCTTACGCTCACCATGCAGGGCATCGATGATTTGCATGTCACGAGCGGTGCCCAGGGTGGTGGTTACGATGGCCTGAGTTTCACCACGGGTGAACAGGGCCGAACCGTGAGTGCTGGGCAGAACGCCTACTTCGATTTCGATCGGACGAACAGTCTTGTTGTCACGGCCATCGATACGCGGCTTGCCATCAATGACCTGCTGACGGACAACCGACTTCTCGATCTTGCCGAAGTACTTCTTGACCTCGTCACCGGAGGGCTGACCTTCCTCTTCGCCAGCAAACTTCTCAACGGCAGCGGTCTTGATCTCGCCCAGACGAGCATAACGCTCCATCTTGTCGCGGATGCTGTACGCTTCCTCGATGGCCCCGGCGAATTCGCCCTTGATGGCGTTCAGCAGCTCGGTGTTTTCAACTTCCGGAGTCCACTCCCAACGCGGCTTGCCAATCTCGGCAGCGAATTCCTTGATCGCGCTAACCGCAACCTGCATTTCCTGATGAGCGAACAGAACACCACCCAGCATCTGGTCTTCGGTCAGGCCTTTGGCCTCGGACTCGACCATCAGGACCGCGTCTTCGGTACCGGCAACGACCATGTCAAGCAGCGACGTTTCGAGCTCTTCGAAAGTCGGGTTCAGGAAGTAGCCACGCTCATTGGTGAACGCAACGCGGGATGCACCGATGGGACCGTCGAACGGAATACCGGAAATCGACAGTGCTGCAGAGGCCGCCAGCATGGCAGCAATGTCCGGATCCTGGGTCTTGTTGGCAGACATGACCGTCAGCACGACCTGCACTTCGTTCATGTAGCCATTCGGGAACAGCGGACGAATCGGACGGTCGATCAGACGGGAGGTCAGGGTTTCCTTCTCGGAAGGACGACCTTCACGCTTGAAGAAACCACCCGGGATCTTGCCAACGGCATAGGTTTTTTCAGTGTAGTTAACCGTCAGCGGGAAGAAGCCCTGGCCCGGCTTGGGCTCCTTGGCGCCTACCACGGTACCCAGTACGGATACGTCATCGATGGTCACCAGAACGGAACCGGTAGCCTGACGGGCAATACGACCGGTTTCGAGAGTGACGGTCTTGCCGCCCAGCTCAAACGTTTTCTTTACAGGTTTCAGATCCACAAAAAACTCCTGATCACTCTATGTCAGATAGATTCAACCTACACGCCCATGCGTGCGGTCGTTGGTCTGCAGGTGTCAGCCATATGATCCGAAAGGCAACCCGTCTGAAAGCTAACAGGCTGTTGCAAAACCCCGGAGAGCGATGGGTGCTCAACTCAGACCCACCCGGGCTTTTCAACAACCTGCTATCAATTTCGGCTTTCCATTACGACAGGGTATCCGTCGAACTCACTGACACAGCCACTGCAGTCTTACTTGGTGAGAAAAGCACAACCGGCAGAACCTCGAAAGGATCTACCGGCTGCCGGCATGCTCAGGCCTTAGCCAGAGCAGCCTTCAGGTCGAAAAGACCGGATTAGCGACGCAGACCCAGACGCTGGATCAGTTCCAGGTAACGGTCGGCGTTCTTACGCTTGAGGTAGTCCAGCAGCTTACGACGCTGGTTTACCATCCGGATCAGACCACGGCGGGAATGGTGATCCTGCTTGTTGGTCTTGAAGTGATCCTGCAGCTTGTTGATGTTGGCGCTCAGCAGTGCAACCTGAACTTCAGGAGAACCGGTATCGCCATCACCTTGCTGAAAATCCTTAACGATCTGTGACTTCTCACTGGCAGAAAGTGCCATATTTCACCTCATTGTTTGCGATGCTCTCGAATACGGCCGAACCGCGCATCTCTACAGCCCGGCTAACCAGCGACACGCCTAGCGTTTGTCGCTGTTCTTCACCAATCGGCGTGGGACCAGCTTGACCCCCTCACCTTCGGTGATTGCTTCCGCCAACCCCACGAAGCCCTCGTTGCCATACACGCGCACGAAACCTTCCTGAGATTGACCGGTTATTCTAACTGGTTGTCCGTTCAATATCGACACCAGCGAAGGCCCCGCCAGCTTCACTTCCGGGAACATCGAAAGTGCGGCATCCGGCGCTACCAGAAGCCCGTCAAGGCTCTCGCCGCGCTCTCGCATCGCCTCCAGTTCCGGGACGTCATGGGCATTATCCAGGGTAAATCCGGACGCCATGGTTCGGCGCAAAGCCGTCACATGGGCACCACAACCCAGCGCCGCCCCAATATCCTCAACGAGTGAGCGAATATACGTACCCTTGGTGCAGCTTACAGCAACGTCCAGTTCGTTCTCACGCACCGCCAGTAGGGTCAGATCATAGATCGTCACCGGCCGGGCGGGACGCTCCACTTCGATACCCTCGCGGGCGTATTCATAAAGCGGGCGCCCCTTGTGCTTGAGCGCTGAGTACATGGAGGGAACTTGCTGGATATCGCCACGAAAGCGGTCGAGAACGGACTCCAGGTTTTCTGGCGACAGGTCCGCGGCAACCGGTCTCTCTTCAACCACCGCGCCTTCGCTGTCTCCGGTTTCCGTCCGGATGCCCAAGCGCGCGGTTGCTATGTAGGCCTTGTCGCTGTCCAGCATCATCTGGGAAAACTTGGTGGCCTCGCCAAAACACAGCGGCAGCACACCGGTTGCCAACGGATCCAGCGCACCGGTATGACCTGCCTTGGCGGCCCCATACAGGCGCTTGACCTGCTGCAGGATGCCGTTGGAGGTAATCCCCACAGGCTTGTCGATCACCAGAATTCCGTTGACGTCACGACCTTTGCGTCTGCGGCTCAAGCGTTCTGCTCCGGATCATTCTGGCTGTCATCGCCATCGCGGTCGACCGCCGGCTTATCGCCGACAGCCTTGCGAATGAGACTGTCCATCTTGCGGCTGTATCCCTGCAGGGTATCGAAGTGGAACCGAAGCTGGGGAACGACCCGCAGCTTCATCGCCCGTCCGACCTGGCCTCGCAGGAAACCCGAGGCCTTGGCCAGTACCTTGAGGGAATCCTGAACCTCCGGGGACTCCTCGGTCAGATCCTCGGTAGACAGAAGCGACACGTAAACATCGGCATAGCCGAGGTCACGGCTCACCTTGACCGCATTGACCGTGACCATGCCGACCCGCGGGTCTTTGACTTCCCGCTGGATCAGCTGGGCCAGTTCCCGCTGCATCTGATCGCCGATACGATCAATACGACTGAACTCTCTTGGCATCAGGCCCCCGTGGACTCGAGCTTACGCTCGACTCGGACGCGGTCGAAGACTTCGATCTGGTCACCGACCTTCACGTCATAGCCCTTTACGCCGATACCGCATTCCATGCCGTTACGAACCTCGGGGACGTCGTCCTTGAAGCGACGCAGGGATTCCAGCTCGCCTTCAAAGATCACCACGTTGTCCCGCAGGACGCGGATCGGCTTGTTACGGTATACGGTCCCTTCAGTCACCATACAACCGGCGACCTGACCAAACTTCGGCGAACGGAACACGTCACGCACATCGGCGATACCGACGATGTCCTCGCGGAATTCCGGCGCCAGCATGCCGGTAAGGGCTGCCTTCACATCATCAATCAGGTTATAGATGATGCTGTAATAGCGCAGGTCGAGGCCTTCCTGTTCAACCAGCCGCTTGGATGCCGCATCCGCACGAACGTTGAAACCGAAGATGACCGCGTTGGTCGCCATGGCCAGACTGATGTCGGTCTCGGCAATACCACCAACCCCGGACGAAACAATCTTGACCTGAACTTCGTCATTACCCAGGTCTTGCAGCGCCTTGGTAATGGCTTCCAGCGAGCCACGAACGTCGGTCTTGAGCACGACATTGAGGGTTTTGACCTCGTCCTTGCCCATGTTCTCGAACAGATTTTCCAGCTTGGCAGCCTGCTGACGCTGAAGACGCTGCTCACGCTCACGAGTCTGACGGAACTCGGCGAGTTCTTTCGCCTTCTTCTCGTCCGCCACAGCGAAGAATTCGTCACCCGCGTCCGGCGTACCGTTAAGCCCCAGGATCTCCACCGGAATGGACGGTCCCGCTTCTTTGGCCTGCTTGCCGGCTTCGTCGGTCATCGCCCGAACCTTACCGAAGTAGGAACCGGCTACAACCATGTCGCCCTGGCGCAGGGTTCCGTTCTGAACCAGTACAGTGGCGACGGAACCACGGCCGCGCTCGAGGCTGGACTCGACCACAACACCCTTGGCCGGCGCATCCGGAGAGGCTTCCAGCTCAAGGATTTCAGACTGCAGCAAGACCGCTTCCAGAAGTGCCTCAATGCCGTCACCGGTGTGTGCGGAAACGGGGACGAACTGGACATCGCCACCCCAGTCTTCCGGCACAACCTCCAGGGCCGCCAGTTCACTCTTGATGCGATCGGGGTCAGCACCCTCCTTGTCCATCTTGTTGATGGCCACGACAAGCGGAACGCCCGCGGAGCGCGCATGCTGAACCGCTTCCTTGGTCTGCGGCATGACGCCGTCATCCGCTGCAACAACCAGGATGACGATATCGGTGCACTGGGCGCCACGAGCACGCATAGCGGTAAACGCCGCGTGGCCCGGGGTATCCAGGAACGACACCATGCCGTGATCGGTTTCAACGTGGTAAGCACCAATGTGCTGAGTGATACCGCCGGACTCGCCAGAGGCAACCTTGGTGCGACGGATGTAATCCAGCAGCGATGTCTTACCATGGTCAACGTGACCCATCACGCTGACCACCGGGGCACGCTTGGTTTTCTCGCCCCCTTCAAAGGAAAACTCGCTCAGCACTTCTTCTTCAAAAGCGTCGTCGCTGACGGTCTTTGCCTTGTGGCCCAGCTCTTCAGTTACCAGAACAGCAGTTTCCTGATCCAGCGCCTGATTAATAGTGGTCATCACGCCCATACCCATCAGGGTCTTAATCACGTCTGCGGCCTTGACCGCCATACGCTGGGCAAGGTCACCTACGGTGATCGTTTCGGGAATCTCTACTTCTCTGACCATTGGTTTGGTCGGCCTCTCGAAGCCATGACGCTTCTCTTTGGGTTTCTTTTTCGCACGCAGCGGCTTCCGCAGGGTGGTATCTTCTTCGTCCTCGGAAATCACCAGAGGCTCGTCCACCGGACGGCTGCGCGGACCACGATGGCCTGCCGATTTCTTCTTCGGCTTGCCTTCTTCAATCTCATCGCCGCGCTCGCGAGCTTTTTCCTTTTTCTTCTTCGGCTTCCTGTCTTTGCCTTCCCCTTCAGGTGGCGGGATAGGCATATCTTCCGGCGCCGGAACCGGTTCGGGCTCGGCCGCCTTCTTCGGTTTTTCCTCTGCAACCGGCTCGGCCTGCTCCGGGGCAGCCTCTTCACTCGGCTGCGCAGGAGTCTCGGCCTCAGCCTGAGGTGCCGGCTCTGCGGCGGCTGCTTGCGGCGCTTCCGCGACCGGAGCCGACTCCGGCTTACGCTCCTCTTCCGCAACTTCCGGCTGAGACGCCTCACCCTCAGGCTGCAGTTCAGCGCGCTTGATGTAGGTGCGGCGCTTGCGAACCTCCACGTTGACGGTCTTGGCCTTACCCGCCTTGAGTGTGGTGGTGGTTTTGCGCTTCAGGGTGATCTTGCGCGGTTCTGAGTCCGCCTCACCGTGGTTCTTTCTCAAATAGGCCAGCAACTGCTGCTTCTCATCGCTGGACACAGAATCATTTTCGGAACGGGCTTTCAGGCCCGCCTCAACGATCTGCTTCAGCAAACGATCCACGGGAGCGCCTACGTCTTCGGCCAGTTGTTTTACCGTTACTTCAGCCATACTGGTCCTCCTCCCGAATTAAGCCTGGTCTTCAAACCAGGGGGCACGTGCCGTCATGATCAACTGACCCGCACGCTCTTCATCCATACCTTCAATCTCGAGCAGATCGCCTACCGACTGCTCCGCCAGATCTTCCATAGTCCGCACGCCCATACCGGCCAGCTTGAATGCCAGGCTGCGGTCCATGCCGTCCATTCCCAGAAGATCTTCTGCCGGCTCGGCGCCCTCAAGCGCCTCTTCACTTGCCAGCGCCTGATTCAGCAAAACGTCCTTGGCGCGGCGACGAAGCTCGCTGACGGTGTCTTCGTCAAAGCCCTCAATCGCCAACATTTCTTCCATCGGCACATAGGCCACTTCTTCAATGGACGTAAAGCCTTCATCAATCAGGACACCGGCGAATTCATCGTCCACATCCAGATTACTGGTGAAGTGATCCACCAGACGATTGTACTCCTGTTCCTGGCGCTCGCCGGCTTCTTCTTCGGTCATCACGTTCAGAGTCCATCCGGTCAGCTCGGTCGCCAACCGGACATTCTGCCCGTTACGACCGATCGCCTGCGCCAGGTTATCTTCCGCAACCGCGACTTCCATGGTGTGGCGGTCTTCATCCATGACAATGGAAGCCACCTCCGCCGGTGCCATGGCGTTGATCACCAGCTGCGCGGGGTTATCGTCCCAAAGCACGATATCGACCCGCTCACCGCCCAACTCGTTGGACACCGCCTGGACGCGTGACCCGCGCATACCGACACAGGCGCCGACCGGGTCGATCCGGCGATCATTGGTTTTTACTGCAATCTTGGCGCGGGAGCCGGGATCACGGGCGGCACCACGGATCTCGATCAGCTCTTCTGCGATCTCGGGCACTTCAATGCGGAACAGTTCAATCAGCATTTGCGGCGCGGTGCGGCTGAGGATCAACTGCGGACCGCGATGATCCGTCCGAATCTCCAGCAGCAACGAGCGAACCCGATCGCCCATGCGGAAAGTTTCCCGGGGGATCAGGTTTTCGCGGGGCAACAACGCCTCAGCGTTCGCGCCCAGGTCCACAATCACGTTGTCACGGGTGACCTTCTTGACGGTCCCGGACACCAGCTCACCGACACGGTCACGGTAGCTGTCGACGATCTTGGTGCGCTCAGCTTCCCGAACTTTCTGGAAAATGATCTGCTTGGCCGCCTGAGCACCAATCCTGCCGAAGGCGACGGATTCGGTTTTCTCTTCGTGGATGTCACCGGGCTTCAGGTTGCTGTCAATTTCTTCCGCTTCCTGCAAGGTCAGCTCGGTACCCAGGGCCGGAACTGCATCGTTATCGACGACCAGCCAGCGACGGAACGTTTCATATTCGCCGGTACGACGATCGATGGAAACGCGGATATCGGCTTCCTCGTCCTCGTACCGTTTTTTGGCAGCGGTGGCGAGCGCAAGCTCGATCGCCTCAAAAATCACATCCTTCTCGACTCCCTTCTCGTTCGAGACGGATTCAACCACCAGCAAGATCTCTTTACTCATTCGATTGCCCTGCCCTCAAAATAAACTGTGCGTCCACTGACTTTTGTTCAGGTGTGTTCATTCAAATACCGGGATGATGTGCGCCCGCTCGATGCTATCGAACGGCAGCATATACTCGTGGTCATCGACCAGCAGAATCACATCATCACCCTCAACGCCCTTGATCAGCCCCTGAAACTTGCGACGGCCTTCAAACGCCATGCGCAACCGGATCTGGACCTGATGGCCCGCAAAGGCTTCATATTGCTCCAGGCGAAACAGCGGTCTGTCCATTCCGGGCGAGGAAACCTCCAGGGTATATTCCGTCTGGATCGGGTCTTCCACGTCCATCACGCCGCTGATCTGGCGACTGACTTTTTCGCAGTCCTCAACCGAAATGCCGTTCTCGACATCATCGATAAACACCCGCAGTTTCGAGTGGTGACCCTGCGAGCGATATTCAATCCCCCAGAACTCATAGCCCAGGCCTTCGACCACCGGCCGAAGAATGTCTTCCAGTTGCTTAAGCTTGGCTGACAAGTTATGCCGTCTCCGTTTTCAAATTTACCGGCCCCAAAAACAAAAAAAGGGCTGTTGATCAGCCCTTTTTATGCACCAGGGCCTGATGCGCCAGGCCCCTTAATCAAAAAGCCCCTGAAAATGGGGCCCTTTGTTGCAAGAACTCACAGGAAGCAAACCGGTGAACCGCTTCCTGCTGACAGACACCTGGCCTGCCAGAACCTGCGCGCTTACACGCGCTGGCTCCAATATCCGCCGGAGTATAGAGACGCCGGAGGAACTGGTCAAGGACTGACCAAAAAAAACGGCCTGGAGATTCCAAGCCGTTTTCCTACTATATGGTGCCCGGGGCCGGACTCGAACCGGCACGGCTTTCGCCACTACCCCCTCAAGATAGCGTGTCTACCAGTTCCACCACCCGGGCAACACTCTTACTCGAGCTCAGGGAGATCAGACTCCCTGCTCTCGGTCTCGCTGTCCGGCGCTGATTCACCTTCCGCAGCCTGCTCAGTCGGGGCAGCTTCCTTGGACTCCTGAACAACAGGAATACCAGCTTCACCCGCCACTTCGGCACGCTGCTTGGCGAATACCGCCAGCGAAAAACTTGTCACAAAAAAGACGATTGCAAGAATCGTGGTAAAGCGGGTCAGGAAACTTCCGCTACCCTGACTACCGAAGACAGTCTGGGATGCACCACCACCAAATGCGGCGCCGGCATCTGCACCCTTGCCCTGCTGGATCAGCACAAGACCCACCAGTGCCACCGCGATAACCACGTGCACAACGACTACCAGTGTTTCCATCCAATCCATATCGACTCTCGCGAACCTTTAGCTTTTGGTACCCGCCGGCATGGACCGGCAAATACTCACAAAATCTTCTGCTACCAGAGATGCCCCGCCGATCAAACCGCCGTCAATATCCGGCTCGGCAAAAAGGGCCGCTGCATTATCCGCTTTTACACTGCCGCCGTAAAGCAGGGAAATACTTTCGGCTGGCGCCCCGATCTCTGCAAGCACCCCGCGGATCGAAGCGTGCATTGCCTGGGCATCTTCCGCAGTGGCGGTCTTGCCTGTGCCGATCGCCCAGACCGGCTCGTACGCCACCACGATATTGCTCCACTGGTCGGCACCGACACTGGCCAATCCTTCCTTGACCTGCGCGGCAACCACCGCTTCGGCACGACCGGCCTCACGCTCATCCAAGGTTTCGCCAACACAGACAACCGCTGTCAGGCCACAGGATGCCAATCGTTCAACCTTGGCGGCAACCACATCATCGGTCTCGCCGAACAACTGACGCCGCTCCGAGTGACCAACCAGAGCGTAACGACACCCCTGATCTTTCGCCATGTCTGCCGAAATTTCTCCGGTGTAGGCCCCTGACTGCCACTGACCGACGTTCTGGACGCCGACAGCCAAACTGCTGCCTGCCTGCTCTACGACATCACTGACATAAATCGCGGGAGGAATAATAACAACCTCCACGCCATTATCAAGAGCGCCGGTCTCCGCCCGGACTTGATCAACAAGGTTCCTGGCGAGGTCTTTCGACCCGTTCATTTTCCAGTTTCCGGCTACGATCTTGCGACGCATAACAGTTCCCAATTCCAAGGGAGGGCGAACTATACAGCAGTGCCTCCCGACAGACAACCGCCTGAAAATACAAAATTAAGCGGCAGAATTCTCCACCACCACCGCCAACTCCCGGGCAATGCGCGCAATCTCCGCCGCATCGTGCCCCTCGGTCATCACACGGATCAGCGGCTCAGTGCCAGACGCTCGCAGCAGGACCCGACCAGCATCGCCAAGCTGCGATTCAGCCTTGCGCACGGCGGCAACAATATCTTCACGGGCATGAGGGTCGAAGCGCCGCGCAACCCGGACGTTTACCATGGTCTGTGGCAGCTTGCTCATTCCCTGGCGCAGTTCGGCGAGACTCTTGCCGGACTTGCTCACGGCCAATAAGACCTGCAGCGCAGAAACAATACCATCCCCCGTGCTGGTGCAATCCCTGATCACCATGTGACCAGAGCCTTCGCCGCCAAGCACCCAGTTGTTGGCCAGCAGCCGCTCCATCACATAACGGTCACCCACCTTGGCACGCTCGAACTCGATACCCTGCTCACGCAAGGCAAGCTCGACCCCAAGATTGGTCATGAGAGTTCCGACGACCCCGCCCTTGAGCCGGCCCTCGGCAAAACGCTGGGAGGCGATCACATACAGCAGTTCATCACCATCCACTTCGGAGCCGTCGCGGTCGACCATCAGCACCCGATCACCGTCGCCGTCAAAGGCAATACCCAGATCAGCCCCTTGATCGACAACGGCCTGCTTGAGCCTGGCAAGATAGGTAGACCCGACGTTGAGGTTGATGTTGAGGCCGTTTGGCTCACCACCAATGACCGTCACTTTGGCACCCAACTCCTGAAAGACCTTGGGCGCAACGTGGTAGGTTGCACCATGGGCACAGTCGAGGACAATCTTCATGCCATCGAGGGCGAATTCATTGGGCACCGTGCTTTTGCAAAACTCCACATAGCGGCCAGGAGCATCGTCAACCCGCGAGGCTTTGCCCAGCTCTTCGGAGGAACAGACCTCAAGAGGCTTATCGAGCCAACGCTCGATCTCCGCTTCCAGCGCATCATCAAGCTTGGTCCCGGCGTGCGAGAAAAACTTGATGCCATTGTCATGGTGCGGGTTGTGGGAGGCACTGATAACAATCCCTGCAGACGCCCGAAAGGTCCGGGTCAGGTAAGCAATGGCTGGTGTGGGCATGGGGCCGAGCAGCTTTACGTCGACGCCAGCCGCAGAGAGTCCGGATTCCAGAGCCGATTCGAACATATAACCGGAAAGCCGGGTATCCTTACCGATCAGCACACTGTTGCGCTGCCCGTCGCGTTTGAACGCCTGTCCAGCTGCCCAGCCCAGCTTGAGCATGAACTCCGGGGTAATGGGTGACTCGCCGACCCGGCCCCGAATCCCGTCGGTGCCAAAATATTTTCTCTCGGACATTAACGCGCCTCCTTCATCGCCGTCACCACCTTGACGGCATCCACTGTTTCGCGGACATCATGCACCCGTATGATGCTGCCCCCTTTCATGGCTGCTATTGTCGCGGCGGCAAGACTTGCGGGCAACCGTTCATTTACGTCGCGACCGGTGATCGCACCCAGCATGGACTTTCGGGACATACCAATAAGGAGAGGATGGCCCAACACGTGCAACTGCTCAAGGGCGGAGAGCAGCCGGAGATTGTGCTCCAGGGTCTTGCCGAAACCGAAACCCGGATCCAGGATGATATTCTCTGGCCGCACCCCGACATGCTCAGCCACTCGCATGCGCTCGGTCAGAAAGGAACTGACGTCCCGGCAGACATTTCGGTATTCCGGACGGTCCTGCATGGTGTCCGGCTCGCCTTGAATGTGCATGATGCAGACAGGAATATCGGCGGTCGCCGCTGCCTCGGGAGCACCATCCCGCTGCAACGCCCGGACATCGTTGATCAGCCCGGCACCCAGGCGCGCGGTCTCAGCCATCACCTCCGGCGCACTGGTATCTACCGAGACCACCACCTCCAGTTCCCGGACAATCGCCTCGACCACCGGACATACCCGGTCCAGTTCCTCCTGAACCGAGACCGGTGCGGCGCCGGGCCTGGTGGATTCACCACCCACGTCAATGAATGCCGCACCATCCGCGATCATTTGCCGAGCTCGAGCCATCGCCGCCTCCGGGCGATTGAATTGACCACCATCCGAAAAAGAATCCGGCGTGACATTCAGGACACCCATTACGTGACAGCGAGACATATCCAGTACCCGCCCGGCAAAATTCATTTCCATAGCAAACCTTTTTTCGGGAGAACAAAAACAAACGCCGCCCGGAGTCCGGGCGGCGCAGAGGTATCGCTTTCGAGTCGCGGTTGTGTCAGTGCTCGCCCGCAGGCCGACCAACACCGGGCTGACGGCCATCATCGGAGCCCTTGGGCTCGGACGCGGACTCAGGCTCGTCAACCTTCGCACCACCGGTCGGACCACTGTCACCCCAACCTTTGGGAGGACGCGGGACCCGGCCTTCCATGATGTCGTCAATCTGGAACCGGTCGATGGTCTCGTACTTCATCAAGGCGTCGGCCATCAGGTCGAGCTTGTCGCGATTATCGATCAACAACTGACGGGCCTTCTCGTAACACTCATCAATGATGTTACGGACCTCCTCATCAATACGCTGCGCGGTTTCCGGCGAATAAACGGTCTGCGACTGACCGGCGGAACGCCCCAGGAACGGCTCTTCGCTGTCGGTATCGTACTGCAGCGGCCCAAGCTTTTCGGACAGGCCCCAGCGGGTAACCATATTGCGGGCGAGACTGGTGGCCCTCTCGATGTCGTTGGACGCACCGGTGGTGACGCCATCAAACCCGAGGGTCAGCTCTTCGGCAATTCGACCACCAAACAGGCTGCAGATCGAGCTGATCAGGAAGCGCTTGCTGTGGCTGTACTTGTCCTCTTCCGGGAGGAACATGGTCACACCCAGGGCACGTCCGCGAGGAATGATGCTGACCTTGTAGACCGGGTCATGCTCGGGCATCAGACGCCCGACAATGGCATGCCCGGACTCATGGTACGCAGTATTCCGCTTTTCCTTCTCGCTCATCACCATGGACTTGCGCTCGGCGCCCATCATGATCTTGTCCTTGGCGAGTTCAAATTCTTCCATGGACACCAGACGCTGGTTGCGGCGCGCGGCAAACAACGCCGCCTCGTTCACCAGGTTGGCAAGATCCGCGCCGGAGAACCCGGGCGTGCCGCGAGCAATCAGGACCGGTTCAACGCCATCCGCCAGGGGCACTTTCTTCATGTGCACCTTAAGAATCTGCTCCCGGCCAATGATATCCGGAAGGCCGACAACAACCTGACGGTCGAAGCGTCCCGGACGCAACAGCGCCGGATCCAGCACGTCAGGACGGTTGGTGGCCGCGATGACAATAACGCCCTCGTTGCCCTCGAAACCGTCCATTTCGACCAGCAGCTGGTTCAGGGTCTGCTCGCGCTCGTCGTGACCACCACCCATGCCAGCGCCACGATGGCGACCGACCGCATCGATCTCGTCGATGAAGATGATGCACGGACTCTGCTTCTTGGCCTGCTCGAACATGTCGCGCACCCGAGAGGCACCGACGCCCACGAACATTTCCACAAAATCCGAGCCGGAAATGGAGAAGAACGGCACCTTCGCCTCACCGGCGATCGCCTTGGCAAGCAAGGTCTTACCGGTACCAGGCTGCCCCACCATCAAAACACCTTTCGGAATGCTACCGCCAAGACGCTGGAATTTGCTGGGATCCCGCAAGAAGTCCACCAGCTCCTTCACGTCTTCCTTGGCTTCGTCCACGCCCGCCACATCGGCGAAGGTCGTCTTGATCTGATCCTCGCTCATCAGGCGCGCCTTGCTCTTGCCGAACGACATGGGGCCCTTGCCGCCACCGCCGCCTTGCATCTGTCGCATGAAGAACACGAACAGCGCGATGATGATCAGTATCGGGAATGCAGCCACCAGCAACTGAGTCCACAGGCTCTGGCGCTCGGGCTCCTTACCGATGACTTCCACGTTGTTGGCCAGCAGATCGTCCATCAGCTTGTTATCGGAGACCTGTGGTCGGATCGTCTGGAACTGGGACCCATCACCACGGGTACCCTGGATTTCCAGACCATCGATCGTCACCTTGTTGACCTGGCCCTGCTGGACCATCTCAACAAACTGAGAATAATTGACTTGTTGCCCGCTGGTGGTGGGGGAGAAATTCTGAAACACCATCAGCAGCACGGCGGCTATAATCAGCCAGAGAACCAGATTTTTTGCCATATCGTTCAAGGATCATCACCTGTGAATTGAAGAGCTGTCCGCGGGGGAACCACCCTTTTCTGACACCTTACACCAATTGTACGCCCGTCCACCAGAAACGGCCCATCCGTATCGGCCACAGACGGGCGACCCTAGGGTCGGCCCTGACAGCCCATGCAATCCTGAAAAAATTGCGGCCACACCTCACATATTGGGCGCCAAATCTGAAATTACAACGCCCGGATTGCGGTTTGACCCGGCCACTGTTGAAATGTTCCTGCAACAGCACCTTCCGGACCGACGAACGGCGGGCGCCGACAGCATTCTGGCCACCAGTTTCCAGGCTGTACGTGTTAACGGCCATTTTTACCCGGAAGTGATCTGTTACAATCCTGCAATTATACGACTTTGCCAGCGTACATCGCTGACGTTTAGCTAATTGCACCTATAAAGAGATTACATCATGAGTCTTTCACCGGAACAGCGCCGGGAATACCGGGCCATTGCCCACAATCTGAAGCCAGTCATCATTGTCGGCGACAAAGGCCTGTCCGATGGGCTTCAGGAAGAGCTCGAGCGCGCGCTGAACGACCACGAACTGATCAAGGTCAAAGTGGCCAACCAGGATCGGGACGCCCGCCAGGAAGCAGTCAATGCCCTTTGTGAGGCCTCGGGGGCCGAATTGGTCCAGTCCATTGGCAAGATCGCGGTGATTCTGCGCCGGGCCAAAAAACCCAATCCCAAGCTCTCCAACCTGCTGCGCCACAAGAACTGAAACCGGGCGCCAATCAGGGACAAAAAAGCCGGCTAGGGGTAACCCCGAAGCCGGCTTTTTCATGGGCGCACGTCGGTATCAGACGTATTCCACTTCTTCGATTTCGTATTCGACGGTGCCGGAGGGCACCCGAATGGCCACCACATCGCCCTCGTTCTTGCCCACCAAGGCACGGGCAATGGGTGAGGAGATGGAGATCTTGCCGGCCTTGATGTCGGCCTCGTCCTCTCCGACGATCTGGTAAGCCACCTGCTCGTCGGTGTCCATATTCAGCAAATGGACCGTGGTCCCGAAGATCACCTTGCCGGTGTTCTCCATGGTGGTGACATCGATCACCTGGGCCGCGGACAACTTGCCTTCGATCTCCTGGATGCGACCTTCGATGAAGCTCTGCTGCTCCCGGGCCGCATGGTACTCAGCATTTTCTTTCAGATCGCCGTGCTCACGAGCGTCGGAAATCGCTGCAATCACCCGCGGGCGATCTTCGGACTTCAGCTTCTGAAGCTCGGCGCGAAGGCGACTCTCGCCGCCCTTAGTCATCGGTACTCTGTCAGCCATAGTCTCACTTTCCTGCGTGCAGATCCTGGAGGCGACGTACAGTGCGCTCCGGGCCGAATTTGATGGCCCGACAGAAGGCTTCGCCGCCCGCCAGGGTCGTTGTATAGGTCACCTTGGTCTGTAGCGCGGACTGGCGAATCTGCGCCGAGTCCGAAATCGCCTTGCGACCTTCGGTGGTATTGATAATCAGCTGAACCTGACCATTCTTGATCGCATCCACAATGTGCGGACGCCCTTCGCGGACTTTGTTCACCCGCTCGACTTCAATGCCGGCCTCTTTCAGGGCCTTGGCCGTGCCGGTGGTGGCAATCAGCTTGAACCCGGCGTCAGCCAGATCGCGTGCGACCTTCACCGCCTCGGGCTTGTCGACATCGCGAACCGACATGAACGCCGTACCCTTCACCGGCAGACGCTCTCCCACGGCCAGCGCGGCCTTGGCAAAGGCTTCGTCAAAACTGTCGCCCAGCCCCATAACCTCACCGGTCGACTTCATTTCCGGGCCAAGGATGGGATCCACCGCCGGGAACTTGTTGAACGGGAACACGGACTCCTTCACCGCGAAATAGGTCGGAATAATCTCCTTGGTGAACCCCTGATCCGCCAGAGAGACACCCGCCATCGCCCGCGCCGCAACCTTGGCCAGGGAGACGCCAATGGCCTTGGAAACAAAGGGCACTGTCCGGGAGGCACGCGGATTGACTTCAATCACGTAGATCTCGTCATCCTGCCAGGCGAGCTGCACATTCATCAGGCCGACCACGTCCAGCTCGATCGCCATCTTCTTAACGGCATCGCGCATTTCATCCTGAACCTGCTGGGACAGGGTGTAGGGCGGCAGGGAGCAGGCAGAATCACCGGAGTGTACGCCGGCCTGCTCAATGTGCTGCATGATGCCACCAATCACCACGTCCTTGCCGTCACAGATGGCATCGATGTCGACCTCGATGGCGGCATTGAGAAAGTGGTCCAGCAGCACCGGGCTGTCGTTGGACACCAAAACCGCGTTGCGCATGTAACGTACCAGCTCGTCTTCATCGTAGACGATTTCCATGGCGCGACCACCCAGTACGTATGATGGGCGAACCACGAGCGGGTAGCCGATCTCACGGGCGGCCAGAATGCCTTCCTCGTGACTGCGCACGGTAGCGTTCTCCGGCTGCTTGAGCCCCAGACGGGTAATCATCTGCTGGAACCGCTCGCGGTCCTCCGCCCGGTCAATGGCGTCCGGGCTGGTACCGATGATCGGTACGCCGGCCGCTTCCAGACCACGGGCCAGTTTCAGCGGGGTCTGGCCACCGTATTGCACGATCACGCCCTTGGGTTGTTCGACGTTGATGATTTCCAGCACGTCTTCCAGGGTGATCGGTTCGAAATACAACCGGTCGGAGGTGTCGTAGTCGGTGGAAACTGTCTCCGGGTTGCAGTTGATCATGATGGTTTCGTAACCATCCTCACGCATCGCCAGGGCCGCATGCACACAGCAGTAGTCAAACTCGATCCCCTGACCGATGCGGTTCGGACCGCCACCGATAACCACGATCTTGTCGCGGTCACTGGCGTCCGCCTCGCACTCTTCCTCATAGGTGGAATACATGTAGGCGGTATCGGAGGCGAACTCCGCGGCGCAGGTGTCCACCCGCTTGTAGACCGGGCGGATGCCCAGATCGTGACGAAGCTTGCGAAGACTCACTTCCGAGATACCCAGCAGCTTGGCCAGACGGGCATCGGAAAAACCTTTGCGCTTGAGACGGAACAGGGTGGCCTGATCAATATCGGCCTTGCCAGCGGATTTCAGGGTCTGCTCTTCCCGGATCAGATCTTCAATCTGAACCAGGTACCAGGGGTCGACGTGGGTATGCACGAACACATCGTCGACGCTCATGCCGGCACGGAAGGCATCACCGATGTACCAGACTCGCTCGGCGCCGGGCACATTCAGCTCACTGATGAGGGTTTCCTGGGAATCCTCCGAGCTCAGATTCTCCAGCTTCTCATCGAACCCCTCAGACCCGACTTCCAGACCACGCAGGGCTTTCTGGAGAGATTCCTGGAAGGTACGACCGATCGCCATCACCTCACCCACGGATTTCATCTGGGTAGTCAGCCGGGCGTCAGCCTGGGGGAATTTCTCAAAGGTGAACCGCGGAATCTTGGTGACCACGTAGTCAATGCTGGGCTCAAACGAGGCCGGAGTGACGCCACCGGTGATCTCATTGCGCAGCTCGTCCAGGGTATACCCCACCGCGAGTTTGGCCGCGACCTTTGCGATCGGGAAACCGGTCGCCTTGGAGGCCAATGCCGAGGAACGGGACACACGCGGGTTCATCTCGATCACCACCATGCGGCCGGTATCGGGGTTGATGCCGAACTGAACGTTGGAACCGCCGGTTTCCACGCCAATCTCACGCAGAACCGCCAGGGAGGCGTTCCGCATGATCTGGTATTCCTTGTCCGTCAGGGTCTGGGCCGGGGCCACGGTGATCGAATCACCGGTGTGCACGCCCATGGCGTCGAAATTCTCGATGGCACAGACGATGATGCAGTTGTCCGCCTTATCGCGGACCACCTCCATCTCGTATTCCTTCCAACCTATCAGCGACTCGTCAATCAGCAGCTCATTGGTCGGGGAAAGGTCCAGACCACGGGTGCAGATCTCTTCGAACTCATCACGGTTGTAGGCGATACCGCCACCGGAACCACCCATGGTGAACGAGGGGCGGATGATGCACGGAAAGCCGATGTCATCGGCCACTTTCCAGGCCTCGTCCATGGAATGGGCGATGGTGGCACGGGGGCACTCGAGGCCGATCTTCTTCATGGCCTTGTCGAAGCGGTCCCGGTCTTCCGCCTTGTCGATGGTGTCGGCGTTGGCGCCGATCATTTCGACACCGTGTTCCTGCAGCACCCCGTGCTTTTCCAGATCCAGCGCACAGTTCAACGCGGTCTGGCCGCCCATGGTCGGCAACAGGGCGTCGGGCTTTTCCTTTTCAATGATCTTGGCGACGGTTTTCCAGGTGATCGGCTCGATGTAGGTCGCATCGGCCATCACCGGGTCGGTCATGATGGTCGCCGGGTTGGAGTTGACCAGAATGACCCGGTAGCCCTCTTCCCGCAGGGCCTTGCAGGCCTGGGCTCCGGAGTAGTCAAACTCGCACGCCTGCCCGATCACGATGGGGCCCGCGCCCAGGATCAGGATGCTTTTGATGTCAGTACGTTTTGGCATGTCGTGGTAAACCTGTCAGCAACTTTGAAATTCTTGCAGCGCAAAACGCGGCGCGTGTCGTACCCGGACATCGGCCCGGGAGCACTGCCCTCAGGCAGACCGGGCTTCCATCAGCCGGATAAATTCGTCAAACAGCGGCGCCACGTCGTGGGGGCCCGGACTGGCTTCCGGGTGTCCCTGGAAACTGAATGCCGGTTTATCGGTGCGTCGGATACCCTGCAAGGTGCCATCGAACAGGGATTTATGCGTCGCCTCCACGGTACTCGGCAGGGAGCTCTCGTCCACCGCGAAGCCATGGTTCTGACTGGTGATCATCACCGTGCCGTCCGCAATGTTCTGCACCGGGTGATTGGCGCCGTGGTGGCCGTGCCCCATCTTCATGGATTTTGCACCACTGGCCAGGGCCAGCAGCTGATGCCCCAGGCAAATGCCGAACACTGGAATCTCGGTCTCCAGAACCTCGCGAATCGCCGTGATGGCATAGTCACAGGGCTCCGGGTCACCGGGGCCGTTGGACAGGAACACACCGTCCGGGTTCATCGCCAGCACCTCGGAAGCCGGCGTCTGGGCAGGCACCACGGTGATGTCGCAGCCCCGGGAGGCCAGCATCCGCAGAATGTTGAACTTGACGCCATAATCCCAGGCGACCACTTTGAACCGTGCCTCGCCACGCTCGCCGTAGCCGTCGGTCAGGGTCCACTCGCTCTGGGTCCAGTTCCAAACCTTTTCAGAGGTCACTTCCCTGGCCAGGTCCATGCCCTTCAGGCCCGGAAACGCCTTGGCCAGTTCCAGGGCGCGCTCCGCCGTGGCATCGGCGCCGGCAACAACGGCACCGTTCTGGGAACCCTTATCGCGGAGGATGCGCGTCAGACGACGGGTATCGATATCGGCAATGCCAACAATGTTGTTGCTTCGCAGGTAGTCGTCCAGCGCCCCCTTGCTGCGCCAGTTGCTGGCAACCAGCGGCAGATCGCGGATGATCAGGCCGGCAGCCTGGACGCGATCGGATTCCACGTCCTCTTCATTCACACCGGTGTTGCCGATGTGAGGATAGGTCAGTGTGACAATCTGGCGGGAGTAGGACGGATCGGTGAGAATTTCCTGGTAGCCGGTCATGGCGGTGTTGAACACCACTTCACCACTGGTTTCGCCGTCAGCGCCAATGGCGGTGCCGTAAAACAGGCTTCCGTCTGCGAGTGCAAGGATTGCAGGTGTGCTCAAGGCTTGTATCCTCATCGAGTGGCGTATCGGTTCGTCACGAACAGGAACGCAAGCGCAAATTCAGGTCGCAAAAAAGCGAGAGGGAGTCAAAACTCCGTCCCGCTTTTTATTGTCCGGGAACCTTATTTGTTCCCTGGGCGTTTTTCAAAGCTACGCTTGGTGCAGTTAAACCGCCTTATTGTAAAAAATAAGCGGCTTTCTGTCCATGTATAATCGCCCGCGCGACTCTATTTGAGCGACAACACATCCTGCATGTCGTACAGCCCGGCTGACTTACCCTTAAGCCAAAGAGCTGCCCGCATCGCGCCCTTGGCAAAGGTCATGCGACTGCTCGCCTTGTGGGTAACCTCAATCCGCTCACCCTCGGTGGCAAACAGCACGGTATGATCCCCCACCACATCCCCGGCACGAATGGTTTCGAAACCGATTTCTTTCCGGGTCCGCTCGCCGGTGAAGCCTTCACGACCATAAACCGCGCATTCTTTCAGATCGCGACCAAGAGCATCGGCGACCACTTCCCCCATCCGCAGGGCGGTACCCGATGGCGCATCTTTCTTATGGCGGTGATGAGCCTCAATGATCTCAACATCGTAATCATCGCCCAGAGTCTGGGCTGCAGTGCGCAACAGGTTCAACACCACATTAACGCCGACACTCATATTTGGGGCAAACACCACCGGCGTGGATTCCGCGGCCAAGGCCAACTGCTCTTTCTCGGCCTCGGACATTCCCGTGGTTCCAATTACCAGCATTTTGCCGTTGGCCTTGCAGAATTCCGCGTTCGCCAGGGTGAGATCCGGAAAGGTGAAATCGATGAGTACGTCAAAATCATCTTTCACCGCATCCAGACCACCGGCCATCTTGATACCGGTTTTGCCGATGCCGGTCATTTCCCCGGCGTCGGCCCCGACCAAGCTGCTACCCGGCTCGACGACGGCCGCACCCAGCTCAAGGCCTTCGGTGCCGTCAACGGCCTCGATCAACACCTTGCCCATGCGCCCGGCGGCGCCGATGATTGCTACCCTCATGCTCGCATTTCCCTTTCGTCTGCTCGTCAGAATTTCATTTCGTCGAAGAAGCTTTTGACACCCTCGAACCAGGAGGTTTTCTTCGGAGCATGCTCGGTACCGTTGCCGCCGTCCAGAGTTTGCTGAAACTCATCCAGCAATTCCTTCTGACGCTTGGTCAGGTTGACCGGCGTCTCGACGATCACTCGGCACAGCAGGTCGCCTGCCGGACCACCTCGAACCGGGCTTACCCCCTTGTTACGCAGACGGAAAAGCTTGCCAGTCTGGGTCTCGGGGGGAATCTTCAGCTTCACCCGACCATCGAGCGTTGGCACTTCCAGCTCTCCCCCCAGGGAGGCATCGACAATACTGATCGGAACTTCGCAATACAGGTTGCGACCATCCCGGGTAAAGATGGAGTGTTCACGCACAGCGATCTGAACATACAGGTCGCCCGGCGGCCCACCATCGATGCCCATCTCACCTTCGCCGGAGAGACGGATGCGATCGCCGGTATCCACGCCCGGCGGCACTTTGACCGACAGCGTCTTTTCTTCCTGAACCCGGCCCTGACCATGACAGGACTTACACGGGTTCTTGATGATCTGACCAGAGCCCCGACATGTGGGACATGCCTGCTGCACGGTGAAGAAACCCTGCTGCATCCGGACCTGCCCCATACCCTTACAGGTACCACAGGCTTCCGGCGTTGAACCTTTCTCCGCACCACTGCCATCGCAGACTTCACATTCCCGGTGGCCGGGAATCTTGATCTGGACGTTCTTGCCTTTTACGGCCTCTTCGAGATCCAGCTCCAGCGTGTAGCGCAAATCCGCACCGCGGGTGTTGCGGCCACGTCCGCCACCGCCACCAAAGATGTCTCCAAAGACATCACCGAAAATGTCGGAGAAGCTGGCACCGCCACCTCCGAAACCACCACCGGCCTGGCCATCGACGCCAGCATGACCGAACTGGTCATAGGCAGCCCGCTTGGAGTCGTCTGCGAGAATCTCGTAGGCTTCGCTGGCCTCTTTAAACTTGTTCTCGGCTTCGGTGTCATCCGGGTTACGGTCGGGATGATACTTCATTGCAAGCTTGCGGTAGGCTCGCTTGATTTCCTTCTCGTCCGCATCCCGGGAAATTCCGAGAATGTCGTAATAATCGCGCTTGGCCATGCTTTTAAAACCCTGTTTTTAAACGCGGAAAACGCGGGGAATTCCCCGCGTTTTCCAACTGCCTGATGTACGTCAGAATTACCGCTTGTCGTCGTCTTTGACTTCTTCAAACTCGGCGTCGACGGCGTCGTCAGCCTGCTGGGCCTGAGCATCTTCCTGCCCGCCAGCTTGCTCGGCCTGCGCGCCCTCTTCTGCATACATCTTCTGAGCCAGCTCCGAAGAGACTTCCGTCAGCTTCTGGGTCTTGGCTTCAATGTCGTCCTTGTCCGATCCTTCCAGGGCGGTCTCGAGCTCCTTGATGGACGCCTCGATAGACTCTTTCTCGCTGTCACTGACCTTGTCGCCGGCTTCGGTCAGCGTCTTGCGAACGGCGTGAACCATCGCATCACCCTGGTTGCGAACCTGGACCAGTTCCTCGAACTTGCGATCTTCCTCGGCGTTGGCCTCGGCGTCCTGCACCATCTTCTCGATCTCGTCATCGTTCAGACCGGAAGACGCCTTGATCACGATGGACTGTTCCTTGCCAGTCGCCTTGTCTTTTGCAGACACGTTCAGGATCCCGTTCGCGTCGATGTCGAACGTCACCTCAATCTGCGGCACACCCCGCGCTGCCGGCGGAATGTCCGCCAGATCGAAACGACCCAGTGATTTGTTCTGGGCGGCTTGCTTCCGCTCACCCTGAACCACGTGGATGGTAACGGCAGTCTGATTGTCATCCGCTGTGGAGAACGTCTGCGATTTCTTGGTCGGGATCGTGGTGTTCTTGTCGATTAGCGGAGTCGCCACGCCGCCCATGGTTTCGATACCCAGGGTCAGCGGCGTCACATCCAGCAGCAGCACGTCTTTCACGTCGCCGGAAAGTACGGCGGCCTGGATGGCAGCACCCATGGCCACGGCTTCATCCGGGTTCACGTCTTTGCGAGCGTCTTTACCGAAGAACTCCTTAACCTTTTCCTGCACCAGCGGCATGCGGGTCTGACCGCCGACCAGGATAACCTCGTCGATTTCGCTTCCGCTCATGCCCGCATCTTTCAGGGCCACTTTACACGGCTCAAGGCTGCGCTGAACCAGATCTTCTACCAGCGACTCGAGCTTGGCGCGGGTCAGCTTGACGTTCATGTGCTTCGGACCGCTGGCATCGGCCGTGATGTACGGCAGATTCACGTCAGTCTGCTGGCTGCTGGAAAGCTCGATCTTGGCCTTCTCACCAGCTTCCTTCAGACGCTGCATCGCCAGGGAGTCGCCGCGCAGGTCAATGCCACTATCCTTCTTGAACTGGTCGGCCAGGAACTCAATGATCTTCAGGTCGAAATCTTCACCGCCCAGGAAGGTGTCCCCGTTGGTGGCCAGAACTTCAAACTGGTGCTCGCCATCAACATCGGCAATTTCAATGATGGACAGGTCGAAAGTACCGCCACCAAGGTCATATACCGCCACGGTACGATCGCCACTCTTCTTGTCCAGGCCATAGGCCAGGGCTGCGGCGGTCGGCTCGTTGATAATGCGCTTCACGTCCAGACCAGCGATCTTACCGGCATCTTTGGTGGCCTGACGCTGACTGTCGTTGAAGTAAGCCGGCACGGTGATCACCGCCTCGGTCACTTTCTCGCCAAGGTAATCTTCGGCGGTTTTCTTCATCTTCTTGAGCACTTCTGCAGACACCTGAGGTGGCGCCATCTTCTCGCCTTTCACCTCTACCCAGGCATCACCGTTGTCCGCCTTGGCGATCTTGTACGGCACCATTTTGATGTCTTTCTGAACGACATCGTCTTCGAAACGACGACCGATCAGACGCTTGATGGCGTACAGGGTGTTATTCGGGTTGGTAACAGCCTGACGCTTCGCAGACTGGCCTACCAGCGTTTCGCCGTCATCGGTGTACGCGATGATCGACGGGGTCGTGCGATCACCCTCGGCGTTTTCAATAACCTTGACCTTGTCACCATCCATGATGGCAACACAGGAGTTTGTTGTTCCCAGATCGATACCAATAATCTTGCTCATTGAGTCACTCCAATTCTTCTGAATGCTTTCCCGGAGAGTATTGCCCCGGCTTTCGCCATTTACTGGCTATATTGGCGCTTTAATCGGCTTTTCAAGCCTGCTCATCAATTTTTGGTGCATCTTCTGCCTTGGCGACCATCACCATGGCCGGACGTACAACACGGCCATTCAGCAGATAGCCCTTCTGCACCACAGCTACAACACTGTTTGGCTCGGCATCGGGAGCCGGCACCATGGACATGGCTTCGTGCTGCTGGGGGTCAAACGGCTCGCCAACCGGGTTGAGCTGCTCGACGTTGAATTTGCCGAGACTGTTCATGAACAGGTTGAGCGTCATTTCCACACCCTCCCGGATGGACGCGACCAGCTCACCGGTATTCTCATTGGCTTCAGTGCTTTCGACCGCCTTTTCCAGGCTGTCCGCAACCGGCAGCAATTCCTTGACGAACTTTTCCAGAGCGAACTTGTGCGCTTTCTCGACGTCGATCTCGGCGCGCCGGCGGACATTCTGCATCTCGGCCTGGGAGCGCAGCATCTGCTCCTGGGCTTCCTTGACCTGGGCCCGCAAAGCATCAACCTCGGAATCTTCGCCCTCGACAAACTCGTCTTCCGCCTGCGCTTCTTCCGCGGCAGCCTCGGTCGCCCCTTTCAATTCGTCTTCTACCTGTTCGTTGCGGTTTTCGTCGGTGCTCATGACCACTCCTGCTAACTATCCGGCGGCCGACATCAACTCGGCCGATTCAACATGACTTCCGACCGCAGCGAGCCGGAAAAATGTAGTTGCGAACGGATATGGGGCCCAGCTTGCAGGTTTCAACCACCCCACCCGTCAATCCGACAGAAATTCGTCCCGAGCAATTTGCAAACAACAAGAACCCTGTATATATTCACAGTCACTGTATGAAATCACAGTATTCGGCTAGCCCCTGATCCGGGAGGGTCCGCCAGGCATTTCGAAGGACGCGGAGGTTTTCTGCATGCTCACACAGCTCACGGTTTCCAATTACGCCATTGCCGAACGGGTGGAACTCCAGTTCAGCAAAGGCATGACAGCCCTGACCGGAGAAACCGGTGCCGGCAAATCGATTGTCCTGGACGCCCTCGGGCTGGCGATGGGCGGTCGTGCCGACGCGGGCGCAGTTCGCCATGGAGCCAAGCGTGCAGACATTACCGCCACCTTCGATGTCTCAGACATCCCTGAAGCCGCTCAGTGGCTTGAAAGCCACGAGCTGGATGATGACAGCGACTGCATCCTGCGCCGCGTGATCAGCAAGGACGGACGTTCACGCGCCTACATCAATGGCCAGCCCTGCCCGCTGGCCCACCTGAAAGACCTCGGCGGCCTGCTGATGGATATCCACAGCCAACACCAGCATCAGTCGCTGCTGCGCAAAGAAACCCACCGAAAACTGCTGGACGAATTTGCTGGCGTGGAAAGTCTCGCTGCGGACACCCACATTGCCTGGAAAGCCTGGAACCAAACCCGAAACCGCCTGACCGAGCGTCAGCAGAATGCCGACGAGACCGAAGCAAAACTGCAGCTGCTGCGCTACCAGGTCGAGGAACTGGACCGGCTAGCACTGGAAGATGGAGAGCAGGAACAACTGGAACAGGAACAAGCGCAACTGAGCCAGGCCGACGCGGTGCTACACAGCAGTCATCAGGCCGCCTTGCTCTGTACGGAAGAAGAAACCAGTGCAGCAGACATGGTGCGCCAGGCACTGCAACAACTGGAGCAACTGCCAGTGGACGTTCCCGCCCTGGCTGACACCATCCAGATGCTGAACGAAGCCCAGATCCAGATCAGCGAGGCCGGCGACAATCTGCGCCGCTTCGTGGACGACTACGAGGCCGACCCGGAACGATTGGCCCAGGCCGAGGAACGACTGAGCGCAATCTACCAAATGGCCCGCAAGCATCGGATCACCCCGGAAGAACTGCCGGAACTGCACCAGCGACTGTCTGCGGAACTGGCAGAGCTGGACGGCGGCGCCGGCAGCCTCGAACAGTTGGAAGCGGAACTGGTAAAGCAACGCAGCGCGTTCGACGAACTCGCCGGCAGACTGACGGAAGCACGCGAACAGGCGGCGGTGGAGCTGGATCAGCGCATCGCCGAGGAACTGGCACAACTGAGCATGCCAACGATGCAGTTCGTGACCCACCTGAACCGCAACGCCAAGGATGAGCCCGCCCCCCATGGCCAGCAGGACATCGAATTCCTGGTCAGTGCCAACCCCGGGCAACCGGCTCGCCCGCTGGCCAAAGTTGCCTCCGGCGGCGAACTTTCGCGGATCAGTCTCGCCATTCAGGTCGTGGTGGCCCAGACCTCAACCACACCAACCCTGGTCTTTGATGAAGTGGACGTGGGCATTGGCGGTGGCACCGCCGAAGTGGTCGGTCGGCTGCTACGGAGCCTGGGTGAAAACGGACAAGTTCTGTGCGTGACCCATCTGCCGCAAGTGGCGGCGCAGTGCCATCAGCACCTGTTTGTCAGCAAGTTTACCGAAAGGGACGCAACGTTCTCGAAAATTGAAACACTGGACGATCAGGGAAGGATCAGTGAAGTGGCACGCATGCTGGGCGGCGTCGACATGACCGAGCACACCATTGCACACGCCAGGGAAATGTTTTCCAAGGGGCAGGCCACCCACCACTGAGGCCACTCTCCCACAACCTCTACCCCTCTCGATCCTGAGAGCTGTTGGGGCGGGTGATTCACCCGCCCCTTTTTTATACTTATGATTTGATCGGTTTTACGTAGAGGATCAGGCTGTGATCAACGATCTCGTAGCCGCGCTCCTCGGCGATCTTTTTCTGGCGCTCTTCGATGACGTCGTCAACGAACTCAATGACCTCGCCGGTCTGTGTACAGACCATGTGGTCATGGTGATCATCGCCAGCCATCTCGAAGACCGCGTGACCGCCCTCAAAGTTATGGCGCAGCACCAAGCCCGCCGCTTCGAACTGGGTCAGCACCCGGTAGACAGTCGCCAGCCCCACGTCATCTCCCTGCTCCAACAGTTTCTTGTAGACGTCTTCGGCACTCAGGTGGTGCTCGTCGGCATTCTCAAGAATATTGAAGATCTTGACTCTCGGCAGAGTAACTTTGAGACCGACTTTTCGTAATTCGGCGTTTTCAGATGACATGTTACTATTCACTCTTTGGTGTGCCTCACGGCTTCCGGTATGATGAAGCCGCCATGAACGGTTACCCCGTGCCACACCTGCCTCTGGCAGGCGATTTCAAGATAGAGGATTTCCCCCGGCGATGCAAAAGCTTACAGCTCTGATTCTCACTCTCATTCTGACCGGATGTGGCTTCCCGGGCGTTTACAAAATCAACGTCCAGCAAGGCAACATTGTGACCGATGAAGAGCTGACCTCCCTCACCGAGGGCATGCCCCGCAGCCAGGTACACGCGGTGATGGGAACGCCGATGATGCTGAACCCGGTTGATGCCTCCCGGGAGTACTACATTTACACCTTTCAGCGCAGTGGCGGGGACATTCGGGAACAGCGCATCATCGTCTACTACGACAATGACCAGTTTTCCCACTACGAAGCCCAGCTTCTGGAAGATACTCCAGCTTACTGACCGGAAACCTAACTCTTCTTCTTGGCCCGGTTCAGGCGCGCCTGTTTTGGGTCAATCTTGAGCGGCCGGTAAAGTTCCACCCGATCCCCGTCACGCAGCTGATGGGCGCCGGGGTCCTTAATCACCTTACCGAAAATACCCATGTCGATGTCATCCGGATCAACTTCCGGGAAAATTCCTACGATCCCCGACAACTTGACCGCCTCAAGTGCGGTGGTGCCCTCAGGCACGACTACCGGTACTATTTCCTGTTTGTCCGGGCGGGCGTAAGCGATCTCAACGTGCGGCATCACAAACCTCCCGAGTACAATTCGTCCGCGCGCTTGCAGAAGGCATCTACCATTGTATTCGCAGCCTGACTGAACACCGTTCCGAAGGCCATGCGAGAGAGCGAGCCGGCAAACTCGAACTCCAATGTCAGGATCACCTTACAGGCATTGTGGTCCAGGGATTTGAAGTGCCAGCGCCCGGTCAGGTTCCGGAATGGGCCGTCCACGAGATTCATCTCTATGGCCTCCGGCATCAGCAGCTGATTCCGGGTCGTCAGGGTGTGCCGCACGCCGCCTTTGGCAATTTCCATGGAGGCGGTCAGTTCCCCGTCATTTTCCTCATGGATCTCGGCGTTGGCACACCAGGGCAAGAACTCCGGGTAACGGGCAACATCGTTCACGAGGTGAAACATCCGCTCCGCGGAGTGCATGACAAGGGCTGTTTTATCAATCTGATGGGGCATTGGAACTGGCTGTCCTGCTTGCAAGCGCTCTCTACAAATAAAGAAGTGCGTGGAAACTCACACCTGATCAAACGCTATGATAAAGGATATCGCCGTCTTTGGGGGCATTTTCCCCCGGGACCGACTCCTTCGTCGGTTGATTTCCCGACCGCGGTTTTTCGGCCGGCGGCTCCATCGGTTGGCCGCCGCCCTCTTCCGTTGCTGCCTGCGGAACCGAGGTGTCCGGCGCCCGCTCGCCAAGCACTGCTTCGCCCTCAATTTCAGACAGCACCGTTGCCGGCTGACCGCACCAGATTCCGTCACTGCCGGAATCGCAAAGATTGGTCAGGGAGAACGTGGTGTACTGGATACCGATGTAGGCAACCACCACCGGTAGCACCAAACGCATCACCCAGAACCAGATCGCTGCGAAAAAGGCCGGGGCCTGCCCCAGGATACGGTGCGACAAGCTCCGGGTAAGCCGCCAGCCGGTGAACACGGAAATCAGGATGGCAACGGCCGGAATCAACAGACCTCCCGTGATGAGTTCCAACCAGCGGAAGACCGTTGCACCGGCAAAACGATCGTCAGCCCAGATGTTGAACGACAGCAGGGAAGCCAGACCGGCGAACCAGACCATCAGGCCCACAATCAATGCAGACCAGCCACGGGGGGCGCCTGTCCATTCCCGAAACCAGCCGACTACCGGTTCCATCAACGCCAGTGAGGTGGTCCATACGATCATCACCACCATCAGGAAAACCGTCGCAATCACGAACTGACTGGCCGGTAGCTGTCCGAGAGTAACCGGCAGCGACACGAACAACAGGCCAAAGCCGCGCTCACCATCAAAACTGCTGCCATCGGTCGCCACTGCAAAGATCATCATACCCGCGATGATGGCCACGAGGGTGTCCATCAATACCACGGCGAGAATTGATCGTTTCAATTGAGTATCGGGTGCCGTGTAGGCGCCGAAAATTGCCCACACCCCCATACCCAGACCAAGAGTAAAAAAGGCGTGAAACAGAGCCGCCTTAACGCTCTCCAGGGTCACGTCCTCCGGGTGCATTTCCAGAATATGGCTCACCGCACCGCCTATGCGGCCGTGCCAGGCCGCCAGGGCAAAGAGCCCCAGCATCAGCAGCAACGTGCCCGGCACCACCACCCTGAGCGTCCGCTCAAGCCCCTTGACCACGCCCTGGATGGATACCCATATCACCAGAATCAGAAACAGGGCGTGCCAGCCCATGAACAGGCGGTACTCCCTGGGATCCGACACCAGGCCTGAGAGAATGGCGGTGGCCCCCCGCTGGTCGACCCCGGAGAACTTATCCATGGCACCAAAGAACACGTAAGCCAGGGCAATGGCCCCGAACACCACGGTAAAGGAGAGCACCAGAAACGCCGCCAGAATGCCCAGACGACCCGCCAGCATCCACGCACCGGACACCTTGGCGCTCCGAATGTAACCATCCATGGCCAGCACGATGCCGTGACGGGAATACCGGCCCAGAGTGGCTTCGGTCACCATCAGGGGCAGCGTTACCAACAACAGGCAGCCCAGGTAGAGCAAGATAAACAGACCGCCACCGTGCAGGCTGGCCAGGTAAGGGAACTGCCACAGGTTCGCCAGGCCCACGGTGGCGCCGACCGCGGCCCAGAAAAAGGTGGTTTTGCGGGTGAAGGACCCGATAGGTGTCTGATACGGCGTAGGCATTCGTGTCCCTGATAGGTTCTGGCAACACATTGTAGCCGATCGACTCGCAGACGCACGACCGGGCAACCCGGATAACGGCGATTTCGTGACCGGTCTGGCACTCCTGAGCTACAATGCGCGTTTTGCCGGCAAAGCTGCCGGCCGATTCGTTCATTCGTCCGAACCCGGATTACCTGATTCATGAGCAAGAAAAAGCCCGGAACGCCGAGCAGTACCATCGCCCTGAACAAAAAGGCGAAACACGAGTACCACATCGAGGAGCGCTTCGAAGCCGGCCTCGCCCTGCTGGGCTGGGAAGTCAAATCGCTACGTGCGGGCAAGGCCCAGCTCACGGACTCCTATGTGTTGCTGAAAAATGGCGAAGCCTGGTTGTTGGGGGCGCACTTCACCCCGCTGGTCGCGGCCTCCACCCATGTGATCGCAGACCCGACGCGCACCCGGAAGCTGCTGCTTCACGCCAAGGAAATTGCCAAGATTATCGGAAAGGTGAACCAGACCGGTCACACCTGCGTGCCTCTCGCCCTGTACTGGAAAAAGAACAAGGTAAAGTGCGAGATTGCCCTGGTGAAAGGCAAGAAAGAATTCGACAAACGCGCGACCGAAAAAGAGCGCGACTGGAACCGCCAGAAGCAGCGCATCATGCGCGACGCCAACGCCTGAGTCTGTTTTCCTCCCAACCTCTCAATATCTGACATCCGTCAAGTGCGACACGCCCCGGTGTGTCGCATACTCACTCTCTTTGCGCATCTTTTCATCAGGCCTATACTCGGGATCCTGATGCTCGGCAAAGGGAATGCTTATGTCATCCACTCGTACACCGATGTCTGCGGTCGATCGCGCCTGGCTGCGCATGGACACGCCAGAGAATCCGATGATGATCTGCGGAGTGCTGGCGCTGGACCGAACGGTTTCGGTCAGCCATCTGAGGCGCATTCTGGAGGAGCGCTTCCTCCGTTTTCGTCGGTTTCGTCAACGGGTGGTCGATAAGGGTGACCGGGCGTTCTGGCAGGACGATCCCCTGTTCGACATCGACAATCACCTGCACCAGATAGCCCTGCCGGGCAATGCCGATAAAGCCCAGCTTCAGAAACTGGTTGGCGACCTGAACAGCACCGCCCTGGATTTCCGCCGCCCGCTGTGGCAAATGCACTATATCGACAATTACCAGGGCGGCAGCGCCTTACTGATCCGTATTCACCATTGCATTGCCGACGGTATATCGCTGGTTCGGGTGATGCTCTCCCTCACCGACCGGACGCCGGAACCGAAACTGCAAAAAGTGGCGTCGGTCTCGCCCTCGCCTGCCCTGAAATCAACGTGGTTCCGCAGCGCCCTCAATCGGGCCGTGGACAATGTGCAGACGGCAAATTATCAGGCCCGCCTGTTTATCCAGTCGGTCCGTGAGGAACCGAATTATCCGGTCAAGCTGGCAACCACGGCAGGCGCGGTTGCCCTCGACCTGCTCAAACTCGGATTGGCCCCCTTCGAGCCGAAAACCGGACTGCGAACGCCGCTTTGCGGTCGCAAACAGGTGGCCTGGGCCGAACCGCTGGACCTGGCTCAAGTGAAAGCCTGCGCCAAGGCACTGGGCGGGACGGTGAACGATGTTCTCATGTGCACCGCCACCGGCGCTCTGCAACGACACTTTGCAGCGCACAAGGAGGCCATTCCGGAGTGCGGCCTGCGCGTTGCCGTGCCCTTCAACCTGCGACCACTGGATCAACCCATCGAGACCCTTGGCAACAAGTTCGGTCTGGTACTGGTACCGCTGCCGGTGGAAGTAGAGGATCCGGTCATGTGCTTCCGCCAGGTTCAGGAGAACATGAACCGCCTAAAGCGTTCTTACCAGGCTCAGGTTACCTACAGCCTCCTTGATTTATTCGGCCGCGGCCCCGACATCCTGGAACGGCGGGCGCTGGACCTCCTGAGCAACAAGGCGTCGGCGGTGCTGACTAACGTGCCCGGCCCCACAGAGCCACTGTATCTGGCCGGCGGAAAGGTCACCCAGCCCATGTTCTGGGTACCCCAGAGCGGCAGCATCGGTATTGGCATGAGTATTTTCAGTTATGCCGGCACCGTTCAGTTCGGCATTACCATGGACAAGAACATCCAGGCAGACCCGGATGCCGTCATGAGGTACTTTCAGGAAAGCTTCGAAGCCCTGAGCCACGTGGCCCTGGCCGGCCGACAGGGCGGACCGGGCGCGCAAGGCCGGGTGGCCTGAGTAAGTACAAGTAGCGGGCGTGAATTACGGAGATTTGGAAAGAACCCTTGAAGTCCGGCAAACCGGACACATATACTGAGCATAAGGGGACGACATGGCTTCGACGCTGGTGGCGAACCCTTGAGTGCATGTCGAGATGGCAGCGAATCTCGTTAATCCAAAGCTGCAATGCAATAGTCGCAAACGACGAAAACTACGCACTAGCAGCGTAAGCTGCTAGTCGTCCTGACTGGGTCGCCCGTAGCCCAGAGCAACATCTCAGGACGTCATCGCTTACGGGATGCTCCGTTAGACAGAGCTCACTGGCTAACGGCTAAGATTTAAAGAGATCGCTTCTTGCACCCTGACCTTCGGGTCGCTTGAAGTTAAATTAATAGAAGGACGCTAAGCATGTAGACCCTCAAGGTTGAGTACTGGCGGACGCGGGTTCAATTCCCGCCGTCTCCACCAAACACAGATTTAGCCGGAACCCACCGGAACCTAAATCACCTCCAAAAGCCCCGCCAGCCGGGGCTTTTCTCGTTTTAACCGTCCAAATTATTCCAACGAGTTCCACTGGAATCCGGATATTATTGTGGGTAACTTTGTGGGTACAAATCGAGCCTAACCACACTGGTTCGCATCCATACCCACAACCACAACGGAAAGCCATGAGCAGAGCGGCCAACAAGCTGACCAACACGGCGGTTAAGAACGCCACAACTGGGGGTAAAGCACAGCGTAAGCTTGCAGACGGTGGCGGGCTGACTCTGGTAGTGAAACCAGAATCAAAAGTGTGGTGGTTCCGATATCGTTACGACGGAAAGGAGAGAACCCTCACCCTCGGCGCATACCCACAAACCTCACTCAAGGAAGCAAGGGCCAAGCGCGACGAAGCAAAGCAACTGTTGGCTGAAGGGATTGACCCCGTTACCCACAGGGCTACCCACAAAACCAAGCGCGTAGAGGCCACCGCTAACACCTTCAAGGCCTTAGCAACCGAATGGCTGGAGGAAGTACACCAGAAAGCCGTAGTAGAAGAACACTACAACCGGAACGTTCGCCGCCTTGAGCAACACGCCTTCCCGAAGCTGGGCCGGCGCCCTATCAGCGAGATAGAACCATTAGACATATTGGAGCCACTGCGGGATGTTGTGAAAACCGGGCGAGTAGAAACAGCCCATAGGGTAAAAACCTTGATTGGTCAGGTATTCCGATACGCAGTCAGCACCGGCCGCGCGCAGCGAGACATGACCGCAGACATACGCGACATCCTGCCCGCCTCGGAAACGAAACATCACGCGGCGGTAGTGACACCAGACGAAATAGCCGACCTCCTCAAACGAATTGACACCTACTGGGGAACCCCGACCGTTTGCATGGCACTGAAGCTATCGCCCCTGCTGTTCCTGAGGCCCGGCGAACTTCGCTCAATGAAGTGGGAACAAATCGACTGGGATGCCGCCACTTGGACAACCGAGCGCACCAAAAACGGAGAGCCGTTGGTGGTGCCACTTGCACGCCAAACAATCGAGCTGCTGGACCAAATCAAAGCGGTTAACGGCAAGTGGGAGTGGGTGTTTCCTGGCGGCCACAGCAAGACCAAACCCATGAGCAACAACGCGATCAGAACTGCCCTGACCAGGCTGGAGCTGCACGGCATCATGTCTGCACATGGATTCAGGGCCATGGCCCGAACCGTTCTCACCGAGCGCTTGGGCTTCCGGGCGGAGATCGTGGAGATGCAACTCGCCCATCGAGTGAAGGACATGCACGGAAGAGCCTATAACCGCACAACCTGGCTACCGGAACGCCGCAACATGATGCAGCAGTGGGCGGATTACCTCGACACACTTAAGGATCCGGAAAATAACCTCAAACCCATAAAGCGGGCGGCCAATAAATAGATATCCAGGCTGGTCTCTATTGAAACCCAGACCCATCGATTCTTCCTATTGGAAAATCAAGTAACCTGTAGGCCTTTAGAGGAACGATTATCGGAAAGAGTAAACAGAGGGGTTAACTGGAAATCCCATCCTGGCAAAATAAGGAAGACTTGGTGCGAGACTATTATTACCTATGTGACCTGCACAACAGCCCCTTCAATCTAACCCTCACTGACGCTCTGTACCTGGGGGCAACAGAAACACTCACGGTTTATACCTTTATCAGCGAGTTGGTTGTGCTAAAGGGGGCTATGAGTGATTCCACCCTCAACACGACTGAGTCGTCAATCTTTGTTCAGGTTCCACCGAGCCTTATCCGGACTATCGAGCGTGATGTTGTCAGCCTATCCAATAACCTCCTGAACACCTCCGAAACTAGCGAGAGTAGTGGCGCTTCACGCGAGTATACGCTGGCACATGCCTACATCGACAGGTGGCTCAGGAGCCCCTTGAAGAGTTCGTCGTTCGAGAATGAACTAGCCAACGGCCCTCTTTGGGTAGATCTCGATAAAGACCCGGGGTACCTTGATTCGCCCATTTTTACCCCAGCTCGCCGTCCCCCTAAGGTAAAGGCTCACGACCTAATCTGCTGGGCCGGCGACCTTCAAACCCTTGCGGATCAAAAAATTATCGAGCGCAGAAATCAGCCCTCCCCCACACGTGACGAGTTGATGGAAGGTTTACCCTCAGATTTTGCAAAGTTGCTCAATGCTCTCGCTGACAACGAACTCTCAGATCTCGAGGCATTGATCAGAGCTTGGCGCCTTTATTGGACAAATGTAGATCGAAGTGACCGCAGCTCCTTTCCCAAAAAGGAAGAGGTCAAAGCGTGGCTAGAAAAACAGGGGCTCAGCAAAAAAAATGCAGATTCAGGCGCAACGATGATTACACCTCGCTGGGCGGCAAACTGGCGCAAATAAATCCCCTCCACCCCTCGAACTCGCTCTATCACTGGGCTAGAGGCAGGGCCTCCACCCCTTGACCTCCAACCCCTACACCTGCTCAAAAACGAATAGAAAGACGAGGATTCCCTGGAACCCAACCGGAACCATGAGGAATCCACATGCAAAAAAACACCGAAACCCTCAAAACCCACCGCCAATATTTGGAGAGAATGCTGCGCCGCACGGAAGTGGAGGCCATCACCGGACGCAGTCGAAGTTCAATCTACGACGGGATCGCCACAGGCACTTTCCCGAAGCCGGTAAAAATCGGAGCCCGCGCCGTGGCGTGGCCCGAATCGGTAATCCGTAACTGGATCGCTGAGCGCATGGAAGGGGGCCAGGCATGATAAAGGCACCCGCCCCCGAAGGGGCAAGGCACCAGACCCGTAACCAGTGTAGCGTCACCACCAGCTGCGCAGATCGGCTGGAGGCCATACGCATCGCTTTGCTGGAGAATGGCATAGAACCAGCCAACCCGGATGACTTCCTATCACAGCTGGCCAACCACGAGGGCCGCTTCATCCGAACCGGCAGCGCCAGCAAGCCTCGCAGTAAGAACGCATGGGGAGTGGCCTACCACTCGAGAGGCTTACCCATCATCGTGATCGCCGGTGACTGGTCAACCGGGGCCGAGATGAAATGGGTAGCCTGGAACGAAAGCAGCATCACACCTGAAGAACGCCGAGAACTGCAACGCAGTATGGCAGACGCCAAACAGGCGAGAGAGGAAGAGCAAGCACGCCAGTGGGAAGCCAAAGCCGCAGCGGCTGCTCGACACTGGCACTCCAGCCACTCCGCAGATCCAGAGCACCCCTACCTTCAAAGTAAGGGCATACAGCCCCACAAAGCCCGCCAGAATGGCTGCGAACTCGTTCTGCTATTGACCGACTTCAACGGCAAAGCTTGGAGCCTACAGACCATAAATGAGGCGGGGAATAAGCGACTGATGGCCGGCGGTAAGAAGGCTGGTCATTTTGTTGTTGTAGATGGCCCGGAATACCCCGCGCGCATTCTTATTTGTGAGGGCTATGCCACTGGCTGCACCCTGGCGGAACTAGACCGAGATGCTCTAGTACTAGCAGCAGTAGATTGCGGCAACCTCAAGGCCGTGGCAACCGGAGCCCGGAACCGCTGGCCTGATGCTGACCTGATTGTGTGCGGAGACGACGACCGCGCCACACCGGGCAACCCGGGCGCAACAGCCGCACGCGCCGCAGCACTGGCCGCCGGGGCAAGGCTTGCCCTGCCCGAATGGCCGCCCGAGGCACCCAAGCACCTTTCCGATTTTAACGACCTGCATGAATGGCTAAGGGGGCAGCTATGAAACCAGACTGCCTGTTTTCGGAGGGAACAGAGGGAACACGGGGAACAAACGCGAACGACGAGGGTTCAAGCGTTCCCTCTTCAGAAAGTTCCGAGGGAACCGAGACCACACTGAAACCGGTCTACCCTTCAGAGCATCCACCAACACATTTACCGGAGCCAGACATTGAGCGCCCGTGTTTCCGGAACCACCCCGACTGGTTTCGTCTCCATCGCACGCCCCAGAAGCCAGGGCTCTACTGGCACGGCACCAAAATCCCCAGAGGAGACAGCGAACCGGAGCCCATAGATGTATGGATCAGCACGCCCCTTGAGGCCGCTGCGGAGACCCGAGATGAAATCGGCAGTGGATATGGCTTGATCCTTCGCTTCTGGGATTCTCAGGGCCGCGTTAAGGAGTGGGCCGCGCCAATGCACATGCTCAAGGGAAGTGGGGAAGAACTGCGAGGAGAGCTGCTGGACAACGGTGTAAGAATAAACCCAAAAGCTCACAGACTGCTCTGCGAGTGGATGATGGAACAGTACCCAGCGAATAGGGTCGTGGCGGCCACGCGCACCGGCTGGAACCGGGACAACACAGCCTTCGTTCTGCCAGGTCGAACCATTGGAGACAACAGCTACCGCTTTCAGTCTGAGCACGCAGCTCACGATGCGTACCTACGACGCGGATCTCTTCAAAGCTGGAAGGAAGAGGTCGGCCAGCTCTGCGCGGGCAACCAGTTACTGATCATTTCGGTGTCATGCGCTTTCGCCGCCCCGTTGCTCAAGATAGCAGCCCAAAGAGAAGCCGGAGGCGCCGGACTCCACCTTCAGGGAGACTCATCCAAGGGTAAAACCACTGCGCTTCAGGCGGCTGCAAGCGTATGGGGCAGCCCGGGCTATGTCATGACCTGGCGGGGAACCGGGAACGGGCTAGAAGCCACCGCAGCCGCCCGCAACGACACTCTCTTGCCCCTGGATGAAATCAGCGAGAGCAACCCAAGGGAAATCGGCACTGTCGTATACGCTTTGGCAAACGGCCAGGGAAAGCAACGCGCTCGGAGAACGGGCGGGGCCCGCGAATCTCAACGCTGGCGGATCATGCTGCTCTCCAGCGGCGAGCGAACACTCAGCAGCCATATGGGAGAGGCCAACCAGAAAACCAAAGCCGGTCAAAGCGCCCGACTACTGGACATTCCTGCTACAAACCGCCGTTACGGCTTGTTCGACTATCTGCACCGTCATAAAAGCGCTCGCGCCATGGCCGACCATTTGAAACAAGCCACCAACCAGCATTACGGCCACGCTGGCCCCGCTTTCGTGGAGGCGGTGCTGGAAGATTCTAGAGATCTGAAACACCACTACGCCGCGATCATGATGAGATCAGAGTTCACGGGAAGAGATGGTTTGGAATCGCGGGCCGCCGGCACTTTCGCCCTGATCGCTATGGCAGGAGAACTGGCCACAGACTACGGTCTCACAGGTTGGGACAAAGGTGCTGCCATTGAGGCTGCCTTAGAAATGTTCGCAGCCTGGCGTGAGAACCGGGGGAAGGAGAAGGATGAGACCAGCCAGATCCTGGCGAGCATCCGCGAATTTATCGCCAAGCATGGGAACGCCCGCTTCGCGCCAAAAGAAGACCCGGATTCGCACCACGGAGCCCGAGAACGTGCCGGATACTGGCTGGAAAGCTCAGGAGGGCGGATACACCTTTTTTTCAGCCATGGGCTTAGAGAAGCCGCAATAGGCTTTGATTTGAAGCGCATTCTGAAAGCCCTGGACGACGCCGGGTGGATTGCTGAACACGACCAGGGGAAGAGCTCGAAAAAGACCCGAATCGGTAGCGACACATTCGGCCTGTACTGGATCAAGCCAGATGAGGGGGCCGATGAATGAGCGTTGAACACATCCTCGAAGCGCTTGGAATCGAAGCCGTTCCCCCTGTTCCCTCAGGGGCAGCACCAAAGGGAACAGATAACGGTCAGACAAAACAACGATGTTCCCTGCGTTCCATCCGTTCTCCGGCGAAGCAGGTAACGGCCAAGACTCAACGAGAGCGCACACATCCGACGCTCCGCCAGCTGCAAGAAACGGTAGACCCTGACGCCTTGCTACAAGACATAGCCCAAACCCTCCAGGCTAACCCCGCACGCTCGAGGCGCCTGCTGGATGCAGACGACCTTCAGGACATAGCCGAAGGGGCAATCAGCCGAGCCCACGTGTTGGCCCACTTCGGCCTGAAGCGTTCAGAGGGTCAACCGCTGGGTGACGATACAACCGAGCCCATCGGAAGACCAGAGAGCCGTCCAGGCCAAATTGAACGGATGAGGCCATCGAAGCCTTCCCACGACGCCATGATCAACCACCTGATGCTATGCAATCGCTGCTTTGCTCCCAAGAACAGGTACTGCACGGAAGGTCAACAGCTGCGAGATGAATACTACGCCGCTTACGAGCGCTCAAAGGAACTCCCGAGCCCTGCCTAGCCTTGCCTAACCCCGCCAAGTAACGTAAAACAACTATATATCGAGTGGTTAGCAAGCAATTAACCCATAGTCATTGCTCACAACACTCCGGAACAAACGAAGGCACGAACCGACACACATTGTCGCTCCGTGCCTTTGCGCTTTATTAGATAGCGAAAGCATTAAACCCTCAAAGGGAACTACTAAGCAATGAACAACACGGAACAGCAATTCCTCAAGACCCTGGACGACAAGCTCTGGAAAGCAGCCTGTAAGCTGCAGTCCGCTATGGATGCCGCCAACTATAAACATATCGTGCTGGGCCTGATCTTCCTGAAATACGTCTCAGATGCCTTCGAGGAGCGCCAGGAAGAGTTACTGGAACGATTCCAGGACGAGAGCGATGAGATTTACTACTTACCACCAGAAGAATATGAGAGCGACGAAGATTACCGGCAAGCCCTGACAGAAGAGCTGGAAGTGCTGGATTACTATCGCGAGGCCAACGTATTCTGGGTACCTAAACCGGCCCGCTGGAGCACTTTAAATGAAAAAGCCTCACTGCCCGTGGGATCTGTTATCTGGCAGGATGAAGGCGGAAACGATGTAAAACTGCGTTCTATCTCCTGGCTCATCGACAACGCTTTGGAGGAAATCGAAAGGAGCAACGTTAAGCTCAAAGGCATCCTTAACCGCATTAGCCAGTACCAGCTAGAGAACGAGAAGCTGCTGGGCCTGATCAACACCTTCTCCAACACCTCCTTCACCAAGCCCGTGTTCGACGGTGAGAAGCTGAGCCTGCACAGCAAAGACATCTTAGGCCATGTGTACGAATATTTTTTGGGCCAGTTCGCCCTCGCTGAAGGCAAGCAAGGTGGTCAATACTACACCCCAAAGAGTATCGTCACCCTGATCGTGGAAATGCTCGAACCTTACTCGGGCCGAGTGTATGACCCGGCAATGGGTTCTGGTGGTTTCTTCGTATCCAGCGACAAGTTCATCGAAGAACACGCAAAAGAACAGCACTACAGTGCCAGCGAACAGAAGAAACACATCTCCGTATACGGCCAGGAGTCCAACCCAACCACCTGGCGACTAGCCGCTATGAACATGGCCATTCGGGGCATCGACTTCAACTTTGGCAAGAAAAACGCCGACAGCTTTTTGGACGACCAGCACCCGGACCTGCGCGCCGACTTCGTAATGGCGAACCCTCCCTTCAACATGAAGGACTGGTGGAGCGAATCCTTGGCAGAGGACAGCCGCTGGAAATACGGCAACCCGCCCAAGGGCAACGCGAACTTTGCGTGGATGCAGCACATGATCCACCACTTAGCACCGACAGGAAGTATGGCCCTGCTGCTGGCCAACGGCTCAATGAGCTCCCACACCAACAATGAAGGCGAAATCCGCAGGCGACTAGTGGCAGCCGACCTGGTGGAGTGTATGGTTGCCCTCCCCGGCCAACTGTTCACCAACACTCAGATCCCAGCCTGTATCTGGTTCATAACCCGAGACAAAGCTAACGGCACGGTGCGCAACGAGCAGAAGCGCGACCGCCGGGAGGAGTTCCTTTTCATAGACGCTAGCAACCTGGGCTTCATGCGGGATCGTGTGATCCGAGACTTTACCAACGAAGACATTGCCAAAATCGCCGACACTTTCCATGCCTGGCAACGCGGTGAAGGCTACGAAGATGTCGCTGGGTTCTGCAAATCCGCCAGCCTAGATGAAATCAGGAAGCATGACTTTGTGCTGACTCCAGGGCGATATGTGGGTGCAAAGGAGCAGGAAGACGATGGTGAGCCCTTTGCGAAGAAAATGGCCAGGTTAACCGAACAACTGCGAGGGCAATTTACTGAGAGTGAGCGTCTGGAGGCCGAGATCAAGCGCAACCTTGGGGGGCTAGGTTATGAGTGCTGATAAGTTTCCTTCGCATTGGAAACTATTGCCTCTATCTGAAGCTGTGGATGCGCTGATTGATTACAGAGGCAAGACCCCCAAGAAAACTGATCACGGAGTTCCATTGATCACCGCCAAAATCGTGAAGGGCGGAACTATTTTGCCTGCAACGGAATACATCGCAGAGGAAGACTACGAGTCTTGGATGGTTCGGGGGCTCCCCATGGCCGGTGATGTGGTAGTTACCACGGAAGCTCCTCTTGGTGAAGTGGCTCAGTTGGCAGATGGGAACGTGGCACTAGCGCAGCGCATCGTGACACTCCGGGGAGCCAAAGGCCTTTTGCAAAACGACTATCTCCGCTATGTCATGCAAGCCCCCTACGTCCAAGACCAACTGGAGTCTCGAGCAAGTGGCTCTACAGTGAAAGGCATCAAACAAAGCGAATTGCGAAAAATCATACTGCCGATTCCGCCCGAAAATGAACAACGAGGGATAGCGCGTCACCTTCGAGCCCTTGATGAAAAAATCCAGAACAACCACCAAATCAGTCAAACCCTCGAACACATAGCCCAGGCTATCTTCAAAAGCTGGTTTATCGATTTTGAGCCGGTCCAAGCCAAAATCGCCGCGCTGAAGGATGGCGGCAGCGCAAAAGACGCGCTGTTCGCCGCCATGCAGACCATTTCCAGCAAGGACGGGGCTCAGCTAAACCGCCTCCAGGCCGAAGAGCCAGAGCAATATGCTGAGCTCCGCGCCACCGCAGAGCTATTTCCGTCAGCTATGCAGGATTGTGAGTGGGGAGAGATTCCAGAGGGGTGGCGCGTTAGCCAAGTCGGTAACGAGCTGACCGTAATGGGCGGTGGCACACCATCGACAAGGAATGATGATTTCTGGGGAGGTGGGGATATTCATTGGGCAACTCCTAAAGACCTCTCAAGCCTAAAGCATAAGGTCCTCATCGATACCGAAAGAAAAATAACTTCAGCTGGCTTAGCCAAAATCAGCTCTGGGCTACTGCCGATTGATACGGTGCTAATGTCATCTCGAGCCCCCGTTGGGTACCTAGCTCTGGCAAAAACTCCTGTGGCGATCAACCAAGGCTTCATCGCAATGAAGTGCGACAAAACCCTCTCACCGGAATACGTCCTGCAGTGGTGTGCATCTGAGATGGATGAGATTAAAGGGCGCGCCAGTGGTACGACATTTGCGGAAATAAGTAAAAAGAACTTCAAGGTTATTCCTATAGCTGTCCCCCCCCACGAATTGATCAACGCGTACACCAAACTAGCGAAAAGTGTATACGAAAACATTGAAATCTTAGTCAGGAAAACGGGGTCGTTAGCAGACCTCCGCGACACGCTGCTACCGCAACTTCTTTCCGGCGCTCGCTTGATCGACCAAAAGGAGGCCTGAGTGATGGATTACCTAAAACCGGCCTTTGACAGCTTTTTGAACGAGCAAGGTACAGTTGAAATAGCCGGTTATTCATTTTGCAGAGACACCATTCTTCGAGAGATGGAGTCGGTAGGCTACAACGAAGCCTTTCTTGAATGGTGCGAGCGAAGAAAGGCAAATAATCTCTCCCGTGCTGAGGAGATTTTGGAACAGTTCGATAGCAATTCTGCACGCTTTAGAAAGCTCAAAGAGATCTATGGTCGTGGCGCAATAACACCATTTGTGGGCGCTGGAATGTCAAAGCCCAGCGGATACCCTGGCTGGACAGGCTTTCTTTATCGCGTTCTTACGGAAACCCGGGTTCCACCAAAGGATTTTGATCAACTGATAACCAACGGCGAATACGAGGAAGCTGCAGAAGCGTTGCATGATGATTTACCTGCAGGATGCTTTCTAGAGTATGTGGAAAACGAGTTTGGGGCAGATCGGGAGGTCTCTGGGCCGGTGCAGAGGCTTCCCTACCTATTTAGTGGAGCGGTGATAACCACCAATTTTGATGATGTTTTGACGAAGGCCTATAGCTCGGCCGATCTGGAGTTTAACGAAATTCTCGAGGGCGCGGATGCAGTCGAGTTTCCTCGAATACTTGGTGAAAACAAAAAAGTATTGGTCAAACTTCACGGCAAAGCGAATTCTTCAAGAAAGCGGGTGCTTACAAAGTCAGAGTATGACAGGCATTACGAGAGCGACCATGCTTTAGAGAGTGTAATCGAAGCGATTAGCACACGATCGCTGCTATTCATCGGATGCAGTCTAACAATAGACCGAACATTGGCATGTTTAGGGCGCATTGCGGCTCAAAAGGGCGTTGAAAACATTCCACGGCACTATGCTTTTTTGAAGCTGAGAGACGATGAAGACAGGTTGGCTAGACGTGATGAGCTTGCGAGAGCCAACGTATACCCGATCTGGTATACCGATGACCATGACGAAAGCTTAGAGGCATTACTTGAAGCTTTAGCTCAGGGACAGGATTCATGAACGAAGATAAACTAGAAAAACTCTGCCTCAAGTGGTTTGAAGAGGGGGGCTGGGAAACAGCCCACGGATCGGATTTGGGACTTGAAAACGATAATCCCGAGCGTCCTGACTACCGGCAGGTTTTGTTGTTGACGGATCTCGAAGCGGCAGTACAACGCATCAACCCGCACCTGCCCCAGGCCGCCATTGAACAGGCTGTGGCAGTTGTCCGCAAACCCGAGAGCTTGGATGTAGTGGTCAGCAACCGGGCATTTCACCGGCTGCTTCTGGACGGCGTCCCGGTAGAGTACAAAATTGACGATGAGGTCATTCATGACCAAGCCTTTCTCGTGGATTTTACTAACCTGTCCTCTAACCGCTTCCGGGCAGTCAACCAGTTCACCATCGAAGGCTACAAGCAACTGCGCCGGCCAGATGTGATCTGCTTTGTAAACGGCCTGCCATTAGCCGTGCTGGAGCTGAAAAGTCCCGAAGTCGAGAACGTGAATATCTGGGATGCCTACAACCAGATCCAGACGTATAAAGATGAAATAGCCGATCTTTTCGCCTATAACGAGGCGATCATTATCAGTGATGGTTACGTGGCTCGGGTGGGCTCCCTCACCGCCAATCAAGAACGCTACATGCCTTGGCGCACCATTAAGCATGAGGACGACAAGCCTTTACTCGAGTGGCAGCTGGAGACAATGGTGCGGGGCTTCTTCGACCGAGAACTTTTCTTGGATTACATCCGCTACTTCGTAATCTTCGAAACAGATTCGGACAAACTGATTAAGAAGATTGCCGGCTATCATCAGTTCCACGCCGTGCGCGAGGCGGTTAAAGCGACGGTTACAGCGGCAAAACAACAGGATCGGAGGGATTCCCAAGAGAAACGGGCTACCTATGGCGATGAGGTCACGTCGGGCAGCAAGAAAGCGGGCGTGGTTTGGCACACCCAGGGTTCCGGCAAAAGCATTTCCATGTGCTGTTATGCTGGCAAGCTGTTACAGCAGCCGGAAATGAACAACCCTACCTTAATTGTAGTGACCGACCGTAACGACCTCGATGGCCAGCTATTCGCCACCTTCAGCGCGGCCCGCGAACTGCTAAAGCAGGAACCAGTGCAAGCCGAAGACCGTGATACGCTGCGCCGCATGTTATCTGAACGGGAATCCGGCGGCATAATCTTCACTACAGTTCAAAAGTTCGCGCTGCTAAACGGTGAGTACGACCATCCGATTCTGAATGATCGGCACAATATCGTGGTGATCTCAGATGAAGCCCACCGCAGCCAATACGGTCTCAAAGCCACCCTTAAGAAGGACGGCACCTACAAGTTTGGTTACGCCCGCCACATGCGAGACGCCCTCCCCAATGCCTCGTTCATTGGCTTCACCGGAACCCCCATCGAAAACGAGGACAAGGACACTCGCGCAGTCTTTGGCGATTACGTATCGATCTATGACATTCAGGATGCCGTCGACGATGGCGCAACCGTGCCCATCTACTATGAGTCCCGCTTGGCCAAGCTGGATATCAATAGCGATTTGATCGAGGAACTGTCTGATCAAGTAGAAGAAGTAGTCGAAGACGATGAAGACGTCGGCAGCCGCGAAAAAACCAAGGGCGAATGGAGCCGACTGGAAAAATTGGTGGGCGCCGGCCCGCGTCTGAAGAAGGTGGCAGAAGACTTGGTGAACCACTATGAAACGCGCTCCAGCACCATCGATGGCAAGGGCATGATCGTAGCCATGAGTAGGGAGATAGCGGTTCACTTGTATAACGAGATTGTCGCCCTGCGCCCCGAATGGCACGACGATGATCCCGAGAAAGGCGCTATCAAAATTGTGATGACGGGCTCCGCTTCTGACCGCGCCCTGCTGCAACCACACATATACAACAAGCAAACCAAGAAGCGGTTCGAGAAGCGGTTCAAAGACATCAACGACTCGCTCAAACTGGTGATCGTGCGAGATATGTGGCTGACCGGCTTTGATGCGCCATGCTGCCACACCATGTACGTGGACAAGCCAATGAAGGGCCACAATTTGATGCAGGCCATTGCACGGGTAAATCGCGTGTTCAAGGACAAACCCGGCGGATTGGTGGTCGACTACATCGGGATTGCCAGCGAACTGAAACAAGCACTGAAAACATATACCGATGCTAAAGGTAAGGGCTCTCCCACCCACAGTGCTGAAGAAGCCTACGCTGTCCTGCTGGAGAAGCGTGACATAATCCGCGGCATGCTCGCCCCTGGCCCCCAGGGAAAGGGTTTGGACTACAGCGGATTTGAGACCGAGCCTCAAAAGTATCTAATACCGACTGCCAACTACGTTCTGGGCCTCGAAGACGGTAAAAAGCGCTTTTTAGATACCGTATTGGCGATGAATAAAGCCTTTTCTCTGTGCGCAACCCTCGGCGAAGCCCAAACACTGCAGAAAGAAGTGGCATTCCTTTCACAGGTAAAAATCGCCATCACCAAGTTCACCAGCGTGGACAAGAAGCTGACCGAGGAAGAGAAGAGCACTGCCCTGAAGCAGATTCTGGACAATGCACTTGTAGCCGAGGGGGTAACCGATGTATTCGCCCTTTGCGGCCTGGACAAGCCCAATATCGGGCTGCTCTCTGAGGAGTTCCTCGAGGACGTTCGTCAGATGCCCTACAAGAACTTCGCCGTAGGACTGTTAGAGAAACTGCTTAAGGATGAAATCAAGGCACAAACCCGAAACAACGTTGTGCAGGAGAAAAAATACTCCGACCGCCTGCAAGAAACGCTTCGAAAGTATAACAACCGAGGCATCGAAACGGCACAAGTGATTGAAGAGCTCATAGCAATGGCCAAGCAGTTCCAGGCAGAAATGGAGCGAGATGCCGCCCTCGGCCTGAATCCGGACGAAGTGGCCTTCTACGACGCCCTAGCCAGCAACGAAAGCGCCATGCGGGAGCTGGGCGACGAGATTCTGATAAAGATCGCCGTGGAGATCACCGACAAGCTGCGAAAATCCACCACGGTGGATTGGCAAGTGCGGGAGAGCGTGCGGGCCAAGCTGCGAATTCTGGTCCGCAGGACATTGCAGCGTTACAAATACCCGCCTGACAAGGCTCCTGCTGCCATTGAGTTGATCATGGAGCAGGCTGAAGCCCTGTCTAACCACTGGACGAAATGATAGATGAATATCCAAAAATCAAGCTGGAGCGAACCAGAGCGTCGTCCATGTAGACGCAGAAGCCTTGTCTATCGGGTGGAGAGAGAAGGCAGAAGTTTAGCCTATTAGAAAGGGGTGAGTATTTTTTTACTCATTCTGATCTGATGTTTTCCTCTCATGTTGAAAAATGTTGAACGTAGAACAGCTCTCAAATCCAAATGTTGACGAATGTTGACATCTAAAACGCTAACGAGCGGGCACACGACGACGGAAAATCTAAGATTTTAGAGTTTAGCAATTCCTGAGGTAGCGAGAGATTTTTGCGGGTATAGACGTGGGTAAACGCCGACCCAAAAATAACAACAAACGATTTAAATCAAAGACTTGAATGACACGTTCAGTGGACGCCGTCTCCACCAACTACCCAGAAAAAAGCCCCTGATTTCAGGGGCTTTTTTTTATGAACGGAACAGTCGCGTGGCTTTTCACTGTTGCGATTGCCATCTGGAAACCTCAGTGGTTTGGCTCGGCAAATCGACAGCGGAACTCCTGTCGAGTTTACGAACGGGTTCGAATGTCCTGTGGATCGGACAAAAGACTTTCGAGAAACCCAAACTAGTGAATGTCCGCCCGGGCTTCTCAGCGAACCTTGCGCCCAAGGTGGCCGGATCCACACCGACAGATTGCGTGAAGCGCTCGAAAGAGGACCTCGAGTCATCCGATACCGGAGGACCCGGTAGTGCATCCGCAAACGCCGAAATAGCCAGCGCGTGACTTACTATCAACATGAGCAGCGGACACGTTTTCCTTGTCAATAACCCAAGCGCCCAGATAATGAACGTCGTGCCCCCTGTGAGATCGCAGTCACCCTCAGCTGGGGCGTGAGCAATTCCTGATACCGTCATTGCTACTTGCTCCCGTCATCAGCGGCGTTTCGGGGACTCAATCCACCTCCGTCGACGCTAAAAGTCGGTATCGTAAGTTGCCGGGTCCAGCCCTCGACGGTGATTGGTTCAAATTTGCCTCGCTCCTCGACTGGGAAACGGATCGATTTGCCCGGTCGGACATTCAGTTGGAACTGGCTGTCGCGCACGACAGCCACGCCGCTGACGATGACATAGGGAATTCCGGTGGTCGGCAGCCCCTGCTCGCCGGCCTTGTAGGTGGCATTATCCGTCACTGAATGGGGATCGAAGATCGTGATGTCGGCGATCATACCCTCTTGAAGTCGGCCACGTTCCTGCATTCCCTCGAGCCCGGTAAGCCCTAGGTGATACGCCGGCCAATAAGCCATCTGTGCGATTGTGAACATCAATGGCACCCCGTTCTCTCGTGCCGCGCGCAAAGTCTTCCCGCGTGTGCCAGCCGTGCGCGGATGGCCGACGTATTCTTTGGGTGGCAGATCCCAGGAGTCAATTCCTTTACCGGACCACATCGCGTCGGAGGCCACTATCATGTGCGGCATTCGCATCCAATACGGCAGCCAATCATCCCGCTTGGGATTGAACGCAAAGATCGTGCGATCAGGGTGTGCTTTGGACGTTTTTTCCCACTCTTCCTGAGTCAGGAATTTGTCTTGAACTGGGTCGTAGATGGTTTCTTCATAAGATCTGCCACCGGCGAGGACAGCGAATTTCTCGGGCGAAAAAAACTCAGCGGAGATGGCTGTGGATGCGGCGGAATATGGATAATACTCCGACCATACGTTGTATCCTTGAGCACGTGCTTTCTGCAGCTTCTCCTCGTTCTCCCACCAGCCGTATTCATTGTTGTGGTTCAGGGAAAATGGCGCATCGAGCGCCATAGCATTGGCGAGAAGTTCGCTGGTACCGAGGGGGCCTTCAGGATTGCTGGGGTTGCCATGGAACCGAACATGGGCGCCAAGCAGGCGACCGTAGTTTGCCGCTACTTCCTGAGTCTTGAACATCTCGAAAGTGGTTACACCCTCGCTCATGTAGCCCACGGTCGAGGCGATGCTCAAGGCGCCCTGACGTAATTCCTCATCCATGTACCCGAGTATCTTATTCAGCTGGTCCAAATTGCTGCGTGTGACCGACCACCCTGGCACGCCGTCTTTCTCCACGGCTTGGGCACGCAGTGCGAAAACGCTGGTGGCGTCATGCCATCCGCTGGTGTCGACCTCCGGATCATGAACCCGCGTGCGAGTCATTTCCTGACTGACACCGGTGCCGTAGTTCAGTGGCCAGCCAGACTCATCCTTCTCGGCGTACCATTCGGCGACGTGAATCGCGCCGGCTTCAAGGTCCATGCCGGTGGTTACGCCATCAAGGGCGGCGAGCTTCAGCGACAGTCCGTCGAGTGCGTGGAAGTGCAGGTCTATGAAGCCCGGCGCAACGACGTGCCCGGTGGCATCGATGGCCTCGGAACCCTTGATGGCTTCAGGCGTTATTCTGGCGATTCGGCCATCTTTAACACCAACATTGAGAACGGCGTCGAGCATGGACTCGGGATCCATTACGCGACCGTTGTTGATCACGAGATCATAATCTTGGGCAAACGAAGGAATCGAACCGCCGAGAAAGAAGGCTGCAACAAAGATTTTTGAATGGTTCATGTTGTATCTCCCTGAATCGCAAACTTGGTCTACCTTGATCTACTGACCAAATCCTCAACGATGCTATGTGCAGCAATGCCGTAGCCAACCAGTTCCGATCGGCTAAAAGGCAATTCGCCCCCGCAGGCCGAAAAGCGCGGTAAAGTCCTCATCCGGGTTAAGGGCGGGATCCGCGATCAACTGAACGCTTGGGGTGATTTGTACACGCTCAACAACCTGCCAGCCCTGAAAGATCTCCAGGGTATATTGGTCGTTGAGTTCTTCGCCGAAGGTATCCCGGTTGGGCCGACTCCAATTCAGACCGACCCCCAGAAGATCGCGCCCAAGCACCTTCGCGTACCCGATCCCCGCGCTGACGGACGCCTGATACAGACTGGCACCGTCTTCGGCCCACCCCCCGCGGAAGAAAGGCAGCCAGTGGTCGCCGGCTTGGCTTGCCAGTGAAAAATTAATCCCCCATCCATCGGGTGTTTCAGCCTCATCACGCTCATCGATTTGCCAAACAGTAATATGGGCATTGTCGATAAACAGCTTTTCACGTACAGGGGTCCAGCCGAGTTCGAGACTCTTGAAAGTCTCAAAATCATCGACGAAGGTTTCGAACCCGCCACCAAGATCGGTGGCATCTGCATTAGCATCGGCGACACCGCCCACCGCATACACCGTATCGGTTAGGAAGCCTCCAACCATTGCTCCAAACGCTCCGTCGGGCAAACCGCCCATTGATCCAGAGCCGGTGGCGAAGGCGAAATTCGAGAAGCCACTCCACGGGCTCGCCAGAGCGTACACATCGACATAATCGGTAACGTCCAGATAGCCAATGTAGCTAACGCCTCGACCGCCGGCGAAGCGCTGCTGCCAGAACAGGTGGGTGGTGCGCCATTCCTGGTCACTGAAACAGCAGTGATTAAGGCCCGCATAGCCAACCTCCGGGCCAAAGTCACTTGGGGCCACATCCGTGTAGGCATGCCGGTTTTCAAACTTGAAAACCAGACTTCCGGTATTGGCCCCTTCCAGCCCCAACAGGTCCCAGGTACCAAAAAATCTGAAGGCTCCACCTGCGGATGTATCCTCGCCAATGCTTTCCGTCGCTGCAAAACCCAAGGCGTTGTAGTCGAGTCCGAAATCGAGTCCCGATCGCTCTTTTGTTTCTGCCTTCCAGTTGTCCCACCGCTTCCCCATGGGTTCTGTGCCTACTAGATCCGGCTTGTTCTCTCGATCATCAACGAGCTGGTTTTCCACTGCGTCTGGAGCTGTCAGTTGCCTGGCCGCATCCGAACTCTGCCCTGCGGCAGTCGACGAAATTACGGCCAGACCAATTGCAGTGAGACCAATTGTTGAGATGTGAGTCATCGTTCTGCGTCCTTCGGGTGGAGCATCGGGCAAATGTCCCGGAGCGCGGGCAGCAGCTGATCAGTCGCGGAAACGAGTCAATTGCATTTGTAGTCCACGAGCAAAACCACGTTTCTTTTCTATAGTTGATCGCGACGACAGGCACCCAAGATTATGTATGCAGATTTTCCAGGCCAAATAGTGCCTTTGCTTCGTTGCCCGAATGGGATCAATACACTAGGCTCGAATGAAGATATTTCCCATTCCGGTGTCATTCACGTTCCCAGCTTCCGTGAGAGTTAGGCAACGGCAGTTCCATATTGGAGGGGCTGCATGGCAAACAGTTTCGACAGGGTCATCCTGACATCTAAAGGCCGCGTGCTTCATGTTGTCGTTGTCTCGCAATTTTTTGGAACGCGTGAGGAGGTATGCTGCAGGACTCAACAGCAGGCAATGTGCGAGACCGAGGAAGAGGTTTGGGGCTAATGGGCAGCACCTCTCCCAGTGCCCGGAGGGAGCCTGGAGAGCGGGTCAAACGTTTGGAGAAAATCGTGCGGATCGCCGAAGGACACTTTGTCGCGGCCTCCAATAGGCCCCTATCTCTCAGGGATCTTTGCGCGGCGACCGGCGTTGGCAAGGGTACCTTATATTCAGCTTTCCATTTGGTTTGCGGTGCTCCGCCGATGGCCTATTTCCGGAAACTCCGATTGATACAGGCGCGGATCTTTCTCCTTACTTCCGAACCCTCCCGCGGACGTGTCAAGCAGGCAGCGCTCAATGCAGGATTTGTGGAGTTCGGACGCTTCGCCGTGGAGTATCGCAAGGCGTTCGGCGAGTCGCCATCTTCGACCCTGAACCGATTTCAGGATTGATTGTCATGGGCCGGTAGGAAAGCCCCAAAGACTGAGAATTATTGTGAGCGCTGTTCCTAATGACTTCCTGACTCCAGCCGATACCCCCTGCAAGGCATGGTCACCATTTGAAACAAAGCTGTTGAATCTCGCTTCAGGGCAAAGCTGCTACTATGGCTACATACCTGAAACAGGTCAGCTCGCGGTTTTATCCACGTGCCACCCCAATCAATACGCCAGCAAGCCTCGGAGCGCTCGGGGCTCTTGTTTGTGAAAGGATCCAGTCGTATGTCCAGCAAAACGAAACAGGCCCAGAAACTCCTGCTGTTTCGGCTGTCCGGTGCCCGCCTGTTCGGGATCGGCACACTGAAAATTCGCGAAATTCTTCCGTTCATGCGGTTGAGCAAACTGCCCCATAGCCACCACGCGGTGATTGGCACGGCCACCTTCCGGGGCTCCGCGGTGCCGGTGATTGATATGGCGGCGGCGGTTGGCAATCCCCCGCTCACGCCGGAGGAACAGCAGAAGGCCTCGATCATCATCACCGACATTCAGCGTCAGGAGATCGGGTTTCTGGTACGCGGCGTACACCAGATCATCGAAGCGGACTGGAAACACGTCATGCCGCCACCCAAGGCGCTGGGGGAGCGAGCCTTCATCACCGGACTGCTGGACGTGGACGGGGATATCATCCAGCTGCTGGATGTCGAACTGTTGCTGGCCAAGGTTTACCCGGAATCCCTGGTGACCAGAGATGTGAGTCTCACCGATGTCGAGAGCGAAACCCTGAAGGCGCTGAATATTCTGCTGGTGGACGACTCCCAGGTGGCCCGCAAGCAGCTCTCTGACGTGCTGGACAGCAAGGGCATTTCCTACCAGGTCACCTCGAACGGTGACGAGGCATTGCAGATTCTGCTGAAGGACGACGAGCTGGGCCGGCCCATCGACATCCTGGTGAGCGATATCGAAATGCCCGGGCTGGACGGTTACGAACTCACCTTCAACGTGCGTGACAACTCGACCCTGAAGCAGCCCTACGTGATTCTGCACACCTCACTGAACAGCGAGATGAGCCTGAGTTACGCCAACCAGGTTGGCGCTAACGAGGCGCTGACCAAGTTCGATGCCGAAGAGCTGCTGCAGGCGATGTTGCGGGGCGCCAGGGAAGCCCGCTAGAGCGAGAACCAGTTTCGTTTGATGGTCTCGTACTGCTCGTTCGAGATCACCCCGCTCTCGGATAACCGGCGCATTTCGGCGACCGCCAGAGGAATCCGTCGTTTGCCATCGGGCAATTGGGCTTGCCCCCGGGCAATTCCCGACAGGACCCCGTCGATGAATTTCGCCACCCGGGCTTCGTCAGATACCAGCGCGTCCACCCGAAACAACACCACATCGCTGTTCAAAGCCAAAAACTCATAGCAGTGTTTGCGCAACCGCAGCGCCAGCGCCATGAGCACCACCGCCAAGCCAACCGGCGCCAGCAGCCAGAGAAGTGCCGCTGGCAGGAACGAGTAGATGGCTGCAGGCAGGGTCAGCAGGCAAATGGCCGCAAACCAGAGTTTATACCGATAGTCCTTCACCTCCCGCGGGGTCGGGTCGACAAAGGTCAGGTCAATGATCTGTTCCGGCAACTCTTTGGTCCGCTTGTGCGTGTTCACCGACAGGTAGTGCTGGTTAAAGCGTTTGAACAACGTGCTGGTTTTTGCCCGGACATTGGTCTGCCGGAATTTGCTGTCGATCTGCCAGGAGTCCCGGGGGGGCACCCCCCACCCCGGGCGTTCCAGCTCAAGGTTCGGTGCGCCCCAGCTGTCCAGATTGATGATATCGGTCTGGCCTAATGCAACGGTCACGATCTTAATCCTTCTTATGGTGTCGGGAACTCGAATTTTTCCGGGTCGTTGTACAGGTGGGCGCCACTGTCGAGCCATTCTGCGATCAGGCGAAGCTCCGCCTGCGTCAGCATGCCCATGTGGGATTGCCGAATGGCCTCCGTCCCAGTGGTTTCCACTTCGTACTGGTCGTCGTCCGGATCGTTATCAAACAGGCTGAAGAAACGGGCACTGGCGATGGCTCCCCGCGCGCTCATCAACCGGCGTGCGAAGCAAACGCCCGGGTCTGGCAGGACGGTCAGATCACCCTGAACGCCGTCCGGGCAGGCACCGTCGACCGTTGGATCCACTTCAACCCACTCGCCGTTCTCCTGCTTCAGGTAATAGTCGGGTTCGAACAACTCAACATAGGATTCCAGCTGGCGCCCATCCCAGGAAGCATTGCCGTTGCCCAGCAACAGGTTGGTGCTGGCACCGCCCCCGCCGCCGCCCTCAGCACAAGATTTACTCTCCGCCGCCCGGTGGCAGTTCTGGCACGAAGTGACGGAACTGGTATTCGGGTCGACACGGCAACTGTTCCAGATCGGCTGGATATGCTCCTGATAATTGATGGTGGCCTTGCAGTCGCTGGTCCAGTTGGTCAGGCACGACGCGTCAGTGACGGGCGCTGGCGTGTTCAGGTCCGCATAAGGAATCTCGAACGCCAGGGAATCATCCGGTGGATTGCTCCAGTAATCCTCGTAGCGCACGGTGTCGGCCCAGGTCGTGGTCAGCTGGCCCAGCGAGTTCAACAGGGCCTCGGCCATGGTGTCTTTCCAGTTGGCCGCAATGATGGTGGGGTTGGCGTTCGGGAACGGCATGGCATCGCCCGGCGCACCGGGGTTGGCCGAGGCCAGCTCGATGTCCGTGCGGGCGTGGGGAATGTCCACTTCCGGATCGTGGCAGCCGTAGCACTTCAGCAACTGCCCGTCCTCCAGCAACAGCGACTGCGGGTGCTGGGTCAGGTAGTTGTAGTTGTAATCCTCGGCGGCAATCAGGTCCACGCGTTTACCGTATTTGTTCACCACCTCGAAGGTGAAACTGGTGTCGGCCGGCACTTTCACCATGGCGGACCCATCGGGCTCAACCATGGCGTATGAGAGCACGTCGTAAAGTATCCGGTTACCGGAACCAACCAGAGGGGTCAGGCCCAACGGTGGCTGGGGGCCGTCACTGGGATTGAGAATGGGATCGGTCAGGATAGCCTGTTCAAGCTCAGCCGGGATCTCGCGCGCGCCCAGCACCCGGATGAACCGCTCGGAACGGTCGTCCGGAAGGGTCAGCGAAGGATCACGCCGGGTTTCAATACCGCCGTCATACAATTCCGCCATGTCCGCGCCGTCCATGTCGTAGACGCTGCGAATATGGAACACGGCGGTGTTCTCTTCCAGGTTCAGGGTGTGCTGGTCACCGGTATAGGGCTCGGCCAGTTCGTTTTCATCGGCGATCACGATATCGGTGTACAGTGCGCGCTTGTGGCCCTGTACCACCGGCAGCCGGGTATTCTGCTGCGGATCCACCATCCAGATGCCGTATTGCGGATCGCTCAGGTTATCGACGGTCGATGAGCCTTCGCAGACGCCGGTGATCTGTGCGTCCGAGGTCAGGCACTGGGCCCAGCTGGCCAGCAGCCGGCCGGAGCCATCGCCGTAGGGGGCGACCGCGCTGTACCAACCGGCGGGCGACACCTGGTTCGGGTAGAAGTTGACCAGGCCGGGGGTCATGGATTCTTCCGCCTCGCCGATCACACTCTCGTCCACCGGCTTGCCGACGGCGAAGAAGTTCTGACTGTTGACCACCACCACATCGCCGCCATAAATGGGGTTGAAGACGTGGCGCATGATCGTCAGCAGGTTACCGTCATCCAGTGGGATCGGATCCATGTAGTGAATAAAGGAAGCGTCGGTAAATTCCTCACTGAGGCTACCGAAGTAACGGTGGACGTTGCCGCCGCTCGGGGTAATGCGGTACATGCTGAGCACGTCCTCTACGAAGACTCGCTCACCTTCCACCTCACCCGCCAGTGAAGCACCACACTTGTCTTCCACAGTCCATTCCTTGGGCTGTTCCAGGCCGGACGGGAATTTACCGCCGTTGCCCTGACCATAGCCGCCGCCATGGGGCTGCTGGTTGAAGTTGGGGTCATCAATATTGTCGAGCGTGCAGTCCTGCAGGGTCTCATAGATTCGCCCGAAGCGAATGAACACGACCTGGCCGTCGTTCATGGTACTCGGCTCGATGTCGTGGAACTGACCAAAGGTAATCTGCGCCAGTTCGGTGCCATCGGGGTTCACCGAATGCAGCAGCGAGGCCGGCTCGTTGAAATCCTCCAGATACTCACGCAGGTCCAGCAGGCGCCAATCGCCCCGGCCATGTTGCCGCGACGACGAGAAGATGATCTTGCCTTCGTTGGTGTAGGTCGGGTTGGTGTCCTCACCGGCGTTCGCTAGGTCATCGTCCGCCAGAACGCGGCGAACCGTGCCTGTCGCGAACGTGTATTCGTAGATGTTCCAGGTGAAGTTGTTCGGGCTGTTCGCAGGACCATGGGCCGCAAAGACCATGCGCTCCCCGTCCGGCGAAACGTCCAGATCCTTGACGTCGTAGGAGGTACTGCCGAAGTAGTTATCAAGAATGCTGCGCTCACTGGAGCTCAGGGCAATTCGATCACGCACCATCAGCTTGGCCCCGGGCCTGAAGGCATAGGGCGCACGCGGATCCAGGGGCGGTCGAATATTGACTGACGACGTATCCCCCATATCCGGATAATTCCGGACCACGTAAGCAAAGGGCTGGTCAGAGAGGATGGCCTGATCGTTTTCGCTCAGTTCTCCCTCAAAGCAACCACTCAGGCCGACGGCGGCCAGACCAGCCAGCACAAGACCGCGGGCCTTCCTTTGAAATGTATGCATGATCCTACTCCCCTGCCTGAACATCCGAAGTCAATGAGGCTCCGACCGGAAATGGCCGGAGCTCGTTGACCATTAACCAGGCATAAAATCGAACTTGTAATTGACCGGTGTTGCCGCGACATCCTCCGGCCCGAAGGAAATCATCTGGATCCGGGCCAGAAGCTTGAGCTCCAGCTTCTGATCCGCCAGCTGGCTGTCCACCAGATTGATGCTGGAGATACTGCCGTCCGGCTCAATCACGATGTGGAACACGAACTTGCCCTTGAGCCCCGGATCGCTTCGCAGCGCCCGGTTATACAAGGCGTAGATGGCGCCCTTGTGCTGCTCGAACACCCGGCGAATGGATTCCATGTCGCGGCCACCGTCCACGCTGGAGCGATGGGAGCCGCCACTGCTGCTGCCACTGCCGCCGCCTCCGGTACCACTGCCGATCGGGCTATCAACCGAGGTGGACGAGTGCGCAGCCAACTGTGTGCCGCTGCCGGAATCGTTCATCACCGAGCTGTTCACGCCACCGCTGGTCTTGGTGGCCGACGTGGCCCCCAGCACCGAGCGGGCGGCTTTGGCCGCAGCGCCGGTTTTCACGTTGGTGTTCTGAGCCTGAAGCTTCGCCACGTCCAGTGAACTGCGCAGTGAAGACAGTTCATCGGAGAAGGCCGCCACACCCATCTTGGACACCTTTTCCCGGGCCTTCTTCACTTCCTTGGCCGGCGCCGGTTCCGGAGCGGCCTTTTTCTCGGCCGTTTCAGGCTTCTCTTCCTGTTTGACCGGCTCGGGCGGTGGCGGCGGCGGTGCAACCTTGCGCTGTTCGATCAGCACCTTGGCCAGGCTGGGTGGTACCCGTTCCTTCTCTTCACGCTCGATCTCCGGTAGCGGTAGCCAGGGAAAGACCACAGCCAGCAACAGGAGCAACAGCAACAGGCGTTTCAGAATGCGTTTGAAGCGGCTGTCTTCGTCGCCACTGGCATCCCAGGGCAGAGCGAATTCGTAGGGTGTTGTTGTCATTGCAGTCATCGATTCCCTCCGTCAGGCGCCGCTGGTGCTGGAAACGCGTGAAACGGCCATGGAAAGGTCCCGATAATCCGCCTTGGCACAGGTGAGCATCACCCGCTTCAGGAGTTCATAGGGAATTTCCTGGTCACCCAGTATGGTTACCGCCCGTCCCAGGGTTTTCTCACGCTCCGTCAGCTCCGTGCGCTTGGTGGCCTGAAACCGAAGCTCTTCCATCAGGCCGTCAATCAGGCCGTTGGAGGTGATCACCTCGTTGATCGTGGCCACGGGGCGGCCGTCCACGAGGATGTCCTCCTCGGTGATGGTCACCACGGTGGTTTCCTTCGGGCGCTCTTCCGCGGTGGAATCCGGCAGGACAACATCGTTGACCTTGAGGATTTCGTTACTGCCAGAGTTGAGCAGCAGGAAGAACACCAGGATGGTGAAGATGTCCATCAGGGAAACCAGGTTCAGCTTGGCCGGTTTCATGAACGCCTTGGCGCTGCCCTGGAGGCCGAAGGAAGTCAGTTTTTCATTCATGACTTCCCTCCTTTCTTCGTCGGTGCATCACCCAGGGAGATGTCCGGGAACAGCTCCACATCCACGGCTTCGGCAACCACAACGGTCTTGGCCGAGCGCAGCGTATCCATGGTCGATACCAGCGACTGATAGGTCACCCCCGGCTCCGACAGCAGCAGGGCATCTTTCTTGGCGATGTTCTTGGCTGCCAGCCGACGCTTGATCTCCTGCAGTACATCGGAGAGGGCGCGGAAATCGTGATGCGCCTCCTTGCCATCGTCCGTGGCCTCGACCCGGTCAATGGTCTTCACCAGGTTGCCGCTGGGGTAATACACCTCGATCGCGGATTCCCGCACCACCACCTCAAGCTGCCGGTTTTCCTCGGCGCTGGCGGTCTGGGCGCCGGTCAGATCGGGCAGGTTGAGCTCAAGAATTGAGATGTGGTTGAACACCATGCTCATCAGCAGCACCGGCACCAGAACGATCATGAGGTTCATGAACGCGGTGATGTCGATGTCCGCTTCTTCAGGTTCTCTGCGTTTTACAAACATAACGGGTTACCTGCTGCGATCAGGCGTCGGATTCACGGGTATTAACGGACCGACGGTTGCTGCGAACGATGGTATTCAGAGCCTTCACACCGGCCATCTCGATGCTCTCGACGATTTCCAGAGTCTTGTTCTGCAGCAGGGAGTGGATCAGCAGCAGCGGAATGGCGGCGATCAGACCAAAGGCGGTGGTGTTCATGGCCACCGAGATGGACTGTGACAGCAGGGTGGCCTTGTCCGCCGGGTCGGCGTTGGCTACTGCGGTAAACGCCGCGATCAGACCGATGATGGTGCCCAGCAGGCCCAGCAGGGTGGAGACGTTGGCCAGAATGGACAGGTAGTTGGTGCGCTTGGACAGGCGCGGGATGCTTTCCATCACACCTTCCTGCATGGCGGCGTGGATGTCGTCACGACGCGGCGAAGCGCGCATGGTGTCCAGCGCCACGGCGACCAGACGACCAATGGCAGATCCGTTGTCCTGGGCCACTTTCTCGGCCTCGTCGAACTTGTTTTCATTCATCAGAGGCAACAGCTCACCGTAGGCGTGCTTGTTGGAATGGAAGGCGCGCTTCAGGAACAGCCAGCGCTCAACGGCAATGGCCAGGCCGACCATCAGCACCAGCGCGATCGGGAACATGAAGGCGCCGCCTTCCTGGAAGAATGAAACAATGCTTGAGTAAAAGTTCATGATGGGTACTCCACACGTCGCTAATCGAATAGATCGGTTTTGGTTGTTGCTTTACTCGGACGTGCCCGCGGGCGCTTCCAGAGAAAGTTCGTCGTAGAACTGCATGGTTCTTGAGTGAATATCCCGGTCCACCACTTCAAACACCTTGCCGGACACAGAGGTGATTGACCGGTAAAGCTGATCGGGCCCTTCCGGTGGTTTCCAGGGAATGAAGTAACTGACCGAGGGCTGCTCCTTGTCACCGACAAAGGTGCTTTCCAGGTCAATCTTGTCCTGCCCCGAGGCGCCCGGCGCCAGGGTCAGTGACGCGAGGGCGGCGATAACGGCGAGGTGCGCTCTGGTTTTCAGCATGGCGATCTCCTAGCCTTTCTCTTCAGTGTTTTCGGCTTCCAGGCTCTTCTCCGCCGCCATGGGCTCGGCGGATGCCGACTCTTCCGTCGCCTTGGGTGCCGGCGGCGGATTGTCGATAAAGCTGGTCTCGATGCCTGTACGGCGCCGGATCTCGATCAGCCAGTCGGCCACCTGCGGGTTGTCGCCTTCGGTCAGGAAGTCGTAGGCCTCGAAATGCGGCTGAGCCGATGCCGGCTGGTTCATGTACAGGTCGTACAGGATCGCCAGGTTCAGGTGAGCCTCGGGAAAGTCTTTCCAGAGCTCCAGCGCAGCGACATAGGTGTCGCGGGCGGCCTCGAAATCGCCACTGCGCCGCTGAAACAGCGCCAGGGCGAGATAGGCGTTTACGTTCTCCGGATTGACCGCCAGCGCCTTTTCATAGGACTTCTCCGCCCGTTCCATGCGCTCGCCGATTTCCGCCAGCTCACCCAGCTTCACCCAAGGCCCGGACAGATCCGGGTAATCCCGGGTGATGCCCTCAAACGCCTTGCGGGCATCCCGGTATTGTTCATCGGCCATCAGGCGGTTTGCCGCCTGGAAACGGGCGACGGCCTCCGGCGGAACCGGCGCGGAAGCTCCGGTGTAGGGATTCGGAGCCGGCACGTAGGCCACCTTCTTGCCTTGCGCATCGTAGGCCTGCCTGGGCAGGTAACGCTGGCTGGCCTCGCCGTTCTTTGGCTTCACCGGCTTGCTTTCCACCACTTTGGGGGCCGGGGCGTCAGGGGCGCCGCCGGTACCGCCGACAGTGCCCAGTCCAGCGCAACCGGAGAGCAGCACCGCGGTCATGAATGCGCCCGTGCGCCAGGGCTTAACGGATACCATCGCCATACGCCACCTGTACTTCCTGTTTGTCGAATCGAGCCGGGTTCAGCTTCGCCATCGCGTCGAAGCTCTTTGCGATCCAGGGGTTGAACATGCCGCCCCAGGACCGTTCGATGTTGGCCTGGTGCACCTCAATGGCGAGGTCCTCGAACGGAATCGCCTGTTCCTCAAGCACCAGCTCGTACTGCATCGCTTCAAGCTGGCTGAGGCCACTCGGCCGGGGGGCGTCCATCAGCTCGCGGGCGAACTGGCCATAGAGATCGGCGATATTGAACGTCGCCCGGGTGGTCTGGCCGGCGATCTCGTAACCCACCGCTTTCTGGTACCGGTCCAGGGCGTTCTTGAGCTTTTCGTTCTTGCGCGGAATGCTCTTGTTCAGCGGGTGACGGAGACGAACCCGGTCAAACTCGATGCGCCAGTAGTCGCCGTACTCGTTGTTCGCCCAAGCCGCCAGCCACGCCGACCGGTCACTCTGCCAGTTGGCCGGAGCCTTGTTGTGGCCGTCGATCACCCGGCGCAACCAGTACAGGTGGCGGTTCAGGTCATCCATCCGCTTGTACAGGTAGGCGACGTGGTAGCGCGCTTCCATGCGGGTGTCGAACGGCTCCTCGTAATCGAAGGCCCACTTCTTGAAGTAGGTGAGTGCCTGCTGCTCCTCGCCTGCCTTTTCGTACAGCTCGGCGGACAGGAACAGCGCATCCCGGCGCACATCGGCCTTGGCATTGCTGCGATAAATACCTTCGTACTCCCGGGCCGCCTTCAGCCACTGCTCATCCTGCTCGTAGGCCCAGGCAATCTTCTGGGGCAGGTCCGCGGCCAATTTATGGTTTGGGAAAAGCCGGCGGAGCTCGTTCATTTCCGCCAGGGCCGGATCCCAGTCCTCGAGGGTCATCAGGTGGGTGGCGGCGTCAAACTGGGCGATCACCCGCACATCGGTATTCGGCGCCACCACCTTGATGCGAAGAAACTGCTCCACGGCACCAGCCAGGTCGTCGGCCTCCAGGGCCTGTTCACCCTGCTTGTAGATGGTGACGGCCATGCGCTCGGTGACTTCGGTGTACTGCTTGTCGCTGGTATCGATGTAGCGAAGCTGACTGCGATAGCCCGCTTCCGCCTCGGGGAACCGGCCCAGCTCATACTGGCTGTGGGCAATCACACCCCAGGCCGTGCGGTTCAGCTCACGGTCGACATCGCCTTCGCGGCTGACAATGCTCGTGGCCACTTCCAGGGCGCGTTCATAGCGCCCCAGAGCGAACAGTTCCTCGGAGGTTTTGGCCAGCACGGAACCGGAACGCTCGTCATCCCGGTAGGCCTGGACAAACCGCAGCTGGCTGTCGACGCCCTTGCTGCGCCAGGCGGTGACGGCTTCCGAGCCCTTGCCACTGGCCGCGATCAGACGCTCCAGTTCTTTCTGGTAAGCGATGATGGCAGCGTAGCCGGCATCGGGACCGTATTTCGGGTGCTTGAACTCGTAGGCGCTACGCTCGTAGTGGGTAATAGCGGTCGGGTAATCGCCGCCATCGAAAGCCGCTTCGGCCCGCATGTACACCATTTCCGGAATACGGGGATCGTTCGGGAAGGTCTGCTCGTACTCGCCGTAAAACTCGGCCGCCTTCAGGAAGCTGGTGCGCTGCTCGGACGCACGGGCCACCTTGCCGGCCGCGTCCACTGCCCCTTCGGCCAGCTCGCGCTTCAGACGCTGGCCGGTGGCGTGGTAGTGACGCGCCAGTTCGTCGATGTACGTCTTCAGGTTGGGAATGACCTTGGCCTTGATGTCCCCAGATTTGGTATTCCAGAACTCAGACCGGATACCGTAGTTGCGAACGTACCTTTCTTTCTCCGGCAGCACCTGCTGGGAAAATTCCCCATCCACATAGGCGCGGATCATGTCAGCGTGCATTTCCGGCGCGCGGTCGGAGTCCGGGTTCTGCATGACGAAGGCCCGGAAGGATGAGGCCGAATCCTCGTACCGTTCCTTCTCAAGGTAATGCTTGCCCAGACTGGAGTAGAGAATCCAGGTGTACTTGGCGCTCTCCGGCCGGTTGGCGAACATGCTGTCGATCTTCGAGGCGCCCCCGGCGTAGGCCAGGCCGACGCTCATGATGCGCAGGGTGTCATCCACCAGCGAGCGGTTGACGTTGTCCAGCTTCTCGACCTTGCCGTCTTCGGGCACCAGGCGGTCCAGCACCTGGGAGAAGGCCATCAGGCTGTTGTCGTAGTCCGACAGTTTGTACTGGGACCAGCCCAGCAGGTAGTAGGAGTTGTTCAGGAAGGCCGAATCCCCGCCCAGGGCGATGACCGCCTTGTAGGCCTGTTCCGCCTGCTCGTACTCTTCGTGCCGGAAATGGATATCGCCCTTGCGGAAGTAGACCTCGGCCAGTCGCTGCGAGTGGGGGTGATCCTGAATGAACTGTTCAAGAACGGTACGGGCATCCTGGTCCCGACCATCCAGATCGTAGGCCTTGGCGAGCTGGTACATGGCCTCGGCGTTTTCATCGGAACCCGGGTACTTCTTCAGCAGTTCCTGGTAGGCGTCGATGGCGTCGGGGAAATAACCGGTGTCGCCCGGCAGCACGCCGCGTAACTGGTTGTAGTCACCTTCCAGCATGTAAACACTGGCAATGCGGCGCTCGATCTGTTCCTTGAGCTCCCGGTCCTCGATGGTTTTCAGCAGCTCCCGGTATTCCCGGCGCACGTCTTCGTGCATCACCCGCGGCAACGGGATATCTGCCAGCGGCTGATGGTTTTCCTGAATCCGGCCGATGGTGGGGCCGCCATCGAAGCTGGCGCAGCCGCCAATGAACAGGGTCAGCAGCAGAATCCTAGATCGCATGATCGCCTCCTTCCGCCTGGTCTGCGGGGGCAGCAGCGGACTCCGGCGCCGACTGTCCTTCGTCTTCAATCACTTCGAGGTCCTGCAGGGAGCGGTCCAGAATCCGGACCTTCGCCAGTTGAGCCTCGACCTGGTACTGCTCCAGGCGCTGCTGGTGGATATCCAGCTCGGTGGCCACCAGCGTGCGCATGACGTCTTCAAGGCGAGTGATCAGTCCTTCCGTGCGCACCATCTGGTCGTCGACCTGCGCCATCATCCGGACCACGGCCTGACTGAACTGGTCACCTTCGGAAATGGCGTGCGCGCCATTGAGCGCATCAAGCATGTTTTCGCCACGGGTAATATCAAAGGCCAGGTCTTCGAGCTGCCACTTCAGGCGTTCCTGAGCATCCTCGGGGAGGCTGGCCATACGGCTGGACAATATCTGATAGCGTTCACGGCTCTCGGCTACCTGGCGCGAAAGCCGGGACAGGCCCTGACGGTAGCTCTCACCGTCAATGCTGCCAGCTCGGGCAGCCAGAATGACGTCGAAATCATCACGTCGTGCCTGCCAGTTTTCGAGGTTATTGCGAATGGCATACAGATCTCTCAGATCCTTGAGCACAGACTGGAAGCTGTGATCGGACATGAGCTCGACCAGGAACGGCGAGAGATGGTTAACGGAGACCGACGGCGCGGCGCCAAACCAGTCGCTTTCACCCAGCACCTGGTCAAGGTTCTGGACAAACAGCTCCATCACGTCCGCGTGATCCAGTGACTGCCGGGCTTTCTGGAGCCAGTCCAGGGCCTCCCGGAATTGGTGATCGGCGTCGATAAAGCCCTGGGCCGCCCGTCCGTTAAGACCCATCTGCTCGTAGACATGGGGCTGGAGCAGAATCGCCTCCTGGACTTCCGGCAACGCAATGGAACGAGTGGTCAGTACATCAAGGGGGCCGAGCGCATCGCGGAAGGCGCCCTCATTAATGGCCATCCAACTGGCACCCAGCAGGCCCCGGTTGGAGTAGGCACCGGTGCTGCTGATCCGCGAAAGCTGCAGGCCTGCGTTGTTTTGATCGTCCCGGCGGGCGTAAAGGAAGGAAAGCGCCATTCGCGCCCGGTCGGCCAGCCGGTGAAGTTCCTCGCTGCCATCAGCCAGGTCAATGACCTTTTCCAGAGCTGCGATGGCGCGGCCGGAATTTTCCTGAGAACCAAAGGCAATGGCCAGGTTGAAATAGAAGTAGGGCGCGAACGGGCTGTCGTCATCAATACTGTCGGCAACCGCCTCACCGGCCGAAAAGTAACCCAGCTTCACGTTCACCAGGGCCGCCAGATAACGGTATTCGGAATCCACCGCCTCCGGAAGCGGGCCCTGGATATTGCTCAGGTTACGGGCCGCGACGCTGGTATCGCCGCGAAGGTATTGCATCTTACCAAGATAGAACCAGGCCCGGTTGCGTACCTCTTCGGTCAGGTTGCCACGGGCAACCCGGGTGAAGATATCCTCGGCCTGGGTATCCAGTCCGTAGGACAGGCTGATACCGCCTTTCAGCAGCTCCGGGTAAGTACCGTGATTCTGGACGCCACCATGGTCCTCCGCCCAGGCATACTCGACCAGGGCTTCAAAATAATTCTGCTGGTAGAACTCGAACAGGATTGCACCGTACTTGAGGTCCTGTACCTCAGACATCGACGACGCGGCGCCGACCGGCAGGCACACAGCCCCGAGAGCCAGCCCGGCCAGGGTGCCTCTGAGCGTTCGATGGGCAGCGCGTACGAGCATCATGGCTTACCACTCCCGGACGGTAAATTCAGGCTGCTGCCGCGCTTCGGAGTCGGCAATACTCAGCTCCACATACTTTGGCCCCTGGGCTTTTGTGAAGCGCAGGCTGCTGCCACGTTTGTACTCGCGACCATTGGGCCCCTGCCCGATAAAAAACGCCGACAGGGTATGCTCGCCAGCACTGATGTTGCCCAGATGCAGCCGATGCATCCCGCCCTTCGACAGGGCCGCACGCTCTTCTTCGCTGTACAGGTATGAGGCAATGGTTTCGTTGTCCAGCCGCAGCTCAACCCCTTCCAGATGGAAGAACTCGCCAACGTTCAGCGACAGGAACACATGAAAACGGGTGTTCGCCGGAAACAGCAGATCTTCCTCAAGCACCCGGAGATCCTTGTTCAGGACCACCACGGACTGCTTGAGGTCCTGGATATCGCGGGACAATTCATTGACCGCACGCTGCGCCCGCTCGCGGCTCTTGCGAACCGACATTGGCGTTTCAATAATCTGGTCGAGCGCTGCCGCCGGGGCACCTACCCGGGCGCTGTCCTGAGCAGCATCCTCGCTCGCGACCGCGTGACTACCCGCAGACAGCATCAGGGACAGAAGTCCAACCCGCATCCAGCCTGATTTCGTTGTTGCCGGTCTGTACTCAGACCCCGGTTTTTGAGACGTCACCATCTTGCTCCTGTGCCATTTCGCCGGATTGGCGCTGACAATTCACCGTGAACAATCAGGGGACTGACTTTTGAGTTGACCGACTCTGCCCGGAAAGCTCTTTTTAGACGGCTCTTGCTTGATCGGACGGTCAGTTTTTTTGGGAGATGCTTCATTCGTCAAATTCTGTTAAATACGCTAACACAGCTTTTCCATGAAAAACTTAATCATTTTCTTTTCGATTAAGTTTCTGTGAATCCCTTCGCGAAACGACGCATGGACTATTGCTGAACGCCAGGGGGCTCGTCAGAGTTCCAATTGAATTCAGATTTTTTTCAATAAAAACAGATCTTTACATTAGTTCACATTATTTAACAAACCTGTTGGGCATCGGCATCGAACTTATGAACGCGATCACAGACACCTTCACTAACTTGCCGTATCCGTTCCCCGGCAACCTCTGTCGGAACGTTTTCCTGTCACTGCTGTTGCTGACCGTGCCGATGGCAGACGCCGACGCACAGACAGCGTTCGAGGAAGACAGCGCTGTGCTCGAGGTGGTGGATCCGTTTATTGAACTGCACACCGCACCGGGCCGGGGCTACCCGGTGTTCCATGTGATCGAGAAGGGCGAGCAGGTTGAGCTGCTGAAACGCAAGACCAACTGGTACAAAGTGCGTTCTGCTTCCGGGGAGGAAGGCTGGACCAAGGCGGCGCAACTTGGTCGCACCCTGCTGCCGACCGGGCTTCCGGCAGACCTGCCCGAAGTCGGCCACGGCGAATACCTGGCGTCCAGCTGGCGCGTGGGCTTTACCACCGGCCTGTTTGAGCAGTCCACCAGCTTCAGCCTGGCGGTCGGTTACCGCCCCCTCACCTGGCTGGGTGCGGAACTGGAAGCCGGCAAGATCTATAACCGCTCGGTCACCAGTGATTACTACAGCGCCAACCTGATCATCGAGCCATTCCACCAGTGGGACCTGACCCCCTACGCGTTGGCCGGGGTTTCCCGGTTTTCCTTCGATGCTCGCCAGAAGGTCCTGCTGAGCGACCTTGGTAATGCGGATGCCGTCAACGTCGGTGGCGGCCTCAGCTACTACATCGGTCGCAACTTTCTAGTTCGTGCCGAGTACCGCGTGTACTCGGTTTCCTCCAATTCAGAAAGCACAGGTTTAAGTGAATGGAAAATCGGTCTGAACACCTTCTTCTGATCTCAGATTTCTCTGGCTACGGGACCGGCAAGGCACTGCTACTGGCGTGCTCGCTGGCCATTCCACAATGGGCGACTGCGCAGGCCACCCGAGACGGCGACAAACCGGCTCCGGTTCAGGTGATCGCGCCCGAGGTGAAACCCCGCAGTATCCAGGAGGCGGATATCGATGCGGAGTTTTTCGAGGTCGGTGCGTTTGCCGGCATGATGACGATCGACAACTTCAGCAGCGAACCGTTGGTGGGGGTCAGCGCGGCCTTCCACGCCACCGAGGACTTTTTCCTGCAGTTCAATTACGGGGTTACCGAGGCAGGGCTGACGTCGTTCGAGGAGCTCAGTGGCGTTAACGTAAGGCTACTGAGCGATTCCGACCGGGACTACAGCTACTACGACTTCCTGGTGGGCTACAACATTTTTCCGGGCGAGGTGTTTTTCAGCGATTCACTGACCTTCAACTCCGCCTTTTATCTGGTGGGGGGTGTCGGCAACACCGAGTTCGGTGGGGAGAGCAACTTCACGACAACCCTGGGCACCGGGTTCCGGGTGGTGTTACTGGACTGGCTGACCGTTCACGTGGACTTCCGGGACCACATGTTCACCAGCGACCTCATTCGCGAGTCCCAACTGACCCACAACATTGAGCTGTCGTCCGGGTTTACCCTGTTCTTCTGACTGCGTAAACCCGGAAACTGCCGGGCGCCTCAACTGCGCCCGGCAGCGACCTCATCCATCAACCGGGAAAGGTCATCTTCGATCTCTTCAATCCAATCCTGCCAGTCGCTTCGGTACTCCCCGAAACGCGCCTGGTCCAGCTCTGTCAACCGGAACCGGGTCTGGGTAACCGCCCGGCCACTCTCGGCGAAGGCCTGAAGGTCCGGCTCGTCCAGACGCTCGCGCTGCCTGTTCAGGTCCTGCCGTGAGGCCTCCAGCAGACCGCGGTCCCGGGGGCTGGCGTCAGGCTCACCTTTCAGCGCCTCTTCGATGGACTCGGTCAGCTCCTCGATGTGTTTCTGGAGCTTTTCACCGTATTCCTCAAGCGCTTCCCGGGAACGTTGTTCTGCTTCCGACGACAGCGCCTCCAGCTCACTGGCCAGCTCCTCCAGACGCTCATCCACGCTGTCGGACGACCGGTTGATGCTCTGGCTCAGGCGTTCACTCAGGTCGCTGAGCGTTCCGATAACATCGTCAAACATTGAGCGTGACGTCACCGCCCGTTGCGTAAGCTCGTAATCGACCGTCCAGTCGCCTTCCCGACGCTCCAGGTAGGTCAGGACCTTCTTGCGATCGTCGTTATCTGCACTGAGGAACCTGGTCTCTACGGTCGCGCGGGAGCCATCGATGACAATCTTGCCCCAATCGATGGAGATGGTTTGCCAGTCGGTACCGAAACCATCGAATTGCGAGGGATCCGCCAGGGTCGACAGCTCGGCGACCTCATCGGCATCGTTCTCCGTCACCGAGTGCCAGAACGCTTCGGTCACTTCCCGGGGCGTCTCGGGATTACTGCAGCCGACGAGGAACACGAGCATCGATGCGACGGCGATGCCGCGCGGCAGTGAACGAATCATGCAAATACTTCCCTTGGTTCAGAGTATGGTGTGCATGATACACCGCCTACAGCTGGCAGGTCAGGTCTGCCAGCTCTTCGTCGAACACCCGGCGGTTCTCGCTGTAGTCCACCGGAACGTCCACCAGGTGAACACCGCCCTCTGAAAGTGCCCGCTCCAGGGTCGGCCGCAAGTCCTCGGTGCGCGCTATGCGGTGGCCGGTGGCACCATAGGAGTCGGCGTACTTCACGAAATCCGGGTTTCGGTAGTCGAGCCCGAAATCCTCGAACCCCTCCTGTCCCTGCTTCCACTTGATCATGCCGTAGGCGCTGTCGTCGATGACCAGCACCACCAGATTGAGATTCAGACGCACGGCGGTCTCCAGCTCCTGACTGTTCATCATGAAGCCGCCATCACCACACACCGCCATCACCTTCAGGTGCGGATACAGCATGGCCGCCATCATGGCGCTGGGCAGACCCGCCCCCATAGACGCGAGGGCATTGTCCAACAGCACCGTGTTGTTGTCATAGGCCGGATAATTGCGGGCGAACCAGAGCTTGTACATGCCGTTATCCAGGGCAATGATGCCGTCCTCCGGCATCACCCGGCGCACGTCGCTCACGATCCGCTGGGGGATAACCGGAAACCGCTCATCGTCCGACCGGTCCTTCAGGTGCCGGTCCACCGCCGCCTTGACGTCCATGAACCAGGAGAAATCGTGGCTTGCGCAATGCCCGCAGTGTTCCGCCATGTACTCCACGCTGTTGGCGATGTCGCCTACCACCTCATGTTGCGGGAAGTAGACCGGATCGACATCGGCACCGCTGAAGTTCACATGGATAACCTGCTTGCCGCCGGCCTTCATGAAAAACGGCGGCTTCTCGACCACGTCATGGCCCACGTTGATGACCAGGTCGGCGCGGTCGATAGCGCAATGGACGAAATCCCCGGCTGACAGGGCAGCATTGCCCAGATAGCGGGGGTGGCGCTCGTCCACCACACCCTTGCCCATCTGGGTGGTAAAGAACGGAATGTTGGTGACGTTGACCAGATGGATCAGTGCCTGGGACACCCGTTTCCGGTTGGCGCCCGCCCCGATCATAATCAGTGGATGCCGGGCCTTTCGCAGCATGTCACAGGCCATCTCCAGGCTTTTCACACTGGCGGAGGGCCGCCTGGCGTCGCTGGGCTCGAAGATATGGGTATCCGGCTCCGGGCGCTCCGCCGCGATGTCTTCCGGCAGCTCCAGGTGGACCGCTCCGGGCCGCTCCTCCGAGGCCAGTCGGAAGGCTTCCCGCACCTTCGCGGGGATGGTGTTGGCATTGCTGATCTGACGGGTGTACTTGGTAAGGGGACGCATCAGGTCGACCACGTCGAGGATCTGGAACAAGCCCTGCTTTGACGACTTGATCGGCTTCTGACCGGAAATCATCATCATCGGCATGCCGCCAAGCTGGGCGTAGGCAGCCGCAGTAACCAGGTTGGTCGCCCCCGGGCCGAGGGTCGAGAGGCAAACGCCCACCCGTCCGGTCAGGCGGCCATAGGTCGCGGCCATAAAGCCAGCAGCCTGTTCGTGGCGATTCAGCACCAGCTGGATACTGGATGTGCGCAGGGCCTCGAGAAAATCCAGGTTCTCTTCACCCGGCACCGCGAAGATGTACTTTACCCCTTCATTCTCCAGGGCCTTGATGAACAGCTCTGCCCCATTTCGCGCCCCGGCGGGTTGGTCGTTTGCCATGGTCGTCCCCTGTGCAACTGGATGTGATTCCGAGCATAGCATTCTATCGCCATAACGCCGCTCCCTGACTAACAGTACGTTGAGCCAGGGCAGCGGATGTCCACCGAACAGGAAAAGTTGTGAGCGGGAAAGCAGGAACCGGCAGGGCCTGCCGTCAGTTGGAGACCGGCGGTTCCGCCTGGAGGGCTTCGGCCGGAACCCGGTCTTCGCCCCAGCTGCGATAGACGCCATCGACCACGCGTTTCAGCTCGTCCTCACCGACATCGGCGGGCTCGCCGCGCTCGAGGGGATCGTAATGGAAGATGTACAGTCGGGACGTGAACTGTTCGAACGGCAGGGAGGATTCTCCAAAGCGCTCGCCATGACCGGCGGTACTCACGCGTACCTCATCGCCCCAGTTCTGGCCGCTGTCATTGTTGGGATTGAAGAAGTACACCCGCATCTCGCCATCGGGATCCAGCGCCACCCGCAACACGGTAATGGCGTGCCAGCCGATGAACCGGGCCGCACTGTCGGTAACGGCAACGCCCGCGGGCTGAGGATGGATCAGCGGCTGGTTACCGTTATAGAACGGGTGATAACTGGCGTAAAAGTGGCGAATAAACCCTTCCAGGTCGTCCAGCTTGCCGGTGGCTACATCGACATTGATGGCAAAGCCACGGCCAGCGGACCAGCCATGGAATTCCGGGTTCACCCACTGGTGCGGGTCGCCTTCCCGATTGGCCACAAGCCGGCCCATCTCGGCGTAGATGCGGTCCAGATGAGGCACCACCACCAGCGATACCGGGTCGAGATCGAGGGTCACTTCCGAGGCTACGCCACTCTGGCTGAGGGCCGACGACACCGGCTTGCCCTCAAAATGCATAATGATTTCATTGTCCCGGGCGGCCCAGGCCAGCATCTGCAGCAGATAGTCCGGATCGTTGTATGCCCACATTGAGAGGGCCCGGGCGGACTGGCAGGTGGGGTTATTGCCCTGGCCGACGCCAAGGGGCTGGCCCAGCATGCTGAGCACGCCCTGAATCAGCCAGGCACCGGGCGCGGGCTGATAGCCATAAGCCAGTTGCAGACGTTCACGGGCATTCGGGCTCAGGGACAGCCGGGCCTGACGCCACAAAGCGGGGGCCAACGGCGGCTGATAAAGAATGCCCCGTTCCAACAACAGGGCCAGACCATAAAGCCCCTGCGCGGTCTCCGGAAACACCCCTTCCTGAATCAGCGTACAGACCAGTTCGCGGTAACACAGCAGGCAATCCCGTCCGGTACTCGACAAACCCAGGGCTTCACTGAGCAGGGCATCCTGGTCCTCCAGGATGAAGCGGACAAAACAGGCGTGATACGGCGACACCAGTCCCGTATCGTGCATGGAGCGGGCGAAGCCTGTGGCTTCGTTCTGAAGGGCCTGGGCGTCCATGGATTCCAGGCGCTGTTCGTAAACCACCGCCCCCGGATCTTCACTGCAGGCCCGGGTGGGCCCGTACAGACTGGAAATCAGGCGATCGGCGCCCCGGCCGGCACCACCGAGATCCGCCTGGGGATCGGCGCGGCAAATGGCGATCTGGGTGATCATCTTGCGCACGTCCGTGACCTGGATCGGTCGCTGCTGCAGAATCCGCCAGATCTCCTCGATCAGGCTGTCGATGACGTGCTCGTAGCCAATATGCTCAGCGACATACTGGACCACCGCCTGACTGATGTGAGCCAGTTTGCCTTGCTCACGCTCTGCCTCGCCGGTCATGCCGAACAGCAGACCGAGATTGATGGCCAGTACCTGGGTCAGGTAGTGATGGGCCTGCTCCGCCGAAACCGACGGATGCAGGTAAAATCCGCGAGCCACGGCCAGGAGGCGCAGCTCGCTGAAGGCTTCGATGACCACCGTGTCTGCGTTCTGGCTCTGCAGGGCATGGGTGGTCAGGGCGGGCAGAAGAATGCCGGGATCGGCCCAGTCGGTGCCAATATACACGCCCGCGAGCTCAAGTCGCTCGGCACGCTCTTCAATGGCCCGGCATCCCTCCGGTTGCTGCAGGACCCGTCGGGCAATGTCGAACACGCGTGGAAGCTTGCCGGCCTTGGCGAACGGCCGGCTTTCTTCCAATGCCTGGATTGACTCATCCAGTCGTTGCACCAGCTTGTCGAAATTGACTGCCGGTACTGCGCTGCCCGGTTGGTGATCGTTCAAACGATTATCCTCAGGGCCTGCACCAAACCCGTCTGTTATTAAAGCTTCTCCTGATTATACATAGAAATCGAGTTCTTCCTGATGTTTCAGGAGATCCCGCATGGTGTACGGATCCTCACCGAAGAAGTAGACCAGCCCCCAATGGGTACCGAAGGCGGTCCGCTTGGTCACGGTTTCCTCCAGCGGCGGGGTCAGCTCGTGAGACTCGAAATACTCGTGATTCTCGGTCTCTTCGGGAATTTCCAGCCTGCTGACCACACGGCGACGCGGATAGACACCGAAGCACCCGGCGTAACCCTTGGCATCCACCACCTCTTTCGGGAAGAAGTTTTTCACTTCCTCGTCGGTGGTCTTGGGATCGAAGGTCAGGATCATGCCCTGATAGGCGTTGAAGCCATAGGCACGCTCAAGCAGCTCGAATACCTTGAACCCGGGTGGGCGGTAGGCCACCTCGCCAAAGTACATGGTGCTGTCGCTGGTCACGAAGTATTCCGGGTGGATAAAGCCGAAATCAATATCGAAGGTCTTGATCAGCTTCTCGATCTCACCCCGGATCTGGTCTCGATACTTCTCCAGGTCCGGCGTTGCGGGAACAAAGACGGAATAGCCCAGGGTCACGTATTCGGAGATGTTGAGGAACGCGATCTTGCCGTTATGAATCCAGGCCTCCACCGCGAATTCCCAGCCATCGAGGTGGGATTCCATGAGTACCGGGAACTCTTCTTCCGGGATGGTATCCACTTCGTCGGGAGTACGGATTACCCGGTGCCCCAGACACCCTGCCTTGTCGAAAGCCTTGAGGTGAATCGGGTCATTCGGGTCACCGTCGAGTTTCAGCAGGGTCTGGTTCACCCGCTTCAGGAAACGGATGACGTCACCCTTGTCGTGCGCCTCCTCGAAGATCCCGACCCGGATACCACCCAGCTGAGCACGACGCTTCATCAATGCCTTGTCGCGCAACAACATGGCCTGACCGAACAGGCGCGGCTTGTCCATCAGGACCGAGTTGATCGCACCCGCCCACTCGACGGTTTCCTCGAACAGCGGGATGGCCACATCCACGCCCATCTCTTTTAGCGTCTGGGCGATTTCGACGGAGCGGTCGTTGAGACGTTCGAAGTTCCAGGGAACGTAGGGGATGTCGTGCTCTTTGCAGTAGGCTTCTGCCCAGTCCGGAGCAACAACCACATAGCGCCGGTCGAATTTGTCTGCGGCTTCTACAGCGTTCAAGCTCCAACCAAGGAGTGCAATATACCCCTTGTCCGGATTGTACTTATGCTCGCTCATAGGCTCTCTCCTTTGCGTGGGGTGTCTATTAACCCTACGCGTTACTTGGGAAATCGCAAATCAGACTGCCCCTAAAACGAAAAAAGCACCGCGAGTGCAGGTTTTTAAAACCCGCACTCTCGGTGCTTAGGAGCCTGTTATACCGATTAGGAATATCAGTTCAGTTTTAGTGTTGAGAGCGTTCTTTCACGTACTTTGGTCAGTAACGCCTCGTCCTCCACCAGCGACTGTCCGTAGGAAGGAATCAGCTGTTTAAGCCGTTCTTGCCAGTCTGCGGACTTCAGACTTTCCGGGAAACAGCGTTCGAGAACATCAAGCATGGCATTGGCAGCGGTGGAGGCCCCTGGAGACGCGCCCAACAGGGCCGCCAGCGTGCCATCTTTGGCGGCCACGATCTCGGTACCGAACTCGAGCTTGCCGCCACCGCCTTCCTGCTGCTTGATGATTTGTACCCGTTGACCGGCCATCTTCAGCTCCCAGTCTTCCTCTCGGGCATCCGGGAAGAAGTTGCGCAGCGAGGCGACCCGGTCGCTGTGCGACTGGAACACTTCACCAATCAGGTAGCGGGTCAGGTCCATGTTGCTCTTGCTCACGGACAGCATCGGGCGCAGGTTGGTGGGCTTGACCGACCCGAACAGGTCGAAGATCGAGCCCTGTTTCAGGAAGCGGGTGGTGAAGCCGGCAAACGGTCCGAACAGCAGCGCCGGCTCGCCATTGATGATTCGGGTATCCAGGTGCGGCACCGACATTGGCGGCGCGCCAATCGGCGCCTTGCCGTAGACCTTGGAATGGTGCTGTTCGACGATGTCCGGCTTGCGGCACACCAGCCACTGACCACTGACCGGGAAACCTCCGTAACCCCGGGCCTCTTCAATACCGGACTTCTGCAGCATGGGCAGAGCGCCGCCACCGGCACCCAGGAATACAAAGCCTGCCTCCAGCTTGGTGAGTTCACCGGTTTTCTGGTTCCTGACCCGGACTTTCCAGCGGCCATTGTCGCGCTGGTCAATGTAGTGCACGGGGCTGCTGAGCATCAGCTCGAAATTGGGCTGGCTCTCCAGGTATTCCACCATGCTGCGGGTCAGTGAGCCGAAATCCACGTCGGCCCCATGTTTGATGCGAGTGGCAGCCACCCTTTGCATCGGATCCCGATCCTTCACCACCAGCGGCATCCACTCTTCCAGATCATCCGGGGACTCGGTGTATTCCATCTCCCGGAACAGGTGGTGGGCGCTCAGGCGTTCGAAACGGCGCTTGAGGAAAGCCACGTTTTTCTCACCCCAGACAAAACTCTGGTGTGGCGTACGGTTAATGAAGGTCTTGGGATCGGGAAGCATGCCCTGCTCCACCAGGTACGACCAGAACTGGAGGGACACCTCGAACTGGGCGTTGATCTGGAGCGCCCGATCAATGGCGACATCACCGTCCCCGGTTTCCGGCGTGTAGTTGAGCTCACAATATCCGGCGTGGCCGGTACCTGCGTTGTTCCACCCGTCTGTGCTCTCATGGGCAACGTGATCAAGACGTTCCACCATGACGATGTCCAGGGACGGATCGAGTTGCCTGAGCATCATGCCGAGGGTGGCGCTCATGACGCCACCACCGACCAGCACTACGTCTGCCTGTCTTGCGGCCATTGGTCTATACCCCAGCTAGTATTAAGCCTGTGTGCTCCTCCACGATCAGCAGAAGAGCCTGTCGAAAGCCGGTCAAGCGCAAGGTAAAAGGCGCTGCCGTCTGCTCTCGGTCTGAATGTGGGCGCAATTATCCCGATTTCCGCTGAAATAATAAATTGCGATTGTCAATCGATTCGCTTTGCGGACGCCTATTACCGACACCAGGACACCGCCTGGGTCAATTACGAACAGTGGTTTGCTCCGGGTCAAAGGTCTAAAATCCCGCCCCACAAACTTTTCCCGGGCCGGTTACGGCCTGCCCCTTTGAAATGAAAATCTGGACGGGATTACCCGATGTCTGCCCTAGAAGCTGTTCTGATCGCTCTTGCTGTTCTGGCGCTGCTTGGCGTTATTTTTGAAGAAATCATTCATGTCAACAAAGCCAAGGTCACACTGTTCTTTGGCACCCTCAGCTGGATTGTTCTGTTTCTTGCCAGTGGAAGTGAGGGCGAAACTGACGCTATTTCGACCGGCCTGTCTGAAAGCATTGCCGAGATAGCGGGTCTTTGGTTGTTCCTGGTCGCGGCTATGACGTTCGTTGCCTACCTGAACAAGAAGGGGATGATCGAAAACCTGATTTACCTGATCATGCCGAAACAGGTAAGCGAACGGAAACTGCTGTTTCTGACCGGACTTTTCTGCTTTATTTTCTCCTCTTTGGCAGACAATATCACCGCTACGTTAGTCTCATGTTCGTTGATCCTGTCACTGGATCTGGAACTGAAAAAGCGCCTCCAATTCGTCACCCTGGTGGTCTTTGCCGTCAACTCCGGGGGCGTGTCCCTGATCACCGGCGACGTCACCACGCTGATGATTTTCCTGGCGGACAAGGTAGAAATCCTGACCTTGCTGACACTGGCGATTCCCGCCTCCATTACCGTGTTCATCCTGGCCGTCTTTCTCTCCAAGGGGCTCACAGGCACCGTCACCCTTCGTTCCACCAAGAACGAAATCCGTCCCGTCGACGCAGTGATCAGCGGCCTGTTTTTGTTAACGATCCTGAGCACCATTGCCGGCAACGCCCTGTTCGGCGTGCCACCGGTTCTGACCTTCCTGTTCGGGCTGTCGATCATGTTCCTGGTGTCCCGGTTCATGAGCGACGATTCTGATCTGGACCCGATTCTCGAGTACATTCGTATCATTGAGTTCGAGACGCTGCTGTTCTTCCTGGGCATCCTGCTGCTGGTGGGCATGCTCAAGGAAATTCACGCGCTGGATTCATTTGTGGCGATCTACGATATTTTGCCGCCGCTATATGCCAACTACCTCATGGGTATCTTCTCGGCGGTAATTGATAACGTGCCGTTGACGGCCGCCCTGCTCAAGGCCGGCATTACCATGAACCCGGGCGAATGGATGGGCCTGACCTACGCCGTGGGCGTGGGTGGATCCTTGCTGGTGATCGGTTCCGCCGCCGGCATCGTGGCAATGAGCAAAATCCCGGGGCTGACCTTTGGTGCCTACATGCGGTATCTTGCCCACCTCTTGGCCGCCTATACCCTGGGCTACGCCGGGGTATTCATGCTCGGACGTTTCATTAACTGAGGTTTTTCTATGGTAATGGCAATTGGCGCAATCATCGCCGGCCTGGTCCTGCTGGTCTGGAGTGCCGACAAGTTCGTTGAGGGCGCTGCCGCCACCGCCAAGCACCTGGGCATGCCCGCGCTGCTGATTGGCATGGTTATCATCGGCTTCGGCACCTCCGCGCCGGAACTCGCGGTATCGGCCATGGCCGCGGCCGACGGCAACCCGGGGCTGGCACTGGGTAACGGTTATGGCTCGAACATCACCAACATTGCGCTGATCGTTGGCCTGACGGCGGTCATCGCCCCCATTGCCGTGCATTCCCAGGTGATCCGCAAGGAGCTGCCGCTGCTGGTGGTATTGACGCTGATCGCCGGTGCCCAGTTGATTGACGGGGAGCTTTCACGGCTGGATGGCTGGGTACTGCTGGCCGTGTTTGCTGCGGTCATGGGCTGGTCGATTTTTCAGGGCCTTCGAGGTAAGGATGACCCGCTAGGGGGCGAAGCTGACGCCCAAGTAATTGCTCACCCCATGCCCCTGAAAACCGCCGTTATCTGGCTGGTGATCGGCCTGATACTGCTGATTGTCAGTTCGCGGCTGCTGGTCTGGGGGGCCGTGACCATAGCCCAGGCGCTCGGGGTCAGTGACCTGATCATCGGCCTGACCATCGTGGCGATCGGTACCTCACTGCCGGAGCTGGCCTCGGCCCTCGCTGCAGTCAAGAAAAACGAACACGACCTGATCCTCGGCAACATTCTCGGCTCCGGGATCTTCAATACCCTGGCGGTGGTTGGCCTGGCCGCCGCCATCGAACCGCTCAAGGTGGACCCGGAAGTCCTGTATCGGGACTGGACCCTGATGCTCGCTCTTACGGTGGGGCTGCTGCTCATGGGCTCTGGCCTCACCGGTTGGCGACGACTCGTCAGCCGTGTGGACGGCACCGTACTGATGCTCGTTTATGTCGCCTACACCGGCTACCTGCTCTCCACCGTGGTGGCCGCCTCCACGGCCTGAACACCGCAACGGCGACGCTGTTATTCAGCCTCGCCGTTGCCGAGCAGCTCCTTGAGCCTGCTTCGCACATCGGTCATGACCTCATCGAGGTCTGCCTTGGTCTTGCCTGCCGTATCCAGTGGGGCGCCGACGCGTACATCCACCGGCTGCCCCAGATTGATCTGCCAGGTCCGGGCCGGCAGTACCCGGTGAATCCCGCGAACCGCCACGGGTACGATCACTGCTTCAGTATCCAGGGCAAGGTGAAAACAACCCTTCTTGAAAGGCAGCAGCTTACCGTCCGGCGATCGGGTCCCCTCCGGCGCTGCCCACAGTACAATGCCGCTTTCCATCATTGCACGGGCAAGTTTGAGGTCCTGCACGGCACGCTCGTGATTCGAACGATCGACGGAGGGAAACTCGGCCGCCCGCATGGCCTGACCCAGCAGCGGGATCCCGAACAACTCCTTTTTGGCCAGCATCCGGACGGAGCCGGGCAGCGAGACAAAGGTCACCGGAATGTCGTAGTGGCTGGAGTGGGTGCACATGATGATGTAACGCCGGCCGTCCCCGAAATCGGGCACTTCGCCCCGCACCGTCAGGCTGGCCCGCACCAAGCGCAACAGGGCCGCCGACCATTCCCGGCAATACTGATCCACGATCGGTCGGTTCAGCCTGCCGAACAGGGCCCTCAACAGGATCAGCAACGAATACAGGGCCGTCAGGCCCACCGACCCCAACACCACCCCCGCACGCCGGAGCAGGGTGGCCGATTCCGTCAGCGGGTTCATTTTCAGTCGAATCATCAAGACAACACCGTTTTGATCTTTTGACCTTTCAAGGCGTTAACGCCAGCGACGGATTATAGCGGCTGCGGCTTGCGCTGAATAACCAACCCCGCAAATTGATCATTAGTTAACCAGGAGCTATATGTAATAAGGATATTCTTCGCTGTCGAACGCCTGTGCAGCGAAGACCTACCGTCAGATAACAATATCGAGGGAGACGGATCATGAAACAGGGAACCACCATCCAACGGGGACCGAACGACCCCGGGCCTGTCAACGAGGGGCGGCGCCGGATTCTGATGGGCAGCGCCGGTGCCATGGCCGCCGTCAGCCTTCTGGGAATCACGCCGCTGGCCAAAGCGGAAGAACCCAAAACCCTGCCTGACTACGCCGCCTGGAAGGAACGAAATGCGCTCATCGTCCACAGCACCAACACCATGGAAACCCGACGGGATGCCATCGGCCAGGGCGTGGTGACGCCAAGCGACCGCTTATTCATCCGCAACAATCTGCCGACCCCGCCGGAGTCCATCGTCGCCGACCGGGACGCCTGGGAAGTGCGGATCGAAGGCGTGAAAAACCCGACAACCATGACTATTGGCGAGCTTAAGGAGATCGGCGTGGCGACCGTGGCCTCGGTCCTGCAGTGCTCCGGCAATGGCCGTGCCTTCTTCCCCCACGGCGCCGGCGGAACCCAGTGGTCGGTTGGCGCCGCGGGCTGTGTCGTGTGGACCGGCGTACCACTGAAGGAGGTGGTTGACGCACTCGGGGGCATGGCCGACGGTGTGGAATACATCACCAGCACCGGGGGCGAGGAGCTGCCCGATGGACTGGATCCGAAGCAGGTTACAGTGGAGCGCTCGGTGCCGACCCGGGCCCTGGAAAACGCCCTGCTGGCCTGGGAACTGAATGACGAGCCCCTGCCCCTGACCCACGGCGGCCCGCTCCGGATGGTGGTACCCGGGTTCTACGGGGTCAACAACGTCAAATACGTCAAGCAGGTGGCCTTTACCGAAAACCAGACCGACGTGAAGATCCAGGCTTCCAGCTACCGCATCCGCGACGTTGGCGAGAAGGGCGCGCCGGACCAGCCATCGATGTGGGAGATGAACGTCAAGTCCTGGGTCACCTCACCTCTGGAAACCGGGCGGAGCGGTCGCAATATGATCTATGGCGTGGCACTGGGTGGCACGGTCGACCTGGAGAAAGTCGAGGTGTCGGTCGATGGCGGCAAATCCTGGAAGCAGGCCCGTTTCCTGGGGCCGGATCTGGGCCCCTTCGCCTGGCGTCCGTTCGTGCTGGCCGCAGACCTCTCGCCCGGCGAGTACCGGATCGTCAGCAAGGCGACCGATGTCGAGGGCAACAGCCAGCCGGAAGGCCGCACCGACAACGAACGAGGCTATGGTCACAACGGCTGGAGCGACCATGGCGTGACCGTTGCCGTCAGCTAAAACCATCGGGGCGGCAGTCAGTTGGTCCGCCCCGTTTACGCACTTCTGGACCAGAATCATGATCAAGCATGCAGTCGTGAGCCTTGCCTGCACTTTGCTGGCGACCAACGCTCTCTCGGATGAGCTCGCCGAGCAGGGCAAGAAAGTCTTTACCGAACTGGCCCAGCCATCGTGCACCATCTGCCACGCGCTGTCGGATGCCGGTTCCGCCGGGGAGATCGGGCCGAATCTGGACGAACTGGCGCCCTCGGTAACGCAGGTTCAGAATGCCGTGAAAGGCGGGGTGGGACTCATGCCGGCGTTCGGCGATTCATTATCACAGGCGCAGATTACCGCCGTTGCCCACTATGTGGCTTCCGTGACGGGCGGTGGCCCATAAAAAAACGGGGCCTTCGCCCCGTTTTCTGTTACCGGTTTTCCTTGAACACCATGGCAATGGAATTCAGGCAGTACCGCTGACCAGTGGGCGGCGGGCCATCCGGGAATACGTGCCCCAGGTGGCTGTCGCACCGGGGGCAACGGATCTCCGTGCGGGCCATGCCCAGGCTGTTGTCTTCCAGATAGCGAATGTGTTCCGGATCGTAGGGCTGGAAAAAGCTGGGCCAGCCGGTACCGGAATCAAACTTGGAATCCGAGCTGAACAGCGGCAGATCGCACAGGCGGCAGTGATAGGCGCCTGACATCTTGTTGTCCAGCAGCGTGCCACAGAACGGGTGCTCAGTTCCGTGATCCAGCAACACCTCGCGTTCTTCCGGTGTCAGGTCGGCCGCTTTTTCGTCAACCTGCGCTTTCGTCAGCGGCGTCAGGTCATAACCTGCAGCAGATTTACTCATGGTTCAGCTCCTCAGGCCATGTTGTTATCGGAATCGTCGGAATATTCAGGTTTCAAACGGTCACCGTAGTTGTCCACCAGTTTCTCCATTTTCGGCGCTGCAACCGCCATGATGTAGGGCTGGTAGGGATTCCGGGCCGCGAAATTCTGATGGTAGGCCTCGGCCGGATAGAACGCATCCAGCGGCTCCAGCGTGGTCACGATCGGGTCCGGATAAACCCCGGCAGCGCCCAGCTGCCGGATATACGACTCGGCCACCTGCTTCTGTTCCGGCGTTTCGTAAAAAATCGCAGAACGGTACTGGGTGCCCCGGTCGTTGCCCTGGCGGTTCAGCTGCGTTGGGTCGTGGGCGACCGAGAAGAATACCTTAAGCAGCTCGCCAAAACTGACTTTCCCGGGGTTATAGTGGACATCCACTACCTCGGCGTGACCGGTCTTGCCGGTGCAAACCGCCTCGTATTTGGCGGTTTCCGCGCTCCCGCCGGCGTACCCTGATTCGACCGATTCGACACCGTCCATGGCCAGGAACACCGCCTCGACGCACCAGAAGCAGCCACCGGCCAATACCAGCCGGGCCGCATCACCGCCCTGGGGGAGATTCTGTTCGGGATCCGGGAAACGGCTGCGGGGCACATTCAGCCCGGGAATATCACACGATGTCACCATGATGTCCTCGATAAATAAGATGCTGTTGGTTGGGACGTTTAACGTTCCAGATTGTGGCTGTTACGGTACGCTTTTGCCAATGGCTCAGTCCCTGTACCCAAACATGAACATTGCACCGTTCCGGTTGCATACCCCGACAGGCCAACCATAATGACAGACAGGGTTTGCCACTATGCGATCTGACAATCGCCCGTTCGGCATATCAAGGACAGAAACATGACGGCAAGGGCTCGAACACCCAAAAATCAGGACGAGTTGCTGGAATATCGCCTGAGCCTGCGACTGGGGCCCGTTCACGCCCGCCAGAGGCTGGGTATTGAACGCGAAGCAGAGGCCCTGGTCTTCGGCCAGGACGGCGGCTCCTTCCACCTGGAGAACGTCACCAACGCTCCCGGTTTTATCCGCTTCTGCCTGAAACTGGTCGGCCTCTTCGGTCGGGGACAGGCGAACAGCCGGCGTCTGGATACCGTCTACAACCGCTTCCGCCTACCTGATCTGCCGGCGGCCTTCGAAGGCTTCCGGATTCTGCACCTGACCGATCTCCACGTGGACATGGACGAAGCCAATCTGCAGGCGGTGATTCGCCAGATTGAACCTCTGGACTACGACCTCTGCGTGCTCACCGGTGACTACCGCCGGCTAACCTGGGGGCCGGTGGACGATGCCCTGGACGGCATGTCCCGCCTGCGTGACGCCATTCGTGGCAAAGCCTATGCCGTACTCGGTAATCACGACAGCATCCGCATGGTGCCCGGCCTGGAAGACATGGGCTACTCACTGCTGATGAACGAAATGCTCCCCATCGAACACAAAGGTGACAGGATCTACCTGGCCGGCGTGGACGACGCGCATTTTTACAAGGTTCACAACCTACACCGGGCCGGAGACGACATTCCCGTGAACGGTACCAGCATCCTTCTGAGCCACACCCCGGAAATCTGGCGGGAAGCCGCACACGCCGGCTACGATGTCTTCCTTTGCGGGCACACCCACGGCGGACAGATCTGCCTGCCCGGTGGTATCCCGGTAACGCTGGATTCCGACTGCCCGCGCCACCTGGGTCGGGGCTACTGGCAGGCCAATGGCATGCAGGGGTACACCTCCCCGGGTTCCGGCACCTCGGTTGTCAACGTACGGCTCAACTGTCCACCAGAGGTGACCGTCCATACCCTGACCCGGGGCCCGCAATAGCCGGCCAAAGGTCAATGGGGATGGCGACGTATCCCCAGCCGGTACAGGAGTGGTGAGAACAGAATATTGGCGAGGGTAAATGCGACCACGACCAACGTCGCGCTCCACCAACCCACCGGTAACCAGAATACCGCCAGAACCATTGGCAGGGACGACTCCGGGATCTGGTCCAGGCCCAGCGCCCGGGCACTCGACCCGAGGCCGAGCCGACGCTTGAGAAAGCTGCTGAGCAGGTCACCCAACAGGCCCAGCACGCCGAACACCAAGCCAAAAGCAAAACCCAGCCCGCTCCACAGGGAAAACAGCGCGCAACTCAGGGTACCGAAAACCAGCCCGCGCCAGGTTTTGCTGGCTCCGAGAACCGGCCGTCCATCTGGCCAGAGACGGCCCCCATCAATGGGCGCCGCCCAGTGCTGCTTCAGAACGCGGGCAACAACGACCGGTACGCCATTGGCGAGCACCAGCATCACAAACAACTCCAGTGATATCAGCAAGTGCTCCTGCTCCCTCTTGGTCCAGACCTGATCACCACAAAGGCGGTACGGCGGCTCGTCAGGCAATGCCGCCGCGCGTCAGCTTCAACGGATCCATCAATTGCTCCAGTCGCGTGCGACTGAGCCCGCTGCGCTCCTCGGCCACATCAATCACCGGACGGCCCGTGCGATAGGCCTCCTTGGCAATGTCCGCCGCCAAGCTGTAGCCAATCTCCGGATTCAGCGCGGTCACCAGTACCGGGTTTCGCCCCACGCCCGCATCCAGAGTCTCCGTATTCACAGTAAAGCCCCGGATCGCCTTGTCGGCCAGCATATTGGCCGAGTTGCTGAGCAGGTCGACCATGTCCAGCAGATTACCGGCCACCAGCGGCAACATGACGTTGAGCTGGAAATTGCCGGATTGGCCGGCAATGGCAACGGCACTGTCCAGCCCCATCACCTGGGCGCCAACCATGGCGACCGACTCCGGGATAACCGGGTTAACCTTACCCGGCATGATGCTGCTGCCTGGCTGCAGGGCCGGCAGGCTGATCTCGGCCAGGCCATGAATGGGACCACTGTTCATCCAGCGAAGATCGTTGGCGATCTTGGTCAGTACAATGGCGGTGCCCCGAAGCTGGGACGACAGCGCCACCGGCGCATCGATCGCGCTCTGCCCGAGGAATTTGTGATCAAGGGTGCCAAAACCATAGCCGGTATTGGCTTTCAGGAACTTGATGAACTGATCGGCGAACTCCGGCGCCGCATTGACCCCGGTGCCAACGGCCGTACCGCCCTGGGGCACAGACAGGAGGCCGTCGGCAGCGGATTCAACCCGTTCTTCCGTCACCAGCAACTGTTCCCGCCAGGTCCGGAGCTCCTGCCCCAGCGTGACGGGCATGGCATCCATCAGGTGGGTACGCCCGGTTTTGACCTGCTCCGAGAGCTCCGCCTCGCGCTCGTAGATCATGCCTCGCAGGTGCGTCAGTGCGGGAATCAGTTGTTGCTTCACCGCGATCACGGCGCTGACATGGATCGCCGTCGGAATCACGTCGTTGGAACTCTGACTCATGTTGACGTGATCGTTGGGATGAACGTCCTGCCCCTGCTTTCTGGCAATGGCCGCGATCACTTCGTTGGCGTTCATGTTGGTACTGGTACCGGAGCCGGTCTGATAACGATCGACCGGAAACTGATCCGAAAACTCGCCCTGAACCAGCGCTTCACAGGCGGAGACAATGGCATCCCGCCGGTCGTTGTCGAGCAACCCCAGGCTGGCGTTGGCCTCTGCTGCGGCCCACTTGATGTGGGCAACCGCGGCAATAAAGGCCGGGGGCATCGGCTGACCACTGACCGGAAAATTGTCCACGGCCCGCTGGGTCTGGGCTCCCCAGAGCGCATCAGCCGGCACATGAACGTCGCCCAGGCTGTCTTTTTCGGTTCGATACTCGCTCATCTTCCCTCCTGTCTGTCCATTTACACGGGATCGTCAGCGTTTACGGCACACCGGACCGTTTGTATCAGCCGGAATTCGATCTGAGCCGGACATGGTCGCAAATGCCCGTTACCTGCTCAAAGTTCACGATCAGGGTGTGCACGGTGTTGGTGTAGGTGTCGTGCAAATGGAACTTGAACCGGTGCTGTTTCTCTCCTTGAAGGTAGGCATCGTATTCCCTGACAAGTTCCCGCACATCGCCGCCTTCATTCTTGGTCCAGGTGGCATTGAACGGTCCGAGAACGGCACCGCCGGCGAGGCAGACGGTGACTTCGTGATTGGTGAGTCCGGATTCCTGAGCATTCATGGTCGCTCCCCTTGCTGTTGAACAACGGAACATCCTTCCATGAAGTGTAGTCGTTCCGCGTTCTACTGCTTCAAGCGGTCGACAGCAGGCTGGTCAGCAGGGCACGCAACCGGTTGGGCTTGACCGGTTTGTTCAGGATAGGGAGGTTGTGAACACGCATCAGGCGCCGGGTGTCGTCACTGCGGTCGGCGGTAATCACCGCAGCGGGTATATCACGCCCGAGACTGCCGCGGACGGCATGGATCGCCTGGTCGCCGGTCAGCTCGTGATCAAGGTGGTAGTCGGCCAGAACCACCGCGGGCGCAGCCTCCGCGTCGAGCTGGGCCAGCAACGCCAGCGCTCCGGCCTCACTGGGGGCGGTCAACACCGAGCAACCCCAGCGCTCCAGTAGCAGGCTCATGCTTTCAAGAACCGCCGGCTCGTTATCAATCACCAGCACCCGGGCGCCGTTAAAGCCACTGTCGAAGGCGTGAAGATTCTCGGGCTCTGTAGGCGGTTGTCGCGCCAGAGTCTGCCCTACGGGCAGGCTGACGACAAAACGGGAGCCCTGGCCCGGCCTCGATGCCACGTCAATGTCGTAACCCAGCACCCGGACCATCCGCTCCACAATGGCCAGCCCCAGACCAACCCCCTGACGCCCCCCAGTCCCCTGGGGCAGCAGTTGATGGAATTCGGTGAAAATATCTCTCAGCTTGCTGGCCTCGATGCCGACACCGGTATCCCAGATTTCAATCCGGAGCCGGTCACCCCGGCGACGCAGTGCCAACAGCACACCGCCACTGCGGGTGTAGCGAAAGGCATTGCTCAACAGGTTGCGCACGATGCGGATAAGCATGCGATGATCGGTTCTGACCATCGCCGGCCGGGTGTGGACCCGAAAATCCAGGCCGGCGTTGGTGGCGACGGCATCAAACTCCTCGCCCAGGCCTTTCAGCAAGGCTTCAAGGTCGGTCAGCGCCAGGTCCGGCTGCATGGCTTGCTGGTCCAGTTTGGAGATATCCAGCAGGTCCGCCAGCAGATCCTCCGCCCCTTCCAGGGCCCGATGCACCTGGTGCACCATCCGGTTCTCCTGCTCCGGCAGATGGCTGTCCTGCAGGGCGGAGATCATCAGCCGGGCGGCATTCAGCGGCTGCAGGAGGTCGTGACTGGCGGCGGCCAGATACTTGTCTTTGCTGCGGTTGGCTTCCCGTGCCGCTTCCATGGCCAGTACCAGTTCGCGCTCGACCTTTTCCCGCTCTTCGATCTGGTAGCGCAGGCCCACGTTGGCGTTCTGCAGGGCTTCCGTGCGTTCCTCCACCCGATGTTCCAGGTCGAGGTTCAGCTGTTCCAGTTTCTGGCGGGCCTGGACCCGTTCGGTGATGTCAGCCACAAAGGCCTCCACCACTTCCGGCCCGAGGTCGGGCCGACGCAGCAGGGTCAACGCTACCGGCACCGGGGTCTGATCCGCCCGCCGCAGCCGGGTTTCCCGGGCGCTGAGACGGCCGTTGTCGAGCAGTTCCTGGCGAACGGCGTCAAATTCGGCGGCGCTGCAGAACAGCTGTTCCCTCAGTCGGATCACCCGCTCTTTCAGATCATCAGCGCTCGGGTAGCCACAGATACGGGCCATGGCAGGGTTGCAGTCGAGAAAGCCGCCCCGGAGGTTGGCCCGAAAAATTCCATGCAGGGCATTCTCGAACAACCACTTGTAGCGGTTGCGCTCCTGCTCGAGCTCGTCAATCCGGTCCTGCAACGCCGGGTAATAGTTCTTGCGCACGGACTGGCTTCCCAACCCGAGCAGATCGCCAATTCCGTAGCCACTGTCCTGTTGGTCAGAGGGCTTCTTCATAGACAACCTGAACATCCCGCAAGGACGATTTTCGGGGGTTGGTAAGAATGCAGGGGTCCTGCAGGGCGAAACCCGAGAGATGAGGTATATCCGAAACCGTCACACCCAGTTTCGCCAGGCTCGACTCCAGCCCCACCCGCCTCTTCAGTTCAATGATGCGCTGCATCAGCCGCCGTTTGATGTCGGCACGACCCATGCCCCGGGTGTCGATATCCATGGCCTCCGCCACCCGGCGGAAACGGTCTTCGGCCGAGGCGTAGTTGAAGGCTACCACATGCTCCAGCAAAAGCGCGTTGCACAGCCCGTGGGGCAGATCCAGAAAACCACCGAGACTGTGGGACATGGCGTGGACCGCGCCGAGAATGGCGTTGGAAAACGCCAGTCCCGCCTGCATGGACGCCAGCATGATCTGTTCCCGCAGATACGGATCGGCGGTGTTGTCGATCAACGGCTCCAGGTTGCGGTTGATCAGACGAATGGCCTCAAGCGCGTGGGTATCGGTCAGCGGTCCGCTGCCCGTAGACACAAACGCCTCGATCGCGTGTACGAGGGCATCCACACCGGTGCAGGCGGTGAGGTAGGCGTCCATGGTTTCCGTTACTTCCGGATCGATCAGGGAGACGTCCGGAACCACAGCTTTGCTGATGATGGAAAACTTGAACCGGCGAGCAGGGTCGGAAATGATCGCGAATTGGGACACATCGGCAGAGGTACCGGCGGTGGTCGGAATCAGAATCAGCGGCGGTGACGGGTTCGAGATGGTGTCGACCCCCTCAAACTCCAGGATGTTCCGGCCATGGGTGGCCACAATGCCGATCCCCTTGGCACAGTCCATCGGGCTGCCACCGCCAATGGCGACAATCACGTCGCATTCACTGGACTTGTAGAGTTCGGCCCCCTCCATGACCTCGGCCACCTTGGGGTTGGGCGACACGTCGGTGAACACCGTCGTGCGGATGCCGGCCTCGGTCAGCAGGTCGACAACCTCCTGGACCCAGCCGACCGCAGCCACGCCCGGGTCCGACACCAGCAGTACGTGGCGAGCGCCGAAATTGCTGGCGAAATTGGCAACGGACTTTCGGGACCCGGCACCGAAAACGATTTCAGGGGAAACGAATTTGCGCAGAGCAGATATGTCGTGACTCATCGGGCGCTCTCGACACGTTGTTGTTATAGGAATACCCGAGAGTTTAACTCAAGTGATCGGCCTGAACATCGGCATTTTGGCTATGTTTCCGGTAAAAGCTGCAGAGCCACTCCATGGCTCCGGCCTGACTGGTCTGCTGGCGAAACCCATGCCCCTCGCCCTCGAACCAGTGCAGTTCGGGCGCGCCACCCGTCGCCCGGATTGCCGCCACCATGGCACGGGTCTGTTCGGGCACCACCACCCGGTCCAGACTGCCCTGGAAAAACACCACCGGGGCCGTAATGCTGGCAGCATGATTCAGCGGCGTGCGATCCTGCCAGCGTTCCGGAAACGCCTCGGGCGCGCCCAGCAACCAATCCAGATAACCGGATTCGAACCGGTGAGTGGCAGCCCTCAACCGCAACGGGTCGGTCACGCCGTAAAGGCTGGCACCGCCAGCAAAGCGGTCGCTGAGCACCAGCGCCATCAGGGCGGTGTAGCCTCCGGAGCTGCGGCCCTGAATAAACACCCGGTCGCCGTCCACCAGGCCAAGGTGCGCCAGATGGTTGGCGGCACGCCCCATGTCCTCCACGTCAGCCTCGCCCCAACGACCGGCCAGGGCCATGCGGAAGTCGCGACCAAACCCGCTACTGCCCCGGTAATTGATTTCTGCCACCGCAAAGCCCCGCTGGCACCAGAACTGGACCTGCGGATTGAACACCGGGTAAGCGGTCGAGGTGGGCCCACCATGGGCTATGAGGATAAGCGGCGGCAGCTCGCCGGCCCTCGACTCGGGGCGGTAGAGGAACCCCTGAATGGCGAGGCCACCGCCCGTGTCCGCTGGAATGGCAACATTCTGTGGACGCACCACCGGCCAGGCTTCCCAGGGCACCTCGCCCCCGGCCACAACCTCGACCACACCGGTCACGGCGGATATCTTCAGCACGGCATCCAGGGTGGCGTCGGAGCGGGCAATGCAATAGACGTGGTCACCCAGGCTCTGTACGCAGCGGAAATCCGTGTACCCACTGGCCAGCCGCTCCGGCGGTCCCGACGCCCCCGCTTGCAGCCACAGTTCGGCCACACCCTGCCGGTAGCTCACGCGGACCCAGCCGCCCTCGGGCAAGCCGCAGTGGTGTCGTTCACCCAGTTGCCAGGGAGCACTGGCATGATCCAGCGCCGGCGCATCCGTCGGTGACCAGCCCCCCACTCCGCCGTGATTCAGGAAACGATAGGGCTGCCACCAGCCCTTGTGGTCCGACAACAGCCACAAGGCATCACCGTAAAACACCGGCTGCTGAACGCTGGCGTCGACAGGCGGTAACCATGCCCGGGCGTTGAACAGAACGCCGTCGTCGTTAATCTCCGCGGTCCAGAGTGTCGAGTGAATCCAGGGCATGTCCGGCAGCTGCCAGCTGACCCAGGCCATCCGGCGGCCATCCGGCGAGAGTGCCGGCGCACCGTAAAAATCCTGGCCCTGATGGAGCACGGCCAGATGCCCCCGGTCATCAATGGCCACCAGCTGTTGACCGCCATTGCTCTCACGCACGGCCAATACCCGTGGACGGACGTTGTCGGCAACGAGCCCGCCGTAGCTGCCGGGATGATCCCGAGTCAGGGCCTGTTGGCTGCCGTCATTGAGGCCAAGTCGCACCACCTGATGCTGTTCCGACACGGCATACAGGCAGCCAGCCCCGGCACACAGGGCGCCGCCGCCATAGCCGTTGACCCGGCTGCGCACCTGCATGGTGTGGCCGGGCCTGACAGTCTCGCCGTCACTCAGGCCAACGATCACGGCGCCACCGACCGCCGGGTCAAACTCCAGCCAGAAGATGCCCGAATCAGAGACCACCAGCTCTCCCCGCTGTCTGAGTGCTGCGGCGGCTTGCCAGGCACTCAGGGGCGGTTGGGCGTTATTCGCCGTGGCGATGGTGTCGGTGGATTCGGCGCATTCAGCCCCGAAAGAAGAGCCGTGAATTGTTCGCATTCCGGAAGGTTAACTCCTCGATGCCGGCCGTGGCGTGATCCGCGGCTCTCCTGGCCGCAAGAATCCGATCGTGATGGGGCGATTTGCTGCAGACCGGATCGGCGTTGTCCGCGTTTCCGGTCAGCAGGTAGGCCTGGCAGCGACAGCCACCGAAGTCCTTGCCCTTCTCGTCGCAGGAGCGGCAGGGCTCCGGCATCCAGCTGTCGCCCCGGTAGTGATTGAAACCGGGGCTGTCGTACCAGATGCTTCGCAATGCCGTGTCTCGCACGTTGGGGAATTCGATGGGCAGCAGACGCGCACTGTGGCACGGCAACGCGGTGCCGTCCGGGGCCACCGTCAGGAACAGGCTGCCCCACCCGTTCATGCAGGCCTTGGGGCGCTCCTCGTAATAGTCGGGCGTCACGAAAATCAGCTTCATGACTGATCCTTTGGCCTCAAGCCGACGGCGATAGGCATTCACCTCGGCCTCGGCCTTGTCCAGCTGGGCTTTCGACGGCATCAGGCCCTCCCGGTTCTCGAAGGCCCAACCGTAATACTGGCAGGTCGCCAGCTCCACGTAGTCGGCCCCCAACCGGTCACACAGATCGATGATGTCGGTCATCTGGTGAATATTGTGACGGTGGATCACGAAATTCAGCACCATCGGGTATCCGGCGTCCTTCACCGCCCGCGCCATCGCCAGCTTCTGGTCGAACGCCTTGCGCGAGCCGGCCACCGCGTTGTTCAGTTCCGGATCGGAGGCCTGGAAACTGACCTGGATGTGATCCAGACCGGCGTCGGCAAACGCCTCCACCTTGGCCTCGTTCAGGCCCAGCCCGGAGGTGATCAGATTGGTGTAGTAACCCAGGTGACGGGCTTCGGCTATCAGCTCCGGCAGGTCCTGGCGCACCAGCGGCTCGCCCCCGGAAAAGCCCAACTGGGCCGCCCCCATGGCCCGTCCCTGGCGCAACACACTGACCCACTGTTCGGTGCTCAGCTCCTGCTCGGTCTGGGCAAAGTCCAGTGGGTTGGAGCAATAGGGGCACTGCAGGGGGCAGCGATAGGTCAGCTCCGCCAACAACCAGAGTGGCGGACCGACGGCGGCAGCAGGCGGAACGGATCGGTCGGCGGTCATGGCATTTCAATCCAGTGCTGCTGTTCGGCATCCTGCAGGAACTCGGTCACGTCCCGGGCCAGGGCGCCGGCGTCCGGGAATTTCTGTTCCAGTGACGCCACGATATCGGCCACGGTACGCTGCCCGTCCACTTCGTTCAGGATGGCCCCGGCGCTGCCATTAAGTTTGACCATGCCTTCCGGATAGAGCAGCACATAGGCCTCCTGGGCTGGCTCCCACTGGAAGCGGAAGCCCCGGCGGAATTTCGGTGTCCGGGCCATCACGTCTGCCATCACAGCCCCCGGTGCCACACTTGTTGACCGGTGACGGTGTGGTACGGCGGCGTTTGATGCATGTAAGCCATCGTCAGCGCATCCAACATAGACCATAAGATATCCAGCTTGAATTGAAGTATGTCTAGGGCCCGGGCCTGCTCGCCCTGGGAGGTGAAATGATCGAGCGTGATCGTGAGCCCGTGTTCGACATCCCGGCGGGCCTCGGACAGACGCTTGCGGAAATAGCTGTAGCCGCCCTCCTCGATCCAGGGGTAATGTTGGGGCCAGCTATCGAGTCGGGATTGGTGAATCTCCGGCGCAAACAGCTCGGTCAGCGACGAACAGGCGGCCTCCTGCCAGGTGGCCCGGCGGGCAAAGTTCAGGTAGGCGTCGACCGCAAACCGGACACCGGGCAACACGTGGCGTTGATCGATGACCTCTTCCCGGCTCAGCCCCACAGCTTCGGCCAGACACAACCAGGCTTCGATGCCCCCCTCGTCACCGTCATGACCGTCATGATCCAGAATCCGTTGCAGCCACATCCGCCGTACGCCGGCGTCCGGGCAATTGGCCATAATTGCGGCGTCTTTCCGGGGAATGTTGATCTGGTAGTAGTACCGGTTCGCCACCCAGCCACGGATCTGTTCCGGCGTGCACTGCCCGCCGTACATGGCTTTATGGTAGGGATGGTGAATGTGATAGAACTGCCCCTTGTCCCGCAGGGCCCGCTCAAAGTCCTGACGGTTCAAGGCGGTGGTGGCAATGGCGTTCATGGCTACCCCGACAGATTGATGTGCATCCCGTCCCAGGCGACTTCAATACCATGCTGCGCCAGTTCGGCACGTTCGGCAGAGTCTTCGTCGAGGATCGGGTTGGTGTTATTGATATGGATGAGAATCTTGCGCCGGGCCGGCATAGTGTCCAGCACCTCGATCATCCCACCCGGGCCGCTCTGGGCGAGATGCCCCATGGCCTGCCCCGTCTTGGTACCCACCTCCTGGCGGATCATCTCATCGTCGTGCCAGACGGTACCGTCCACCAGCAGGACATCGGCTTTGTCCATCCAGTCCAGGATACGCTGGTCCGGTTCGCCCAGGCCCGGCGCATAGAGCACCGTCTGGCCAGTGCGTGTATCTTCCAGAAAAATTCCGATGTTATCGCCGGGATGCGGCTTGTCCCGTCGGGGTGAATAGGGTGGCGCATTGCTGAGCAAGGGGATGGCGGTCAGCTGAATGGATGGGGCGCAAGGAATGGTGAACGGTACCTGCTCGGACGCTTCGATCGGCTGCCAGTTCAACCCGCCATTCCAGTGTTCCAGCATACGAAACAGCGGAAAACCACCACTCAAATCCTCGTGTACCTGGGCGGTGCACCAGACATCCATCGGCAACCCTTCACGCAGGGACAACAAGCCGGTGGTGTGGTCCACCTGGCTGTCCATCAGCAGAATGGCATCAATGCCGGTATCGCGCAGGGCCCGGGCCGGCTGCATGGCCGCAAACGAGGCCAGCTGGGCTCGGATATCCGGGGATGCATTGAACAGGACCCAGTGCTCACCATCGTCGCTCACCGCGATGGAGGACTGGGTGCGGGCACGGGCATTCAGGCTGCCTCTGCGGAAGCCGTCGCAATTGGCGCAATTGCAATTCCACTGGGGGAAGCCACCGCCGGCGGCGGAGCCAAGGACATGAATCTGCATGAACAGAACTCCGGAACGAAAACGGCCAGCGTATAGGGGCTGGCCGTCCTCTCTTTCAGCGATTGGCGAAGTACATGGTGACTTCGAAACCGATGCGCAGATCTTCGTAGGCTGGTTTGGTCCACATAATGCTCACCTCTTGTCGTCGTTGTCAGGCATTGATGGTGATTTATCAGTCTAGCCGATAACTCACTATTCATCGTAACGGCGCTGTTACCACCTCTATATGCTACTTTGGCACTGTTTTTCGGGGGCCTAAAGGCGCATTCCGGGGTTGGCCACATCGGGCTTTCCGGCCACAAAAAAAGGCCCTGGGAAGGGCCAAAAGAGAGTGACGGAAAACCCAAAACTTCCGCAGAAGTGCCACCGACCAGACGCCGGCAGCGGGAAGGTGCACATCCATTGTGCAGACTCACATGCGGGCCCGTGTGGAAGGGCCCGCGTACCGCAGTGACCAATCAGAAGAAGCCCAGCGGGTTGGTGTCGTAGCTCACCAGCATGTTTTTGGTCTGCTGGTAATGCTCCAGTGCCATCTTGTGGGTTTCGCGGCCAACACCGGATTTCTTGTAGCCACCGAAGGCGGCGTGGGCCGGATAAGCGTGGTAGCAGTTCATCCAGACCCGACCGGCCTGAATGTTACGGCCCATCCGGTAAGCCAGGTTGGTGTCACGGGTCCAGACGCCGGCACCCAGACCGAACTCGGTGTCGTTGGCGATGGCCAGGGCCTCTTCCTCGGTACGGAATGTGGTCACGCCCACCACCGGTCCGAAGATTTCCTCCTGGAACACGCGCATTTTGTTGTCGCCCTTGAACAGGGTCGGTTGGATGTAGAAGCCGTCGTTGAACTCCTCACCCAGGTCCTCGCGGTCGCCGCCAGTGAGCACCACGGCGCCCTCTTCCTTGCCGATGGCCAGGTAGGACATGATCTTGTCGAACTGCTCCTTGCTGGCCTGGGCACCCACCTGAACGTCGGTATCCAGCGGGTTACCGCGCTTGATCGACTTGGTGCGCTGAACCACCTTCTGCATGAACTCTTCGAACATGTCTTCCTGCACCAGCGCCCGGGACGGACAGGTACAGACTTCACCCTGGTTGAAGAACGCCAGCACCAGACCTTCCACGCACTTGTCAATGAATTCGGGCTCGGCCTTCATCACATCAGAGAAGTAGATGTTGGGAGACTTGCCACCCAGCTCCACAGTCGACGGAATGATGTTCTCGGCGGCGCACTTGAGGATGTGGGAGCCGACCGGGGTGGAGCCGGTGAAGGCAATCTTGGCGATGCGCTTGCTGCTGGCCAGGGCCTGACCGGCTTCGATGCCGTAGCCGTTAACGATGTTGAGCACGCCCGGCGGCAGCAGGTCACCGATGATTTCCATCAGCACCAGGATACTGGCCGGGGTCTGCTCGGCCGGCTTGAGCACGGTGCAGTTACCGGCGGCCAGGCACGGGCCCAGCTTCCAGGCCGCCATCAGCAGCGGGAAGTTCCAGGGAATGATCTGGCCCACTACACCCAGGGGCTCGTGGAAATGGTAGGCCACGGTGTTGGCGTCGATTTCGCCCAGGTGGCCTTCCTGCGCACGCAGGCAGCCGGCGAAGTAGCGGAAGTGATCGGCCGCCAGTGGGATATCGGCATTCAGGGTTTCACGGACCGCCTTACCGTTGTCCCAGGTCTCGGCAACCGCCAGCTTCTCCAGGTTCTCTTCAATACGATCGGCAATTTTCAGGAGGATGTTGGAGCGCTCCTGTACCGAGGTTTTGCCCCAGGCCGGTGCGGCCTTGTGGGCGGCATCCAGCGCCACTTCGATGTCTTCGGCGGTGGAGCGGGGAATCTCACAGATCACATCACCGGTCACCGGGGTGATGTTCTCGAAATACTGTCCTTTCACCGGGGCAACCCACTCGCCACCGATGTAGTTCTCATAACGGGATTTGAAAGAAACGACGGAGCCATCCTTTCCTGGTTGTGCGTAGATCATGGTCTCGACCTCTTGTTGTGTTTATCGCGGGCAACGCGGCCTGTCGCGCTTACTCATTCAATGTAGACCCCAACCAGACGAACGTGAATGATTCGATGGGGGCGAAAAACTCCTCCCTTGGTAGTAGTTGCCGGGACCGACGGCCGGGCTCTCCTGAGCACCGGCGTGCACCGCAAGGGTGCAAACGCCCCGACAGGACGCACACAAATCCGGCGAATCGCAATGAAATCGGGCAAAAACAGGTAGTTGGGAGGTTGGCACAGACACTGCAAAGCCTTTGTTACGCAGCGAGAAGTCGGTTACTGAAACCACAATCAAAGCGCGACAATCTGACAAATGGTCAACTAGGGTTCCGGCCTGCCCTTGCCCCGAACGGGGAATGCAGGCGACTGGTCCGAGAGTTGACGGCCTTTTCCAAGGCTACACGGCGGGACAAAAGCCCGGGAGGATCGTTCAGTTACTGACGCCTCTCGTGTTGTTGAAACACACCCAGCCATGAGGAAAAGGTTATGTTGCACACCGCAACCCCCCTCTACGACGATCTGATTCCCGGCGGATCCCACTGGTCCTTCATCATGCGCCGCGGCCACGTGTTGCGCCTGATCGATGAAACCGGCGGCACCAATGTCGGCATGTTGATGTACAACCCCGAGAATCCGCTCGAACGCTACAACATGCCGGACACCCTGAAGAACCAGCACACCTTCCTGCTGACCAAAGGCCACGTGCTGCTGTCCGACATGGGTCGGGTCTTCGCCTCCATCGTGCGCGATGACCTGGGCTGGCACGACACCGTGAGCGGCACCTGCAACGCCGATCTGGTGGCCCAGCGCTGGGGCCGGAAAACCTATCAGGAAGCCCACAACCACTACCATCGCAATGGCTTCTCAAGCTTCCTGAACGAGTTGGCGAAATACGGACTCGGCAAGAAGGACCTCACCGCCAACCTGAACTGGTTCAGCAAGATGCAAACCGACGACGACGGCAACATGGCGTACGTCAGTGATCACTCCCACGCCGGCGCCACCGTGGACCTGCGGTTCGAGATGGACACCATCGTGGTGCTGCACACCTGTCCGCACCCCCTTAACACTGCCGCCGAGTACCCAAGCCATCCCCTGCGCTACCAGCTGTTCAGGGCTGCACCGGTGACCGATGCCGACCCCTGCAAGATCTCGTCACCGGAGGCCACCCGCGCCTTCGCCAATACCGCCCTGTATCACCTGATGCAGCCCTGATCCAGAGGAGGCCGGACATGATTAGAGAAAGCGCACTGAACGCAGAAACCGCCAGCTTCCGCGAGACGGTCCCGGCGGGGGAATACTTCCTGAAGGTGGTCAAGGCCGGGGAAACCGTCCGCATTCTGGACCTGGAGGGTAACCAGGCGGCCGACACCCTGTTCTACAACGCCCACAACCCGACCGAACGCTACAGCGCCGTGGACACCATCCGGGAGCAGGGCAACGTCTACCTGACCGCCGGCTCGAAGCTGATGTCCTCGGAAAACAACGTGATGCTGGAGATCACCGCCGACACCTGCGGCCGCCACGACACCCTCGGGGGCGCCTGTGCCGCCGAAAGCAACACCACCCGCTATGCCCTGGAAAAGAAATGCATGCACGCCTGCCGCGACAGCTGGCTGGTAGCGGTCACCGAGCATGAAGAGCTGGGCATGACCAAGCGGGACATCACCCACAACATCAACTTCTTCATGAACGTGCCGGTCACCGCCGAGGGCGGGCTGACGTTTGCCGACGGCATCTCTGACGCCGGCAAATACGTCGAACTGCGGGCCGAAATGGATGTACTGGTGATGATTTCCAACTGCCCCCAGTTGAACAACCCATGCAACGCCTACAACCCGACGCCCATCGAGGTGCTGGTATGGAGCTGAACCGGCACATCGACAAAGTCCTGATCGCCAACCGCGGCGCCATCGCCTGCCGGATCATCCGGACCCTGCGGGCCATGGGCATCACCTCGGTGGCGGTCTACGCCGAGGCCGATGCCGACTCGCTGCACGTGCGTCAGGCAGACGAAGCCTGGCCACTGGGCGAGGGCCCGGCGGCGACCACCTACCTGGACCAGGACAAACTGTTTGAGATCGTGGTCGAGAGCGGGGCCGGCGCCATTCATCCGGGCTACGGCTTTCTCAGCGAGAACGCCGGGTTTGCCCGCCGGTGCGAGGCCGCGGGCGTGGTGTTCCTCGGCCCCACCGCGGAACAGATGGAACAGTTTGGCCTGAAGCACACCGCCCGGGCTCTGGCGGAAGCCGCCGGCGTACCACTACTGCCGGGCACCGCCCTGCTCTCGAACCTCGACGACGCCCTGGCCGCCGCCGAACAGATTGGCTACCCGGTGATGCTGAAGAGCACCGCCGGTGGTGGCGGTATCGGGATGTCCCGCTGCTACGGGGCGGACGATCTGCGCAACAGCTTCGAGTCGGTCCAGCGCCTGAGCCAGAACAACTTCAGCAACAGCGGCGTGTTCCTGGAGAAATTTGTCGAACACGCCCGCCACATCGAGGTGCAACTGTTCGGTGATGGCCAGGGCCAGGTCGTCGCCCTGGGCGAGCGCGATTGCTCGGCCCAGCGCCGCAACCAGAAGGTGATTGAGGAGGCCCCGGCGCCGGGACTGACGGAGACGGTCCGTGAGCGCATGCACGCCACTGCCCGCCAGCTTGGCGAGCGTATCGCCTATCGCAGCGCCGGCACCGTGGAATTCATCTACGATCCGGACACTGCCGAGTTCTACTTCCTCGAAGTGAACACCCGCTTACAGGTGGAACACGGGGTCACGGAACAGGTCTACGGCGTCGACATCGTGCGCTGGATGGTGCAACTGGGCATGGGCACCCTGCCCGACCTGTCGACACTGGCCGGCGATCTAAAACCCTCTGGCCACGCCATTCAGGCGCGGCTGTACGCCGAGGATCCCAACAAGGACTTCCAGCCCAGCGCCGGGTTGTTGACCGATGTCCACTGGCCGGACGACGACAGCCTGCGGGTCGATCACTGGATCCAGCCGGGCACCGAGGTCTCGCCATTGTTCGACCCCATGCTGGCCAAGGTCATTGTTCACGACCGGGACCGCGACTCCGCCCGCCAGCATCTGATCGCCGCGCTGGACGACAGCCAGCTGTACGGCATCGAAACCAATCTGGCCTACGTTCGCCAGGTCCTGGACGACCCGCGGTTCGTCGAAGGCCGGCTGTTCACTCGCACGCTCAACGAATTCGACTACCGCCCCGCGACCGTGGACGTCGTCAGTGGCGGTACCCTGACCACCATTCAGGATTACCCCGGCCGGATCGGCTACTGGGAAATCGGCGTGCCGCCGTCCGGTCCGTTCGACAGCTATTCGTTCCGGCTCGGTAACCGCCTACTGGGCAATGAGGACGGCGCTCCCGGCCTGGAGATCACCCTGAAAGGACCCACCCTGGTCTTCAACCGGGCCACCCAGATCGTCCTGACCGGCGCCGAGCTGAATGCCAGCCTGGACGGTGAGCCGGTAGGCTTCTGGAAGGTGGTGGAGGTGCCGGCCGGTGCCACACTGACGCTCGGCGCCACCACCGCAGACGGCGCCCGGGCTTACGTCCTGTTCCGGGGCGGACTGGACTGCCCGGAATACCTGACCTCCCGCAGCACCTTCACCCTGGGCCAGTTTGGCGGCCATTGTGGTCGGGCCCTGCGGGCCGGTGATGTGCTTGCCCTGCCGGACGCCGCTCCGGTTGCGGCCACGACCCTGCCGGTTGACCTGAAACCGACCATCGGCAAGACCTGGGAGTTGCATGTGACCTATGGCCCCCATGGCGCGCCGGACTATTTTACCGGGCAGGACATCGACACCTTTTTCGATAGCGACTGGGAGATCCATTACAACTCCAGTCGCACCGGCGTACGTCTGATCGGACCAAAACCCGAATGGGCCCGCAGCGACGGGGGCGAAGCCGGCATGCATCCTTCCAACATCCACGACAACGCCTACGCGGTGGGCACGGTGGATTTCACCGGGGACATGCCGGTGATTCTCGGCCCGGACGGCCCCAGCCTGGGCGGATTCGTCTGCCCGGTCACGGTCATCAGCGCAGACCTCTGGAAACTGGGTCAGCTCAAGGCCGGCGATAAGGTCCGGTTTGTGCCGGTCAGCCAGGACCAGGCCGTGGCCCTGCGCATAGCCCAGGACCAATCGGTGGAGACGCTCTCCACCCATCCCGTTGCCGTGACACCCATCCATCCGGAAACCCCGATTCTGGCCTCACTGGACACCGAACAGCATGAAACCGGCGTGATCTACCGTGCCGCCGGCGACAACTACGTGCTGGTGGAATACGGGCCGATGGAGCTGGATATCCGCCTGCGCTTCCGGGCTCATGCGCTGATGCTCTGGCTCAGGGACCACAACCATCCCGCCATTCTGGAGCTGACGCCGGGCATCCGTTCCCTGCAGGTGCATTACGACAGCCGCGCACTGGAACAAGGGACCCTGCTGGAGCTGCTGATCACAGCCGAGCAGGACCTGGAGCGGCAGCCTGAATGGGACGTTCCCGCCCGCATCGTGCACCTGCCCCTGTCCTGGGATGACGAGGCCTGCCACACCGCCATCGCCAAATACATGCAGTCGGTGCGCAAGGACGCCCCCTGGTGCCCGAGCAACCTGGAGTTCATCCGGCGCATCAATGGCCTGGACAGCATCGACCAGGTCAAGAAGACCCTGTTTGAGGCCAGCTACCTGGTGATGGGGCTGGGCGATGTCTATCTAGGCGCGCCGGTGGCCACGCCCCTGGACCCACGGCATCGACTGGTCACCACCAAGTACAACCCGGCCCGGACCTGGACCGCGGAAAACTCCGTTGGCATCGGCGGCGCCTACCTGTGCATCTATGGCATGGAAGGCCCCGGGGGCTACCAGTTTGTGGGGCGCACCCTGCAAATGTGGAACCGCTACCGCACCACCGAGTTCTTCGAAGACGGCAAGCCCTGGCTGCTTCGGTTCTTCGACCAGGTGCGCTTTTACGAGGTCAGCGCCACGGAATTGCAGCGAATCCGGCGCGACTTTCCCAACGGCGATTACCCGATCCGGGTCGAGGAGACCCGCTTCAACCTCCGGGACTACGAACAGTTTCTCGCCGACAACGACGATGAGATCCGGGCGTTCACCGGCCAGCGGCAGCGAGCCTTTGATGAGGAACTGCAACGCTGGATCGAATCCGGCCAGATCAACTTCAGTTCCGAAGCGCCCATGGAAGACACCGGCGAGGACGACATCACCAACCTCCCGGACGGTCAGCATGCGGTGGAAAGCCACGTGGCCGGCAATCTCTGGGAGTGTCTGGTGCAGGCCGGCGACGTCATCGAGGCCCAGCGGCCGGTGGCAATCATCGAGTCCATGAAAATGGAAATCGAACTGCTGAGCCCCGTCAGCGGCCGCGTGGTCGAGATACGCCGGGAGGCGGGCCAGGCGGTTTCACCGGGCACCCCGGTGGTGATCGTGGAAGCCATAACCGAGTGACATGCCAACAACCCACGCAACAAGTGATAACAACCGTAGAACACCAACCCTGCAACAACGGGCAAGGCCCGAGGAGAGACACCATGAAAAAACGTGACTTCAGCAAACGTCTTGCGGCCGGTCTGGTAACGGCCTCCCTGTCCCTGGGTGCACTGGCCCAGGAAAAAGACTCCTTCAGCATCGCCTGGACCATCTACGCCGGCTGGGTTCCCTGGCAGTATGCCGAGGACTACGGAATCATGAAGAAGTGGGCGGACAAGTACGACATCGACGTCGACATCGTGCAGGTCAACGACTACATCGAATCCATCAACCAGTTCACCGCCGGCCAGTTTGACGGCGTAGTCGCCACCAGCATGGACGGCCTGTCCATTCCTGCCGCCTCCGGTGTCGACACCACCGCACTGATTGTCGGCGACTACTCCAACGGCAACGACGGTCTGGTGTCCAAGGACGCCACGGGCATTGCCGAGCTGGAAGGCGAAACCGTGCACCTGGTCGAGCTGTCCGTATCCCACTACCTGCTGGTCCGGGCCCTGAACACCGTCGGACTGGAGGAGCGTGACATCAGCGTGGTGAACATTTCCGACGCCGACCTGGTCTCGGCGTTCCAGACCGACGACGTCCGCCATGTGGCGACGTGGAACCCGCTGCTGGCAGAGGTGGAAGCCTATCCGGACGCCACCAAACTGTTCGATTCCAGCGAGATCCCGGGCCACATCAAGGATCTGACCCTGGTGAACACCGAAACCCTCGCGGACAACCCGAAGCTGGGCAAGGCCCTGGTCGGCGCCTGGTATGAAACCATGAGCATCCTGGCGTCCGACAGCGAGGAAGGTCAGGAAGCCCGTGCGTTCCTGGGTGAACTGTCCGGTACCGATCAGGCGGGCTACGAAGCCCAGCTGGCCGGCATGAAGATGTTCTGGGAGCCGCAGATGTCGGTGGACTTCATCAACAGCGAGGAAGCCCATGACGCGATGGACAGCGTTCGCCAGTTCTCCTTCGACAAGGGTCTGCTGGGCCAGGGCGCGATGAGCCCGGACTTTGTCGGTATCGAGTTTCCGGACGGATCGGTCATGGGTGACGAGGGCAACGTGAAGTTGCGCTTCAACGATGACTACATGGCGATGGCGGCGGACGGCGAGCTTTAAGCTCGCCCGGACTTGCCTGATCAACCACCGAAGGGCACGATATTCGTGCCCTTTTTCATGCCCTGGGGAGGGTTGGTGCGGGGTGCCCTTTACGAAACACGCTCCTTGCGGCACGTCCATGTGACGCTTGAGCTCCGCCATCCATGGCTCCGCACAGTTTCGTAAAGGGCACCCCGCACCAACCTTCAGAGCTCACAGTTGTTACAGAGTTTTCGATACCAATGCGCCGTACCAAGGAAGACGCCGAAAAAACCCGCCTGACTGTGCTTGAAGCTGCGCTGACCCTGTTCAGCCGAGACGGCTATTCACTCACGACCCTGAGTCGAATTGCGAAAGAGGCCGGCTGCAGCCGGGGCCCGATCTACTGGCACTTCCAGACCAAGGACGACCTGTACGAGGCGGTGCTCGCCTATTCCCAGGAACCGCTGGAGGCTCTGGTGGCAGAGTGCCAGGCCATGGACAACCGGCCCGTCGATGCCATGAACCATTTCATCGAACGCTGGCTGGGGCTACTTGCCAACGACCGGAAATACCGGCAGTCGTTCGAGATCCTGCTGAACAAGACCGAACTGACCGACGCGATGAACCGGACCCTGAAGCGGGAACGGCAGCTGACCCGGTCAATCATTGCACTGTTTCAGACGCTCGTGGAGCAGGCACAGAAGGATGGACAGATAACCACGGAGGAAGCCCCGGAAGACCTCGGACTGCTGAGTTATACCTACCTGATGGGCATCACCCAGACCTGGCTGTTCTCTCCCCGGCTGTTCTCGCTGAAACAGCAGGCGCCGTTCTTCCAGCGCCAGTTCTGGCGGCTACTGGTGGGCCGGGACTAGGCGTCGGCCCATGGCAATCAGGACGCAGCCAAAGCCGTACATCAGCACGCTGTAGACCACGGCCGGAATCGACATCTCACTGGATTCAAGCAGGGTCAGGGCCACCATTAGGGCGATGGTACCGTTCTTGATGCCCAGCTCCACGGCAATGGCCAGGGATTCCCGCTGCGACAATCCCACCAGGCGGCTGACGCCCAGCCCCACAGCAACGCCAATCAGGTTCAGCAGGAACGCCGCCGGCCCTGCTTGCGACAGCAGCTCAGGCAACCGCTCCCGCGATCCCCACAGCAGGGCGATGATCAGTAACAGCAGCACAATGCCGCCAAAAATACTGACGATGCCCTCGGCTTTCTGCGCCTTGGCCGGCGCCCGGGTGCGGATGAACATGCCAATGGACACCGGCAGCAGCACGATCACCACCAGCATGGCAATGGTCTTGCCCACCGGCAGGGAAATGTTGGCGGCCTCGCCGAAATACATCTGCAACGCGTAGTTGGTGAAGAAGGGCAAGGTCACGATGGTAATCAGGCTGGCCGAGACGGTCAGCAGAATGGACAGGGCAATGTGGCCTCGGGCCAGCAGCACAAACAGGTTCGAGGTGGTGCCGCCGGGGCAGGCGGCAATGATGACCAGCCCCACGGCAAGCGCCGGCGCCAGCCCCAGTGTGCCGGCGATGGCAAAGGCCACCAGGGGCATCAGCAGGATCTGGGCCACGGTGCCAACAACGATGCTGCGTGGATTCCTCGTGACCTGGCCAAAATCCCGGATGGTGAGGGTCAGGCCGATACCAACCATGATGATGAACAGGGAAACTGGCAGACCGATCGAGATCAGCGGACTGGACTCCACGTTGTGTCTCCTGATTATTGTTGTTGGTGAGTCCTGCCCAATGACAGGAACCTTGCAGTCTAGTCGAAAGATCGCCTCCAGAATGTAAAAGAGTTGACAGTCTTGCGGGCGGAATTCTGTTGGGGCGACCCTGGTCGCCCCGGATTTCCATCCACCCGCAGCAATCAGAACATTTTCAGGTAACGTTCAACTTCCCAGGACGAAACGTGGTTCTGGTAACTTTCCCACTCGCCCCGCTTGAACTCGATGAAGCTGTTGAACATTGCCTCACCGAACACCTCCTTCGCCAGTGGATCCGCTTCGAACGCCTCGATCGCCTCACCCAGGTCCCGGGGCAGGTATTCAATGCCCTGCGCGGCAATGTCGGCATCGCTGTAGTTGTACATGTTCTCATGGTGCGGAGCACCGGCATCCAGACCGTCACGAATCCCCTCGAGGCCTGCGGCTAAAATCAGGGCACCCCCCAGATACGGGTTGCAGGCAATGTCTGCGGCCCGACATTCGATGCGGCCACCCATGCCGGGAATGCGGATCATGTTGGTGCGGTTGTTGGAGCCGTAACACATGAACACCGGCGCCCAGGTGGAGCCGGACATGCTGCCCTGACGCACCAGCCGCTTGTAGCTGTTCACCGTGGGAGCGATGACCGCGCTGATGGCCGCGCCGTGTTTCAGGACGCCGGCAATGAAGTGGTAGGCGATCTTGCTGATGCCGCAGTCGTGCAGGTCATCGCCTCGGGGTTCAAACAGGTTTTCACCGGTTTTGAGGTCGGCCAGGGACATATTGTAGTGGGCGCCGCTGCCGGTACGGTCGGCGAAAGGCTTGGGCATGAAGCTGGCAAAAGCACCGTGCTTGCGGGCGATTTCATTGGCCATCATCCGGAAGAACACCAGGCGATCCGCCATGGTCAGGCCGTCGGCATACTTGAAATCGGTTTCGAACTGGCCGTTGGCGTCTTCGTGGTCGAACGAATAGACATCCCACCCCAGCTCGTTCATGGCGTCCACCAGTTCGTCCATGATCGGCAGGTTGTCCATCAGGGTACGGGGGTCGTAACAGGGCTTGCCCAGGTTGTCGCGGTCACTGAGCGGCGCAAAGCCGCCGTCCTCCGTATCCCGGAACAGGAAAAACTCGGTTTCTATCCCCAGATTAAAGCGGTAACCCATGTCTTCGGCAGCGCTCAACTGACGCCGGAAAATGTTTCGGGAACAGGCTTCAAACGGCGCGCCATTCAGGTACAGGTTGCCCGGAAACCAGGCCAGCTGACGGTTCCATGGGCAGACTGCAACACCGCTGGCGTCTGGCATGGACGCCACTTCGTCGTCAGAGATGTCCTGGGGCACGCCGTCCAGCGCCGCGCCCGTGTAAAGTTCAGAGCCTTCCATCATCTGCCCCAGGTGGGCTAATGGCACAAATTTGCCTTTGGTCACCCCATGGATGTCCACGTAGCTGGCAATGGCGTACTTAACGCCCGCGTCGGCGAGCGATTTTTGCAGAGATTTGGTGTCGGTCAGGTCGGTCATGATGATTCCTCACTTGACCCGGCTGTCCGGGTCGATCAATGGATTTCTGGCACGTTTCTTTCTACAAAACCCATATTCAACTTACATGCCAGCATGTATGTAAAGAGGCCTGAGGCAGGACCGACCCACTTCAGAGCCGAAGCCGGAGGCGAAGAATAAATGTCAACAAAACAGTGGATTATCGAGGATTTTGAGGCGGGCGATCTGGGTCTTTCGAGCGGCGAAACTCTGGCCGCGGCACGGCTGCATTACCACCAGATCGGGGAACTGAACGCACCAAAAGATAACCTGATCCTGTTGCCGACGTACTACGGTGGTGCGGCGGCGGGCAATCACCCCTGGGTTGGAGCGGGCAGCCCGCTGGACCCGGACCGATACTGCATCGTGATTCCTTCCTTGCTGGGGGCCGGTGAGTCCTCGTCCCCGTCCAACACCTTCGGTGCCCTGGGTGGGCACCGATTTCCCCGAGTCAGCCTGTACGACAACGTGCAGCTTCAGAAGCGTCTTGTGGATGACGTGTTCGGTGGGGCCCGCCTGGCCCTGGTGATGGGCTGGTCCATGGGCGGCATGCAGGCGTTACAGTGGGGCAGTCTGTTTCCGGACCGGGTGGATGCGGTCCTTGCCACCTGCTGTACGGCCCGCTGTTGTCCCCACAATCGCGTTTTCCTGGAGGGCGTGAAAGCGGCCCTGACCTGTGATCAGGACTTCCGGGACGGCCACTACCAGGAGCCGCCGGTTCGCGGGCTCCGTGCGTTTGCCCGGGTATATGCCGGCTGGGCGTACTCCCAGGCCTTCTTCCGTCATCAGCGTTGGCGAGAGGCCGGCTTCGAGTCCATTGAGCACCTGTTGCAGTGTTGGGAACAGGACCATCTGGCCCAGGACGCCAACAACCTGCTGACCACCCTGGACACCTGGCAACGGGGCAACCTTGCCGACAACCCGATCTATGCGGGTGACATCACCGCGGCGCTATCCAACATCACCATGCCCACGGTCATGATGCCATCGGCCACTGACCTCTATTTCACCGAGGAGGATGCCATCGCCGACGCCCGGGGCATGCCCGGGGCCCGGGTGCAGACGTTGTCATCGGATTGGGGCCATATCGCCGGCGGTTCCGGTCGCGAGGCTGCCAGCCACCGTCAGATCCTGCAGGCGGCCCGGTCACTGCTGGCCCGGCAGGAGCGTTAACAGTGCACAGGTATCCTCGACGCCCTGAATTGGTGCCACGCTCCAGCCAGCCCGATGGCGGCAGGTACCAGTTATTGCGGTTCGGGGAAGCTGGCACGCAGTCTGCAACGGCAAACACTGACGGTTTACCAAACCCTTATCCGTTCACAGCAGCCATTCACAGAACACCGCAGACCGTGCGGCAAGTACAACGGACACAATGGGTGACTAGGGTTCCGATCCGGGCAGAAATCCACCATCAGCCCGGGTGGCTGGTCCGAGAGTTACCGACCTCTGGGAGGTTACACGGCGGGACAAAAGCCCGGGAGACAGAATCGCACGCAATTGCCTGATCTGCGATGACCGTGCCGTGTTGTGTGACCAGAGGAGAAGCCTTATGCGACTGATCAACCGCCACCCCGGGCGGGTCTCCGCCACCCTGCTGGGGCTATTACCTTTCCTGCTCATCATGCTGATCTACAGCCTCGCCTCCCAGGAGCGCCTCGCGGAAAACCCGAATGACAAACTGCTGCCCGGCCTCGAACAGATGACCTCAGCGGTCGACCGCATGGCGTTCCAGGAGGACCGGCGCAGCGGCGACTTCCTGATGTGGCAGGACACCACCGCCAGCCTCGCCCGGCTGGGCATGGGCGTTGGTATTGCCGCCCTGCTCGCGCTCGCTGTCGGCCTCTTGAACGGCGTTCTTCCGCTGGTGCGGGCCAATCTGGCGCCCCTGGTCTCGGCTTTGTCCATGGTGCCGCCGCTGGCCATTCTGCCCATCCTGTTCATCGTCTTCGGCCTGGGCGAGTTGTCCAAGGTGATGCTGATCGTCATCGGTACTGCCCCGATCATGATGCGCGATGTCGCCCAGAGGGTGCGGGAATTGCCCGGCGAACAGCTGATCAAAATCCAGACCCTTGGCGCCAACTCCTGGCAGGTCATCACCCGCATGGCACTGCCCCAGGTCCTGCCACGGTTGATTGACGCCGTGCGCCTGAGTCTGGGACCCGCCTGGCTGTTCCTGATAGCGGCCGAGGCCATTGCGTCCACCGAGGGACTCGGATACCGGATCTTTCTGGTCCGCCGCTATCTGGCGATGGACGTGATTCTGCCCTACGTGATCTGGATCACTATCCTCGCCATCGTCATCGACCAGTGCCTGCGCCTTGCCAACCGCAGGCTGTTCCCGTGGTACAACGCAGGAGGCCACTGATGAGTTTCATTACCGTCAACAAACTGTGGAAAGAATACGGCGACCAGGTGGTCCTGGAGAACCTGAACCTGAACGTCAAACAGGGCGAGTTCTGTACGCTGGTGGGCGCCTCCGGCTGTGGTAAATCCACCTTTTTGAAGATGCTGCTGGGCCAGGAAACCGCCAGCCGTGGTGAGCTGTTGCTGGAAGGTGAGGCGTTTCCGGCCGAACCGGACCGCAACCGGGGCATTGTGTTCCAGCGATATTCCGTATTCCCGCATCTTACGGTGCGGCAGAATGTGCTGATGGGCCTGGAATTGGAACAGAAACCCTGGCTCGGCAAGCTGTTCGGCGCCGCGCGCCGGGAAGCACTGGAGCGCGTGGACGCCATGCTGGCGTCAGTGGGCCTGAGTCCGTCCGCCCACAAATGGCCCCATGAGCTGTCCGGCGGCATGCAGCAGCGCCTCGCCATTGCCCAGTCCCTGATCATGCGCCCCCGGGTGCTGTTGCTGGACGAACCTTTCGGTGCCCTTGATCCCGGCATTCGGGGCGACATGCACGACCTGCTGCTGAAACTCTGGCAGGAAACCGGAACCACCATCTTCATGGTAACGCACGACCTGCAGGAAGGTTTCTACCTGGGTACCCGGCTACTGGTCTTCGACAAGGTCCGCAACGATCCCCACGACCCCCAGGCCTTCGGGGCCACCATTACCTACGACCTGCCCATCGGACAGACCGACCGCAAGCTACTGGACGACATCAACCAGTCAGTGGCCGAAACCGCGAGGCACCAGGCGGCCTGAGCGCAGCGGCCAGGAACAAAAAAGGTCGCCCGGAGGCGACCTTTTTTGTTGACCGGCAGGATCAGTTGCTGGCAACACGATCCTTCGGCAGCTTGAAGGTCCAGACCATACCGCCCTGGTTGAACTCCTTCACCACCTTGGCCACTTCGCCACCCCAGAGTGGAACCGCACCACCCCAGCCGGAGGCCACGGAGACGTACTGTTCACCGTCCATCTCCCAGGTAATCGGCGTGCCCACCACGCCGGAGCCGGTGTTGAACTTGTACAACTCCTCGCCGGTCTTGGCGTCGAACGCCTTCAGGTAGCCTTCGGGCGTCCCGGTGAACACCAGATCACCCGCAGTCGTCATCACACCACCCCACAGAGGCGCAGTGTTCTCATGACGCCACACTTCCTCTCCGGTTTTCGGATCCATCGCCCGCAACACGCCGATGTAATCGTCGTTGGCCGGCTTGATGGTGAAGCCCGCACCCAGGAAGGCGGCACCTTTCTTGTAGGAGACCGGCTCGTTCCAGATGTCCATGGACCACTCGTTGGAAGGCACATAGAACAGGCCGGTGTTCTGGCTATAGGCCATGGGCATCCAGTTCTTGCCGCCCAGGAACGCGGGCTGAGCTACAACCGGGTTGCCCTTGGTGCCTTCGGTGGCATTGGGATCACCCGGACGGCCGCCTTCCGTGAAAATCGGGCGACCGGTCTCGGGATCCAGCCCCTTGGCCCAAGTGATCTTGTCGACAAACGGAAAGCCGCGGATGAAGTCGCCGTTCTCTCGATTCAGCACGTACATGAAGCCGTTACGGTCGGCCGTGGCGGCCGCCTTGACGGTCTTGCCGTTTTCCTCGTAATCGAACGAAATCAGCTCATTGACACCATCGTAGTCCCAGCCATCGTGGGGCGTGGTCTGGAAATGCCACTTGATGCTGCCATCGTCCGGATCAATGGCCAGGCGGGAGGATGAAAACAGGTTGTCCCCGGGACGCAGGTGCGAGTTCCAGGGTGCCGGGTTACCGGTGCCAAAGAACAGGGAATCGGTATCCGGATCGTAGGTGCCACCCAGCCAGGTGGCCGCGCCGCCATTCTTCCACATGTCACCCGGCCAGGTGACACCGGCCTTGCCACCGGAAATGCCGTTCTCGATGGCCTTGCCGTCTTTGTAGACGTAGCCCATGTGACCTTCCACGGTCGGACGGGTCCAGAGCTTCTCGCCGGTGTTGGGGTCGTAGGCTTCTACCTTGCCGACAATACCGAACTCACCACCGGAGACGCCAGTGATCAGCTTGCCCTTCACCACCAGCGGTGCGGCGGTAATGGCGTAGCCGGCCTGGTAATCCGCGACCTTCTTGATCCACATCGGCTTGCCAGTGTCCTTGTTCAGGGCGACCAGCTTGGCGTCCAGGGTACCGAAAATCACCTTATCGTCGTACAAAGCGACCCCCCGATTGACCACGTCACAGCACGGCATGATGCCGTCGGGCAGACGGGCGTCGTATTGCCAGATTTCCTCACCGGTCATGGCATCGATCGCGTATACGCGGGAGTAGGAGGCGGTCACATACATCACCCCATCCTTGATCATGGGCTGGGATTCTTGGCCACGCATCTTCTCACTGCCGAACGAGAAGGCCCACACCGGCTGCAGGTACTGGATGTTGCTGGCATTCAGGTTGTCCAGCGTGCTGAACCGCTGGCCCTGGGTGCCCATGCCGTAGCTGACAATATCTTCAGGGGTATTGGCATCGTTCATGATGTCTTCGTCAGTGACCGCCTGGGCCCCGTAGGACACCGCCAGTGCCAGTGCGCTGGCGGCAATGCGAATCCCGAACTTGTTCGATCTCATGGTTGCGCTCTCCAATTCTCTTGTTATCGGTTTTTCGGTGAACCGGGAAAGTTTCCCGCCTCTGCACTGATTCTTCGCTTTGATGGAAAAACCAACAATTACTCACCGGCACAGGTTTTCTCATCACTTGGTAGTACTACTTCCCAAAAGAAAGCCCGCGATAGGGCGCGGGCTTCGATTCAAGATATCGCTCCTGGCGACTACTACGGGCTTTGAAGTTCGCCCTCAGCCCGGGCGATGGCCTCTTCACTGAGAAACTCCCGGTAGTACTGGGGCACGCTGTACTGCAAATCGAGCTTGGCGAACACCGCATCGAGCTCTCCACCCTTCACCAGGTTGCCGATGATTTCCTCCAGGGCGTAACCCAGCTGACGATGGGTGTGTTTGATGGCCATGCCCACATCCCACACCTGCTTGCCGATACCGGGAAAGCCGTTGCTCGCCAGTCTGAACGCGCCATTCTCCGGCCGGGCCAGTTCATGGTCGATCTCCGCCCGCATGCCCATGACCGCACTGACCTCCCCCGCCCGCATGGCTTCGAAGGCCGCCTTCACATTGGGATAATGGCGTACCTGCTCCCGCATGCGACCCTGTAGCCCGGAGGTCAGATAAAAATCCGGCAGAGTGTCGATCTCGACCCCGACGGGGTGGTACTGGAAGACCGCGACCGTTTCCACCGAGCCCAGCTGTTCCGGGTTGAAGGCGACCTGCCAGGTCTCCTGCTGATAAGGTCCGAACAGCACCACCTGTTCGTTGATGTACTCACCGGTGGAGTCCTGCATGTAGGCGTATTCCTTGTCGTAAGGCACGCGCATCATCACATCCGCCAGCCGGCGCTTGGCCAGATAGTGGCCTTTCCAGACGTTGTTCCGGAGGTCATCACCGAGGTTTTCGTCGGGCACGATCCAGTGCACCTTGAATTCCACGCCCAGTTCCCGGGCAATGCGTTTTCCGATTTCGACATCGATGCCCCGGGGCTCGCCGTTCACCTCGAAGGAATAGGGAGGGAAGTTCTCGTACACCCCGACCTTGAGATAGCCGGAGTCGACAATGATGTCGTAGGTCCGGTCGGCCGGACGGTTCAGCAGCGGGTCGCCATCGTCAACCTCCTGGCCCCAGGCCAGCGGAACGAACAGCAGCAGAGCAAGTACCAGAGACAGTGTTTTCATGGTTTCTCCCCAACGACGTCAGGCCGGCGCTGGGCCGGCCCGGGATCAGACCTTCAATTTACCGCGCCGGCCATTCATTCAGGCTTGGGCAGGGACTCCACATAGGTCTTGATGGCCCACATGGCGTTCTGGTCCAGCGTCTTTTTCCAGGACGGCATACCGCGGTCGGTTCCGTTCCGTACCCGGGTAATGTAGTACTCGTCGTCCCATTCAGTCAGCTCCCGCAGATCCGGGGTCAGCCCGCCGGACATCGCGCGAATGCCGTGACAGCCGGCGCAGTTGCCGGCGTAGGCGCTTTCACCAACCTCCACGGCCTGGGCATTTTTGTCACCGTGCTCGTTACCCTCACGGAACGGGTTCTGGGCCAGAACCTCTTCACCCAACGTCGGTAGGTTGCCGGTATCAACCTCCTGCGGTGTGACATTTCCATGGGCGAGGACCAGGCCGGCGGCACCAAACAGTGCGGCCGAGAACAGGGTTTTGAGTGAAAAGGATGTTGTCATTGTTGCCACCTCGGTTGTGATTCCCCGTGCGCTGGCTGTTGGATTTATCAGTGACCAGCTTTCTGACTCTCAGTCTAGGAACCCCGAACGCCAATCCGAATGCCACTTTGGAGGATTCGGCCTAGTTCCTTGGTAGTAGACGGGAGGTCTGAATGAGCCTTTCTCCTCCTTTAGTACTGCCGGATTGCGACTTTCTGAATATTTCCGCCCCTGCCCGCCTTCTCTAAGCTCGGGGGAAAGACAACAAAAATCAGGAGCACCCATGTACCGCAGATGCTTGCGTCTGTTCGCCATGGCGGTCGTCGCCACCTTGTCCACTGCATCACCAGCGGCACCCTCGGTGGACGTTGCCATCGGCTATATCCAATGGCGTCCGGACCAGGGACCGGTGCTGTCCAACGTGATTCCCGAGCCGCACGACGCGGGCCTGCGCGGCGCCGAGCTGGCGATCGACGATAACAGCACCACCGGCAAATTCCTGGGCCAGACCTATTCCCTTCAGAGGGAAGTGGCGGAGTCAGGAGAGGCCGCCATCGCCGCCTTTGACGCCATGCGCCAGAACGGCATTCGGCTGTTTGTCGTGAACGCTCCGGCCGGAACACTCAAGACCATGACGGCAAAGGCCGGCGAGGACACCCTGATCTTCAACGCCGGGGCCAGTGACGATGCCCTGCGCACCGGGCAGTGCCCTGTCAACCTGATGCACACCATGCCCAGCTACTCGATGCTCACCGATGCCCTCGGTCAGTGGCTCAACCAGCGGCGCTGGGACGAGGTTTTCCTGATTACCGGGCCCACCAAGGCTGACAAGGGCTGGGCCGACGCCTTCCGTCGCTCCGCCAGGCGCTTCGGGCTGGAGATTGTCGCGGACAAACCCTGGACCTTTGATGCCGACCTGCGCCGCACTGCCTCCAAAGAATTACCCCTGTTTACCCAGGCCGGTGATTACGACGCCGTGGTGGTCGCCGATGTGCGCGGGGATTTTGGCGAGTACGTGCCGTTCAATACCTGGCTGCCACGACCGGTGGTGGGTACCCAGGGCATGTCCCCGGTTACCTGGCACCGGGTGGTGGAAAGCTGGGGTGCGGCGCAACTGCAGAACCGCTTCCGTGAACTCGCCGGCCGTGACATGAACGGCGAGGACTATGCCGCCTGGGCAGCCATCCGCGCCATCGGCACGGCCGTCACCGACCTCAACTCCGCCAACCCCATGGACATACGGACGTTCCTTTTCAGTGACGATTTCCAGCTGGCTGCGTTCAAGGGCCGAAAGCTCACCTTCCGGGACTGGAATGGTCAGCTGAGGCAACCCATTCCGCTCACCCATCCAAGAGGTCTGGTGGCGCGAGCGCCCTTTGAGGGCTTCCTGCATCCGAACACCGACATGGACACCCTCGGCTTCGACCGGCCGGAGAGCAAGTGTCGAATCAATGACTGACCGCGTTGGCGGCATCCGCGTAAAAAAGGAGTCTCACCATGAAAGCCCTGCTCAAACAGACCGCGCTCACCGCCATGATCGCTCTCTCGCCTCCCGCACTGGCCAGTCTGGCCTACGTGTCCAACGAGAAAGACAACACCATCTCGATCATCGATACCGATACCCAGGCCGTGGTCGAGACCATTGACGTCGGCCAGCGCCCGCGGGGCATCCTGCTGTCCAGGGACTACACCAAGCTGTACATCTGCGCCAGCGACGACGACACCGTGCAGGTAATGGATCTGGCCACCCGCAAGATCATCGATACCCTGCCCTCCGGCGAGGATCCCGAGCAGTTCTCCCTGCACCCGAATGACCGGCATCTGTATATCTCCAACGAGGACGATGCCATCGTGACCGTGGTGGATGTCACCAACAAAGACGTGCTGGCGCAGATTGATGTCGGGATCGAACCCGAGGGCATGGCGGTCAGCCCGGATGGCAAATGGGCGGTCAACACCAGCGAGACCACCAGCATGCTGCACTGGATCAATACCGACACCTTCAAGATCGAGAAGAACATCGTGGTGGGTCAACGCCCGCGGCACGTGGAATTCAGCCGGGACAGCAAGATCGCCTGGGCCTCCGCCGAAATCGGCGGCACCGTTCACATCATCGATGTCGACACGCTTGAGCAGATCCACGAGATGACGTTCAAGGTGCCCGGTGTCAACCAGGACCGGGTGCAGCCCGTGGGGATCGAGCTGACCTCCGACGGCAAGTACGCCTTCGTGGCGCTGGGCCCATCCAACCATGTGGCGGTGGTGGATGCCCAAACCTACGAGGTGCTGGATTACCTGCTGGTTGGCGCCCGGGTCTGGCAACTGGATCTGGATAAAGACGAAAAACACCTCTATACCACTAATGGGGTCTCCGGCGATGTCTCGGTCATCGACGTGGACCAACTGAAAGTCATCAAATCCATCAAGGTAGGCCGCTACCCCTGGGGTGTGGTTATCGACCCGACAACATGACCATAGAAGCCCGCAACCTCAGCTTCCGCTACGGCGACAAACCGGTGCTCAAGGAGGTCAGTTTTGCCCTGACCCCGGGTCACTTTCACGCCTTGCTGGGACCCAATGGCGCGGGCAAGTCGACTCTGTTTGGCCTGCTGACACGGCTGCTGGCCCTGCAGCACGGCGATGTCCTGATGGCCGGGGAATCCCTGAAACGCCAGCCCTCGGAAGCGATGCGCCGGATCGGCGTGGTGTTCCAGCAGAATGCCCTGGATCTGGACCTGACGGTCAGGCAAAACCTCATGTACCACGGTGCGCTGCACGGCTTGTCCCGACAGCAGACCCGTGGCCGGGGCGACCGCGAGCTGGAACGTTTCGGATTGCTGGACCGGGCAGATGATCCGGTACGCAAACTCAATGGTGGCCACCGGCGCCGGGTGGAAATTGCCCGCGCCCTGCTCCACCAGCCGTCGCTGCTCTTACTGGACGAGCCCACCGTTGGCCTGGACGTGGCCAGCCGCCGGGCACTCAACGACCATGTCCGCACACTCTGTGCGGACGAGGGCCTGACCGTGCTCTGGGCAACCCACCTGATCGAGGAGGTACGACCGGAGGACCACGTGTTGATCCTGCATCAGGGCCAGTTGCTGGCCGATGGTTCGGGCCGCTCGATCTGCGAGGCCGAGGGGGCCCGGGACCTGGCCGAAACTTTCGAATCACTGACGGGAGCGGCACCATGAGCCCGGCCCAGTACTGGCATTGTTTTGTTGGCATCCAGACCCGGGAATGGCTGCGGTTCTGGCAACAGCGAACCCGCTTTGCCAGCGCCCTGGTGCGCCCGCTGTTGTGGCTGGTGGTGTTTGCCGCCGGTTTCCGGGCGGTACTGGGCATTTCCATCATTCCGCCCTATGACACCTACATCACCTACGAGACCTACATCGCCCCCGGGCTGTGCGGCATGATCATTCTGTTCAACAGCATGCAGGGCGCGCTCTCAATGGTGTACGACCGGGAGTTGGGCAGCATGCGGGTACTGCTGATGAGCCCCCTGCCCCGGCCGTTCCTGCTGGTGACCAAGCTGCTCGCCATGGGCGTGGTGTCGGTGGGGCAGGTGTACGTTTTCCTGCTGCTGGCCCTGCTGGTGGATGTAGAGCCTCCCCTGTGGGGCTATCTGGCGATCCTGCCCGCACTGGTGCTGACCAGCCTGATGCTCGGTGCCCTCGGTCTTCTCATCGCCACCTGGATCAAGCAACTGGAGAACTTTGCCGGTGTCATGAACTTTGTCATCTTCCCGATGTTTTTCCTGTCCTCGGCCCTGTATCCGCTGTGGCGGATGAACGAGGCCAGCCCATGGCTCTACTGGATCTGTCAGCTCAACCCGTTTACCCATGCGGTGGAAGCGATCCGATTTTCGCTGTATCTGGAGTGGAACCCGATGGCCTACGGCATAACAGCCGCCATTACCGTGGTGCTGGCCCTGATGGCAACGGCCGGATTCCGGCCTCAGCGGACCAGGATTCTTGGAGGAAAACCCGCATAGAGTCTGGTGGCGATTGGTGGATACGGCTTTCCAAAACTGTGCGGAGCCATGGATAGCGGAGCTCAAGCGCCACAGGGGTGTGCCGCAAGGAGCGGGTTTTGGAAAGCCGTATCCACCAATTGCCTGGCACGGAGTCAGGTCAGGAGTCCAAGGGCTCAGGCTTTCTCAGCTGGCAAAGTATGTCATCGACCAAACCCGGCTCGCTCACTACGTCGTCCCACTGCAATCGCGCCGGCGAGCCGTCGAGGTACCACAGCCGGTTGGCCAGGATTTCCGCATCGGTACCATCGTGGGTGACGCAGATCATCGCCATGCCGGGCCGGGCATCGAGAATTCCGGCAATCAGGTTTTTCAGTTCGCCCGCCATCACCGGGTCCAGTGATGCAAACGGCTCGTCCAGCAACAGCAGATCGGGTTCGACCGCCAGACAACGTGCCAGGGCGGCTCGCCTCGCCATGCCCAGGGACAGTTGGTCGGGCAGGTACTGCCCGTACCCCGCCAGGCCGACCTGTTCCAGCAGAGCATCGGCCTTCTGGCTGCTGGCGCCCGCCAGCTGGAGGTTCGCGTTCAGGGTTCGCCAGGGTAGCAGGCGGTGTTCCTGAAACAGGTAACCAACCCGCAGGGAGTCGCGACCGATGACGGCTTCATTCGGCACGGATTTATCCAGTCCGGCAATGACGTTCAACAGGGTCGTCTTGCCAATACCGGACGGGCCCAGCAGGCAGATCCGATCCCCCCGCTCCACATCGGCGAAGATCTCCCCAAGCACCGGCTGGCCGTATTCGCGACCTGCAATTCTGAGTTCAAGCATGGGCGGCCTCCGGCTGGCGCCAGCGGCTGGAGCGCCGTTCCAACGGCTGCAGAATGACCAGTTCGATCAATTGGACCACGGCGATGAACGCCAGACTGTAGGCCAGGATGGCGGCCACGTCGAAAACCTGAAACGCCATGTGCAGCTGGAAACCGATGCCGCTCGAGCGGCCCAGCAACTCGACCACCAGGACAATTTTCCAGATCAGCGCCAGGCCGCCGCGGGTGGCGGCCATCAGGTAAGGAAAAAGCTGGGGCACCCAAACTTCTCGGAACCTCTGCCAGCGGGATAACCGGTAGACGGTAGCCATTTCCTCCAGCCTGAAATCGAGGCTGCGGGCACCTTCACGGACGGTGACGGCAACGTTGGGGACCTTATTGATCACCACGGCCACTACCGCGGCCACTTCCACCAGCCCGAACCAGACGTACATGAGGATGATAGTGACCAGGGCCGGCAGGTTCAGCAGCATAACCAGCAGGGGATCAAACAGGGCGTTGGTCAGGGGCGAACGGCCCATGGCAATCCCGATCAAAGTTCCCAGGAACGTGGCCAGCACAAACGCGACGAGCACCCGCCGCAGGGTGGCACCCAGATGCTGCCACAAGGCTCCGGACCCGGCTTCGCGGACGAGCGTATCCAGCACCTCGGCCGGGGCTGGCAGCAGCGGCGACTGGATCAGCCCGGCGGCCGCAGCCCACAACACCAGGACCGACGGCAGCACGACCCAGTAGCTCCAGAGCGGAGGCCGGCTTCGGCGCAAGGACCCAGTCCCGGCGCTCACGGTCCACCCCGGTGGAACAGGGTCTCCGGCATCAACGTCTTCGATTCCGCACCGGTCAACACCAGCAGCTTTCTCAGATCGGCGACCCGTTGATCGGTCAGGGGTTCGGGCGTCCCGGCGATGAAACCGGTCCGCAGTGCTTCAAACACCCCCGGATCGGCCGTGCGCATCAATGGCCGCATGCGGCGCCAATAGTCGGGTTGTTCTGTGAGTTCGGCTTTCGCCTCAGCAACGGAACGGGCAAAGCCGTTAATCAGCTCAGTATTCTCGCTGGCCCAAGGCTCCGGAAAAACGTATCCGAGCACGGGCAGATCGCTGTCCAGTTCCATGGCCGTGAGCAGATCCTCCATGCCGAAGGCCGAACGCCAACCGCCCTCGCCCTTCAGACGGGCGGCAAAATGCCAGTAGGTGACGATGGCATCCACCTGCCCTCGCCTCAGGGCCTGGCTGAGCAAAGGGGGCGCCGCGTACTGCACCTCGGTGGCATCACTCAGATCCAGACCCTGCCGTTCGGCCACCTTCTGCAACAGGATCCAGCCCTTGCTGTCCGGGCCACCGGCCACACCCACCCGTAACCCTTCAAGGTCACTGACTGATGTGACTGGTGACTGCTCAGCCACGACAATGTCGCCGATGCTGGAGGAGAAAGGTACATACAGGAAGGCACTGCCGGCCTGATACCGTGACTGAGCCCAGAGCAGGTCAGCCACCGCACCGTTGACCGTGCCGCTGGTCACGGCCAGGTGGGATGCCGGCAGGTTCGCCACGGGCCTGATTGCCAGGGTGTAGTCATGCCGGCGATCCAGCTGCCGGTCGACGATGTGGCTCAGCTCCCAGTGCGCGGTGCCAAACTGCAGCACACTCACGGACAGCGTTGGCAGGGGTGCGCCCTGGTCGGCATCGACCGTCGGCAGCCAGAGCTGGAACAGGACAAGTGCGGCGCAAATCACATGCCGGCGAAATCCGCGTTTTTGTAGGTATCGGTTCATTTCTCCACCATACGAACCCCGCCGCCGGGCAAGAATAGTACTTTGGTGCCTGTTTTTTGGTGCGATGGTCGCATTCACCCGGCGGCCGGTATCGCGTGTAATGAAACCATCATAAAAATAACCAGAGGTCTGGCGAGACCACGCCACCCCTTCTGCACTGGAGGCCGCCATGCTGAACGAGCCCGATGCCGCACTCTCATCCGAAACCCGCTATCATGAGTCGGAAACGCACCTCGATAACGACAACAAACAGGTAGATGTAGTCATGGAGCCGGCGTACAAGATCCTGATTGCCGACGACCACCCGCTGTTTCGCGAAGCCATCAGCAGTGTCATTGCTTCCGGCTTTGAGGGCAGTGAGATTGTCGAGACCGACGATCTGGACAGCGCCCTGGAAATCACCCGGGCGAACGATGACCTGGACCTGATTCTGCTGGATCTGAACATGCCGGGCATGCACGGCCTGAACGGTCTGATCACCCTGCGCAACGAAGCCCCCACCATTCCCGTGGTGATCGTCTCCGCCGAGGAAGACAAACAGGTGGTGTTGCAGGCCATCACTTACGGCGCCGTCGGCTTTATCACCAAGTCGTCGCCCCGGGCACAGATGACCGAGGCCATCCAGCAGATTCTCAACGGTAACGTGTACCTGCCTTCGGACATCATCCGAACCGGCAAGGAAAGCAGTCATCGCAGGAACCGCAATGACGGCAACCCGATCTCGCCGGAACTTCTGAACTCCCTGACCCGGCGGCAACTGCTGGTGCTGGAACGGATGTCGAAGGGCGAATCCAACAAGCAGATCGCCTATAACCTCAACATCGCGGAGACCACGGTCAAGGCCCACGTTTCGGCAATTCTGCGAAAGCTGGGTGTGCACAACCGTGTGCAGGCCATCCTCTCGGCCAGTGATGTGGATTTCAGCCAGTATCTGAAGCGCTAGTCGGCGGGAGCAAGAAACACCGGGTCAGCCCGGTTTTTTTATGCCTGGGCAGGACCCGAACCGCCGATCAGGTGATTCAGGGTACTGCGAAGCTTGAGTGGCTTCACCGGCTTGTTCATCAGCAGGTGGCCGAGCCCCCGGATGTGGTGTTTCAGCTCGTTGGTGTAATTGGCGGTGATCATGATCACCGGTGCCGGACAGGACCGGCGACCATTGATAGTCGCCACCACATCCACGCCCGTTTCCTCGTTATCCAGATGGTAATCCGCGAGGATCAGGTCCACCGGGCTGCTGGCCGGATCCAGCTGGCGTTCGAGATCCGCCAGCGAAACCGCGGTAATGACCTGACAGTCCCAACCCTCCAGCAGCGTCTGCATGCCGCGGCAGATGGCATGGTCGTTGTCGATCACCCAGATACGGGCGCCGCCCAGCCCCGAATCCAGCATGGCGACCCGGCCATCATCACCGGACGGTCGCCGGGGCTGGAGCCTGCCAAGGGGCACCCGGACACTGAACACAGATCCCCGACCCTCGGCAGAGGAGACCCGAACCTCATGCCCCAGCATCCGGGAAATTTTATCGACAATCGCCAGGCCCAGGCCCAGACCCTTGTCTGGCTGGGACCCGGATGGGCGGATTCGTTTGAACTCCTGGAAAATCTCGGTGAGCTTGTCTTCTGGGATCCCGGGGCCGGTATCCCAGACCTGCAACAGCACATGATCACTTCGACGGCGGCAGCCCAGCAGGATACGCCCGGAACCGGTGTACCGGATGGCGTTGGTCAGAAAATTGCGAAGAATGCGCGCCAGCAACTGAGAATCCGACTCTACCACCACCGATGACGGCACGAAGTCCAGCTCCAGGCCCTCGGCCACCGCCATCTGGCGGAACTCCCGGGCAATGTTGTTGAGCAGGTCCCGAAGATCGAAGGCGGTGACATCGGGCTTGATCACGCCGGCGTCCAGCTTGGAAATATCCACCAGGGTACCCAGCAGGTTTTCGACGTCATCAAGGGAGGTACTGACCGAGCGCACCAGGCTTTCCGCCTTGGGTCCGAAGGACTGCTCCAGCAGGGCACTGGTGAACAGCCGGGCGGCGTTCAGCGGCTGCAGCAGATCGTGGCTGACCGCGGCCAGGAATTTGGTCTTGGACAGGTTGGCCCGTTCCGCCTCGAGTTTGGCGTCCCGCAGCCGGGCCTCCACCGCCGCACGCTCGTCGATTTCCTGACGTAACTGGCTGTTCAGGCCCGTCAGGGCAGCCGTGCGTTCTTTCACCCGCCGTTCCAGGTGATCGTAGGCCTGTTCCAGCGCCAGAGCGGTCTTGCGCCGGTCGGTAATGTCGCGGATCAGCACGAAGAAGCCGGTAATAACATCGTCGGCGTCATGATTGGGCACGTAGGAACGCAGCATGTAGCGGATGTCGCCCTGCTCTCCGGTCTCCTCGAATTCGAAGGTAACGCTTTGCCCGGCCAGCGCCTGGTGCACCTGTGGCAGCAGCCGCTGATAAAGACCGGGGGCATGGACCTCGTCCAGCCGTTTGCCGAGCGGCGATTCGCCGTTGCGGCCGTACCAGGACTCGTAGACCTTGTTGCAGAACTGCACCGTCATGTCGGCGCCGACGTAGGCGATCAATGCCGGTACATGGTCGGTCACCACGCGGATCCAGCGTTCACTTTCTTCCAGCGCCTTGATCCGGCGCGCCATTTCACTGTTCTTGACGTCGGTGATGTCGGAATAGAGCACCACCAGTCCACCCTCGCGGGTTGGCCGCTCGGTCATCTGGACCCAGCGGTCGTTGGCCAGCAGGAACACCACGCCCTCGGAGTCCGGATGGCTGTGTTCCTCCTGAATCAGGCCCGAGGTCAAGGCCTGGGTCTTCACTTCGGTGATGGACGTACCGGCTCCGGGCGGTGCCAGGCTGGCGTGGCGCCAGTAGCTGCGGAAGCGGCTGTTGCTTTGGATCAGGCGATGCTGATGGTCAAACAGGACGAAGCCGTCGGCAATGCTCTCAATCGCATCGCTCAGGCGTTGACGGGTGGTTTCCGCCTCTTCCCGGGCGCGGTTCAGCGCCTTGTTGCTGCCCTTGAGCTCTTCCATGGCCTGGTTCAGGGCCTCGGTGCGTTCCCGCACCTGCTCCGCCAGCACCACCGAATGCTCAAACGCAGCGTAGGGCTCGGGTTTGTGGGCCGAGCCGGACTCTACCCGCTCGATCAGGGCATCCCGGATTTTCCGCAGGCGTTCGTTCTCCGCCTCCAGGGCCGCGATGCGGTCCTCCTTGAGCGTCTCGGGGCTGTTCTCAGCGGGGTGCGGAATGGACATCAGGTTCGCCAATGACAACCCCCGTAAACGTCTGGTTGATGTGCATGCCGTCAAACTGCTCGCCATAGGTATTGAAGCCGATCACCCTGTGGTGGCGCAGAAACTCCGAAACGGCGTCTACCTCTCCGGTAAGCTCTGCCTCGAGGCGACGCAGGAAACAGTCACAGCCAATGGTTACCAGGGGTGGTCCCACCACCCGCTCGGACGCCTCGATCTGTGTGCGAACGCTGTCCAGCAGTGATTCCGGTTCCATCGCGGTCATTACGATGCCAGTCTCAACGGCACAGTAGAACGTCAGGCTCTTGTCGGGGTTCACACGCTGGATGGATCGGACGAAGTAGTGCCCGCCAATCTTTACGCCCATCGGACGAAGCGCAAACATCTTGCGATCCAGGGCGTCCACCTCGACGCCGACCGCCCGGGCATAGGCATCGGCGGCGGGCTCGGCGTTGAGTTCGAACACCGTACGGCTCTCGGCGCAGGCATCGGTCACCACCAGCTTCTGACTGCGCTCGACCATGTGGTGGGTGGAGAACACGCGGAAATCCAGCGGAGTGTTGACCAGCAAGACGGTCGCCGCGCCCGTGTGGAACTGCCCATCGTAGAACACATGGGTATTGGCCAGGCGTTCATCGTCGCCAGCGGACCCACCAAACTGGGGGATGGTGCCCAGCGCCGCATTGAGAGTAGCCAGTACCAGCTCTTCGCGACTGGACAGGCCGTCCAGAAGGGTGATGGCAAAGGTATTGCCCTTCACCGGGGCCAGTCGCGCGTCCCGACAGGTGTTCAGGAGTCCGTCGATGACGCCCTGCGCGTCCTGCAGCGTGAACTGGTCCAGCTCCCGGATGAGCGCGCAGTCGATGGCGAAATAGCGCCGGTCGAAACCGATGGCCGTGATGCAGCCCCGGCCATACCCCTCCGGGGTAATTTCCCCGGCCGAGGTACAACCGCAGACACGGACACCGCGAAACTCATGCTCCAGGGCGATACCCAGGCGACCAAGATCGTACTCCGCGGAACAGAAAAAGAGGACACAGCCGAGGTGATCGTGATTGAGCTGGCTGGCGAGGTTGCTGGCTGCCAGCATCGGATCCCGTACACTGGCACTGGCCACCCGCACGGCGGGCTGGGTCGTTGCTGGCTTCATAAAGGCTGGCTTCGGAAATGAATGATTCCTTTCCGATTCTACGGCATCCGTACAGGCAGCCAATGCGACTTCAGTGCTTTTAATAGGCGCGCCAAAATGATCGTAAGCCATTGATTTTAAAATCTCCCGAATCAATGCCAAGTGACGCGGCCGGTTCCATCCCTGGCAAACCGGCACTTTAGTCTTAGTCAGGCGCCCAGGGTCAGAAAGTAACGATGGCACCCAATGCAAGGGTATCGATCTCGGCCGCGTCTGCGCCGGTCGATTTGGTGGCTTGCTCGAACATGTTGTATTCGGCCACCAGCTTGAAGTTGCTGTTCACATCGTGGAACACCGCCAAGGAGGTGTTTTCGGTCTCGAAGTCAGCCTGGTCGGAATCCGTTTCGCCATAGGACAGCACGAACCGGTTGGCACCCAGGGTATAGGAGCCCTGAACCAGGTAGCCGTCGGCATCCTCTTCCGCCAGCGGTGCCGCCGTATCGGTGATCAGTACCGGCACATCGCCTTCCGAGGTGAAGCCGGAAGCGGTCAGGGAGAAACCGGCAACGGCAGCCCGGACACCGTAACCAAGCCCGGTTGAGTCAACGGAGGTGGTGGCATTCTCGGACTTCTGCGAACGGCCATTGACCCAACCGGTCAGTGCCACGCCACTCAGATCGGCACTGTAAGCGACTTCGGCCTCGAGCCGGGGCGCGGATTGCTCGGACTGGGCGCCAGGGGTTGTGTTGGCAGGTTCGAAGATACCGGCCGCCACGTTCAGGCCGCCCAGATCCGGGGTCCGGTAGGTGATCTGAGCAGACGGGTTCGGGTAGGGGTAGCCGGTGCGGATGTTGCCGAAGGAAACCCCAGTCGGCGCACCCGGCGAGCCGAAGCCCATCAGGATTTCATCCAGGAAGATGTTGGACCGCGCGTACAGGCCAAAGTCCTTACCGATCAGCACCTGGCCAAAGGAGCCGTCCACCGTGGCGTATAGCTGGCGAACATCAATCGCGGTGTCGGTGGGCGATTGCAGGCTGTCATTGATCGTTGACCAGAAGGACGAGCGTCCACCCATGGTCAGATCGCCTACTTCCTTACTGAAGTTGAAGCCGATGGTGTTGGGGAGGAATCCCATTTTGACGTCTGAGTTACGGGTGTCGGCCAGCTTGTCGTCGCGGTTCACATAGAACGCGTTGAAGTAACCGTCTACAGAAAAGGACGTGCCGTCCTGATTGTAGACTTCAACCGCTGCATGGGCACCGGCACTGGCGCCCAAGGCGGCGGCCATCGCAATCGCCAGGCCTGACTTTCTGAAATTGTTGTTGTTCATACTTCCCCCGGTTGTTTTTGGAAATCGGGGTACCGGGATATCCGGCAGCCCCAGGCGTGGTCTGTCGCCTGAATTCCATGGTCGGGGAAGGACAAGTGCGGGGAAATGCGCCAAGGGAGCAGGTTTTCTGCTCAATTGGGAGGCATCAGAAACAGAACTTTGGGATTACGACCAACCCGGGAAGCGCTGAAGTTCGCTCAGGCAGTCGGCAAGGAAATCGGCAGGGTCGGCCATGATGGCCTCGTCCGCCACCACACCGAACTGGATCTGGCCGGCATAGCTGACAATGCTGACACCCAGGCCGATGTCCCCGGCCTGGGGCACCCAGAACATCTGCTCGGTGATGCGGCAGCCGGCAATGTACCGGGCCTCGGGCGTGCCCGGAACATTCGAGACCACCGCACTGGCCTTGCGGTAGAACACGTCCGCCACCGGCTGTCGCCAGGGTTCGGGGATGGCCGAGGCAGTCGCCGCCAGGCCCCAGGCAATGCCCGGTTGCCAGCTCTTTTTCAGGCGCCGGGTTTCATGCTTGATACGGTAAAGACGCTCAAGCGGGCTTTCGCCATCCACCGGCAGGGGCACAAATACAGTGCCGAAGTAGTTGCCCAGGGTTCCCGGCTCGGGTTGCAGATCATCCGGGAGCCGGGAACGAATATCCACAGGCACAGCCGCATGCAGCACCGCATCGTCAAGCGCGTCGCCTGCAATTCCAAGCCGGGAACGAACCGCGGCGGCGACACAGCTGAGCAACACGTCGTTGATGGTCACATTGGTGGCGCGGGCGACCGACTGGAAGTGATCCAGCGCCACCGGCTCTGACCAGCGACACTGCCGCCGACCCAGCAGAGGGCGTTTCAGGTCGGAGGGGCTGTCTTCCGGCTCCACCAGAAACTCGCTGACTTCATGCACCAGCTTGAGGCTCTTCTGGGCCGCGCGCTCCAGCCACCACCCGGCCGACTGACCCTGGCCGGTATCCCGGGGGGCCGGACCGGCCTCGCCGATGGAGCCTTCCTGCGCCGCTTCACTCGCGACCAGCTGCGCCAGCCACGCCGTCGCGGCGGCGGTCCACCGCGAAAGCTCAGCGGTTTCCGAGGCGCCATAGATGGCAGGGTGCTGTTGCGGTGAGGGTGGGCAGAGCCGCTCAAAAACCCCCAGCAGGGACAGACCGTCGGCGTAACAGTGGTGCATCCGCAGCAGCAGCGCCGCGCCGCCTTCAGCATTGGGCGCCAACCAGAACTTCCAGCGTGGCCGATACAGAGCGAGAGGCTGATTCAGCCGGGCCGAAACCCACTCCTGCAGCTCGTCCGGGGTAAAGCGGTCAAGCACCACGTCCAGGTGGTGCTTGAGATCGAACACCGGGTCCGGTTCCCACCACCATGCCGGGGCTCGCTTGACCGGCAGGAACCGGAAGCGTTCCCAGGCCATCCAGTAAACCCGCAGGAACTCCCTGAAGCGGGGCGCGGTCAGTCCATCTACCCGCAACATGACCGTGATGGTCATTGGATTTTCCGGTTTTTCCAGGGCCAGCCACGCTGAATCCGCAGGCAGCAGGAGATGCGATTGCTCGTGACTCAAAACCTGGACGTCCCCGGTGGATGGTGAAGATACGTAAAAACCGAACTCCGCATTGTGCCAGACAAGCCGCACCGTCTCCATATAAGGAGCTTGTGCACAGCATTACAAAAAATTACCTGTGAACAACTGTTCAGATCTATACTCGTTATAAGCCTTGATGCAATGGTTATGAACACCGCTGAACTGGCATCGATTGGCCCTGGTGGAGCGTAAATAAGTTAATCAGTGCCAATAAATGCGTAACCGGTTCGGGGTACAACAGGGTCACCAGCAGGTTCCAACGTCAACAACAAGCCATTGCAGCGCTGGTTAGGAGAGCCATCATGAAAGCGAGCCACGTTCGCAAACTGATCAAGCCCATCGAGAATGCCTACTCGGAGATGTTCTCCGGCCGGGTCTATCGGGTGGGTAAAGGCGCCGTTTCGGTTCGTAATCACAGCGGCAAGGCGGAACAGACCGTTGTCGGCGTCCACGGCTTTCTGGAAAACCACTGCTACTTTACCCAGGCCTACGAGGGACCGACCACCGAACTGATCCTGCTCACCTGCAGCAACTACCACATACCGGTCAACGGCGTGACCCCCGAAACCCCGACCTGGGAGGTGCCGATCAAGCACCTGGAAGGCACCATTGAGTACGACGCCTGCATCCTGAACCAGGCCCTGGCGAACCTGCCCAGCACCCGTAATATCCGGGTTCATGGTCATTCCCGCGGCGGCGCAGTAATCCTGGAAGCCATGAAACAGTGGCCGGAACTCTACGAGGACATTGAAGTGGTGCTGGAGGCTCCGGTACTGCCCCAGGGAAAACTCCATGCCCTGGTGACAACATTACTGGAACCGGTCAGTCACGGAATGTGGCCCTGGCTGATTCGTCTGATCAACACAGCCCCGTCCTCGGCATACGGCCAGACTTTCTTCGGCAAGATGAACCCGCGCAAGAAACAGCTGCTCAGCAAGCTGTTCTCGGCCACCCAGGACCACCTCACCATCGTCCGCAATATCGAGAACATCATGGACTGGATGGCTCGCACGGATCCCAGCGTGTACAACCACGTCCGTCATGGCACCTTCCTGATCCCGGCTGTGGACCGGATTCTGGACCGGACGGCCATGCTGGCCAGTGCCCGCCAGAGCCCAACCACCATGCGCATTGTCGAGACCGAGGCGCCCAGTCACTTCATCACCCTGGACAGCAAGGAATGGGTGCCCGGCTTCGAAACCCTGCCGGCGACCGCCCAGGGCTAGTGTTCTGCCAGCCAACCTCCGTTAAACTACCCGGTCTTCAACCGGGCCTTGCCCCTCAGGTTTAACGGAGTTAACCACCATGTACCGTGAGCGCCTTGTCGCCACCGAGGTCTCATCCAACAGCGCCCGCCGGCTTCAGCGCCTGCTGCTGGAGTACCACGATTTCCGACAGCACAAGGCCGCACACCCGTTACTGGACCACACCTTCAGGGTTGCCGACTGGCAGGCCCAACGGCTGAAAGCCACTCATCGTGACCTGTACGAGCACCCCGGCTACCACACCGGTCTGGAATTCCTGCTGACCGATCTGTACGCGCCCGCAGCCATGACGCACCGGGACGACAACATCGACCGGGTGTTTCCGAAAATGGTGAAGTGGCTGCCGGACCACCTGCTGGGCACCCTTGCCGGCCTGGTGGAACTGAACCTGATTACCCAGCGCCTCGACCTGGAACTCGCCGAACGACTCCACCGGCGGCAGATTGCGGCGGAGGCACTGACGGTCGAAGACTATTGTCAGGCGTTTCGTGAGAGCGAACAGCTGGCGTTGCGCAAACGCCAGATCGATCTGGTGGCCGAGGTTGGCCTGCAACTGGACCGGTACGTGCGCAACCGCACCCTGGGCTGGCTCTTGACCATGACCCGAACACCGGCGGAAATGGCGGGCCTGACCGACCTGCACAGTTTCCTGCACCGGGGCTTCAGTGCGTTTCGCAGGATGGACGACGTCGAGTTGCTGATTGAGCGGCTGGTCACCCGGGAACGCCGGGTCATGGAACACATCCTGAGCGACCACCCGGAGCCATTCCAGCTGCCGGGCGACCTGTGATGGAACCGTGTGCCGGGATCAGACCTTGATGATCTGATCCAGCTGGGAGTGGATTTCCTGCTCGATGCGGGACTTGAACGGCCGGAGCATCATGCCCAGCTCCAGGTGGATATGCAGGTCCGCATGACTGAGATTAAGCTGGCCTTTGACGCCGCTGCGCTTGAACTTGAGCACATCCCCTTCCCACTGGTAGTTCACATCGAACTGCTGTGACAGGTCCTTCGCCAGGGTTTCCGCGGCTTCGCGGGCGTGTTCCTTGTCCAGGCTGTGCGGACGGTGTACATCAATGACAGACATAGTTCAGCTTTCTCTCGGAAAATGATCGGTTTTATAGTTTAGGGTGGTATTAAACTTGCCGCCACCCTTGTAGCAACCCCGCCAGCCGTTAGAATACGGGGTTCAGATTCAGACAGGATTTCTCTCATGAGCGAGCAGCAACCGTCGGCCAATCAGGCCCAGACCAGTCAGGGCCCGGATGACGTCACCCATTTCGGCTTTCGCGATGTCCCCAAGAGCCAGAAGGCGAGCCAGGTGGCGGAGGTATTCCACAGCGTGGCCGGCAAGTACGACCTCATGAACGACCTGATGTCCATGGGCATCCACCGTCTGTGGAAACGCTTTACCATTGAGCTGTCTGGCGTTCGACCGGGTCACCAGGTGCTCGACATCGCCGGCGGTACCGGGGACCTGACCATGAAGTTTTCCGATCTGGTGGGCCCGTCGGGCAAGGTGGTCCTGGCCGACATCAATGCGTCCATGTTGCAGGTCGGGCGCGGGCGCCTGATTGATCGTGGCTACGCCGGCAACATTGAATACGTTCAGGCCGACGCCGAACACTTGCCGTTCCCGGACAACAACTTCAATGCCGTGTCCATCGCCTTCGGCCTGCGCAACGTGACCGACAAGGATCAGGCCCTGAGGGACATGGCCCGGACGCTCAAACCCGGCGGCAAGTTGATGGTGCTGGAGTTTTCCAAGCCCACCAATCCGCTGCTGAGCAAGGCCTACGACACCTATTCCTTCACCGCCCTGCCGCTGATGGGCCAGCTGATCGCCGGCGACAGCGACAGCTACAAGTACCTGGCCGAGTCCATTCGGATGCACCCGGATCAGGACACCCTGAAGGGAATGATGGAGAACGCCGGACTGGTGAACTGCAAGTACTACAACATGACCGGCGGCATCGTTGCCCTGCACGTGGGAATCAAGCCCTGATGTTTCCCGGCCCGACCCTGCTTGCCGGCGTTACCGCCATCATCGAGGGCGCGCTGAACCATGCCCTTGAACTGGATCCGGCCGGCCGGCGGGCCTTGCTGGGCGCATTGGACGGCCCGGTACAGATCAATCTGACCGCACCACTGCCGCTCACGTACTCCCTGCATGGCTCCGGGCACCGGGTCCGGGTCGGTAGTCAGGCAGTGGATTCACCGGCCCTGGAAATCAGCGGCAAACCCATCGCCTTTGCTGCCCTGGCCACCGGTGATGACCGGGTGTTCAGTGACGGCCGACTGACGATTGTTGGCGACACCGCCCTTGCCCACCAGCTGCAACGGGCACTGAACCAGCTTGACCCGGACTGGGAAGCGGCCATGGCCCGTCATATTGGCGATGTGCCCGCCCACTTTCTGGGCCAGCGCATTCGCGGCGCCGTCAAGTGGAGCCGTCAGGCCTTTAACTCCCTCAACGCCAATGTGGAAGAGTATGTGCACGAGGAAAGTCGCAGCCTTCCCGGGCGCCGGGAACTGGAAGCAACCTTTGAGGACATTGACGACCTCAGCCTTCGCACCGAGCGCCTGGAAGCTCGCATAGACCACCTCGAAAACCGCGCCACCCCTGACGAACGGGAGAATCCGTGACCCGCCTGCGACGCCTGTTCCGAATTGCCTGGGTATTCTGCCGCTACCGGCTGGACACGTTTTTACCCCTGGCGGAACTGCCCCCGCCTCTGAAGGTGTTCTTCCTGCTGGCACCCTGGCACCTGTTCCCGAAACCCAAGCTGAGTCGGGGAGATCGTCTGCGGCTGGCGCTGGAGGAGCTTGGCCCGGTGTTCGTCAAGTTTGGCCAGATCCTGTCGACCCGTCGCGACCTGCTGCCGGACGACATGGCCGAATCCCTGAAGAACCTCCAGGACCGGGTGCCGCCGTTCCCCAGCCATGTTGCCCGGGAAATCATCGAAACGTCCCTGGGCGCGCCGGTGGCGGACCTGTTCATGGAGTTCACGCCAGACCCCATGGCCTCGGCATCCGTTGCCCAGGTACACGCAGCCACCCTGCGCAATGGCCAGCAGGTGGTGGTAAAGGTCTTGCGCCCCGGCATCGAGCGGGTGATCCGCCAGGATCTGGCGCTGATGTATCTGATGGCGGGCCTGCTGGAGAAGTACTGGTCCGAGGGCAAACGCCTGCACCCGGTGGAGGTGGTCGCAGACTACGACGCCACCATCCACGATGAACTCGACCTGCAGCGGGAGGCCGCCAACGCCAGTCAGCTGCGCCGTAACTTCGAGAACTCGTCACTGATCTACATTCCCTTTATCGACTGGGACTACACCCGCAAGTCGGTGCTGGTCATGGAACGCATTCACGGCATCCCCATCGCCGATGTGCCCGCCCTGGAGGCCGCCGGCGTCAACATGAAGGTGCTGGCCGAGAAAGGAGTCGAGATCTTCTTTACCCAGGTGTTCCGGGACAGTTTTTTCCACGCCGACATGCATCCGGGCAATATTTTTGTCGACGTCTCCAACCCCGCCGATCCGAAGTACATCGCCATCGATTTCGGCATCGTCGGTACGCTGGCGCCGGACGACCAGAGCTACCTCGCCCGCAACCTGCTGGCCTTTTTCCGGCGGGATTACCGGCAGGTCGCCCAGTTGCACATCCAATCCGGCTGGGTCCCGCCGGATACTCGGGTGAACGAATTCGAGGCCGCCATCCGCACCGTGTGCGAACCGATCTTCGAGAAACCGCTGAAGGACATTTCCTTCGGCCATTTCCTGTTACGCCTGTTCCAGACCGCCCGCCGCTTCAACATGGAAGTACAGCCGCAGCTGGTGCTACTGCAGAAAACCCTGCTGAATGTGGAAGGTCTGGGGCGTCAACTGTACCCTGAGCTGGATCTGTGGAGCACCGCGCAGCCGTTCCTGGAGAGCTGGATGCGCCGCCGCATTGGCCCCTCCGGGCTGATCAAATCGCTGCAGACCCACCTGCCCTCCTGGCTGGAGCAATCCCCGGAAATGCCGCAGTTGGTGCACGATGCACTCCTGCAGCTGCGGGAAGCCGGTCCCACCGAGCAACAGAATCAGGCTACACTGGAGTTGCTGCGGGAACAGCAGGTTCGTTCGGATCGTCGCTGGCGCCACGGACTGGCGGTCATCATTCTGGTCGCGGCCGCTGTCATCGGTACCCAACCCGAGGCTCAGGCCTGGGTCGAGCGCGTGCCGCTCTGGAGCTGGGCGCTGTTTGCCGCGGCCGGTGGTCTGGTACTGCGCGGCAGTCGGTAACTGAAAACGCATTCAGGATTCACAGAAATGAAAGATTCATCCGATAACGTCGACAACCCTGACTGGCTGGGCGCCATTCGCTGGACCGCCGATGGTCTGGTTCCGGCCATTGCCCAGGACGCCGCCACCGGTGACATCCTGATGATGGCCTGGATGAACCGGGAGTCCCTGCGCCTGACCGCCGAGGAGGGCCACGCGGTGTACTGGTCGCGCTCCCGTGGCAAGCTCTGGCGCAAGGGCGAAACCTCGGGCCACCAGCAGGTGGTGAAGGACATTCGCCTCGATTGCGACGAAGACGTAATCCTGCTGAAGGTTGAGCAGAAAGGCGGCATTGCCTGCCATACTGGTCGGCGCAGCTGCTTTTACCGGACACTGAAAGAGGGCCGTTGGACCAGCGTTGAGCCGGTCATCAAGGACCCCGATGCCATTTACGGCGGCAACTGAGGAGCACCCAAGGTGAGTGATGTACTGAAACAGCTGGCACTGGTACTGGAAGAGCGAAAACAGGCGGATCCAGACACATCCTATGTCGCCAGCCTGCATGCCAAAGGGCTCAACAAGATTCTTGAGAAGGTCGGCGAGGAGTGCACCGAAACCCTACTGGCCGCAAAGGACGCTGAACACACTGGCGACACCAGGGACGTGGTCTACGAGACGGCAGACCTCTGGTTTCACAGTATGGTGATGCTGTCCCGACTGGGCCTAGGCCCGGGCGACGTGATTGATGAACTTGCCCGTCGCTTTGACCTGTCAGGTCTTGAGGAAAAGGCTGCCCGGAGTAAGTAACCGGCACCTACCTCATTGGAGGGTTACCGCCCAACAACCAGTTAACGTACACTACAACAAAGCAGCAACATTAAAACGAGGGTCCCGTGATGGGTATCAGTATCTGGCAACTTTTGATCGTACTGGGCATTGTGATTCTGTTATTCGGAACCAAGAAACTGCGCAATATCGGCAGTGATCTGGGCGGTGCCATCCGCGGCTTCAAGAAGTCCATGAACGATGAGGACAACAAGGCGGCGGATCAGGATTCCCTGCAGGAAAAGACCGACGCCCAGAGCCAGCAGGCCGAGACTGAAGAAAAGCCACGGGACAAGTCCCACAGCTGAGACCTGGCTGAATGTTCGATATCGGCTTTCTTGAGCTGCTGATCTGCGGCGTCATCGCACTGCTGGTGCTCGGGCCCGAGCGCCTGCCTACTGCCGCCCGCGCTGCCGGGCGGTGGATCGGTGGTGCCCGGCGCATGGTCAGCCAGTTCACCTCGGAACTGGACCGCCAGCTCAAGGCCGAGGAGCTTCGGGAAGAGCTTCGCAAGGCCGGCGATGTCGGCCTGGATGACGTCCAGAAAACCGTGCGCGGGGCTCTGGATGAAGCCAAGCGCTACGAGCACATGATCCTGCCCGAGGACGAGACCCGAAAGCCGCGCCCGGCACCGGCAACCCGACGGGTCGCCGAACAGGGCACCGGAGCCACAGCGGACGAAACCGCACAGGCGTCATCGCTGGATTCCGCCAGCCAAGGCTTCGAACCTAACAATCACACCGAGCCGGAGGGCAATCACCAACCCGGCTCCGAGCAAGGCCCGTCGGATAACCGTTCATGACTTCAAAGCCAGACGGCAACCAGATGTCCCCGGAACACCAGGAAATGCCCCTGATCGAGCATTTGCTGGAATTGCGCAACCGTCTGCTGAAGATGGTCCTGGCGGTGGTCATCTGCTTCGCCGCCATCTATCCGTTTGCCAACGAACTCTATCTCTGGCTGTCGGAACCGATCCGGTCACTACTGCCGATCGGACAGACCATGATCGCCACCGACGTTACCTCGCCCTTCTTCGCCCCCCTGAAGCTGGCGCTCGTGCTGTCGGTCTTCGTGGCCATACCCGTCATTCTGTACCAGCTCTGGAGCTTCGTCGCGCCCGGCCTGTATGCCCATGAAAAGCGCCTGGCGTTTCCCCTGCTGTTCACCTCGGTCCTGCTGTTCTACGCCGGCGCCGCCTTTGCCTACTACGTGGTTTTCCCCCTGGTGTTTGGCTTCTTCACCGCCATCGGCCCGGAGGGCATTGTCGAACTGCCGGACATCAGCAGCTACCTGAACTTCGTACTGAAAATGTTCTTTGCCTTTGGTGTGGCCTTCGAGATTCCCATTGCCACTGTGCTGCTGATCCTCACTGGCGCCACGACCCCGCAGGACCTGGCTGCCAAACGTCCCTATGTGGTGGTCGCCTGCTTTATCATTGGCATGCTGCTGACGCCGCCGGACATCATTTCCCAGACGCTGCTGGCCGTGCCCATGTGGATTCTGTTTGAGTTCGGGATTATTTTCGGGCGTCTGGCCAAGCGCGAAACGGCCGAACCGGAATCCGACGAGCCTGCCGGCGAATGAACCTGGCGTTGCTGTTCGAGGAAGACTTTACCAGTGCAGACCGGGCCCGGCTGACCGGTCGACGGCTAGCTCACCTGCATTCGGTCATACGGGTCAGCACCGGAGACTGTATTCCCGTCGGTCGGGTCGACGGCAAGATCGGCACCGGCGAGGTACTGAGTCTGACCGACACCGAAGCCGAGTTGCGGGTCGCGTTTGACCAGACGCCACCGGCTGCCCTGCCCCTGACCCTCATACTCGCGATGCCCCGACCCAAGATGTTCCGCCGGGTCCTGCAAACCTGCGCAACGCTGGGCGTCAAGGACATCTGGCTGATCAACAGCTACAAGGTCGAGAAAAGCTTCTGGCAGACGCCCTGGCTATCCGAGGACAACCTGCGGGAAAACCTGACCCTGGGGCTGGAACAGGCCCGGGACACGGTCATGCCCCGGGTCCACATCCGCAAGCTGTTCAAACCGTTTGTGGAAGATGAGCTGCCGGCCCTGCTGGCGGGCAAGCAGGCGCTGGTCGCCCACCCGGGTACCGATACCCCCTGCCCCACGCACCTGAACCGGCCCACCGCTCTGTGCATCGGACCGGAAGGGGGCTTCACCCCCTACGAGGTTGGCAAGCTTGAAGAGGCCGGCTGCGATGCCGTCCACCTGGGGGCGCGTATTTTGCGCGTGGAGACAGCGGTACCGGTTCTGGTCAGCCGACTCTTTGACGCCTGCCTCTGAGTCAGGCCGAGCGCGCCGCCCAGAGTTTCTGTAACGGGGTGATCACCGCCACCAGCACAGCACCTGCCACCACGCCAAAGAGACCATTGGACAGGGTCGGGATCAGCGCCTCCGCCACGCCACCAAAGCCCTCGGCAAAGTGGTGAATGGCCTCGTAAACCGGCGGTAGACCGTGGGTGAGAATGCCACCACCGACCAGGAACATGGCGATGGTGCCGAGAATCGACAGGGTTTTCATCATGTAGGGCGCAAGCCAGAGTATCCCCCGCCCGATTTTCTGTGCCACCTCACTGTCCTTCTGGCTCAGATACAGGCCACCGTCGTCCAGCTTTACGATGCCCGCGACGAGGCCGTAGACACCAACGGTAATCATGATCGCCACCACCGAGAGCACCAGGAACTGCATACCGATGCCCTGGCCAGTGACGGTGCCCAGGGTAATGGCGATAATCTCGGCGGACAGGATAAAGTCGGTGCGAATCGCCCCTTTGATCTTATCCTTCTCCAGCGCCTTCATATCAACGTCGGGGTTCTTCAGTGCCTCGTGCAACTCGCTCTTGTTAGTCTCATCGTCCTGCCGATGCAGGAACTTGTGAGCCAGCTTCTCAAACCCTTCGAAACACAGAAAAGCGCCGCCCAGCATCAGCAGCGGAGTCACCAGCCAGGGCACAAAAAAACTGATGGCCAGGGCGGCCGGCACCAGAATCGCCTTGTTGAGCATGGAGCCCTTCGCCACTGCCCACACCACGGGAAGTTCCCGGGCGGGCTTGACCCCCGTCACCTGTTGGGCGTTAAGGGCGAGATCGTCCCCAAGCACACCCGCGGTTTTCTTGGTGGCGGTTTTCGTCATCAGGGAGACATCGTCGAGAATGGTGGCGATGTCATCGATGAGCGCAAGCAGGCTACTTCCAGCCATGGTCGGATTTCCTTAACGTGTGAATTCAGGCCCTGGCCTTCAGCGGCTCAGCCCCATGGCTTCGGCGGCCAGTCGATGCTTGATCGGACCAAGGCCGTCCAGCCATCTCATTCCGGTATTCCTCAGCCACCGCAGCGGCAATTCATCCCGCGCGAACAGTTGCTTGAACCCTTCCATTGCCGCCATCATGGCCAGGTTCTCAGCCTTGCGGCGGCGCTGGTAACGGGCAAGGACCAGAGGTTCAGCAGGGCTCAGGCCGGCGCTGTGGGCCCGGGACAGCTCGTCCTGTAACGCTCGGACATCGCCATAGCCGAGGTTGGCCCCCTGCCCCGCCAACGGATGTATCGTGTGGGCCGCATCACCCACCAGCGCAAACCCGGGGGCGACATAATCCTTGGCATGGCGCTGGCGCAGCGGGAAGGCGAACCGACGGGAGACTGACTCCACGGCGCCCATTTGCCTTTCAATGGACGCTTCCAGCTCCGCAACAAATTGAACATCGTCCAGCGCCATCAGCCGCCGGGCTTCGTCGGTATCCTGGGACCAGACAATGGAACAGAAATGCTCGTCGCCCGATTCCGACAGCAGTGGCAGAAACGCCAGCGGACCGGTTGGCGAAAACCGCTGCCAGGCGGTAAACCGATGGCTCTGGGCGGTCTTGACGGTGCAGACGATGGCCTGTTGATCGTAGTCCCATTCCCGGGTGGGCAGGCCCACCCACTGTCGCAGGCGTGAATTTGCACCATCGGCGGCCACCACCAGTTGGGCGCCCAGCCGATGACCATCCGCCAGCTCAACGCCTCGCTGGTCGCCATCCTGCCACCACCCGGTCACCTTGACCCCGTCGATCAACGCCACGTCACTGGCGTCCAGCGCACCAAACAGGGCCCGGACAATGGTCCGGTTTTCCACGATCGTACCGAGAGCCCGGGCCTGAAGCTCGGCGGCCTCAAAGTGAATGCGACCGGTACCCTCGCCATCCCAAACGTTCATATTCTGGTACGGGCAATGGCGGTCTTTGACCACCGCCCGCCAGATACCCAGATTCTCCAGCAACTGCTGGCTGGCCACAGAAATGGCGCTCACCCGGGGCTCGAAACCGTCCACGTCTTCAGCGGGGCACGGCCTCTCAACCAATGAGGCGCGGTCACTGCCCTCGACCAGGCCGACCCGCCACCCCTGCCGGGACAGACCCAGGGCCAGGGCGGAACCGATCATGCCACCGCCCACCACCAGAATATCGAACGTCCGGATGTTACTCATGCCCTGCCGGCTCCCCACGTGCGCCCCCGGGTTTGTTGATAACCGCCCGGCGCCCGCCAATCCCCATGGCCTTCCGGGCAAACCAGCGTTTTGCGCCTGGCAGCAGATCGAGCCCCACCAGCCCGGCATCGCGGGCTGCCGCCACCGGCGCCAGAGACTGGCCAAAAATTCGGATCAATGAGTCCGAAAACTGCACCGTCTGCTGCCAGTCCTCGCGATGGAGCCGCTGGTAACGGTGCAGAACCCGGAGATCTCCCAACGACTGGCCCTGCTCGGCTGCCAATCGGAACTGCTCCACCAGTGTCATCAAGCCCCGCAGCGCCAGGTTAAAGCCCTGGCCAGCTACCGGATGCAGGGCGTGGGCGGCATTGCCGACCAGCGCCACACCCGGCCGGACGGGCTCATCAACGGTGATCAACTTCAGTGGATAATGACTGCATTCACCCATTCGTGTGAAGCGGCCGAGCCGCCAGCCAAAGCGCTCCTGCAACCATTGGCACCGATGTGACTCGGACAACCCGAGCACCTCATCAAGGGCCTCATCAGAAAGAGTCCAGACCAGCGCCGACTGGTGGCCGGCGCGGTTTGCCGCGCCGTGGGGAAGGAGCGCCATGGGGCCGGCGTCGGTAAACCGCTCGAAGGCGGTGAACTGGTGGCTGTCACCGGTCGAAACGTTGGCGATCAGCGCGTTCTGACCGTAACTGTGATTGCGGGTCTGAAATCCCAGGGTTTCACGCAGTCCGGACCGGCCACCGTCAGCGACCACCAGGCACTGGGCAGTCAGGCTCTGGGTTTCGGTACCGGTTTTCAGGGCCACGCGAACGCCCGACGCCTGGGGTGTCATATCGACCACTTCCGCCGGGGCCTTCCACTGCACCCCGGTTTCCAGCAGTTCGCGCATCAGGCACAAGCCCATCCAGCGGTTGTCGGCGACATAGCCGAGGGCTTCCTGGCCATGGTCTTTGGCATTGAGGCGAGTGGCGCCGAATCGTCCCCGGTCCGACACATGAATGTGACGGATCGGCGTGGCGTGTTCCGACAATCGGGACCACAGCCCCAACTCTTCGAAGATCAGCCTCGAGCCCCAGGCCAGGGCGGTCGAGCGGGCGTCGTAGCTGGGCTGATAGTCTTCCGGAAGGGCGTCGGCCGACAGGGGAAAGGCCTCGACGACCGTGACCCTCAGCCCGGGAACCACGCGCGACAGGGCCAGGGCCAGGGTGGCTCCGGCCAGGCCACCACCGGCAATGATCAGGTCGGTATCGAAGCGGCTCACCGTCTCAGTCCGCCATCAACGCTTCAATGTCGGGGATGGTCTTGGGCACACCATCGGTCAGCACCCGGCAACCTTCTTTGGTCACGACCACGTCATCCTCGATGCGGATTCCAATGCCGCGCCACTTTTCATCGACACCGGTGTTGTCCGGCGCAATATACAGGCCCGGTTCGACCGTCAGCGCCATGCCCGGCTCCAGCAAACGCCAGGCCTCGCCGACCTTGTAGTCCCCGACATCATGGACATCCAGACCAAGCCAATGCCCGGTCCGGTGCATGAAGAAAGGCTTGTAGGACTCTTTGGCAATGGCGTCGTCCAGGGTTCCCGACAGCAGGCCCAGATCAATCAGGCCCTGGGTCAGCACCCGGAGCGCCGCCTCATGAGGGTGGTTCCAGTGGTTGCCCGGCCGCACCGCATCGATGGCCTCGTACTGCGCCGCCAGCACCACCTCGTAGAGAGCCCGCTGCTCAGCGCTGAACTTGCCGCTGACCGGGAAGGTCCGGGTGATATCCGAGGCGTAGCATTCGTATTCGCAGCCGGCGTCGATCAGGACCAGATCCCCCTCTTTCAACGGTGCACTGTTCTCAATGTAATGCAGGATGCAGCCGTTGGCACCACCACCCACGATGGACGGGTAGGCGGTGGAGCGGGCGCCATGATCCATGAACGTGTGGATCAGTTCCGCCTCCAGATTGTATTCACAGCCACCCTTGCGGGCGCGTTTCATGGCCCGGCAATGCGCCTCGGCGCTGATTTCGCCGGCCTTGGCCATGACCTTGATTTCATTGGCACTCTTGAACAGACGCAGGTCGTGCAGGAAGTGCTCCAGGGAGACAAACTCTCCGGGCGGGTGGGCACCGCTGCGCACCTTGCTGCGGATGGTTTTGACCCATCCCATCACCTTGCTGTCGAACTGCTGATCCTTGCCGAGGGGGTAGTAAACCCGGCTGCGGCCTTCAATCATGCCCGGCAGGATGTCGTCGATATCGGAAATCGGGAAGGCATCATCCAGGCCAAAGCGCTCAATGGCGCCTTCCGGACCGACCAGGAAGCCATCCCAGAGCTCCTTCTCGGGATTTCGTTCCTTGCAGAACAGCACCGATTCGCCGTGCTCTCGACCGGGGATCAGGGCCAGCACCGCCTCGGGCTCGCCAAAGCCGGTGAGGTATTGAAAATCGCTGTCCTGTCGAAACGGATGCAGCACGTCACGATTGCGCACGCGCTCCGGCGCCGCCGGGATAATGGCGATACTGTCTGGTGCCATGCGCTCCATCAACCTGCGACGGCGCTCGGCAAATTCCTTAACGGGTATCATGGACGACATAAACTCTCCCGCGGTGTGGACCCTGATCAGTGCAGGGTCGGGGATTGAGAGGCCGGCTTCTCCGGGGCGTTGAACTCGGTAAAGACTGCCAGGGCCCCAAGCCGGACGTATTCTGTGATTTCCAGCAACTGCTGCTCGCTCTCGTCGCTGGCTTCCTCCTCGTCCGAGAGCTGGCTGATCGCTACCATGTCCTCGATCAGCTCGCGAATCTCATCAGGCGCCTGCCCCAGGGATTCACCGGCCGACAACGCCATGCCTTCGAGGAAACCGCGCACCCAGGCCACGAGAGCCTCAAGGCGCTGCTCGATGGCGTAGTCATCATCGGGCAATAAAGGATGGAAACTCATATCGGTCGATTTCAAGAGTGCCAGGGTCTGTTCGTACGCCCTGTTCATAAACGGCGCCAGATCGTCGGACTCCTCGGCCGCGCTCTCGGGCAACCCCATGTGCTCGCAGACCGTGTTCAGCCACTCCGGCTCTTCGATACGGGCACCGGCGGCCAGCCGACCACAGAGGACTCCGTGCAGTTCGGAGGGGTGGCTAAACGCCTTGTGAGCGGTAAAAACGTTGGCCCAGCGCTCGAATTCAGCGGCTCGGGCAGCACCGGAGGTGTCGGTTTCGGACATGAACCAGGACATTCCTGTGTTGTTGAATGAAGCTTCTATCCTAGCATTCAGGCGCTTTCAAGACACGGCCCGGTTGCTTTTCGAAAAGCAAGACACCAAAATGTTATAACATATCACATTCAAACTCGGGATCTTATGATGGTTTCAAGCCGATCTCTGTCACTACTGATCGCCCCTCTGATCGCCACCGGGGCCACCTTCGCAGCTGAAAACCCAGGCTCTCACCAGCATGGTCATGCCGAACTGCAGCTGGCCATTTCAGGGCAACAGGTTGAATTGCTCTTGCGGTCTCCGGCTCATAACCTGCTCGGCTTCGAGCATCGGGCACGCACCCCGGAGCAGCAACAGAGGGTGGATTCGGTGGCCCTCTGGCTGAACGAGACGCCGCTGATCAACACCCCGGCCGCAAGCTGCACCCTCGAGACCGCCGACCTTCAGTCCGGCATCACCGGAACCATCGAAGACCACCAGCACGGCGACCATGGCCAGCATGCCGATTTCGAGGTCATTCAGGTGTTGAACTGTCCCGACCTGGGCAATTCCGACATCCTGAGCACACCGCTGATCGAACGCTTTCCCGGACTGGAATACCTTGAAATCGCATGGATCGGCCCGAGCGGCCAGGGCGCCGTCCGACTGGCGCAGGATGAGAACCGCTTCAGCCTGGCTCCCTGAACTCACTCCTGGTAGGGCTTCACCGTGTCCGCAACCATGGAGTAGGAGGAGGTACCGAGATCGTTCTCGGTGCGTTCAATGACCAGCGTCCCCTCGATCCAGACCGGATCATAGAGCGCCTCCAGCTTGAAGCCTTCGCGGTATTTCACATGGATAATCTGGTTGGGCGGGGGCGGAGGTACATGGATGCAAGCGCCGTAGTAGGGCACCAGAAAGAACTCCAGGATCCGCATGTCCTGGGTGGTTTTCAGGGGTACGACAAAGCCGGGAATACGACCCTCGACATCGCTCATTTCCGGCACCACGCGGCCGGTCATGATTTCGTCTGGCAGCAACGACGCACCATCGCCCTCGTGCACCACTTCTGGCATATTTTCCAGCAGCGCAAGATCTTCCGCTGGCATAAGTTCCAGCCAGTCGATTTCCCGGGGCTCGGCATCAACCGACAGCGAATGACCCAGCACGAGCGCCAGAAGACCTGATAGCAACAATCGCACTGTCGGGCGATAAACGGAACGGGACATCAGCAAGTGTTCTCCATAGGATCGGGGACATGAATTTCAGCAATCATACACCGGACGCACAGCAATCAACATGAAGCCCACAACAGAGTCAGCACCTCATCGCCCCCGAGGGCCCGCCCTCGCGCTTGAAGCCAGTGACCTCTCCCACCTCTGGGACGATCGGCAGCTCCCGATCGCCTTTCCAGACCTGGCCCTTCCGGCCGGCGAGCACCTGTTTCTCCATGGCCCCAGCGGCAGTGGCAAGAGTACGCTCCTGAGCCTGCTTTCCGGCATGTTAAAGCCCGCCACCGGCGGCGTCCGACTCCTGGGCACCCCGATACACCAGCTCAGCGCCGGCAAACGGGACCAATTCAGGGCGCACCACATTGGCGTCATTTTCCAGCAGTTCAACCTGGTGCCTTACCTGACCGCCGAGGGCAACGTCACCCTGCCCTGCCGGCTGTCGGCACAGCGGCGCGACGCTACCGACCCGGACCCGGTTCAGGAATCCCATCGGTTACTGACCGCGCTGGCCATTCCGAGAGACTGCTGGCGACGCAGTGTCACCCGGCTGAGCATCGGCCAACAGCAGCGCATTGCCGCCGCCCGGGCCCTCATCGGCGGCCCGGAAATCATTCTGGCCGATGAGCCCACTTCAGCCCTGGACAGCGATAACCGCGACCGGTTCCTCGACCTCCTGCTGACACTGGCCGAAGAACGCAACACGTCGGTCCTGTTTGTCAGCCACGATCGAGCCCTGGCCCAGCACTTCACCCACCAGGTTCGACTGGGGGGAGAGGGCCTATGAGCGCGCAACTTGCATTTTCCCTCGCCGCCGCCAGCCTCTGGTATCGACGACGGGTTCTCGGACTGGTCTGCCTGACCCTAACCCTGAGCGTTACCCTGTTGCTGGGCATCCAGTATTTTCGCACCGAGATCAAACAGTCGTTCACCAGCACGATCAGCGACACCGATCTCATCATTGGCGCCCGAAGCGGGCAGTTGAACCTCCTGCTTTATACGGTGTTCCACATGGGCGATGCCACCAACAACATCCGCTGGTCGACATTTCAGACGCTGCAGGAAGACGAACGCATTGACTGGCTGATTCCGATTTCACTCGGGGACAGCTACCGGGGCTTCCGGGTCGTGGGCACCGGGAACGCGTTTCTGGAGCATTTCCGCTTTGGTCAGGGAAAGGCACTGCAACTGGCCGATGGCCAGTGGTTCGAGCAGGTGTTTGACGTTGTCCTCGGAGCCGGAGTCGCCAGCACGCTGAGACACGCCGTAGGTGACCGCATCGTGCTGTCCCACGGCGGTGGCCGAACCAGCTTTTCCAATCACGACGACACGCCCTTCCGGGTTACCGGCGTGCTCGGACACACCGGAACGCCAGTCGATCAGGCCGTCTACATCAGTCTGGCTGGCATGGAAGCGATGCACGTTGGCTGGGAGTCCGGCGTCGCCATCCCGGGCCGGACGCTCACGCCGGAGCAGGCCGAAGACCGGGATTTCACGCCGGACGCAATCACCGCCGCCTTTGCCGGACTAAAGCAGCAAATTCTGACCTTTCAGGTCCAGCGGGCACTGAACCAATACGCCGGGGAGCCCCTGTCTGCGATTCTGCCCGGCGTTGCCCTGAGCGAACTCTGGCGCCTCATGAGCCAGTTTGAACGCGCCCTGCTGGGGATCACAGCGTTCGTGGTGGCGACCAGCCTGATCGGACTGATTGCGGTCCTGCTGACCCTGCAGGCCCAGCGTACCCACGAAATTTCCATCCTGCGGGCAACAGGCGCCTCTCCAGGCCTGATTGCCGCACTGTACCTGATTGAGTGCGTGGCCCTGGCACTGGTCGCCTGCGTCCTCGCGGTGGCCCTCGGGGCCCTCGCAGTATCTGCGCTCAGTCCCTGGCTGCAGGAAACCTACGGCCTTCAAACCCGGCTGCGCCCCCTTAACACCGTGGAATGGAGTCTGCTCGGCGCCGTACCGCTGGCGGCGCTGCTGGTGGCCCTGATTCCGGCGGTCAGCGCCTGGCGCAAGAGCCGCGCCCTGGGCCTCGGAGACACTGCAGAGGAGTGACAGACGTCACGCTGGCATGGTAATGACAACCCTGTAAATTGACCAACTTAGCGTCCAGACTTATAGTTGATTGCAACCACAACAACCAATGTTGGGCACGTGATGGAACAGTCCGAAGTACAGGCATTAGCGGACAAGCTGGACAAGCTGATTGAACACTGTCAGAAACTGGAGCGGGATAACGCCACCTTGCGGGACTTGCAGGATGACTGGAACCGGGAACGAGCCCAGTTGATGCACAAGAATGATCTTGCGAAAAACAAGATCGAAGCCATGATTGGCCGCCTAAGGGCACTGGAGCACCACTGATGTCTCAGTCATCGACCACCGTAGAGGTGAAGATTCTCGACAAGGAATATCTGGTTGCCTGCCCGGAGGAGGAACGCGAAGCCCTGCTGCGCGCCGCCAGACACCTCGATAGCAAGATGCGCGAAATCCGTTCCAGTGGCAAGGTCTTCGGCACCGAGCGTATTGCCGTGATGGCGGCCCTGAATATTACCCACGAACTGCTGGAGCGGGACACCATGTCCGACGCCACCAGCTCCCTTCTTCAGGCCATGGAGAGCAAGCTGGACAGTGCCCTGGGGGAATCCTCAGGACAGTAGGGATTCTTAACTTGTGGTAAGGGTTACAGAATCGGTATTGCAATCAGCCCCGCGTGTGCCCGTATAATGGGATTAACTTCCTGGGCTGTTCGGGATCATCGGATACGTCCTCGAGCCGATGCGCACTACCCAGGTGGCTACTTCAGGGCATTGTGAGCACGTCCCCGACAGGGGAAAGCCTAATATGTCACAGCGGCCACCGACCTTGAACTTTGGGTTCAAGGGCCACATCCGATAACGGCAGCCCGGGAAGCTTTATTTTGAGCCAGTTTATCGACTCCCAACCGTTCGACGCCCATCCTGATACCTGTTCACGCAGCAAGCTCCGCAAACACCTGCGCAAACGAAGACGTTCCCTGTCATACGAGCAGCAACAACAGGCCTCCGAACACCTCGCCCTGAATCTGCTGAACAACCCCGATCTTCACCGCGCCAGACACATTGCCATTTACCTGCCGAATGACGGCGAGATCGATCCGGGCCTGTACATGGACCTGGCCCAACGCAAGGGCATCCGCTTCTACCTGCCGGTACTTCACCCCATCCACAAAGGCAGACTGGTTTTCAGCCCCTATTCCGACGACATCGAGCTTCGACCCAATCGTTTCGGCATACCAGAACCGGCGTTCAGCAACGGACTCAGGCGCCCGGCCTGGGCCCTGGATGCCGTATTGTTTCCACTGGTGGGGTTTGACGAAAACGGGGGACGACTCGGCATGGGAGGAGGCTTTTATGACCGGACCTTTGCCTTCAGTCGGCTGCGGCCCGGGCTGGCGCCCAAACTGATCGGGCTTGCCCACGATTTTCAGAGAGTAGGGCAGTTACCCATTGAGCCTTGGGATGTGCCTCTGCACGGCGTGGTAACGGACCGGCGGTGTTACCGGTTCAGCCGCCCCTCAACTACCTGAAGCGAACTGATGGTAACGCCAGCCTGAATGCGGGGCTGGTCTTCGGAAGCGTGAAGAGACGTGAAACCGGTGATGACAAGGCCAACAGCAAATATCAGCACGATGGCTTTAATAATGTCAGGCTTGCCGCCCATGTCTTCGCTTCCTTCAAAGTTAGTTATTAAAATGTTTGAAAATCAGGTAGCTATTCTTGTTTCCGAGAATTAATCGAAAGATTAACACGCATCTTGAGTTTTACAATTTTTGACAGGTTACCGTTCTGTAACCTTTTCATGGAGCACGGACTCCCGCGTCGAGTCAGTCAGACTGGTGATTGCCGGCGCCAAGAAACAGCTGATACGCCTCATTATCGGTCATGTTCTCGTACCGGAACCCGACCTTGTCGAGCATTTGCTCGAAGTCTTTTACTTCCGAGTCGTCCACCTGGGCACCGAGCAGAACCCGGCTGTAGGCGGCGCCGTGGTTGCGGTAGTGGAACATGGAAATGTTCCAGCGGGTCCCCAGGGACATCAGGAATTTCATCAGCGCGCCCGGACGTTCCGGGAACTCGAACTGGAACACCTTTTCATTGGTGATGCTGGGTGCATGGCCGCCAACCATATGGCGGATGTGCTGCTTGGCGAGATCACTGTCGGTCAGATCGATCACACCGTAGCCGGATTCCCGTAGGTCCTGCACCAGGTCCTCGCGCCCATGGCCACCGGCCTGAATCTGGATACCAACGAAGATCGTCGCCTCATTGCGGTCAGCGAAGCGATAGTTGAACTCGGTGATGCTGCGCTTGTGCAGGGCGTTGATGAACGTCTTGAACGCCCCGGGCTTCTCCGGAATGGTCACTGCCAGGATCGCTTCGCGCTGCTCACCGATTTCGGTCCGCTCGGACACGTAACGCAACCGGTCGAAGTTCATGTTGGCACCGCTGAGGGTGGCCACCATGTTTTCACCTTCGATCTGCTCCCGCTGGATGTACTTCTTGATGCCGGCAACACCCAGGGCGCCCGCCGGTTCAGCAATCGACCGGGTGTCCTCGAACACGTCCTTGATGGCGGCGCAGATTTCATCCGTGGAGACGGTGATCACCTCGTCGACGTGATCCTTGCAGATCTCCCACGGGTATTTGCCAATCTGTTTGACCGCCACCCCGTCGGCAAAAATGCCCACCTCATCCAGGACGACACGCTTGCCCGCCTTCATGGCTGCCTGCAGACAATTGGAATCTTCCGGCTCGACACCGATGACCTTGATCTCGGGACGCAGGTACTTGATGTAAGCCGCCATCCCGGCAATCAGGCCGCCACCGCCGACGCAGATAAAGATGGCATGGATCGGTTTGCTGAACTGCCACATGATCTCCATGGCAACCGTACCCTGCCCCGCAATGACATCGGGATCGTCAAAGGGCGGGATGTAGGTATAGCCATGCTTCTGGATCAGTTCCTGAGCATGGGTAGCGGCTTCGTCGAAGGCATCACCCTTGAGCACCACACGGGCACCATGGTCCCGTACCGATCGCACCTTGATCTCCGGGGTGGTCTGCGGCATGACAATCACGGCCTTGATACCCAGCTTCTTGGCCGCCAGCGCCACGCCCTGGGCATGGTTGCCGGCCGAGGCACAAATCACGCCCTTGGACTTCTGCTCCTCGGACAGTTGTGCAATCCGGTTGTACGCACCGCGAATCTTGAAAGAAAACACCGGCTGAAGGTCTTCGCGCTTGAGCATAATATTATTGCCAAACCGCTTGGACAGACTACGGGCTTCAGTCAGGGGTGTTTCGATGGCCACGTCATAGACGCGCGCATCGAGAATCTTCTTGATGTAGCGTTGCGGCATAGTGCTTCCGGTGATTGATGAGTGGCTGGGAAAAACCCACAGTGTAGAAAGTTTGCACGGCAGCCGTCTATAAGCAGACCGCTCCGAAGAGCTATAATGTCGCTAAACTCATCCAGATTTCCCACCCGGAGCTTGCCATGACCCAGGACGAACTCAAAAAAGCCGTAGCGAAAGCCGCGATCGACTACATCGCACCGCGTCTCGACAGCGACAGTATTATTGGTGTCGGCACCGGCAGCACCGCCAATTTCTTCATCGATATGCTGGCGGATATGAAAACCGAGTTTGACGGTGCCGTGGCCAGCTCCGAGGCCACGGCGGAGCGCCTGAAAAGCCATGGCATCCCGGTGTATGACCTGAACAGCGCCGGCTCGCTGGAGTTCTATGTGGACGGCGCCGATGAAGCCAATGAGCGACTGGAGCTGATCAAGGGCGGCGGCGCTGCGCTGACCCGCGAGAAGATTGTGGCGGCGGTGGCCAAGACCTTCATCTGCATTGCCGACGAATCGAAGATGGTGGGTGTACTGGGCAGCTTCCCGCTCCCCGTCGAGGTCATCCCGATGGCCCGTAGCCATGTGGGCCGGGAAATCGTAAAACTGGGGGGCGACCCGGTGTACCGGGAAGGCGTGGTCACCGACAACGGCAACATCATTATTGATGTCCACAACCTCGACATCTCCCGTCCGATCGATATTGAAGAAAAACTGAACAACATCGTAGGCGTGGTGACCAACGGCCTGTTTGCCCGTCGCCCTGCGGACCTCCTGCTGCTTGGCACCAGCACCGGGGTGAACAGCATTCCCCGTCCGGGCGCCTGACCGGCGTTACGCTCGGGTTCAAGCTAAAGCTGGCCTCCGGGCCGGCTTTTTTGTTGTCCCAAAAATCGAAAACCAAGCGCTTGCTTGGTAGTCGAAAGTGCGCAACACTGCACTCTATGATTTCAGATCACAGGGAGCCCCAGCGTGTCCGACTTCTTCAACGACATCCACGAACAGGCGCGCCTGAGCGCCCGAAAATTCATCAGCACCCATGTCCTTCCCCACATTGACGACTGGGAAGAAGCCGGCGAATTTCCGCGGGAGCTTTACCGGCAAGCAGGCGACGCCGGCCTGCTCGGCATTGGTTTCCCGGAAGAACTCGGGGGCACCGGCGAGGGCGACATTTTCCTCCGTGTGGCAGTTTCTGAAGAGCTTATGCGATCCACCTCCGGCGGTCTGGTGGCCAGCCTCGGCTCCCTTGACATCGGCTTGCCACCGGTCGCCAAATGGGCGCGACCGGAAATCCGCGAACAGATCGTGCCACCGGTTCTTCGGGGCGAGAAGATTGCCGCCCTGGCCGTCACCGAGCCAGGCGGCGGTTCCGACGTGGCGCACCTCAAGACCCGCGCCGTCAGGGACGGCGACGATTTCGTCGTCAACGGCAGCAAGACGTTCATCACCAGCGGCCTGCGCGCCAATCACTACACCGTGGCCGTGCGCACCGGTGGCGAGGGCCACGGCGGAATCAGCCTGCTGCTGATCGACCGCGACATGCCCGGTTTTTCGACCGGCAAGAAACTACGCAAGATGGGCTGGTGGGCCAGCGACACCGCAGAGCTGTTTTTCGAGGATTGCCGGGTGCCGGCCGATCGTCTGATTGGCGCCGAAAACGCCGGTTTCATTGCCATCATGAGCAACTTCCTGGCCGAACGCCTGAGCCTGTCGATCATGGCTTACATGACCGCCCAGCTGGCGTATGAGGCCGCCCTCGACTACGCCAACCAGCGCGAGGCCTTCGGCCGCAACCTTATCGGCTTCCAGGTTACCCGCCACAAACTGGTGGACATGGCGACTCAGATTGATGTGGCGCGGGAATACACCTACCGCTGTGCCGATCTGATGCAGGCGGGCAAGAATCCGATCAAACAGGTCGCCATGGCGAAAAATTTCTCGGTCGAGGTCTGCGAGAAGGTCACCCGGGAGGCGGTACAGATCTTTGGCGGCATGGGCTACATGCGGGAATCGGTGGTCGAACGGCTCTACCGGGACGCCAAGATCCTGTCGATCGGCGGAGGCACCACCGAAATCATGAAGGAGCTGATCAGCAAACAGCTGAAGCTCTAGCCTGACAGGCAAGACCAACGTTTAGTTTCGAACTGCAGGAGACTTCCGTATAATTGCGTCCACTTTTTAGCCGCAGTTAAACACACTATCCAAACGCACCCAGGAAGAATCGACTATGCAATTCGATAACATCCCCTCAGGCAAGAATCCGCCTGACGACATTTACGTTGCCATCGAAATCCCGGCCAACAGCTCCCCGGTCAAGTACGAACTGGACAAGGACATGGGTGCCCTGCTGGTCGATCGGTTCATGGCCACGCCAATGTTCTACCCGGCCAACTACGGGTTCATCCCCCACACCCTGGCCGACGACGGCGACCCACTGGACGTACTGGTCGTAACCCCGTACCCGGTCCAGGCCGGCTCGGTTATCCGCTGTCGTCCGGTCGGCGTCCTGAACATGGAGGACGAGGCCGGCGGCGATGCCAAACTGGTCGCGGTTCCCCACGACAAGCTGACCACCTCCTACCATGGCGTCAAGGAAATCGATGACCTGCCGGAACTGCTGCGCGACCAGATCCAGCACTTCTTCGAGAACTACAAGACGCTTGAGCCGGGCAAATGGGTCAAGGTGCAGGGCTGGGATAACGCCGCTGCCGCCAAGAAAGCCATCGAAGACTCGATCAAGGCCTACAAGGGCTGATCAACCCGTCTTCGAAGCACAAAAAAACCGGGCAAAAGCCCGGTTTTTTTGTTTTCGAGAGTGCTTTCGTCTTAGCCCCGAGACAGCAGATCCCGCATGTCGCTGATGGCTGCGTTGGCCCGGGACAGGTAGGCAGCCATGGTCAGGGAATGGTTAGCCAGCACACCGAAACCGCTGCCGTTCAGCACCACTGGACTCCACATCGAGCCCTGCGCGCCTTCCAGCTCGATAATGACCTGCTTTACGCTGGCCATGGCGTTCTTGTCCTGAAGCACCTTACGGAAATCCACCTCAATGGCCCGGAATATGTGCAGCAGTGCCCAGGAGCTGCCGCGAGCTTCGTAAAAGACGTCATCGATCCTGGTCCAGGGCGTTTGCACGTCAACCGCGCCGGTTTCTTCGGCCAGCGGATCATCCTGAATAACATTGGCAACCGCATCCGATACCGACGCTTTGCCGACGCTCTCCCCCAAGGTGCGGGACAGGCTACCGAGACGCGTTTCAAGATCGGCCAGCCAGTTGCTCAGGTTGTCCGCCCGGGCAAAGAACTGGGCATCGGGCTTTTCAGGGTCTGACAGGCGATTGAGATACCGTTTCAGCGCCCGGATCCCGCGACGATATTCGGCTTCGGTGGAGGGAATCGCCCAGCTATTGCTGTCAAAATGAAACTGAGGCTCGGCAATGGTCAGGTCACGGTCCTCCGCAGATTGGCTCTGGGATCGGCTGACGTCCTTGCGCATGGCCCGGGACAAGTCCCGAAGCTGCACCAATACGCCGTACTCCCAGTTGGGCATGTTGTCCATCCACAGGCCCGGTGGAAAAATGTCGTTGGAGATGTAGCCGCCCGGCTTGTCGAGAAGTGTCTCGGCAATGCGGATCATGGTCACTGTGGTTGCGAACCCGGTGATCGGCTCCCGCTGCATTTCATTGGCGACCGTGCGGGTATGCTCCCGAACCGAGAAAGCGTCGGGCTCGCTGCTCCAGTACATGCCAAGGACCACGGTGACCAGAAGGTACACTACGAGCACGACCAGAATGAACTTGCCGATCATTCCGCTGCCGCCGGCGTAATCCTGAACGTCGTCTTTCTTGTCCCTGAAATACTGTCTGAGTTTGCCTGGCATAGACTGTTATTCCCCTGTCGGTTGGTTATCAGCAGCAAATGGTCGACCAAGATGGTACCCCATGGCCCCGTCAATACCCAGTTTGCACACCACTGAGTACTCCGCCGACGTTTCGACACCGGTCGCAAATACCTTCACGCCCCGGCTGTGCGCGATGGACACCACGGACTCCAGATAGAAACGGTTGTCGTCGTGGGTGTCTATATCGTGAATGAATGAGTTATCAATACGCAATGCCTGTACGCTCAGATTCCTGAGGTAACTGAAGGGCACCCCGCCGACGCCAAAGCGATCCACCAGCACCGGCACCCCGAGACGCACCAACGCGCGGACCAGCAGCCCCACTGCGGTCCGGTGATGATGGATGGTGTGCTCTGAAATACCGATCCAGAGGTTTGCGGCACCCGGACCCGCCGCCTCCAGCATGGCAAGCATCTCCTTGCGGAAGGATTCACTGGCCACGGAGGCGCTGCTCAGCGACACCGCCAGCGGCTCGTCCGGGCGCTCGGCCAGACGTTTCAGCACGCGCTGGATCAGCAGCCGGTCAATGTCCGAAATCAGGCCAAACCGCTCTGCCATGGGAATGAATGCGCCAGCCTTCAGGGGGCCATCCGGGCCCTCGATGCGGGAAAAGACCTGATGATAGACCGGCTGCGACTGATGCTCACTGATCATTGGCTGCAACCACAGCGACAAACTCTGCTCACGTATGGCCTGACTGATAATGACCCGCCAGGTCTCGAGATTGTGGTGCCCCTCTTTGTCCGGCTCGGCGAGGTGACACCCGGTCTCCTCGTTCCTCTGCGCCAGCCGCAGAGCTTCGTCCGCCGCCGCCAGCAATTCGCGAGTGCCGCGGCCGTCACCGGTTCGCGCCAGGCCAGCATGGACGGCAGTTTCCAGTGGCGCGGCAAGATCCGCGTAGACGCCATCCAGTTCGGTCACCAGATCCTGACACCAGATGCCGGCATCCGCGGGCATCGCACCGGGCACATAGATGGAAAATTCGGCACCGTTGCGACGCCCGGCAAACGACCCCATGTGCGCAGTCACAAACCCGTTGATCACCGCGGCCGCCCGCAGCAACAAACGGTCGGCCTCGCTGCGACCATAGGTGTGGTTGTAGGTGGCAAAGTCCCACAGCTGAACCAGAATCAGGACTCCGGGCGCCGCCTTTTCCTCCGACTCCACCTCCACTTTCAGGCGCTGATCAAAGGCACTGCGACTCGCCAGGCCGGTCACCGGATCCTCGTTATTCACCCGACGCAGATGCTGAATCAGCTTTGCCTGCCCCTCAAACAACTGGCCAAGGTCGTCCGCCATCTGATTCATCGCGGCCGTCACCTGGTTCACCTCCCGGGTAGACCTGACGGTCACCCGCTGCCGGAAATTCCGACGACCGAGCGCCTGAGCCTGTCGTTCCAGCGCGCGCAGAGGCCGCAAGGTGCGCTTGAGCAACAAAAACAGGGCGAACAGCCCCACGCCACCGATGATTGCCGTACTGGCGACCAGGCCGACGGTAATCCGCCAGAGATCGGTGTAAGCACGGCCCGGGTTACTGACGACCTCCACCTTGCCCAGCCGACTCCAGCCCCGAACGACTTCCGCTTCCGCCACCGTCAGCTCAAGATCTGCAAACGTCCGAAACCACGGCGGTACGTCAGTGTCGGCCAGCGTCATCTCCCGCCCCGCCACCTCACTGCCCTGATGGTTCAGGTAACGCACGGACAGATAGCGGCCGCTGTCAAACACGGCATCGATCAGCGATGCCGCGGCAACCGGGTCCCGGGCGTCAATGGCATTGGACAGGGACAGACCGACGGCCGTCGCACCGTCCCGGGCGTGCCCGGCGAGCTGTTCCGAGACGTAGGTGCGAAAGTAGCCGTAACTGGTAATGAAGCCGGCCACGAGGATCACAACCAGCAGAGAACCGGTGAATAGCAGCAGGATAGTCCGCAGCGTGGCCGCGCCATACTGGGTTCGATCAATGCAGATGTGCTTCCGTGTCATGGAAGGTTTCTCCGATTGACTGTGCGCCAGCCGGTCGGTGGATTGTGACTTGCACCGCAGAGTTGACAAACATTTACATGGAGCAACCTACGCCGACAACATTAAACACTATAGACTCTGCCTAGAGACTAAGGTGGAAAAATCGTCCAGACCGGGACGGACGACCGATAACGAAAAAGAGACAGGCCGGAGCACCATGAACGACGAAAGCCAGAAAGAGAAACTCAGGCAGCATTTCGCGCGACGCGTGACAACCCAGGCCCGGGTTGTTCTCGACACCTGGCAGAAGATTCATGCGGACAGATCGATTTCGGGCGCGCACCACAGTGAATTCACCGCCGCTACCGACAAGCTGGTGCGCTACGCCCAGCGGTTTGAAATGGCCAGCCATGCCGACGCCGGCAGGAAAATCCTGGGGCTACTGGCCGACTGGCCCGCTGACGCCCCACTGGATGAAGCACTCGAGCGACAGATCCAGGATGCCATTGAGGCGCTTTCCCGCAGCACACTCAGGCGCACCGACCAGGACAACTCCGAAGCACCGCAACAGTTCCGGCGCACCCCGGTGTATATTGCCCTGGCCAACACGGAGATGGCCGGACGCCTGATCCGCCAGCTGGAGTTTTTCGGCTTCCGCGCCTCGGCCTTCGGCTCGGCGGAAGAGCTCATTGAGGCCTGCGCGCTGCACAAGCCCGAAACCATCCTGATGGACGTGAATTTCGGCGGCGCAGTCAATGCCGGCCTGGCGACTATCGAGCAACTGCAGGAACGCCACGACACCCCGATTCCGATCATTTTCATGAGCGACGAGGACGGCACCATCGAAACCCGCCTGCGCGCTTCACGCTGTGGTGGCGAGGAGTTCTTCTACCCCGCCGTCGATCCGGGTCAGCTGATCGAAAAGATTGAGACCTACACCCACGGCAACACCGTCGAACCCTACAAGGTTCTGGTGCTCGACGACTCCCGGGCCCAGGCCAAGTACATGGAAACGGTGCTCAAGAAGGCGGGCATGACCGCCCATATCATCACCGACCCGATGCAGATCATTCATGCCCTGGAGGAGTTCTCGCCCGAGATCATCATCCTTGATATGTACATGCCCGGCTGTACCGGCATGGAAATCGCCCGGGTAATCCGCCAGCAGGACCGATTCCACAGCGTACCCATCATCTACCTGTCTGCCGAAGAGGATGTCACCAAACAGCTGCACGCCATGAGCCTGGGCGGCGATGACTTCCTGACCAAACCCATCGACCCCAAACACCTCGTCGCCACCATCCACAACCGTGGACGGCGGGCGCGTTCGCTGCTGGCCCTGATGATTCGCGACAGCCTGACTGGCCTGTACAACCACACCCATACCCTGCACCTGCTGGATCAGGAAATTGTCCGGGCACGACAGAAAGATCAGCCGCTGAGTTTCGCGATGATCGACATTGATTACTTCAAGAAGGTGAACGACACCTTCGGCCACCCCATCGGCGACCGGGTACTGAGAAGCCTTTCGATGTTCCTGAAACAGCGGCTTCGCAAGACCGACCACATCGGACGCTACGGTGGCGAGGAGTTTGCCATCATTCTGCCCAACACCCGCCCCAGCGATGCCCGGAACGTCCTGAACGAGATTCGCGAACGGTTTTCCGAGCTTCATCAGCCGGCGGGCGACCGGGAGTTCAACGTCACCTTCAGCTGCGGCGTGGCCGCCTGGCAGGGAGAATCGTCACAGGCCCTGTGTGAGCGGGCCGATCGCGCCCTGTACGACTCCAAGAACGCGGGCCGGAACTGCGTCAGTACGTCATCCGAATAGGCCAGCCCGGCCAGTTTACCCCCGCCATTTCAAACCCGCCCAGGACAGGGGCGGGCATGCCTGTCCGCCTGCCTTGTATGAAACCAACGTCGTATAGCGCCTGAGCCCGCTGTTGACGACAATGATTGTCATCAACGGAAAGCGTCCTTTTCGATGCAGAAGCCGTCTTTTTACGACCAAAGGACAACATGGATGATTGTCAAAAAGTGTTGATCTGAATGAAACAAGCACGCACCATTGTGGGAACGTGCTGTTATTTTCGGCGATCCTGTAAAAAAGACAACAAGGCAGACTGAACCATGTCGACAATTCTCGTGCTCCACGGCCCGAACTTGAACATGCTCGGAACTCGCGAGCCTGAGGTCTACGGGTACGAGACACTGGGCGACATCGACGACCGGCTTCGGCAGACTGCGGCAGAAAAGGGCCATCACCTGCTGCACCTGCAGTCCAATGCCGAGTACGAGCTGATCGAGCGGGTTCATGAAGCCAGGGCGGAAGGCGTGGATTACCTGATCATCAATCCGGCAGCCTTCACGCACACCAGCATTGCACTGAGAGATGCCGTGCTGGCGACCGGCATCCCCTTCATCGAGGTGCATCTTTCCAATGTCCATGCGCGGGAACCCTTCCGCCATCATTCGTATTTTTCCGATATCGCCGAGGGCGTTATCTGTGGGCTGGGTAGCCAGGGGTACGACCTCGCTCTCCGGGCAGCCCTGCAACGCATTCACCGATAGACCAGACATAACGGGACTGGATTAACTATGGATATTCGCAAAGTCAAAAAACTGATCGAGCTGCTCGAGGAATCCGATGTCGAGGAGCTGGAGATTCATGAAGGTGATGACTCGGTTCGCATTTCCCGGCGCCGCGAACAGGTAGCCGGCACCCAGTACGTAAGCCACTACCCGGCACCAGCGCCACAGTCTGCACCGGCACAGGAAGCAGCACCGGCACCGGCCCAGGAAGACTCGGCACCCGCGGCGCCGAGCGGCCATTCCGTGAAATCCCCGATGGTCGGCACCTTCTACCGCTCGCCCTCACCCACTGCCAAGGCGTTCGTGGAGGTTGGTCAGTCGGTCAAAGCCGGTGACGTTGTCTGCATCGTGGAAGCGATGAAGATGATGAATCAGATCGAGGCCGACAAGGACGGTACCGTCTCTGAGATTCTGGTCGAGAACGGCCAGCCGGTAGAGTTTGACCAGCCTCTGATCGTCATTTCCTGAACGCGGTGATTGCTACTCATGGCCATGTTAGAAAAAGTTCTGATCGCAAACCGGGGTGAAATTGCCCTCCGGATCTTGCGCGCCTGCAAGGAGCTGGGCATCAAGACGGTGGCAGTGCATTCCCAGGTCGACCGAGACCTGATGCACGTCAGGCTGGCAGACGAATCCGTCTGCATCGGCCCGAATAGCCCGCTGGACAGCTACCTCAACATTCCGACCATCATCAGTGCCGCCGAAGTGACTGACTCCGTGGGCATCCATCCGGGCTATGGCTTCCTCGCCGAGAATGCCGATTTCGCCGAACAGGTGGAGAAAAGCGGTTTTCACTTCATTGGCCCCAGGGCTGACACCATTCGCCTGATGGGGAACAAGGTGTCTGCCATCAACGCCATGATCCGAGCCGGTGTTCCCACCGTTCCCGGGTCAGACGGCCCGCTCACCGATGACGACGACCGCACCCTGCGTATTGCCCGCGAAATCGGTTACCCGGTAATGATCAAGGCAGCCTCCGGTGGCGGCGGCCGTGGTATGCAAGTGGTTCATTCCGAGGCGGCGCTGCTGAAAGGCGTCCAGATCACCCAGAGCGAGGCCCGGAACGCATTCGGTGACCCGACGGTGTACCTGGAGAAGTTCCTCGAGCGGCCGCGCCACGTGGAAGTCCAGGTGCTGGCCGACATGCACGGCAACTGCATCCACCTGGGTGACCGCGACTGTTCCATGCAGCGCCGAAACCAGAAGGTGATCGAGGAAGCTCCGGCTCCGAATGTGAACCCGGAGTCGCGAGCACGCACCCTCAAGGCCTGCGTCGATGCCTGTAAGGAAATCGGCTACGTGGGTGCCGGCACCTTTGAGTTCCTGTACCAGGACGGTGAGTTCTACTTCATCGAAATGAACACCCGAGTGCAGGTGGAGCATCCGGTGTCGGAAATGGTCACGGGCGTGGACATCGTGCGCGAGCAGCTGCGCATTGCCAGCGGCCTGCCGCTGCAATACAGCCAGGAGGACATTCGCATCTCCGGCCACGCCATTGAGTGCCGGATCAACGCCGAGGATCCCAAGACCTTCGCACCCAGCCCCGGCAAGGTGAAGCATTTTCACGCCCCGGGCGGTAACGGTGTCCGCGTCGACTCCCACCTTTACAGCGGTTACACGGTGCCGCCGTTCTACGATTCCCTGGTGGCCAAACTGATCACCTGGGGGGACGACCGGGAAATTGCCCGCCGGCGCATGAAGAACGCTCTGGACGAACTGGTGGTCGAGGGCATCAAGACCAATCAGCCCCTGCACGCAAAACTGGTACGCGATGGTGGCTTCAAACAGGTAGACTTCACCATTCATTACCTTGAAAAACTGATGCGGGACTGAGGTCCTGCATCACCACTGCAGGAACGCCTATGCCCTGGATACAACTTCAGATCCCGGCTGATCCGGACAACGCGGATCAGCTGGAGGATCTGCTCATGGAAATGGGGGCCGACGCCGTTTCCATGGAAGACGCCGCCGATCAGCCGCTTTACGAACCGGATCCGGGCACGACCCCCTTGTGGAGCCAGACCACGGTGACCGGTCTGTTTCAGTCCGACCGGGACATCAACCAGTTGTGCGCGGATGTTCGGGATGCCTGGCATCAGAACACCCAGCAGACCCTGGCCGACATCGAGGTTACTCTGGTCGAGGACAAGGACTGGGAACGGGCCTGGATGGACGACTTCCACCCCCTGAAATTCGGTGAGCGCCTGTGGATTGTGCCCAGCTGGCATGATGCGCCCGACCCGGATGCCGCCAACCTGATGCTGGATCCGGGCCTGGCCTTCGGCACCGGCACTCACCCGACCACGGCGCTGTGCCTTGAATGGCTGGACGGTCAGGATGTCCGCGACCGGCAGGTGACCGACTATGGCTGTGGCTCCGGAATTCTCGGCCTGGCCGCTCTCCTGCTCGGCGCCAATCACGTGGTTGGCGTCGATACCGATCCTCAGGCGCTGGAAGCCAGCCGCGAGAATGCCCGCCGCAACGGCGTGGACGACAGCCGTCTCGACCTCTACCTTCCCGATAATGAGCCGAATACCAAGTCCGACGTCATGCTTGCCAACATCCTGGCACAGCCGCTGATCGGACTGGCACCGCACCTGGCCGCCCTGACCAAACCCGGCGGTAGCCTGGTGCTGTCGGGCATTCTGTCGCATCAGGCGCGGGAGGTCATGGCCGCGTATGAGCCCTGGTTCGTGATGGACGAGCCGGAACAGCGCGAAGAATGGATCCGCCTCACAGGACGACGCAACGGCGGGTGACGAACAAGGCCTTAACGACTAAACTCCGCACTCGTAGCCTAGTCGCTTTCAGGAACGACGCATGACCCAGAGCAGCCTGCAGACCCAATGCCCAAAATGCCAGACCCGTTTCCGGGTCACGGACGAACAACTTGGTATTGCCAAGGGCAAGGTACGCTGCGGCAACTGCATGGCCGTCTTCAATGCCATCGATCATCAGGTCCTGCCCCGATCCACCCAATCCCAGGCGCCCGCCAAGCCAGCGCCGGAAGGCTCGGGGAGTACCGCCACGGGCGGCTCGTTCGCCACGGAAGAGGATTTCGTCTTCGCTGACAACCCCGAAGAAGATGCGGCCGAGGGTCCGTATGCCGGCACCAGGATGACATTCTCTGACGATGAGCTTAGCGACAGTTTCCGAACCGCCGGCAGCAAGACCGAATCGGATTTTCACGATGCGGATGACGATTCGCCACACAACGATGTCGATGAGAGCTGGGCAGAAGCCATTCTCGAAGACACCGACAAGCCGTCAACGCCCCCCCGAAACGAGGAGGCACCCAAAAAGCCCGAGCCCCGCCCGGAACCAGCGTCACAGCCCACCAGACGGTGGTCTGAACCCTTTACCGTACCAGCCCCTGCGCCGGAGCCGGAGATCACCGCCGACTTCGAACCCGAACCGGTCCGGCCAGAGACGTCGGAGCAACCTGGTGACGATTTCTACGACACCTTTGCTGACGAGCCTCGCTTCGAGTCCGACAGCCGCAATGAACGGCTTGGCGAACCAATGGCAGCCACCATCCCGTTCGACGACCTCCGCCGGGAACCGTTATCGGTCCGGGGCGGCGGCACTGGCAAGCTGCGCACACTGACCTGGACCCTGGTGGTACTCGCGCTGATTGGCGTTCTGGTTGCGCAGGTCACCTGGTTCCAGTTCGATCGACTGGCGGCCATTCCGGAACTCCGTCCATTCTATGAAAAAGGCTGCGAGCTGGCTGGTTGCGAACTGGAACCGCTGGTCAATGTCGATGCCATTCAGAGCCGTAAGCTGGTGGTCCGGACAGACCCGGAAAACCGCACCCAGCTGGTGGTGGATGCCGTCATCATCAACCGTGCCGATTTTGAACAACCGTTCCCGGCCATTGCCCTGACCTTTTCCAACCTGAATGGGGATGTGGTGGCCCAGAGTATCTTCACGCCCGAGGAATACCTGGCCGGTGACGGGCAGAAGCTCGACACCATGCCCAAGGATACGCCGGTCCGGATAGCGATCGAGATCCGCGATCCGGGCAAGGATGCCGTGAATTACAACCTGAATTTCCGCCCCTACTCGCCCTGAAAAGGTAAGCAAGTATTTACTCGACAGTGAACGCCGACCGCCACCAAACAGAACAAAAGTCAACCAGAAAGCACGAAAAATAATCAGTTTTTTCGTGAGTTAGCCCCTTCAATCAGACCTCCCCCGACGGTATCATTAGCGCCCTTCGGATACTGGATCGATTACTTATTGAACAATTGACCAGATCCGACTTTTGCATAACCCGCTGTGACACGGACTCAGATCATGCTGCCAACGGCAAAAATCGGGCCGTACACCTTGCCCAATCCGCTCATTGTTGCGCCCATGGCTGGCGTGACGGACCGCCCCTTCCGGCTGTTATGCCGCAGGATGGGAGCCGGCCTTGCGGTATCGGAAATGGTCATAGCGGACAGCAAGCTCTGGCATACGCGAAAATCCCGGACGCGCCTGAACCATGAGGGCGAACCGGAACCCCGTTCGGTGCAGATTGCCGGCGGTGATCCCGACATGCTCGCTGATGCCGCCCGACAGAACGCCGAATTCGGTGCCCAGATTATCGACATCAATATGGGGTGCCCGGCCAAGAAGGTATGCAACAAGGCTGCAGGCTCCGCCCTGATGAAGGACGAGGGCCTGGTTCGCGAGATTCTGAACGCCGTGGTGAGCGCGGTGGACATCCCGGTAACGCTGAAAATGCGGACCGGATGGGATTCGGACAACAGGAACGCGGCGGTGATTGCCCGGATGGCGGAGGATGCAGGCATCCAGGCCCTTGCCATCCACGGTCGCACCCGGGCCGACAAGTACATGGGGAACGCCGAGTACGACACCATCGCCGACGTCAAATCCCGGGTGCAGATTCCGGTATTCGCCAATGGCGACATCAGCTCTCCGGAGAAGGCACGGCACGTGCTGGAACACACCGGAGCCGATGGACTGCTGATCGGCAGGGGTGCCCAGGGACGACCGTGGATTTTCCGGGAGATTCTCCATTACCTGGAGACCGGAAAACATCTGCCGGAACCGCCATTGAGTGAGGTGGAACGGATTCTGATCGAACACCTGGCCGCCCTGCACAGCTTCTACGGCGAGAAGATGGGTGTGCGTATTGCCAGAAAACACGTGGGCTGGTACCTGCAGTCCCACGACCAGAGCAAACAGTTCCGTAAACGCTTCAACGCTATCGACGATGCGCTGGAGCAGACAGACAGTATTCAACAGTATTTTGCAGGCTTACGAAATGGAGAGGTATTCGCAGCATGACCGCTGAGACTTTGGCAAACGAGAATCTAAGCACCCCGGCCAGCGACGATATTCACCAGCTTCAGACGGTGAATGGCAGCGGCAACAGCGTCACCCTGCGTGACAGCGTCGAGGTTGCCCTGAAGAACTACTTTGCGCAGCTTGATGGCGCGCCGGTAACCGAGGTGTACCAGCTGGTGCTCTCCGAAGTAGAGGCCCCGCTGCTGGAGCAGGTGATGAAATACACCCGCAACAACCAGACCAAGGCCTCGACCATGCTGGGGCTGAATCGCGGCACCCTGCGCAAAAAACTGAAGCAGTACGGTCTGCTATAATCCAGACACCCTGACATGACAAGGGCCTCCCGGAAACCATTCGCGAGGCCCTTATTCGTTCATCTCCAGCGAAGAAAGTGACTCATGGCAAACCAGGCTAACTCCCCCATTCGTCGCGCGCTGATCAGCGTAAGTGACAAGACCGGCATCGTCGATTTCGGCCGGGCCCTCACCGAACGCGGCGTCGAACTGCTCTCCACCGGAGGTACCTTCAGACTCCTGAAGGAAAACAAAATTCCGGTGACAGAAGTGTCCGACTACACCGGGTTCCCGGAAATGATGGACGGTCGGGTCAAAACCCTGCACCCGAAGATCCACGGGGGCATTCTCGGCCGCCGCGGCACTGACGATGCCATCATGGGCGAGCATGGTATAGACCCGATCGACATGGTGGTGGTCAACCTGTACCCGTTCGAGGAAACCGTTGCGAACCCCGACTGCGACCTGCCCACGGCGATCGAGAACATCGATATCGGTGGCCCGACCATGGTCCGCGCGGCGGCCAAGAACCACAACGATGTAGCCATCGTGGTCAACGCGTCGGACTATTCACGGGTTCTGAAAGAGCTCAAGGACAACGACGGCGAGCTGACTTACAGCACCCGCTTTGACCTGGCAGTGAAGGCGTTCGAGCACACCGCCGGCTACGACGGTGCGATAGCCAACTACCTCGGCGGCCGCACGCCGGACAACGACAACGCCGATTTCCCGCGGACCTTCAATGCCCAGTTCGTGAAGGTCCAGGACATGCGATATGGCGAAAACCCGCACCAGCGCGCCGCTTTCTACGCCGAGCGCAATCCGAGAGAAGCCTGTGTTGCCACTGCCAAACAGTTGCAGGGCAAGGAACTCTCCTACAACAACGTGGCGGACACCGATGCCGCGCTCGAGTGTGTGAAGCCATTTGCCGACCCGGCCTGCGTTATCGTCAAGCACGCCAACCCCTGCGGCGTTGCCATTGGTGCGGACATCCATCAGGCCTACGAACTGGCCTTTGCCACTGACCCGACCTCGGCCTTCGGGGGCATCATCGCCTTCAACCGGGAACTGGATGCGGACACGGCCAAGGCCATCATCGACCGCCAGTTCGTGGAAGTCATCATTGCCCCGACGATCGCTCCGGAAGCGGTTGAACTGGTGGCCGCGAAGAAGAACGTACGACTGCTGGCGTGCGGTGAGCTCGATGCCGAGCGCACCCAGACCATGGACTTTAAACGGGTCACCGGCGGCCTGCTGGTGCAGGACCGTGACCTGGGCATGGTGGCCATGGCCGACGTCAAGGTGGTCACCACCCGCCAGCCGTCCGAGGAAGAGCTCAACGACCTGCTGTTTGCCTGGGAAGTGGCCAAGTACGTCAAGTCCAACGCCATTGTTTACGCCAGGGCCGGTCGCACCATTGGTGTCGGCGCCGGTCAGATGAGCCGGGTCTACAGTGCCAAGATTGCCGGCATCAAGGCGGCCGACGAAAACCTGGAAGTCAAAGGGTCAGTGATGGCGTCAGACGCCTTCTTTCCGTTCCGGGACGGCATTGATGCCGCCGCCAAGGCCGGCATTACCGCAGTCATCCAGCCCGGCGGATCCATGCGCGACCAGGAAGTGATCGACGCGGCCAACGAGCACGGCATTGCCATGGTGTTCACCGGCATGCGCCACTTCCGCCACTGATTCCGGACCAGCAAAAGGATTCCCAACATGAACATTCTTGTGATCGGTAACGGTGGCCGCGAACATGCCCTCGCCTGGAAAGCTGCGCAGTCCCCTGACGCAGACCGAGTGTTTGTCGCGCCAGGCAATGCCGGTACCGCCCGTGAGCCGGGTCTGGAAAACGTCAACATTGACGTGATGGACCTGGACGGACTTGCCAACTTTGCCGCCACCAACAACGTGGGCCTGACCATCGTGGGTCCGGAAGCGCCCCTGGTCGCCGGCATTGTCGACAAATTCGAGGATCGGGGCCTGCGCGTGTTTGGCCCCAGTGCCGGCGCCGCCCAACTCGAGGGCTCCAAGGCCTTCACCAAGGACTTCCTGGCACGCCAGAAAATTCCGACCGCGGCCTACGGCAACTTCACCGACGTCGATGAAGCCCTGGCCTATGTCCGCGAACAGGGCGCCCCTATCGTGGTCAAGGCTGACGGCCTGGCGGCCGGTAAAGGTGTGATTGTGGCCATGACCCTGGCCGAAGCCGAAGACGCAATCCGCGACATGCTGGCCGGCAACGCCTTCGGCGACGCCGGCAGTCGCGTGGTGGTCGAAGAGTTCCTGGACGGCGAAGAAGCCAGCTTCATTGTCATGGTGGACGGTGAGCACGTACTGCCGATGGCCACGTCTCAGGATCACAAGCGGGTGGGTGACGGTGATACCGGCCCGAACACCGGTGGCATGGGCGCTTACTCCCCTGCCCCGGTGGTCACCGCCGACGTACACCGGCGCATCATGGATGAGGTCATCTATCCGACCGTACGCGGCATGGCCGCTGAAGGCCACCCGTACAAGGGCTTCCTGTACGCCGGCCTGATGATCGACGGCAAGGGCGCCCCGAAGGTCATCGAATTCAATTGCCGTTTCGGTGACCCGGAAACCCAGCCGATCATGCTGCGCATGCAGTCGGACCTGGTCGAGCTGTGCGGCGCCGCCATTGATGGCACGCTGGACCAGTGCCGCTCCGATTGGGACGAACGCGCCTCGGTTGGTATCGTGCTGGCCGCCGGAGGCTACCCGGGCAGCTATAACAAGGGCGATGTCATTTCCGGCTTGCCGGCATCCGAGACCGAAGGCGAAAAAGTCTTTCACGCCGGAACCCGGCTGAATGGCGATCAGGTCGTGACCAACGGTGGCCGGGTCCTGTGCGCCACCGCACTGGGCAGTACCGTGACCGAGGCCCAACAACGGGCGTACGCCTTGGCCGAAACCATCCAGTGGGAGGGCGTATTCTATCGCAAGGACATTGCTCATCGGGCCATTTCCCGGGAGCAATCCTGACCCAGCCCACGGTATCAAGGCCCGGTCATTGACCGGGCTTTTTTTTGGGATATGGTAGAGCTCGGAACAGGAAGCCCCCTTATTGCCTACCAGGAACCGTCCCCATGCCCCGTCGTCGCCCGCTTACCCTACTTTTTATCGCCTTGATTGCCGTTGTTGGCAGTGCCTGCTCGCGGCAGGGCATCTACGAAACCGCCATTGATCTGGAGCGCTCCAGCTCCGGACTGGAAGCGGATACGATTCAGGTCGGCGAGCTTGAGATCGCCTACCTGCGCAACTCGGAAACGACCCCGGGTGACACCATCGTGATGGTGCACGGGTTCGGGGCCAACAAGGATAACTGGACCCGACTCGCGAACCAGTTGACCGCCGACTTCAACGTTTACGCCATCGACTTGCCGGGCCATGGCGAGAGCAGCAAGCCCCTGGACCTCGGCTACACCCTCGAAGAACAAACCGGGCACCTCTCAGCGATTCTGCAAGCCCTGTCGATCGGTGAGTCGCACATGATGGGCAACTCCATGGGCGGTGCCATTACTGCCCTGTACGCGGCACGCTACCCCGATCGCATCAAGACGGCGGTGCTGTTCAACCCGGCCGGAATCTTCGAATACGAAAGCGAACTCGTTGACCTGGTTCTGGAGGGCGATAACCCGCTGATTCCCTCTAAACCCGGCGATCTGGAGCGGTTGATGGACTTTGCCCTGGAGGAGAAGCCTTTCGTACCCTGGCCCATCCTGGACGTGATGGAGGAAAAAGCGATTGCCAACCGGAATGTCAACGAGGTGATCTTCGCAGCAATCCGGGACAGTGGCTATGAGTCTGCTTTTCGCAGCCGCCTCGCATTGATCCAGGATCCGGTGCTGGTAATCTGGGGCAAGGAAGACCGGGTCATCAATTATCGTAATGGCGACCTGTTTGTGGCTGCCATACCCGATGCCCGTCTCCAGTTGCTGGAAGGTATTGGGCATGCCCCGATGATTGAGGCACCGGAACGTTCCGCCGAACTCTTTCACTCGTTCCTCGAGTCGGCACGGTGACAAGTCAACATTTCGAGTAAATTCAGGCAGATTCCACGTTTATCGACTACACCGGACTGGTAAAACAGGATAGCCTTGCAGGCATCCCCAGTGTTCGAAAAAAAGACTGTCTCATGCCCGAAGCTCTCTGGATCTCATTTGCTTTTGCCCTGGGCCTGCTGGTCAAAGCC